>CAWEZS010000010.1:0-115174 GCA_963813645.1 Terriglobia bacterium
GGACTGCTCCACGCACATAGACGTCGTCGGCGGATTTTTGACATCTGGGTGGATGAGGCGCAGATCATGCGCAACGGCCAGTTTCTGCTGGAAGCGTAGGCGGCTATCACAGGCCACGTGGGGACAGCCGCCCTCGGCTGTCCCCACGTGGCCTGTGGTAAATGTCAGCCTGATCATGATTCCTGCCCTTCGACAGCAGTTCAACGCGAACTACACCCCGGAAAAATATCAGCTGCTGCTCAAGCTCTTAGAAGAACGCTGCGGGACGCCTGTAAAATTTCGCGTGTGCGAGACGCCCTGTTTTTTGCCGAAGCCATTGCTCGATCAGATGTCGGAGTACGGCAAGGAACTGATCCAGCAACTGAACGGCATCGAGTATCGCAAGGCCTCGTCGGCTGCGATTCCAGATCAGTTCAGAGTTCCGCGCGAAACCAATCGGCCCCTGTTTGTGCAAGTGGATTTTGGACTGGTCCGCGACCCGTCGGGCACACTCCAGCCCAAGCTGGGAGTGCGGGCTTCCCTTCTCTCTACGCCTACCAGGCAATGCTCTCGCAATCCTATGAAGAAATTTTCCGCCTCGACCCCAGCCTGAAATATCTGCTGGGCGGGCTCGATTGGGAGAGCTACAAAAAATTGCTGCACCGGGCCATCGTCGGCGACCATGATCCCAAGCACGTTATTCTCATGGAGATTGACCCGCTGCACCAAAAAACTCTTCCAGACTTTCTCTTAACCGAGAAGCTGTTGGGAATAAAAACGGTCGCGATCACCGACGTCCACAAGGTCGGCAAGTTTCTCTTCTACGAGAACGCGGGTAAGCGGACCCCGATCATGCGCATCTACAACCGAGCCATCGTGGACGAGATGGTCCGCAAAGATCTCAAGCTTGCCTTCCAGCTCACCGACGATCTGGAAGTGGAGTGGGCCGGGCATCCCAACTGGTTTTTCCGCATGAGCAAGTTCTCGCTGCCGTACCTGAAACACGAGTGCGTGCCCAAGACCTGGTTTCTGGACCGAGTGGAACAGATGCCGAAGGACCTGGAGCACTTCGTGGTCAAACCGTTATTTTCCTTCGCCGGACTGGGCGTCATCATTAATGTGACGCCGCAGGACCTGGCAGCCATCCCCAGGGAAAAGCGTTCGCAGTACATTCTTCAGGAGCGCATGAATTTTGAACCGGTTGTAGAAACGCCGTTCGGCGGCAACAAGATGGAAGTGCGCGTCATGTACATCTGGCTGGATGAACTGCTACCGGTGATGACCATCATCCGCATGGGGCGTGGGCTGATGATGGGCGTTGAGCCACAATCGAAATATGGAATGGGTGGGATCCTCGTCGGGATTCTACGTTTAACAACTCTCGAGTGTGCTCAGTACAAGCTCCGCTTGGGCGGGGATTTTGCAAGAGTTGAGTTTGCAACAAAAAACCAACCCCTTGTCATTCCGAAGCCAGGTGTATCGGCGAGGAATCTGCTTTTGTGCCAGCAGCGTAACAGCAGATTCCTCGCGCGATAATCCGCGCTCGGAATGACAATTTCTTGGGGACTCTCAGGTTGCACCACTACGGGGAACGGGGCACCCTCTGTAGTTCGGGAACTTAATGCAAGCCCTTCACTACGTAGGCCTGTGACAGCACTTGTGAGTAGACGTAGGCGTATGCGCTTCCGTCGCTCGAGAAGCGTGGGCCCCCGACGCTGGCCACTCCCGCCGGAAGATTCGCGCCGAATACTTTCCAGAAATCCATCTTGCCGGTGGTGACATTTACTCGATAGACCTTGGCAGCGCCCTCGCGGCTCTGGCTGGAAAGCGCGTACAGCGATGTTCCGTCCGGCGACCAGTCGGAGACGTAGTACTTCGATTCAAGACCCGGAACCGGGCGCAGACCGCTGCCATCGAGCGGCCAGATACCCCATTTACCGTCCGGCCCAATCACTGCGACGCTGCGGCCGTCCGGAGACAGACGCACTCCGGAAGTACCCTCGGGGGTGATGGGCTTCGAATTGCCGTTGCTCAGATCAATCAGATAATCGCGAACCCCATGCCCAGACTCGATTCCCGATGCAACTAACTGTTTGCCATCCGGCAAGTAACGCACCGCCCCATAGCTGATGTTGTCGTGGGTCAATTGCCGGGCTTCGCCGGCGCCGGTTGGCACCAGGCTGAGCGGGCCGCCCTTTGCGGGCTTGGTGATCACCCACTTATTGTCCGGCGAAATTGTCTCGCCAGTACCCTCCCCGATCCGGACCGGCGGCGATCCGTCAGTGTCGCGCAAAAACACCGTGTAGTTCGGCCCGCCGCCTTCCGCTTCTTCCTCAAACAAGACTTTCTTGCCGTCGCGGCTTATGTCTCGCGGCAGTGACCACCCGAACCATCCTAGATCCACTTCTTCTTTGCCTCCCGGCGGCAGGGCGCGAATTCCGAGACGGAACTGGTGGGTAATCATCAGCGTCAATCCACCGCGTGCATCCTGCAGCCACATACCTCCCGGCACGTTGATGATCGTGCGCACCTTGCCGGCCAGGTTGACTCCGCGCAGGTTCTCAGCGCTGCCGCTATCGGAGGCGGTGAACCAGATTTCGTCGCCCGCTGGTGACCACAGGATTCCCTCTACCGACGACCAACCTGACGCGAGCTTGCGCTCATGCCCGTCGGGCTCGATCACGGCCACCGACCCTTCGTCGTCGCCACCGGTGTTTTCGTGGTCCTCGAACGCGACACGCTTGCCGTCCGGCGAAATCTTGGGATGGCTGATCCAGTTAATGCTGTCCAACAATACTTTGCCGATCGGATATTCGAGCCGCCAGTGGCCGCTCTCCGGGACGAAGCGCACGACGGCCATATTCTCGCCATCCGCTGCCCAGTCGGCATCCTGGACGTTGTCCAGAACTTCGCGTGGCGTTCCCCCGCTCAACGGGACCTTGGCCAGCGTCCCAGAACGGGCATAGCCGCCGAAATAAACGGTGTTGAGCCGGATTGCCAGTTCGCCGCTCTTCGAGATGGAAAGCAAGGCCGCATTCTTCAGTCCCAATTCGCGCGAGCCATGATCATCGGTGCGAGCCAGATACAGTTGGTGCGGACCGCCCTCCCAGGACGCGTCGTAAACGACGCTGCCGTCGGGAGTAAAGCGGGCGTTGCCAATCGAACCGGTGCGGAACGTAATTTGCTGATACTCAGGTGGCGCAGTGGCGCTCCTCCCCCGCCCTAACCACCAGCCCAGACCGATCATTGCCCCTGCCAGCGCGACCGCACCCAGCACGCTAAACAGCTTGCGGTGAGACTCCTCGCCCCGGACTTGCGCCAGCGCAGCCTGCGCGCCAGATTTGCTGCTGGTGGCGGAAATCTCGGTCAGAGACTCCAGGTCAAAGGCCAGGTCGCCGGCCGAATGAAACCGTTGCGAGGGATTTTTCTCCAGGCAGTGCCGCACAATTCGTTCAAGGCCAGCCGGAACGTTGCGCGCAGTCTCTGAAAGCTCGGGCACCTCTTCTTTCAGGATCGCGCTCATGGTGTCGGCCGAGGTCTCGCCGTGGAAGGCCCGCTTGCCCGAAATCATCTCGTACAGGATTGCGCCAAAGGCAAAAATGTCAGACCGCGGATCGGCCGCCTGGCCTCGCACCTGCTCCGGCGACATGTAACCCGCCGTCCCCATGATCAGGCCCGGTTCGGTGACGCCATGGACCGTCGGCGCATCGGCTCCGCTCACGGATTCCGGACGGGTAAGCTTGGCCAGACCGAAGTCCAGAATCTTGACTCGGCCGTCGCTGGTAATGAAGAGGTTCTCGGGCTTCAAGTCGCGATGCACGATACCCTTTTCGTGCGCCGCCGCCAGCCCCCGCGCCACCTGCAATCCGTATTCAATCGCCTTCCGGATGGAGAGCGCGCCATTCCGCAGACGCTCGCGCAGGGTCTCCCCTTCCAGCAGCTCCGAGACCACGTAGGGCGATCCCCGCTCGTCCCCGATATCGAAGATCGAAAGAATGTTGGGATGATTGAGCGCGGCCGCGGCCCGGGCTTCCTGGGCAAAGCGCTGCATGCGGTCAGGGTTCGCGGAGAAAGACGCAGGCAGTACTTTGATGGCCACGATTCTGTCCAGCCGCGCATCTTTTGCGCGATATACCTCGCCCATTCCGCCCGCGCCAATCAGAGCCTGTATTTCGTAGGGCCCTAGTTTCGTTCCTGAGGAAATTGCCATGAGTGGGCAGAATTATAGCGTTAATTTCGTTGGAACGATCACAGACACAATCTCAGAATTCGAGAGCGCCCCACCCTTTCGCGCTTTTTGCGAAAGAGTGGGGTTTTTGGTATCTACCAGAAATGGCCCAACCGGAGAGAAATTCCATGCGACAAAAGTCCGTGGAATCCCACCCTTGCAAAGAACGCAAGGATGGGCCACCCGGGGTCCGTGGTGGATTTCCACCGGCATGCCCTTCAACTAGTTGACCAGACTCGACCCACGGCCTAACATTGACCGCCTAAAGGGACTGAGCTTCGCCATGGACCGCGAAACGTCCGGCCAAAGTTCGAGCAGTAGTACGACCATGATCGGCCAGACGGTCTCCCATTACCGCATTCTGGGCAAACTGGGCGGCGGCGGGATGGGCGTTGTCTACGAGGCCGAAGACATGCGGCTCGGCCGCCACGTCGCCATCAAGTTTCTCCCCGACAACCTCACCGGCGACAGCAAAGCCATGGAGCGCTTCGAGCGCGAGGCCCGCGCCGCCTCCCTGCTGAACCATCCCAGCATCTGCACCATCCACGAAGTCGAGGATCATAACGGCCATCCCTTCATCGTCATGGAAAAGCTGGAGGGGGACAGCCTCAAGCAGCACATCCGTGGCAAGGCCATGGACATTGAGGAATTGCTCGATGTCGCTATTCAGGTAGCCGACGCCCTCTCCGCCTCCCACGCCAAGGGCATTATTCATCGTGACATCAAGCCCGCCAACATCTTCATTACTTCGAGCGGACAGACCAAGGTCCTCGACTTTGGCCTGGCCAAACTGCTACGCAATGAGCGGATGGCAACCAGCGAAGAGACGCCCATCGAAGATTCCCTGACTGCCGTGGGCGTGATTCCTGGAACTGCAGTTTACATGTCTCCGGAACAGGCGCGCAGTGAGGAGCTGGACCCGCGGACCGATCTGTTTTCTTTCGGCGTTGTGCTCTACGAAATGGCCACGGGCAAAAAGCCTTTCACCGGCAACAACGTGATCATGACACTGGATGCGGTGCTGCATACCAAGCCGCCATCCCCTATTACTCTGAACCCGACGCTTCCCAAAGAACTTGAGGCCATTATCGGGAAGGCGATGGAGAAAGACCGCAACAAGCGCTATGCGAATGCTGCAGAGATGAAAGCTGATCTGCAGCACCTGAAGAAAGAGACGGAATCAGGACTGACCCGGACCAGCGGGCGAGAAACCTCTCCGATGCGGCTGGCCAGCAAGACCTTCCAGAGCTCCAGCAAACCGCAAAGTTATCTGTTGATCGCGGTCTCTGCTTTATTGCTCACCGTGCTGGCGGCGGTTGGAACCTGGTTTGTGAAGCATCGCGCCGGTGGTATCGAGGGTGCCAAGAATTCGATTGCGGTGCTGCCGCTGCAGAACCTCAACGGCGACTTCAGCGTCGACTATCTCCGCTACGCGCTGGCCGACGAAATTGCCAATACCCTTACCTATTCGCGGACGCTCGACGTTCGACCCTTAGCTGTCACCAGAAAATACGTCAGCGCGGATCTCGATCTAAAGCAAGTGGCCCGCGAGCTTCATGTGGCGACAGTCCTGAGCGGGCACTTCCAGAAGCAGGGAAATCACCTCCTCGTAACGGTCGAGGCGATCGACACTGGGACGGAACGGCTGCTCTGGCAAACCAGCCTCAACGGCTCCACGCAAGATCTAATTGGCGTGCAGGAGCAGATGGCCAAGCATGTCCGCCAGGGTTTGCTGCCGATGTTGGGCGCAGCCGGCGGCTTCCTGGAAACCAGCACTCGGCCCAGTAATCAGGAAGCCTACGAGCTCTACTTGCGCAGCGTGGCCTTGTCCCACGACGCCGCTCCCAATCGTGAAGCCATCAAGTCTCTGGAACACGCCGTCCAACTGGATCCGAACTACGCTCCGGCCTGGTCCGAAGTGGGCCTGAGATACTATTACGATTCCACTTACTCGAATGGCGGAGAGGAGATGTACCAGCGCTCGAACGTGGCTCTGGAGCACGGGCTGGCCCTTGACAGCAATTTAATCTCCGCGGCCTCTCAGCTCATTGTCAATCATGTGGACCGGGGGGAGTTGGGGAAGGCCTATGCGGCGGCCATGGAACTGGTCAAACGCCGCCCCGAGAACGCCCAGGTTCACTTTACTCTGGGCTATGTTCTGCGTTACGCCGGCATGCTGGAGGAATCAGCTCGCCAGTGTGATACGGCGCTTACCCTGGCACCGGGAAACTACTCGTTCCGTTCCTGTGCCTGGGCCTTCATGGAACTGGGCAGATTTGACCGGGCGCGTGATTTTATCCAACTGGATGCTGGCTCCGAATGGGCCAGCTACGCCACTCCTTCTCTACTACTCCGGGAAGGCCGGGTGGCGGAAGCACGCGAGGCCGTTAAGCGTATGGCCAACGCCCCGCACTACCATCGTGACCTTCTGGAAGCGTTGCTCGGCCTCCGGCCTGCGGCAGAACTGGACCGGATGGCTCATGACGCTGAAACCAGCGGACCTGCCGACCCGGACCCGGAGACCTCCTATTATCTGGGCGCGCTTTTCGCCTACGCGGACAAGAAAGAAGCGGCCTTCCACCTGCTGAAGACAGGAATCGAGCAGAACTATTGCGCCCACTCCAATCTGCTTTCTGACCCGCTGCTGCGAGGCCTGCACAGCGATCGCAGGTTCGACGAGTTGCTCACCGCCGCGCATGAGTGCCAGCAAGCCGTGACCTCCCCGCCGCCGAGCCACTGACTCAGGTAGGATTAAGCACACGGTCAGCGGCTAACTCTTCGTTTCCCGCGCAGTCCATATCCATATAGAAGAGGAACACCAGGAAAAATCTTGCCTCTCATCCCCGACAAGCACAATCCCATACGTATGAATAATGCCGGTCATGGATTTTTAAGGCCTGGGTTTCGGCGCCTGCGCATCCCGTTCGTGATTTTCGTCCTGCTTGCGGTGCTCTCCATGATCGCGGCGCCCACCCAGGCCCAGGCTCCCGCGACCAAGCCCAGTCCCGTCGATCCCCTGCCTCCGGACACCGGCGCGGCGGGCTTGAAGCAGACGCTGATTCGCCTACAGACCACGGCACGTCTGATGCAGACCGTCGCGCATCCCGATGACGAAGATGGAGGCATGTTGACCCTCGAGTCTCGCGGCAAGGGAGTGACAACGCTGCTGATGACCCTGACTCGCGGTGAAGGCGGCCAGAATAAGGTAGGCAGCAATCTTTTCGATGTGCTGGGCGTGCTGCGCGCGCTGGAACTTACCGCTTCCGATCGCTATTACGGAGTGGAACAACGCTTCAGCCGGGTAGCCGACTTCGGCTACTCCAAGAATCCGGATGAGACCTTCCAGAAGTGGGGAGGGCATGACATTCCCCTCAGCGATATGGTGCGGGTGATCCGCACCTTCCGTCCCGATGTGCTGCTGGCGCGCTTTTCCGGGACGGATCGCGATGGACACGGGCACCACCAGGCGTCCGCGATTCTTACCCAAGAAGCGTTCCACGCGGCCGCGGATCCGAAACGCTTCCCAGAGCAGATCAAAGAAGGCCTGCAACCCTGGCAGGCCAAGAAAATTTATATCGGCAACGTCTGCGGCTTCGGGGCGAGCACCTGCCCGGCGGAGAATTACACCATCCGCCTGAATACGGGACACGTGAATCCTCTGCTCGGCATGTCGTACATCCAGTTCGCGATGGAAGGATTGCGCCACCAGCTTTCGCAAGGCGCAGGTGGCTGGTCGGTTGAACCGGGCGATCGTTACACCTACTACAAGCTGGTGGACTCGGTGCTTCCGCCCACTACGGACAAAGATGGCCACGAAAAAGATTTCTTCGATGGAATCGACACCAGTTTGGGAACCTTGATTTCTCCATCCGATGCCCCGGCGAGGAACGAGCTCGCAGGAGTCGAAGCGAATATTGCTGAGGCGGTAAGAGCGGCGGAGAAGGATCCGGGCAACGCTGCCGCGCCATTGTTCTCGGTGGTCGAATCGCTTGGCCGTCTCGAAGGTCGACTTCGCGGTAACAACAATCAAGACCAGCTGTCCCGTTTGATCGAGAAAGAATCGCAGGCCCGGATCGCACTCAATCTTGCGCTCAACCTTTCGCTACAGGCCACGCTGGTTTCCCCGCAGGCTTTAGAATCTCCGCCGGCGTCGGGAGAAGACCCGTTGGCCGCGATCTCTCCCGGCCAGAAAATCACCGTGAGGGTGCAGCTGCACAACGGCTCGACACATGCGCTGCAATTGCGTTCTCTATTTCTTGAAGGCCAGGTAGACGACAGCGAACAAAGAGAGCACATTCCGCCGGTGCAGCCAGGGAAGGATTATCAGACGGATTTCCACCTCAATCTGCCGCCCAACACGCCTCCCACGCGACCCGCGTTGCACCGCAGCGATCCGGAACGCGACGGCGTGTATGCCGTGGACCAGCCGCAATATCAGACGCTACCCTTCCCGCCAACCCCGTTTCGAGTGAGCGCCCACTACGATGTGCCCGACCTCGTCCCTCGAACTCGTGGCGTCGCGCCGAAGACGCCCGAGACCCTGCCTGAAATTTCCAATCCGGTCCTGGTGGCGTTTACCGATGAGAAGGGAGCAGAGCAGACGCGTCCGCTGGCAGTGGTTCCGGCGTTCTCGGTCGAACTGGAGCCGGGCGAGCAGATCATTCCGATCGCAAATGGTTCCGAACGCAGAGTCAAGGTCGGCGTGAGTTCGAACCTGACCGGTGTTTCGAGCGGCAGTCTCCGGCTGGAGGCACCCGCCGACTGGCAGATCGAGCCCAAAGAAATTCCCGTGGAGTTGCACCAGCGCGGGGACAAGAAACACTTTGAGTTCAGAGTGGTTCCCGGCAGTCTGAAAGAAGGCCACGCCCAGATTCGCGCCGTGCTCGCGGCCAATGGAAAGAATTACAGCGAAGGCTACAACTTCGTGACTCGTGAAGATCTCGCCAGCGCCTACTACTACCAACCCGCGTTGCAGCGCGTCAGCATCGTGGATGTGAAGATCCCGAAAGATCTCAAGGTTGCGTACATCCCCGGCGCCGGGGATGAGATTCCGACGGTGCTGCAGCAGATCGGGATTGATGTCACTGTGCTCCCAGCGGAAAAACTTGCCAGCGAAAACCTGGCGCAATACGGAACCATCGTTCTTGGCATTCGGGCATACGACACCCAGAAGGATGTTGCGGCCAACAACAAGAAATTGCTGGATTACGTCTCAGCGGGTGGAACGCTGATCGTGCAATACAACGCCAGCACGGGCGACTTCAACAACGGCCACTTCACGCCGTTCCCCATGACCTTAAGCCGGAGCCGGGTTTCTGTCGAGGAAGCCCCGATAGAGATTCTCACTCCCGAAGACAGCGTTTTCCATTATCCCAACCCCATCACGCAGCGCGATTTCGACGGCTGGGTGCAGGAGCGAGGTTTGTATTTCGCCGATCAGTGGGCCAGCAACTTCCAGCCTCTGCTGTCATCTCATGATCCAGGCGAGCCCCCGCTTAAAGGCGGCCTGCTGCGGGCGCGATACGGCAAAGGCACGTATATCTACGCCGGATACGCGTTCTTTCGCCAACTGCCCGCCGGCGTTCCGGGAGCAATTCGGTTGTATGTGAATCTGCTGGGCGCGGGACACGAGTAGATCCGTCGTTGGCAAGAGAACCGTCGTTGCCAAGAGAACCGTGGTTGGTCGTTGGCCCTTGGTCGTTGGCCCAGGCCGCAACGTAGGTATTGGAGGCCATTGCAAGTGAAGGCTTCCGCATAGAACAAACTCGCGCATTTAGAAATGCACCCTATGGCTAAGGCCAACGACCAACGACCAAGGACCAACGACGGTTTCGGCGGTTCCCCGACCTACGACTCTTCCCCGCCCCTGATCCGCGGAATTGGCGTCAGCAGCGCCACCGCCCTCAACATGATCGACATGATCGGGGTGGGTCCGTTCATCACGATCCCGTTGATCGTAGGGGCGATGGGCGGTCCGCAAGCCATGCTGGGTTGGATCCTGGGCGCAATCTTTGCCATGTGTGATGGACTGGTGTGGGCGGAACTGGGCGCGGCCATGCCGAAGTCGGGTGGATCGTACAACTATCTGCGTGAGATCTACGGCTCGCGCCGCCTGGGGCGGCTGATTTCTTTTCTCTTCATCTGGCAGCTTTCATTCAGTGCGCCGCTTTCGGTGGCGTCGGGGGCGATCGGACTGGCCGGTTACGCCTCCTACTTTTGGCCCGGGCTCGAACATCAATACGCAGACTATCTATGGGAATTGCATGTTCCATTGCTGGGCCCGCTGCAAATACGTTGGCTGATGTCGGGAGCCACGTTCGTTGCAATCTTTGTCGTCGTGCTGGCCGTGATCCTGCTTTATCGCAAAATCACCAGCATTGGCTGGATGTCGAAACTGCTCCTCGCCGGCGTGCTGATCACTATCGGGTGGATCATCATCGCCGGATTCACCCACTTCAATGCCGCCCGCGCCTTCAGCTTTCCGGCGAATGCTTTTACGTTGTCCCACAATTTTTTTCTCGGCCTGGGATCGGCCATGCTCATCGCCACTTACGATTACTGGGGCTATTACAATGTTTGCTTTCTGGGCGATGAAGTGAAGGATCCGGGCAGGACCATCCCGCGGGCGCTGCTGCTATCCATTCTTTTAGTGGGATGTCTATACGTGTTGATGAACATCAGTATTCTGGGCGTGGTGCCCTGGCAGGAGATTACATACACCGGCCACTCCAATCGCGGCTTATATGTGGTTTCCATTTTTATGCAGAGGATCTATGGGACTTGGGCGGCAAATCTGGTCACCGCGCTGGTGATGTGGACGGCTTTTGCTTCGGTCTTCTCGCTGCTTCTGGGCTACTCCCGTGTGCCCTACGCTGCCGCGCTTGACGGCAATTATTTTCTGGCCTTCGCACGGGTACATCCGCAACACCGCTTCCCTTACGTTTCGTTATTGGCATTGGGTGGAGTGGCAGTGCTGTTCTGTTTTTTTTCGCTGGCCGACGTGATCGCCGCGCTGGTGGTGATTCGGATTACGCTGCAGTTTCTGGTGCAGGCCGTCGGCGTCATCGTGCTGCGCATCCGGCGGCCTGACTTGCCTCGTCCTTTTCGCATGTGGCTGTATCCTACGCCCGCTTTGCTGGCTTCGATCGGATTTATCTTTGTGCTGGTCTCCCGCACCAACTCGCTGAAACAAGTTCGCTACGCGCTGGTCATTCTGATTACCGGCATCGTCATTTACCTGGTGCGGGCCTGGCGAAATAAGGAATGGCCGTTCGAACTCAGCCCGATTGGGGCGGAGTGGGACGGCGAGCCACTGACCATGTCGGAAGCCATCAAAATCCCGGCGTCTGCCAGCCTGCCTCCGCAGCGGACGAATTCGGCCTTGGCTCCACTGGGCGAGCCACTCTTCCGCTCGCTTTGGATCGCTGCCGTAATTTCCTACACCGGAACCTGGATGCAGAACGTCGGGGCAGGCTGGCTGATGACGCAGCTCACCATGTCCCCGTTGATGGTCAGCCTGGTCACGGCCGCAACGACGCTGCCGGTGTTTCTGGTGATTCTGCCCGCGGGCGCTCTGGCCGATATGGTTGACCGGCGCCGATTTCTGCTCATCACCCAGAGCTGGATGGTCGTGGCCGCGGGAGTGCTCGGCGTGCTCACGCTTTCCCACCATGTGACGCCGTGGATGCTCTTGCTCTTCACCTTCATCCTCGGACTCGGCGCGGTCATGAACGACCCCGCGTGGCAGGCCATTACTCCTGAGGTTGTCCGCCCGGAAAATCATGCCCCCGCGGTGGCCCTGAATTCTGTCGGCTTCAACCTGGCTCGCGCCTTCGGCCCCGCGCTCGGCGGACTGGTGATCGCGGCGGCGGGCTCGGGCGTCGCATTTCTGCTCAACGCGGCATCGTTTTTCGGCGTGATCTTCTTTCTGTATCGCTGGAAGCGTCCCCACTACGAGCACGTCGCAACCGGCCGCGTGCGCGACGCTCTGGTCGCGGGTCTGCGTTATGTTCGCGGCGCGCCGCAGGTGCGGTCCATCCTGATTCGGACGGGAGCTTTCAGCTTGGCCGCGAGTTCTCTGCCGGCATTGCTGCCGATTCTTGCTCGTCCGCACGGCGCGACTGGATACGGCCTGCTGCTGGGATTCTTCGGCCTCGGAGCTCTGGCCGGTGCGGCCGTTCTGCCGCGCGTACGCAATCGATTTTCCGTGGATGGGCTGGTCGCTTTCGACATTCTGCTGTTCGCCGCCATGACCTTCGCCGCCGGACGCGTCCAGACATTTTCTCTCCTGTGTCTGGTATTGTTTGCCGGCGGCACAGCGTGGATCGGAATCCTTGCCTGCCTGAATATTGCAGCGCAGACCATGTGCCCATCATTTCTGCGCGCGCGTGCGCTGTCCATGTACCTGCTGGTTCTGCAGGGAGGCATGGCATTGGGTAGCACGGTCTGGGGAGCCCTGGCGACTCGAGTTGGCGTTCCGGCAGCACTGTTGTGTTCGGCGGTCGCGATGGTCGTTGGACTGCTGGCAGTCCGCCGCCATCGCCTCACGTCGCAGCAATTGGAATTAACGCCGTCAGTCGTCCGAGATTAACTGTAGGCGCGAGTGCCCGCGCTCGTGCAGGAAGCACCAGAGACCACGTGGTCTCTGATAGCGATTTTCGTCACACCTTATAAGGAGAAAATTAATGAAGAAAGTTCACAAGATGTCTGCCTGTCTGCTCTTGCTCAGCGGCATCGCTCTCGCTCAAGCCGCGAAACCAGAACCCAAAACCGTAAGCCAGGTTTTGGACCGTTCCGTCACTAACGTGGAAAGCGAATTCGTGCCCACCGCCGACGCCATGCCCGAGGACAAGTACTCTTTCGTGCCTACTGCCGGCGAGTTCAAGGGCGTTCGCACTTTCGCCCAGCAGGTCAAGCACGTGGCCGCAGTCAACTACATATTGGCCGCCGCTATCTTGGGAGAGAAATCGCCCGTGGACACGGGCGGAGAGAACGGCCCGGACTCAGTGACGAGCAAAGCTGACATCATCAAATACTTGAAGGATTCATTCGCATACCTTCATAAGGCGACATTAAGCGTCAACGACAAAAACCTCGTCGCCCCAATGAAAAATCCCTTCGGGGAAGGCACAGCGACCCGGCTGGCGCTGGCCACCGGAGCGGTTGGCCACTGCTTCGATCACTATGGACAGATCGTCGAATACTTGCGCCTGAACGGCATTATTCCGCCCGCCAGCCGCTAGCAAACAAGGCTCGTCGGATGTGCGGGATCAGGTCGTAGATTTCGTCCGGCGCTGGTCGGAGAAGAGCGAGATCCGTGTCGGACGATTCATTCATTGGTTGGGCGTGACGGCCAGTAAGTTCTACGACTGGCGCGAGCGCTATGGGCGAGCGAATGAGCACAATGGTTGGATGCCCCGAGATTTCTGGTTGGAGCCGTGGGAGAAGGAAGCCATCATCGGTTTCCATCTGAAGAATCCATTGGAAGGCTATCGGCGACTGACGTTCATGATGTTAGATGCTCGATGTGGTGGCCGTGAGTCCGGCGAGCGTAAGGCGCGTGTTGCAGCAAGCGGGATGCTGTCGCGCTGGCAGCCGAAGCCGTCGCGCAAGGGGACCGGCTTCGAACAGCCGCTCCAGCCGCACCAGCACTGGCATGTCGATGTTTCCTACATCAACCTGTCGGGCACGTTCTATTACTTGTGCAGCGTGCTGGATGGATGCAGTCGTCTTCTGGTGCATTGGGATCTGCGGGAGTCGATGAAGGAAGCGGACATCGAGATGATTCTGGAACGAGCCAAGGAGAAGTATCCGGAAGCGAAGCCGCGGATCATCTCCGACAACGGACCGCAGTTTATCGCCCGCGACTTCAAGGAGTTCATTCGTATCTCGGGCATGACGCACGTGCGCACCTCGCCGTTTTACCCGCAGTCGAATGGAAAGCTGGAAAGGTGGCACAAAACGCTTAAAACAGAATGCATCCGGCCACTTACTCCGCTAACCCTGGACGATGCGCGCCGCTTGATTCAAAGCTATGTGGACCACTACAACACGGTGCGACTGCACAGCGCCATCGGTTATGTGACGCCGCAGGACAGGCTCGCCGGACGCCAGGCCGAGATCCACGCGGCTCGCGATCGCAAGTTAGAACAAGCTCGTAGCCAGCGCCAACTTCGTCGGCAACAGGCAGTGTCTTCACCGTTGACGTCAGGCGCAGCTACAATGACTTCGCCGGGTCAAACGGAAGCAGGCACTGCAGGGATGCAGGGTTTGTTCGAAGATTAGTTGGCAGACGCGCATTCCTGGGGTTATTCGCACTCGCAGTGTTCCGTGATTGCAAATTTCCAATTGAATCGTACCTTCAAAACCGGCGTGAACTGTGGGTGCAGTGATGTGGATGCCAATTCCCAATCTTGCTAAAGCACTCTTTCCCTCAACTCTTGCTGCGATTCTGGACCGCGTCGGAAGGGTGACATATTCCTGAGTCCAACCTAAAACAAAGACACCGGGCTCCAAAACGTAGCCTTTCTCGTCCCTTTGTATGGCGTCGGTGTGCTCTTTAGCCACATCGCATCATATGTACCGCTATAGATGGGATATATTATTTTTGTTTTAAAGTTGGAACCCTCAAAAGGATTTCCTACCTAAGATAGCCTCTCCACCCAAAATAACTATGAGCCCCTATGGCACGAGAGTGCCATTTACACTTCCGGGCGCCGACCGTAGTTTACTGGCTTCCCCTGATTCTGTAGAGAAGCTTGCCTGATAAGTATTGGTACTTCCACAGGATGCTAACCGTCAGCGTCCGTGTCAATGGGCGAAGCGGGCGGGGAATGAGTCCAGGAGTGGTGGAAATGAAAACCAGGAAACATCGTCGGATCACGCCGTCGTCATCGAACGCCGCCTTCGGGCGCGATGCCCGGCGCGAGATCGAGCACTTCAAGAGAGCTCTTAATTCTTATGCGGATCGCTTTGCCAGCGAGCCCCATCTGAGTTTTGAACAGCATTTCTTCCGCCTCGCGGCCGCAAACCGATTGGCGGAAGGAGAAGAGCGGCGCCGCGGTTAGCCGCGTCGGCGATCTTGAGAGAGTTGACGGGTCCAGGCTTTG
Organism: Terriglobia bacterium; assembly: GCA_963813645.1. Lineage (GTDB taxonomy): Bacteria > Acidobacteriota > Terriglobia > Terriglobales > Acidobacteriaceae > JAIQFF01. The sequence continues at coordinate 15,316 of CAWEZS010000010.1, forward strand.
CCTCGGCCAGCTCCTTGTTTGGTGATAGCAGTAGCGATCAGTTCCGCTTTAAGCCCGCGCGCTTGAAGCTGCCTCTGCACTTGTGCCCTGGCGCGTTCTGCGCCGATTTTGTCATCCAGAAAAATCAAGACTGAAGGCCCCGCTCCGCTCAATACCGCGCCCAGGACGCCGGGAGTGTCGGCCGCGAGTTTCTGCAACGCCGGCAACAGCGGACACAATGCAGCGCGATAGGGCTGGTGCATACGGTCGTCAAGCGCTGAAGCCAGCAGATCGCGGCGGCCCTGGACGAAGGCCGCCAGCAGCAGCATGGAATTCTGCACGTTGGTGACAGCGTCTGCCCGAGAATATTCTGATGGAAGTACCCGCCGGGCTTCTTCGGTAGCTAACGCTTCGTCCGGGACGGCAAGCAGCAGCGGCCACTTCCCTTTCGGAATCACGCAGGCAACTTGAGCTTCGCTCGCCGCCGACATTCTCGCTACCGCCAGTCCACCCATCCAGCAAGCCGCCGCGTTATCGGGATGATGCTCCCGCCGCGAGGCTTCGCCGACGATTCGGCTGTCCGTCCAGCGCAACTTGCCAAAGTGCACGGCGAGCGCAATCCCTGCCAGGCGCGCCGCTGCCGACGAACCGCAGCCCTTGCCGATCGGAATCTGATTGTCGATGTCGAGTGCGAGCGGGCGGACCGGCTTGCCTGCGTCCTGCAGAACGTCACGATAGGTCGTGAGGATCAGATGGTTGTCCACCCGGCTGCAGATATCGGCGTCGCGGCCTTTCGCAGTAATGGAAAATTCATCCGCGGGCGCGGCGCTGATTTTCAGGAACAGTCCGAAGGCCAGCGCCGCCGCGTCAAACGCCGGGCCCAGATTGGCCGACGTTGCCGGCAACACGAGTTCCAGTGAAGAGCTAGCGCGATTCTTATTTGCGATTTTCATTAGTCGGGATTTCGTAAGCCTATCTGCTCATACGAGGCGTCATGCTGAGCTTGCGAAGCATCATGCGTGTAGCGCATGTGCAGATGGTCGGAGTTGTGGAGACACGCGCCAGGTCCTTCGGGACTAAAGTCCCTCAGGATGACTCCGAATCAGAGCAAATAGCCACCAGGGGCACACCTACTTCCTCGGGTCAGTCTGCTCCGCGTACTCCAGCACCTTCACCACGGCATTCACGCTGGCGTCGAGCACCATGGGAGCGCGTTGTCGCGGGGCCAGGACTTCCGCCGCTTCCTCTTCGTGCTCGGTACCCGCAAACAGGTCTCCGCGATGGAATTTGAGCGTGAAATCCGGGTCCTTAAGCAGGTTGCCGGTCAGGATCAGCACGACAGATTCGTTCTTCTTCACGAATCCCTGTTTGACCAGCTTCTTCAATCCGGCGAGCGTGACCGCCGATGCGGGTTCGCAGCCGATGCCATCTGCCCCAATTTCCGCCTTGGCCAGCGCCATTTCAACTTCGCTGACTTGCTCGACCGTGCCGCCCGTGCTCTCGATCACACGCACGGCTTTTTTCCACGAAGCCGGACTTCCGATCTTGATGGCGGTCGCCATGGTTTCCGCGTGGACCGAGATGAGTTCCTTTCCGCCAGTCTCGCGCATGGTTCGCACCAGTGCATTCGCGCCCTCGGCCTGAATCACGGAAAGTTTGGGCAGCCTCGTGATCAGACCGAGCTGCTTCATCTCGAGCAGCGCTTTGCCGATGGCGGAAGAATTCCCCAGGTTCCCTCCCGGAACGATTATGTGGTCAGGCGGCTGCCATCCGAAGCGTTCCATCAACTCGATCGCAACGGTTTTCTGGCCTTCAAGACGGTACGGGTTTACCGAGTTCAGCAGATACACCGGCATGCGCTGCACCACTTCATCCAGCACCCGCATGCAACCGTCGAAGTCAGTCTTCAACTGGCAGGTCACGGCGCCATAGTCGAGCGCCTGTGAAAGTTTTCCCCAGGTGATCTGGCCTTGCGGAATCAGGACGAGGCTGCGCATTCCCGCACGCGCAGCATAAGCGGCCATCGAAGCCGAGGTATTGCCCGTCGAGGCGCACGCCACCCAGCGAAAGCCTCCCTGCCGTGCGAATGACGCCGCTGCGGTCATGCCCGTGTCCTTGAAAGACCCGGTGGGGTTCATACCCTGATGTTTGGCGAAGAGCTGTTCAACTCCGGCGGCGCGTCCACAGGAAGGCAGTTCGTACACCGGCGTGTTTCCTTCGCGCAGAGTGATGACCTGGTTCCAGTCATGCAATGCGGGGAGGAGCTCGCGAAAGCGCCAGACGCCGCTCTCATCAAGGGGATTCCAGGACGTGCGGCGCTGCAGCCAGAGTTTCCTGAGGCCGGCTGCGTCTAAACCTGCAGCACGCATCCCGGCGCTGGTCTTCCATCCGGGAAAATCTACTTCCAGGAGATCGCCGCACTGTGCGCAGCGGACGCTTTTGGCGCCCTCTTCACCCACGGCGCCGCACGCAATGCAACGCAATTGCGATACGCCGGTTTCCAAGTTGGATGCCAATGCGGCCTGGTCAGTCATTCACTTCTAGCATACGGGATGGATGAATCACTTGTCTCCACGCAGGTATTGATCAGTCTTGTTAATCCAGTCGGCGCGCGGCGGATTGAAAATATCGAGATCAACCGTGTCCTCCAGGGCTTCCGCCTTGTGCGGCATATTTGAGGGGATGGTCAGGACCTCGCCGGCATTCACCACGATCTCTTTGCCATCAATCCAGAACTTTAAGGCGCCCTCCAGAATATAAGAGAACTGCTCATTGTGATGGCTGTGCAATGGAATGATGCAGCCCTTCTTCATCAAGACCCGCGCTACCATGATGGCCTGTCCGACAACAAATTGGCGTTGCAGCAGCGGATTCAGGTCTTCCAGTTCAACGGTGTGCCAGGGAACGTGTTTCAGGTCCACGTTGCTAACATGCTTTTTCGCCGCTGTCTTGCGACCGATGCTTTTGGATCGGCTGATTTTGTGACTGGTAGAAGGCTTGCGTTTTTTCACGATCGGCTTCACTTTTGCCTTTGCCATTCAGTATGCCTTTCCTGAGGATCAGGAGATTTTACCGGCTTATGAGATGTCCCTAGGCTTCGCATTATAGTTCCAATTATTGATGGATCAGTCCTTTGCAGCCTTTGCGGTGTCTTTGCGATCTTTGCGGTGAGGATCTTAAGCGCCGAGATCGCTAAGGACTCCGCAAAGTGCTCAAAGGAAGCCCTTGCTCCGTTTCTTCGTGAACGTTACCCTTGTGACGCCCAGCCATTGAAGGAGCAGGCATGAAAAAGCACAAGCACCATCCGGAGACGGAAGCGGTCCGGGCCGGCACTGATCGGCACAAAAAGAATGGACCGGTCATCACCCCGATCTACCAGACTTCCACGTTTGAAGTCAGGGACAGCAACGAGCAGCTGCGCGCCACTTCCACTGATATGTTCTACACGCGCTACGGCAATCCGACGAGCACGGTGGCGGAAAAATCCGTGGCGGAACTGGAAGGCACAGATGCCGCCCTGCTATTCGCTTCCGGCATGAACGCCATTACGACGTCAATGCTGGCCCTGTTGAAGGGCGGCGATCATGTCGTCGCCCAGCGCGACATTTACGGCGGAGCGACAAAATTCTTCAGCCAATGGCTGCCCAAACTCGGGATCGAAACTACGTTCGTGGACACCACCGAATACGATCAGCATGCCCGCGCCATTCGTCCGAACACGAAGTTGCTCTACCTGGAATCGCCGACCAACCCGCTGCTGCGCGTGGTCGACCTGCAAAAAGTCACTGCCCTGGCCAGGCAGCACAACCTCCTCACTTTCATTGACAGCACGTTTGCCACGCCCATCAACCAGCGCCCCGCGGACTTCGGCATTGATCTGATCATCCATTCCGGTACCAAATATTTCGCGGGCCATGCCGATCTGATGTGCGGCATCGTGGCCGGACGCCAAGACCTGATTCAGAAGATCCACGAAACTCGCACCACGCTGGGTGGGGTCATGGACCCTCACGCCGCATGGCTGCTGCTGCGTGGCATCAAGACGCTGGCGGTACGAGTGCAGCGCCAGAATGACAATACCCTGCGCGTGGCGCAATTTCTGGCGCATCACCCCAAGGTGGCACGGGTGCACTATCCCTTTGTCGAAGGCCATCCCCAACGCGCCCTGGCGATGGAGCAGATGCACGGCGGCGGCGGTGTCCTGAGTTTCGAGGTGGACGGCAGCGGAGAAGATGCCCGGCACCTGTCGGAAGCGCTGCGCCTGTTCACGCTCGCGCCCAGCCTGGGCGGCGTGGATTCACTGGTCAGTCTGCCCGTGCTCACGTCGCACGCCATGATCTCCGCCGAGCACCGTCAGAAGATGGGAGTAACGGACCAGCTGATCCGGCTATCGGTGGGAATCGAAAATGCAGACGACCTGATCGAGGATCTGGAACAGGCACTGACCGTCGTGGCCGGCAGCCGGCAACACGCCCTGTCATCCTGAGCGGCAAGAACAGTGTGGGGCGGACACTCTTGTCCGCCGCTTTTGACGTGGACTTTAAGTCCTCGAAACTTGTTCCACAAAAATCAACTTCAAAATCAACGTCAAAAGCGGCGGACAGGAGTGTCCGCCCCACATGACAGCTCTCTAGAAAATAAACTTCGCTCCCAGTTGCAGGATGCGCCCATTGTGTGCCACAGCGGGCCTCAAATAGGCATTTGCTGACGTACAACCCGGATCTCCGGCAGTATTCCCGGCTCCTCCGTAACAAGTCAGGGTGCTGTTCGAGCTGCCGAACGGGCTGTTGTTAGCCGCCGATCCGCCGTCTCCACCCAGCCAGGCGTACTCGATGTGGTTGAATACGTTGAAAGCTTCAGCCCGGAATTCGAAGCCCATACTCTCCGTGATGGCGAAACGCTTGAACAAGGCCATATCGAAGTTAGTCCGTCTGGGGTTGGTAAGGAAATTCCTTGGCATATTGCCAAAGGTCAACCCTCGCGGTGCCGCAAAGGCCGAAGGGTTGTACAGAAGCGGCCCAAAGCCGCCATCCGGAAAACCGAAATTGGGCACGTTGGCTCTAGGATCACCCACCACATCGGGATAGGACTGTGACGCGTTAACGCTGACCCCGTTGAGAACTCCGGCATTGTCTCCAATGACCGCATTCCCCGGACTGAAGGGCGTGCCGCTCTGAATCGTTACCAGTCCGGACCACTGCCAGCCGCCCAGAATTTTTTGCGTCAGGCCTGGACTCTTGAAGAACGGCAGGTCGTAGACATATCCCAGGTTGAACAGGTGGCGCTGGTCGAAGTTAGAACTGGCGCGGGCCCTGGCCAGGTTATACGTATCCAAAATGATATAGTCCCTAGCCGAGGAGGAATCATCAATGGAATGGCTGTAGGTGTAAGCCAGGCTCAACTGCAGCCCGCCAACATTGCGCCGGAGTGAAGTTTGCAGGCCATGGTAGGTGGAAGAGGCTTGCTCGCGCAGGGCGCTGACCGAGCCGATGCCCGGGAACTGAGTGCGGAACGCATCCGGGTTGGCAATGGTTCCGCATGCCAGCCCAAGATTTACAGCCGGGCCAGAGGCCAGCCCATTCGCCCCGGGTGCAACGTAGGGCACAGCTGCGCCGCTGGGAGTAACCGCATCCATGGGCACGCCGGCGGCGTCGAAGGTGGTTCCGCAATCACTGATCGGTTCCCCTGGTTGGTAAGGATTCTGGCTCAGCGGCACCGGCTTGAGTTGATTGAGATCAAAGAATCGAGTCAGATGCGTGCCCTTGCTTCCCACGTAGCTGACCGTCGCCACCGTATTTCTGAAGACTTCATGCTGCACGTCCAGGTGCCATTGCTGCACGTAGGGCCAAACTGCCTTGTTGGGAATGGAAATCATGGCCAGGGGATTGGACTGGCCTGCGGGCACGGGAACGATCTGGTCATACGCAGTCAGGTTATGTGTGCTGATGGTTTGCACCGCCGGACTGGCAGCAGGCTCTAGAGATTCCGCCGTGGCTTCGTTACCGTTGGTGTGTTCGAAGAAAATTCCGTAGCCGCCCCGGATGGCGGTCTTGCCATCGCCCCTCGGGTCCCAGGCGAAACCGATTCGCGGCGCAGGATTGAACGGATGGCCCTTCATACAACTGTCAGGCACGCCCTGGGTCACACCGCATTGCACCACGCCATTGAACGGGTCTCCGGTGACGAACCCGGTGACCGGATCGGTACTGCTCGCGCCCGCCACATAACGGGTGACATCGAAGTTGTATTCGTTGTGATAACGCTCGTAGTAAGTGCCGAACACGCTGACCCGCAAGCCCAGGTTCAATGTCAGATGGCTGGTGGCATGCCAGTCGTCCTGGAAATAGGGCTCAAAGATCTTGTAGCGGTTGTAGAACTTCGGCTGTGCGCTGGTCTGGGTGAAACTCGCCACGCGGCCAATCAGCAAGTCCGCGAAGGCGTTGCCCGTGCTGACTGAATTGCTGGAATCAAATGACAACGAGCCGTTGGTGGCAATGGCAGGCTGGGCCAGTTCATTTTTCTGGGCCGCTACAAAGTAGGCGCCAAACACCAGATTGTGTTTGCCGATAATCTTGGTGACGTTGTCCCGGTAGGTATAGGTCGGGTTGGAGTTGTAAGGACCGGGCAGATATCCCACGTCCTCTCCAAAATCGAAGATGCCGCCGCCACCCAGACTAATGCCGGGAACCTTGCCCTGCTCTACGCCGGGAAACAGGCCGAAAGTCATTGAAGCCGGCCGCTTAAACGCGCCCAGCGGAGTCAGCGTGATGTGGTCGGTGGTGTAGCTGGCGACGAACTCGTTCAACAAAGTGGGGGAGGCGGTCGCGGTCAGGCGCGCCACCATGCTGAGTCCTGGCCCGCCAAACGCGGTCTGGATCGTGGGAAAGCTTGTTCCGTTCGTCCACAGCGGGACGGGATAAGTCTGGTTCCAGGAATCATGGATGTAGCGGAAGGTGCCACGAATCTTGTCGGTGAAATTGTGGTCCACCCGGATTAATTCTTCCCGCCACGTGGTAGGTAGGGTGGGAGAAGCATTCCAGGTGTTTGTCCCTGGGTCGGTTCTGGAATCTGAGCAACCAGCGCCGGCGAGTTCACCGTATCAATCGGAACGATGTTCCCCGGAAAAGGCAAACCTGTGTCAGGGTCAGTGGGACAATCGCTGCCCGGGCAGAGGTCGCTGAAGTCGCCGCCGCGCTCCGCCAGCGATGGAACCGTCACACTGCCCAGATTGGCTGGGACCCGCTCCCGCCGCCACTCCTGCGACCAGAAGAAGAAAGTCCGGCTGCGATCTTTGTTGTAAACGCCGGGAATAAATACCGGCCCGCCGATCGTGTATCCGAAGTCGTTCTTCTTGTACGCCGGCACGCTGGTCTGGGGGAAGGTGGTAGCGTTGAAAATGTCATTGCGGACAAATTCGTAAGCATTCCCATGAAAGCTTCTGGTGCCAGACTTGGTCTCGACTTCCACCGTGCCCGAGCCGTTGCGACCGTACTGGGCGCCATAGTTTGAAGTGAGCACCTTGAACTCAGCGATGGCTTCAAGGCTGGGATAGACATTCAGCGTGGTGTTGCTGCCGTTGTCCATGTTGTCGCCGCTATCCAGTTCCCAGTTGTTGTACTCGGTGCGGCCGCCGTTCATGCTGAAGGCGACGTTGCCGCCGACACCCACGCCGGCGTCATCCTGTCCCGATTGGTTGCTGACGCCGGGCACTAGAGTAGCCAACTGCGTGAAGTTGCGTCCATTCAATTCCAGCTGGGTAATTTCTTTGCCGGTAACCGTGCCGGAGAGATCCGATGATTGGGTTTCAACCGTCGCCACGCTCGAGCCCTCAACTTCGACCGTCGGTGCTTTCGGCGCCCACCTGCAGCGCCACGTCAGCGCGCGCTTTTTGCCCCACTTCCAGCTTCACGCTCTTGGCCTGGTACTTCTTGAATCCCGCCGCCACGATGGTCAGATCATAAGAACCGGAGGGCACGGACCCAAAAAGGTAGTCTCCACTTTCGTTGGTCGGGCTGGTGCGGTTAATGCCGCGCTCGGGACTGCTGAGCGTGACCTGCGCGTTGACGACAGCGGCACCGCTCTGATCTGTGACCGTACCGGTGATGGAAGCGGAGTCCTGACCCCAGGCCGCCAGCGAAAGAGACAGACAAACACCCAGCCAAAGCAAGCGGGACTTCATAGATACCCCCAATAATTTCAATCGCTAAGATTGTTAGAATCGAGTGCTATTGGAATCCTATTACTAATCTTCCCCTTCCCGACTTAAACCTTGGTTATTGCCGCATCCGGGCCGTAAGCCTGCTCGACCGACATCAAAGCGTTTTGCCTGGCTGGTGTCGTTGTTTTTCATGGAAACCAGCGGTGCCACGATTCAAGCTATTTCCATGAAAGGGTTTATTAAAACGAATCAATGGCTAGAATATTGGGTACTTCGACAGTCAGTGTCAAGAAAAAAAGGCGGAAATAACGCCGATCAGCTTTTCGGATGACCGGGCAAATCGCGGTTTTTGACCGTGTTTCTGCCTAAAGCAGGCTGCGAGTGGACTCTCGCACCGCCAATTCGGGCGCCATCTTGCGGTGTACTGCCGCTATTTCCCGTTTTTCCAGTACGGCGTTGATCCGTTCAATTGCCAGGTTCGCCGCCATCGCTCCCATAGCTTCCATGGGCTGGCGAATGGTGGTCAGCGGCGGGGTGTACAGACTGCAAGCCGCTACATCGTCAAAGCCGATAACCGAGCAATGTTCCGGGACACGCAGACCCGCCTTCGCCAGTGCACGTATCGCGCCAAACGCCGTCATGTCGTCAAAGGCCATCAGCGCAGTGAAGGGCCGCTTCCGTTTGATCAGTTCCTCCGTTAATTTGTAGCCCGCTTCAAAACTTGAAATCGGATCCCCTGATTCCGGGAGGTCCACGATCAGGCGCGGATCCAGCTCGAGACCCGCGTTCTTAGCAAACGAGCGAACGCCCTGCCAACGCGGAGCGCTGTCGCCCAGAGTCTTGGGCCCGCGGATGAATGCAATCTTGCGGTGTCCCAGCGAGTGCAGGTGTTCGACCGCGGAGTATCCTCCCATCTCGTTATCGACGATGACCGAACTGACGGAATCGGTTTGTAGCTCGCGCGCGATCATGATGCTGGGAATGCTGCTCTTTTCGAGGTCCGCCAAGACATCAATATCCACAAACAACCAGTTGGCCAGGACGATCAGGGCTTCCACGCGGCGGTCAAGCAGCATCTCCAGGTAGCGCTCAAATCGGCTGCGTTCGTTGTGCACATCAGTGAGAATCGGCAGGAAGGATGATTGGTAAAGAGAGTTTTCAATGCCGCGCAGGATCAGGGTGCAGTAAGGATCGGTCATGTCGAACACCATCACGCCGACCGTGTGACTACGTTTGCTGCGCAGCGACCGGGCAAACAAATTGGGGCGATAACCGAGTTTCTTAGCTGCCTTTTCAATTCGTTTCTTGGTCGCCGGCGGAATGTAGCGCGCCAAAGGAGCGTCATTGAGGACGATGGACACGGTGGTCGAGGAGAAGCCGCTCTCCTTGGCCACATCGCGAATAGTGATCACGGAAGTTTTGACCATAGGGAAAACTGCAATTAGCAATTAGCGAATGCCGACGCCTATTGACTTTCTCTGTGGCTCTGCTCCAACAAATCTACTACCCGGCGTCATCCTGAAGGACTTCAGTCCTGAAGGATCTCGCGCGAACCACCACAACTGCCGTGAGGGTATAGATCCGCTGCACGCCAGATCCTTCGCAAGCTCAGGATGACCCCATCATAGGGCGCGCTTGAACTGCACCGCGATCAACAACTGGCAGTTGGCAGACTAGCAAATGGCAATTAGCCAATTGCCAATTGCGAATTGCTGTCTTGAATTTCATGCACTCGCTGGCGGACACTACAGCAGAGTGAAATCACTGTCAAGGTTCCTGGTCCCGGTTTTGTTCGCCCTGTTCGCGTTCCCGTTGGGTGCGAAGACCCAGACTGCACCCGCAACCACACCCACTGCAAGCCCTCAGCAATTATTTCAGCAGGGCGAAGCTGCCTTGAAAAAGAACAATCTCGATCTGGCCGAGCATTCTTTCCATGGCGTGCTTGCCCAGGATCCTCAGGCTGCGGGCGCATACGCCAACCTGGGCGTAATTTACATGCGGCGCAAGCAATGGCCGCAGGCACTGGAAATGCTGCGTAAGGCCGAACACCTGGCGCCGGAAATCCCCGGCATCCGTCTCAACGTCGGCCTGGCCTACTATCGGCAAAACAATTTTCGCGACGCCATTGCTCCCTTTGAATCGGTGGTGCACGACGCGCCGGATTCCTATCAGGCCCGCTACCTGCTCGGGCTTTGCTACTTCTTCACCGAGCGCTATGCCGATGCTACCAGCGTGCTCGAGCCGCACTGGGCACAGGCTTCGAATCAATTGAACTATCTTTACGTTTTGGGAATTGCCGCCGGCAAATCCGGGCACCCCGAACTGGAACAGCGCGCGCTGGGCAGGCTCGCTGAAATCGGCCAGGACTCCGCCGAGTTGCATCTGCTTCAGGGTAAGGCGCACATTAACCGCGAAGAGTATGACGACGCCATCAAAGAGCTCGAACTCGCGGCCAAGGCCAATCCGAAACTTCCCTTCGTTCACTTCAATCTTGGAATCGCTTACTACAAGAAACAGGAGCTGGAGCGGGCCAAAGAGGAATTCCTCAAGGACGCAGCTCTCGAACCTGACATGGTCTACAACTACGACCAGCTGGGACTGGTGAACTCACTGCTGGGAAGCAACCAAGAAGCGGAAAGCAATCTGCGCAAGGCGTTGCGTCTTGATCCTTCGCTGGCCAGCGCCCGCTACCAGTTGGCGCAAATTTATCAGCGTGAAGGCAAGTATTCGCAGGCCCTGACCGAGATCGATGCCGCGCTCAGACTCGATCCCCAGAACTCCAGTGTGCATTACCTGCGTGGGCAACTGCTGCAGCACCTCGGCCGGACCGAGGAGGCCCGCGCCGAAATGGACGCCACCACCAAGATGATGAACCAGCAACGGGACAAGCGTCAGAAAGAGCTCTATGGTGGCCCCGTGCCCAATCCCGAACTCACGCAGGAGCCCAAGTAGCCCTGCTTTTTGGTAGACTGTGGGCCACTCGCGACTTACTCCACTGCCTCGTAGGCTCTCTCAAGGATTGAATGCTGGTGAAGGAGTTCCTGTCATGAAAGCACTGAAAATTATCGGGATCGTGGTTGCGATCCTTCTGATCATCGTCATTGCCCTTCCCTTCCTGATCAATGTAAATAGCTTCCGTCCCAAGCTCGAATCGGAGCTTACCGACGCGCTGGGCCGGCAGGTCAAAGTCGGCAACCTGAGTCTCTCTATCCTTTCTGGAAGCGTCACGGCAGAGGACCTTTCGATCGCCGATGATCCCACATTCAGCAAGGATCCTTTTATCCGCGCCAAGTCCTTGAAGGTAGGCGTGGAAGTGATGCCGCTGATCTTCTCCAAAACTTTGCACGTCACCGATATCACGCTGGACAAGCCTGAGATTGCGCTGTTGCGTGATGCGTCGGGGAAATGGAACTTTTCCAGCCTGGGCAGCAAGTCGGCGAAGGCTGCTCCCGCAAGCGCACCGTCGTCCACCCCGGATCTCTCCGTCAGCAAACTCGATGTGAAGGACGGTCGCCTGTCCGTCAACCGGGCGAACTCTTCGATCAAACCTCACGTGTATGACAACGTGGACATCAGCGTGCGCGATTTTTCGCCCAAGTCGCAATTCCCTTTCACCATCTCCGCCAATCTTCCCGCTGGTGGTACGACGAAGCTAGAGGGTAAGGCGGGTCCGATCAATTCCGACGATGTTTCGGCGAGTCCAATCGAGGCGCAGATCAACGTCAAGGGTCTGGACCTGACCGCTTCGGGATTCGTTGAACCGTCCACCGGAATTGCGGGCGTCGCCGACTTTGACGGCACCCTCAACTCCGACGGAAAGGTACTGCGTACCGGCGGCACTCTGAAAGCTGCCAAGCTTAAGCTGTCGGTGAAGGGTACGCCCGCCTCTGAACCGGTCACGGTGAAATACACCACGGACTACGACCTGAAGAAGGAAGGGGGCACGCTGACCCAGGGCGACGTCACGCTGGGCAAAGCTTTGGCCAAGCTCACCGGCACCTATCAGAGCCAGGGCGAGTCCACGATCCTGAACATGAAGCTCAACGCCGACGGCATGCCAGTGGACGACCTGCAAACCATGCTGCCCGCGCTCGGAATCATTCTGCCTTCAGGCTCAAAACTGCAAGGCGGGACTCTTTCCGTCAATGTGGGAATTACAGGGCCGGTCGACAAGTTGGTCATCGTCGGGCCGATTCGCCTGGCGCAAACCAAACTCGCGGGTTTCAATCTATCCTCCAAGATGTCTGCGATTTCCGCGTTGTCGGGATCGCAGAGCGGATCGGACACTTCTATTCAGAATCTGAGCACGGATGCGCGCGTGGCCCCTGAGGGAGTGCGCACGCAAAATATCAATCTCACTATTCCGGCTCTGGGTACGGTCACGGGAAACGGAACCATCAGCCCGGCGGGAGCGCTCGACTACAAAATGAATGCGAGCCTTTCCGGCGGCGCGGTGACCGGGCTTACGCAGCTGGCGGGAATTGGCGGCAAGGGCGGCAGCATTCCCTTCTTCATCCAGGGCACGACTTCAGACCCGAAATTCATGCCGGATGTGCAGGGCATGGTGGGCAGTCAGCTGAAAGGCGGTCTGGGTGGCGCCCTGGGAGGATTGATGGGAGGGAAGAACAATTCCGGAAGCTCTCCTTCCCCCGTAGATGCCTTGGGCGGTCTGTTCGGGAAAAAGAAAAAGCAGTAAAGCAGACTGGGACGTCGGGCCGAGCGTCCCGGAACGTCGTTGGCCGTTGGCCTTTGGTCGTTGGCTAAGATCAAAACCGGAGGCTAGGGGCCAACGACCAAGAGCCAAGGACCAACGACGTTCTTCTTAACGACGTTCTTCTTAAGGAGCATTCCATGGCTGAGAAAGTGCCTCAAAGTTTGGCTAATCACGCCCGCTTTGATCCGCCGTTCCACTTCTTCATTCTGCCGGTGTTTGCGCTTACCGTGATCGTCGCGATCGTGTATGCGTTCAAGTATCCAGGCTTTTACTCGGCGTGGCTCGTGTTATTCGCGATCGCAGCCACAACCGCTGTGGTCAAGGCTCGGCTGTATGCGCTCAAAGTACAGGACCGCATCATCCGGCTGGAGGAGCGTTTGCGGCTGGCGATTCTGGTGGACAAGCCTTTGCGCGCTCACATTGTTGAACTCACGGAATCACAACTCATAGGCCTACGCTTTGCCTCCGACGCGGAGCTGCCTGCCCTGACTGCAAGAACCCTGTCAGAAAAATTGTCCCGGGCCGAGATCAAAAAGGCCATTACCCAATGGCGGCCGGATTACTGGAGAGTGTAACTGCTCACGTGGGGACAGCCGCCCTCGGCTGTCCTGGGCGAGCGAGGCTCGCCTTGCTTCCAGCTCAACAACATCTGTGTCTAACTTGTCGAGCCTCGCTCGACCGGACAGCCGAGGGCGGCTGTCCCCACGTGGTTCTTGCCTACTTCTCGGTTTCGTGCAGTTGCTGGGCCAGGTAATTCTCCAGTCCCATTTGGCTAATCGCGTGGAGTTGTCCTTCCAGCCAATCGATGTGTTCTTCTTCGTCGGTGAGGATTCCTTCCAGAAGGTCCCGTGAGCCGTTGTCTCCCGCTTTGACGCAGGTTTCGATGCCGGTATTGAGGCGTTTCACGGCATCGTACTCGACTTGAAGATCAAACTCGAGCTGCTGCTTGACATTCTGTCCGATATTGATCTTGAAATAGTCGCTCATGTTGGGCGTGCCGTCGAGGTACAGAATGTGCTCGATCAACTTTTCCGCGTGCTGCATCTCCTCGATAGATTCCACCCGGGTGTGCTTGGCTAGCTTTTCGTAACCCCAGTTCTCGCACATTTCCGCATGCAGGAAATATTGGTTGATGGCGGTCAATTCCGCTTTGAGTACCTCGCTCAAAACTGCAATAACCTTGGCATCACCTTTCACAGTTCGCCTCGCGGGATGAAGATGGGGAAATAAGCAGGAAAAACTATAGCACCGGAGCAGCACGCGTGGGGCGGACACTGTTGTCCGCCGCTTTTAAGGCTTGGATGTTATGTCGGCGCGAGCGCCTCTCGCTCGTGCGGAATGTCCGGGGTTGCGGATAGCCAAAGGCCAAAGTCAAAGGCGGCGGACAAGAGTGTCCGCCCCACACGGGCCTTAGGCGGCAACATCCTGGGTGGGGAGCGGCTCGACCCGGCGGCGGGAGGAGCGGTTGGGAGGCAGACCGGCATCGCGAATCTTATACAGGAGCGCGCGGTAGCTGATGCTCAGGGCGCGGGCCGCTTGCTTGCGATTCCAATGGTGGGCCTGCAGAACTTTCAGGATGACCTTGCGCTCCAGCTCGCGGGTGGCCTGGCGGGTAATCGTCTTGAGTGCGATCGGCCCATCGAAGTTCAGGTCGAGAGTGGGAAATTCCTGCTTGTGGGCCATCAGGTCGCTGCTGATGACTTCTTCATTGCCTAAGATCACGTAACGCTTGATCAGGTTTTCGAGTTCGCGGATGTTGCCCGGCCAGTGATGCTTCTGCAACGACGTCATCAGATCGCCGGACAGAGTGCGGGCGCGGCAGTTGTATTTGCGGTTGTAGTACTCCAGAAAATATGTGACCAGGTCCGGAATGTCCCCTTTGCGTTCCCGCAAGGGCGGCATCTGAAGGTTTACGACGTTGATGCGATAGAACAAGTCCTGACGGAAAGTACCGCTTTCGATCTCCGCTTCCAGTATCCGGTTGGTGGCGCAGACCACGCGCACTTCAACTTTCTTGTCTTCCTGGGCACCGATGCGGCAGAACTGACCGTCCTGCAGCAGCTGCAAAAGCTTGGACTGCAGACCCAGATCGAGTTCTGAGATTTCGTCGAGAAACAGAGTGCCGCGATGGGCGAGTTCCACGCGCCCGGGTTTCGATCCGTAGGCGCCCGTGAAAGCGCCTTTTTCGTATCCGAAAAGTTCGCTCTCGAGCAGCGTGCCCGGGATTGCCGGACAATTGACTTTCACGAACGGACCGGTCCGCCAGGGAGATAGCCCGTGGATCATGCGGGCAATGATGTCTTTGCCGGTACCGCTCTCGCCCTGGATCAGGACGGGGACGTTGGCGCTCGCGACCTTGTCCATGCGGTCGCGAAGTGACTGCATAACCTCAGAGCGGCCGAAAATCACAGCCTCGGGTGGAAACTCCCCGAGTGAAGTAGCCAGCGAAGTGACAGAAGGAATAGTTGTCATGAGTAATCGTGTGGCCCCATGGCCCGTTCGTACACGGCTTGATGTGCACCTCAAGAGCCAAACCGAGACAAGTCGCACTTGGGGCGTCCACAATCTTTCTAAACCATTTACTTATAATGGCTTACGAGGATTCTAGGCGAGGAATTCCTGTTCCGACATAACATATTAAGGCTGGCGGGGCGGCCTTAGATCCCTTGGGGCCTATGGGAAAATGTTTTCACAGAGCGGAAGCGGCTTTCCTTGGGCGGGAGGTACGCAAAGCAGGGGGCTCCACCAGGGGACGGGAGAATTTGAGGCCTACCAGGTGATAGCCATCGGCGTGCGTCACCCGCAGAGTTCGCGCCCGCAAATTGCGGGCCGCCTTGGGCAACGAGTTCGCGACGGCCAGAGGAGCGCTGGGGATTTCGAGCAAAACCTGCGTGGAGAGCGGCAAAGAGCGGCGCACGGCGACGAGGGCGCCACCCGCCGAGATGTTAAGCGCGGTGGCGAATTCGAGGATCTCCTTGCCCTTTTCGTCCCGGCTGCGCACAAATACCGGTATGGCGATGGGGAGACGCGGCCACTTACGGCGCTCTGCTGCGAGATTCAGACGCTTCAAACGGACCTCTTTGAACCCGAGATAAACCTACCTACCGCACCTTGGGGGCCAAACCAGCCAGTCGCGGGTTGTCATTGCCCCTAAAAAACCCGGAGAACTCACGGTGATTTCTCTGTAACTCCGCCATAACAGCCCTATCGGACCCTGCTTGTTTTCTCTCTATATTCGCCCTGCGATTGTCATTTAGTGACCATCTATGAAGCGCTTAGGAGTGCAAGGTTTTGCTCATCCAGTACCATTGAGTTGCATTTTCCGTTGACAGAGGCCAGGCTCTGTCATACGATTTGACAGCACTTAAATTAAATAAGCTGGGCTATTTTCGTCCCCTCCCCGTACAAGCCAAAGCGTTGAGTTTTCCACATATGGGAGTGGTGCCAGAAAAAGCGCTTGTGTCTCGGGAGGCGGAGCCTGGGGTCGCTGGAACAGCGTCCTCCCCAGCCCAACGACCTGCCGGAGACCCCCTCCCCTACGACGAATTGCTCCAGGAGTACAACCAACTGCGGGAGCGTTCCGGACGCACCACCAACGCCCTGGCATCGGCCGCGCACGACCTTAAAACACCGCTCTCAATCCTGAACGGATACATCGAACTGCTGCAGAATGAGAAGTTAGGCTCGCTCAACGAGCGGCAGCGCGAGATCCTGGGCGATATGCACACCAGCGGGCAGCGCCTGCAGAGTTTCATTCAGGACTTCCTCAGCTACAGCGCTCTTGAAACCGGCGAGATGAAGATGCGCTACGAGACGGGCAACGTCAATCCTTGCCTGTCCGAGGTCTGCCGATTGTGGTCGCATCGCTTTCAGGAGAAGGGTCTGGCGCTGTACTTTTTGGCCAACGAGAAACTGCCCGAGCTGGCGTTTGATTCCGCCAAGCTGCAGCGGGTGATCTCGAACCTGCTGGAGAATGCCTCCAAGTTCACCCCCGCCGGCGGCACCGTTTGGCTGCACGCCGAGCCCTACATGTGGGAGCGCCGCAACCCCAACAGCTCGGGGATTCCAAGCGAGCGGCGCCGGCAGAACAATCCCCTGCCCAACTCGGTGAAGGTCAGCGTGTCCGACACCGGGCCGGGAATTCCGGCCGAGTATCACATTGAAGTTTTCGACGATTTTTTTCGCTTGCCGCAGAACGAAGCGCAAACTGAGGGTATGGGACTGGGACTCGCCATCGCACGCCGGCTGGTAAGCGCCATGGGCGGGAAGATCTGGGTGGAGAGCGAACTGGGGGCGGGCGCAAAATTCTCATTCATCATTCCGCTTAAGCCAGTCGCTGCCGCACCCAGCAAAGGAAAGAATAAATGACCGACGCGGTCAACATCTTATTGGTTGATGACGAACCCGGAATGCTGCGCTACATCCGCACGCTGCTCGAGGTGGATGACTACAGCGTGCAGACCGCATCCACCGGCGAAGAGGCCCTGCAACAGGTGGAAAAGGGCTTGCGCCCCGACCTGGTCCTTCTGGACCTGTTGATGCCGGGAATCGACGGCCTGCAGACGCTCGAGCAGTTGCGCGGGCTGGTGCCGGGACTGAAAGTGGTGATGCTCTCCTGCGTCAGCGATACCCGCAAGGTGGTGCAAGCCATCCGCCTGGGCGCGCAGGATTATCTGACCAAGCCATTCCAGAAGGCCGAGCTGACCACGGTCATTGATCAGTGTCTGGGGAAAAATCAGCAGAACTTGCCGGGCGAGGTGGAAGAGCTTTACGACGATGTATTCTTCGTGGCGGCCAGTCCGGCTATGCGCAAGATTCGCTCGCAGGCAGCGCTTGTAGCCAACGTGGATATTCCCGTCCTCATGCTGGGAGAAAGCGGCACGGGCAAGGAAGTGGTAGCGCGGCTGATTCACAAGCTGTCTCCGCGCGCCCATCGCACTTTTCTGAAAGTGAACTGCGCTGCTGTTCCCGGCGACTTGCTGGAAAGCGAGTTGTTTGGTCATGAAGCAGGTGCGTTCACAGGCGCCACTCACGCCAAGCCGGGCAAATTCGAGCTTTGCAACAAGGGCACAATCCTGCTCGACGAAATCGGCGAGATGCCGGCGTTATTGCAAGCCAAGCTGCTGCACGTACTGCAGGACCAGACATTCTCGCGGCTGGGCAGCCGGTCGGTGATCAAAGTGGACGTCCGCATCCTGGCCGCGACCAACATCAATATTCCCGAAGCCCTGGCCAGCAAGCGTCTGCGCGAAGATCTCTATTACCGGCTGAATGCCTTCACCATGCAGCTGCCGCCGCTGCGGGAGCGCAAGGAAGAAATTCCCATCCTGCTTAAGCATTTCATGTCTCGCATGGCAGAGCAGTATGCTCGACCCCCGCTGCCGCTTTCAGCCAACATGCTGCAGGCGTGTCAGGATTATTCCTGGCCCGGCAACCTGCGCGAGCTGAACAACTTCATCAAGCGATACCTGGTGCTGGGCGACGAGAAGCTGGCAATCCAGGAATTGCAGCCACGCGACGATGGTCACAACGTGCGGCCTGAAGCGGCGCACACTCCGGCAGAGCCCGGCGGCGGATTAAAGTCGGTGGCCCGCAGCGCCAAGGATGAAGCGGAGGCAGAAGCCATCCGGCAGGCACTCGACCAGACCAACTGGAATCGCAAGCAGGCCGCGGCGCTGCTCCAGATCAGCTACAAAGCTCTGCTGTACAAGATTCGCCAGTACGGCATCGCGCAATCGAAGAGCCACAAGCTTACCGCCGGCGCGTAGCTGCGGCTTGGAGCAAGTACCAATTCATCCTCTCTTTCACCACAGGCTGTCATCCTGAGCGCAGTCTTCCGTCCGGCGCAGCAGGACGGAAGCAAGCGAAGGACCTCTGCATTCCGCGCCACCCTCGCATAATGTCACTCCCGTGGGGGCGCATCAGCTAAATCTGACCGCGGTTGGGCGCGGCTATCGTCCGGAATGCATGTGTCCTTCGTCGGAAGCCCTTCCCACAGCGAAGGGCTTCGCTTCCTCAGGATGACAGGTGGTCACGTTTAGACTTACCCATCACCTAATGGCGAGCGATAGCGGACCAAGGAACAACCGTCACTCGGAATATAATCGATTGCGGAATGGTCCTCTCCCCTGGCACCAGACTCGGGCCCTACGAGATCGTCGCCCTCCTTGGCGCGGGCGGAATGGGCGAAGTTTACCGGGCGCAGGATACGCGCCTGGATCGCACGGTTGCGATCAAGGTTCTGTCTTCCACTTTCTCCGCCGACAGCGATCGCTTGCGGCGCTTCGAGCAGGAAGCGCGCTCGGCGTCCGCCCTTAATCATCCCAACATCATCACCATCTACGAACTCGGACGGGATGGTTCCACTCACTACATCGCGATGGAGCTGGTCGAAGGGAAGACGGTGCGCGAGCTGCTTACCAGTGGCTTGCTGCCCATGCAGAAAGCGATCGAAATCGCGGCGCAGGCAGCGGATGGTCTGACCAAAGCGCATGAGGCGGGCATCGCGCACCGGGATTTAAAGCCCGACAACCTGATGGTCTCTGACGATGGCTTCGTCAAGATCCTGGATTTTGGCTTGGCCAAACTGACGCTGCCCAGCGGAGAGCTAACCGAGGCGAGCCCTACGGTTGCGTGGCAGACTCGCCCCGGCGTCGTGATGGGAACAATGCAATACATGTCTCCGGAGCAGGTCAGCGGCGGCCGCCTGGATTTCCGCTCCGACCAGTTCTCCTTCGGCTTGGTGCTCTACGAGATGGTGACCGGAAAGCTCGCGTTCCGCAGAAACACTACCGCTGAGACATTGGTGGCGATTCTTCGGGAACAGGCCGATCCGATCGGGCTGCAGAACTCGGATGCTCCAGCTCCCCTGTGTTGGGTCATCGAAAGGTGTCTCGCGAAAGATCCCGATAAACGGTACCTTTCGACCCGAGAGCTTGCCCGTGAGCTGGCGGCCATTCGCGACCGCTTCTCGGAGAAGCCGGCCAGGCAGGTCGAGACTCGCCCAACCAATCTACCGGTGCAGCGGACGGGGCTGGTGGGACGTGACAAGGAAGTCGCCGCCGCCAAGGAACTGTTGCTGCGTCAGGATGTGCGCCTGGTCACGGTCACGGGTCCGGGCGGGATCGGCAAATCGCGCCTCGCGGTGCAAGTGGCGAATGATCTGGTCGAGCAGTTTCCGGGCGGCCCTCATTTTGTTCCACTCTCCTCGTTGAGCGATCCCGGATTAATCCCGTCCGCGATCGTTCAGGGGATGGGGATTCAAGCGGGAGGCCGGTCGCCGCTCCAAATACTGAATGAAAATCTGAAAGATCTCTCGCGCCCTGCCACCCTTCTTCTGCTGGACAACTTCGAGCACCTCATCCAGGCTGCACCGATGGTGGCGGAGCTGCTGGCAATGGGCCCCCATCTCAAAATCATGGTCACCAGTCGCGCAGCACTGCACGTGTACGGCGAGCATGAATTTCCCGTGCCGCCGCTGGCCATGCCGGATGCGCAGGCCATGGCCATGCCCACGGTCGAAGCCCTTTCCCAGTACCCTGCGATTGCGCTGTTCGTGCAGCGGGCCATTGCGGTCAAGCCAGACTTTGAACTTAACCGGGAGAATGCCTCCGCCATCGCGGAGATTTGCGCGCGCCTCGATGGTCTGCCTCTCGCCATCGAACTTGCCGCCGCCCGGGTCAAAGTTCTTTCGCCTTCGTCTTTGCGGACGCGCCTGACCAGCCGGTTGCAGCTGCTAACCGGCGGCGCGCGAGACATGCCGGAGCGGCAGCAGACGCTTCGCGCCGCTATCGACTGGAGCTACGATTTGCTGACTCCCGCCGAACAGAAGCTCTTCCGAAGACTCGCTGTGTTTGTGGGCGGATGCACGCTGGAAGGCGCGGAGGCCGTTTGCGACGCCAAAGGCGATCTTGATTTGGATCTGCTCGACGGCATGGCGTCGATGGTGGACAAAAGTTTGGTCCAGCAGATTGAGCCTCCGCGGGGTGAATCGCGCTTCGTGATGCTGGAAACCATTCGCGAGTATGCTCTGGAAAAACTGGAAGCGAGTGCCGAGGAGGCCTTCACGAAACGCGCCCATGCCGCCTACTGCCTGGTGCTGGCAGAGGAGAAGGCAGCAGACCCAAGCGGCGCGGAAGGCCCCGAGTGGCTCGAGCGAATGGCCCTGGAACATGACAATTTTCGCGCGGCCCTGGAGTGGCTGACCGAAACCGGAGATGCCGACTGGGGCCTTCGCCTCGGCACCGCCCTGTTTCGCTTTTGGGAGATGCGCGAGTATCTCGCCGAAGCCCGGAGCCGACTGGGCGAACTGCTGAAACTCCCAGGAGCGGCGGCCCCCACCAAGGCGCGCGCGCGAGCGCTTTTTGCCGCAGGCGTGCTGGGAGCTGAGCAGGGAGATTACGCCTCGGCAGATACGCTGATCCGGGAAAGTCTGGATATCGCGCGCCAGTTAGGTGACACGCAGGGTGCGGCGGTCTCTCTGAACGCACTGGCGGTCAATGCTCGAGACCGGGGCGACCTCACGCTTGCACGCCCCCTGTTTGAAGAGAGCCTGGCACTATGGAGAGAGTCTGGCGATCCGAGGGCTGTGGCTCGTTCTCTCAGTAACCTGGCGAGTATCGTCAAGTTGCAGGGTGACAATAACCGCGCGAGCTCGCTCTATGCGGAATGCATGTCCATCTTCCAGGGATTGGGGGACCGGATGGGCGTCGCGTGGTCGCTGAACCATCAGGGCGACGTAGCTCGCGATCAGTGTGACTCCACAGCCGCGCGGACATTGTACGAACAAGGTCTGGCAATTTTCCGTGAGCTCGGTGACCGCTGGGGCATTGCGGGCACCCTGGCTGATCTGGGGAACCTGGCGAGGGAACAGGGGAATTATTCCGCCGCATCCTCGCTGTACCGGGAAAGCATAAAAATTTTTCAGGAGCTGGACCACAAACGAGGGATTGCCCGTCTGCTGGAGTGCTTCGCAGCGGTTGCGGCGGACCAACTCGAAGCCGAGCGCTCGCTGCGGATGGCGGGCGCGGCCTCGGGACTGCGCCAAAATATCGGTGTACCACTCACGCCAGCGGAGCAAGCCAAACTGGAAGCGAGCCTCAACCACGCACGGCAGGCACTGACCAATACGATCGGCGTTACGGCTTGGCTGGAAGGTTGGACTTTGCCAGTCGAGAAAGTTATTGACGAAGTGTTGATGCCCGAGGCTGCGTCTTCTTCTGGCCGCGCCGAGGCTGGCTGAAAACGATGGTGAGAGTTGCGGAGGCCCTCACTCGGCGCTTGAAGCGTCAAGCAGCCGGCGCACGGCAGAAACGCGATTGGCAGGAAGGCCAACTCGCCTGGCATGTTCCTGAATGGTCGCTTCGTCGGGAGCCAGGTAGACGCAGTACACCTTGTCGCCGGTGACGTAGCTATGAAGCCACTGGATTTCGGGACCCATTCCCTTCAAAACGTTGACCGATTTCTGGGAGACTTCCCGCAACTGTGCGTCAGTTAGACTTCCGGCTCCAGGGATTTCGCGTTCGATGACGAACTTGGGCATGAGGGGCAGCTCCCTAACTTGGCTATATCCTAGCAAGCAGATGCTGGGGCTTCAAGATTGGATGGGTCGGTCTTGGTACGGAACGTCGGCCTCAGCTCCGATGCCGGCGTTCCCTATTATGCTCGACGTCATGCTGAGCTTGCGAAGCATCTTGCGTGTAGCGCGTGTGCAGTCGAATTGGCATCGGTGATAGTACGCGCAAGATCCTTCGAGACTAAAGTCTCTCAGGATGACGCCGGTGGTGGAGAGGTGCGGGTCATGATTTGTGCCGAATCCACCCCGGTAAACTTAAGAATGAGGTTGCCATGGATCTTCGATCACTTCAAAAGCCGCTGAAAGAACAATACCGCAGTGACCCCAGGACTTCACACATCACGCTCCGCGCGAAAGGGGGACAGACGGATGTTCCGGTGTCGTGCTCGGTTGATATCGGGCGCGCCATTTATCAGGCCGAGGCCCACAAAGGAGTCGGTGGTGCCGGCGCCGGTGCCTGTTCCGGTGATCTTTTGCTGGGGGCGTTGGCGGCTTGCGCGCAAATCACCTGTCAGATGGTGGCCGCCGCTATGGGCATTCCCGCCGAACGCATTGCGGTCACGGTAGAAGGAGACTTGGATCTTCGAGGCACTCTGGGCATCGCAAAAGATGTGCCTGTGGGCTTTGAGAGCATCCGTCTTAATTTTGATGTAGTCGCTCCGCAGGCAACGCCGGAACAACTGCGCGGATTGCGCGAGAAGACCGAACAGTATTGCGTGGTGATGCAGACTCTATTGCGGCCGCCGAGTCTCCAGACGGACTGGGCTGCCTAGCCCTGAGCAGCAGGTTTTGAAACCAGAAACCGGAAACTGATCTCCTACTGCACCACCAGCACGATCTGCTGCGTCCGGGTGGCCGCGCCGGAGGTGGCGGTAACGGTGAGATTGTAGGTGCCTGCCGGTGTCCCCGTGGTTGTCGTGGTCGTGCTGCTGGAGCCACAGGCCACCTGGAACAGGACGAGGGTGAAGAAGCAGCCAAGCAGCGCCGTCATCAGCACTCGCCGCCGTCGTGACTTTCGTCCGCCAATGCCGGCGCCGAGCAGGGCCAATCCTGAGACTGGTAAGAACGCCGCATAAAAAGGTCTGCCAACGGGGAAAATGCTGGCGGGCGTCGTCACCCGCGCCGTGGTGTTGACCACCAGTTGACGGCTTTGTGGCCCGCTGCTCAAGTCGGTAAAGGAAGTTCCGTTAGGAAATGTCGTCGTGCCGCCGGTGGGCGCGCCCGCCGCGGCGAGCGACACTGTATTCGGAATGTTTCCGGTTGGCGCGACCGTGACCGTGAAGCTCGCTGGGGTCCCGGCGGCTACGGTGGTGGCGGTAGGAGAGACGCTGACCGAGAAATTATTGACGGCCGCGACGGCTGGCACAGCCGGGGCGAAGACCTTCGAAGTACCGAAAATACTTACCTTCCCGCCATCGCTCACCGTACCCGGCTGGAACGGTAGAGCAGGCAACGTCGGGGCCAGAACGACGGTTACCGTTCCACTCGCTCCACCGTTTAACGTACCGACCGTACAAGTGACGATGCTACTGGTCGGGGCCGGACAGT
The DNA here is from genome assembly GCA_963813645.1 of Terriglobia bacterium. Taxonomy (GTDB): domain Bacteria; phylum Acidobacteriota; class Terriglobia; order Terriglobales; family Acidobacteriaceae; genus JAIQFF01. The sequence goes on from CAWEZS010000010.1 coordinate 39,289, forward strand.
TGGACTGTCCAGGAGTCGCGTTGGCAGAGATAAATGTGGCGGTTGACGGCAACACATCGGTAAAGATAAGGCCCGTGGTCAGGTCTCCGTTATTGGTTATGGTGTAGGTGAAGGTCGCATTATTGCCAACGCCGACCGTAGTAGGACTTACGACTTCTGTCACGGTCAGGCTCAGGGCCGGGCCCAACTTGGTGATAAATGCGTCACTCAAGCCGTTTATGCCTGCCTGAATCGGGTTCGCCTTGGGAAAGTTACCCGACGCAGTCTCGCCCACGATATAGCTGCTGCCCTGGGAATCGGTGGCGATGCCGGTGCCGAAATCGTTGGCCGTTCCTCCCAGGAAAGTGCCGTAGTGTCCCAGCGCAACCGTCGAACTGGCTGTGGTATCGATGCGCGACGCAAATGCGTCTATGCCCCCGCCAATGGCGGGCTGGACATTGTTGTTGTTGGGCGTCGGAAAGTTAGGCGAACTGGTCCAGCCGGCGATACGCGCACCCTGGAGGGAATCCACCGCGATGCCTAGACCGGCGTCGTCGCCGGAACCGCCCAGATACGAGAAGTAGGTAAAAGGTACTGCAGTGGTCGTGCAAGTGGACCCGGTACAGGGCGTTCCGAACTTGCCGACAAAAGCGTCGCTGGCGGTGGCCGCCGGACACGGCGAAGGGTTCGCGGGATTGTCCAGGCATCTTTGGAAGGGCGTGGTGCCGCTTGGGATGGTCACGTCGGTCGAAGTAGTCGAGCCGGTGATGTAGGCGCTCAGGCCGGAATCTACCGCGATGCCGAATCCCACATCATTTCCAGTGCCGCCCAAATAGGTGGAGTAGAGCAATTGTGCTCCCGCAGCTGCAGCAGGATTGATCTTGGCCACAAAGGCGTCGGTCGGGATCGGGGATGCCGGCGTTACGCAATTTGTTGTCGAAGTCGTGCTGGTCGAAGGCGTGTCCAGGCAACTCTGGAAGGCGTTGAGGATGGGAAAATCCGTGGCCGGGTTTCCGCTGTGCTGGAAGTTGGTGCCGCCGGTGATATAGACATTCGAATTCGCATCAACGGCGATGCCGCCACCCAACGTCAATCCGTCGATGGGATTGCCTCCGCCAAAGTAGGTGGAGTACACCAGGCTGGGGAATCCAATCAGCGTGGGGTCAACCTTGCTGACAAAAAATTGGCTGGTACCCAGCGATGAGACCTGAATCGCGCCCAGCGTGGCGGGGAACGAATGGGTCGCGTCGGGCTGGTCCTTCGAGGTCGTGGTGCCGATGACGTAGATCTTGTTCCTGGGATCGAGCGCGAGCCCGCGAGCGATCTCTTCGCCGCCGCCCGAAAGATATGTGGAGTACAGGAGACTCTGTCCCGTCGAACTCAGGACGCTGACAAACGCGTGCTTTTGGTTCGGATTGGTCGGACTGGCCTGGAAAGCCGACGAAGCGCTGGTGGGGAAATTAGTGGAAGCCGCGGTTCCCGCCACTACCACGTTAAAAGCGGTATCCACCGCCACGCCCGCGGTGTAGTCGACACTGTTGCCGCCCAGGTAGGTGGAGAACAGAATCGCGGAGCCGGTTGCGTTCAGCTTGGTAACGAAAACGTCGGGAGCTGTCGCAATCGCAGGCTGAAAGGCCGGAGCCGCATTGGCGATCCCCGGGAAATCCGTCGACGTGGTCGCACCCGCAATGTAAATGTTGGAGGAGGGGTCGATCGCGATCGCGGGGCATCCCGAAGGCGGCGTTGCAACTACCAAAATAGCGGAGCAGGATTCGAGGGCGCTGCCGCCTAACCAGGTCGAATAGGTCAATTCCGGATCAATCACCAGCGTCCGGCGGCGATCATAGGCGGCGAGCTCAAAGCCAACCTTGCCGTCCTGCCGCAACACAAAGCGTCCCGCAACCGGTCGTCGCTCGGCGCCAAACTCCTGGTAAACGCGAGGGGCTTTCAGACTGACCTCGTGGCCACCGCTGGTCAGTATCAGATTGCCGCCGGCATCCAGGTTTGCACGCTCCTGCCCCTGGAAGCGCAGCGCGATTTGGCGGGGGTCCGCTCCGGGAGCAACTTCAAAGTCGTACTCCAGCCGTCCCTGGTTGCCGTAGTAGATCAGGTCCACTCCGGGATAGACGCCTTGATAACGCACTCGCGCGAATTGAGGGACGCCGCTAAGCCATTTCGCCGGGTCGTTTCCGATGAAATAATTGCTTTTGCCAGGAAGTGGACTGCTTCCCGAAGCTGCCGCGACCGGGTTTGCACCTGCCAACTGCATGCGCACGGCAGAAGAATTCTTGTCCGACGAGAGAGTCAGCACCGCCTGGTCCGCGGTCAGGAACACTCCGTAGCCTGCGCCACGCGCTAAAAACTTGACCTGAGGATCGGTTTGCCCCTGATTTGGCTCGAAGCTCAGCGGCAGCTGGCTTAAATCCACAGGATTGGCGGGGCGGCTCGGACCGAGGTTGGGGGCGGCAAATGCCTCTAAGGTTGCCTGGTTACTTCCAGAAACGGCCAAATTTAGCGCCGGACCACCGGAGTACAGAGCCAGACTAGCCAACAAAAGCAGCGACGCGAACGACAGCAGGACAGGGCAATAGCCTGTTCCCAACTCCCGGAAATTCAATTTCACTCGCTCCTCCGAATATCCCGATTCATGGAGAGGAAGAAAAACGGCACACAGACAGCATCGCGTCCGCCGAGCGGCATGCGCACTGGTCACCAGAATAAGGGCAAAAAATAAGTAACTACTTAAACATCTGACGGATAGCCTGTCAAGCCACGCACCATTCCCACACCCTGCGAAGGTCAGATGCAGCGAGCAACCACTTGAGATGCCGCTCGCCAATGCAAAACCCGGTTCCCGCAGAGGAAAACGGGAAACGATGGCAGACAGAACGCCGTTCGTGCGCAAACTCTTTCACTTGTATCCTTATGAGAAAGCTGGAACGTAGAGCGCAACTCATTCGGTCTAATGAGGCCAGAGGTCTGCTGCAGCTGGCCGTTTGTTGGTATTGCGCGTGCATCCAGCCAAACTTCGGCCCAAGTCTGTACTTTGAGGATCCCTTCCCCGAGGCCCTCCCCCTGCTGATGCGTTAACCGAGTCTGTTCCTCGCGCCTTTTGGGCTTGCAAACTGTTGCTGAATCAGTAAATCTGGCACCACGTCTTCCACTCAGTGGGTGGTGCCCGCCATTTGGGGTGAAATTTGGCTGGCTTTGGGTTTATGCATCTGCGCAGAGAAAATCCGATGCAGCATCCCGCGCCGGAGCGCCGCACCATGCGCCGCTTCGACATGCGGCTGCCTGCGTCGGTCCGGGTAGCGGGCAATGGTCTCCGCGACCTGATGACCGAAACCCAGAACGTAAGCGCTCGCGGCGTCTTTTTCTATCTTGATCGTCCTCTGGCCGAGGGCGCCCGCATTGAAGTCACCATGACGTTCCCTCCGCACGTAACTCTCACCGAACCAGTACGGGTACGTTTCACCGCCCGGGTCGTGCGGGTGGAAAATTCGCACTCCACTTCCAGCATCGGCGTGGCCGCCATGATCGAAGAGTACGAGTTCCTGAGATCCAACGCGGCGAGTGAGTTCAGCAGCGGAATGAGGTAAGCAGCAATTGGCAATTAGCGATTGGCACTTAGCCAAATCCCTAAAATAAGCAGGTTTGGCCAATTGCGAAAATGCTACCTTCCTCCTTCTTTCACACCCTAATCTCACGGCTCAGGCGTTCTGACGCACCAGCGCGCCTAGATACGACGCGGATGATCCACGTGCGGATTCAGCTGCGGGATCAGATAAAGCTGCCAAACGGTACTTAGCCGGGTTTGGCTAATTGCTAATTGCCAATTGCTAATTGCTGCCTGCTTTTTTCAACTCTTCAATCTCACGGCTCAGCCTCTGATAGCGGCGCACCAGTGTGGCCAGGTAAACGATGTGGATGATCCAGGTGGCAGCGTAGGCGGCGTATAGGAAATTCATCGTGAGCTCCGGGGTTCGAGCATGGCTTCGAGGGCCTGGGTCTCTTCCACTTCCCGTTGCAGAATCTCCAGGCGATAGCGCGACCAGCAAACCAGCCCGGCAAAGCAGAGGAAGGCCAGCCAGTTGATCAGCAACACATGCAGCATGCGGGGATCAATGGAGCCGCCGCCACCGATCACCGGCTGGGGATGCTGGGTGCGGAATATCCATATGGAGAAGTACACCAGCGGGACGTCGAGTGCACCGAAGATCGCCAGGGCAGCGGCCAGCACCGGTGTCTGCCCGCTGGTGGAAAACCGGCGCAGCATCAGATAGCTGATGTAAATGAGCCAGAGCACCAGGGTAGAAGTGAGGCGTACGTCCCAGGTCCACCAGATGCCCCACACCGGACGCGCCCAGAGCGGCCCCGTCACCAGTACCACAGTGCAGAACACGACCCCGACTTCGGCGGTGACGACGGCCAGCGCATCCGTCCGGGTCTGCGAAAAGCACTTCTTGATGAGGAAATACAAACCGGCAATTGCGAGCCCGGTCGTGGCCACGGACGATGGCTCCATGCCCTCGGGCAGCGGACGAATCACGAACGCAGCGACACAGGCTGCAATCGCGATCGCGATGACGGTCCAGTTGGTCAGCTTGTCCGCCACCGGATTGGAGCGCACCAGATACTGGATGGAGCAGACAAAGTTAATAAAGAAAAGCAGAAACGCCGTCCACGCGGAAGGAACGTGGTAGTAGAAAATGCGCTGCACGTTGCCCATGGTCTGTTCGGTCGGGGCAACCACCAGGGCCTCATAGAGCGCGTAGCTCAGCAAGACCGCCGTCAACAGGCCGAGGATCGGGAATACCCGTTTCATTTTCATTCCGCCAGTCAGACCTCTATTCGGCGTTCAGCACCAGTTCGAACAACAACAGACAAGCGATAGTAAACACCACGTCGTAAGTGGTAAGCAACACGATCCAGAACTTTGCCGAAAGCTCGCCCGTCAAAATCGCCGTTGTAGCGTTCACCATCGCCAGCAGCGCAGGGATCGAAACCGGAAACAACAGCAGGGGCAGCATGATCTCGCGGCTGCGGGTGCGCAGCGAGATGGCGGCGAAGAACGTGCCATTCACCACCAAAGCCCACGTCCCCAGCGCTGCGACAGGAATCAGCTGCCAGGCCGGGCCCAAAGCCCGCAGCTTGTAGAACATGATGAACAAAGGCGTCATCAGGATTTCCAGCACCGCGACAAAAATGAAGTTGCCCAGCGCCTTGGCCATGAACAGCGAATTGGCCGGAGCGGGCGAGACGCGATAGGCGTCGAGAACATGATTGCGCAGTTCGCGCGCCCAGGTTTGATTGAGCGCCACGACCGCGGCAAAGAGAAAGGCCACCCACACCAGTCCGCCGGCGATCTGGCGCGATTCCTCAGCGTTCGGATCAAAGGAAAAGCTGAAGACCACAACCACCAGCAAGGAAAAAAACAGCATGGAGTTGAGTGCATCTTTCGATCGCCACTCCAGGCGCAGGTCCTTGGCCAAGGTGGCTCCGGTTACACCCGATGGAGCGGTGGATGATTTGCTCATTGCGCCTCCACCGCCCGCAGCTCGCGAGTGCGACTGCTGATTTGCCCAGATTCCATCCAGACGAATTCGTCGGCCGTCCCGTCCAGCAATGATGCCTGATGGGTGACTACGAAGATTGTTTTCCCCGCGCTGCGCATCTGCGCCAGCAGCGCAACCATCTCACGCGCGGAACGCACATCGACGTTGGAAAAAGGCTCATCCAGGAGAAGAATTTTGGGATCGTTGAGCAGAGCTCGCGCCAGTGAAAGTCTTTGGCGCATGCCTTGCGAATACTGCGCCACCGGGCGGGTCAGGTCGGGATCGAGTCCCACCGAGGTCATGTTGGCAACAGTCAAATTGCTGATCCCGTACAGACGGCCAAAGTAGCGCAGATTCTCGGCGCCACTCATTTCGTCGTACAGCAGCGAGGGATGGGCCATGTAACCCAATTCATGGCATACCGATCGCAACTCCTTTGTCCCCAGAACCGATACGCTGCCGCGAGTCGGCTGCGCCAGGCCGGCCAGCACGCGCAAGAGCGTGGTCTTGCCGGCTCCGTTGTCGCCGAGGATCGCGTATAGGCGTCCTGGCGCGAATTCAGCGCTGACGCCGCGCAGCGCGGCGAAGCGTCCGAACTGCTTGAAGACGGCAGTGAGCGTAATGATGGGAGGAGCGTCCACGTGATTTGGAAGATAGCCGAAGGCAGGAGTGAAGTCGAGCCTGTGTGGCGCGGGCGCCCTCGCCCGCGAACCCTGCCAGCAAAGTCAAGAGCCGCGGGCGAGGGCGCCCGCGCCACACAGACCTAGTTCGACATGGTGGGAGCAGTCGTGGCCGTCTGGCCCGGCTGCTGGGGCGCGTACTTCGAAGCGCACTTGGCTTGCAGCTGTTTGGCGTGAAAGACGCCGTCGCGGCCAAAGCTGCCATCGGCCAATGCCTGTGAGTTATCTTTGAAAGTGTCGGGCGGCGCTTCGGTCCCGCTGTAAACGACGGGCAGAAGCTGGTCATTTTCTACCAGGGCAAATTCGACTCGCGTTCCATTTCGCTTGATCGAACCGGGTTGTACATTCCCCGCCACCCGCAAATGTTTGGTGTAAGCTCCGTCACCCATGCCGCGCAACTCTTTGATGGTGACGTAGTAGCTCTTGCTTTCCTGCACGCCGGTGTAAGCTAGATAGCCCAGCGATAACAGAATTAGCGCCACGGCCCCGCCGAATTTGAGGTACCTCTTTGCGTCACCCGCCATGAGACTTAACCCGATTAAGACTGTATTCCGGCCTGCGTTGGAGGTCAAGATGTCCGAATGGCCGATATAATGTGCGCTGTTCTCCTAATCCCATCGAGGCTCAATGATGCACCCCTGGCACGACGTAACCCCTGGCGACAAACTGCCGCAAGAGTTTTACAGCATTATCGAGATCCCATTCGGATCGAGCGTGAAGTACGAACTCGACAAGACCAGCGGCATGATCAAGCTGGATCGGGTCCTATACTCCGCCGTCTACTATCCGGCCAACTACGGATTCATTCCGCAGACCCTGGCCGAGGACGACGATCCACTTGACGTGCTGGTGTTATGCCAGGAGACAGTGGTCCCGCTCACGCTGATTCACGCGCGCACCATCGGGCTGATGACCATGATTGATACCGGAAAGCAAGACCACAAGATCATCGCAGTCGCCACCCAGGACCCGGAATTCAACACCTACCGCGAAGCCAGGGATATGCCTCCCCACCGGTCGCTCATGCTGCGCCGCTTCTTTCAGGATTACAAGCAGCTGGAAGGGAAAGCGGTGGAAGTGGATGAGATCCAGCCCGCTGCGAAAGCCTATCCCATCATCAGCGATGCTCTGGAGCGCTACAGCGAGCAACGGCGCAAGGGCTTCAAGGGATTTGGCGGAGCGCACTGACGATTCGGCGCCTGATCGGTCGGCGATAGCGCTCGACCGGAAACGCTTAGGCTTCTCGAACATCCCGGGTTTGTTCTAGAGTCGGCACTCCGAGGGCAAGATGCCCTCGGGACAGCCGGCGGGACGCCGGCGCTACCAAAATCAGCCTGTTTTTCTTAGTTCTTTTGAGCGGCCAGCGCTGCCTGCTCGCGCCGGGCTTCCTGCGCCGGGATGAAATCTGCGTCGGCATTCTTCCAGAGCTGCAGCAGCTGTTCGTAAGTTCGCGCGGCCGCGGCGCGATCGGTCTGGGTTTGGGCGCGGGCCGTTCCCAGCAGGCAGAGAGCATAGTCGGGAAGCTGTCCCGAACCATTCGCTCCTTCGCCCAGCGACAGACCGCGATACCGGATGCCGGGCTCGAAGTCGGTAATGGCCTGCTGCGCATTCTTCATCTCTAACGACGCTCGCCCGCTCAGGTGCGGGACCTTCGACACGAGCAGGTAGGGAGCAGCCGGAGACAACAACGCCACAACCTGTTCCGGATGATGCTGCAACAGGGCAACCGCAGCCTTCACTTCAGGCAGATAAATTTCGTTAGCCAGCGTGTTGTTAGGCGCGTCTGCGGCCAATCGTCCCATTTCCTTGAGAGCCGGGCCGGTATCGCCACATAGCGCCAAAGCCAGCGAGGCGTCCGGAACCGTTGCCACCGAATGGTCGATGGCCAGTCCACGGTTGGCGGAATCGCGGGCCGCCGGACAGTTCGAGACCAGGGCGTCATGGAGCGCTTTCACGGCATAGAGTCCGCCTGCGGCATCGGACAAGTGCTGCTGCTCGGCTCTTTGCCCCGCGTGCTCCCAGAGCCGATCGGCGTCATGCATCCTGCCTTGCGAGAAGTAAATCGAGGCCGCATTCGCCTCCACATTAAAACCGTCGGGACGGCCGGCCGCCCATTGCAAATGCTTTTCCCAGTCGGAACGATTGGACAGGAAATCATCCGTAATTGCGTTGCTGTGGTAGTTGGTATCGTCGCTGCCACCCAGATCCACCGCTTCTTTCATGTAGCGCTCGCCTTCCTGCAAGCGGTCCATGCCGATGAGCGTGCCGGCCGCATTGTTGGCCGCAACATTGTTCCACTTGGCAATTTCCCAGGTCTTCTGGAAGCCGGCAAGGGCTTGTTCAAGATCACCGACCAGTCCGTAGGCATTGGCCAGATTGTTCCACGCTGCCGCATCCCGCGGATAGGTCGCCACGAAGAGCTTGTAGGCTTGCAAAGCCTTGGGCAGGTCGTACTGTTGCAGTGCGTATTGCGCCTCGATGTACATCCTCTCGCGCTCGGTCACGCGCTCGCGCAGGTCGTAGGCCTTCTTCAGATGCTCGATCGCTTTGGTGATCGCCCCCTGGTTCCCGTAAGCCACGCCCAGGCGCGCGTAAGCCATGGCAAAACTGGGATCGAGGCGTAGCGCCTCCTGGTAGAAGGACGAAGCCTGCGGGAAATCCCGGCCCATGCGGTGCTCGTCTTCGCCCAGCGAAAACGCATGGAAAGCCTGTAGCGAAGTCGTGGTCACGTTGGTGTACGGCGTGGAGAGCTTCTGGATCGACGCCATCGACTCGCCCAGGCGGGCACGCATCGCAGTCGCGGCTTTCGCCACTGCTGCCAGGACCGCTGTCTTGTCGGTAGCTGTCTCCTGCTCCCGGGCGAATACCTCTCCGGTGGCGCAATTCACAGCGTTGATCGAAATTACGTAGGACGGTCCCAGGCTGGCGATGGTTCCCGTCAGGTAGGCTTTCACGCCCAGACGCTGGCCTAGTTGTTGCGCCAACTCCGGCGTGATTCTCTGTTCGCGCGTCTGCCCCAGGTACTGCAAATTATTGTGTAGTTCCGCATCGCTCACCAGTTGCAGCAACGGAGACTGCTCGAGCTGAATGGCCAGCGCTTCTTTCAAGGTCGAATCGAAGACCGCGTCGCCGGTTTGATTGGTAAAATCGGCGAGGATCAGCTGGTCTTTGTCCGTCAGCTGCACGGTCTGATGTTTGCGCCAGTAGAATCCGCCGGCCAGCAGGGCCAGCAGGAGCACCACGGCCGCTGGAATCATGAACTTTCGCCATGACGACGGCTGCGGTTGCGGAGGCGCGGGAACGCTTGCTACAACGCCTGACGAACAGCCCTGACGGAGGGCGAAGCGACCGTCCGTGCCGAACCGCTGGTTCTGTGGGCCGAGGCGGATGCTGCTTCCACCTGCGCAGCGCTTCCACTCGCCGGACTTCCGCTGTATATCGGCTCCGACGACGAACTCACCGACGAGCTTCGCCCTGACTCCAGGTCCCGCTTCAGACGCCGCAGCTCCGACTTGATATCCACCGCATGCTGGTAGCGCATTTCGCGGTCCTTCTCCAGCGCGCGGTTGATGATGTCTTCCAGCTTGGGCGGGAGGTTCGGATTCAATCGGATCGCCGCCAGCGGCGCGCGGTTCATGATGGCATCGAAGATGACGCCGGAAGTCTCGCCATGAAATGGCACAGAGCCGGTCGCCATCTCGTACAGGACGATGCCAAACGAAAACAGGTCGGTGCGCGAATCGAGAGTCTTGCCGCGCACCTGCTCCGGTGACATGTAAGCCACTGTGCCCAGCGCCGATCCCGGACTGGTGAGATGCTGCTGCGCGTGCGCCTTCGGTCTTGGTCACGTCCGACGGGTCGAGAGTCCGGCTCGCGTCATCTGCCACCTTGGCCAGGCCGAAGTCGAGAATCTTGGCGGCTCCGCGCGAGGTCACAAAGATATTTGCCGGCTTGATGTCGCGGTGCACGATGCCCTTGGCATGCGCGGCGTCGAGCGCTTCGGCGACGTCGATGCCGATCGAGAGCAGCTTTTCCATCTCCAGCGGACGATTGCCGATGAGATGCTTCAGCGTCTCGCCTTCCAGATACTCCATGACGATGTAGGCCTGATCACCTTCTTCGCCGATGTCATAAATGGTGCAGATGTTGGGATGATTAAGGGCCGACGCCGCCTGGGCCTCACGCCGGAAGCGGCTGAGAGCCGTGGTGTCGCGCGTGACATCTTCAGGAAGGAATTTCAGTGCGACAAAACGATGCAGGCGCGTGTCTTCGGCTTTGTAAACCACGCCCATCCCGCCACCGCCGAGTTTTTCGATCACCCGGTAGTACGAGATGTTTTGGCCGATCATTTCGCCCATGGAGTGGCTGCCCGGCAGCGTCCGAAGCCAGAATTCGGGTGAGCCATCTTAGGGGTGGGGTGGAAACAAAGTCAACGCGGCGCAGTTGGAACTGCGCCTTTGTAAGAAAGGCCTCACTCCAAGTGCTATTAGGATTGTCCACCCCAGCAGGAAAGCCATCCAGAGTCCAAAGCCAATGAGATTGCCGAGTTTCGGAGGAAGCCTGTCGAGGAGTTCAGCCACCGCACCAAGGCGAGTTTCCCGAAGGATCATGTTTGATCGAACGATCCAGAGGTCGGCAGCAAGCCAAACCAAACCAAGAGCGAGCATGGCGCAATGCCTTGGCTTCACGCAATGACCTCTACATTCTTCTGCGATGATCCTATCAAGTTATAGGCGGTTCGTAATAGCGCCAGCTTCACCACTGTTAGTTGAGACTTGTCCCGGCGCCTGCCGCAATCTATAGTGGCCACGTTCACTTTTTGGAGCGTGGCCATTCTTGGTCTCAGCCCGGCCCAACAATCGATGCCCTGGGCTTCTACCGGCTCCCCGAGGCGGCAGGCGGCATCTTCGAAGGAGAATCACCATTGAAGATCAGGTACGCGATCTTCCAGTCTCCGTCTGACCTTTTCAGTACGACCGTGTATTTGCCCGAGGCATTCACAGTGCCGTTACCCAGCGACAAAGTTTGTTTATAGGTACCGACATCGAAGGCCGTGTCGCCCAGGACCGGGGACTCCAGGTGACTGAAGGTAAACGCAGTGACTCTGGCTGGACCCTGGAACCATTGGCGATAGTACTGGTCAATCGCGGTGCGACCCCGCAACAAAGGGCAATCAGCGGGCATCAAGACTGCATCCTCGCGGAACATACTGGCAATCGCGGATGCGTCACCTGCCAACACTGACTTGAGATACTTGTCCGCCCGACCACGTAGGGACAGATGTCCTCATCTGTCCGGCGGAGCAGGGATTCGCTCGGTTTTGAATTTGTTTTTGGTTTTGCGTGGAGCAGCGCTCGAGCGCTGCATCGAAGTTGCTGTCGGACGCGGGCACTGCTCCACCCAAGCGGTCGAGCTACGCTCGACCAGGACAGCCGACGGCTGTCCCACGTGGTCCGTGTCGATGCTGCACGAGCGATGGCGCTCGCGCCCACATTTTTCCGCTACCAGACCCGGCAGGCGTTCTCCCGCACCATCGGTTGGCCGGCTTTGCAGTTGAATGCCTTCTGGAATTCGGGCATGTTCTCGACCACGCCGGTCACCCGGTATTTCCCCGGGAGAATGTGGATCGACACTGACCAGCATGCGGGAAAACTCGGGACGGCGCTTTTCGCACCAGGCGCGGCCGAAGCCGAGGAAGAAGCGTTGCTGCGGAGTGTAGCCATTCAGGGTTTGTGCCGCGGGACCAGCCTGGCCGTCGGCCATCATCTGCTCCAGCGCCATCAGGGCGATACGGGCACCGCCGTTGTCGGCTGTGTTTTCGCCGAGGGTCAGACGGCCGTTGAGTTTGAGATCGTCCACGGCGACGAAACCGCTGTACTCGTCGGCGATGCAGCTGGCGCGCTTTTCAAACTCCGTGCCATCCTGCGCCGTCCACCAGTCGCGCAGATTGCCTTGCGGATCGAATTTGCGTCCCTGATCGTCAAAGCCGTGAGTCAGTTCGTGGCCAATGACGATTCCGATGCCGCCGAAATTCACGGCATCGTCCACCTGCTTGTCGAAGAAAGGCGACTGCAGAATGCCCGCGGGAAACACAATCTCATTCTTCGCCGAACTGTAATAGGCGTTGACCGTGGGCGGCGTCATCTGCCATTCGTTGCGGTCGACCGGCTTGCCGATCTTGGCAATCTGGCGGCGGGCTTCAAATTCGTTGGCTCGCAGGAAATTTCCCACGAGATCGCCGCGCACAATCTTGAGCGAACTGTAGTCGCGCCAGACGTCGGGATATCCGATCTTGTTGCGAATCGCGTCCAGCTTTAACTTGGCCTGCTTCTTGGTTTCTTCCGTCATCCAGGGCAGGTTCTTGATGTCCTGGTCGAGACTCTTTTCCAGCGCGTCCACCATCTTTAACATGCGCTGTTTGCCCTCGGCCCCGAAAGCTTGCTCGACATAGCGCTGGCCCAGCGCCTCGCCCAGTTCGCCATCGGTAGAACTCACGCAGCGCTTCCAGCGCGGCTTGATCTCGGATTGCCCAGTCAGCGCTTTCTGCATATTGAAATTGGCATCGACAAAAGGTTGGGAGAGCCAGGGGGCGACACCATCCACGAGGTGCCAGGTCACATAGGTTCGCAGCGCGTCCAGCGATTCCGACTCGAGGACGGCATTCCCCTGCTTGAAGAAATCCGGATTGGTAACGTTCAGAGTGGAAAATTGCGGCGTGCCCATGGCCGCGAAGTAACGATCGAGATAGAAATTTGGCGCGAGGGCTGCGGCCTCGGCCCGAGTCATCTTGTGATCCCGATTCTTGGGATCGCGCCGCGCCGTGCGGTCCATGGAAGCCTTGGCCAGCGCGGTCTCAATGCGCAAGACCGTCTGCGCCGATTCATCAGCCTGCTTCGGGGATTGCCCGATCAGCGTAAACAGTTGCGTCGCATACTCCACCAGGCTCTTGCGCGCCGCCGCCATCTTGGGATCGTCTTTGAGGTAATAGTCGCGGTCGGGGAGCGACAAACCGCCCTGGTCAATGTAGGCGATGACGTCGTTGGCGCTGTGCAGGTCGGGCGAAGAATAGAAATTGAACAGCGGATTAGGGCCGATCATCTGCACCCGGGCGACGGCCTCGATCAGGCCGGCCTTGTCTTTCGCATTCGCGATGTGCTTGAGTTCCGGCTTCAGCGGGTCGGCTCCGTGCGCATTCGCGGCGCTCTCGTCAATGCAAGAACCGTAGTAGTCGCCGATTTTCTGCGTGATGGCATCGCGTCCAGCACCGCCGGCGGCAGCCTTCTCCAGAATGTCGCGCATGACGCCGGCATTTCGCTCCCGAATATCCACGAAGCTTCCCCAGGACGTCTGGTCCGCAGGAATCTCCGTGGTCTTCAGCCAGTTGCCGCAAGCGTACTGGTAGAAATCGACACAGGGATCAACCGTCTTGTCGATAGTGTCGAGATTGATGGCCGGTTGGGACTGGGCGAAACCAGCAACCGCCAGGAGCAAGAGAACTGCCAGCAGCAAGCAATACAGGCGCATAGAAGACCTCGTGGGATTGACCGTTGACTCCAGAGTCCCAGCTTAGACGTTCAAGCCGGGAAAATGTTATGTCACGGTCGAAGCAAAGAGCTTACCGCAAAGTTCGCAGAAAACCGCAAAGGACGCGAAGCCAACTTGGTTTCTTTGGCGTGCTTTGCGGTTTCCTTTGCGAACTTTGCGGTCATGATTTTTCTTCCCCTCCGGATGATCCTCCCTATCGCGGCGTATAATCTGTGCCAGAACCCAAAGGACAATCAGGCGCAATGACCTCCACCAACAGCAGCAACGGACACAGTGTTCCCAAACCCCGGGCAGAGTGGATCGCAAGCCGCAAGACCAGTAATACCGATGGCAATTTCTCCCAGATGCGCTACGCCCGCAAGGGCGAAATCACGGATGAGATGGCCTATGTCGCCCACCGCGAAAAGCTTGCGCCGGAACTGGTTCGCGATGAAGTCGCACGCGGGCGGATGATCATTCCCGCCAACATCAATCATCCCGAACTCGAACCGATGTGCATTGGCGTGGCTTCGCTGTGCAAGATCAATTCCAACATCGGCAACTCGGCCGTGACCTCGAACATTGACGAGGAGCTCAAGAAGCTGCACACATCGGTACACTTCGGCGCCGACACCGTGATGGACCTCTCGACCGGCGGCAACATTCACGAAATACGCGAAGCCATTCTGCGCCACTCGCCCGTGCCCATCGGGACCGTGCCGATTTACGAGGCGATCTCACGGGTCAAGCGGATTGAAGATCTCAACAAGAACGTGATGCTCGAAGTGATTGAGGAGCAGGCGGAGCAGGGCGTGGATTACATGACCATTCACGCCGGGGTGCTCATTCAATATCTGCCGATGGTCTCGAAGCGCATCACCGGCATCGTCAGCCGCGGCGGCGCGATCCTGGCGCAATGGATGGCGCACCATCACAAGCAGAATTTTCTTTATGAGTGCTTTGACGATATCTGTAAGATTTTTGCCAAGCACGATGTTTCGTTCTCTCTGGGAGACGGTCTTCGTCCCGGTTGCATCGCCGATGCCAGCGACGAAGCGCAGTTCGCCGAACTGAAAACTCTGGGTGAGCTGACCAAGAAAGCTTGGGAGTACGACGTCCAGGTCATGATCGAAGGCCCGGGCCACGTGCCGCTGGACAAGATCAAGGAGCAGGTGGACAAAGAAAAAGAGCTTTGCTACGAGGCGCCGTTCTACACTTTGGGCCCGCTGGTCACGGACATCGCTCCCGGCTACGATCACATCACTTCGGCTATCGGTGCCGCCATGATCGGATGGCACGGAGCCGCGATGCTGTGCTACGTCACACCCAAGGAACACCTGGGCCTGCCCAACGAGAAAGACGTGAAAGACGGAATCATTGCCTACAAGATCGCGGCCCACGCCGCTGACCTGGCGCGGCATCGCCCGGGCGCACAGGATCGCGACGACGCCCTCAGCTACGCCCGCTACAAGTTTGATTGGGAAAAGCAGTTTGCGTTGTCACTCGATCCCGAGACGGCGCGTTCCATGCACGATGAGACTCTGCCCGACGACTACTACAAAGAAGCAGCTTTCTGCTCCATGTGCGGCCCGAAGTTCTGCTCGATGAATTACTCCAGCAAAGTGGACGAGTACAACAAGAAAGAGCATGGGTTGGAGAAGAAAGACTATTCGGAACTGGTGGACAAGCTGGTCAGCCTGAAGTAGGCGTTGTGTTGTGGTCGCGGGCGACTCGCCCGCGCTTTTTCTTGCCGAGGATTGGTGCTGTGGGCTTGAGTCCCCCATCTGTCGATCAGATCCTCAAGACCCGCGGGCGAGTCGCCCGCGACCACACAACCACATAACCACTAAACAACTCACTTGCCGAATTCGGCTACACCGTCCCAGACCAACTGTACGGCTACCGCGAAGATCAGAAACCCAAAGATTCTCGTGATGCCCGCGACCGCCCCTGGCCCTAACCTCGCCACCAGCGGCCCTCCCAGACGCAGAAACAAGTAGACACTGACAGCCAGGGCCGTGATCCCGATCACCATGCCCATATAAGTCGTCATGCTGTCGGCGTTGGCGGCGAGGCCCATGACCACGCCGATCGAGCCCGGTCCGGAAAGCATGGGCATGGCCATCGGGGTCAGGGAAATGTCGGTCTTCTCGGCAGCCTCGTCGCTCTCTGCCGGAGTGATGCGGGTAGACGCGGTCACCATGCCCCAGGCGGTGTGCGCCACGATGAGCCCGCCGGCAATCTGAAGCACAGGCAGCGAAATTCCAAAGAAGTTCAGCACGAAGCGTCCGAAAAACATGAAGACAACCAGGATGCCGAGTACGTACAGGGCGGTCTTCAGCGCAGTCCGGTTGCGCTCGGCGTCAGAGAAATCGGAGGTCAGAGCAAAAAACAGCGGCACCCCGCCAAACGGATTCACGATCGGAAACAGGGCAAGAAAAGTCGCGCCCGCCGCCGAGGGCAGGGTCTTCAGAATTTGCTCGACGGTGTTCCCCGCGATCATCAGCGATAGTCCTCCAGCACCTTCGCCGCACGATTCAGCGCTGCGGCCAGCACCGCGATCTGCTGCCGGGTCCGCTCCAGATCGTGCTTGTCGATGGCCTCATTCACACCCGGAATCACTACCGCTGCATAGCCAGTGTACTGGCCGGGAGCGTAAATGACGTGACGAAACCAGGGACGGTTGGGCAGCCCCTCAGGAATCAGCAAGGCGCGTTCCGCTTGCCGCAGCGCCTGATTGAGGCGCGCAGCGTTACTCCCGGGATTTTCCTGCTTGCGGCGGATCTTAGCTCCGGCCTGCTCGAACTGATGGGCGGAGCGGATCGCCTCGGCAAAACCCGGCGTCTGGCCGACGAATATCGTGTCCGATTTCTTGCGCGCGGTGTCGATGTAGGCAGCGATTTCCTTGCCGTACTGCTCGTAGTCGTAAGGCAGGACATCGGCGCCGGACATGCGGATGGCTTCCAGCCCAAAGATACGCGCCATCTGCTGCTCGTAGACAAAATCAGGATCGCCAAATTTTTTGAACCAGTTGAAGTTGTCGAAAACGGAGTGATAGACGCCATACGATCCGCTCGAACTTATGTCCGACGAGGGCACGCCGAGATGCTGCAAAAAGACGGTGTAGTCGGAGCCGCTGCCCAAGTCTCCGACGGGGACATCGGAGTTGCCCGGCGCGGCCGGGGCGCGCTGCGTCCCACCGATATCCTGAGTGGGTCGGCGATCACTATCTCCGTTTTGGCTGGTTTTTCGCCAGTCTTCGTATACCGTGCCGCCCTTGGGGCTGGGCACGACTTTCGTCACGTCGCGGACAAACTGTTTGAGCGTGGGCACCGACGACGCGCCGAACTTTGCACCTGACACGGCCACATCCACGTTGAAATAGGCGACCGCGTTGGCCAGTTCGGATTCGTGCTGCTCGCCCCATTCGGTGGAGCCGATGAGGCCTTCTTCTTCGGCGTCCCAACTGCCGACTACGATGCTCCGCTTCGGCTTCCATCCCGACTTGAGTAGTTCGCCGATGCCATGAACCGACTCCAGCATGGCCGCAGTGCCGCTGTTCGGGTCGACCGCGCCGTACACCCAGGCATCGCGATGATTGCCCGCAACTACCCATTCATCCGGCAGCTCGCTGCCGCGGACTCGGCCGATCACGTCCCAGATGGTTCGAAGCTGGTAGTCCTGTTTGAGATGAATCTTCACCTTCGCCGGTCCCGGACCGACGTGGTAAGTGAAAGGCAGCGAGCCTTGCCAATCGCGAGGCGAGTCGGGCCCGCCCAGGTGTTCGAGGATCGGCCACGCGTCGGCGTAGGAAAGCGGCGTCACCGGAATCTTGGGCAACTGCGCCGACTGCTCAGGCGGCGTGCGCTTGGCATCCGGAAGCGAAGGCACTGACGCGATTCCCGGCGTAGTGGGATCGCCGGGAAACTGGAACATGTAGCCGACGGAGCCGCGCTGCACGCCGGTGTCGGGACGCCACGGGCCCTGCGGATACTTGTCTCCGTGGCGCCAGCCGTCGTCGGCGGGATCGGAATAGATCAGCACACCAGCGGCGCCTCGTTCCTGCGCCACGAATTCTTTTACCCCGCGGAAGTTCTGTCCGTAGCGCACCAGGACGATCTTGCCGCGGACATCGATCTTCATTTGCTCCAGCTTCTGAAAGTCGTCGGGCGAGCCATAATTTGCGTAAATCACGTCGGCTTCGACGTCTCCCGACGGCGACATGCTGTTGAACGGCGTTACCACCCGGGAATCATCCTGATAAGGATCGCCATTGACCTGCTCACGCGTCGGCCCATGCATGGTGACCGCGGCGGGCGCGGTCATGTTTACGCTGATCTCAGCGGGATAGTTCATCCAGACGCGGTATTCGACAATTTCGGTTTCGAGGCCCGCGTCGCGGAATTTCTGGGCAACGTAATCGGCGGTCGCCTTGTCTTCTGGAGTGCCCGCCATGTGCGGCGCCTGGGTCAGGATGCGCAGGTGCTCTTCGGCAAGTTTCGGATCGGGCACCGCCAGGAACCGGTTCTCCAGCGCGATCTCGTCGGCTGACCTGCGGAACCCGAAAAGTGGAGCCGATGTGTCCTTCGCAGGCGAGGCCGCTTGCGAGGTTCCATTTACATCAGCCAGGAAAAGAATGGATAGAAAGACAGAGGGAAGAACCACTGCGGAAATGAATTTCATCGGGCTCCTGAAACGGAAACTGTGGGCTCACGACTTCAAGTTCTTGCCAGCTCACGCAGCGCTTCTAAAGTTTCCTCAAGATCGGGAAGCTGGTCCAGGCGATAGATCCTGCTGAACCGGATTTTTCCCGCTTTGTCCACCACGAAAACGGCGCGCTCACTGGCGCCTTTAAAGGGGTCAGCCTCCCGCAAGACCCCATAGCGGCGGCTGACTTCTCCGTGCGGCCAGAAATCGCTGGCCAGCAGGAAATCAAAGGGGCCAATCTCGCGCTCCCAGGAAGTGGTGTGCATGATGGAATCCACGTTGATGCCGAGCACTTCGGCCTGGCGGGCCAGGAATTTCTCCCGTTCCACCTGGTAGGTCACCATCTGCTGCGCACTGACCGGCTCCCGGTTTGCCGGGTAGAAGGCCAGTACCAAGTTGCGCTTCCCGCGGTGCTCTGAGAGGCGGAACTGTTTTCTCACACCACGGTCCAGAACTGGAAGATCGAAATCAGGCGCCATGTCGCCGACCTGCAACAACGTCGTCACCTCATCGAACCATGTGGGGCAGATCAAAACCGTACTTGTCCGTTGCCGATTACTTCGTACTTTGCCGAGGTCAACTCGGCCAGGGCAAAAGGTCCGCGGCAGTGCAATTTTTGAGTGCTGATGCCCATCTCGGCGCCGAACCCAAATTCTCCGCCATCGGAGAAGCGGGTCGAGGCGTTCCAGTACACCACCGCCGAGTCAACCAGCCGCAAGAACAGGCGTGCCTGCGCTTGATCGCTCGTCACAATCGCTTCGGAGTTCTTGGTGGAATAGCGGTTGATGTGCGTAATCGCCTCTTCGATATTCGGTACGATTCTTATCGCGATACACATCCGCAAATATTCTTCGTTCCAATCCTGAGCTTCGGCGGCACGCACGGACATTCCCGCAGCCAACCGGCGAGTCTCTTCATCGCCGCGCACTTCCACCGCGCCGTCGAGCAGTTTCTTCACGATGCGTGGAATGTATTCCGCCGCTATACGCTGGTGCACCAGCAGCTTTTCCGCGGAATTGCACACCGACGGACGCTGCGTCTTGGCGTTGATCACGATGTCGTCCGCCATTTCGAAGTCGGCAGACTCATCGACAAAGATGTGGCAGTTCCCTGCTCCGGTCTCGATCACGGGCACGGTAGCGTTGTCAGCGACGAAGCAAATCAGGCCCGGACCGCCGCGGGGGATCAGCACGTCCACCAGCCCGCGCGCCTTGATCAACTCGTGCACCGAATCGCGAGTATCTGAATCCAGCAACTCGATTGCGCCCTCGGGAACTCCGTCCACCTGGTTCATGATCTCGACCAGCTTCTGATTGCTGTGCACCGCCTCTTTCCCGCCGCGCAGGACGATCGCGTTGCCGGTCTTGAGCACTAACGATGCGCAATCCACAGTTACATTCGGCCGCGATTCGTATACGACACCCACAACACCCAGGGGCACGCGCACTCTGCGGATACGCAAGCCGTTGGGCCGGGTCCACTCGGTTATCGTTTCACCAACTGGATCGGGCAGGTCGGCCACTTCGCGCACACCCGCGACCATGGCCGCGATTCGTTCCGGAGTGAGAAGAAGCCGGTCGCGTATGGCGCCCGCGAGGCCGGACTCTTCCAAGTCCGCCTGATTCGCTTCCATAATGCTTCGGGCATTGGCCGCAATCGCGTCGGCCATCGCCAGCAGGATGGAGTTCTTCTCCGCTGTCGTGAGCTGCGCCATCCGGGCTGCAGCGTTTTGCGCCCGCACCAGCTTGTCGCGAGTCGAACTGCGAGTGCGGACGCTAGTTGCCATCGGAAGACTTTCTGCGCGGCGGAAAATAGGTTCCGATCTTGCGCTCGAGGGCCCACGGAATCGCGTGCGCGTGACGTCCGTTGACGATGGCGACGTTGGCGCCGGCTTCGCTGGCCAGTTTAGCGGCACGCAGCTTGGAGCGCATGCCTCCTGTGCCCAGCATGCCCTTGCCGTTGCAGACGGCTTCCATGGGCGCGGTCAGCTTACGTATTGTACGCAGCAGGCGCGGCCGCTTGCCGTTGGGAAAATAGAACCCGTCAACGTCGGTGAGCAGCAGCAACCAGTCAGCCTGGACTGCGGTCGCCAGCAACGCGCTCAACTCATCGTTGTCGCCGAATGCTCCCACCAGTTCGCGGACTGAGACGCTGTCATTCTCATTCACCACCGGCACCACGCCGAGCTTTAATAACTCATGCAGCGCATTCTGCAGGTTGCGGTAGCGGATGGGCGACGTGAAGTCATCGCTCGAGAGCAGAAGCTGGGCAACAACTTTCTTGCCGAAAAAAAGCTGTTCGTAGGTGTGCATCAAAAGGCTTTGCCCGACCGCGGCGCAGGCCTGCATCAGAGGCACGGTGGACGGCCTTCGGCGAAGTCCCAGGTGAGTCATGCCGGAGGCGATGGCTCCGGAGCTGACGATAAGATACTCGTGGCGAGAGAGAGCCAGCTGGTCTACCAGGGCCCGCATGCGCACCGTGTCGATGCGGCCGCCCGGTGCGATCAGACTGGTGCCGACTTTGACGACGAGGCGCATGGTTAGCCTCTAATTTAACAATTAAGACGGATTTGGGCGAATGTGGGCGCGAGCGTCCCGCTCGTGCTGTGGGGCGGACACTCTTGTCCGCCGCTCTTGAATAGGTTTCGTCAGCTCACACTTAAGTCAAAGTCAAAAGCGGCGGACAGGAGTGTCCGCCCCACAGCAGGTGACTCGGCGTTAGACTGTTGCTATGGTGGTGAAAGATTCGACTCAACGCTTCTCCTCGCGTGTCGGAAATTACGTTCGTTATCGGCCTGCCTATCCTTCTGCGGTTCTTGATCTGATGAAGAGCGAATGCGGCCTCAACGCCGCCTCCGTCATTGCCGACATCGCTTCCGGCACCGGCATCTTCACCCGCATGCTGCTGGAGAATGGTAACCGGGTGTTCGGAGTAGAGCCGAACGCCGATATGCGGAAGGCTGGGGAGGAATTTCTGCGCGGTTATTCTCAGTTCACCAGCGTGGCGGGAACGGCAGAAGCCACGACTCTGGCCGAGCACAGCGTTGACTTGATCACCGCCGCACAGGCGGCCCATTGGTTTGATCGCGAGAAGGCGCGACGCGAATTCATTCGCATCTGCCGGCCCGGCGGGTGGACTGTATTGCTGTGGAACGAGCGGCGCACCGGATCGACGCCATTTCTGCGCGACTACGAGCAATTGTTGCTGGCGTACGGCACCGATTATCAGGAGGTACGCTACGAGCGTACCATCCAGCAGATCGAGACGTTTTTCGCCCCCTCGCTATTTCAGTTGCGCATTTTTGACTATCAGCAGGAGTTCGACTATCCGGCGCTTGAAGGGCGATTGCTATCCTCTTCGTACACTCCGCAGGCCGGCGATGCAAGGAATGCGCCTATGCTGCGCGAGTTGCGAACGATATTTGATGCGCATCAGCTGAACGATCGAGTGACGTTCGAGTACGACACTCGGGTTTACTACGGACAGCTCACATGAGCTTCTGGTTTAAACCATCAATCACGAAGGACACTAAGGTCCACGAAGGAAGCCCTACCCACCAAGATTGAGTGCTCTCGGAGAATGCATGGCCAGCGAGAAGACGTTTCACATGACCCCCGACGAATTCCGTCGCCACGGACACGCCATGGTGGACTGGATCGCCGACTACTACACGCGGATCGAGTCGTTCCCCGTGCTCTCGCAGGTAGAGCCGGGACAGATTCGGGCGTCGCTGCCCGCTCAGCCTCCGGTCAAGGGCGAAGCTTTCCCTGCCATCCTTGCTGACATTGACAAACTGATCCTGCCCGGCATCACGCACTGGCAATCGCCGAATTTCTACGCCTACTTTCCTTCGAATGCTTCCGGGCCGGCGATTCTTGGCGATTTGCTTTCTTCTGGGCTGGATGTGCAGGGGATGCTGTGGGCCACCAGTCCGGCGTGCACGGAACTTGAAACGCACGTCCTGGACTGGCTGGTGCATATGCTGGATCTGCCGCAGAAATTTCTCTCGACCAGCAGCGGGGGAGGCGTCATCCAGGACACGGCTTCGAGTGCCTCGTTGTGCGCGCTGCTGGCGGCGCGGGAGCGGGCCACAAGCTTTGCCAGCAATCGCTATGGCTGCGATGGCAAGCTGGTGGGCTACACGTCGTCGCAAGCGCACTCGTCGCTGGAGAAAGGCGCTCAGGTGGCCGGCATCGGACGCGACAATCTGCGGCTGATCGAGGTTGACCAGAATTTTGCCATGCGTCCCGAAGCGCTGGCACAGCAGATCGATGAGGACCTTCAGGCTGGCTTGACACCGTTCTTTGTCTGCGCCACCGTCGGCACAACTTCTTCAAACGCAATTGATCCCGTCCCTGAAATTGGCCGCATCTGCCGTGAACACAAACTCTGGCTACACGTGGACGCGGCAATGTCGGGCACGGCCGCGCTTTGTCCTGAATTTCGCCACACTCATGCTGGCCTGGAGTTGGCTGACAGCTACTGCTTCAATCCGCACAAATGGATGTTCACCAATTTCGATTGCGATTGCTTTTATGTCGCGGACCGTAAGGCGCTCGTCCAGACGTTGAGCGTGGTGCCGGAATACCTCCGCAACAAGGCCAGCGAAACCGGAGCAGTCATCGACTATCGCGACTGGCAGATTCCTCTCGGGCGGCGCTTCCGCGCGCTCAAATTGTGGTTCGTGATCCGTCACTATGGAATAGAAGGGTTGCAGTACCACATTCGGAAGCACGTTGAGCTGGCGCAACAGTTCGCCGGGTGGGTCAGGGATGATAGCCGTTTCGAACTAGCGGCGCCCGTACCCTTGAACCTGGTGTGCTTCCGCCACAAGGGTGGGGATAGCAGCAACCAGACTTTGATGGACCACCTCAACCGCAGCGGGGATCTTTATCTTACGCATACGCGCCTGCATGATCGTTTGACGTTGCGGCTGTGCGTGGGACAGACAAATACGACCGCGCGGCATGTGGAGAGGGCGTGGAAGCGCATTCAAGAAGAGGCTGCGAAATTGCCTTCGGCCTGAGGGTCAATGTAGGCGCGAGCGTCCCGCTCGTGGAGAAGCGGCGGGAACGACGTCGCATGAGCGGGGCGCTCGCGCCCATATGCAACCCTAGTGGAGGACGGGCGTCCCCGCCCGTCCCATTCGGGACGCTTCCAGTCGAGCCTTGCGGGCGAGATACTTTCCACGGCCTGTCAGGAATCGTGCCAGCACGTCTGCCACTGCTTCCAACAGCACCCGGTCATCCGCGCCGAAACCATTTTCGCGATCGCTCTCCACGCTCAGCACTCCCAGCTCGTGCGAAGGCAATTTAATCGAAATGAGTATCTTGGATCGGGTCTCCGGAAGCACAACTTCAACTGGCCCATCGCCGCCGGCGCCTAACGACTCTTGGGGCGTGTTTTCTCCGACCGCCAGGAAGATTCCGGCCCAGGCATAGTGACGGCCTCGGCACAGGAGATCGATCACGTCGTCCAGCGGAGAATGATGCGCCAACGGCCGGCTGTCCGCGAGCAAGCATTCGACATCAGCCAGAAGCTGGCGGGTGGAACGATAAACTCTCAAGGGCGAGTCCTGGAGGCAAGAAAAATCGACGCCAGTTTAACTGCGGGCGGGAGGAGGGTCAACGGTTTTGGAAGCAGCACTTAGCAATTGGCAATTGGCAATTGGCAATTAGCGAACCCATTGAGCATCGGGAACTCTTGTCACGGGGAGCTAAGACTAAGTGCCAATTGCTAATTGCCAAGTGCTGCTCCCTCTACCTCTTCTCTAACTCTTTAGGCTTGTCCGGTATGGGATGAGATGCGGAGGCGTCGGGTCTCCAGGCGGTCTGGTTGGGTCCGGCGGATGGATTCACGCCGAAATCCCACACGTAAAGGTTCATTCCATCTTTTCCCAACAGCTCGATTAGCGCGTACTCTCCGGGCTCGAGATCGCTGGAGGGCGTTACCTTGACCCAGCCGCCGGTGAGTTTCGTCGCAGTGGTCGGGACCAGTTTCTGTTCCTGGGTTACTTTGCCGTAGATCGCGATCTTGATGTCGCCCACAATGCGCTTGTCCTTTTTGTTGCTTTCCAGCCGGACGATACGGAAACGGTCCCAGGGTAGCTGCTCTTCTTTAGTCTTCTCGGCAATCTGGGTCACTTTGTCGAGCTGGTCCTGCTGGTCAAGGTTGACGTAAATCGCGGGCACGGTCACATGCGCCTGAATCTTGGCATGCAGTCCGGGCAGCTCGATAATCTGCTTGGTTTTGGCAACAGGGTTGATCGTGGCGCGCAGAATGTTGCCTTTCATGTTCCGGTTCAGCTCGCCGCTGCTCTGCTGCAATTCGATCAACTGCGGTTGGGTCTGAAACGTATCGAGCAGGATAATGCCACCGTCGTCGGGCAAACGCAGGCCCGGCGTCACGTGCGGAGACCTGGCTTCGTCGGCCTGGCGCTCAGCTTCCAGCTCCTTGTCGAGTGCGACCGCTTCCGGGGCCGGCTTGCCGGCCGCGCGGTCTTTTTCGTATTTGTCAGTCGCGGCCCAATCCACCATCGCTTTGGGGACTTCTTCCCACTCGTTGCGCTCCGCGCTCAGGTAGCGAACACGCTCGCCTTTGACCTCCCATTTGGTGGCCAGCTGATAGGTACCATCCGTCAGGATCAGACGCTTGGCGAGTTCCTGCGCCGGCCCAGGCGTAGCCCCCACCAAGAAGAGAGTCAGCAGGCCGATTGCGAGACGATGAACCTGGCGCATAGGATCAATAAGTTGGATGCAGCCTTCCGCTGCCCAGTGTACTCCGCGGGAGCGAATCGGGATTCACGCAGCCTGCAAACACCATAAAACACGAAGTACCACGAAGGCTTTAGTCCCAAGGGTCTACTTCGTGTAGCTTTCGTGGCCTTCGTAGTTAACGCTTTTTCTTCCTAGTCACCCTAAAGCATTTCTGGCATAATTGGTCGTGCACCCATCCTGCACAAAATCTCAAAGACAATTTAAGGTGAGGAATCGATGTCGGCAAAGTACATCTTTGTGACCGGGGGCGTAGTGTCGTCGTTGGGCAAGGGACTGGCGGCGGCCTCGATGGGCTGCCTGCTCGAAAGTCGTGGGCTCAAAGTCAACCTGATGAAGTTTGATCCTTATCTCAACGTTGATCCGGGGACCATGTCGCCGTTCCAGCATGGCGAGGTCTTTGTCACAGACGATGGAGCCGAGACCGATCTTGATCTGGGCCACTACGAACGCTTTACGCACGCCAAACTTTCCCGCGACAATAACTGGACTACCGGCCGGATCTACGAACAGATCATCGCCAAGGAGCGGCGCGGCGATTACCTGGGTAAAACCGTGCAGGTGATTCCTCACGTGACGAATGAAATCAAGGCTGCAATGAAGAAGGTGGCGCAGGATGTGGATGTCGCCATTGTCGAAATCGGGGGTACGGTAGGCGACATCGAGTCCCTGCCTTTCATGGAAGCGATCCGCCAGATGCGGCAAGAATTGGGGCGCGATCATACGCTGTTCATGCACGTGACCCTGGTGCCGTTTATCGCCGCCGCGCAGGAACTCAAGACCAAACCCACGCAGCACTCGGTGAAGGAGCTGCTCAGCATCGGGATTCAGCCCGACATTCTGCTGTGCCGCACTGACCGTTTTCTCTCCAAAGAGATCAAGTCAAAAATCGCGCTCTTCTGCAATGTGGAAGAAGAGGCCGTCATCACGGCCAAGGACGTGGCCTCCATTTATGAAGTGCCGCTTGTGTTTTCGCATGAAGGCGTGGATTCGCTGGTGCTGCGCTACCTGCGCCTTGAGGCCCGGGACCGTGACCTGAAGAACTGGGAAGAAATCGTACATCGGGTCTATAACCCGAAGGCGGAAGTCACCATCGGAATCGTGGGCAAGTACGTGGAGTACGAAGATTCCTACAAGTCGCTGAAAGAGGCGCTAGTCCACGGCGCGCTGGCGCACAATCTGAAACTGAATCTGAACTGGATTGAAGCCGAGGGGCTCGAGAACGGAGACCGCACCTGCGAAGAACAACTCGCTGACTATGACGGACTGCTGGTACCGGGAGGCTTTGGCAAGCGCGGTATCGAGGGCATGCTGATTGCGATCCGCTACGCCCGCGAAAATAACGTCCCCTACTTTGGCATTTGCCTGGGCATGCAGACTGCGTGCATCGAATTTGCTCGCAACGTGTGCGGACTGGCTGATGCCAACTCCAGCGAATTCGATCCCGCAACGCCGCACCGCGTGATCTACAAGCTGCGCGAATTGCGCGGAGTGGAAGAGTTGGGCGGAACCATGCGGCTGGGAGCGTGGCCCTGCAAGATCGAGCCCGGAACCCTGGCCCACAAGATCTATGGCAAGCTCGAAATCAGCGAGCGCCATCGCCACCGCTACGAATTCAACCGTGAATACGAGGAAACGCTGACAGCGGGTGGATTGCGTATTTCGGGATCAACGCCCGATGGAACTTACGTTGAGATGGTGGAGTTGCCCAACCATCCGCATTTCATCGGGTGCCAGTTCCATCCCGAGTTCAAGTCGAAGCCTTTGGAGCCACATCCGCTGTTCAAGACGTTCGTCGGCGCAGCCTACGAGCACGGGCTAAAGCGGCGAGCAGACAAGGCTGCTTCTGAAGTGGAGATGTTCCACCGGCCGGAGAAGGTTGGAAAAAGATAGTCAACCGCCGAGGACGCCGAGATCGCGAAGAAAACCTTTTGAATGTTTTCTCGGCGATCTCGGCGTTCTCGGCGGTGAAAAGAGAACTAGTACCTGACCACTTCTTTTCAAATCGACAATGTGCGGATCGGGGCCGGCAATCTTTTTCTCATCGCAGGCCCGTGCGTCATTGAGAGCGAAAAGCATGCCTTGTTCATGGCGGAAGTGATCAAAGGCGTAACCCGCTCACTGAACTTCCCTTTCATTTTCAAAGCCTCGTACGACAAGGCCAACCGCACTTCCATTCGCAGCTATCGCGGCCCGGGATTGGCTGAAGGTCTCCGCATCCTGAGAAAAGTGAAGACCGAAGTCCACGTGCCCATTCTGACGGATGTGCACGAGACGGCCGACGTGCCCAAGGTAGCGGAAGTCGCGGATATTCTGCAGATTCCGGCGTTTCTCTGCCGTCAGACCGACCTGGTTGTGGCCGCAGCCATGACCGATCGCATCGTCAATATCAAGAAGGGGCAGTTCGTCTCGCCCGCTGATATGCGCCACATCGTGGAGAAATGCCGCACTGCGGGCAACGACAAAGTATTCGTGACCGAGCGCGGATCGAGCTTTGGCTACAACAATCTCGTGGTGGACATGCGCGCGCTCGCCATCATGCGCAAATTTGTTCCGGTGGTTTTCGACGCCACCCACTCGGTGCAGCTGCCATCGTCAGCGGCTGATGGAGATCACGCCGTGAGCGGAGGACAACCCGAGTTCATTCCTGTGCTGGCGCGGGCAGCGGTGGCGGCGGGCGTGGATGGAATCTTTATGGAAGTCCACGACAATCCCAAGGAAGCCAAGTCCGACGGGGCCAATGCGCTGGAGTCAACCAAGCTGCGTGGCGTCTTGAAAGAATTGCAGGCGATACAGAGTGCGCTACCCGCCGCGCATGCCAAACCGTGAACCGACCGGGCAACTGAATCTGTTACCATGGCGGCCTCACCGGAGAGGTCGCAATGAAATATTTCTGGTTGACAATCCTCGCCGCTGGCTTAATCACAACGTTTACGACGTCGGGTGCGCAGACCTCCTCTGCCTCGCTTCGAGTCGCTATCGCGGGCATGGTTCACGGCCACGTCGAAGGCTTTTTCCAGCGCTCGCTGCACCGGACCGACATCCAGATTATCGGAATTTCCGAACCGGACACGAAAGTCGCAGCGCGCTACGCGGCCCAGTTTGGCCTGGACAAGAGTTTGTTCTTCACCGATCTCGAAGACATGCTGCAGAAGACGCATCCGCAGGCCGTGCTGGCGTACACCAACACTTTTGACCACCGAAAAGTTGTAGAGATATGCGCCCGCCACCGCATTCACGTCATGATGGAAAAGCCGCTGGCAGTCAGCGCCGAAGACGCACACGCCATCGCCGATGCCGCGCGCAAGGGCAACATCAAAGTGCTGGTGAACTACGAAACCTCATGGTATCGCAGCAACCATGCGGCCTATGACATGGTCCACGACAGGTCCATCGGCGAGATTCGCAAGGTTGTCGTCCACGACGGTCACCAGGGGCCGAAGGAAATCAACGTGGCTCCCGAGTTCTTCGCATGGCTCAACGATCCCAAACTGAACGGCGCCGGAGCACTCTATGACTTCGGCTGCTATGGCGCCGATTTGATGACCTGGCTGATGGATGGGCAGCGGCCCATATCTGTAATCGCCACCACTCAGCAGATCAAACCCGACATTTACCCGCGAGTGGATGATGAAGCGACCGTCATCCTGACTTATCCCAAGGCGGTGGCGATCCTGCAGCCTTCGTGGAACTGGCCCTTCGACCGTAAGGATATGGAAGTGTACGGCCAGACCGGGTATGTGATCACGGTTCGCCATGACGACGTGCGTGTGCGGCTCAAGGGAGGAGAGGAAAGACTGCTGCCGGCCAAGCCGGTGGCCGCTCCTTACGATGATTCGTTGTCGCTGTTCCGGGCAGTCGTTCTGGAAGGAGTCGCGCCCGGTGCGCCTTCGTCTCTCGAAACGAATGTGATCGTTACTGAAATCCTGGATGCAGCTCGGCGTTCCGCGGCTTCTGGAAAGGCTGTCCGATTGGCGGGAGATTGAAGTTTGCACATGATGTGGGCGCGAGCGTCCCGCTCGTGCGGCAGCATTAAAGAGCCGCCTTACGAAATGTCTTTGGAACGCCAGGTCATTTGCGCTGCCGCACGAGCGGGACGCTCGCGCCTACATTTCCTGATCGCCTGATGCGCGTTTTCTGCACCATTGCCGGAATTCTTGCCATCCTGGGTATCCTGCTGGATGCCTTCGAGACCGTGGTGCTGCCGCGGCGCGTGCAGCGCAGTTTCCGGCTGACCAGTTGGTTCTACCGCCGCACCTGGGTTCCGTATCGAGCAATGGCGAGGCGCATCCCCTCCCGGGCGCGGCGAGAGAATTTTCTAAGCTACTTCGGGCCGCTATCGCTGATTTTTCTATTGATGTTGTGGGCGGCCGGACTGATCTTTGGCTTCGCGCTGCTGCAATACGGGGTAGGAGAACATTTCCATACCAGCGGGGAGCCTCTTACTTTCGGCCTTCTTGTCTATCAAAGCGGCGAAACGTTCTTCACCCTGGGCTATGGGGACATCATCCCTAGCACCGGCCTGGCTCGCGCTTTGTCCGTGGTGGAGTCCGGATTGGGCTTCGGCTTTCTGGGGGTGGTGATTGGCTATTTGCCGACGATCTATTCATCGTTTTCCCGCCGTGAGATCGAGATCTCCCTGCTGGATGCACGGGCGGGTTCGCCTCCTTCAGCTGCGGAACTGTTGTCCCGCTTCGGAAACTGTCCGCAACAGCTGGTACTCGATCAGATTTTCAAGGACTGGGAACGCTGGGCGGCGGAGGTGCTGGAAAGTCATCTGTCGTATCCGGCGCTCAGCTTTTTTCGCTCACAACATAACAATCAATCCTGGCTGGGAGCGCTGATCACGATTCTGGATGCTAGCGCGCTGGTCATCGCCGGCGTGGACGGGCTGCGCAACGAACAGGCCAAAGTCACCTTCGCCATGGCGCGACACGCGGTGGTTGACCTGGCGCAGGTCGTAAATGCGCGCTACAACCCGAACGCGGCGGACCGGTTGCCCGAACCGCAATTGAATCGGTTGCGCCAGAAACTGGCGGAGCGCGGAGTGAAGCTCGGTGAAGGTGCCGCTTTTGAGGAGAAGCTCGACCATCTTCGTTCGCAATACGAACCGTACGCAGTGGCGATTGCGCTGAACCTTTCGATCGACTTGCCGCCATGGATTCATCCCGAAAGACAGAAAGACAACTGGCAGGCCGGCCCCTGGGACCGGGCCATTCAAGCCAGAGGTCTGGCGGGACGGGTACAGAGCAGTGATGATCATTTTTGAAGAAGCTGTCGGCTATCAGCTCTCAGCCATCAGCACACCTTCGATTGCTCCCGCGCTGCGTCGATTGGACTAGTTGCCAATTGCTGTCTGCCACATTCTGCTAACATCTGGTTTCTTCCATGAAGCATGTTGGTGAAAACGTTGTCCGGATCGAGGCTGAGGCCTTGCGTGCGTTGGCCGACCGTATCGCGGGCCCGATGGCTGCGGCTTTCGATGATGCCGTCGAGTTGATTTACGACTGTGCCGGCCGGGTGGTGGTCACGGGCATGGGCAAAAGCGGCATCATTGCGCGCAAGATCGCAGCCACGCTGAGTTCGACTGGGACTCCCGCGCTGTTCATGCATCCGGTTGACGCGGTGCATGGAGACCTCGGCATGGTGGTGCGTGGCGATGTGGTGCTGGCTCTCTCGGCGAGCGGCGAGACGGAAGAGATTCTACGGCTGCTGGCGACTCTTAAGCGGCTGCAGGTGCCGCTGATCAGCATGACCGGGGATGCGGTTTTTGAAAGATCAGCGGAAAAAGCCGCGGGCGGGTCGCCCGCGACCACACGAACATCACAAACCCTTTCCACGCTGGCGGCGGCGGCGGATGTAGCACTGGACTGCTCGGTGGCCCAGGAGGCATGCGGGCTTGGCTTGGCGCCGACTGCTTCGACCACGGCGATGCTGGCGCTGGGAGACGGGCTGGCCATGGCTCTCGCCGAGAAGCGCGGCTTCAAGGAAGAAGACTTTGCCAATCTGCATCCCGGCGGAAAGCTGGGCAAGCGTCTGGCCAAGGTCGAGTCGTTGATGCACAGCGGAAAGGCTGTGCCGCAAGTCACGCCGCAAACCAGAATGCCGGATGTGATCTACGAAATGTCGCGCAAGAAACTGGGCGTCACCGCTGTAGTCGACGGTGAGAAACTGGTGGGCGTGATCAGCGATGGCGATCTGCGGCGCTTGCTGGAAAAGCGCGGCAAGGATGTACTGGACCTGACCGCGGGTGAGTGCATGACCGCCAGGCCCCGAACTATCGGAGCAAACGAATTCGCGGCCACGGCGCTGGCGTTGATGGAAGAAAAAAAGATTACGTCGCTGGTGGTAGTCGATGGCAGCCAACACTCTTTTAGGAATCCTCCACCTGCACGATCTGTGGGGAACGGAGATGATGTGAAGATTGTGTAATCGGGTAATTTAGTAATTTTGTAATTGAAAATCACGCCTCTGGGGTGGCTCGCTTTTCAATTACGCAATTACAAAATTACCCAATTGCACAATGGAGTCCCTATGTACCACTATGACCCCAATACCGCGCTGGAAGAACTCACCGAAGACGCTACTTTGCCCAACCCCGTGCACGTGCGCGACATGATTCTGCGGAAAAAACTCGGGCCGGATAAATCGCTCGAGCTGAACCGTCTGTTCGTCGAATATCAGAAATTTTTCGGCGAGGCGCAGAAGCTGGGGAAAGAAATTCTGAAGCAGTTGGCAGGTTAGCGGGCCAGGAAAGCGATCATCTCTTCTCGGGTGAACCCCGCTTCCCTCAGCAACGAAAGCAGAGTTCCTTTAGGCATGTCACGGTTATGCTTCGGGACAACGGCGCGGCGCCTTGAAGCCGGATGAAAGAAAATGAAATGGCTTCCGCTGGCGCGATCTAGAACAAAACCGTGTTGTTCGAGGAATCTAACGACCTCGCGCGGTCGAACCGCAGGTAGTCTCACCATCCGGCGAACCTCTTTGTATCTATTAAACTCTGGAGGCTGTTTCTTAGCGGGAGTACTCCAGGTCTAAAGAAGCCACGAGGGTTTCGTCGTCGGTAGGAATCGGTTCCTTGTGCTTTTTGAGACTCTCGATGTAGCCGGATATTGCGTCCTTCGCCATCGCCCTTGCCTCAGCCAGCGTGCGTCCATAGGTGACGCAACCGGGCAGCGCCGGTACGATTGCGGTGTACCCGCCCTCGGGCTCCGGCCGGAGCATGATGTTGTAGCGGTATCGCGTTTTGGCCATTTGGTAGCCCGATTCTATCGTGACGGCAATGACGAGTCAAAGAGAGCGGAAGCACCCTCCTCCCATCATTTACAATAATCAATTCCCTGCTACCCAGGACTCCTAACTATGCATCGTTGGTCGCAACTCTTTATTCCTACTCTGCGCGAGGCGCCGGCAGACGCTGAAGTCGCCAGCCACAAATTTCTGGTGCGCGCCGGCTACATTCGCCAGCTGGCCGCGGGAATTTACTCCTATCTCTTCATGGGGCAGCGTTCCTTCAACAAGATCATGGGCATTGTCCGCGAGGAGATGGATAAGATCGGACAGGAATTCTATCTGCCGGCCATTCATCCGCGGGAGTTGTGGGAGGCCAGCGGGCGCTGGGCGGTGATGGGCGACAACATGTTTCGGCTGAAAGACCGCAAGGGGGCTGACCTCTGTTTAAGTATGACGCACGAAGAGGTCATGACTGAGATTGCGCGCAAAGAGCTGCGCAGCTATAAGCAGCTTCCGCAAATCTGGTACCAGATTCAGAGCAAATTCCGCGATGAAGCCCGGCCGAAGTCAGGACTCTTGCGGGTGCGGCAGTTCATCATGAAAGATTCATACTCTTTCGACATGGACGCCGCGGGCCTGGACGTTTCGTATCAGAAACACTACGACGCTTACTGCCGCATTTTTGACCGCTGCGGTTTGAAGTACATGGTGGTCGAAGCGGATTCAGGGGCGATGGGCGGATCGCAGTCGCACGAGTTCATGGTGCGGACTCCGGCCGGAGAAGACCGGATCGTCAGTTGCGAAACGTGCAAATACGCCGCCAACCTGGACAAGGCAACATCGAAGCTGGCAGCGGTCGAGGACCTCAAACCGGAGGGCGACGGCAAACCACTCGAAGTACACACGCCGGGCATGAAGACGATTGAAGATGTCGCAAGATTCCTGGGCGTGTCGCCGAAGAACAAGATGAAGACACTGGCGCTGATGGTGGAAAACCTCGATCGCAAGACCGGCAAGGCATCCTCGCGCGCCGTTGTTTTGCTGATGCGCGGCGATCATCAAATGAACGAGGTCAAGCTATCGGCCGCGCTTGGCGGAAAGGAAACCCGTCCCATGCAGGAAGAGGAAATCCGGCAGCTGTTCAATTCTCCCGCCGGATTTCTGGGGCCCGTCGGCGTCGCGTGGGCGAAGGACATGAAAGACCTCGAACGCCCCGTGCTGCTGGTGGACAAGGCGCTCGAAGGCCGCACCAATCTGATCGGTGGAGCGAACAAGGAGGACTATCACTTCAAGAACATCACACCGGACCGCGACTTCCAGCCGACCGCCTACGCCGATCTGCGCAGTGTGACCGCGGGAGAAGATTGTCCGAATTGCGGCGGGACGCTGCGCATTGATACCGCCGTCGAGATCGGCCACATCTTCAAACTAGGCTACAAGTATTCGGAGTCCATGGGGGCGCGGGTCCTCGACAAGAACGGCAAAGAAGTTACGCCAATCATGGGCAGCTATGGCATCGGCATCGAGCGCATCCTCACCGCGGCCGTGGAGCAGGACAACGACGAAAACGGCTTCTGGCTGCCCCCGGCAATCGCGCCTTTCGAAATCGTGGTCACGCCCACCAACGTGGGCGACGAGAAACTCCTGAGCACCGCCGTGGACATCGCCCAGCGCCTGGAAGCAGCCGGATTCGAAGTACTGCTGGATGACCGGGACGAACGGCCCGGGGTCAAGTTCAAGGACGCAGATTTGGTGGGTATCCCCTTTCGTATCACTGTCGGAAAGAAGGTTACCGAAGGTACCGTGGAAGTGGTTCGGCGCTCGACTCGGCAAATGGAGGATGCTAGCATTTCCGCAATAACCGATTATTTCCAAAAAAATCTGCGGTCAGCGCCCTGATCCTTCTGGCGCACGGCCGCAAGCGGAGTGCGCAATGGGCTCGCTGAAAATGGTTGCTGGCATCGTTGTAATGGTCGCTTCGGTCTATCTGATCGCCGTGTTGGCTCCGCCCTTCTTTTCCAACTATCAGTTTGAGGACGCCATCCGGACCGAAGCCCAGATGGACACCTACAACACCAAGACCGAAGACCAGATCCGCGACTCCGTCTTCAAAAAAGCGCAGGAGTTGGATGTCCCGGTCAGCCGGGAGCAAATCAAGGTTCAGCGCAGCGGAGTCACCGGCAGCGGTTCTGTCAGCATTGAGGCCCCTTACGTCGTGCATATCAGCCTGCCGGGCTATCCTCTGGATTTGAACTTCGACCCGAGCACCAGGAACAAGGGAGTGATGTAAAGGGCCGGCGCCGGAAATCGGCGCATACGCTGCAGGAACCTGGAAACCCAGCGCCTCTTACTTCCGTACTCTTGTTTCCCGACCCGGTAACTACCTACCATTCAGGAGTGATCGCGTAAAAGCGCAGCATTAATGGCGCTTTTCGACCATTTCGGCATCAAAACGCGTGACCAAAGTAAAACGGGATGGTAGGGGGAGTGTATGAAGCTGAGGAACAGGATCTGTTTTCTGGTGCTCGCCGCGATCGCGATGTTGGGCTGGGCTGGATGTGGCAGTGCCTGTCCGACTGCCACCTTAAGCAGCAGTGCAGGCTCCGGCGGTGCAACCGGCGGGACGGCGACCAACGGAACGGTTTGCGGGCCGGGAACCAACCCCGGCGGGGGAGGTGGAGGAAATAGCGCTGCCCTGCTGTACTACCTCGGTAGCAGCAACATTCTGGCCGCCGGCCTCACCACGACGGGGAGTTTCACCCCCATCACATCGGTTACACCACCGACGCTTCCGAGCAGTTCCACCGATAACATGGTTATCGTCAACAAGAAGTTTCTGTACGTTCCCATGGGCGACTCCACCGTGCAAGCCTTTACGATTGACCGCACGAGCGGAGCCTTGACGACTATCCCAGGAAGTCCGTTTTTAGCTCCAGGAGGCGCAGATACGGCCGTCAGCGACCCTGCCGGGCGCTTTCTGTTTGTGGGCGGCGAAGTCATTGGAGAAATTGCGGTATTCCAGATCAATTCCACCACGGGCGTCCTCACGCCTTCTCCCGGATCACCCTTCCAGAGTTTTAACCTGGTCAGCGCAGACAGTATGGCAGTCGACGGAAGCGGAAAATTCCTGTACGCAGGACAGCTTTCACCCTCGAATCCAGTTGGTGCTTTCTCCATCGACCAGAATAACGGTGGACTCACGGAGATTGCGGGAAGCCCGTTCGCTCTGGGCGTGGCCACGGTACACGCGGACGCCAGCGGAAAATTCCTGCTGGGCGTCGCCGGCATCCTCGATCAGGGGAACCCATTTAACGATCACCATGTTTACGTCTTTTCCATTGACCCCACGACCGGAGCGCCAACCCCCGTCGCCGGTTCACCGTTCCTGACGACATCAGCTCCATTCGAGTTCGTTCTGTCACCCAGCGGAAAGTTTGTCTATGCCTTTGGCTCTGACGGCACCGGGGCAACTGCCGCCATCGAGGGTTTCCAGCTCGACAGCACTACCGGGGCCCTGACGGCACTGCCGGGATCCCCGTTCACAACGTTGCCTCTTGTCGCGGACTGTCAGTTTGATCAGGGAGGTGGTGCGGCGTTCTGCATCGACAGTCTTTTTGGGACCAAGTTCTCGGTCCTCACCGCAAACCCGACCACTGGCACACTTGCGCACACGGTTCCAGACTTGACGGTTTCGAACAACTTCCCATTCGCAGTAACGGACTAGTTCCACGGCACGGGAAGCGCCAACTTTGGGAAATGACTGGAAAGTCCCGGATTGGTGTATCTGCCTGCCAAACTGCACCTGATGACCGAAGGGGTTAAAATAGAGTATCTCTTCCAAGGGATCTTTCGGTCTCGGATAACGGCGAGGGTACGCTCCGTCGTCTAAGCCCGCAGGGGCGCATCCAACCCTTCGTGTACCTTCGTGTCCTTGGTGGTTGAAGCTTTGAGGCACTAACCACCAAGGATACGAAGGTACACGAAGGAAAGCAGAGAATTGTGGCCATAAAACTTAAGATCCCGACTGGCAACCAAACCGGCAAATCCGGCAAGGGATGGCTCCCCCGCGATCCTCTACTGCAGGCCGCGTTGGTGGTCTTTCTCGTCCTCGGAACCATAGGCGGCGGCTTCTTCACGTATTACTACGTCAAGTTCGGCCGGATGATTGACCAGCGCTTCAAGGGTCCGGTTTTCGGCAACTCCGCCCGCATTTACGCCATTTCCCGCCCCGTCCAGGTGGGCGAGAAGATCGAACCTAAGGATATTGCGGCCCAGTTGCGCCGCGCCGGCTATTCGGAGAAAGATGGCAAGTCTCCGATGGGTAGTTATCGCCTGTTCGAAAGCAGCATCGAGATCAAGCCCGGTACGGACTCCTATCACAGCCCGGAATCCGCCATCATCCGAGTGCAGGGGGGCAAGGTTGTGAGCATCAGCAGCAAATCGGGCGAGCTGGCTGCTTACGAACTTGAACCGCAGATGATCACGTCATTGTTCGACGCCGGACAGCGGTCCAAGCGCGAACTGGTGACCTACGACGAAATTCCCAAGTTGATGGTGGACGCGGTACTGGCTATCGAAGACCGGCGTTTCTTTCAGCACGGCGGGGTGAACTTCCTGCGCCTGGCGGAAGCGACATGGGTCGATGTCACGCACGGACGCCATGAGCAGGGCGGCTCGACCATCACCATGCAGCTGTCCCGGGCATTCTTCCTGACTCCGGAGAAGACGGTAAAACGCAAGTTGTCAGAAATGCTGATTGCCCTGGAGATGGAACAGAAGCTCAGCAAACAGCAGATTTTCGAGTTCTATGCCAATCGCGTCGATCTGGGGCAGCGCGGATCGTTCACCATCAGCGGCTTTGCCCAGGCAGCGCGGGCGTATTTCAACAAAGATTTGAAAGACCTCACCCCGGCAGAAGCTGCGCTGATCGCTGGAATTATTCAGGCGCCCAGCTACCTGTCGCCCTATCGCCATCCCGAACGCGCCCTCGAACGCCGCAACCTGGTGCTCGACACCATGGTGGAAACCCACACCCTCTCTAAGGCCGACGCCGAGAAGGCCAAAGCCACCCCATTGAAACTGGCGCCGCCCAACGTCGAAGCCAGTGACGCGCCCTACTTCGTCGATCTGCTCCGCGAAACCCTGATCAGCAAACTCGACGAACGCCAGATGAACGACCAGGGTTATCGAATTTACTCGACCATTGATCCCGACCTGCAGAGAGCCGCGGCGGCCGCAGTCGAAACCGGAATGAAGCTGGTGGATGATCAGGTCACGAAACTGCGCACCAAGCGAACAAAGATCGGCAAGAATAAGTACGAGACCAAGGTTCTGCCCGGCCCTCAGGCGCAGGTGGCGATGGTGGTGATGGACCCGCACACCGGCGAAGTCCTGGCCCTGGTCGGAGGGCGGAACTACGGCGTCAGCCAGTTGAACCATGCGGTGGCAAAGCGTCCGACGGGATCCATTTTTAAACCCTTCGTCTACGCCGCGGCCATGAACACGGCGTTGGACGGCTCCAACCCGGTATTTACCCCGGCTTCTACGGTGCAGGATGCGCCCGGCTCATTTTCCTATGGCGACCAGATTTACGAGCCGCGCAACTACAAAGAGGAGTACCACGGCGATGTGACCGCGCGCTACGCGCTGGCGTTATCTTTGAACAATGCGACCGTCAAACTTGCAGAGGAGGTAGGCTACGAAAAAGTGGCCGACCTGGCTAAGGCGGCTGGGATCACTTCGGTGAAAGCCACCCCTGCCATGGCGTTAGGCGCTTACGATGCCACTCCAATGGACATGGCGGCGGCCTACACCGTCTTCGCCAATGCTGGGGTGCGTCTATCGCCAACCCTGGTCAACTCGGTGCGAAACGCGAACGGCGATATCGTGGTCGACTTCAAACCCGAAGCTCATGCGGTGCTTGATCCTCGCGTGGCCTACCTCATGACTACCATGATGGAAGGCGTCATGAATTTCGGCACGGCATACCCGGTCCGCCTGCGTGGATTCACAGCTCCGGCAGCCGGAAAGACGGGTAGTTCGCACGATGGCTGGTTCGCCGGCTACACCAGCAACCTGCTCTGCATCGTATGGGTGGGCTACGACGATTACAGCGATCTTCGCTTGAGCGGGGCGCAGACGGCCGCCCCCATCTGGGCAGAGTTCATGAAGAAAGCGGTCACCCTGCCCCAGTACTCTGATGCACGGCCGTTCACCCAGCCCGCCGGCGTGGTGGACGTGCAGCTCGACAAGACCACCAATCTGCTGGCCACGCCGGCCTGTCCGGAAGATTACAGTGCGGCGTTTATCGCGGGTACAGAACCCAGCGAGACCTGCGATCAAAGCACGGGAATGCGTGGATTCTTCAGTCGTGTCTTTGGTTTAGGCGGCGACAAGGCGCTTCCGCCTCCGCCTCCCGGGGCTCAGCCTGGACCCGGGACCCCAGCCAGCGCCACGGCGGAAGACCCCAACAAAAAGAAAAAAGGGTTTTTTGGCAAGATTGCGGGTATCTTTAAGGATGACAAACCGTCTAACGATCCGCCGGCCAAACCGGCGGACACAGGCGGTAACGGTAAGAGTCCTCAGTAGACGGGCCCGCACCGAGTTGGCTCTGTCTTCAGGAGCGGACTTATGGGTCGTCAATATCTGTCGTATGTCCTGCTGGCAGCGATTTTTCCCACCCCTTCCCTGCTAGCTCAGATTCATCACTTCGATCAGACTCGTTCAACCGAGCAGGTAGAGGTCAGCTCGCCGGCGGTCCGGCGCGCCGAGGCGCCTCCGCCGGACGCAGCGCCCACCGACCTGGAAGGGCGCGGCGACACGCTGCGAGCGGAAAAATCTTACCTGGACGCGCTCGACTACTACCACGCCGCGCTGGCCAAGAAACCCAGCGCTGCGCTCTACAACAAGATTGGCATCAATGAGCTGCAGATGGGACGCTTCAGTGACGCCCGTAAGGACTTCGAACGGGCTATCAAGTCGGACCGGCAGTTGGCCGACGCCCACAACAATCTAGGCGTGATTTTCTACCTGCAGAAAAAGTACGGTGCTGCGATCAGACGCTACGAAGACGCCATCAAGCTGCGCGAGGATTCTGCGTCCTTCTACAGCAACCTGGGTGCTGCGTACTTCTCCAAAAAGGACTACGTGAAGGCCAGCGTCACTTACAACCGGGCGCTGCAACTGGATCCGGAGATTTTCGAGCGGACCTCCCACTCCGGCGTATTGGCCCAGATGTCATCCCCGGGCGACCGCGCCCACTTCTATTATGTACTGGCCAGACTCTATGCCCAAAGCGGGATCACGGACCGCTCGCTGCAATGCCTGCGCCGGGCGATGGAAGAAGGTTACAAAGGGATAAATGACGTATACAAGGACGCGGAGTTCGCGGGTCTGCGCAAAGATCCCCGGTTCACCGAGTTGATGGCTGCGCGGCCGATGGGAATTCCTGAGTAAAGTTTTGCATTACAAATATTTACAAAAAAGGACGAAACTTTCTGTGGAACTGGGGTTTAATGGTTTTAATTACTCCTGAAAACAACAGGGTGAGTAAGGAGAAACGGTAGCCCATCGGTCGTCGACCCGAGCACGCCCCAAGCAGACGACCGGTGGGTTTTTGTTTTGTGGCCAGAATTGTGGATGGAACCGCTACATACTTCCTGGTTAATTCATCGCAAATCGGCAGTTGGCAATTAGCAATTGGCACTTAGCGACACCGAGTTCGCAGATATTCGGGCTGCAGTACTTTGCCGCTCAGGTTTTGCTGATTGCTAAGTGCCAATTGCTAATTGCTGATTTCTAGCGAATCCAGAGAATCTCAACTCGCCGCCCAAGCCTTTCGAAATCACGGTCCGAAGTTACCAAAACCGCCTTTTGCAGGATGGCCAGGCCCGCTGCGATGCAGTCAACGTACGGAATTTTGTGGCGAGCTTTTATCTCACCAGCCTGCAGCGATTGTGCCAGGTCAACGGGAACCAATTCGATGGGAAGCCGCGATAGACCAGTCAGTGTTCGCCTTGCGGACTCTTCACCCTGCTCTTGCCATGAGTGGTAGAACACTTCGCCCCAGTTCACGACCGACATCAGCACTCGTGAGCGCCCGTGGAGAGCGTCGTTTAGTAATTGTTCGACGCGTTTGCCGCCGGGGCCGTCTTCCACAAAATCCAGCACCGCATTGGCGTCGAGTACATAGCTCCTACTCATCTTGCCGATCGGTCTTTCTCGACCCGGTGTTCGCGCTCACGGGCTTCAACCAATGATGTCTTGCCCTTCAGGCACCCGCGCAGGCTACGAATAAAGTCATCGGTGATCGGTTGCAAAACCAGATGATTCCTCTCGCGCTGGATAGAAATGCGGGTCCCGGGCTGGATCCCAAGTTCTTCACGGAGGGCGGCCGGAATTACGATTTGGCCTTTCGAGCTGACAGTTGCGTAAATTGTTTCCATATGGCTTACAATATATCATAAGTAGTACATATATATGTTGGTCTTACATTACATGATGACGGCTACCGTTCGATCAGCTGGGGCGCTATCGCTGGCGTAGGGGCAGGTGTCCCACCTGCCCGGCGGAGCGAAGCTCCGCAGTTGTTCGCGGACGCCAAGACAAGTCGAGCTGCGCTCGACGGGACAGCCGAGGGCGGCTGCCCCCACGCAGTTCGTGCCGATCCATCGCGGACCACGTCAGAGGATTCGAGCCTCCGGTGCCTTCCGGCAAGCTTCGCTTGCCCGGCTGGAGGAGAGCGTCCGCGCCTATGCAGTTCATAATACGGGCGAACGATTTACGAAAGTCGCGTGTTAGAATATTGCCGATGTCTTCCCTTCCCTCCTCTCTCGCCTGGGCACACCCTCTGGTCGCGGAGTGGTTTGTCCGGAAGTTCGGTACGCCGACCGAGCCTCAGGAGCAGGGCTGGCCTCATATTCTGGCCGGGCGAACCACCCTCATCTCTGCACCGACCGGCTCGGGCAAAACGCTGGCTGCGTTTCTTGCCTGCATTGATCAACTGGTGCGCAAGGCGCTGGCAGGTCATCTCGACGACCGGACTGAAGTTCTGTACGTCTCGCCCTTGAAAGCGCTGGGCAACGACATCCAGAAAAATCTCGAAGTCCCCCTGAGCGAAATTCTCCAGATGGCGGGCGAGCGCGGCTTGCTGATGCCGGAGATTCGCACCGCGGTCCGCACCGGCGACACGCTGATGCATGAGCGGCGCGCCATGCTGAAGCGGCCGCCGCACATTCTGGTCACCACGCCCGAGTCACTCTACATTCTGCTGACCGCGGAAAAGAGTCGCGCGATTCTGCGCGCCGTCGAGACTGTGATCGTGGACGAAATCCACGCCGTGGCGGACGACAAGCGCGGTGCGCATCTGACGCTCTCGCTGGAGCGGCTGGAGGCCCTGACCTATCGTCCGCCGGTGCGCATCGGACTTTCTGCGACCCAGAAGCCGATCGAAGAAGTTGCTCACTTCCTGACCGGCAATGGGCGGCCCGCGCCGGTAATCGTAGATGTCGGACACAAGCGCAAGCTCGATCTCGCGGTGGAAGTACCCGGCTCGTCCCTGGGACCGATCACCACCAACGAGATGTGGGACGAGGTTTACAACCGGCTGGTGGAGCTGATTGAGCAGCATCGTTCCACGCTGGTGTTCGTTAACACCCGGCGGCTGGCGGAGCGCATCGCACATCACCTGGGCGAGCGATTGGGAGAAGACAACGTCGCAGCACATCACGGCAGCTTGTCGCGGAAGCTGCGCCTCTCCGCTGAGCAAAAATTAAAAGAAGGCAAAGTCAAAGTTCTGGTGGCGACGGCCTCGCTGGAACTGGGAATCGATATCGGCACGGTTGACCTTGTGGTGCAGATAAGCTCTCCGCGGGCAATCGCGGTCGCGCTGCAACGGGTGGGGCGCTCTGGCCACTGGCGCGGCGCCGTGCCTAAGGGCCGCTTCTTCGCCGGCACTCGCGACGATTTGTTGGAATGTGCAGCGCTGGTGCGTGCCATCCGGCAGGGAGATTTGGATCGCCTGATCATTCCCGACGCGCCGTTGGATATTCTGGCGCAGCAGATCGTGGCCGCTTGTGCAGCGGAGAGCACCAACGCACGTGTGGCGCGGGCGCCCCGCCCGCGAACGCCGGAAGCCGTGTCAGAAGCTGAAGATTCCAAGCCAGGCCTTTGGACAGGCGACATAGCATCGGCCAGTGCAAACCACAGCACTGTTGCCGCTCTCGAGACGCGGGCGGGGCGCCCGCGCCACACAGACCAAGGCGATGACAGCGGATGGAACGAAGACGAACTGTTTGCACTGGTCACGCGCGCCTATCCCTATCGCAATCTCTCTCGCGATACCTACAGCTCGATTCTGGAAATGCTTTCCGAGGGGATCGCGTCGCGACGCGGGCGCTACGGCGCCTACATCCATCACGACAAAGTGAACCGCAAGCTGCGGCCGCGGCGAGGCAGCCGGCTGGCTGCTATCACCAGCGGCGGCGCCATTCCGGAGACTGCGCTCTTCACCGTAGTCGCCGAACCAGATGGCGTTGTCATCGGCACGCTCGACGAAGACTTCGCGGTGGAGAGTAACGCCGGTGACATCATGCTGTTGGGCAATACTTCTTGGCGCATACGCCGCGTGGAAGGCAAGTCGGGACGAGTGCTGGTGGAGGATGCGCATGGCGCCCCGCCCAGTGTTCCATTCTGGCTTGGCGAAGCCCCGGCCCGCACCCAGGAACTTTCCGAGCATGTGGCTGGCTTGAGAAAAGAGATCAGCGACCGACTGCTTGGCATTTCTCCGATCGGCGTTTCGCAGAGCCAGACTGCCGTCGCCGAAACGGTAGCCTGGCTCAAAGAAGAATGCGGACTGGACGATTCCGGAGCGGAGCAGTCGATCGAATACATCCTTCAGGGGCGCGCGGTGCTCGGCGATGTCCCCACGCAGGACACGATTATCGCCGAGCGCTTTTTCGACGAAGGCGGCGGGATGCAACTCATCATCCACGCGCCTTATGGCGGGCGTATCAACAAAGCCTGGGGCCTGGCTCTGCGCAAGCGCTTCTGCCGCAGCTTCAACTTTGAGTTGCAGGCGGCGGCCACCGACAACGGCCTGAACATCGCGCTGGCCGAACAGCACAGCTTCCCGCTGGCGGACGTCTTTCATTTCCTGAACGCCGAAACCGTGCAACCTGTCCTGGAGCAAGCTGCGCTGGCTTCGCCGATCTTCGGCACTCGCTGGCGTTGGGACGCCAACCGCGCGCTGGCGTTGCTGCGCTTTCAGGGTGGAAAAAAAGTTCCACCGCAGATTCAGCGCATGCGCTCCGACGATTTGCTGGCGTCTGTGTTTCCTGACGTCGCCGCCTGTCAGGAAAACATCGTGGGCGACATTCAGATTCCTGATCATCCCCTGGTGAAGGAAGTGATGAAGGATGTGCTCACCGAGGCCATGGATATTGACGGACTCAAGGCTCTACTGAGCGGCATTCAACAGGGGCGGATCCGTTGCCTGGCAGTGGATACGCCGGTGCCGTCGCAGTTCTCGCATGAGATCTTGAATGCCAATCCCTACGCGTATCTTGATGACGCTCCACTCGAGGAACGGCGGGCCCGCGCGGTCGAAATGCGGCGCATTCTGCCGGAATCGGTGCTGGAGGAAGTGGGCAAGCTCGATCCGGCTGCGATCGCGCAGGTGCGGGAAGAAGCCTGGCCGGATGTGCGCGACGCCGACGAACTGCACGATGTGTTGCACACCCTGATTGCGTTCCCCCAGACCACGTGGGGACAGCCGCCCTCGGCTGTCCAACTCAGCGAAGCTGAGCAGGTGGTCTCTCTGAGCCTGGCATTGCAATCTGACAGTTCGCCCGATAGTCGAGCTGCGCTCGGCCGGACAGCCGAGGGCGGCTATCCCCACGTGAGTCGTAGTGCGGACGAGTGGCGGGGATATTTCGACAGACTGCTCGACCACGGCCGTGCCATTCGAGTTCGGCACGCAGGAGTGAACTACTGGGTATCGGCGGAACGAGCGAAAACATTCTCACAGCTGTTTCCCGACGCTGAGTTTGATCGTCCCATCCCCGAGGTTCAGACAAATCTACCCTCTTTCGACGA
The DNA here is from genome assembly GCA_963813645.1 of Terriglobia bacterium. GTDB lineage: Bacteria > Acidobacteriota > Terriglobia > Terriglobales > Acidobacteriaceae > JAIQFF01. The sequence goes on from CAWEZS010000010.1 coordinate 83,833, forward strand.
TGCGCTGCTGGCGCTTGCAACCGGTTGGATGTCGCATTTAGGACCGGCCACGGCTTCGCAGCTTGGAAGTCTGGTTGGACTTCCCGCTTCTGAGATTGAGAAGGCGTTGTTGCGGATGGAAGCCTCCGGTGCTGTGCTCCGAGGACAGTTCACCGACGCTGCCTCGCGGGCGAGTCGCCCTCGACCACATCAACCAGAACCACATGAATCGGAACCTGAGCTGGAGTGGTGTGAGCGGCGCTTGCTGGCCCGCATTCACCGCTTGACTGTTGCCACCCTGCGCAAGCAGATTGAGCCGGTTACTGCCGCACAGTTCATGCGTTGGCTTTTGCGCTGGCAGCATGTTGCGGCGGGGGCGCAAGTCCAGGGTGAACGCGCCACACTGGAGGTTCTGCGCCAGTTGCAGGGGTTTGAGATTCCGGCTAACGCCTGGGAGCGCCAGATTCTTGGGCGGCGCGTGGCAGACTATGATCCCAAGTGGCTTGATCAGCTTTGTCTTACAGGCGCCGTCGGTTGGGGGCGGCTGTCGCCTCATCCCGCTACGCTCGACGACACTGCGGCCGGTAAGCGGCGCGTGATTCCGACCAGCGTGGCTCCGATCACATTTTTCGTCCGCGAAGAGGCCGATTGGATGACTCCGCATCGTCCCGAAGTTGAGCATCCCGAAGCGCGTGGTCTGAGTGAAAGCGCGCGCCAGGTTCTGGATTTCCTGCGGCAGCGCGGAGCATCGTTCTTCGCCGACATTGTTCGCGGCACCGGGCGGCTCAAAGCTGAGGTCGAGACCGGACTGTGGGAGCTGGTTGCGGGCGGGCTCATCACTGCCGATGGCTTCGACAACCTGCGCTCGCTGATTGATCCCAAGCGACGCGCCGGGACAGGCAATGGGCGGAGCGCACGTCCGCGGCACAGCACCGGACGCTGGGCGCTCTTGTATACCGACCAGGCGGCAGACCGCAATCGCGCCGTCGAAGCTACCTGCTGGATGCTGCTGAAGCGCTACGGCATCGTCTTCCGCGACTTGCTCTCCCGCGAAACCAATCTTCCCAAGTGGCGCGAGCTGCAAATGGCTTTCCGGCGGCTCGAAGATCGCGGCGAGATTCGGGGCGGACGCTTTGTGGATGGTTTCCTCGGCGAACAGTTCGCCTTGCCGGTAGCCGTGGAATCGCTACGTGCCACCCGCAAAACGCCGCTCACGGGAGAGACGATCGTGTTGTCTGCCGCCGATCCCCTGAACCTGGTGGGAATTCTGCTGCCCGGGGAACGCGTCCCGGCTATCTCAGGCCGGATTGTCACCTTTCGTGATGGGATCGCAGTGCAAGAAGCGGTGGCGGATTTGCAGCGGTTGACCGCGATGGGCGAATAGCGACATCCGGGGCAGACGCGACCGTGATTTCTTAAACCAGTTCTCGGTTCTCAGTTGCGAGTTCTCGGCGGCTAAAAATGATCGGGAATCCGATGAGGGGGTCCCCCGGATTCCCGACCAGCGTATCCCGGCAGAAACTTAGAAAGCGCTTCCCCCGTCGCTTTTTACCGGCCAACGCTGCCCCGCTTGTAGCACGTCTCCAGCCATCGTTCTGCAATCACTCAGATATTGCTTATCTCTATTATTTTGATAGTGCTATGCACAATTCGGTATGGCGCTTTGGGCGGAAAAACGCCGCCGCCACTATCCAACCGGATAGAGTTATATCTGTTCGGATAGTGGAACAAGATGGTGGGCCGCTGTTCACAAAACCAGAAAGTGTGCTAAACCGTCTACCTCGAACGAGGCTCGAAAACGGTGAAACCCAGAATACAGGTAGCAACTGGACCCTTGGCGGACTCCACTTATTTCTTGACGGAAACCGAAGTCCGGATCGGACGAGATCCCTCCAATTCGTTGGCTATCAGCGATCTCTCCCTTTCACGACGACACTGTGTATTGGCCTGCAAAGCCGATGGATACACACTTCGCGATCTGGACAGTCGCAATGGAACGTTTGTGAACGGCCGGGTGATTTCGGAAAAACAGTTGAACCACGGAGACCAAATCTCGGTGGGCGAATCGGTTCTGGTGTTCCTGCTGAAAGAAGAAAGCGATGAATCGGCCATGCAAGGCGTGGAATTCGACGACCGCCTGACCCAGGCCACGGCACAAATACGTCCGCAGGATGTTCTCTATCTTCAGCCAGAACGCGTTCTGCGAGAATTGCCCGCGGCGTCGCGGCTGGGACGGAACCTGAACGCGCTGTTGAAAATCAGCCGCGTGGTCCACTCCATTTCTGACCTGGACCAATTGCAAGCGCAAATCCTGGAACTGATTTTTGAAGTGGTACCGGCCGAGCGCGGAGCGATCCTGCTGGATGGCCACGGCAGCGAGAAGTTTTCTTCTCTGTTCGCTCATCCCGGACCGGCCAAGGGGGCAGAGCCGGTACGCGTAAGCCGTACCATCACTCGCCAGGTAATGGACCAGGGAGTGGCGATTCTGGGCGCGGACGTGCCGGGGAACGGGGGCTTCAACGGAGTGGACAGCCTGGTGGGTTCCAAGGTGCGCTCGTTGCTGTGTGTGCCCCTGACCGTCTTTAAGAAAGTGTTGGGTTGCATCTATCTGGACACCACCAGTCCAGGCACCCGTTTTGATCGGGACCATCTCGAACTTGTCGCCAGCATTGCGGGCATCTCCGCGGTGGCGTTGGAAAACGCGCGGCGGCTGCACTGGCTGGAGCAGGAAAATCAGCGGCTGTCGGCGGAAATTCATCTCCAGCACAATATGGTCGGTGAAAGCGCCGCGATGAAAGAGGTCTACCGTTTCCTGTCGCGGGTCGCCCCGACCGAATCTACGGTGCTCATAGGGGGCGAAAGCGGGACCGGAAAAGAACTGGTAGCGAGGGCCATACACCGCAACAGTCCGCGCGCCAGCCGGCCCTTTGTCGCTATCAACTGTGCCGCCATTCCGGAAGGCTTGCTGGAGAGCGAACTGTTCGGCTATGAGCGGGGCGCGTTTACCGGCGCCGCGGTCCAGAAAAAAGGCCGCTTGGAAATGGCCGATGGCGGCGTGGTGTTTCTGGACGAAATCGGTGAGCTTGCGCCGGCGTTGCAGGTCAAGCTGCTGCGCGTCCTGCAGGAGCGTGAGTTCGAGCGCCTGGGAGGGTCCCGCCCGATCTCAATCGACATACGCTTGATCGCGGCCACTAACAAAGATCTGGCAGCGGCGGTAAAGGCCCGAACTTTTCGCGAGGATCTCTACTACCGCTTGAACGTAGTCTCACTGGTCCTGCCCAGCCTGCGCGAGCGCCTGCAAGACATTCCGATTCTGGCGGAATATTTTGTCGCCAAGTTTGCCGTCAAGTGCAAGGTAAAGCCCAAGAAGATTTCTCCAGAAGCCATGGCCGGACTGATGAACTACAAATGGCCCGGCAACGTGCGCGAACTTGAAAATGCCATCGAGCGGGCCCTGGTGTTAGGGGTGTCCGATGCAATCGGCCCTGAAGACTTGCCCGAGTCGGTTGCTGAGAAAGAGCCAGCCCAGGGTGTGCACGAGGCGAAATATCATCTGGCGGTAACGCAATTGAAAAAACATCTCATTCTCACTGCCCTGGAAGAAGCCAAAGGCAGCTACACCGATGCGGCTCGAATCCTGGGCGTGCACGCCAACTACCTGCACCGGCTGGTGAGAAATCTGGACTTGCGAAACTCCGCTCGATCGTTTCCCATTCTCCGGGGCGGTAGCGGGGCAGGAAGGGTCATGGATGGCAGGCTGTGACGCGGTGTAATCAGATATTCATAGAGCGAGGTTTGAGAAACTGATCGCCCTCAAGGCAGCTTGAGGGCCAAAAGAGTAGCGGGATTCAGGTACACACCCTGCCAGCGGACCGCCAAGTGGAGATGAGGTCCGGTAGCCCGCCCGGTGCCTCCACTTAGGCCGATCTCCTGTCCGCGCGTGACCCGCTCCCCTTGCTTTACCCTGATTTCAGAGAGATGCAGGTAAAGCGTCAACAACCCCTGTCCGTGGTCGAGCACCACGCAATTACCCTCGAAATACAAAGGGCCAGCCAGCAGAACCGTTCCGGAATTTACGGCAGAAACCTGGGTGCCGGTCGGGGCTGCGTAATCCAGTCCCTGGTGCATGCTTTGAACTTTTCCGTTAAACGTACGGCGGGTACCGAAGACGTCGGAAACCGGCACCTCGACCGGCGCACGAAATTTTCCGGACCACTCGCGCTCCGGATCGGTATGTTGAAACACGTCCTGTTTCACCGTCTTGTCCTGGTGAATGCGCTCCAGCTGTTCCTTGCTGGGTTCAGTAAATCGTTTGGCGACGGTCACCGCGATGCTGGGATACTTTGCCGCCCTCACTTTAACTCTTTGTGAGAACGTCATTTCCGTCGAGCGGGAGGTTGTTCCCTTCAGCTCCAGCGTGTAGGTTCCCGGACGAGTTTCCAAACTCACTCCCGCAATCCCGTACCAGGATTTCGTAGCGGCGTCGTAGCTGAACAGAACTTCATGTTCGAGCCACTTGGCGGAGAGAACGGTCAGTCGCACAGGCGGCACGACTTCAAGAACAATCGGAGCTCCATTCACCAGTTGCGCGGGCTGTTGCCGAATGGTCCAGGAGCGGGCGGCCACGACTTTTGTGGGTGCCTTGGCTTCGCCGATGGCTGGCCGTGTTGGGGCAAAGGTCATGAAGGCCAGCAGCAATGAACAGCGGTAAACGGTAGGTGACAACAATTTTGGACGACTCCATTACCAGCCTAGCATTCTGGGGGAAGTTCGCGGCTCACAATCCACCGCGAATGAACCTGCCGTAGAACGGTTACTGGCCCGGAATGAAATCCAACTTGAACGATTTACAGCAGTTATGAAATGCACATTCGCTATCTACAACCGCTTCGGAGGGCACGAACTAGTATGAATCAATTATTGACTCCTTAGTCTTTGCCTGTGATTCTGCCTGATTGGTTGCGGTGCTTGCGTGCGGAGATCGGCCTACGTCCGTCTATGGGTTCTGCTGCTCCCTGGCGTAGCCGCATGGTTGGTGACCGGTTGCTCCAGGCCTATTGATGAGCCTCCTACAATTGCGGTTGAACACGCCATCTCGCCCGATCCACCTACAGTCGGCCCCGCTACGGTCACGATCAAGCTGGCCGACACCGCCGCAAGGCCTGTTTCCGGGGCAAGCATCACCGTGGAAGCAGACATGTCGCACGCGGGCATGACCTCCGTGTTTGAGGATGCATCGGAAATCGGGCCGGGCCAATATCAGGCTCATCTTAGATTTGCGATGGCCGGAGATTGGGTGATCCTTCTGCACCTTAGGCTGCCCGGCGGGCAAAAGCTGGAGCGGCAATTCAACGTAAGCGGCGTTCGGCCCAACTAGGTACGCTGTTGAATCCATCACCCATCCCGGCCCTGGACGCAGCCGCCCTCCAACCTTTTGATTTGATGCGAGTCCCCGGACTCGGGCACCTGTTTCGCTGGCGTCACGCGCGTCCCCTGCTGCAATTGCCGCTGCTCGCCGTCAGCGTCGTGATGATCCTGCATGGATTGTTCGGGCCCACGCTGGCGCCGAAGAATCTGGCCACCACCCTCAGCTGGCTTCACTTTCGCGGAGTGCTGGTGCTGGTGCTGCTCTGCGCGGGAAATTTTTTTTGCCTGGCCTGTCCGTTCATGCTGGTGCGGCAGATGGCACGGCGCTTCTTCAGGCCGCGATTCAACTGGCCGCGGCCGCTGCGCAATAAGTGGCTTTCAGTCGCGCTCTTCGTGCTGATCCTCTTTACCTACGAACTGTTCGACCTCTGGTCCTCGCCCTGGTGGACCGCATGGCTGATCATCGCCTACTTCCTGACTGTGCTGGTGGTGGATGGTTTCTTCAAGCACGCTTCCTTCTGCAAATTTGTTTGCCCTATTGGACAGTTCAATTTTGTGGCGTCCACGCTTTCGCCTTTCGAGGTGAAAGTGCGGGAACCGGGTGTGTGCGTAACCTGCCATACCAAGGATTGCATCCGTGGGCGGCGCGAGCCTGTGTCTGACCTGGTCACGATCCGCGGCTGCGAGTTGGCGCTGTTTCAGCCTAGCAAGGTTGGCAATATGGACTGCACATTCTGTCTGGACTGCATTCATGCCTGCCCGCATGACAACATCGGAATACTAAGTCGCGTTCCCGGCGACGAACTGCTCACGGATCCATTGCGATCGGGCATTGGTTATTTTTCACACCGTAAGGATCTTGCGGCCCTGGCAGTGGTGTTCACTTTTGGAGCGCTGCTGAATGCTTTTGGCATGGTCAGCCCGGTCTATGCCGTGGAAAACTGGCTCGGACGACTACTGCACGTAACCCGCGAGGCCCCGATACTAGGCCTGATTTTCACCTTCTTCCTGATTTTCGAACCGGTTGTACTCCTGGGACTGGCTGCCTGGTGCGCGCGACTGTTGGCCGGCAACCAGCGCGCTCTGCTTCCGCAGGCGGTCAGATACAGTTACGGCCTGGTCCCCATCGGATTCGGCATGTGGCTGGCGCACTACGGTTTTCACTTTCTGACCGGACTGTACACGGTGATCCCGGTCACCCAAAGTGCGCTGGCAAGTTTGGGATGGCCGATCTTTGGGGAGCCGCGATGGACCCTGACCGGCCTGCCACCCAACCTGGTGCAGGTCATTGAAATTGGGTTCCTGATACTTGGATTTGCAGGCTCGCTGGTGGTAACGCACGGGCTGGCCGAAGAGGACTCGCCGGCTAAGCCCCTGCGTGCGTTCGTTCCCTGGGCTGCCGTCTGCCTTATTCTCTGGATGGCGTCGATGTGGCTGGTTTTCCAACCCATGGAGATGCGCGCGACATTGATGAGCGGATAGCTGCGCGTTTTTATGTGGAACGGACACTCTTGTCCGTCGCCTTTGAATTTGATTTGTGGTAGCGGCGAAACATGATGATGAATTGGCGAAGCGTGGGAAGAGCGTCTCGATGGCTTGTGCTTGTGTTGCTGGTGCCTGTGACCGCCCAAGCCCACAATGGCCCGCCCTTCCCTATCATCGAGAACCAGAAGCTTGGACCCTGCATCATTTCTCTCTGGACCCATCCTGACGTCGGCACCGGAACTTTCTTCGTGCTGGTAGATCCGCTGCCGGGCAGCAAGATTCCTGATGATCTGAAGTTCGAAATCGGGATCCGACCAGAGAGCGGGAGACTTCACGAAGTGGTTTACGCCGCAACCCTCGAGGACAACCGTGGACAGGTAGAATACAAGGCCCTCACTGAGTTCGACCGGGATGAATTCTGGCGCGTCCGCCTGGTATTGCATAGCTCGCAAGGCAGCGGCGAGATGCTGTCGCGAGTGGAGGCTACGCCTCCGGGCTTCGGGCGATGGGACCTTTTGTTGTACCTTTTACCGTTTCTTGCGGTCGCGTTCCTGTGGTTTCGAGGAATGACGCGCACACGTGAACGCAAGAAGAAGCTGCAGGTTGCGTGTTAGATCACGAGGAGAAAGTCTTGAAAGCGGCCAATCCCACACGGATCGATTCGTCGCACACATGGCGAGGGCGTCCGGGCCTGAAAACCTGGCGATCCATCCGTGTCCAACATTCCCTTCTGCTTTTTGCCTTGGCCGCCCTGGTCACGGTCACAGGCTGCCATTCGTCGTCCAAGTTGCCCGACAAGAATTCCAAAGCCTACGCCGATGTGGTTTCGGCCTTTTACGTCGGCCTGGCGGCATTGCAAGTTGGCGATGACGTTCATGCTGAAAACAAGCTTTCAGAGGTGACGCAGCTCGTACCAAGCGAGCCCGCGGGATGGGCGAACTGGGGAATACTCGCGCTGCGGCAAAGAAACTACGACACGGCGGAACAAAGACTGGACCGGGCACGCGACCTTGCCCCGAAGAACGATCGTATCTACGATCTGCTGGGAATTCTGGAAAGCCAGCGCGGCCATTCTGCGGAAGCGATTGCCGCCTTGCGCAAAGCGGTCGAGTTGAATCCGCAGAATTTACGAGCCCTCTACCGGCTGGCGGAAGAAACCGAACGGCAAGGAGATGAAAACGGCGCAGCCGAAGTTCAACGGCTTCTGCAAAAGATTCTGACCGCCCAACCGGACAATCTGGCTGCGTTGCTAGAACTGAGCCGGGTCGCGGCCAAGCGCGGCGACGCTGCTACTTTGAAATCGGCAGTGGCGCAGATCAGCGCACGTTCGTCGGCCTGGCCGCCTGAGGTGCAACATCAGCTGGCAGCCGTGCAGTCAGCCGCAGCCGGCGCGGACCTGCATCCCGCCGCGACGCAGACTACCTTTCTGCGTAACGTAATGATGCGTGTGCCCGAATATCGTCAGAGTCTGACGGCCATCAAAGCTCCTCCCGGCGATGAGGCCGAGCCCTTCACCCACTTCCTGCGGCTGGAGTCGCCCGTCTTCCGGCCAGCGCCGGCTGACACATCGCTGACCTTCAATATTCAGCCACTCTCCGATCTTGGCGCGGACAAATCCGGCAAATGGAGTTGGATCGGAGCAATTCCGCTGGGTAGTGCTGGCGCCCCGGCTGTAGCCGTAGCGAATGGCCGCGAAGTACGTTTGTCCACGGGTACCACGATTCCCTTCCCCGGAGGACCTTCGAGCGTGGCGCCGGTGCCCGAGGGCGTGGTGCCGGTCGATTTCAACTACGACTTCAAGACCGATCTGGTGCTGGCTGGGGCTGGCGGCGTACGCCTGCTGCGACAGGACAATCCAAACACATTTACTGATGTGACCGCGCAAGCCAAGCTGCCGAAGGCAGTCCTCAATGGTCCCTATACTGGCGCGTGGGCGGTGGACATCGAAGCTGACGGCGATCTCGACCTCGTGCTCGGAGCGAAAGAGGGCACCCCGACGGTCTTGAGAAATAATGGGGACGGCACATTTCTTCCGATTCATCCTTTCGCCGGAGTTTCAGGCGTGACCGGTTTTGCCTGGGCTGATCTCGATGGTGACGGCAATCCCGACGCCGCGATCATCGACGGCGCCGGCAAACTTCACGTGTTCATGAATCTTCGCCAGGGACAGTTCCAGGAGCGTCCGCTGCCGCCTGGCTTGCCGTCGGTTAAAGCAGTAGCAGTCGCCGACGCCAACAATGACGGAATTCTCGACCTGCTTGCGGTGCAAACAGACGGCACCATCATTCGGATCTCGGACAAGAACGAAGGTCAAAGCTGGGAGACGGCGGACATTGCAAGGGTTCCAAGCCCCAACAGCTATCTTGCGGGCGAGGTTCGCTTGCACGTCGCTGATTTGGATAATAACGGCGCACTCGATCTGTTTCTCTCGCCCACCACACCAACCTCCGGCACGACGGAAGCATTAATCTGGCTCGGCGATGCCAACGGCAGCTTCACGTTGCTGAGTCATCCTCAGGTTCCCGCATTGGTCTTCGACGCCGCCGACCTGGGTAACGACGGCCATCTTGACCTTCTGGGCCTTTCGGGGGATGGTCAGCCCGTGCAGGGGGTGAATCGGAGTCCGAAGAATTATCACTGGCAAGTGGTGCGACCGCATGCGGTACAGGCGGTTGGCGACCAGCGCATCAATCCCTTCGGAGTGGGCGGCGAAATCGAAATTCGCTCCGGCCTGCTGGTGCAAAAGCAGCCGATCACGGGGCCGCAACTTCATTTCGGCTTGGGGGAGCAGACAGAGACGGAGGTGGTGCGGGTCATCTGGCCGAATGGCACGGTGCGCGCCGAGTTTGGGGTGAAGGCCGACCATGATGTCGTAACCGAGCAGCGCCTTAAGGCGTCGTGTCCGTTTCTCTTCGCGTACAACGGGAAGGAAATGGAGTTTGTGAAAGATGCGGTTCCCTGGGGTTCCGCGATTGGCCTGCGCATCAATACCCTGGGTTCTGCGCAAATCGCTGCCACCGGAGAGTGGTACAAGATTGGACGAGACCAGCTTGTGCCTCACGACGGCTTCTACGATATCCGCGTCACAGCGGAGCTGTGGGAGGTTTACTACTACGACTATCTCGCGCTCATGACGGTGGATCATCCGGCCGGCACGGAGATTTTTGTGGACGAGCGCTTCGTCATTCCGCCGGCGAAACTTGGCATCACCACGGTCGAGACTCCTCACGCCATTGCGCTTGCGACGGATGACATAGGGCAAGATGTCACGGACCTGGTCAGCACGCTCGACGGAAAAGCCGTGAGCAGCTTTGGCCGCGGCCAGTTCCAGGGCGTAACTCGCGATCATTACCTTGAGGTGGATCTCGGCGATGACGCGCCAAAGAATGGCCCGCTCTATCTGATTGCGCAAGGTTCGATTCACGATACCGAATCGTCAGTGAATGTCGCCATTACGCAGGGCAACCGCTGGCGCGCCCATGGCTTGAGCGTTGAAGTCCCCGATGGCCACGGCGGTTGGGTCACGGCGCAAGACAACTTGGGCTTTCCCGCCGGTCGCAAGAAAACCATTCTGTTCAATCTGACGAATGTCTTTCGCCCCGGGACGCCGCGGAAGGTGCGACTGCGCACGAATCTCGAAATTTATTGGGACGCCATTCACTGGGCAAAGGGCGCGCCGGATGCGCCCCTGAAAGAAGCCGCTCTGGATCCGTCGATCGCCGATCTTCATTATCGTGGCTACTCCGTGATGCAGATGCCGGTGGGCGCGGGCGCGCCGGAAGTTCCGGACTACAACCGGATCGAAGGAACCAAGCAGCACTGGCGCGATCTGATCGGTTATTACACACGCTACGGCGACATTCGCGAACTGCTCACTACCATTGACGACCGCTACGTGATCGTGAATTCTGGGGATGAAATGTCGCTGCGCTTTCCCGAACAGCCACCACCGCCTGCAGGCTGGGTACGCGACTTCGTCATCAAGGGCGACGGCTGGATCAAGGACGGCGACTTCAATTCAACTTTCTCCAAGACCGTGCTGCCGCTGCCCTATCACGCCAAGAACGAATACACCACGCGGCCCGGCGCGCTCGAGGATGAATGGGTCTATCGTCAGCATCCCGAGGACTGGCAGAAGTACCACACGCGTTACGTGACTCCTCAGGTCTTCAAGAATGCATTGCGGAGCGACCTATCTCAATGAACCGGCAACCGCGTCGCAAGGGCCATTCTCGGTATCATTTTCGTCGCGCTGTTGGTGGCTCCGCTTGTGCTCAAGCGGATGTCGGCGCGGCGCACCGCAGAGAAATCGAGCGCCGACGCGAAAACCACGCTGGCGCGCCACGGCTTCTATCTTCAGGAAGTCTCCCAGGCTGCGGGCATTCAGTTTGTTCACCAGGCGCCGGCGCTCGATCCCAAACTCGATCCCATCATGCCCGAGGTGGCTTCGATGGGCGCATCCGTGTCCATCGTGGATTTCGATCGCGACGGCTGGTCCGACATCTACGTGGTCAACAGCGCCATCGGCAGCAAGAACGCCTTGTATCGCAACCTGGGCGACGGCACTTTCAAGGATGTGGCCGGCGAACTCGGCATTGCCGATGTCAATCAGCCGGGCACCGGAGTCTCCACTGGAGCGGTGTGGGGCGACTACGACAATGACGGCTACGAAGATTTGTTCCTGATCAAATGGGGACGCCCCGAGCTTTACCACAACGACCAGGGCCACGGCTTCACCCGAGTGAGCGAGCAAGCCGGATTGCCACCCTGGGTCAATGCCAACACCGCCATATGGTTTGACTACGATGGCGATGGGCTGCTCGACCTCTTTGTCGGTGGCTACTATGCAGAAGACATCGACTTGTGGCACATCGCTACCACGCGCATCATGCCGGAGAGTTTTGAGTACGCTAAAAATGGCGGGCGGAAATATCTGTTTCACAATCTTGGTCATGGAAAGTTTGAGGAGGTCGCGGAAAAAGTTGGCATCAACAGCCGGCGCTGGGCGCTGGCTGCGGCGGCTGCGGACCTGCGCGGCACCGGGCATCCTGATCTGTTCATTGCCAACGACTACGGAGTTTCCGAACTCTATTTCAATGACGGAAAGAAGTTTCACGAGGTTGGGCAGCAGACCGGCGTGGGCTTTGCGCCGAAGAGCGGCATGAACGCCGCATTTGGCGACATCCTGAACCAGGGCCGGTATGCAGTCTATGTTTCTAATATTTCTGAGGACGGCATTCTCATCCAGGGAAACAATCTGTGGGTGCCAAAGCAAGGGACCAGCGGCGATGCCATCAAGTACGAGAACCTGGCGCGCGATTTCGGAGTTGAACTCGGCGGCTGGAGTTTCGGCGCACAGTTTGGCGATCTGAATAACGACGGCACTCTGGACCTCTACCTCACCAACGGTTACATCTCGCTCGACCGGAATCGCAGTTACTGGTATGACTTTTCCAAGGTCGCCGGCGGCAATAGCACGATCATAGGCGATGCCAGGAACTGGCCGGCGTTTGAGGGCCGCAGCCTGTCAGGCTATCAATCGAAGCGGCTGTGGTTGAACGATGGCGCTGGCAAATTTGTTGATGTGGCCCAGGCGGTCGGAGTGCATGACACTTACGACGGCCGCGCGGTGGCACTGGCGGACTTGTGGAATCGCGGCGTGCTCGACGTTGTGGTGGCGAACCAAAAGGGTCCGCTGCTGGTTTACAAGAACACGGTGATTCCGGAAAATGAGTGGATCGGATTCGAACTCGAAGGCACCGCCAGCAACCGCAGCGCGATCGGTGCCGTGGTCACTCTGTTCTGGAACGGCCAGCAGCAAGTGCAGGAGGTTTCAGGCGGCAGTGGTTTTGCCGCGCAAAATCAGCGCCGCCTGCATTTTGGACTGGGAAAGTATCCGCAACTGGAAAAGGCCGTCATTCGCTGGCCTTCCGGCAAGCTGCAGACCATCGATAAACCGGCTGCCGGCCAACTCTACAAGATCAAGGAGCCCGCATGAGCCAGCCCATGACCATGCCCTCGACCCCGCTACCGTCCTCGCCCGCGAGGTGGAAGCAATTCATCAGTCTCGACAATCGCTACATTGCTCCGATTTTCATTACCTGCATCCTGCTGGTGGGACACTTGTCGTTCGGCATCCTCGAAAGCTACCAGAGGACGCTGCTGGCGATCGTGGTCAGCATCGCGACTGAGCTGGCGCTGGGCCGGATTTTCTTTCACAAGTGGGTGCATCCGGCGAGCGCGTACATCAGCGGGATCAGCGTGGGGATTCTGCTGCGGTCGCCAGCGTATTGGCCTTATGCCCTGTGCGCGGCAATTTCCATCATGTCCAAGTATGTGTTGCGCATTAAGGGGCGCCATATCTGGAACCCATCAAATTTCGGCATATCCGCCATGCTTTTTCTCGTCCCTGAGACTGTGGCCGGCTTAAGCATTCAGTGGGGCAACTATTTATTGCCGATGCTGGTGATCTGGGTGCTGGGCTCGGTTATTATCTGGCGGCTGCGGCGCTTTCATATCACCTTCACGTATGTTGCGTCATTCATCGCTTTCGGTTTCTTGCGCAGCTGGCTCTCGGGAAGCCCTTGGCAGTCAGAAATTGCGCCGATTACCGGGCCGATGTACCAGCTCTTCATTTTTTTCATGATTACCGATCCGAAGACCACGGTGCGGACGAAGAAATGGCAGTGCATAGTTGTTTTCCTGGTAGCAGTGGTTGAGATGATCATGCGGCTGTACCAGATCGTCTACGCGCCGTTCTATGCGCTCTTCATCGTGGGCCCAACGGCTATGCTGGTTGAGATTTGGCTGGACTCGCGTCGCGCAAGTGCCGAAAAGCTCGCGGTGGCCGGTTAGCACAGACTGCGTGGGGACAGCCGCCCTCGGCTGTCCGGTCGAGCGGAGCTCGACAGATTTTGCCAACATCGAAAATAGCGGAGCGTTACTCCGCCGGACAGCCGAGGGCGGCTGTCCCCACGTGGTCTGTGGAATCCTTGTGGTCCGCGGAATTTTTAAAATGTTGATTTCGACTATTCGGGTCACTGGTTGTCTAACGTTGCTTGCCCTCCTGGTGGTGACTGGCTGCAAGCAGCAGGCTTCGAATCCGCAGGAGACCGCTTCGCCGCCGCCGGCAGCGAGTTCTCCCTCGCCAGCTTCGACTCCCGTAACTCCTCCGGGGCCAGATTCGATTGCCACTCCCGCCCGCCCTTCGGGCCCCATCGAGTTCACCGACGTGACGGCCCAGGCCGGCATTCGTTTCAAACACAACAGCGGTGCGTTTGGTAAAAAATATTTGCCGGAGACCATGGGCAGCGGCGCCTGCTTTCTCGACTATGACAACGACGGTTGGCAGGACATCCTGCTGATCAACTCCATGGACTGGCCCGGTCATCAAACTGGTAAGTCCTACCCGGCCCTTTATCACAACAATCAGAATGGAACTTTCACGGATGTCACCAAGCAAGCCGGGCTCGCGATTGAAGTTTATGGGCAGGGCTGCGCGGTCGGTGACTACGACAACGATGGCAATGTCGACATCTACATCACCGCCGTCGGATCGAACCATCTGTTCCGCAACCTGGGGCATGGCAAGTTTGTGGATGTGACTGCGAAGGCGGGCGTGGCCGACCCAGGATTCTCTTCGAGCGCACTGTGGTTTGACTATGACAACGACGGCAAGCTCGACCTCTTCGTCGCCCACTACATCGAATGGTCGATCGAAACCGACCAGTACTGCACGCTCGACAACAAGAACAAGTCCTACTGCACGCCGCAGAGGTACAAAGGCCAGAGCGCGACACTTTTTCACAACAAGGGTAACGGGACTTTTGAGAATGTGACGCGGCACGCTGGTCTTTACGATCCCACCAGCAAGTCCCTCGGGGTTGCAATGCTGGATTACGACAACGATGGATGGGTGGATCTTTTCGTGTCGAACGATACCGAGCCCAACAAGCTCTACCACAACAATCACGACGGCACTTTCACCGATGTTGCCATCGCCGCCGGAGTTGCGTACGGTGACGCGGGCACGGTGCGCGCTGGCATGGGAACGGACGCCGCCGATTACGACAACTCCGGCTGGCAGAGCCTGGTAATCGGCAATTTCACCAATGAAGGGATGGCGCTTTATCACAGCGATGGATCGGGCTTGTTCACGGACGAAGCTCCTGCGACCGGCATCGCCCGGCTTTCGACCAAGTCGCTTACCTTCGGCACATTTTTCTTCGATTATGATCTGGACGGCCTGCCCGACCTTCTGGCGGTCAACGGCCACGTGTCCGATGATGTCGCTGTGGTCCAGCCCACGCTCAAGTATGCTCAGCCGCCACATCTGTTCCGCAATCTGGGCAGGAAGAAATTCGAGGAAGTTACGGCCAGGCTCGGATCCGCATTGCCCCGGCCGATTGTTGGCCGCGGAGCAGCATACGCCGACTTCGACAATGATGGCGACCTCGATCTGCTCATCACCGCCAACAACGGGCCAGCTCGATTGCTGCGCAACGATAATGGGAACCAGAACGACATGTTGAGAGTGAAGACCGTGGGTACGCGTTCCAATCGTGACGGCATCGGAGCGAAGGTGACGGTAAGAACCAGCAAGGGCACACGACTCTTCGGCATGGTGAAAACCGGTTCGAGCTACTTGTCCCAAAGCGAGCTGCCGCTCACTTTCGGACTGGGCAAACCGGAGGGGGGCAAGACCGTGAGCCTGACCATTGTGTGGCCCAGCGGGCAAAAAGACTCGGTAGCGAACGTCGAGCCCAACCAATTTATTACCGTGCAGGAAGGAAAAGGCATTATCTCCGCGCGCCCGATCGTTTTTAAGGCAGCCTCTTTGCCTCTTGCTCACTGAAGTGCCCCTGCCGCCCTTTGCATTTCTGCATGACGGTTCGATGTTATCTTGGTGGCATATTCATGGACATTCTGAAACAACTCTTCGAACAGCATTTCCACGCGCCTGCCGCAGAGGTAAAACCTCTGCAGGGAGAGCTCGGTGGTTCCGGCAGGAAGATCATCCGGCTCAGGGGCGGAGGGTCCAGCGCGATTGGCATTCTGTACGGTGTGCGGGAAGAGAACCTCGCCTTCCTGGAATTTTCCCGGCATTTCCGGCGGCATGGTCTGCCGGTACCGGAAATTTACGCCGAAGATCTGGATCAGGGCGCCTATCTGGAACAAGACCTGGGTGGGACGACGCTTTTCGAGTTTCTCTCAAAGAATCGGACGGGCGAGAATATTGCCCCGCAGGTGGTTGAAGCTTATCGCACCGTGATCGCCGTGTTGCCTCGCTTCCAGGTCGAAGCGGGGCGCGATTTGAACTACGCAGTGTGCTATCCGCGGGCCAGCTTCGATCGCCAGTCCATTGCCTGGGACCTCAATTACTTCAAATACTACTTTCTTCGCCTGGCGGGCATTGTCTTCAACGAACAAGCGCTGGAAGACGATTTCGACCGTTTGACCAAATTCCTGTTGAGCGCCCCGCACGATTATTTTCTTTACCGGGACTTCCAGTCCCGCAACGTGATGTGGCACGACAGCCAACCATTCTTTCTGGATTACCAGGGAGGCCGCAAAGGGGCGTTGCAGTACGACGTGGCTTCGCTTTTGTACGACGCCAAGGCTGATTTGCCACCGGAGCTGCGCCAGCAATTGCTCGATCACTATCTCGACACGGTCGCCGGTTTCATCAAGCTCGATCGCGGCGAGTTCATGAAGTTCTACTACGCCTACGTTTACGTCCGCATTATGCAGGCCTTGGGCGCGTATGGCTTTCGCGGATTCTACGAACGCAAAGCCCACTTTCTGCAGAGCGTCCCCTATGCACTGAAGAATTTGCGCTGGCTGCTGCACAACGTCACCTTGCCCATCGCGCTGCCCACGCTGATGGACGCCTTCAACAGCATGCTGGGATCAGAAAAGCTGCAGAACCTGGCTACCGACGCCGAAAATCTGGTTGTCAGGATTTTCAGTTTTTCATTTCATCGCGGCTGGCCGAAGGACGAAACTGGCAATGGCGGCGGGTTTGTCTTCGATGGCCGCAGTTTGCCGAACCCCGGCCGCGAGGAGCGCTTCAAAGCGCTCACCGGCAGAGACGCGCCGGTGATCGACTATCTGAATCAGCAGGAAAGCGTGCACCAGTTTATGGCGGGAGTCCTGTCCATGGTGGATGCCAGCGTCAGCGAGTACCAGCGGCGCGGCTTCAAGAACCTGATGGTGTCGTTCGGTTGCACCGGAGGGCAGCACCGCTCGGTTTATCTCGCCGAGCAACTGGCGAAGCGCCTGCGCGGCCGAAATGGAGTCGAGGTCATACTACGCCATCGTGAACTGGAGACGCTCGGCCAATGAAGGCGATGGTACTGGCCGCCGGCCTCGGTACCCGCCTGCGGCCGCTCACCGATGACCGTCCCAAGGCTCTGGTGGAAGTTGGCGGGCGTACGCTGCTCGAAATCACACTAGTCCGCTTGAGCAGCTTTGGGATTCGCGAAGTGATCGTTAACGTGCATCATTTTGCCGACCTGGTTCTAAACTACCTGAAAGCCAACGACAACTTCGGCATGCGCATTGAGGTCTCTCGCGAAGATAATTTGCTCGACACTGGCGGGGGACTGAAAAATGCCGGCTGGTTTTTTCGCGAAGAGAATCACCCGGACGAGCCCTTCATCCTGCACAATGTTGATGTCATCAGTACGATCGACCTGCGCCGCATGGTGCAGGTTCACTTTGAGAATAAAGCTCTCGCCACTCTGGCGGTGCAAGATCGCGAGACTTCCCGCTATCTGCTGTTCGACGAACAGCTTCGGCTTTGCGGTCGCCGCTCCGGGCGCGATGGCTCACCTGAGCTGGTACGATCCCCGCCGCAGATGCAGGCGCTGGCTTTTGGCGGCATCCACGTTATTTCGCCCGGTCTGATATCGAAGATGGTGGAAGAAGGGACCTTTTCCATCATCAAATCCTATTTGCGTCTGGCTGGCCAGGGAGAGAACATCATCGCGTTTCGTGCCGACGAATATTATTGGCGCGACCTGGGCCGGCTGGACGATCTGCGGCAGGCAGTTCGAGACTACGAGCAAAGGGTTTTCCTGCAATAACTCCATGAAGCCAGCCCACTTGTTTCGGCGGATTCTGTTTGTTTTGCGCTCACATGCGCTGCGGCAATGTTCCACCCAGTCCGTTCTACCCTTACTTCCTGGTGGGCGACGCAGGTGCCGCCAGATATTACGCTGAAAGAGAAGTAAGACTACAAATGTCGGGCGAAGCGCCCGCGCTCGTCTCGCCGGAGATTCGATTTCTCCTAATGGCTCAAACTCCATACGTAGGCGGCCAGCGCACTCACCTGGTCGGGCGTGAGTTCTGCACCACCCATCGGCGGCATTGCATTTCGATATTGTTTTGGTTGTGGCACACCTTCGGCAATTGATTTCAGAATCCCGGCAAAGCTGCCATCGCTCCACAGCCATTTCTTGCCGGTTAGATCTGGACCCAAGGGAGATCCCGTAGCATTCGCACCGTGGCAGCCGGCGCATGCCGCTCCACCTACCTGACCGTGGTAGATGCGATTGCCCAGCGCCACCATGTCAGCCGTCACGCCTTCGGGAAGCGGGGCGCCGGCGTCAGGATGCGTGCCCTCGGGCGGCTTGGCCGGGGCTGCGACGACATTGCCTGGCGGAGCCGTCGCACTGGGGCATGAAGTGACGGAGCCCGCATCGGCCGTAGCGCCGCCCTGATACACGATTCGATAAATGGCTCCTCCCACATCGTCGGAGACGTAGAGCGCACCATCGGGTCCGACGGCGAGACCCGAGGGACGATGCGCAGCGCCATCTGGAGTCATGACCGCGCCCGCAAAGCCATCCGCGAAGATTTCGCAGTTGCCGGATGCATGGTCGCCCGCGAGTGGCTGAAAGACCACGTTGTAACCGCCCTGCGGATACGGCGCCCGGTTCCATGAACCGTGGAAGGCGATGAACACGCCATTACGATAACGGGCCGGGAATTGTTTTTGGTCGTAGTGCACCATCGCGTTCGGCGCCCAGTGAGCTGGAAAAGCCGCCGCCGGGCCGAGCTTGTTTGCGCATGAGCCAACCGCTTTGCCGCCATCACCACCGTATTCCGGCGCCAGCACCAGTTTTTGCTGGAAGGGATCGTAGTAGCACTCGGGCCAGCCGTAGTCTCCACCTGACTTCAGAAGCATCACTTCTTCGGCAGGCAGGGTGGCTTCCTGATCTGCTTTGTAGAAATCGGGCCAGTTAGTGTGGAGCTGATCTCGCCCGTGCTGGCTGACAAACAACCGCCCTTCGGAGTCGAGGGCAAAACCCTCCGCGTTGCGGATTCCGGTAGCGTAGCGCTCCGCCGGGGAAAATGTTTGATCGGTCTTGTTTGCGTCATAGCGCCAGACGCCGCCGCGAGTTTCAAGTTCGATGCAGGGCTTCGCGCCCGGTATTTTCGGTTGCCGGTTTTGCGGCTGGCACGAATTGGTGGCAGTAGCGACATCTACGTACATCAAACCTTTGGGATCAATAATGAACGGGTGCATAGGATGGTCGCCGCCCAAAGGTAATTTGGAGACGATGGTTTCGGGAGCGCCGCTGGGTACGATGCTGCCGGGAGAGAGTGAATACCGCACGATTCGGTCGTTGATCTCAGCGTAGAGTGATCCCCTGTAGATTCCTATGCCTGTGCCGCCCGCGCCGCCCGTCTGGACGGTTTCACCGAAACGCTCGACTACATCGGCCTTCCCCACACCCGACTTGTCTTGCAGGGCGACCAGGAATCCGCCGGCATGCGGCGGCACATTGTTGTAGTACTCGCCGGACCAGGTATTGACGTAAACCATTCCGCCCGGCGTCACCACGAGGTGGCGGGCGTGACCAATGCCGTCAGCGAATACGGTGGCGCAAAAACCGGCGGGCAACCTCAAGCCGCTGTTATTGTTCGGGCACACGCCCGGTTTGGAGAGGCCTTGAGCCGACGATGAGACGCTCAGGCACAATTCCGTCAGCAGCACAACGGCAGGCAACAGAGTTCTACACATGCGGAGCAATGGCATGGAATTCCTCCGGAGATCACCAGCAGGGAATGAAGGCTGCGAGAAGCGCAAAATATACCATAGTCCTTCGAGCGAATGGTTCAAACGGAGTCCGCGAATAAGTGCCAGCTTTGGTGCCGTACGTGTCGAATGTAGAATCTGGAATGCGCGTGTCTGACGCTGATCATTCGAGACGCATCGGCACTTGTTAAACCGCGCGACTTCGCTTTCCCAGGGCAGAATCAATGTGTCCGCTACCGGATCGAAGCCGCTCCCGCCGGTGCACAATGTCCGCTCGCGCGAAACCCGGTTTATGTCCGAACCAGACTTTAGTTTTTGGGATGTTTCTGTCCCCAGAGTGTCTGAGGAATTGGTGGACCTGGTCGGGATCGAACCGACGACCTCTTCCATGCCATTTCTCATCTTGGGCTGGAGCCGAGTGACACAGACAAATCGTGAGCGATGGTGAGGGCCAGTGTTCATAGGTGTTTGCCCGCTGTCCCCTGCCCGGCACTTGATCCCGAGCGACATGACACGAGAGCAACCGAGACGGCCAGGGATCGTGGGGTTACGACACAAGTCACGACACAAATCCGATTGTCCCCGGGATTGTCCAGGGGTAAGCCACCCCTGTGCCATATGTATGCACCCGCCCGTGCCCAATTCAGAAAAAATAAAAAAATGGCGTCAGCAAGACCCTCAGTTCTTCAGTTTCTGCCGTTCGCATGCCTCCACGGTTTTCGTCGGATCCACGGCCTCGTCGTCGACCTGTTCGTTGATGATTTTCCCGGATTTGTCGATCAGGAAAGTGGCACGTCTCGCGGTTTCCATTGGAACACCCTGGATGTCGAACTTCTGAGTCAATCCATACCGGCTGGTCACCGGGCCGCCCCAGTCGCCGAGGATGGGAAAGCTGACAGCGTTTTGTTGAGCGAAGGCGAAGTTCGAGAAGGGGCTGTCCATGCTCACACCCAGAACCTGGGTGTCTGCGCCCTCCAGCTTGGTGAGATTCTGCTGGAGAGCCTTCATTTCGCGGGTTCAGCCACCGGTGAAGGCAAAGACAAAGAACGCCAGGGCGACATTCTTCTTTCCCCGGTAATCCTGCAACGACACTTTCTTCAGCTCTTTGCCGTCGAAGGCCAGCAGGGTGAAATCAGGAGCGGTGTCACCCACTTTCAGCTTCATGGGCGGAGCTTCTTTCTCGACCTTCTTCTGGGCTGCAAACAGAAATGACCCTGGCACCAAAGCAAGGTTCAGAAATCCTACGCAGACAACCTCTTTCAATCCGTCGTTTCATTTGGACACTCCTTTACAGATTCGCTGCCATGTTAGGAGCGGAGTGGTGCCAAGTCAACGTTAGGGGGGTAGAGAAGAGAGGAGAGGAGTTAGTTTCCCCACCCCAGGCCGCAGGTTAACGCTGGGCATCCGGAGAGTATTTGGGGGATGCGCGCGGGTCAATGCATTATGGGAGAGTGGCCCTGTTGAGTGGAGTAAAGCGAGATGTAGGGCAAGAATCAGAGGAGAAGATAGGCAAATCGGCTGAAGAATGACACTTTACCTGGAGGGAAAGAGCTCCGTTGAGCGCGAATGATCTTTCCCTCAAGGAGGCAACTGCATGAGTCGCGAGATCAAGTATATCGGCATGGACGTGCACAAGGAAGCGATTGTAATCGCCGTCCTCAATGGCAGCGGCAAGCTGGTAATGGAGTCCATTGTCGAAACCAAGGCCAGCAGCATTCTGCAGTTTATTCACGGTCTGCGGGGTGAACTGCATGTCACCTGGGAAGAAGGGACCTGGGCGGCCTGGCTCTACGATCTGTTGCAGCCCCAGGTAGCACAAGTGCTGGTGTGCGATCCGCGGCGCAATGCCTTATTAAAGGAAGGCAACAAGAGCGACAAGATAGACGCGCGCAAACTGGCCGACTTGTTGCGCACGGGAATGCTGCGCCCGGTCTACCACGGAGAACATGGACTGCGGACGCTGCGCGAGTTGGGGCGCAGTTATCAGACCCTCAGCCAAGACCTGAACCGGGTGATGAATCGGATCAAAGCTGCGCATCGGTAGAGGTGTGTACTCGCTCTTTAAAGATCAAGCACGATCCACTCCGGAGCGTGGTCGCTGGCGTTAACCTCGCCACGCACCCAGCGGTCTACACCTCCGTCGATGAGCCTCTCCGACAAATCCGGTGAAAGCAGGAAATGATCAAGGCGCATGCCTTTATCTTTCGGCCAGCGCTCACGCTTGTAATCCCAGAACGTCCAGATGGGTCCCTGCGGGCGCAATTTCCGCATAGCGTCGGTCCAGCCCTGAGCTAGCAGTTGAGCAAAGGCCTGACGGCTTTCAGGTTGGATCAATGCGTTGTTATCCAGGGATCGTGTTGGATAGATGTCCTGAGGAGTCGGCACGACGTTGTAGTCACCGGCTAACACGACAGGGGCTCCTGCCGCGAGGAGGTCCCCGGCATGGGCAATCAGGCGCTCGAACCAGGCCAACTTGTAATTGAATTTCGGTCCAGGCTGCGGATTTCCGTTGGGGAGATAGATGGAAGTGATCAGGACTCCCTGAACAGCCGCCTCAATGTAGCGCGCCTGGTGATCTTCAGGATTTCCCGGCAAGCTTGCGCAGGTCAGCACGGGAGCGCGGCTTCGCGCGAGAATGGCCACGCCGTTCCAGGAACGCTCGCCTTCCCAGACTGCTTCGTACCCCTGGTTTCGCAGCGTCTGCGCTGGAAACGCTCCCTGCTCCGCCTTGAGTTCCTGGAGACAAACGACGTCCGGCTTGGCTTTGGCGAGCCAAGTCAAAAGGTTCTCCAGCCTCTTGTTGATGTCGTTAATGTTAAAGGTGGCTATTTTCACGAGGAGAACTTCTTACATCATAGCGGGAAGCCGGCAGTCTGAAACGACCTGAGCGACGGACGATATGGAGGTCCCACAGAAACAGAGTCTGCGATAATCATCCCATGTGCGGAAGGTACAGACTGTCGCGGAGAAAGCAGCTGGTTGAGGAATATTTTGGCGCGGTTTCCGAGGACTACGGGTGGAATCCCCGCTATAACATTGCTCCTTCGCAGGCCGTTTTGGCCGTCCGCTGGGATGCGCGCGAGCCCGTCAGGAGGCTTTCGACCATGCGATGGGGACTCGTTCCTTCCTGGGCGAGAGATCCCAGCATCGGATACAAGACCATCAACGCGAGGGCGGAGACAGTCTCTACTACCGCATCGTTCCGGGAACCCTTCAAGTCGCAGCGATGCCTCATTCCCGCAGACGGGTTCTACGAGTGGAAAAGAGACGGCAAGATCAGGCAGCCCTACTGTTTCGAGGTGAACGACGGCGAACTGTTCGCTTTTGCTGGCCTCTGGGACCGCTGGAGGAATCCTCAGGGAGAGCTGCTGGAGAGTTGCACGATCCTGACGACCACGCCGAATTCTCTGCTGGCAAACATCCACGACAGGATGCCGGTAATACTCAGACCGGATCACTACGATCTCTGGCTGGATCCGGCCTTCAGAAACACGGCTTCTCTTTTGGAGATGCTCAAGCCTCTCGCTGCTGGCCTCATGCGTCGATATCCAGTGAGCACTAGAGTCAATCAAGTAGAGAATGACGATGTAAACTGCTCAAAGCCAATGGAACTTGAGGTCTCGCAATTTCAGGCAGACCTTTTCAAATGATGCGTATACGGCCACTCATCTCCGGATTTCATTACTCCGTGACCAGATCGCAGCCGAACGCCGGATTTTCAGGCATCCGGACCTCTCGCCCCATGGCGATCCCGCCGCCACCACCACGTACAAGCTTGAACGATAACCACGACCAGTAGAACTACCAGCACCAGCCAAACAATCGTCGCCATTTCTTAGCCTCCAGATTCGCAGATAGGCGCAAAAGCCAGTCGCCCCGGGCGGACGAACTAGAATCGCAACTAGGATGCTACTTCCAGCCGTGTAGAAGGCTCTAGCCCCCATTCTCTTTGCTGTGGCTCCAACTCAAGAAGTGTTCACTCTTGCTCAGAACATCCTACCCTTCAGAACCTAAACTCTCCCATAGGGGAAAGACCATGTTAAGCCAATCCTCCAAGAAGCCACCACAGGCCGAGACACGCACGAAAGAAAATCTCAACCTTCCTGAGTGGAAAGCCCCATCGTTGGCTGATCTTCTCCAGCGGTTATCGGTTAATTCCACGAACCCCTCTTTGAAGAGTTGATCTAGCACCTTGGTCCGCTGGGAGAGAATCGACAATGGAAAACGAACAAAAGCAAGCTCCGTCACATGAAGAACGCGAAGTTCAGACGCTCGTGGAGCGCATCGAGCAGATGGAAGTCACTAGAGAAGCCGCCAGAGAAGCCGAAGCAAAGAGAACGATCGACGATTTCAGGAAAACAGTCCAATCAGCGATTCCGCGAGCGCATTAACTCGTGATCGGCGCGGTCTGACTAATCTTTGTTGATCTGTTCCCGCTAGGCAGGAGACCGTAAACGTATGCCTGATCCTGATAAAGAGCTGTGGGTAGACCTTTACCGAATGGCGATGATGGAACTGGAGAATGCTCAGATCGCAGGGCGAATCGGAGACGCACGAATTGAAATTGCGGCACGGCTCGAAAGACTGCGCGACCTCCCCCGCCTTCACACCGTCGAAACGCAGGCGATCGATGATGCCCTGAGCGGTCTGCGCGGCCTGGAATGCACCGAAGAGCGCGACGCTGCCCATGAACGCGAGATAGCGCAGAAGGCCCTACAAAGTCTTCGCGTGATAGCGCCTAGACTTGAGACCCTCGATTAACAAGGCTTTCCATTCCGCTCTGTGTCCGCTGTCCCAATAAATCACCGCCACTTCCTCATCTGTTTCCATGCCTGGACCAGTTCCTGGATCGCCCTCGCGCTCGGGAAGTGACCCGGCCCGATGCGACAGACGAAGTGTGCACTGCGGTAGAAATCCTGGACCGCCGTCTGACCCATCATCGAAAGACGGAGCTGCAGCTCTGCCAGGTCCTTGCGGGTCAGGATCTCTTCGGGAGGTCTCGGACGCCGCGCCATGACGAGGGATTTTATCATATTCGCCTTTTGTTCGCCTTCGTGATAAGATCACCAACCATGGGCAAACAGGCAGGCCGAAAGCGATCAGAAACCTCGACGATCCGTTACCTCGACTCATCCGTGCATGGGAAGGTGCCCGTATTGCGTGCGGGAGGGGAGACATACCTTTGGATGCCCGCAACTTCCGGTGGGGAGAACGTGTGGCGACACGTTTTGACTCGCGGAACGTCGCCAGGCAGTGCGCGAAAAAGAATTGCTCTGAAGGCGGGAATCTCCAAAAACTCAGCTTCGCCATTTGCAAAGTTACCCAGCAGTAGACCTTCCCGCTCTCCAATGCCGCAGACGAACTGGATCAACTGACAGGCCTTATGGGTTCGCCCACCTTTCGCTATCCCGCCTGATACGCTTTCCGCATGGCATTCCAGCCGATGCCGCTCTCGCGCAGACCTGCGCCCTTCGATCATCCCGAGTGGATCTTCGAGCTGAAGTATGATGGCTTCAGATCCCTCGCAATCATTCAGAACGGGCGTTGCCAGTTGGTCTCCCGCAACGGCCATTCGTTCAATTCCTTCGCTGATCTTTGTCAGTCGATCGCCTCTGAACTGTCCCAGGATGGACAAACCGTACTGGACGGAGAAATTGTGTGTCTGGATAAACGGGGAAGGCCACAATTCCGTGATCTCCTCTTCCATCGCGCCGAGCCTTACTTCTACGCCTTCGACTTGCTGATGAGCGACGGCAAAGATCTGCGAAGGGAGAGACTCACGGATCGAAAACACGTTCCATGCAGTCCTTGGATGAACTCCACAATCGTGCCCCCTTTGGTCTCCAGCAGGCATTCCATAATCAGCTTGCCCCTAGCATCCATCACGGCAACCGAAATGGTGGCCTGATGAACGTCCATGCCGATATACTTCTCTTGACTCATAAAGGCGCTCCTTTTCGCTAGGTTGGTGGTGCGAACAATCTCAACCTACCGCAAAAGTGGGCGCCTTTTTATATTGCGTGTAATAGGGATGTTTCACCAACTGACCGGGAACAACGTATGCTCTTGCGGTGTCTATATCGCTAAACTCAATGGGTGCAATATGACGACTTTAGAATGGTGCGAAGTTAAACTCGCCTGCTTCCTTCTATTTGCAGCCACTTTCCTTGTCCTCATTCCGACCTGCTCCGCCCAGCTTGACCCCAAGCCGGAAGATGCGACGGCGGCGGTGCTACATGAGTTTGAGAAGCATAACATCGTGATTTTCGGGGAAATTCACGGAAACACGCAGGAATACGAATGGCTGCGCTCGCTCATTGCCACACCCGAATTTGCCGACCGAGTTGACGACATCGTGATGGAATTTGGCAACTCGCTCTATCAGAAATCGGTGGACCGTTACACAGCAGGCGAAGACGTTCCCATTGAGCAGGTACAGAAAGCGTGGCGCAATACCGTGGGAGCAATCGGGCCGCCATCGCCTGTATCCGGGTGGATTTATCAGGCGGTCCGTGAAACTAACCTAAAACGGCGCGGCAAGCACCAGATGCGTGTTCTGTGTGGGGACCCCTACATTGATTGGGACAATGTCAAGACCCGTGAGGATATTGCGCCCTACCTTGGTCATCGTGATGAATGGTACACAAAGGTCGTCAAGGATGAGGTGCTGGCCAAAAATCACCGGGCGCTGCTCATTATGGGTTGGGGACATTTCTTGCGGGGTCAAGGGCACCCTTATATTGAGCCGCAACTCCAGCAGGCAGGGGCGAAAACTTATCTGGTCGTGTTTGGCACAAATGCAGTCGGAGGTTACGACGACCTCGACCACCGTTTCGATTCATGGCCCAAACCCGTGATTGTTTCGTTGGCCGACAACTGGGTAGGAGAACTCCCTGCGATGCCAGTTGTCTCCGGGGGCGAGGGTGGTCCTCACATGGTAATAATTGGACACGTGCCGAGCTCTGGCAGCAACGCCTCACAGACTCCACCTGCTCCTCTGAAGTTGAAAGATGCAGCCGACGCACTCCTTTACGTTGGACCGCGCGACAATCTGACCCAGGTGCCCATGACCCGCGCCGAATTAGACGGCACACCATACGGTAAGGAAGTACAGCGCCGCCTAACAATTGAGGGTTTCCCGAGCGGCTTGGGGGCTGGAAGTGAGAAAGGCGAAGCACCACAGTTTCCTCGACCTCAAACCAGCAGCGGAGGTGCGCCACCTCCGCCGCTCCCACCGCCACCCAAGAACATGGACGCTCCCTTGCCGCCCCGGCCGCCGTCCCGATAGAAAAACTTCTTTTGGATTCGGTTCAGTGCGACGGCAGCAGCCCGTAAACATCAACCTCGCCTTTAGTGCCGACGTACACCTTCCCGTTCACCACCGTGGGAATCGCAAAGCGCAGTGCAAGACCGGCGCGGTCACGATTGCTGTTCTGTTCGGTGTTGTACAACTCGTGGGCCACCTTCGAAGCATCGTAGGCGTAGAGTACCGCCGGCCTCCGCGCCGGTTCATTCCAATTCTTCGACGAAACCGCCCAGACGATACCGTCCTTGGAACCGTTCGCCGAAACTGCTGGCGTCGCGCCGGAATCGAAGAAGCGGGTCGCGCCCGATGCCTTCAACGCCAAGTGCCCACGCTCGACCGCATAGTCTAGCAAGGGGGTTTTGCCCCCGATAAAGAATACGTTCTGGTTCCAGTACGCCATGGCTCCAAAGGCGCTTTGCGAGCCGGGAATCGTCTGCACTGCATGAGGGTCTCCGCCACGTTGATATCTTCCCATGTGGTCTCGATCAATCACGTAGATCTTGCCTTCTTTCCCTGCCGCCACCAACAAATGCGGATGCGCACTCGGTTGATCCGGCAGCAGCACCGGACCACTGGATCCCAAGTCGTTGTCACGATCGTTGAGCTCGCTTTGGTTAGACGGCGTGAAGTAGTCGCGTAGTACGAGGTGCTGCCCGTCGAGACCCAATTTCAGAACACTGTCTCCAAAATCGCGGCCCTTCGTTGCGCCATCAAACACCCCGTTGCCGGTGACGACGAACACACTGCCATCCTTGTCCGCGGCCGGACCCGCATCGCCCTGCCAGATTCCACTTTCCCCGGCATCAGGCGATGCGTTGAAGACTGCTTTCTGTGCAAGACTGTGTGCATCATAGGCCATCACCCAACCGTGGTAGGGTGCCACGTCGCACGACGACGCCCAAGAGAGATACACCATGTCGTTCGCCAGGAGCAGCGCCGCGCGAGGATTTTCCAGTAGCGGATCGAAGTTGATCTGCCCGCCCGACCTCCCGGCTCCGTTCCCTTGAACAGCAGCTCTAATCTCTACAGGACCTCCAAACTTTTCTACTCCTGTCGTTACTGCCAGAGCGTGCAATCGCTGCTTATATTCGTCCCCGTGGAGAAACCCTTTGCTCTCCTTGGTTCGCGCCAGCAAGTAGAGAGTTCCAGTCTTGAGATCGATGACCGGGGTAGGCGTGATTCCGACTAACGGTGAGATGAAAAAGCAACTGACGTCCTGTTCAGATAACGGTGTGACACCTTCGCTGGGATTGGCTAGGCGCACGTGCCAGAGGAGAGCGGTCGAGCCGCCGTCGGCATCAAAGGCATACACGCTGTCGTTCTCCGTAGCAACGAAGAGAACATTGTGTTTGCCTTTGCCAGGGACCTCAAGGTCGGGCATATAAAGTGGCTGCGCATAGACATCGCCGTCCACTTTGAAAGCGAACAACTTGCCGAACTGGGTAACGTTGACGTTTCTCGGCGTCAGCATCCTCTCGTTTAGATTCGCCCCGGTACGCGCGTTGTCATACTGCGCGGTTAAGACTTGCGCTTGCCCGAGCGAAGACACGAGAAATGCAAACCCGAGAATCGAGCCGGACACGGAGATGCCTCGTGTCAAGCCAGGTCGGTCCTCATCGGAGAGCTGCATCCCCGTAGGCATATTCGTTCGACAAATCAGGGTATTACGCTTCCCCGTTGACGTAATCCCCGTTGACGTAAACAGATGGGATGAGAAGGCCGGTCTCCGGACGGGATGCTGTACGCTCCCAAGTTATCGACGTGCTCGAAGCACAGATAAAAAGGAGACCGGCAATGAAGAAGGTTAGCACCGTAGCGGCAATGCAGAGCAGGAATTTTTCTCAACCGAAACTGACGATCGGATTGGACCTGGGCGATCGCGCGAGCTGGTACTGTGTGCTGGATGAAGCCGGCACGATTGTCCGGGAGCAGAAACTGGGTACGACCCCGAAAGCGATGAAGGAAACGTTCGGGGCAGTGCCGCGCAGCCGCATCGCAGTGGAAACGGGGATGCACTCGCCCTGGGTAAGCCGGGCACTGAGCGGGTTGGGGCATGAGGTGATCGTGGCGCATGCGCGTAACGTGCGGTTGATTGGAGAGAGCCGTAAGAAAGACGATCGGCTGGATGCGCAGACGTTGGCGCGGTTGGCCAGGATCGATCCGCAGTTGCTGTGTCCGGTGAAACATCGCAGCGCGAAAGCGCAGGCGGATCTGACCGTGATCCGGGCGCGGGCCGGCCTGGTGCGGGCACGAACGGCGCTGGTCAACACGGCCCGCGGACTGGCCAAGTCCTATGGCGAGCGGCTGCGCGGGTGCAACGTGCGCAACATGAATCCGGAGAAAGCAGAAGGGCTGAGTCCGGAACTGCGAACCGCACTGGAGCCGTTGCTGGTGGGAATCGAGTCGCTGAGTGAACAGATCCGGGAGTACAACGAGCGCATCGAGACGCTGGCGCAGCAGAGTTATCCGCAAGTGGCGCAACTGAAGCAGGTGAAGGGGGTGGGCACATTGATCGCGCTGACCTTCTTACTCACACTGGAAGATGCGCATCGCTTTGGCAAGAGCCGGGACGTGGGCTGTTATCTGGGACTGCAGCCGGGACGGAGAAACTCCGGTCAAAGTGAGCCGCAGATGCACATCAGCAAGGAAGGCGATCCCTATCTGCGAACCTTGCTGGTGCAGGGAGCGCACCACATTCTGGGGCCGTTTGGAGCCGACAGCGATCTGCGCCGCTGGGGTTTGAAGCTAGCCGAGCGTGGCGGCAAGAGCGGGAAGAAACGAGCCATCGTTGCCGTGGCGCGAAAGCTGGCCGTCTTGCTGCATCACCTGTGGGTGAGCGGAGAGGTGTACGAACCGTTACGCAAGAGCAAGCCACGAGCGATGCCGGCGGCTGCATAAAACCAAAACACTCTGCGAAAAGGGAAAAATCAAAAGCCTAAAGCCGAGTTCCGGTGACTGCGTTAATCGCCTGGCCCAGCTTTCATCTGCGAGATGGAACCGAGGTCGATAAACAGGTGGCAGCACCGGCTGAAACGAGAACACCCAACTTGCACCGAGCGCACCTAAGCCGCTCATTGAAGAGTGCGGATGGAAGGGTGGCGACAGTGGCGACTCGGCGGGAAAGAAACAGCGTGACCAACCAATACCAAAACGAATCCCCTTGACTCCGACCGGCCTTCTCATGGAAGGCCTTTTCGCTCATTGAGGGGTTTTAAGGTAACGGCGATTTAACATCAATTTTGCCAACCTTGTCCTGCTCTGGGACGGGGTGGGGTATTTTGATTTCCGTTACAAGTGCAGCAAGTACACCGGCGCCATGGCAGCCAGTACGGCGGCAACTTGTAGGGCAAGCACGCACAAAGCCTGTTTGGGAGCGCGCGGTAGCCACTTCACCGCAAAGAACCCCAATACTGGCAGCTGTCCAGCCATAAGCAGCTGCCAGATGTGCGCTTCGGTACCTTCATCAGGTTGAGGGACAAGGTGGCCGAACATTGCTGCAACACCTATCACTCCGAGCGCGGTCAGCGACATTGCCAGCGGAACAAATGCACTGGGCTTGCGCACGATTCCAGTGAATGAACTAGTCGGATCCATTTTGCGCCCTCCTCGTTCGATATCGCCAAAACACAACCTGTGGCCCAACGTAGTGCGGCGAGGTCGCCCTCGATGTGCTCCAGCTCGTTGTTCATTGCCTGTGCCCAATCGGTCCGCGATTCGGGTAGCACATTCGCGGCGTGCAACATCAGCCTGCGCGCAAGCCCCCGTATTAAAGAGATGCGCGAACTCACGTGGTGGCCCCTGCCAGTTCGCGGCGAGCTGGTGCAGTCGCGCGCTCCGTGATCTCTCGCGCGAATGCTAGCCCCGCTCGAGCTTAGCTTGTAAGCGTGACGCGGTGGTTTACCTGGCGGGTCGGGTTCCATCCACTTCGATTCGAGCAGACCCTGATCGTTCAGCCGAATGAGCAAGGGATAGAGTGTTCCAGATTTCAGCCCTGTGTGCTTAGAAAGCTCATACCCGTAATGCCAGCTGCGAGGCCGCTGCAACAACGCGGCGAGCAGCTTTCTGGTTTCGGTTGAACGGTTCGGTCTGCGCGGCACCGTACAATATCAACATATGTAGAGTTATAAAGTCAATTAAAAAAGTTTGCCAACTGACGATAA
>CAWEZS010000011.1:0-123100 GCA_963813645.1 Terriglobia bacterium
CCCAGTTTGCGTCTAAAGCATGGCTCTGGCACTGGCAATCATATTGTTTCTGACCATCGCCCTGGTGGTGTTTTCGTTCGGGGCGGCGGCCTACGCGCCTTTCTCGGTGCTGGGCTCGCGTCTGCGTGCCCTGGGCTGGCAGAAAACTGAGGTCAAGGAAAAGCCGGCTTTCAAAGACCGCCTGGAGCAGGCGCTCGATCCCCTGAGCAAAGCGCTTCCACTCTCCCCCAGCGAAGTTTCACGAGCGCGAAAATGGCTGATCCAGGCAGGCTATCGCGAGAATCGGCACTTGACCATCTACGTGGGCGCTCGCGTGCTGCTGGGCCTGCTGGGGATTTTGAGTGTGATCGCCATCAAGGGCAATTTCGATCTGCTCTGGATGGTCGGAGTGGGAGGGGTCGGCTTCTTCATTCCCCGCTTTATATTGAAGCGCATGATCCGCAACCGCCAGCGGCGCATTACGCTGGCATTGCCGGACGCGCTGGATCTTACCGTGATCTGCGTCGAAGTCGGCCTGGCGCTCGATCAGGCCTTGATGCGCGTCGGCGAAGATTTGCGGCATGCCCATCCTGACCTCAGCGACGAGTTCCATCTGATCAATCTCGAAATGCGGGCCGGCAAACCCCGCGCCGAGGCCCTGCGAAATCTGGTGGACCGCACCGGTGTTGACGACGTTCGCGCCCTGGTGGCCACCCTGGTTCAGACCGACCGCTTCGGAACCAGCGTCAGCCAGGCGCTTCGCATCCATTCTGACTCCCTGCGCACTGAACGTCGGCAACGAGCCGAGGAACAGGCAGCGAAAACCACCATCAAGATGATCGTTCCCCTGGTGTTGTTTGTCCTTCCCTCCATTATCTTCGTGACTCTGGGACCCGCCATTATCCAGTTGGTCCGCATCCTGGCGCCAGAGGCAGGACACTGAAAATGCCTTTGCTGCACCGTCCAGCCCAGGAGTTGTGATGCCGGCACCGCTTTCCACGGGCTACGCCCTGAACCGAACCCGCCATACTTATCTGGCCCGGGATCTGCACGTCGCCGATACCCACTGGTCCCGCTTCTGCGGCCTGATGGGCACCGAAGCCGGGAGCTTTCCTGCCGGACGCGGCTTGTGGATCGTTCCCTGCCGTGGTGTCCATACTTTCGCCATGCGCTTTCCCATCGACGTGATTTACCTGGATAGCGACAAAGTTGTGGTCCACCTGGAAGAAAATCTGAAGCCATGGCGCCTCGCTCCGGTCCGCCTGCGCGCCACTTCAGTGCTCGAGTTGCCAGGCAGCACTTTGAGTTCTACGCAAACCGCTGTCGGGGATGAGATCGAGATTGCTTTGGGACAGGCGGGCCAAGAGTGAACGACGCCCCCAACTTTCTCGTCGAATGGCCTTCGCGGTGGGACGAGTTCTGGACCGCAATCGGCCCCGCTATGGGCAAGTCGCCCAAGCGGCTGGCGGGCGAAGCCCAGGTTGGCCTGTTTCCGTGGTGGGGGATACTTCTTTCGTGGGCACTGGAGTTGCTGCTGCTGGTTGCTGTGATCGTGGTGCCGGCAAAGCTGGCCAGCATGCAGCCTTATGAGGTACCGCCCAAGCCCAAGTACGACATCATCTATTACTCGAGCAACGAGCTGCCGCGCACGGAAGACGTAGGCGGCGCGCAGGCGGGCCGTTCCGGCCGTTCCGGCGGGCGCGAGGCGCATCATCCTACGCAAACGATCAGGGTCGCGCGGGGAAGCATGGTGCGGGAAACCGTGGCCGACGCGCCCAAGCTTGATCTGCCGAAATCCAATTCTGCGGTCGCCAATCTGCTCGCGTTGAAGGCGCTTCCCGGCCCCGCCCCGGCGGAAGGAATGCGGTCGTCTCAACGGGCTCCTGTATTGACCCAGGCCGCGGTGGCTCCGGCTCCCCAGGTACCGGAGCAGATGCGGGCGACGCCCCAGATGAATATCGGCGCAGTCCCGCCCAGCGCGGCAGCGCCCCAACGTGAGGTGTCCACCCTTCGTCTGCCCGGCTCGAATGCAGTGCAGGTGGTTCCACCAACGGTGTCGGCTCCAGAACAAGTGACCAATCTGAATCCCAGGCTAGCCTTGCCGGCGCCGAGCGTAGTTGCACCGCCGCCCACCATGGCAACTGAAGTTTCCAGAACAGGGCCGGGCTTCGGGCCCGGCGATCTGCAGAACCAGATCGTGCCGCCCGCGGTGCAGGTCGGGAACGCTTCGGCCGCGCGCCAGATCAGCGGCTTGGGCAGCACTTCGGTCGTGCCTCCTACAGTCCAATTGGGCGCGGGGGCAGCGCAACGATCGGTCGCTGGAGGGATGGGCACGGGCGCAGCGGTTGTACCGCCTGCTCCGTCGGTGTCGGGCGGGGGTTCGCTGACTGGCCAGGGCCGGGGAAATCGCGGCTTAGGATTGGGAGGCCCACTGGACGCCGGCGTGGCCACAGCGCCTCCCACCAGCAATAGCGGCGGAAGCGCCTCCGGTGTGGTCGTTTCCAGCCAGCCCGGATCGAAGGTTGGATTGCCCGGTAACGGCGGAAGTGGAGCCTTGGCCATGTCACCCACCGGCGGCGACAAGCCCGGCATCGGTGGATCGGGCGGAGGAGGAGGTGTCGGCCGCGGCGATGGACCCGGCAGCGGATTCTCAGGCCCGGGCTCGGGAGCAGGCAAGGAAGGCACTGGCCCCGGCTCCGATCCCATGGCGCGGGGAGGGATTTCGCCCTATCCCGGCCCCGGTGGCGCCGGCACGGGCTCCAACGGCACTCCCGCCATGCCGGGAGTTTCGGTAAAAGGCGGCAGCAGCAGCATTGTGACCTTACCCAGCTTCGGATCTGGAGCGAAGCCGAGCTCCACTCCCGGACGTTCGAACACTACGCCGGGGAATCACGGCCCGGACATTACCATCGTCGCCAGCTCGCGTTCGGGCGGAGCATTTAATTTCTACGGCGCGCTTAAGGGCGACAAGGTTTACACCATCTACATTACGACGGCGCTGGGTACGGCCGTCATGCAGTTCGCCGACCCCTCTTCCGCCGCCCACGGCTACGCCGAGGACCTCACCGCGCCTCAAGCCATGCGCTCGGAACTGCCTGCGGGACTGCCCAAGGCGCGGCTGGTGATCGCCTGCGTCCTCGATCGCACCGGTTCGCTGCGCCGGCCTCAAGTGCTCGAACCCGCTACGGCAGTCATGACCAGCAAAGTCCTGACCGCTCTCAACAGCTGGAAGTTTCGTCCCGTGCTGCGGGGAAACGAACCGATCGAGGTCAACGCCATCCTCGGTTTCAATATCGATACCAACGATAGATTTTGAGCAATTGGCAATTGGCAATTAGCAATTGGTATCTAGCCGAGAGCAATGGCTAATTGCTACCACGAAGGCTTCGCTAGATTTTTTCTTTCCGTTCCAGCAATACTGAAGTTCTATCCTGATAAACCAGATTCCATCGGGATGTTTCTTTCAACATGTTCGCCAGCGACGATTCTGCGGGCAGCAGCGCCCAATTTACTCTCTTCGCTTCCAGGAAACCGTTCCAATCGGGCGTAAGGCGAATCGCCTTCAAATACTGCTTCAGGAATTCTTCTCCATAGAGGTCGTGACGGTCGTCCACGAAGACCTTGTTTTGAGGATAGAGACGGTAGATCAGGTATCCGCCCCAGGAGTCGGGAGCGAAGATGGGTTCGTGAATGCCGCGTTGCACGATCACGTCGCTGGCCTGCACCGGAAAGTGTCCGGCATCGAAATGCACATCCATCCACGGATGCGAGGTTGGCCTGCCGGCCTGCGCACATATCAACAATCCGAGGACGACAGCGGCCATCGGCCAGAGATGGCCGCGAAAACCGAGTTCAAGCCGTTCAACGCGCGTGGTAAGCAACCGCCATCGTGAAAGAAAGTCTTGCAGGCGTTGCGTGAGACGCGGATTGTCGCGGGCGTCGGCAAGCGCTTGCGTCCACAGCGGCGCAACAATCAAGGTAAGCAACAGGGACGATACCGGAAGACTGCGCGAAGCGTACAAACCGCTATACATCGCCAACAGCAGGACTAACACCCGCGAGAGTGAAGGCTTTTTGCGCGTCACCGCTAACCCCACGATCGTGATCAGCAGAATCGCCACAAAGCACTGTTGGGCTACGCCGTGAAAGTTAGGCGAGAGAAATTCGTCAATGTGGTTCATCAACCAGCGGCTGGAAAGATATCGATAAACGTGAAGGTGAAGCTTGTAGCCGTACGGGTTGATCAGACTCGCCAGCAGCGAGAGCGCCGTCACCATGGCCAACTCCCGCAAACGGGTCGCCCTGCGCGGCTGCGTCTCCGCATCCCGGCGCCGGAAGTAGCTGATCGCGCCGCTTAGCAGGTACAGACCGAGCAGCGCGAAACCCAAAACAAAGCCTCCATGCAGGTTCACCCACAGCAGCATCAGAGCGGGCAAATACCATAACCGGCGGCGACCCTCA
Organism: Terriglobia bacterium; assembly: GCA_963813645.1. Classification (GTDB taxonomy): domain Bacteria; phylum Acidobacteriota; class Terriglobia; order Terriglobales; family Acidobacteriaceae; genus JAIQFF01. The sequence goes on from CAWEZS010000011.1 coordinate 4,441, forward strand.
GGACTCTCTGCGCTCTCCGCGCTATCCAGAGTCTGGAACCAGATCACAGTGAACAACCAGCTCAGAACATGAGGCCGCGCGAACAAATGAATCATCGAAACGCCCAGGGACAAAACGAGCAGGAACGCTGCCACCGGCAGGTCGGCGCCACGCCGTATACTCAGGCGCAACGTAAGGGCGAAAGTCAAGGCAACGATGACCGCCGTGAAGAAGACCACGCCGTTGAGCCCAAGCCAATGGTGGATGCCAGCGATCTTCAAGTCGTACAGCCATTCCCAGGCATACCAGGTCTGACCGCTCATGGTCACGGAGAACGAATCTGTCCGCGTAATGGCGTGCGTGCTCAGCATCTGCTCGCCATTGCGAATGTGCCAGCCGATGCCGGCATCTCCGAGCAGACGGCCAGCGAGTCCACCAACGCTCATGCTGACCAGCAGGATGATGAAGATCAGGTCCGCTATAGATGGGGCAAGAAATCGAAACCACGCAGGGTGCGTGGTCTTATCGGAACCGGTTGCGATTTGCGAGGAGTTCGAATCCAATGTGTGTTCGCACCCAACCGTTCACGTTTACGCTGACAACTGAGAACCGAAAACTGAAAACCGGGAATTGAACCGTCCAGCCCTTGCGTTCTTCCGGCTCTCTAAGCAACTCCACGAAACCCGGGCAACACTTCCCTCTTGTAAATCTCTAAAGTCTGCTCTTCATCCCCGCACATCAGATAAATATTGAACTGCGTGACTCCCACTTCCGCCAGCTTCCGCAGCTTCTCGCGGTGGGCCTCGACTGGCCCGACCAGGCAAAATCGATCCACGACTTCATCGCTGACGAAGCTGGCGTTGTCGCTGCCCACCTCGGCGTGATGCTGGTAGTCGTATCCGGCGCGGTCCTGCACGTAGGAAGTCAGCGAGGCGGGCAGTTCTTCCGGCTTGTAGCGCGAAATCAGATCCACCACGTGATTGGAAACCAGCGCAGGAAACCACCGCACTCGCTGCCTGGCCAGAGCCAGATCATCGGAGACCCACACCGGGGCCGCCGCCATGATCTCAACCGATTTGGGATCACGGCCAGCTTCCTTGGCGCCTTGCCAGACGAAGCCCAGGCACCAGGCGATCAGGTCGGGATCGGCAAATTGCAGAATCACGCCATCCGCGATCCGTCCCGCCAGGCTCAAAACTTTTGGACCATAGCCAGCAATCCAGACCGGCGGAGAGCCGGTAGCCCAGGCCAGTCGCGCAGGCTGACCTTCGTGTTGCACTTCTTGTCCCGCAGTCAGCTCGCGAAAGGTGACGACCGCACGCTCTAACTCGGCGGGCGTGACAGGCTTTTTGCCCAGCACCCGTCGCGAACTATCGCCACGCCCGATTCCCAACTCCATGCGTCCGCCGGAAATCAGGTTCAGGGTCGCGAACAGACTGGCTGTGACCGTAAGGTCGCGCACCGCCGGATTGGTCACGCAGGGACCCAGGCGCATCTTCCCCGTAGCGTTCGCCATCAAGGTCAGCAGGGGGTACGGCTCCTTCCACAGCACGTGGGAGTCAAAAATCCAGCCATACTGGAACCCCGCCGCTTCTGCTTGCTGGGTCAGGGAAACGATTCGCCCGACCGAGAGATCGGGTTTGATGGTGATGCCGAACTTCATGCTCTTCTCTTTCGCGTCCTTCACGCCCTTTACGGGAAGCAATGCCGCCAGTTTGTAGAATAGAATACATCACGCTTCTGTTCGCACTGACGTGACTCTGGCAGCACAGGGGATTAGCGAATGGGGTTCGACACCATCATCACCGGCGGCACCGTGGTCACGGCTGCGGACACTTCTCAGGCCGACGTTGCGATTGAAAATGGCCGCGTGGTCGCGCTCGGCAGCAGCCTGCCGCGTGAAAATGCCAAGCGCCTGATTGATGCCGGGGGCAAATATGTTTTCCCTGGCGGGATCGATGTCCACACCCACCTCGACATGCCGTTCGGCGGCACCACCAGCGCCGACGACTTTGAGACGGGCACTCGCGCCGCCGCCTTCGGTGGCACCACCACGCTGATCGACTTTGCCATCCAGTACAAAGGCCAATCCCTGCGCACCGCCTTCGACGCCTGGATGCAGAAGGCGTCATCCAAAGCAGTTGCCGATTACGGATTCCACTGCATCATCACCGACCTGCCCGATGCGCAACTGGCCGAGATGCCGCAACTGGTGCGCGAGGGCATTACCAGCTTCAAACTCTTCATGGCCTACCCGGGCGTTTTCATGCTCGACGATGCCAGCATCTTCAAAGCGATGCGCACCTCGGCCAAGGCTGGGGCCATGGTCTGCATGCACGCCGAGAACGGCGGAGCCATTGACGTGATCGTCAAGCAGGCCCTGGCCGAGGGAAAGACCGCTCCCAAGTACCACGCGCTCACGCGCCCGACCACAGCGGAAGCCGAAGCCACCTCCCGCGCCATTGCGCTCGCGGAAATGGCAGGATCGCCGGTTTACATCGTCCATCTCAGTTGTAACGACGCTCTGGAGAAGGTCCGCGAGGCGCGTGATCGCGGCCTGCCGGTTTACGCAGAGACCTGTCCTCAATATCTTTACCTGTCGCTCGAAAACATGGACGCTCCCGGCTTCGAAGGCGCCAAAGTATGTTTTCACTCCGCCGCTGCGCGAAAAGTGGCATCAGGAAAAATTATGGAAGGGACTCACGCACGACCATCTGCAGGTGGTGTCGACCGACCATTGCCCGTTTTGTTACAAAGAACAGAAAGAGATGGGAATCGGCGACTTCACCAAGATTCCCAACGGCGGCCCCGGCATTGAACATCGCATGAGCCTGGTCTACTCGGGCGGGGTGGCGCAAGGGCGCTTCAGCGTAAATCGCTTCGTCGAACTGACCGCCACTACTCCCGCGAAACTCTTCGGCCTCTATCCCCGCAAGGGTACGGTGGCAGTGGGCAGCGACGCCGACCTGGTCATTTTCGACCCTAAGCGCGAGCACACTATCAGCGCCAAGACCCATCACATGCGCGTGGACTACTCGATGTTCGAAGGAATCAAGGTGACCGGCATGCCCGACGTAGTGCTCTTACGTGGGCGCGTTCTGGTTGAAGGCGAGAAGTTCTTCGGTCGCGCCGGACAAGGTGAATTCATCAAGCGCGGCGCCTGCCCGGCCATCTAGCCCTCACCAGACCATGTCATCCCGACTCAGTACACTGGTTTCGCTTTAGTAGATTCTGAAACAAAGGAATCGCCCATGCCCGTCTCTTTCACGTCCGAAAAACAGGCAGAAATGCTCGCCGCCGCACGCGCTGCGTTCAAGAATGCTCACGCCCCCTATTCAAATTTTCGTGTAGGATCGGCAATCCTCACCGAACGCGGTGCTCTATATTCCGGCTGCAATGTGGAGAACGCTTCCTACGGCCTGACCATCTGCGCCGAGCGCAACGCCATCTTTGCCGCGGTCGCAGCCGAGGGTTCTGGCATGAGGATCCAGGCCGTTGCCGTGGCCACCGAGCGCGACGTTCCCTGCGCCCCGTGCGGCGCCTGCCGCCAGGTCATCTATGAATTTGGTCCGGACGCCCTCGTGCTCTTTCGCGGCCAGTCCGGTACTGAGCAGATGGCGATTGCAAAGCTGCTGCCGGAAGGCTTTCGGTTGTGAGCAGCTAGAGTTGGAACCAGTAGATGAGAATGCCGTAGCCCACGCCGGCTGGATCGGTGGTCTTGGCGGATTGAAACGCCATGAATCGGCCATCGGTTGAAAGGACCGGGTTCGAGGCCTTGCCGCCTTCGTAGTCGTTGAAGTTTGTCAGTCGAGTAAAATCTTTTCCAGTTCCGTCGAGCCTCAGCTTCCAGATGTCGATGTTTCCCGACCCCCGCGTGCCTCCCAGTTGCTCGCACTGCCGATCGGCTTCCACAGCGGTGTAAAGTCCGTCGGGGAAAATTCCTTCCACTTCGTTATAGGTTCCCGGCGCTTTTGAAAAGTTCGTTACCTGGCCGGTTTTCAGATCAATTCCCATCACTGACGAATGGCCTTCGGGTTCATAGCAGGTGAAAGTCATCTTGCTATCGTTGTCATAGAAGTCCTGGGCCTCGAGCGTGCAGTTCCGGTCCTTACTTTCGTAGACTGTCTTCTGGTTGACCAGCTTGGGGACGCCGGAGATATCCAGATCCGCCACTATCAGGCGAGAAGCTTCCGGTGCGAGATCCGGAGCCTGGGCAGCGATCTGTGAAAACGCAATCTTAAGAGTCCTCTTGGAAATTGCAGCGCCCTCGTTCATCCTTTGACCTAACTTGACCGGCTTAGCTCCCCGCTCTTTGCTGAGGAACCAGAGTTCATTGTCGCGCGTGCGGCTGATGTGGACATTCTCGAAGTGGTCTGGACCAATCAGGATGTAATCTCCGGTCACGAGATGCATCACCCGCAGAAAGGCGGCGGCCGGTACGTTGCACGTCAGGCATTGAACGACGCGAGTCTTTAGGTCCACTACCATGGCGTCGCCAAAACTCTTCGTCATGAACGCGACACGCTGGTTGTCGGGAGAAATGTCTGCACGCTCGCCGAAATGAGTCAAAACCTCAATATTCTTCGGGAGATGTTCGATAGGGTTGCCCGGAGCCCTTTGTGCCAGGGCAAGAGCCGGAACGAGAAGCAGAGCCAGCCATCGCATCGGAAAATACTACCAAAGGTTTCCTTTTCCCACCGCGGCCCTGCAGCCGCAGGAAAGTCTTTTCACCACCCCGTCCCGCAATGTAAGCTTCCCTGTTCCTGCGCACGGAGACCGATGTCGAATTCGCTAGCCTCATTGACCTCCCCCCCACCAGCCACGAACATGCGCCCTCTCGACCTCATCCGCAAGAAACGCGATGACGGCGAATTGTCTTCTGCCGAGATCGCATTCCTGATCCGCGCCTACACCGACGACGAAATTCCCGACTATCAAATGGCCGCCTGGCTGATGGCCGTGCTGATCAGAGGAATGAGCGGTCCCGAACTGAGCGCCCTCACCGGCGCAATGCTCCATTCGGGCGAGGTGCTCGACCTCTCCGACATTCCAGGCCCCAAGGTGGACAAGCATTCCACTGGCGGCGTAGGCGACAAGACCTCGCTCATCATTGCGCCGATTGTCGCCGCAGCAGGCGTCACGGTACCGATGATCAGCGGCCGCGGCCTCGGCCACACCGGCGGCACGCTGGACAAATTGCAATCCATCCCAGGCTTCAACATCAATCTGTCGTTAAGCGAGTTTCGCCGCGTACTCAAGAGTTGCGGCTGCGGGCTGATTGGCCAGACCGCCGAGATCGCCCCAGCCGACAAGAAGCTTTATGCTCTGCGCGACGTGACGGCTACCGTCGAGAGTCCGAACCTGATTTGTGCCTCCATCATGAGCAAGAAGTTGGCCGAGGGCATTGACGGCCTGGTGCTGGATGTGAAAACCGGCAGCGGGGCGTTCATGAAGACCGAAAAAGACTCGGTCCACCTAGCCGAGCTCATGGTCGAGACTGGCGAACGTATGGGCAAGAAGATGGTCGCGCTGATCACCGATATGGACCAGCCTTTGGGCCTGAAGGTCGGAAACGCCCTCGAAGTCGAAGAATGTATCGCGGTGATGAACGGCGAGGGTCCTGCCGATCTTCGCGAGGTCTCGATTGAACTTGCCGCTTGGATGTTCTACCTGGCGGGACGGACGCCGAGCGTTGATGCGGGCCGCCAGTTGGCGGATGAACTCATTCGCGACCGGTCCGCGCTGAAGAAATTTCGCGAAATCGTTGTACAGCAGGGTGGCGACCCAGCAGCGATTGACGATCCCAGACGTTTACCGCAGGCGCAGCATCGGATACCGGTGCTAAGTTCAGCCAGCGGGTTCATCGATTTTATCCAGTGCGAACAGGTGGGAATTGCCAGCCTGGTGCTCGGCGGCGGCCGCGAAAAGAAAGAAGACACCATCGATCCCGCAGTGGGCCTCGTACTGCACAAGAAAGTTGGCGACCCGATCCAGAAGGGCGAACCATTCTGCACCGTCTGTTACAACTCGGACGCCCGGCTCGGCAGCGCACAGAATCTGCTGCAACAAGCGTATCGTATCGCGGAGAAACCCCCGGCCGTGCGGCGGCCACTGATCCACCGCGTCATTTCAGGAAAGGGAGCACAGGCATGATGGTTCACGTTCGACTCCTCCATGGAAATTTCGGCTTCGGTTGTCCAATGCTTAGCCCAACTCAACTCGTGGTGCGCATGACCGGGAGGCGCGAATGGGCCGTCTGACGGGCCTTCTGGGCCTGGTTACCATGCTCGGCCTTGCGTATCTGTTTTCCAGCAACCGGCGCGCCATTCGGGTCAAGACCGTGGCCCTGGGACTTTTTCTGCAATTCCTGTTTGCACTCTTCGTCCTGCGCTTCGACTTTGGCCGCAATATGCTGGAGTTTGCAGGCCACGGCGTCGAGAAGTTCCTGGAATATTCTTTCGCTGGCTCACAACTGGTATTCGGCGAATTAGGCCGAAAAGGCGGGTCGCTGGGAATGATCTTTGCCTTCCAGGTCCTGCCCACGGTAATTTTCATCTCGGCATTCTTCGCCGTGCTTTACTACTATGGCGTGATGCAGTTCATCATTCGCCAGATGGCGAAAGTGATGATCCGCATGGGCGCCAGCGGCGCCGAGTCGCTCGACGTCGCCGCCAGCATTTTTATGGGACAGACCGAGGCGCCGCTCACCATCCGTCCCTATTTGCCCACGTTGACCCGTTCTGAACTGATGACGGTGATGACCGCCGGCATGGCCCACGTCTCCGGCGGGATCATGGGCGCGTACATTCTTTATGGCGTCGAGGCCAAACACCTGCTTAGCGCCGTGATCATGACTGCGCCCGGCACCATCCTAATGGCGAAGATGTTTGTGCCGGAAACGGAGGAGCCGGTCACCAGCCCTAATCGCAAGCCGGATGCGGAAAAGACGACCTCGCTGGTTACCGACATCGACCCGGATGCAATTGCCATAGACGAGAATGTTCTTGGCGCCATCACCCGCGGAACCATTGACGGCCTGCATTTGGCCTTGAATATTGCCGCCATGCTGATTTCGTTTCTTGCTCTGATCGCCCTGGTGAACGGCATTTTCGGCGGGATTCACAACCATATCGCTCACTGGTTCCCATCCAGCCTGGAGCAAGTGTTCGGGGTGATCTTCGCTCCCATTGCGTTCGTGATCGGCATCCCATGGCACGAGTGCGGCATCGTCGGCAATCTCCTGGGAACACGCATGGTCATCAACGAGCTGGTGGCCTACGGGATGTTAGGTGCGCAGAAGGCAACGCTCGATCCGCGCTCCTTCGCGATCGCTACGTTCGCGTTGTGCGGCTTCGCGAACTTCAGTTCGATTGGAATTCAGATCGGCGGCATCAGCGCCCTGGCACCCAACAAGCGGGGTGAACTGGCCAAACTCGGCTTCCGCGCCATGATTGCGGGCACCATGGCAAATCTGATGTCAGCTTCAATCGTTGGAATCCTGCTGCAGTAAGTCCAGTTGGTAGCCCTCCTCGCGGCGTCAACGCCGCAAGTCGCCAGAATCCTCTTGCCGCTGCACACTGTTATTAGAGAGAAAAAGAAGACACCATCGTGGGAAAAGGCTTCAGGCTGAACCCCCAGCAGTGACCACCGTTACTTCGTCCTGTCGGGCGGAGATGCTAAAGTAATGAGTCCGTTAATCTTCGGAGCGGGATTACCTCGCTTTGCTGCCGGAGCATTCTTAATGCAAGTTGCAATCGTGGGTTCGGGATATGTGGGACTGGTGGCGGGGGCGTGTTTCGCCGACCTGGGACACCAGGTCATCGTGGTGGACAATGACCAGGCTAAGTTGGCAGCGCTCAACAAGGGCGAAGTCCCCATCCATGAAAAGTTTCTGCCCGAGCTTTTGAAGCGTCACCGCGGGCATAACCTCAAATTTTCTGACGATTTGCCAGAGGCGGTGCGTGCCAGCCGGGCAATCTTTATTGCCGTGGGCACGCCGCCGACCGAGCAGGGGGAAGCGGACCTCTCCTATGTGGAGTCGGTGGCCCGCAGTGTTTCCGGAGCCATCAACGGTTACAAGGTGATCGTGGAGAAGAGTACGGTCCCGGTTTACACCAGCGACTGGGTGCGCAAGATTATTTTGCGCAATGCGGCCCCGCCCGATTCTTTTGATATCGCCTCCAACCCGGAATTTTTGCGGGAAGGCACCGCGGTCACCGACTTTCTCTATCCCGACCGCATCGTGGTGGGAGCCGACAACGAACGCTGCGCCGCCGTGCTGCGCGAAATTTACGCGCCTTTGACCGACGGCAGTTATTACGCGAAGAAGGATGCGATTCCCGCGCCTGACCGGGCGCAGATTCCTCCGCCTCTGATCGTGACCAGCGCCAAGAGCGCCGAACTGATCAAGCACGCCTCCAACGCTTTCCTGGCCATGAAGATTTCATTTATCAATGCGGTCGCGTCGATCTGTGAATCGGTAGGCGCGAATGTGCACCAGGTTTGCCAGGGGATCGGGACCGACAGCCGCATCGGTCCGCGCTTTCTGAACCCCGGAATCGGCTACGGCGGCTCCTGCTTCCCCAAAGATCTGATGGCCTTCCGCTCGGTGGCGCGGGAGTGCGGCTACGAGTTCCGGTTGCTGGATGAAGTGATGCGCATCAATGAGGACCAGCGCCAACGCTTTCTGCGCAAGGTACGGACCGCCCTGTGGACGTTACGGGGCAAGCGCCTGGGCGCGCTGGGCCTGGCTTTCAAGGGCGGAACCGACGACATCCGCGAATCGCCCGCCATTCTGCTGGTGCAGTCGCTCCTGTCGGAGGGCTGCAAGATCGCAGCTTATGATCCCGCGGCCACGGCCCGGGCGCGAGAAGTCCTGAACTCCAGCACCGAATTCGTGAGTGATCCCTATGAAGCGGCCCGCGACGCGGATGCGCTGCTGATTTTGACCGAGTGGGAAGAGTTCGCTACCCTCGACCTGGACCGGCTCCACAAGCTGCTCAAGTATCCCATTGTGATTGATGGCCGCAATCTGTACGATCCTGAGGTGATGGCCGCGCGCGGCTTCACGTATTACAGTGTCGGCCGCCCGGCAGGAATTCCGGCGGTCACGGCTGGCGCTGCGGTTCCCCCCGCAAGCAATTTCGAGAAATCATGAATCAGCAACGCGCCTTGGTTACTGGCGGAGCCGGCTTCCTGGGTTCGCACTTGTGCGATGCCCTGCTGGCTGAAGGTTATTCCGTGGTTGTGGCGGACAACCTGCTGACCGGAAAACTTTCCAACCTCGATCACCTGCGAAACGAACCCCGGTTTGAATTCCGGCAAATTGATATCAACGAGCCGTTCGACTGCGGCCCGGTCAACTACGTCTTCCACTTTGCCAGCCCTGCCAGTCCGGTGGATTATGCCCTGCACGGAATCGCCACGCTGAAAGCGGGATCACTGGGCACGTTTCACGCCCTGGATATTGCGCGCAAATATGGCGCCAAATATCTCGTATCTTCGACCTCGGAGTGCTACGGCGATCCGCTGCAGCATCCCCAGAAGGAAACTTACTGGGGGAACGTAAATTCCATCGGGCCACGCTCGGTGTACGACGAAGCCAAGCGATTCACCGAAGCCGCCACCATGGCCTACCACCGCTATCACCAGGTGGATACACGCATCGTTCGAATTTTTAATACCTACGGACCGCGCATGCAGCTGAACGACGGCCGCGTAGTCCCGAATTTCATGAAGCAGGCGCTCCTCGGCGAAGATTTGACGGTTTACGGGACCGGCAGCCAAACGCGCAGTTTCTGCTACGTCAGCGATGAGATTGACGGTTTCCTGCGACTGTCCAAGTCCACGGAGCATATGCCGGTCAACATCGGCAATCCGACCGAGTTCACGATCCTGGAATGCGCCCAACGAGTGCTGGCCGTGACCGGATCAAAGAGCAAGATTCGCTACCAAGCCTTGCCCCAGGACGATCCCAAGCAACGCTGCCCTGACATCACCAAAGCCCGGACGTTGCTGGGCTGGGAACCGAAGGTCGATCTGGAAACCGGGCTGCGCCTGTCGCTGGATTATTTCCGTAAGGCCCTGGGCTAGACGCTCCCGGATAAACTCCGAACACAGTCCCCTGTCATCCTGAGCGGAGCTGAACGTTTGGCTTGCGAAACGTTCAGCGGAGTCGAAGGCTCCTTATAAGCTGATCAGTCGGTGGAAGAGTAGGGGTCCTTCGACTTCGCAGCTGCTTCGCGAAGCGAAGCAGCTACTCCGCTCAGGATGACAGGTTTTTACGCCAGACTGTCTTGCGCGGCCTGGGCAGCGATCAGCTGCTTTACCTGTTGCCGCTCATCGGCGGTGTTGAGGCTGAACTGCACTCCCATCCCGAAGCCGGGATGCACCACCTGCACCGTTCCCCGAACCCGCAATTTCATGTCGTGGGTGCGGACCACGATATCCAGTACCGTATGTGAAGGAAACGGAGACTGGGTCTCGACGTAACAGCCACCCGTGCTGACATCGCTTAGTGTGCAGCGGTTGGGAATGCCCTCGCCCAGGCGGAAGACATCGGCGCTGAGATGGCAAGCGCGACGGGTCTGGATGCGGCGATTCGAAGATGCGGCTGAGAGTCCCAGGCCGGCGAGCCGGGTGGCCACTGTTTTAGGCGGAGGCGCTGACTCCTTCAGTGGCGCATTCTGTTCGGCCTCGGCAAGCCGGGCGAGGCTGCTCTTGATCCATTCGTTCATGGTGCGCCGCGAAGTTTGGGGCACGTCCACGAAGCGGATGCCTACGCGTCCGGAAGAGTCCTGCCACACCACATCGCCGGAAAGGCGGACGGAGGATTTTTCTCCCGGCAAATTAAATTGAAAATAGACCTTGCAGCGGGGAGGCAGCCGGCGTTCAGACTGGATGGCAAGGCCATCCTCGCTGAGGTCCAGAAGAGTGGCCGCCACATTCTCCGCATTGGCGTAGGTGATCGAAGCCGGCGCATGCAGAGAGACCCGGAATTTCCCTCGCTTTTCGCGTGCCATCAGACCTCGCGCCGCCCGCAGGCTGCTGCCCGCCCGTTCCACGGAAACCGGTTTGTAGACAATGAAGTTCGCACCTTGACCGAAAATATCGCGGACCTGTTCCCGTCCGTCCACCAGCGCAATGATGAGCGTGCTGCGGTTGATTTGTGACTTGCGTACACCCGCAATCAGCTCGATGGCGGGCATCTGGTCCTGGCAATCAACCACTACCGCGTCGAAGTGTTGAGCCGCCAGCCGCGCCGTAGCCTGAGCTAAATCACCACAATGCTCGGCTCCGATGTTCAGCTCGCGCAGAATCTGGCTGAGCACCTGCACCGCTTTCAGGTCAGCACACACCACCAGGGACGTAAGCGCCATACCTCCAGGATGTTAGGGTTACGAGGTCGGCTGAGACAAGTTACCTCGGTCATACAGTTGCGCATTTAAGGCCGGGAGTGACCTTCGTCATCTGGAGTTAAACCGAAGAACTCGCTATGGTCGCAATGGAACTCCAACCCAAGTTTGCGGCGAGCGCACCTCTACTCCGCCAAAAAGGTACCGAAGATGTCATCACAAATGGGCACCGGGTTGATCGTCATCGGGGCGCTGGGAGCGTGCATCGGACTGATCATGCTGCCGGCGGCGATGGGCGAACATCCGGACACTAGTCTTCTCATCCTGGGAGCTTGCGGAGTGTCCCTAGGGTCGCTGACCGCAGCGGCGGGCATTTTCTTCAAAGCCCGGGCCAACCAGTCTCCCGCGGGAAGCCAGGCGGCTTCGGGAGAAGCCAAGAACTCCACCCGACGGGTCCGTGGCGGTTGCGACATTTGCCATGGAGACCTGCCGGTCATCCATTGCAAGGTTCATCAGGTCCACATGTGCGCAGACTGCCTCGGGCAGCACTACGACTTCCGCACCTGCAGCTATGTGCCCAGCACCCGGCGCACTAACGCCAAGAACAAGAGCTTAGCCAAGGCCCGCGGCGCCTAAAATCCGTAATGGTCGCGGTTAAGGCATCATTGGTCCCGATCCTGGCACACAGGTTCGGGGCTTTATTTTTGTGCAGGAATCGTGGGGCTCGGCTCTTTTACTTGGCTTCAGGGATGCCACGGAGGCCGGTCATCGACTTGATGTCGATGCGAAAAAACACTGGCTCAATCGCCAAGTCGCTGGTGTGTTCCCGCTTTTGCGCCAGCGGATTTCGCCACCATTCCGAGTACTGCGAGAGGAGTTCCCTTGCATGTTCCCGCTGCGCGGGATATTGCAATTCACTGAGTTCCAGATACGTTCCAGTTATTACCACGCTTACCCAACTCGAGCGATTTGCAATTTCGTCGACTTGCAGACACACCTTGGGATTTTGCCGCATCCACTCAATCTTTTTACCGAGAGTCGAAAAGACGTAGATGCTGCCGGGCTCGTAGGAAAAGGCGACTGGTACGACGTAGGGTTGGTTGTCCAATGAACACGCCAACCTTCCGATCGATAAGCGTTCCAGCAATTCACCGCATTCAGGCTGGGTTATTTCAGTGATCCGCATGACGGCTTCTTCCCTCAAACATTATTTCACAAGGCAGTCGAGACCACCCCGCAATATCGTGGAGATCCTTCCATTCCATTAGGAAGTGTCTTCCTGAGCGGAGCCGGTCCATTCGCTCGCGAATGGGCTAGCGGAGTGGAAGGCCCCCTCTGTACTTAGCCAAGTGTAGAGTGTAAGGATTTTGACTCTGGCCATGCGCCACGAACCACATGGGGACAGCCGCCCCCACGTGGCCTGTGCCACTTCCGGGTTCCTTCGACTGCGCAACTCCGCTGATGACAAAGACCTACGGCTTACGCAGCGGCCCAGCAATCGGGCCTCCCGGAGCTACGCCCGGTTTCACGGGGGATTCCGTCACGCCTCCGAGACTGAGATCACTCGACCAGCTATCAGCCACAATCTTCCAGTCGCCGTTGGCCTGGCGATTGAGCAGGACCAAATATTTGCCGCGCTCTTCGCGGCGCTTGCCCACCGCACTCGGGACCAGCGACTTGCAGCGCCCGGTGTCGTAGCCATAGTCGCCGAACAATTCTGCCCGCTGAGAATCCATTTCCACTTCACTCATCCCGGCATCGAGCAATCCGAAGAAAAATTCACGAATGGCGGCGGCGCCGCGCACCGCTGGAACATTGGGCCGCAGCACGGTGGCATCCGGAACATACAGGTCCACCAGATCATCCAGTTGTTTCGTATTGCAGGCCATCGCCCAATCCTGGGTGGTCTTGCGGAGAGCGATTTCTGCCCGGCTCATGGAGGCGCCGCTCAGCGGAGAACGTACCCGGGCGAGGTCGCGAGCGGGAGAGCCACCGCCGCCTCCCGCGGCTGCGGCCCGCACGTCGGGAGTTGCCGCCGGCTCCATGCCAGCGCTGCCGGAGAAATAATGGTGATGATAATGGTGATGGTAGTGATGGTCGCCGGGCACTTCAGCCGCCGGCTTGGGATTCGCTGGCGCGGCTTCCGCCTCTTCCGGTGCCTTCTGCAAGGGGACGCCGCAATTCGCGCAAAAGCTGTTTCCCTTGCGATTGGCGCTGCCGCAAGCCGTGCAAATCTGCCGGCCTGCGCTTTCAGGTTCCAGTGTCACTTTCACAGATTCTTCCACGCTTTGCTCCAGGGCAAACTGTTGCATGGCCCGGAGCACACCAGCTTTGGATTGTGGGGACAGCTTGGGATCATCCATGCCTACCTGCGTCCCCGCTTTCAGGTCTTAATCCCAGACGCGGCCGAACAAGAGGACCGGCCTCGCCCATTCTAGTCGAAAACTTTCCTAGCGACTGGAAAACTCCACCTTGGCCTCTGCCTCAGTTGGTACACCGTTGCACATGGCGGGACGATAGCGCCAGAAACGCACGGCATCAAGAATCGTCCGATCTTCATTAGGCCCGGCACTTTCCAGAATCAGAGCGCTGTGCACCCGCCCGTCAGTCCCGATCACGAAGCTGACGCTGACTTTCGCATTCAGGTCGGCTTCGTCCAGCAACGGGTCCGGCGTGGCCAGCGCCTGCGGAGGCTGTACCGCTCCGCAGGCGGCTCGAGCGGCCGGGTGTGCCACGGTGGCAAATTCGGAGTCGTGTACGGCCGAACTCCACACGTGATGTTCCCGCTCCGCCAGCGAAGCTTGACCACCAATCCGCACGGGTACAGATCCCAGCGAAGCGCGGCACAGGGCCGGGTTAGCAAACATCAAGGCAAAAACCCATAATCTGCGAAGCTGCATGCTGCTTATTTCCCTCGCGCAGCGGAGTGGCGAGCCCACTCCGCTGCAGGTAAATCGAGGGGCAATCCACCTGCCAAGGAAGATTAAGTAAGTGACAGATACACAAGGAGTTGAGGTGGCGGCAGCCGAGCCTTATGGCGCGCGGTATGAAAATCATTGCAGTTTATGAGGGGCGCAAGTTGGCGGCGCGTGACAATGACAGAATCTGTCAAGGGTCGCGCATCAGCGATACCGTTTTTCGGGAATTTCATTGCACCGATTCGGCGCATCCCGCCCATTATGATCCAGAGTGATTTTTCGGTACATTGAATTCAGGCTGCTTCAGCTAACCGGTTCGAACTCGGGGGATCATCCTGCTTTCTCATCGGCTGTCATTATTCCGGAGGTCATCACCGGCGCAACGAATCCTATGCGTGGCGCTGTTGTGGTTGACCGCGCCGCTGGCGTTGCTGGCTCAAGGTCCGCCGCCCGACCAGATTTCGGGCGTCGTCACCGATCAGACGGGGGCCGCGATTGTTGGGGCCGAGGTGGTCTTCAATGGGAGTAGTTCTGCGACGGTGCTCACCAACGATCGGGGTGGCTTTGTATTTTCGGGACTCTCCGCCGACTCCGGAGTAGTGAAGGTTTCCGCCGCTGGATTTCAGGCCCGGAGCGTCGACTGGCACCCAGGCGCCGCTCTTCAGATAGTCTTAATGCCCGCCTCGGAAGCCGAGCAGGTGACGGTCACGGCTAACCGCACCGGAGTGCGAGTAGTTGAAAGCGCAACCAGCGTCACCATTCTTACTGCCCAGGACTTACAGACCACCGCCGCGTTTCGGACTGACGACATCCTGCGCCAGGTGCCGGGGTTCAGCCTGTTTCGTCGCACTACCAGCCGCGCCGCGAACCCGACCACGCAAGGCGTCTCGTTACGGGGCCTGGGCGCGAGCGGCGCCAGCCGCGCCCTGGTGCTGAGCGACGGATTCCCTCTCAACGATCCCTTCGGCGGCTGGGTGTACTGGGACCGAGTGCCGCGCGTGAGCATCGGCAGCATTGAAGTGGCCAGCGGCGGCGCGTCCCATCTCTACGGGTCAGATGCCCTGGGGGGAGTGATCAATATTATTCGGGCGCCGCTGGACCGGAATGCAATTTCGCTCGAAGCTGCCTACGGAAACGAAGCCTCACCCGATCTTTCTCTGGCGGTAAGCCGGAGCAGGGGGCCGTGGGCCATCGGCCTGACCTCGGAACTTTTCCGCACCGACGGCTACATCGCGGTGCCCTCAGATTTGAGAGGCACTGTGGACACGCCGGTGAACTCAGAAGATGCCAGCGGGGACCTGACGGTGCGCCGAAGATTCGGCGATAGTGGCAGCATCTTTGTTCGTGGATCTTTATTCGGCGAATCGCGGCACAACGGCACGCCACTGCAGACCAACAGCACAACCATCCGCGAGCTTGATCTCGGCGGAAACTGGGACGGGCATGAGCTGGGCTTATTTGCACTGCATGCCTACGCCAGCCGGCAAAGCCTGAACCAGTCTTTCTCGTCCATCGCCGCCAACCGCAACAGCGAGAGCCTGACTCGCACCCAAAAGGTTCCCGCCCAGCAGGTAGGGTTTTCCGTCCAATGGCAACACGCTCTGGGGAGCCGCCAGCAACTGGTGGCGGGATTAGAAGAAGCCAACACCCATGGCCAAACCAACGAGCAGGGATTCTTCGGCGGGAATCCTACCAGCACCTCCCAGGGCGGAG
Organism: Terriglobia bacterium; assembly: GCA_963813645.1. Classification (GTDB taxonomy): domain Bacteria; phylum Acidobacteriota; class Terriglobia; order Terriglobales; family Acidobacteriaceae; genus JAIQFF01. The sequence goes on from CAWEZS010000011.1 coordinate 20,405, forward strand.
GGCGCGAGGTGAACTGGGGCGCCTATTTCGAGGACATCATCCGCGTGACCCCAGGCTGGCTGCTGACCGCCAGCGGGCGAGTGGACCACTGGCAGAACTTCGATGCCTTCGCTCCGCCCAATCCTGCGCAAGCTGTCGGCGCGGTTCCCCTCCCTGATCGCAGCGAAACCTTCTTCAGCCCTCGGCTGGCGCTGCTGCACAAGCTCACCAGCAAGGTGTCCCTGACGGCGTCGGGTTACCGGGCATTCCGCGCGCCCACCCTGAACGAACTCTATCGCGGCTTTCGGGCGGGCAACGTGTTCACCGAATTCAATCCTAATCTCCGCGCCGAACGCCTGACCGGCGCGGAGGGCGGCGCTATCGTCACCGGTTGGGACCAGCGCATCATGCTGCGAGGAAATTTTTTCTGGAACCAGATTACGCGTCCCGTGGCCAACGTTACCCTGACCACAACTCCCAACCTGATCACCCGGCAGCGCCAGAATCTGGGAAGCACGCGTTCCCAGGGAGTGGAATTCGAAGCCAGCGGGCGCCTGACCAGTTCGGTGACGGTCTCAGGCGGTTATGAGTACACCGACGCCACGGTGACCAGTTTCACCATCGATCCGGCACTGGCCGGGCTGAATCCCAGCCTGGTGGGCCTCGACGTTCCCCAGATTCCCCGCCACCAGTTCACCTTCCAGACAAGCTACTTCCGGCCGTTCATTCTTCTTGGAGTGCAGGGACGCTTCGGAGGAAATCAGTTTGACGATGACCAGAACACACTGCTACTGAGGCGGTATTTCGTCCTCGACGCCAGCGCATCTCACGCTCTGCGTCATGGGGTCGAATTGTTTGTTGCGGTAGAGAACCTGACCAACCGGCGCTACGATGTGGGACGAACCCCAGTGCTCACCGTAGGTCCCCCGATTCTCGCCCGGGCCGGATTGCGCCTGCAATTCGGCTCAAGGTAGTCATCAGAGTCCCAACAGCTGTCATGCTGAGCGCAGTCTTTGGTTCCGCGAAGCGGGACGAAAGCAAGCGAAGGACTTGTGTATTCCTCGCTATCTTCCAGCTTGGTGTGCACGGCACGAACCACCGCAGCTTACATATAGGCGTGCAACACCGACCACAAGGACGCTGCCATCAAGATGCACGGGTCCCTCGTCGAGAGCCCTCGCTGCGCAGGAGTTCCGCTTTCTCAGGATGACAGGCACAGATGTGCTGAAGCGCGGCTACCCCTCCGCGCTCGCCTGGATGATCTTCTCGCGATCTGATCCAACAACTATTGAACGGAGCTGCCTACCGCCGAGAACACGTTGTTGGCATTACCGCCCACCAGGCGTATGGTGCCCACTACGATCACCAGGATGACAGCCAGCATCACCGCGTATTCCGCGATGTCCTGACCCTGATCGTCATGCCACAAAGTACGCACGATGCTTATCATGCTTCCAGCCTTTCTATGCGGACCAGGCTCGCCTGCGCGAGGTTGGTCCGGGGGAGTTTGTGAGAGGCAAAAACCTCAAAGGCTGGTAGGTAAAGCGGCTGGTGTTTACCGTGATTGCGTGTGATTCTGCGCTCCCTGAGGACCCCCTGTCAAGACATTGCTGCGAAATTATTCAGAGATTCGCTCTGTGTGCAGCAACGGTAGCCATTTCTGTCGCTATGCAAACAGTTCAGTGTCTGCGAACGCGACGCCGAGACCATCCTTTTCCGAGATGGTCGGAGGACTGGTGAGTTGCCAATCAATGTTCAACCCGGGGTCGTTCCACGCGACGGTGCGCTCGGCTGCGGGATCGTAAAAGTCCGTGGCTTTGTACAGCACGTGAGCATTCTCCGAGACGACGCGGAATCCGTGAGCAAAACCGCCGGGGATCCACAACATGAGGTGGTTCGTCTCGGAAAGGGTGGTGGCAGACCACCGTCCGAAGGTCGGTGAACTGCGCCGCAAATCCACGGCCACGTCGAGGATCTCACCGACTGCCGCTCGCACCAGTTTGGCCTGCGGGCGCACCTGATAGTGCAGGCCCCGCACCACGTTGCCAACAGAAAAGGAATGGTTGTCCTGTACAAAGCGCTCGTGAATACCCGCTTCCGCGAGAGTTCGTTCGTTGTAGCTCTCCAGGAAATAGCCCCGGCTGTCACGAAAAACCCTGGGCTCGAGAATGAGCAGCCCGGGCAGCGCTCCTGCGATGACTTTCATTTTGGAAATAATCCCGAGGAGATTTTCAGAACACCTTCTCCCGCAGCAGTTGTTGCAGGTACGCACCGTAGGCATTGCCCTTCATCGAGGATGCCGTCTCCTCCAGTTGCTCCGGCGTAATGTACCCATAGCGAAACGCAATTTCTTCCGGACACGCGACCATAAGCCCCTGGCGGGTCTCGATTGTCTGTATGAAGAGTGAGGCTTCGAGCATGGCCGGGTGGGTTCCAGTGTCGAGCCAGGCCATACCGCGGCCCATGACTACCACGTCCAAAGCTTTGCGCCTTAAATATTCCTTGTTGACGTCAGTAATTTCCAGCTCCCCGCGGGCGGAAGGCTTGATGGACTTCGCGATGTCAACTACCTGGTTGTCGTAGAAATAAAGTCCGGTGACCGCATAGCGCGACTTTGGCGCCACCGGTTTCTCCTCCAGGCTCAACGCCTTGCCCTGGGGGTTGAATTCCACCACGCCGTAGCGTTCGGGGTCCTGCACGGGATACGCAAATATCCGGGCGCCTGAGTTTTGCTGGCCGGCTTGGCGGAGGATCCCGGCGAAATCGTGGCCGTAGAAAATATTGTCGCCCAGCACCAGGGCGCAACCTGAGGAGCCGATAAAGTCCCGGCCCACCAGGAATGACTGCGCAATCCCTTCCGGCCGGGGCTGCGCTGCATATTGAAAATTCAGGCCAAAGCGCGTCCCATCTCCCAGCAACTGTTCGAAGCGGGATAGATCGTGCGGCGTGGAGATGATTAGAATGTCCCGAATGCCCGCCAGCATCAGAGTGGATAGCGGGTAATAAATCATCGGCTTGTCGTAGATGGGCAGAAGGCTCTTGCACACCGCGTGGGTCACGGGATAGAGACGCGTGCCCGATCCGCCGGCCAGAATGATGCCCTTTTGCGCGGACTGCCTGAAACTGGTCGTAGACATGTAGGAAATTGGCCGTCCCGGATCTGTACTTTCGTTACTTCAACAACTCTCCGTAACCAGATTACTGCATTGCCATGCCCGGAAGATAGCGATTACCGGTGACTGCTATTGTCCCCGCCGGTGAAATCGTGGTGCTGGTGAACCACGTTTTCACCCAGTGTTTTCGCTACTGGCAGCAAGTTCTCTCCACAAGAATTCCGCCCAGCGCTTGACCTTTCGATGGCTCATCCGCGGCGAAAAAGTGCCCAGGTAACCACTGTTCCATTTTGGGCATGGCCGTCTGGCCGTCGTCCGCATTCACCTACGGTATCTACCGTATGGACAAACCCCCGTGGAGACTGCACTTGGCTGCGCTATTCCACGTTTCAGTCAGTTCCCGGATTGGCACTCGGAATGGTGCAGCGAGCTGGTAAATCCCCCGCCGTATGGCCGTACGGCTTAGAGGCCCTCCGTGAAGGATTTAGGCGCTCGCGGCAAGTTAATAATCGTTCTCTTCTCTTTCATGACCATGCTGGGCTGCGGAGCCCTTGACGCCAATACACCGGCGGCGCAATCGAACACTGGGCTGACCGCCTCATCGGCGGTTGTAGATTTCGGCAGCACCCCGGTGGGGACTACCCAGGTACGGACCAACACCATCACCAATAACACCGCGTCTCCAGTTGTCCTCACTAGCGCTCAGATTGATCAGAACGAATTCAAGATCACCGGCCAGAAGCTGCCCGTAACACTGGCGCCCGGCGCACACGTGACGGTTCAGATTGCCTATTCACCTCAGAGCGGCGGCACTTCGCAGAGCAAGATCGTTCTCGCCAGCAATGTGAACCGGGTGTTCTCGGTGTTCACCTTGAGGGGCACGGCGATGCTCGCGACCCGGCTGCGGCTGAACCCGAGCCTGATAACTTTCGGGGGCGTACAGATCGGAAAGACTCAAACTCAATCTGCCACATTGTCCAACTCGGGAAATCTTCCCGTGACCGTGACTCGCGCCGCGATCGCAGGACAAGGATTCACCTTGACCGGACTGGCCTTGCCACTCACCTTGAAGAGCGGAGAGAGCGCCCCCATCAACGTGAGCTTTACACCCGTTGCGGGCGGCCCTGCCAGCGGTATGATTTCGGTCTCCGGCACAGTTCTTCTGAAAACTACCCGGCGCCCCGGTACGTTTGGTATGCGGGACGGCCAATTCACGACCGTGTCATTGAACCCCATTCCCGTCTCGACCAACCTCAGCGTGCCTGTAACCGGAACTGGGATGGTTATCGCCGGCGTTGGGCAACTCGCGGTCTCTCCCAGCAGTCTGGTTTTAGGTAAGGTAAGGATTGGAGCCAGCCAGACCCAGTCGGCAACACTCATCAACTCGGGCACTGCGGATCTTGTCGTTCGCCAGGCAACCATAACCGGCAGAGGCTTCCGCATGAGCGGCATCAGCTTCCCCATGACTTTGGGAGCGGGCCAGCGCAAGAGTTTTGCGGTGACCTTTACCGCGCAGGCGGCAGGCAGTGTCAGCGGAAACATCGTCGTCACCACGGACAACTCGGCTGCACCTGTGAGCGTACCGGTTTCGGCGGACGCAACTGCTTCCGGCATACTGGCCTCGAATCCCACGAGCCTCAGCTTCGGGAGTGTACAGGTTGGCCAGGGCAAGACTCTGTCCGGCGCATTGACCAACTCTGGCGGCTCGAATGTGACGGTGTCGCAGGCGAACGTGTCGGGTGCGGGCTTCGTGCTCGGCGGCTTGAGCCTGCCAGTTACATTGACGCCGGGCCAGAGTGCACCTTTCACCGTAACCTTTACGCCGCAGTCAACCGCTGGCGTGAGCGGTGGACTGTCTTTCGCCAGTGATGCCGCCAATGCCACACTCACAATTCCGCTGGTGGCGAATGCAGCCGCCGTCGGCGTACTCAGCACCAGCGATTCCAGCCTTGATTTTGGCCGGGTTCAGATCAACGGCACCGGCACCCAGCCGGAGACGCTGACGAACTCGGGCGGAGCCGACGTTACCATCACCCAGGCCAAGGTTTCAGGCACAGGCTTCAGCGTCACCGGGCTAAACCTCCCGCTGACCCTGAACCCCGGGCGGAGTTTCACATTCGGTGCGGCGTTCAATCCAACTTCCGGCGGGAATTTTACGGGCTCGATTTTGGTCGTCTCCGACGCTTCCGATTCCAATCTCACCATCACCCTGGCGGGGACAGCGAGCGCCCCCGGTCAACTGGCGGTCAGCCCGGCTACGCTCAACTTCGGCAACGTCACCGTGGGGCAAAGCAAGAGTTTGACGGCATCGCTCACCGCCACTGGATCGAGCATCACGGTGTCGAGCGCCAACATGAGCACTTCGGAGTTTACGATCAGCGGGTTGACCCTTCCGCTGACCCTGACGGCCGGACAAAGTGCCTCGTTCACGGTGAATTTCAAGCCGCAGGCCAGCGGCGCGGCATCGGCCAATGGATCCTTCAACAGTAATGCGTCAAACCCGTCCGTCGCTCAAGCCCTGAGCGGAACGGGTGTGGCAGCGCCGCAGCACAGCGTCAACCTGTCCTGGAATCCAAGCTCATCCACCGTAGTCGGCTACAACATCTATCGCGGCACCACATCGGGGGGACCGTACGCCAAGATCAACTCCCTTAATGCCGACACCACCTTTACCGACAGCTCGGTTCTGTCCGGCCAGACGTACTTCTACGTCACCACGGCCGTGGACGGATCCGGGAATGAAAGTGCTAACTCGAACCAGGCCCAGGTTCTGATCCCCACACCGTAGGGTTTGCAAACCTTTGAGTAAAAAGGGGCGTGAGAATTTCACGCCCCCTTTTTATTGATGTAGGCGCGAGCCCCACGCTCGTGCAGTCTAGCGGCACTAGCCCGAGGGGGAGGCAAGTCCGGGAAGAAGCAGCATGAGCGGGACGCTGGCGCCCACATTGGGCACAGTTATGTACTAGTGACATCTTCTCGCTTTTCGGACGGCAATTTAACTTCTCGTCACACCCCTTCCAGGGTCCGTTACAAGACTAGAAATTCCTTCGGCAACTAGCAAACATTTTCTGGGGAGGAACACAGCGCAAATGCGGGGAAAATTCTTTCTTGGCTTGGCCATTCTGACAACGATGATCTCGAGCGGTTGCGGAGGCGGAGGCATTGCGAACCGGGTGGTCGCTGCCGGCGAACTGGCGGTTTCGCCGTCCACGCTGGACTTCGGCCAGGTGGAGGTGGGCAAGGTTAAGCATCAGACCGGCACTCTAACGGCCGGCGATTCCAGCATTACGGTGACATCGGCGGATTGGAGCGGAGACGGATATTCGATCAGCGGAATTGTTTTCCCGCTCACCGTGCGCGCCGGCCAGAGCGTCCCTTTTAGGATAACTTTTACGCCCAGCCGCGCCGGAGGTTCAGCGGGAAAGATCAGCTTCCACAGCGACGCGGAGCACGTGGCGCGAGCGGCCTTCCAGGGCAAGGGGACGAACACCCACAGCGTCACGCTGGCATGGCGTCCTGCGGCGAGCTCGGTAGTCGGCTATAACGTGTACCGCGGGGCTGCGTCCCAGGGCCCCTTCGCGAAGATCTCGGCCCTGCATCCCAAGGCCACATTCACCGACTCTGGAGTCGCGGGCGGGAAAACCTATTTTTATGTGACGACCGCGGTCAATCAGAAAGGGCACGAGAGCAAGTTCTCTAACCCGGTGCGGGTCACCATCCCAAATTCGTGATCGGTTTGCCCGGGCAGCGCCGGAACTTGCGTTTCCTGCGACTCAGAGCTTTTCGGCAGTTCTTGTGTTCCGCCGGAATCTGGGGGCGGCGAAGTGAAAGCACTTCTCCGCTCGCCGATGGCTTCTTCGATGGCAATGGTCGCTTCGGAAACTTCCATCAGTTGTTCGAACGGAATGGGAGAGCAAGCGCCCTGACGTATGGCTTCCAGGGTGAGTTCGATCTCGCGTTCATGTCCTTTGTCGCGCCGGGCCTTGGTGCGCCGGGTCTTTCCCTCACGAGCCAACTCCAGAGCACAAAAATCATGGATGCGACCGACCTTGCCCTCGCAGAATACTTCGAAGTGTTCTTTGGCAATTGACCGGTCGCCGTTTGCGAGGTAAGCAACAGTTGCGATGGAGCCATCCTCAAATCTCAGGGTAGCTACGACGTTGTCGCGGTTGTAGCGCGTCCCGTCGGGGAGTGCATTGGCGGTGACGCTGACCATGTCGCGGTCCACCACGCAGCGCGCCCAGTCCACGAAGTGGCAAAGTTCGCCCAGAATTCTCCCTCCTCCGCTGGAGTTCTGCTGCACCCAGTGATCGTGCGGGATATGTCCGGCGTTCACCCGAATTTGCACGACCATGGGCTCTCCGCGTCCCTCGAAGAACTGTTTCAATCTCTCGGTGAATGGCGCAAAGCGGCGGTTGTATCCCACCATCAGGAACGGGGACAGGCTTTTGTCTTTCTCCACCTGGTATGCATGACGGACTTCTTCCAGCTGTTCGCGGCTGATGGCCAGCGGCTTTTCGACCAGCACAGGTTTGTGATTGGCCAGCGCGGCCACGACGTAACGGGCGTGGCTGTCGTGGCGGGAAAGGATAAACACGGCGTCCGCTTCTTTGTCCTGCAGCAGTTCCGCCGTTGGCACAGCGCGGGCGAAACCGAACAGACGGCGAGCTGATTCCGAGGCCACGCCCGAGGCGGTCGCGACCGAGTGCAGAGCAACGCCGCGGGTCTTGCGCAGCGCTGGAAACAAAACCGCGCGCGCAAAACTTCCGGCGCCAATGCAGCTCACCCTGAGATCTCCCGAGCGGGGCGCACGCGACGCAGCCGCCGATGCCACCGGCATGCTTATCAGGGCCCGGCTGGGATACTCCAGCAGAACCGTATACGCGCTGCTGTGTTTCAACTCTTCGTAGGCCGCGCTTCCCTGCTCTACGGGACAACGCCGTTCGAGAAACGGCAACACCTGGATCGCTCCCGAAGCCAGCAAATCGAGAAAGGCCTCCATGTTGCGCTTCTCGGTCCAGCGCACATGGCCGACCGGGTAGTCTCGACCATCCTCTTCGTACTCGGAATCGTAGCGGCCGGGTCCGTAGGAACGGGAAAGAACGAGGGACAGCTCCTTCATGTACATCGCCTTGCGCGAGACGCCGAGATCGACCGTGCCCACGACGACGATGCGCCCGCGATCGCGAGAAATGCTGGCGGCCAATTCGACCGGCTCGGCCGACGGACTTGCCGCCGTAATAATTACGACATCGGCTCCGTAGCGGGCAAATTCCTGGACTCGTGGCGGTGTATCCCGGTCAGCCGCGCCCAGCGCCAGATCCGCGCCAAACCGTCGAGCGAATTCCACCCTTTTAGGATCGCGGTCAATGGCGATGACACGACAGCCTGCCGCCTTGGCCAGCTGAATCGTAAGCACCCCAACCAGTCCCGCCCCGATCACTGCGACGACCTCTCCCAGCACCGCCTGACTTTGACGGAAACCCTGCAGCGCGATGGCCCCGATTGCGCTCAACGAGGCCGCTTCGAGCGGAACTCCGTCCGGAACTCGCACGGCAAGATTCTTGGGAACGAAATTGACCTCGCAGTGGCTCGCATAGCCTGCGCCCGCGCAGGCCACACGATCGCCGGGCTGAAACTCGGTCACGCCCTGCCCCGCCGCGATCACAATTCCGGCGCAGCTATATCCCAGGGGAGCCAATGCATCCAGCCGGGACTGTACTTTCTGGTAGGCCGCTTTCACTCCAGAGGTGCGCGCGAAGTCGACCACTTGCCGTACCAGGTCGGGACGGGCCAAAGCTTTACCTGGCAGAGATTTTTCCACCTGCTCGCGGTGGGCGAGTTCCGTGCCTGCACTGATCGCCGAAAAGGCGGTACGCACCAGGATTCCGCCGGGACGCAGCTCGGGCTGGGGAACTTCGTGGCTGGTCACTTCTCCGGAGCGAACATCTTCGAGAATGGCCCGCATGAGGATTGTTTATTGTCTCATCGGCGGGGCAGCAGTGGAAAAAACTCTGCGCACAGAGGGCCACGGATTTCCTAAATGCAACTTAATGCACACGCATCAGCGGTCCTCCTGAAGCGCGACATCGTCATTGTGTTTGTCCCAGTGAACTCCGTAAAATTACTTGAATGTCTTGTGCAGCGCCCATTTCGTCCTGACGACCGGTTAGCCAGAAAACGAAGATTTCGATAATTTTGGGCGCGCAGCCACTTCCGCCGACGTCCGATGGGGACAACCGGTAGCGCCGCTTTGCGCATCAGAGGTGCGGGAGAAAACCTTAGATGCTAAGGATGGTTATGAAACATGCCTCGTCGCGCCTGCGCACGGGTCGCCGCGATACGGTTTGTCGGAGCTTGGTCGGTCAGACCTGACGTGTCAGCCGTGGTCCTGTCAGAACATGGTCTGTCGGAACATGGGCCGTCGGATGCTGTCGCTGGTCTTTGCCTTGGCTCTCTTGTCTCCTGGGCGGAATCTCTTGCGGCGGAATCTGCGTTCGGCACCGGAGGCTCCGGCGGCGGTTCGGGCGGCGGTTCGGCGGAGGCTCCGGTGGCGGTTCGGGCGGTGGCAGCGGCGGAAGCGTCACCCTGGCGCCGGGCATCGCAGCTGTTACTACATCACAACCACAAACCTTCACGGCCACGGTAACGGGTGGTACCGGGGCGATCTCCTGGTTCGTCGATGGAGTGCAGAACGGCAACGCTGCAACAGGAGCCATCACGAGCAGCGGCACCAACACGGCAACCTACTTGGCCAGCGCGACCACCACGCCCGGGAACCACAGCGTCACCGCGCAAGCCGCCGGTGGCGCCGCGAGCCCGGCGGTCACCGTCGTGGTCACAGATCTTGACGGAGTGTTCACTCACCACAACGACGCGCGCCGGCAGCGTACCGGGCAGAACCTGAAGGAATACGCGCTGACGCCCTCCACTGTCTCGGCCACGACTTTCGGCAAACTTTTTTCCTGCACACTGGACGCTCCGGATACGTATACGCCGAACCCTTGTACGTCGCCAACCTCACCATGAATGACGGCAAAAAGCACAATGTTGTTTTTCGTGGCCACCGAGAGCGATTGGGTTTACGCCTACGACGCCGACTCCAGCTCCTGCCAGCAGTTGTGGAAGAAGAGCATGCTCGGACCGGGCGAGACCACAGTTCCTTTCGCGGACATCGTTGAGCCGGACGACCTTACGCCGGAGATCGGGATCACTTCGACGCCCGTCATCGATGTGAACGCCGGGCTTGTTTATGTTTGCGCCAAGTCAAAGGACGTCAGCAATTTCTCCACCGTTTGCACGCGGCTGCTGCCTGGCCTGGCGACAGGTGCGGTAGCTCCAGGGCGCAGTGGATCACCGCCCCCAATTTCGTGCCGCTCTTTCATCTGCAGCGGGCCGGCTCTTCTGCTCAAGAGCAATGGGACGGTTTACGTGGCCTTTGGCTCCCACGGCGACAACAACACTTATCAGGGCTGGCTGATGGGCTACAACGCTAGCCACCCTGGCCCAGCAGTTCGCGTGGTCTACGACGGATCGCGACGAGCGGCAACAACAAGGGCGCGATCTGGCAGTGCGGAGGCGGCCCTCTTCGGATCGGGGAATGCGGGCAATGTTTACTGGAGACCGCGAACGGAGCCTTCAATGCCGATTACGGGCGGGATCAACTACTCGGATTCGGTGGTGAAGTTGAGCAGCAGCGGCACCGTGCTTGACTATTTCACGCCCTCCAACCAATCCCTGCTCTCCCTCGATGATGTCGACCTGGGATCGTCTCCGGCGATGGTTTCTTCCCGATTCCGTGGGCTCGGGGGCCCATCCTCATCTGCTGCTGGCGGCCGGCAAGCCGGGTTATCTTTTCCTTCTCGATCAGGACAATCTGGGAAAGTTCAACTCGGTCCTGAACCAGGATTTGCAGGAAGTTCCCGTCCTACCCAACACCCAGTTCAAAATCGGCGGGGGGATTTTCGGCAGCCCTGCTTACTGGCATGGCAACATTTACGTCGGGGCGAACAAAGATTTCCTGAAGCACTTCACGATCTCGAACGGCGTAATTTCGGCTACCCCGCTTTCCCAATCGGCCACCGCCTATAACGGGCGAGGTCAGTCGCCCTCAGTTTCGGCGAACGGAACCAGCGGCGGAATCGTGTGGGCGATCGACGTCAGTGGTTATCCCAGCCCCACCGCGACCACTCCGGCAACGCCCGCGATATTGAACGCATACGATGCGACGAACCTGGCCCATCAGCTTTACAGCAGCCCAGCCACCGGAACGGGCGCAGCCGGCCCTACAACTAAATTTTCTGTGCCCACCGTGGCTAATGGAAAGGTGTATATCGGGACCCAGGGGCAGTTCGACGTGTTTGGCCTGATCGCACACTGAGGTCACACAGCCTCTCCCTTGTCATTCCGAAGCCGGCTTTATCTGCGAGGAGTCTGCTTGCTTGCCGGCGGCGAAACAGCAGATTCCTCGCGCGATAAAGCCGCGCTTCGGAATGACAGTTCGTTGGGGTTTTCAAGCTGCCCTGTCGCTGATCAGAGCTTGTTCAGGATCTCGGCGATGCGCTGTCCGGCGCGTCCGTCCCAGAGAGGCGGGACGCTTCCCTGCTTGGCTTTGCCTTCGAGGATCTTCGTCAGCTCGGCGCGCAGTGTGCCGCCATCCTGTCCGACCAGGATATTTGTCCCCACGGTCACGGTGACTGGGCGCTCCGTATTGCTGCGCAGGGTGAGACAGGGCACGTTCAGATAAGTGGTTTCTTCCTGGATGCCGCCCGAGTCCGTTACTACCGCGGTGGCGCGACGTTGCAAAGACAAGAATTCGATGTAAGGCAGGGGCTCGAGCAGATTTAATTTGCTGACATCAATCCCAAAGTCGGCGATGCGCTTGCGCGTGCGCGGGTGGACCGGGAAAACGACCTTTACCTGGCTGTTCAGTTCCAGCAAATATCCCAGGATGATTTTCAGGGTGCGATCGTCATCCACATTCGCGGGACGATGCAGGGTGACCAGAACGTAGCGGTCGGGCAATCCGTTCAGTTTCTTTTCCATGGCGACAGGCAACAGCCGCACCAGGGAATCAATCATGACGTTGCCCACGCGGTAGACCTTGCTTGCCGGGACGCCTTCCCGAGCCAGATTCTGGTCGCCATCTTCGGACGGCGTGAACAACAGGTCGGCAAGCTGGTCCGTGACCAGCCGGTTGATCTCTTCCGGCATGCCGCGGTCGAAGGAGCGCAGTCCCGCTTCCACGTGGCCCACTTTAATTTGCAGCTTTGAGCACACCAGCGCGGCGGCGACCGTGGAGTTCACATCTCCATAAACCAGCACCAGGTCGGGCTTGCGCTCCAGAACGATCGGTTCGAAGCCACTCATGATGTCGGCGGTCTGGCGGGCATGGCTTCCCGAACCCACGCCCATGTTGACGTCCGGAGCCGGAATCTCCAGCTGCTGAAAGAACACATCCGACATATTGGTGTCGTAGTGCTGGCCCGTGTGAATGAGGCTCTGCTTGATTTTGGGATATTGCCGAAGCGCGCTCAACACCGGCGCAACCTTCATGAGGTTGGGGCGCGCGCCGACAACGTGGAGAATATGCATGCAGGACCTCTAACGCCGAGTGCCCTTACTGCCCAGACCCGAGTCGATTGCCGTTGGCGGCACGACTAGTGGTGCATAAATTTTTTCGACCAGGGGATCATGTCCCAGGCGTCCCAGAAGGCTTTCATATCGTCCGTGGTCCCGAGCGAGACGCGAATGTAGTTGTTCATGGGCGGGAAATGACGTCCGATCAGGATCTTGTGCATCTTGAAATGCTCGATGACCGGGTCCGCGGGATGCTGGATGTTCATCATCACGAAGTTGGTGTGGGAATCGATGGGCATGAGCATACGAACCCCGGCTGCATTGAAAAACTCCTGGCGATCGTCCTTGTTGCGCCGGATGAATTCTCTTATTCCATCGGTGTCGCTGACCGCCACGCCGACGACTTCCGCCATGATCGCGTTCAGAGTTGATTTCGTGACAAACTTCCGCATTTCCGCAATCACCTTCGGCGCAGCTACTGCGTAGCCCAGTCTGAGACCGGCCAGTCCGTAAACTTTCGAGAACGTGCGGGTAACGATCACTCTTTCGTCGTCCACGGGATGGTCAATGAATGAGGAATACAACGCCGACTGGGTAGCGTAATCGTGGTAAGCCTCGTCAATCAGCACTCGGACCGTCGCCGGGAGGCGGGTGAGAAAAGTCTCGATGTCCTGTCGGGGAGTAATGGATGCCGTGGGATTGTTGGGATTGCAAATGTAGATCAAGCCGGTGGAAGGGCCGACATGGGTCAGCATCGCGCCCAGATCGTGGGCGTAAGTTCGGTCCAGCGGCAAGGCCACAACTTCCGCACCCACCGATTTCGCGTACTGTTCTTCATCTTCAAACGTCGGTGAAGCTTGTATGAGCTGCTTGCCGCCGCCGAGAAAGGCGCAGGCGGCAACGCGGAGCAGTTCCGTGGACCCGCAGGCGAAGAGCACCTGTTCCGGTTTCACCTTGTGGAAAGCTGCGATACGCTCGGTCACTTCGTCATACTTCAAGAAGGGATACCGGTTGACCATTCCGGTGGCGGAACTTATGGCAGCGGCGACCTTCGCCGTCGGGCCATAGACATTCTCATTGCTGTCGAGATGGATAAATCCGTCACCCTTTCGCGCCCGGCTCGGTGCAGCGGCGGCCGCGATATCTCCCAATGGCCAGTGCGAGGCCGCGCCCACCGCCGCGCCCAGACCCAGTGAGCGGAGAAAATTCCTGCGTGATCTAGCCATGCGGATGTCCTTCAACGGCCCACGAAGCACCACTTATAGACAAAGCTCTACCCTCCCGATTGCAAACAGTGCTGCATCAGATTCTACAGAACTTCGATCAGACCTTTCTCCGGATACCTTGCTGCCAGTGGTTACCTTCGAGTATGCGTGTTCAGGCCGTGGAAGAGTGTCCGTTAGAGGGCCTCGTCTCGTCTCTCCGACTCTGACCCTCCTGTCACGCTGAGGGCGGGACGCCCTCAGGACAGCCGGCGGGACGCCGGCGCTACTAGACCACTGGGGCGCTGAGAGGGCAACTCTTTCACCGTGCTGTGAAAACCCGCAGAGGCAACAAGAATCTATTCACTCATATGCGGGCCGGGGAAAGTTGGGTAAAATCCCGACTGCTTTCGAAAGACACAGGAGCTTTCCGAATCCCAGTGGACAACGCCTTCGGCCGAATCGGCAGTACGAAACTAGTCGCGGCCCTCCTGTTGATCATGATGGCGGTGGTCCTGGGGGTGCTCGCCTGGCAGCAATCCCCCGACTACGACGAACATACGCACGTTGCCGCTGGAGTCAGCTACCTTGAGCGTCGTGACGGGCGGATGAACGCCGAGCATCCTCCGCTGGTGAAGCTGCTGGGCGGCGCAGGTGCTTTGATCGCGGGAGGCAGGGGCGACTACAACTCCGAGGCGTGGCGGTATGCGCGCGAATTCGATTTCGCCATCGACCTTTACTCGCATGCGGACCGCGATCACTTGCGAATGCTGACGTTCCTTCCCCGCATTCCGATGATCTTAATTACTCTTTTTCTAGGCCTCACAATCTTTTTGTGGGTTTCGAGCATAAGCGGCGCGCGGCGCCGGTCTGTTGGCGCTTGCGATCTACAGTACGTATCCGCTCTTTCTTGCCTGGGGAGTTTTTGTTCTAAACGATGTGGCCGTCGCACTTTTTTCGTTGCTAACGGCTTGGGCTGCGGTAGCTTTGTGGCGAAATCCCTCTCCGCGCCGGATTGGACTGTTCGGTCTCGCGCTGGGCGCAGCCCTGTTTGCCAAGTTTTCTGCGGTCTTGCTATTTCCGGTGCTGGCCCTCTGGCTGCTGGTTATGCTCTGGCAGCATTGGAAAGAGTTAACCAGGGATCGTCTCCGCAAGTTGGCCTGGGCGTTTGGGGGCGGGCTGCTGCTGGCTGGAGCCCTGGTCTACGTCGGCTACCAATTTACATTCTGGCAAATGCCGCCCCACCAGTTCGTCCGAGTGTGGCAGGAACGAGCTCAGGTCCAGGGGACAGCCCGCACCGCTGAACAGCAGCGCAAGATCACGGCGCTCCGGGAGATGCTGGAGAAACATCCGGTGGCAGAACGCATGATTTCGCCAACCTTCTACTACGCAACCGGGATGTATGCGGTTTCCGTCAGCACCAAGCGTCCGTCTTATATCCTCGGCCAGCACTACCCGACCGGGCGCTGGTTTTATTTTCCCGTGGTCGCCCTGTTCAAGTCTCCGCCCGGATTCCTCATCATTGTCGGCTTTGGCTTTCTGCTCCTGATTTTGCATTCCGGCAAATGGCTGCAAAACCCTGATGTCACGATTATGGTTTTGATGTTCACTGTTTTCACCGCGGGATACACGTGGTCGGGAATCAATATTGGAATGCGTCACTGGATTCCGTCTGTCGCCTGTGCCATCGCGTTGGCCTGCGCTGTCCTGGTGCCGGAGATGATGGCGTTCCGTGATCAATGGCGTAAAGCCGCGGTTGTGGTTTGCGAACTTGCCGTCCTGCAAATCCTTTTCGTCCTGGTTGCGACTTACCCTTTTTACCTCCCGTACTACAATTTCCTGCGGGGCAGCCACCCCCGGGGCTGGATTTCTCCCGATTCCAACGTTGATCATGGAACCTACTTGCCCTGGGTGCGGACATTCCAACAAGAACGACAGGTGGACCGCATTTCGCTGGCCGCGTTTTCTTACACTCCCATCCTCTGGTTGCCGGACGCGATACCGCTGGACTGCGCCGACCGAAATCCCTCGACGCAATGGGTGGTGGTAAGCGCCGCGCTTTTGGAGGGACCCTGCGCCTGGCTGAAGTCGTATCCCGGGGAAGAGATTGCCGGCGGCAGCATGTGGGCGTTCGATCTGAAATCTGCCCGTTCCCGATCAGCGGATTGAAGTGGATTCGAACTGAGGTTAGGTGGCGCTAGCGCCGGCTTCGGTCCTCGGCGTTGCTGGCGGACACGACCTGTGCACTCGGCAAAGAATCGCCCGATGCTTTCTCAACTGACTGGCGCCAGTCTCTCAACTTCAATGCGACTTGCTGCATGTAAGCCGCGGCTTCTGCGGCGCTCGAAATCTCCGCATAAGTCTCGGGCTCCGACGGCGAACTCGGCGGATCCGGCATGGGATGGTAGGGCGTGCCGAGCGTCTCGGACGGCAGACCCCAGGTCAGCTTCTGAATATCGAGGTCGGCCAGCACTTCATTGACAACGTCCCCGTCAACATTCCTTTTTTTCAGCGCGCAGGCCAGCGAGAGCGCATTGAAGCAGAAATTATTTATGTTTCTGGGGATGCCTTCGGTGGCGGTGGCAATGGACTCGTAGGCATCGGCGGTGAAAATCGGGGCGCCGCGGTACCCGGCAACACGCAAACGGTGCTCGACGTAATTCTTGACTTCGCCGTGCGAAAGAGGCGCCAGGCCCTGCACGATTGAAACCCGCTGGCGCAACTGGGTCAGGCGCGGCCCGGCCAGTTTTTGTGCCAGCGCCGGCTGTCCCGCCAGAATAATGTGCATCAGCTTGGCCTTCGACGGTTTCGAAGTTGGAGAGCAGGCGCAGCGTTTCCAGCACCTCGTCTTCCAGGTTTTGCGCTTCGTCTACCACGACGATGAGGCGATGGCCCTCCTGCGCGATCTGCAGCAGGCGCTTGTTGAACTCGTCGTACATCTTCACCAGGTCCTGCGTGTCCTCTTCGCAGCCCAGCTCGGCGAGCAGCAGGCGCATGAACTCCTTCGAGTTGCAATGGGTCTGAAACAGGAATGCGATGCGCGCCGAGGAGCGGAAGGTTTCCAGCAGGTGGAACAGCATGGTGGTCTTGCCCATGCCGGGTTGAGCGATCAGACCGATGAATCCGCGATTGGCTTCGATACCGTAGTACAAGGAAGCGAGCGCTTCCTTATGGGCCTCGCTGAGATAAAGAAAGCGCGGGTCCGGAGTAACGCCGAACGGCTGTTCGCTCAATCCAAAAAAATTCAGGTACATGGCCTACTCCGATTAACCAGCCCTTTTCCATTATAGGACCGGAGACCCCTTGCTGCGCGCCACTTTCCGCCCACTTCGTGCGAGCAGCATTGCTCGTGGAAAACAGCGCCGGCGTCGTCTCGCCGCGGGTCAAATAACGGACCGCACGTACTGGCATTTGCCAGGCTGGTGGCCCCGCCATCTTCACTCAGTCAACCCGGCGGCAGCCGCCTGGACGGACAAAGCCGACTCGCTCTCCTTTTCGCGAAGGTCTCTTTCCAGGCTGATGGCATCAATGAAGAACTTGCAGGCCCAGTTGGGATACTGAAACCTGACGTAGCCTCCCGAGACCGGAAAGCTGCCTTTCACCGCACCCCGAGTTTCGGGCGGCCCATCGAGGCGCACCGTTCCGCGCACGTAGCGATTGGCCGCCAGCGCTGCCTCCCTGAAGCGGGGGTTACCGGTCTCGCGATAGAGCAGGAGCCAGCAGGCTGCCATCTGGACCGTTCCAGTCAGGCAGGACCACGGAACCGTGCCGCGCCACTGGCTGTCGAGCCTGCCAGGAAGGAAGCCGTCGGGCTGCAATGCCGCCAGCGCGCCCTCGGCGGTCTTGTTGGCCTTCTCCAGAATCTTGCCATCGCGCGTGAACAGATAGCCTTCGACCAGGCCGCGCAGCGCATAGCCGATGGTGTGGGTCAGCGGATTCAGAGGATCGGTCAGGCAACAGTTGGAAAACCAGCCATTGTCGTTCTGACGGGAAAGTGCCCAGTGCAGATTTCTTCGTGGCGGCTTCGGCATAGCCGCGGCCCGGCTCGACGCGGGCGGCTTCGATACAGGCCCCAGGCCACGTGGGTCTCGTAGATCTTCTCCCCCGGCTTGGCATAGGGCGTAGCATGTTTACGCCAACAGCCATCGTCATCCTGGGTCTGCACCAGCCAGTCCGCGGCTGCGATCATGGCCGGCCGGTAGGCCGGGCCAAAATGTCTGACGCCGGCGGCCAGGCCCGAGCAGAATCTGTCCCGTGTTGAATGTCACTGGAACGCGCGGGTCCATCACTGGTTACGCCACCTCTGAAAGCCGCCGGCCGGCATCTGTATGCTGACCAGCCAGTCGAGCATTCTGCGGGCCCGTTCCAGCAGCTCAGTGTCCCGGCTGCCGCCCTTCGCGAATGATGCGTGGGAACGATGTAGCCGGTAGTTTCCGGATAGGAGGCGCCCCAGCCGGTGATCAGACAGTAGTGCCGCGCCACTCCGCCGTCCGCTGACGGTGCGTTGTCCTGTGCGCGTCCGATCCACGCCAGTGCCTCGCTGATCGTACGATCGATGGGAAGATCTGCGTCACCTGAGGTTCGTTGCTCGCGCCGCATTTCAGCGCGGGCGGCGACGGAGATGCCATAACGCATTCGCGCGTCCCGAATGCTGGAACGTTAGCCGCCGAACCAGAGCCTGAGCTGGATTCTGCTCCACAAGGAAGCTCCTTAAGACAAATTAGGGGGAGTTGCACAGCAAGGGGGTGCTTCGGTGGTAGGATTATGATAGCGCGTCGCAGGCAGAAACTAAAGGGCTCAAGATCTTTTGTTTACAATAGTTTGCCCGGCTTTCCGAGTCATCAACGGGCGGGACTGGTGAGAATCTCTTGGCGAGTCGTCGTCCGCGGGTGTGCAAAGACCTCCTGATTGAGTCAAGTCCGGTTTTTTCCGAATATTTCTAATGCACCTCTGCGGTCAACCCCGTCGGAGCGGCCGGGTCGCCGAGACTTGCGCCCTCGTAGACCCCTATGGAAGGGGGCTTCTGGCGTGTCATGCCTGCGAAGTCAATCGTAGGCACGCAGGAGGAAACCCCAGCACCGCAGTTAGTGATTCCGGTGCTAATTGCCGGACTCGATGCTTTCAAGTGATAGTCTCCCTGACCGTTAGCCAGATAATTTACAAATACCGTCGAGTCGGAACCGGACAGCGTGGTTGGGCTGTATCCTGCACCCGTGCACAGATTGTAATTTCCTCCAGTATTTCCATATGTAAGATTGTTCGACAGCAGGATATGTGTGCCAATGCCTGAACTAGCACAACTCGATCCACTTAAATTACCCCCAAAGGAGATGCCTCCAGCCCCTCCCGGGTCCCCACCGCCGCTATGGACTACGATATTGTTGGTAACGGTTACGTTATCAATCGTATCACAGCCAGCATTAGGGGTACCACGTGATACGATTATCCCGCCTTTGCCGGCATTGAAGACTGTATTGTTAGTGATGACTGACTGGCAACCAAAACCGTGAGAGTGGATACCGAACGTAGAAACGCGGCCGATTATATTATTCGTAATCTGGGTGCCGATAAAAATGGCGTAAATGCCATGCATGAAATTGCAACCGCTGGTGGGGCCGACATTGATAATCTTGTTCCCTGATATTGTCCCACCTATCGTTGCACCCGCATTCCCGTTCTCCAAAATCGCTCCCGCGTACTGACAGCCTCCCCCAGTAAAATCATGGATATAATTGCCAATTACATCTGTATGACTGCCCTGAATATTGACCGCGGTAGAACCTGATCCATTACCCGCCATCTCGAAATTGACCACCTGCGACCAGTTGCCAACCAGCAGCCAATAGCTATCGCCAGTCCAATTTAGTTTGCAGGCTTTATCGACGTCACACTGAAATCGTACTTTGACGCTTGTACCGGTGCCGGCTTTACGGGTGGTGAATCCACCAGTGTTGTATGTTCCAGCGGCTACGTGGACGATTGTGCCGCCAGCGCCTACGGTTAAAGCCGAATCAGCGTGCGCGATAGTGAGCCACGGATGAGCCTGAGAACCATTGTTGGAATCGCTGCCGGTGCTGGCGACATAGTATTCTTGCACTTGGGCTGCGGCAGTCACGGACACTGCCAGCATGATGAAAACCCACAGTAAACATAGACGGACCTGACCAACGCAATCCGAGCGAAGTCTCACGAGTTGACCTCATTGTTGCCGTACTCGCACGATACGCGAGTACGGGGGGATCCTCAGCGATTTGTGCCGCAAATCGCATTTTGAGGATGTCAAATAGCCATCTCTCAAGTCGGCACCCAACAATTCTGCCACCCAGAGAAAAGGCACGCTAGATGCCAAAGGTACCTGCCCCCCCCGGCCGACCCATACTCGGAAGTACAGGTTCTGATTCAACGCGTCTTGTCTAGCGTCACCTCTGCTACTGGCCGCTTCAACTTCTCATTCTCGTCTTGCGCTGCTTGACCTGGCGGACTTGGTCGGTTTCCACGCAATAATATTTTTCCACCATCAGTGCGTGTGCACGGCCGCCCATTCCCTAGCCAAAGTGGAATTTCTCCAAACAGTTAGAATCGCCCCTCTTTCACACGCTGAAGATCACGTTCGCCAATGAGGCTGGCAGCGTTTGCAAACCACTGGATGTGGACGCGCACGAGGTGATGGACTTTTCGCCAGGCCGGAAGCTCAACAGTTCGCCCGCCTATTTCAAACCAGGCGTCATTGGTTGTTCGTGCCCGGCCAGGGGCAAGGGGCGTGCCGCTTGTTGGCGACGCTACGGTCCCGGCTGTTGCTGGAGGTGCGGCGCTTCAATTTGCACAAGTCCGGAAGCGACCTCGCTCCGAATTGTGCGAATTTTTGCGCGAAGCAGGTTATCAGGCGTGGCGAATCGCGCCCGATCGGCGCGCCGTCAAATTGGACGAACTGGAAGAAAGGCAAGCTGGTCTCTGTTTCAGCCGGGTTAAATCCGTACTGCGGCGGACTCTTGAATATTTGCCTTCATTCGGGCCACTACTTTTTCCCAGCTGTATTCGTTCAACACCAATTGTCGTCCGGTTTCACCCATCTCGTCGCAATTGTTCAGGATTGGAGAAGAGATGGACGATTTTGACGGCAATGTCATCGGCGTTGCCGACACTCGACGAGCTCGCCGGTTTCGCCGGGGGTCACCATTTCCTTGAGGGCCCAATCGTTGGTCACCACACAGGGCAATTGATGAACCATCGCTTCCAGCGGGGCAATGCCAAACGGCTCGTATAGCGACGGCATCACGAACAACGAGCAATCGCGGAACAATTGAGTGAGTTTCGGACCATCGACTGGGTCTTGCTTGCGCAAGAATCCGTGATAAACGACGCCGCATTGCAGTTTCTGCGGAATGTTCAGTCGCGGTGGCCCGACGATGTGCAAGGTCGCGTCGGCAAATTTCTGGCGAACTTGCCTGAAGGCTTCGAGCAGTTGCCAGCCGCCTTTGCGGGCGAAATCTGCGCCGATGAAAAGGATGTCGCGCCGGTCGTATTTTTTCTCCGGAAAATATTCCGGTATCTGCTCCAAATTGGTGCCGGCACGGATGGAGACGACCCTTTCCGGAGCAACATCAAAATCCGTGATGAAGGATTGGCGCAGAAATTCGCTCATCGTGAAGATGCGCGTTAACTGGCGGTAAACTTCTTTTTCGTAAGCCAGCCCGCGGTCAATGACCTTGGCGCTCAAACCTTGCACGGCATAA
Source organism: Terriglobia bacterium (assembly GCA_963813645.1). Classification (GTDB taxonomy): domain Bacteria; phylum Acidobacteriota; class Terriglobia; order Terriglobales; family Acidobacteriaceae; genus JAIQFF01. The sequence goes on from CAWEZS010000011.1 coordinate 42,011, forward strand.
GGACTGCGCAGGGATTGTGCCATGTTGCCGTCATGATAGGAAAAGCAGGGCGCTTTGCCGCCAATCAGGCTGGGCACATTGTACATCGCACCGATTTGTAAAAAGCTGTGACCGAAATCTTCCGGCTGGAGGTTGCGGCGGACTTCCTCGGTTAATGCGTCCCGATAACGCGGGTTCATGTAATAACGCGTGCGCCAAAGCCGCCGGTTTGAGGAATAGTCCGCCGCCATCAGCAGGTAGCGTTTTAGGCGCGGCACTTCCACCCCAAACGCCCGATGCAGCAAACCTTGTCGCTGACACTCTGTGAAAAAGAAGTAACTGATTCCCGACCAACTCTGCCGGTCAAAGGGGGTAAGTCCGATCTGACCGCTGCCGATGACGCCGACAATTTTATTCACGGCTGTTTTTTCCGGCCCGAATTCCATTGTTGGGAACGTCGGACCTATTGAAGTCCCAGAATACGGAGCGGAATTGAAACCGGCCTCGCATGCCACCATGGCGAAGTTTTCATTCTGCGAATTGTTTCCCACCCTCCCATCCCGTCGAACCAGCAGCAGTGCGACCGCGCCAGTCAGCATATTGGTGGCCAACACCGCGGCTAAAACAAATCTGCCTTCCAGTTTCTGGTTGCTGGTCTCGGTCCACAGCCGACTCGCGCTGATGCCGCCCGCCAGACCCAAGAGCAGGAACGAGTTGGGTCGCGAGAGCACAAAGAGCAACAGCTCCGAGGAGAGGAAGAAGATATCACTCGCGACCTCGACAAGTCCCGGGGCGAAACCTCCCACCTCAGATAAGCGTAGGTGAACAGAATACTCCTAGTATAAGCCGGCGGCTCCGCCAAAATACCGTAACTGGAATAGACTCTGAACGGGGAGCACCGTGAACAGCGTTGCAGTCCTGCCCACAGCCGGCCCACCCAACAATTCGCCCGGATCGACGAACCAGGACGAGAGAAACCCACATCCAAGTGACGGTCCAAACGAAGGCAGCTCGCCAATAGGTGTAGTCATCCGATCCGGGAGGAACAACCAGATACGGAATGACGTAGTACAGCACAGGAAACGGGGCCCGGGCGATCCGGACTTCGTCCCACGGAGCGGTTCCACAGACCGCCAAATCAAGGGCTTTGGCTTCCCGGTGAAATACCAGGTCGCCCGACTTCTTCGGAGCCAAAGGTAATATCCCGACTCCGATAAATGTTGCTAGTAACAGGATCACACCACCACGTCGAACTTATCGATTCTGCGACGGGCCGCGGAGTGGGCTATCGGTTCTCCAGACGGAATTGCCTCTCAGGAGATATGGTTCGTACGTCGTCTTTTGTCGTTTTGCTGCGTAGACATTGCATTAATATCGACTGGCAAGCAGGTGTCAGCTGAGGTGCTGACTCTGGTTTCGCAACCTCAATCTTAACTGGCTTTATTGACCGGCCGTCCCGAACGAATTGGACTCGAAGGCAGCGATTTGAACAGATAGCGCAGTCCGACCAGCATTCCCGGGCCGTAGGCAAAGTGAAAAGAACCATATTACAGTTGATCGCGACCTAAGCGCCAGGTGAAAACCTTGTTCAGGCTGTAGTTAAAATAGGTGCCAAAGAGAATCGAAACCAGTTGCGCCCCTAAGAGGTAGAGGGATGATGTCCCGAAGCTGGTTCGAAATCGCGCATCGGTGAGAATCGAGTAAGAGACCGTGGTGATCGCTATTCCCACAGCCGCCATCGGGAAATACAAGAACGCCCCATTGATCAGCGCCCGGCCATTCCTGCGCCGGTCGCCGAACGTCCAGTGGTTATTCAGCAGATAGTTGTGCAAGGCCGCGATTGCGCTCGCGATGGCGGAGGCCCGCCAGTCGCGAGAGATATCCAGCTTGAATCAGCAAGGCCATGACCAACAGGTTTACGACTACTCCAAGTCCGCCCACCACAAGGAACTTGAATAGCCGGCTTGACACGATCGAGGCAAGGTAGGATTCTTTGCCCTCGCCGCGGGAGACAAAAGGCCGCGTCAAGGTAGAGATCCACGGCGCGGAAAATGATCGCCGTCTTCGGCGACACTCGATCTGACCGAGATAATTCACTCCGCGCTCCGCGATTCCCAGTTCTGGTGCGAATCGTCCAGCTTGTGCCGCTGTGCTTCCTCTCGCTCTTGCTCTTGAGTCATTACTTCTCCGCTTTGATAGCGTTCGTTGTCAAGATCGGCCGCAATCCTTGTCACACGCGTCCGCCATGCCATAGTCTCCGACCGCCGATGAACGTCTTTGTCTGAGGAAAATTGGTCGAGGCCTACGCTTCCAGTCGCAGGCCTTCCTTCGAGCTGAGAAGCTCCTTGGCCAGAGGTGAGGCCGACACTTGCAATTCACGCACTTGCCGCCAGGTAATAATGGACGTGACGGCGTAGTTCCACACTGCTCCAATCGATAATCCGCATGCGCCGCCAAGATAACGGGAGGAGCCGGCGTCCCTGAATAAACTCCGCCACCCGGAGGTTGACCACTGCGCCCACAAAACAGGCGGCGTAAAATGTCGCCAAACCGATCCACAAGCGGCGCCCCCGCAATCGGCGGTCACGGTAGGTCATGCTGTTGTTGAGGAAGAAATTCGCTGTCATGGCAACGAAGGTCGTAATCGCCTGAGCGGTCAGGAACTGCATCCTCCCGAAGGAAAGCAACAGATAAAGCAATCCCAGGGAAAGCACCAGGCCGGCGGCGCCCACCATACTGAAAATGATGAACCGGGGCGGAATCAGGTCGCCGACCGCCTTGTCCAGCAGCAATTGCAAGTACTCGAGACCGACCAGTATGTCCAGCTTGCTGGTCCCATGAATTCGCTTGCGGAAGGTATAGGGGACTTCGCCAAAACGGACAGGGCGGCGTGCCGAGGCGACCAGATCCAGCAGGATCTTGAAGCCGACACCCGAGGCGGAGTGAACGACTTCTTCCAGGAACCTGCGGTCCAGCATGAAAAAACCGCTCATCGGATCGCTGAGATCAGTGTGGGACACGGCCTGACTCAAGCGTCGCCCAAGATTGCTCAACCTCACCCGGTGCTTGGAAAATTCTCCCATGCCTCCGCCCGCAGCGTTGCGGGTGGCAACCACGAGGTCGAGGTTTTCGTTGCGGATTTTCTCGAGCATGGCGGGCAGGATGCCTTCATCGTGCTGAAGATCGCCGTCCATGACGGCCACATAAGGAGCTGGGGTTGCCATCATCCCTTCCAGGCAGGCGGAGGCGAGGCCACGACGGCCAACTCGCTGCAGAACGCGGACACGAGGATTGGTGCGCGCAATCTGTCGCACCAGCGCCGCAGTCCCGTCGGGAGAATCGTCATCCACGAAAATGACTTCGTGCGCGATGCCCTGCAAAGCTCGATCGAGAGCTTCGAGCAGAGGAACCACATTGCCGCGCTCCTTGAAGGTCGGTACGACTATCGCCAACTCCAGAGCTGATTGTGTCTCTTGTTGAGGTGCCATTGTGTTTTACTTTTGCCTCAAGGGTGTTGTGGATGAAAATGCGAAACCTCAATCCCATCCCCATTGGAATAGGTACGAGATGAGTCCCGCTGCAGCTGCGTTGCCAGCAGATCCTGGACAATCGCGCTTTCCGAGTGTGATCTGATCAACCAGACTGAGTCGTATCCCGCCAGTTGGCTGAGGTCTGCGTTCTCGGTTATGGCTACGTGCGGGAAGCCGCGTTTCTGATAATAGTCATAGCAATGCGAGCAGCCAGCTTGCATCGAAGACGATTACCGTCTTGCCCGAGTCCTGAGATTCGATATAGGCCACGGCTTCACGCCATTGTTCCCGGCCAAAGCGTGGGGTGAAATAGTAGTTGTATAGGGAGACCAGAAGCAACACCGAGTACAATCCCACCGCGGACAGGGCGACATCACTCCGCCAATCCGACCCGTGTTCCCTGCGCCACCACAGCAGTTCGGCGATCGCAGCGGCTACGATAATGTAAAGAAACGGAGCCGCGGCGATCAGGTACCGTTCATCGAAAAGCATCACCTTGAACGAAACCAGAAACGCCAGGAGTACGGGAACGCTGGCGCTCATCATCACGTAGAGCAGTGGATCGCCCCAGCGCTTCCAGGCCCGCCACACAAATGGCAGCAACGCAATGACGCTCAGCACTGCCATTAACAGAAGCGGCGCAAAGTGGAGCAGGGTTTGACGAATATGGGTGACCGCCTGGTTGTCCAGGGGGATCAACGTGTCGCCAAACAGAAAGCTGAAATAGGCTTGTGGCAGCTTTAACAACAGGTAGCGCCGCACTTGTCCACCCCCCGATGCGGCCCGAAGGAGGGTCATCAGCCAGGGGAGAAACAAGAGCATCGTCACCGCACTGCTGGCCAACAAATGGAACAAGCTGCCTGCGTCTGCGAAGCAGCACGAAGACGCCGAATCCCGCGAGGAAAAAGATAGCGATGAAGTGCGCATACAGCGAGAGGGCTCCGGCCAGCGTGTAACCGGAGAAATACAGGAATCGCCGCCGCGCTGCACGGGAGTCCTTCGAGAGGCCCAACTTCCAGAGCGTTCCAGAGTGCCAGCCCCGCCATCAACAGGAAGAGCTCCAGAAACGCAAATGTCCGTACTTCTTGGGAATAGTAAATCTGGAAGGACGAAATGCACTGATAGAGCGACGCCCCCAGTGCGATCCCGCGGGTAAACAGCTTTTTCGCGAAGGCGTACACCAGTCCGACGGAAATCACGCCGGGGACAACGGAGAGGCTGCGAAGGGCAGCCTCACTGTGTCCAAACCAGCCGATCCAGAAATGCAGCGTTGTGTAGTAGAGCGGCGGATTGGTTCGCTCAGACGCCAAGGCCCGGCCTAAGTCCGAAGCAAACCACCAGGATTGAGCCTCGTCCACCCACAGACTCTGTCGGGAAATAAATGCACACCTCAGCACCAGAGCGATCCCCATGATCAGTAAGAGCCAGCTCCATGAGGCTGTCGCGGACACGTCACTGGGCGCTGGATTCCGCTCTTGCTCCAAAGAGAAGCTCCTGACGACAGATTGGGGGACTGGCACCGCAGGGGAGAACTTAGGGGGCACAGTTATAATAGCGCACCTGTCGGGAAATCCAAAGGGATTAACAGCATCTGTTTACAATAAGTTACCAACGTCACCGACCTGGCTTGTGGAGCTGGAAGGCGGCCCGATTTTTGGTATTCCCAGGGACTTTGTTCCCGGCTGCGAACGGTCAGAAGAGGGGACAACGATCGCATCAGACGACTCTGAGGACCTAGAGTGTTCAGGTCACGAAATGGTCACTTGCCAAGAGGCCCAATTTCTTTCAACCAACGTTCGACAATGGCGGACCAGCTGTATTCACTTTCGACCAGCAGTCTGCCTGCGGAGCCCATGCGCTGGCGCAAATCCGGGTCGGCGGCCAAAAGCGATATGGCCTCGGCGAGTTGCGCGGCATTCTCCGGCTCAGTGACTAAGCCGCACTTGTTGGCCTGCAGCAAATCGGCAGCTTCGCCCATGCCGGCGTAAATGACCGGTACCTCACAACTCAACGAAGGGAAGATTTTCGAAAGGCGCATGGCTTGCGCCACGTTAATCTTACGCAAGGTTGCCATCGAGGCATAGGCGATCGAATAGAGCTGATCCATTTCCTCATACGGTGAATCGCCAAAAACGATGTTGGTCAGTTTGCGTTCGGCAGCCATTTCCTTGATGCGTCCGCGCTCCGGGCCGTCGCCGATCATAAGAAAGGCGATGTCTTCCTTGTCGACGTAACAAGTCGGCAGCCTCGATCAGGACATCCAACCCGTGGTAGTACGCGTGTGTCCCGACGTAGAGGAAGACTTTTTTCCCGCGGAGGCCCCAGCGATCCAGGAGTGCGCCGCTCGGCGGGCTCGGCTTCAGAAAGTCGGTATCGGCGCCGTTGGGCAGGAAGGTTACTTGTTCCCGCGGCAGACCACGACTCACGAAGTGGTCAATGAACCGGTGGGTTACGGTGGAAATCTTAAAGGATTTTCGAAGGAACAGGTCCTCTGACCAGAGAGCCACCCGGAGGAAAAGGGGATTTCGCATGAATCCCATTTGCCGCGCAACATCCAGCTGCAGGTCGGGAATGTTGTAGACGTATGGCACCCCGCGAAACCACCGCATTAGAACAGCGATAAAACCAAGAGACAGGGGCTGTGCTTCCACAAACAACAATTGCGGCCTGGGACCAAACAATGTCGAGAACAGAGCGGTGAATGTGAAACTCAGGTAGTTAGCCAGGCGGACGGGTGCGGATCTGCCGGTGGCGGCGTATACCCAGGTGCGCTTTACCGGCACGCCATCGATAGACTCCGACATACTCCATTTGCCGGCGTAGCCTGGAAATATCTTGCCCGCGGGGTAATTAGGCATGGCCGTGAGCACGCCGACGTCAACGCCTAGCCGCCGCAGGTTGCGAGCCAGAGCCCGCAGGCGAATTTGGGGAGCACCAATTTCAGGTGCGTAATACTGGGTCAGTATTAACCAGCGAGGTTGTGGCTTCTCCATGAAATATTCTGGTAGCTGATGGCCTTGTGACTAATGAATTTGTGAGGAGCTCTGCTCGAAAGCGGCAAGTTTTCGACACACTAATGTCTGACCAACTGATCAGAATTAGCGTATCACATGGTTTCCAAACAAAACTCCCGGGCAGCACTTCCCCGTTACCGTGGTTTTTTGACTATTGCGCTTGCCGGAAGCACAATGAGAAATCAACGCAATTCGTGCTCAGCACCTTTTTTGGCGCCTTGATCATTCAGATTGTTCAATTCCTCGATAAGTGACGCACCGACAGGTTGTTACTGTGACGGCTGTCCCGAGAAACGGGCGAGCCTTCAATTGGGAGAGTAAGCAATGAAAGTCATGGTTTGGGGCTTAGGGTACGTCGGCACGGTGTCGGCGGCTTGCCTGGCACAGTTGGGCCACGAGGTCATCGGAGTGGAACCCCACGCGGCTAAGGTGGAGGCCATCAACTCCGGGCGGAGTCCCATCAAGGAACCGAATCTGGACCAGTTGGTCAGTGACGGTGTAGCGAGTGGGCGCTTGCGGGCCACCCAGGACGGAGCACCCGTCGTTCCCACGGCCGATGTTTCGCTCATCTGCGTGGGTACGCCTTCCGCTGCAGATGGCGGCCAAAACCTGTCTTACTTACGAAAGGTAGCCAGTGAGATTGGCGGCGGTTTGCAGAAGGCAAGTCGATATCATGTCGTCGTGGTCCGCAGCACGTTGTTCCCCGGCACTACTCGCACCACTCTTCGGGAACTTCTGGAGGAGCACTCCGGCCGGCGCGCTGGAACCGACTTCGGCCTGGCGTGCAACCCTGAGTTCATGCGCGAGACCAGTGCGATCAACGATTTCTTAAAGCCGCCTTACACCGTGATTGGCGAATTCGATGTTCGCTCGGGCGACCGGGTGCGAGACTTGTACGTGGGGATCGACGTCCCCGTCTACCGGGTGGCGCTGGAAGAAGCAGAAGTACTGAAAATGACAAACAACGCTTTCCATGCGGTGAAAGTGGGGTTTGCCAATGAGATCGGACGGGTTTGCGCTCGACTCGGCATCGACAGCCATGTCGTAATGGGGATGGTTTGTGCCGATACGAAGCTCAACATCTCTCCTGCGTACCTGAAACCGGGTTTTGCGATTGGTGGCTCCTGTCTGCCCAAAGACCTGCGCTCTTTGACCCTGACCGCTCGCCGCCTGGGAGCAGAGTTGCCGATTCTTGAGGGCATTCTGCCCAGCAACCGTCTTCAAATCGAAGAAGCACGAATAAAGGTTCACGAACTCAACGTCAAACGTGTGGGAGTGTTGGGGCTGAGCTTTAAAGCGGGCACCGACGATTTGCGGGAGAGTCCCATCGTCGATCTGATTCGTTTGCTGTGGCAGGACGGAATCGACACATTGGTATGTGATCCCGACATCAACCTGGACACTATGTTAGGCAGCAATCGTGAATATCTGGAGCGCCAGCTGCCGCAGATTAAAGATATTCTGCGACCCGATATCGCAGGTACTTTACGGCAATGTCAAGGAATCGTGGTGAACCAGAATCGCCCCGAGTTCAAGGCCGCGCTGCGGGACGTGGATGGAGGTATTCCAGTGATCGACCTGGTCCGCTTGAGTGAGGGTCGTTCCCTTCCAGGAATATCGACGTATCGAGGACTTTCCTGGTGACAGTGTGAGACGGGCCGGCACTAAGGCTTAGCATTGAATGTCGCTACCTGCATCACCCAGTTGGAGGAGCTGTTGGGCGCTGTAGCGCTATAGCTTCCCGTCGTAGTGACCATGCGGTCTTCCGCAATGTCCGCGTCCGGGCTGGTGATGATCCGCGAAGTGAATCCACTTCCGGCGCCGGTAAATTTCGCAATGGTCATCCCGGCACCGAAGATCAATTCGTTCGCTGCCGTGGTCGTAACCGCACCGCTGCTCGCGGCCGTCCCGCTGCCCGCTGCCCCCGCTGTCTTGTCCAGCGGATTCGCCGTGTCGAGCCCGCCGTACTCGAGTATCCGGACATCCACAAACGCCGCGGCTTTGCTGAAATTCACTGTCACCGTGTTGCTGCCTGCCGCGATGTTCTTGGCGTAGTAGATGGACTGTCGCAGCCCGGTTCCCGTCGTCGGTCCGATCGCCAGGGTGTAAGTGTTGCCGCGGGTGTCCGTTATGCCCGTCACGGTTGACGTCGTGTCGTTCCATCCCACCACGACGATGTTCAGATTCCCTAACGTCTGCGCGATCGGGTAGGCCACGGCAACCGACGCGCTTGCGGTCTGCGGGGTCGCTGATTTCACCTGAACAAACGTGATCGGTCCACCGCCCGTGCTGGTGGTGTAGGTATAGCCGTTGATCAATGTACCGCTCTGAGCGTCGCTATTGGTCACGACCACGTTCACCGCTCCCGCTGCGTGCGCTGGCGTGGTTGCCGTGATCGACGTGCTGCTCACGATATTCACAGCTGTGGCTGCCGTTCCGCCTAAATTCACCGTCGCTCCCGCCGCGAAACCGGTCCCGGTAATCGTCACCGAGGCGCCACCTGCCGTGGTCCCGGTGTTGGGCGTGATCGACGTTATGGTCGGAGCCGGATTGCGATAGGTATAGCCACTGGGCAGCGTTCCGCTCTGAGCATCGCTGTTGGTCACGATCACGCTCACCGCTCCCGCTGCATGCGCTGGCGTGGTTGCCGTGATCGACGTGCTGCCCACGACATTTACGTTGGACGCAGCTGTCCCGCCGAGGCTCACGGTCGCTCCCGCCAGGAAACCGTTGCCGGTGATAGTTACCGCGGTTCCGCCCGGCCACAGGTCCTGAGTTCGGCGTGATCGAGCCGACCGTCGGCGCCGGGTTGCTCGCGTTGTAGGTATAACCGTTGGGCAGCGATCCGCTCTGAGCGTCAGTATTGGTCACCGTTACGCTCACAGCTCCTGCCGCGTGCGCCGGCGTGCTGGCGGTGATCGACGTCGGCGCCCACGACAATCACGTTGGTCGCGGCCGTCCCGCCCAGGCTTACCGTGGCTCCCGCCAGGAAACCGGTGCCGGTGATGGTAACCGCGGTGCCGCCGCTCGCTGTGCCTGAGTTTGGCGTGATCGAAGTGACTGTCGGAACCGGATTGCTACCCGTATACGTAAACGCGTTGCTCAAACTGCCGGAGCGCCCGCTGGAGTTTGTGACGGTCACGGTCACGGTTCCCACGGCTCCTGCCGGAGACGTGGCTGAGATGGTTGTGCTATTCAGCACGGTGACATTGGTGGCTGCATTGGCGCCAAATGTGACCGTGGCGCCCGCCGCAAAGCTGGTTCCGGTGATGGTCACGGCCGTGCCCCCGCTGGTGGGACCTGTGCTGGGGCCAATTCCCGTTACGGTGGGTGTTGGCGCGGATGCCAGGACAAAAGTGGCCATCTGCATCACCCAGCTGGACGCGCTATTGGGTGCAGTGGCGCTGTAACTTCCCGTAGCACTGACAGTCTGGTCTTCGGCGATGTCCGCATCCGGATTGGTGATGATGCGCGAAGTGAATCCGGCTCCGGCGCCGGTGAAACGCCCGACAGTCATGCCCGCGCCGAAGATCAACTCGTTGGCGGAAGTCGTGGTCGCCGCACCGCTGCTCGCGGCTGTCCCGCTGCCCACCGCCCCTGCCGTCGTGTCCAGCGGATTCAGGGTGTCCAGCCCGCTGTATTCCAGAACGCGAACATCTACGAATGCTGCCGCTTTGCTGAAAGCCACGGTCACCGTATTGCTGCCCGCCGCGATGTTCTTGGCATAGTAAATCGACTGCCTCAGCCCGGTTCCGGTCGTCGGGCCGATGGCCAGAGCATAGGTATTTCCACGACTGTCGGTTACGCTGCTGACCGTCGAAGTCGTGTCATTCCAGCCCACCGCTACGATGTTCAGGTCGCCCGCGGTCTGCGCCGCCGGGTAGATCACCGAAACGGACGCACTTGCGGTCTGCGGTGCCGCCGCATTCACCTGCACAAAACTGATAGTGCCGCCGCCGATGGCGGTGAAAGCATAGGCCCCGGCCAAGCTTCCGCTCTGGCCATTCGGGTTGGTAACGGTCACCGTGACCGCGCCCGCAGCATGCGCCGGAGTCGTCGCCGTAATCGAGGTACTGGTGGCCACGGTGACGTTGGTCGCCGGTATGCCGCCGAAGCTCACGGTCGCCCCGGCTGTGAAGTTGGAACCGGTAATGGTCACCGCCGTGCCGCCTGCCGCTGTACCGCTGCTCGGGGATACTCCGCCAACTGCCGGCGCCGTGCCGGACACGGAGGTCCCGGCCTTGAAGGCCACCATTTGCATAACCCAGGGAGCAGCGCTGACCATGGGTGTCCAGGCGTTATAGCTGCCGCCGACGTTCACCATACGATCCTCGACAATATTCGAGGTGGTGCCGGTAAGAACTCGAGCGGTAAACGGAGAACCCGCTACGATATTTTTCGCACCCACGATGTTGGCGCCGATGATCAGGTCATTGGCGTTGCTCAAGGCTGCCGGGCCGCTGTTGGCGGTGCTGCTGTTTCCGCTGGCACCGATGGCCGCATCCAGGGGAGCGACCGTATCCACACCGCTATATTCGAGGACTCGAACATCGGGAGATACAGCAGCCGGACTAAAAGCAACGTTGACGGTATTGCTTCCGGAGCGGATATTCTTGGCGTAGTAGATCGACTGACGCTTCCCTGTTCCAGTGGTCGGACCGATCGCCAGCGCGTAGGCATTTCCAAGGGTATCGGTAACCGACTGGATGGCCGACGTGGTGTCATTCCAGCTCACGACGACAACATTCAGATCGCCTCCGCCCTGCGTCCCGGAAAATGGAACGGAGACATTCGCCGTCGTCGACTGCGGCGTCGCCGATGCCGATTGGGCGAAATGGATCCCGCTGGCCGCGGGCGGATTCAATCCGTAAACCAGAAGTTGGCCCGAGAACGTACCCAGGTAGACTTTGCCGTTTGCCACCGTCGGCGGATTGAATTTCGCGTACATGCCAACATCGTCGCGGGCGGCGTTTTGTTTGCTGTCCCAGAGTTCGGTGCCGAGGTTGGTGGCGTCAAACGCGCGCAGAATTCCTGGCGCCGAAGGGCCGGTTGCGACGCCGGAAAAAGAAGCTGAACCCCAGATGATGCCGCTGCCCACCAGGTCTCCGTTCGAAGAGATCGAGAGCGGAGCCGCGTTGGAAAAGCCGGTGCTATTTTGTATCGTGCTCTGCGTAACCGGCGTGGTCTGGAACACGCTGCCGGTGAATTTATAGGCTTTCAGGAAATCCTTCGGACCCCACAAGTAGACGACCGGGCCGTTGTTCGGGCTGTTCCAATAGACCGGTGCTCCGAAATAAGCGCTGGTGGCGGCGGTAAATTGCTGCACGTCGTTGTCGAAGCCCGAATTGAAGTGACCCATGTTCGTGCTGTCAACCACACGAAACAGCTTATCTTTGCCGATCCCGACGAACAGGTTTGTCCCCGGTATCGCCAGGGGACCACCTGATCCAAAATCCACGTCGCCGCTGAAAAGACTGGCTTGATTGGAGGGAGTGAAATAATCGGCGACGGCGAGACCGCTGGAGGTGCTGATTTTCAGAAATGAGTCGCCATAATCTTTTCCGTTGGTGTTCGCATTGAAGTCGCCGTTTCCGGTCATGACGTAGATGTTCCCGGATGCGTCGCCCGCCAGTCCCTGTCCGGCGGACCAGATTCCGCCGTCGCTGCCGTTCGGAGTCATGTTCAGAATGGAAACTTGCTGGAGAGTGGTGGCGTCGTACCCCATAATCCAGCCGTGGAAATTTCCCATGTCCCCGACTGAGCCAAACCCCAAATAGACAACACCGTTCATGAGCAACAGGCCTGGGCGCTGCAGGTGATAGGTCGGATCAAAAACCAGAACACCGCCGCTGCTGCCCGTGCCGCTGCCCGTCACCTGGCCGGTAATTTCTGTCGGACCCGCAAGCTGCTCCGCTCCCGACGTGAGATCCAGGGCATGCAAGAAGAAATGATAGGTGCTGTCGCTGGTCCGCTTGGTCTTCGCCACCACGTAAATGATTCCGGCGACCGGATCGATCACAGGGGTGCTGGTGATGCCAATTTCGGGGTTGATATCGAGATAAGGACAGTCGGCGGGGTTCGTGTCTCCCGTGATAATGCAGATGTCCTGGCTGGGTACCGGCGTCCCCAGGCTGACTTGCCATAGTGGCGTTACCTGGGTGGCGTCATCGGCGTCGAAGGCATACACGCTGTTGTGTTCGGTCGCAACATACACGACGTTGCGCGTCTTTCCCTGGATGGTCAAATTGGGGACATAGAGAGGTTGGGCATAGATCTCGCCGTCAACCGTCTTCCAAAACAACTTGCCGAAGGTGGCCACGTTCACGTTCGAAGTGTTCAGGATGGTCTCATCGAGATTCTGACCAGTACGTCCGATGTCGTTGTGGTGGGTAAGTACCGGCACCTGGGCCATGCCATCATTAACGGAAAAAAACGCCAGCCCGAGGATGACGACGAGTTTAAGCACGCTGAACCCACTTCCCCGCTGAAATGCTGAGACGGGCGTCGCATCCGGACAACGGCGAGCGGCGGGCCGGTTCTGTGACACGGTGGTCGACTTATTGTGCTTGGGCAAGGGAGTCATGCCTTCTCCGATACTGCCTCCGCGCTGAAGGAGGCGCATCAGTTTCAATTGTGAGAGAAGCACACGGAGCGGCAGGCGAGACGCCGCAGCACAATCGCTTCTGCGTAGGAGGAGATCCAAAAGGCCACTCTTGGTTTAAGGGGCCTGTTGGAAAGTAGCAATCTGCATGACCCAATTGGACGAACTGTTGGGTGCAGTGGCACTGTAACTTCCGGTCGCCGTAACCGTGCGGTCTTCCGCAATGTCCGCGTCCGGGCTGGTGATGATCCGCGAGGTGAATCCACTTCCGGCGCCGGTAAATTTCGAAATAGTCATTCCGGCTCCGAAGATCAATTCGTTCGCCGCGGTCGTGGTGACTGCACCGCTGCTGGCGGTCGTTCCGCTGCCCACCGCTCCCGCCGTCTTGTCCAGCGGATTCGCTGTATCCAGTCCGCTGTACTCCAGTATCCGGACATCCACGAACACCGCTGCCTGGCTGAACGTTACCGTCACCGTGTTGGCGCCTGCCGCGATGTTCTTGGCGTAGTAGATGGACTGCCGCAGCCCGGTCCCGGTTGTCGGTCCGATGGCCAGGACATAAGTGTTGTTCTGGCTGTCCGTTACTCCCGTTACCGTGGAGGTGGTGTCATTCCAGCCCACTGCCACGATGTTCAGGTTCCCCAGCGTCTGCGCGACCGGATAGGTCACAGCAACCGACGCACTGTTGGTCTGCGGCGTTGCCGCCTTCACTTGCACAAATGTGATCGGTCCACCGCCCGTGCTGGTCGTGTAGGTGTAGCCGTTGGTCAGGGTTCCGCTCTGAGTGTCGGGGTTGGTCACTACCACGTTCACCGCTCCCGCTGCGTGCGCCGGAGTGGTTGCCGTGATCGATGTGCTGCTCCCAACATTCACCGCCGTGGCCGCCGTTCCGCCCAGGCTCACCGTCGCTCCTGCCACGAAACCTGTGCCGGCGATCGTCACGGAAGTGCCGCCCGCGGAACTGCCCGTGTTCGGCGTGATCGAGGTCACCGTCGGCGCCGGATTGCGATAGGTATAACCGTTGGTCAATGAGCCGCTCTGAGCGTCGCTATTGGTCACGGTTACGGTTACGGCTCCCGCCGCGTGCGCCGGCGTGGTGGCTGTGATTGACGTGCTGCCTACAACATTCACGTTGGTCGCGGCTGTCCCGCCCAGACTCACTGTTGCTCCCGTCAGGAAGCCGCTGCCGGTAATGGTCACCGCGGTGCCGCCGGCGCACCGGCGCCTGAGTTCGGTGTGATCGAACCCACCGTCGGCGCTGGATTGCTCGCTTTGTAGGTATAACCGTTGGGCAACGATCCGTTCTGAGCGTCGGTATTGGTCACTGTTACGGTGACCGCCCCCGCCGCGTGCGCTGGCGTTGTGGCCGTGATCGACGTGGCCCCCACGACATTCACGTTGGTCGCTGCCGTCCCCCCGAGGCTCACTGTCGCTCCCGTGAGAAAGCCGGTGCCAGTGATGGTCACCGAGGTGCCGCCATTCGCCGAGCCTGTGTTCGGTGCGATCGAGGTCACTGTGGGAGCCGGGATTGCCATACGTATATCCATTGGGCAACGTACCGGTCTGAGCATCGGTATTGGTGACACGATGTTACCGCTCCCAGCCGCGTGCGCCGGCGTGGTTGCCGTGATCGAAGTGCTGCCGACGACATTCACGTTAGTCGCTGCCGTACCGCCGAAGGGTCACGGTCGCTCCTGCGAGGAAGCCGGTGCCGGTGATCGTCACCGAGGTGCCGCCTGCCGTAGTACCGGTTGTCGGCGAGATCGAAGTGACTGTCGGCGCCGGATTACTCGACGTGTAGGTGTAACCGTTGTTCAACGTACCGGCCTGAGCATCGGTATTGGTCACGACGACGCTCACCGCTCCCGCTGCGTGCGCCGGTGTTGTCGCCGTGATCGAGGTGCTGCTCGCCACATTCACGTTCGTCGCGGCCGTACCGCCAAAGCTTACCGTCGCTCCCGCGAGGAAGCCGGTGCCGGTGATGGTCACCGCAGTCCCGCCGTTCGCCGTACCCGAGGTTGGCGCAATCGCCGTCACTGTGGGCGCCGGATTGCCGCCGCCTTGCCCGCTGGCCTTGAAGGTGGCCATCTGCATCACCCAATTGGAGCTGCTGTTGGGTGCTGTGGCGCTATAGCTTCCCGTCGCGTTCACCGTCTGGTCTTCTGCGATGTCCGCATCCGGGCTGGTGATGATCCGCGAAACAAATCCGGTTCCGGCGGCAGTGAAGCGCGCAGCGGTCATGCCCGCTCCGAAAATCAACTCGTTGGCTGACGTCGTCGTGGCCGCACCGCTGCTCGCAGTGGTACCGCTGCCGACTGCCGCTGCGGTCTTGTCCAGAGGATTCGCTGTGTCCAGCCCACTGTATTCGAGTATCCGAACATCGACGAACGCTGCCGCCTGGTTGAACGTCACGGTCACCGTATTGCTGCCCGCCGCGATGTTTCTGGCGTAGTAAATGGACTGTCTTAATCCGGTTCCGCTGGTCGGTCCAATGGCCAGGGCATAACTATTCCCGCGGCTGTCGGTCACGTTGCTGACCGTGGATGTAGTGTCATTCCATCCCACCGCCACGATGTTAAGATTCCCAGCCGTTTGCGCAGCCGGATAGGTGACGGCTACCGATGCACTTGCGGTCTGGGGCGTCGCCGCCTTCACCTGCACAAAGCTGATCGTTCCCCCACCCCCGCCCGAACCCGTATAGGTATAGGCGTTGTTCAACGTGCCGTTCTGAGCATCGCTATTGGTCACCGTCACGCTCACCGTACCCGCCGCATGGGCCGGGGCTGTCGCGGTGATCGAGGTGCTGCTCACGACGGTCACTCCAGTCGCCGACGTGCCTCCTATGCTCACCGTCGCTCCCTGCAGGAAACCGGTGCCTGTGATGGACACCGAGGTGCCACCGGCCGCGGGTCCAGTGTTGGGAGTGATCGAGGTAACCGTGGGCGCGGGATTCGATCCGGAGCCATTCAAAAGAACGAACTGCGCCACCGACGGCACACCACTGCTGTTGATCAGGAACAACATGTAGTAGCCCGGGGGAGCAATCTTGCTGTTGGGTGGGGCGGTGACGGTCAGAGATCCCGATCCGGCCGTGAATGACATTCCCACCAGACGCTGGTCCATGTCGAAGGCGTGGGTCGACGAACCCGGCCGCACCAGGACGACCTGGGAAATGCTGGCCGCATTGGGAGTAGAGACTGTGAATGCCCCTCCCCACGAGATGTTGGGCGGAACGCTCGAGATGGTCGGCCGCGTCGCCAGGATTACGTTGTTGTTTCCATCCCGCGTGAACAGGTAGGCGGGCTGATAAATCTCCATGTGATTTTCCCAGGTGCCGCGCGACGGGTTGCTGCCGGCACTCCACACTGTCGCATCGGGCAGGAGCAGGGCCACGGAGTGATAGAGACGGTCGAAATTGTTGGTCCCGGCTGAGGAGAAGCTGTTTGCGCCCGGGTCGTACAAATCAGCGTTCCTGCTGTGGGTACTTGCGACCTCATCGCTCGACGAGCCGCCCAACGCCAGAACCTTCCCGGTGGGCAGGATGACCGCATCCATTTCGATGCGCGCCTGCGACATGTCTGGACCGAAAACCCAGCTGGGTGACCCTGCCCCCAGATCAATGATTTCAGTGGTCTGCGTGGCCGTGGTCGCGCCGCCGAGAAGCATCACCTTCGGGTCGTAGCCGTTGTCGGGCGTCAAAGGCAGCAGAACCGAACTGCCGTAGGTTCGAGCGCCGCCATACTTCGTGGTGGCTATTGTGGTCCAGCTCTGGTTAGTCGGATTAAAGGTGCAGGTCGTAGGGCTGGGTCCGGAAACGAAAACGTTCCCGTTAGGCAGAAGATGCTGCCGGGGATAGAGCGGAGGTGTCCAGGGTGCTGTGTACTGCTGACTCCAGGGCGAACCGCTCGAACCGGGTGTAAAGAATTCCACCGCCTTGTTCGTGTTTCCATTCTCGTCGGTTCCGGAGAAAGTCATGACCCGGCCGTCGCTGAGCAAGGTCGTGGTCGGATACCACCGGCCATGCGCCATGTTGGTCGCCACGTCCGTAAAACTGTTCGTAGCCGGATCGAAGATACTGCTCTTTAGTTGTCCATGAAACGGATCGTAGACGATAGTGCCGCCGTTGACGAAGACGCGCCCGTCCGGCAGCACAGTCATGCTGTTGCAGAACATGTCCCATGACAGGGAGAGCTGATTGAAAGTCTGGGCGACGGGATCAAAGACCGTCGCGCCGGAATGGTTGGAAGCTCCGTACGGCGCACCCGACGGGCAACCCGATTGCGACGGCGGACAGTTTCCTGAGCCAGCAACGACCAGAATCTTGCCATTGTGCATCAGGGCCGCATGCACGGGATTAATGGTCATGGTGGAACTCATAGTGTTCCACTGACCCTTCACGTCCGCCTGGGCCATCGCTCCGAGCGTCGACAGTCCGAGCCATATCATCAATAGGAAAGCAGGGTGCAGCACAGGCGTGAACATCCGACGTCGCATACTCACCTCATGAACCTGGATGGACTCGGGTACGGGGGGAAGGCATACTCCGAGACAAAAATTGCATCTTGCTGCAGCAACGAAAGGGCTACGAAGGGCGCGTAATGCCCTTTCGGGGACAACGCTGATTGAGTGAACAATGAGAGACGATCCGGTCCCCCATTGTCAAGTGAAAGAAGTACTTATCGCTATCCGTCCAACTATAAGATACACAATTGGATAAGCGATGTCGATCGGGACCGATTCCATCGGCCGATCGTTCCGTTAATTAACGGATGGTGGGAATATTACGAGAAGACTTACGCGGTATTGATCCGGCGACCACGTTGTCCAGCACCTGGGCGAAGCGACGGGCCATGTTGGGATGGCCGTACTCTTCCACCGCCTGCTTCTTCCCGGAATAAGGGACGTAGCCTCTTGTTTTGTAAGCAGCATATGCGGTGACCAGGAATTCCCGCACCTGAGGCTTGGATATCGCGTGCAGGCCGGCATCGGCGGCTTCGAGCGTTTCAGTGATGACTCCCCGCGCACCGCCAATGGCCAGGATGGGACGTGCCGCCGCCAGGTATTCAAACAACTTTGCCGAATGGTGCCCGGTCTCTTTGGGATTGCTCCATGGCAGCAAGAGCAGGACTTGCGACTCCCGCTGATGCGCGACGGCTTCCATGCGCGGGGTCGGGCCATTGAGTGTAACCACTTCGCTGAGCCCAAATTTTTCGATCACGGCCGGAAGCCAGGGTTCGATGCGGCCATAAAACCGTACCCTCAACTCACTTGCGGGAATTGTTCCGTCCTTGATCAGATCGCTCAGAACCTCGAACAGGAGGGTGGGGTCGCGCTGGCCGGCATAGAGTTCACCGGTGTAAGTGATCGAGAATTCCTCGGTCAAGGGAGGTGGCGGAGAATCGAAATCGTCGGGATCGAAGCCGTTCGTAATCGACCAGATCTTCTTTTCTGGATATCGCCGTTCCAGCCGGCTGGCCCAGGGATCCGACACCGTGACCAACCCATCGGCCTGTCTGAGGGTCCGTTTTTCCAGACCGATCTGCAGCAGGTTGGAACTGCGTTCGCCGAGGTTTTGGGTCCAGAGATCGCGAAGGTCGGCAATCCATGGGCATCCGAGAATGTCTTTCGCCTCTCGCCCGATCAGGTGCGATGAGATCGGGGGAGAGGTGGTGACAATTGCGTCAATGTCCACATTCTGGCGGCGAATTCCCCGCATCGCGTCCAGCGCGAAAGGCGTCCAGCCCTTGGTGGGGTCCGGATACGAAAGAATATATTTCGCCAAATCAAGCGCGCGGGTGTGGATGGGAGTAACGCCGGGTTTCTTCGCTTGGGGAAGGCCGAACTCCTCGTGCAGACCCCGTTTGCGGTCAAGATGAAACCGGGCCTTCCAGTCTTCCAGGACATCGCGATACTCGGTTTCGATGATCGACTTTCGACTGCCGCTCGTTCCCTGGAAGTTTTGGAGTCAAGACCATCACTTCCCAGCCAAAGCGAGGCAGGTACTTGACCAGCGCCGCGGGTCTCACCGATCCGACAATCTGGACCGGAGGATAGGCGAATGCAATAAGGAGCACGCGGCGCAGGGCCGGGGAGGGTTCAATTCGAATGGGGACAGAGCTCATAAAAGAAGCCGCTTGGCTGGACGCACGGGTGCGGAAGCCTCGCGCTAACCGCGACGGCAATTATCCTCTCAAACTATCTATCGGCTTGCGGGGGAGACTTCGTAAGACTTTTCGAAGGTGAGGATCCACGGCGGGAGGGGGAACATCTATTCCCAGCCCGCTTGTGATCGTGCGTACTATTTTGCAACCAGTCCATCCCAGTCGTAGTCGCGCGCGACGCGCTGGCGCCGGGCACGCTGCTCGGGAGTATTTTCTGCCGCGGAGAGGGCGGCCTGGATGGAACGGGACCATTCCTCACGAGTACGCGCCAGAGCGATGACGTGCTTGAAATCTTCGACCGAGCGGATGGGCGATGAGACCACCGGCCTGCCGCCCGCCAGATACTCATGCATCTTGAGGGGATACACGTAGCGCGTGTAGTCATCAATCACGTAGGGCATGAGACAGACGTCGAAGTGCTGCGGGTAGGCGCCCAGACTCTTGCTCGGTTTTCCACCCAGGAAGTGCACATTAGGCAGACGCGACATCTTCTCCAGCATCTCGTCGATCTCGGGGTGTGGGCCCTTGGGGCCGACAAAAACGAACGACCACTCCGGATGAACCGTGCTCAGATCGAGCAACAAAGGCCAGTCCAGCATCTTTTTGAGATGCCCCATATAGCCGATCCGGGGATAAGGAATGCCGCGAAGGTCATCGGGCTCGGGGACGGGCGTGGAAAACTTTCGAGTAATCGACTCCCATCGGAAGGAACTCGGTGTGGGGATTGAATCCGCCTCTTTTTTGCATCAGCGCCGGCGAGGTCAGGTAGACCTGATCTACCGACCCAAGCACCTTGCGCTCGGTGGCCGACAGTTCCACTTCGGTGGTCGTAAAGGAGTATTCATCGCTGACGTAGTAGATGCTGAAGTCGTGGGGCAGGTCTTCGAGAGCAACGCCGAATTCGGGTTGACAAACAAAGAGGACGATTTTGGTACAGCCGCGGGCCCGAAGCATATCGCTCGCCCGCCGCAACCGCTCTCGCGAAGTGAAGCTGCGCCAGCCACGACGGCCGCCCAATTCTCGGAAGCCAGACCTCGGGTTCGTACACTTGCAAGCCCGCGGGCCGGGCCGCGTCGGCTTCGGGACTCAGTCCGCGGGAGACCGATCCTGAAACCAATTCCCGCCACCACGGCTGGGTCATCCAGACCACCTGGAAGTAGCCTGCCAGACGGCTCAGCAGATAGTGCCGGTCCATCCACTGGGCACTCCACGGGTCCGGCGACAGCGCGATGATTCCGACCTCACCCACCGATGGTTGTGACAGATTCGTACTCCTTGACTGGAAGATTCGATACGTTCCGCCGCTTGTACCACTCCCGCGCCTGGACCATCGCTCCCTTGCGGAAGATTAACGCCAGGGTAAGGGGAAACAGGGGCAGCAATGCGGCAATCTGCAGAAAAAATATGAACAGGTTATGCGCCGGCCAGTAACGCTCGGCCAGGGCGCACGCCAACGCAAAGGGGATGATCGCCAGCCCGGTGCGAACCCAGGTCTGCCACAGGTAAGTCCTGACCGGAATTTCGACCAGCTTGGAAACATAGCCGGGCCAGAGCAGAAGTTCGATGATGATGCTGGGAATGGCAGTGCCCCAGGCCACGCCATAGATTCCGATTTTACGCACCAGAATGACGCTCAACACCAGATTGGCGACGGCTTCTGCAATGGCCCAGACAGCGAGGCGTTTGTGTTTCTCCATCCCGTACACGATCCCGGCGCTGGTGGTGTTGGCCGATCCCAGGACCACGGAAATGAGCAGGATCTGCATTACGGTTCCGGAAGGCTGGGCATACTGATCGCCCATCCACAAACGGATGAAGGTGTGTCCGCGGAAAAACAGCGCCGCTTCGATGGGGAGCGAGACAATCAACGCCGCGCGAGTGCCATGAATCAGGAGGCCGCGCAGGTTCTGGAAACTTCCTTCCGCCTCGAACGTGCTGGCCAAGGGCGTGAAGGTCGTGGTCATCGAGGAGACGATTTGCCGCGAGTAGCTGATGAGCAGGCCACCAATGGCGTAGAGCGTCACCGCGGCAGGAGACAGAAAAACACCCACCACCAGATTGTCCGTGTAATAGACAACCTGGATGGCTACGTTGATCAGGAAGGCATAGAAGCTGTAACTCCAGATCTTGGCAAGGGTCGCGCGATCCGGCTGGGTGAAGACAACCTTGAGCCGCGGGTAAATGCGGAAACAAAGAAACACTATGGCCGCGTTGGCTAGAACCGCGATGCATAGGTCCCAAAGCGCCAGGGCCAGTATGCCGTGGCCGGTCCGCAACAGAAAGATGATGCCGGCAGCGCGGGCGCAGGTTTGCAGAATCGAGACGCTGCTGGTCAGGTCGTAGCGATGGAGCGCGACCAGCACCCCGCCAAACACGCCGCACCAGAGATTCAGGGCGACGGTAACGGCGGTGACCAGAACGGCGATCCGCGCGGGCTGCTGCAGTTCGACCGGGATTTTAAAGATGTGGTTGAGGGCGACGGAGAAGATCACGCCGGCGGCGACGACGGCCAAACTTATCCAGAGCCGGATCCAGAGCGCTCCGGAAACTACCCGGCTGGATTCCTCATGATCTTCCTGCGTGGCTCCCTTGGAAACGAAACGGGTAACAGCGCCCCGCAGCCCCAGATCGAGCAGGTTCATGTAGGCGACGAGTGACATGACAATCACCCAAACGCCATACGTGAGATTCCCCAGATAGTGAACGACGAGCGGCGACAGGAAGAAGCCCACCACCGTGGTGATGGCGAGCGCCAACCAGTTCGATAACACGTTCTGGGCTATACGTCGTGCGCGAGGCATAAGGGAAGACTCTCTGGCAGAACCGGTCTTAAGCGCTGTGCCCGCCGGTGGCAGCCCGGGTTCGCGAAGCTGTGGAAGGAAAAAGTCGACGCAGGAGATAAAAAGCTACGTCTTGTATGTCGCGCCTGAGTCGTCCGCGGTAGCGCCAAAACCAGGCGAGCATGTCTTTGTAGCAGAGCATCCGATCGCGCCAGCGAAGAGGAGACCTGTGGATGCAGAGCACGTACTCGCCGAACTGCCGGAAATGCGGAAACACTATTTTGCCGGCTTTTTCCGGCAGAAGTATCGCGGTTCTTTCAAAGCGGGATTGCGGATACGCGCTGGTTGCCCGCATGGGATGCTCGCGATGAAGAAAGAGAAACTCCGAAATCCGGGCGTATCTGCCATACAAGCTCAACTCGGCCAGCATCACCCGGTCGGAGTCAGCCAAGTCGGGGAACACCCGGACGTGTTTCAAGGCGCTTGCCCGCATCAGTCCGAAAATGGATTCGCAGTTGTGCTCCAGACGACTCATCTGGCGGAAGCGCTCGCGAGGACTTGAAGACTCGGCGTTCAGCACTTGTTCCTTAAGCTCAAGGTGATTTCCGTGCTCGTCAATGTCAATCGCCTTGGTATAGGCCAGAACGGCCTCCGGTTCCGCGTCGAGTGCGGCCACGCAGCGCTCCAGGAACTCCGGCGTAAGGCCGTCGTCGTGAGCCAGCCACATGAAATACTCCCCGCACGAAAATTCCAGGCCGCGTCTGAAGTTCCAGTAGACGCCGCGGTTCACTTCGCTCCGGTGGTACCGCACCCGGGAATCGCGTTCGACGAAGCGGCGGCAAATCTCTTCGGTGCCGTCGGTGGAGGCATTGTCAGAAATGACAATCTCAAAATCCGCATAGGTTTGCGCCAGCGCCGTCTCGAGAGCGTACTCGAGGTAGTTTTCCCCGTTGTACACCGGCACTGCGATGCTTACCCTGGGCTTCTTACCGCTCATTTCTCCTCCACACTTGATCGACCGATTTCCCCTGTTCAGTTCGGTGAAGTCCACCGCCACTGCGTCATCCTGAAGGCCTGAGTCCTGAAGAGCCTGCGTGGCGAAGTCGAAGGGATCTGGCGCGGACGTCAACTTTTCCGCGCGGAGCATATCCGCTACACGCTAGATCCCTTCGACTTCGCTCAGCGCTCTGCAGCTCAGGATGACTCCATCATGAGATAAGGGAGTTCCAGCTACCGAAAATCTTACTCTGTCGCCAGCGTCAGTTTGCGGCAGTAAAAGGCCTCGGCATACTTGTCGGCGGCCTGGCATTCGACCCCCCGAAGCCTCATGAGGGCCAGAAACGTATCTTCTGTCAGCCATCCCTTGACTTGCTGGGTCTTGAACATCTCGCAAATATATTTGATCTTGCGCTCGCAGACTTTTGGCTTCAAGGGAACAAACCAGTTTGGCGAACCCATGTCGCCATCGTACTTGGGAATCTCGTACTCCAGAATCAGATGCCGGCGGAAGGTGTTCCAGGTCAAATCGCTGATCACGCGATGGTCCTGGTGGCGATCGTCGCGATAGTGAGTAAAGATCAGGTCAGGATTCAGGTCCTTTCTCATCTTCTCCAGCGACTCTTTGATCTTGGCCCCATCGTAGGGAAAGAACCCGTCGCGAAACCGTTTTACGATCACTTTCTTGCGCCTGGCTTTCTTGAGGAAAAGGTCCGCGCTGGCCCGGGCCTCACGTTCGCGTTCCGCATTCGAGCTGAAAACTATCCAGCGGACATCCACATTCGAATAGCCGGAGAGCAGTTGCAGGATGGTGCCGCCGCAGCCAATTTCGATGTCATCGGAGTGCGCTCCCAGGCACAACACCTGGAGCGGGGCCGCCGGGTCTCGCGATAGATTTAGTGGCAGCATGGAACCCCGGTTCGGCCCACCCAGCGGCTAGCTCTTGCCATTTTTCTTCCACACCTCCCAGGGAGCCGAACCGCTGGCGTACAAGCCTTCCAACTGCTGCTTGTCCTTGAAGGTGTCCATGCTGGCCCAGAAGCCATCGTAGGCATAGCCGATCAACTGCTTCTCCGCCAGCAGGCGATGGAAGGGTTCGATGACCAGCTCCTCTTTTTCGCGGATGTACTTGAAGATGTCTTTCTTGAAGATGAAGAATCCGCCGTTGATGCGCACGCTGCCGTTGTCAATGGCATGGATGCCGGAAACCAGGCTGCCATTGCCCTGTTCGAGCGATACCAGGTGATAGCTGAGGTTCGGCCGGACACACAGAAAGCTGGCAATCTTGTCCTGCTGATGAAAGTGTTCGATCTGCTGCGGCAGGGGCAGGTCGGTAAGACCGTCGCTGTAGTTGGCCAGAAATTCTTCTTCGCCCTCGAGATACTTCTCCACTGCCTTCAGGCGCTGTCCGATGTTGGAGTTGATGCCGGTGTCGGCGAAGGTGATGCGCCAGTCGTGAATATCGCTGTTCAGCAGTTCGAGATTCTTGGGGCCGCCCGACAGAATGAAATCGTTCGAGGCGCACTCGTTGTAGTTGAGAAAATAATTCTTGATGGCGTCGGCGCGATGTCCCAGGCAAAGGATGAAGTCCTTGTGCCCGTAGTGGGCGTAGTACTTCATCACGTGCCACAGGATGGGCCGGTAGCCGATATGCACCATGGGCTTGGGCAGATCTTCGGCATCGCGGATCCGCATGCCCTGCCCGCCGCAAAATAGAACGACCTTCATAGCGAGACTCCAGCTCCGCTCATTCTCATTTGCGCCCAGCCGCCATTGCGGGAGCGCCCACAATTTCTTCCAGCCAGGTTTCACCGCGGAAGTGACGGTACTGTTCGGCGCGCAATTGATCGCCTAGGCGGTTCGGCGGAAGCGTGACATCTTCGTACGTGATGACCGTGTCTTTGGCCACGTCGCGGGTGAGGACGCAGTCTTCCACCAGACCCTCCGGCAGATAGTGTTTGTCGCACATTTCGTCGGCGTTCACGGCCTCGCCGTAGGTCATGTACATGCCGTAGTCGTCGAGCACTTCGCCGGCCTTCAGATCGCGCTTGGCCACCGCGCAAACTTCCACCACCGGACCGCCCAGCGGCTTGGCTACGGAATCGCGGAACAGGACGACGCGAGCGATCGAGTTCGGCACTTCGAAGTGGACCAGGTGATAGGGATGGAAGAACGAATACAGCGGGCCGTCTCCCATCTTGTACAGACTCAGATAGTGCTGCTGCTTGGGATCGGGATGCTCGGCCAGCACGTAGAATTTCGTCAGCGGCGTGCCGACAACGTAGTCCACGACGCCGCCCAGCTTGCGCACCTCGTCGATGTCATAAAGCTTGCCGATCTTCATGACGTCTTCTTTGTATTCCATGCCGCGTGACATGCCCCGCGACTGCACTTTGAATCCGGTTGCGTTGGCCACGATGGCCTGCTCGAAACTGATCTTCGAGCCGTCGGCAAAGCTGGTCACCATGGCCGGATTCTGTTTCCACTTTTCGGCAAAGCCTTTTTGCGTGGTGGGATTTCGATACGGATCCTGCAGTCCCTTGACGTTGCCGATCACGCGCGGAGTCAGGCCAAGACCCTTGACCCAGCGATATAGGTTGATCTGCACTCCCGGCTCATCGCCGTCGCAGGCCGAGAAGATGACGCCATGCTTGGCCGCGTAGACCTGCAAGATCGGGCCGATCGTGGCATCAATTTCGGCATTCAGCAGGATGACGTCCTTGCCGTGCTTGAAAGCTTCGAAAGCCACGCGCGCGCCGAACTCGACCGAGCCGGTCACATCCACCAGCACGTCCACTTCCGTGGACCGGGCCAGCAGGAAGGCGTCGTCGGTGACGACTGTCTTGCCTTCGCGGATGGCGAGATCGACTTCGCTCGGCCGCGAAGGAGCGACCGCATCTTTCACTCCGCAGTATTCGCACAGATCGAATGCTCGTTGCACCCGGCGGTTGTAGACACCCACCATGCGCATTCCCGTCATGGTGTTCACGATGTGGTTGCCCAGACCCTGCGACATGAAACCGGCGCCGAGCAGGGCCACGCGGATGGGGCGTCCTTCGGCTTCTCGCGCTTTCAGTGCGTTATCTACGATGATCATGATGAAATTCCTGGTCCTTTAAGAATGCAGGCTGAAGAGCGCCAGCTTACTTTCCGTTCCTGCCCGATCCCACGGCCGCCGGCTCTGGTTGCCCCTGGCTCATGCGGCGCTTCACTTCCGGTTCCTGTTCGTCCAGCAGCTTCCAGACTGCGTCCTTTTCCGAAATCACCGATACCGGCAACGGCCACTGCAATCCCAGCCGAGGATCGTTGTACAGCAACCCGCCTTCGGAGCCGGGCGTATAGAACTCGCCCACCTGATAGCTGGTCTCGGTCTTGTCCCGCAGCACCTGGTATCCGTGCGCAAAGCGCTCGGGGACATACAGCGCCCGATTATTGTCTTCGCTCAGTTCGACCGCGACGTGCTGCAGGTAGGTCGGGCTCTCGGGCCGGAGGTCAACAATGATGTCGAGAATCGCGCCTCGGGTTGCACGCACCAGCTTGGTCTCGGGCGCGGGCGGAAACTGGAAATGCATCCCGCGCAGCGTTCCTTTCTTGTGGTTGAACGCGATGTTGGCCTGCGCAATCATCGGCTTCAACCCGTGCGCCTCGAACTCATGCTGACAGAAGGCGCGGGCAAAAAAGCCGCGCGAATCCTCGCGGCGCTCGATGTCAATCACAAACGCGCCCTTCAACTTTGTCTCGGTGAAAATCATCTATGTCACTTCCCTTTCGCTCTTACCGCCTGATTTTCCTGGTGAAGCTATCGGCCGCCCTCAGCGGACGCTGGCTGCGGTCTCGGCTACGGTCCAGCGTAGCCCCGCATCCAGTTGCTTGTCGCGCAACAATCCCCGGATGTAATCAATCCGCGAGTAGCGCGTGCTCTGGAAATCCTCCAGCGTCAGATTCACGGCGCGATACGCGTCGTACAACTGCCGCACTCCCTTGCGCGCGGTCCACTGCGGCTGGAACTCCGGAACCAGGCGCTTAATTTTGCTGCAGTCTACCCGGTAGCAACGCTTGTCGGGTCCAGCGCCGGGCGCAAACTCGATCTTGCAGTTGGGCACGACTTCCTTCACCATGTCCGCCAGTTCGTGGATGCGGTAGTTCTCCTCGTTAATCCCTACGTTAAAAGCCTGATTGAAGACCACATTCGCCGGGGCCGCCATCAGCGCCAGGAATGCGCGCGAAATATCTTCTATATGCACAATCGGGCGCCAGGGCGTGCCATCGCTCTTCATCAGCACCTGGCCGGTGGTCAGGGCGAATGCCACCAGGTTGTTCAACACCAGGTCAAACCGCAGCTTCGGGGACACCCCGTAGGCCGTGGCATTCCTTAGATATACCGGGCAAAAGCTGCCGTCTGCCAGTTCCGAAAGGTCGCGCTCGACCAGCACTTTAGACTGACCGTAGGGCGTCACTGGATTGAAGCTGCTGGTTTCATCCAGCATGTCATCGCCAGCCGACCCGTAGGTGCTGCAGGATGAGGAGAACAGGAACCGCGGAACTCCGGCTTCTTTGGCCTTTCGCGCCAGTCGCACCGACCCGAGGTGATTGATATCGAAGGTCAGCTGCGGATCGAGATTGCCCAGCGGATCATTGGACAACGCCGCCAGATGAATCACGGCGTCGAATCCTTCGAGATCGGAGGTCTCAACATCGCGCAGGTCTTTGACGTTTTCCGGAATTACAACCGGTTCCGCCCCAAACGTGCAGGAGCGATACAGGTGGGTATCCAGACCCACTACCTGGTGACCCGCTTTCAGAAACATCGGGACCAGAACCGTCCCGATATAACCTCCGTGTCCCGTAACTAGAACTCTCATTTCGTGTCCTTTCCCCAAATCATTGTCATCGATCTATTGCTGTCTCACTCACCGGACTGCAGAACATCAGGCACGCGACCTGCGAAAGACATCGTCGTAGATGTCGATCAGAGTCTTGGCGCGCGACTCCGGTGAGTACTCCGTCTCTACTTTCCTTCGTGCCTGTCCGGCCAGACTTGACGCCGTGGCGGGATCGGAAAGCAATTGTTCGATGGCTGCGGCCATGGCGCCCGGGTCCTGGGCCGGCACCAGCAGAGCGGTTTCGCCGTGATTCACGATCTCGGGAATTCCTCCTACCTCTGTGGCCACCACCGGCACGCCGAAAGCCATCGCCTCGAGCAGCACGTTCGGAGAGCCTTCACTGAGTGAGGGTATGGCGACTACATCCGCCACCTCGTAGTAAGGAGTGAGGTCTTTCAAGTGACCAGTAGATACGATGCTGCTTTCCAGGCCTGCGGACTGGATGGCTTGCGAAATTCGCTCCCGCTCCGGGCCATCGCCGATGATCATCAAGCGCACGGCAAGGTCGGGGCGTAGCTTTCGTAGGCGAACGAGAGCGGCCACCATGTCGATCTGCGCCTTCTCTTTCGAAAGACGGCCGGCACATAAAATGAGTTTCTCGTCGGCTGGGAGACCTAAATCAATCTTCTTTTGCCGGACGATCGAAGCGTTATTCTGTATTTGACGAAGCGATTGCATGGGCACGGCGTTGTGCACAACGGTAATGCGCTGCCCCGATATGCCGCGACACAGCAACTGCTCTTTCGTAGCCAGGCTCACGGTCACAACCCGGTCCGGAGCTTGCAGGGACCAACGGTCGAGGTTGTTGTAGATGGGAGAACGAAAATCGGTATTGGTGTAGCCGTGATGAAACGCGATCCAGGGGCGATTTCTTCCTAGGCCAGAACATCGCATCAGGAAATGAGCTTTCGAGGCGTGAGTTTGGATCAAGTCCGGATCCAGCCGCTCAACCAGCCTCCGCAAACGGGAAACCACTTGGACATCGAACAGAAAGCGCTCCGGAATGCGCTGCACCGCGATACCCGCTCGCTGGGCCGCTTCGATGAGATCGGTGTTCCGGCTGCAGTCGAGCGAAATGGAGCGATGAAACGTGACCAGCGTGAGCTCCACGACCGTCCCGGTCGAGAGCGTCCGTGCCACCCGGCAGAACTCAAAAAGATTCTTCGCCGGACCCGAAAGCGTAGAACCTTCGAGCATCGCGACCACCCGCACGGTTGGCCGGTGCGCAATGTTCGGGAAAAGAGTTACATCCGCCATGCTTTCGGTGATCGGCTCGCTGTCGATTTCGGTAAGACTTTTCATCGAGTGTGATGAATGAGGGTGCCGGCGCGTTCGGTCGCGACCGCTTCATAGATAGCGACCGTCTTCTGCGCGCTATTGGTCCAAGAGAGTTCAGTTCTTGCCAGATGACGTGTCGCTTGCTCCATCGCTTGCCTGCGGGCCGAGTTCGCCAACAAATCCTGTAGAGCGGCAGCCAGCTCCAACACATTGCCCGGTGCGACCAGAATTCCCTGGACTCCATCCTGTATGACTTCGGGAAAGCCTCCGGTGCGGCTGGCGACAATCGCCTTACCGAAGGCCACAGCGGTCATTAGCACACCGCTCTGGTCGATGGCGCGATAAGGCAGTGCCACGATGCTGGCTGATCGGAAGAGCTGAGGAACTTCTTCCTCGCGAATGTAGCCCAGCTTCCAGACCATGCGTCGCTCGACTCCGAGATCGTGCGCCAGTTTTTTTAGCGGGGCGACGGCGATGTTCGGAGAGCCGGCCACTAACAACTGAGTGCGGGCCAGCAGCTCGGCCGGCAACTGCGCGAATGCCCGGATGAGGACGTCCAGCCCTTTGTAGCTTTCGATATTCCCGAAGAACATCACGGTCTGGTCTGAAGATGAGGTCTGTGCCGTCGGGCTAGTTCCGTCGAGCGAAAGATAATAGTCCAGCACGCCGTGGGGAATCACATGAATCCTTTCGGCTGGAGCCCAGTTCATTTCTACAATCTGCCGCTTGGTGAACTCCGAGTGCACGATGATGGCTTGAAAAGACCCGAGGATGGCAGTCCGCCGGAAATCCTGAAAAAGACGCTGCATCAAACTGCCGTGAGGCCTGGCATTGTGAACCGTAAGTACCAAAGGCGCTACCTGGCTCAAGTCGCGGAGGTAGAAGCCATCCAACAGGGGCA
Source organism: Terriglobia bacterium (assembly GCA_963813645.1). Taxonomy (GTDB): domain Bacteria; phylum Acidobacteriota; class Terriglobia; order Terriglobales; family Acidobacteriaceae; genus JAIQFF01. The sequence continues at coordinate 72,134 of CAWEZS010000011.1, forward strand.
CCGGCAACCACTGAAAATGTATGACGTCGGGCCTAAGCTTCCGCATCCTCGGAACGAACCGCCGCATGTCTTTCAGATGCTCGGCCGCTTTGATGATTCTCCACAAGGGAGCGAAAGCTCCCTGGCGCTTTTTGCTATGGCTTAGAGGATAAAAGTGCTTCCAGGCCTCGAATCGGTCAGCCGTCCGGGTCCACTCTCCTGCCAGAAATTCGCTGCGCGCCAGAAAAACCCGACAGCCCTGATCAGCCAGCGCTTCACACAGGGAGTAATCGTAGGGCAGCGAGAAACAGGAGGCATCCACCACCACACTCGTTATCCCAGCGGATGGCAGAGAGATCGGGGCATCGGAAATGGGGATGCGCTGTGGCGACACAGCGGCGGTCAACTTGGTCATGAGGCTGGAAATATCGATTGTCGAACCTGGTGTCAGTGTGATTCTAGAACGTGGGAAGCGGTAAGAGCCGGCGGCGTTGAGGTTAAAAGAAGGCCGGGTTTTGCGGTCGCACCCCGAGAGGCTCTTTGGGCTGCGCCCTTTCCGTGCTCTGAGCATTGGTCCTGAATAACTGGGTGGCAAAAGCAACCATGATCCAGAGGAACCAGAAACTCTTTTCCCAAAAAAGGTGGGTGAACATTGCCGCGGTCAGAATTGACCAGCTGGCCGCCTCCACCGCGATCATCCACGGATTTGGTTTGCTCGCCGGGCGCTTGTTTTTACTTCCCGACCATAACTGCATCCGGATCGCCTGGGCCATCAGAAGTAAGCCGATGATCCCGGCTTCCACTGACATTTCCAGATAAAGGTTGTGGGAGGCCCGATCAAATCCCACGAAGCGCGGCGCGTAGCCGGCGTACTTGCTGTAAACCGTGGAGAAATTGCTAAGTCCGGCTCCGAACACGCCGTAGTGTTTCAGCGCTTCCACGGCGACGTACCATATGTCGAGCCGCCCCGCTCCGCCGGTCTTGGCGGCTTCGCCGAAGCGCTTGAAAAACTCGCTGGGTAGGGCCAGGGTGATGGCTACGATTAGGCCTCCCACCGCCAGAATGCGGCGGTTTACGCCGAACCGGAGCAGGAACACGACGGCCATGACGAGTACCGCCAATGCCGCGCCCCGCGAGAGCGTGAGCAACACGGCCAGGGTCAGGAGGGCGCTGCAGCACAACATCAGGGTCTTCAGTAATCCGGAACGAACCGAAAAAAAAGCGCCCACCGACAGCGCCAGCGGTAAAAGCAGGCGAGTCGCGAAAATGTTGGGATTGATGGCCTCTTCACCCATGACAAGGGAGCTGCGCACGCCGCCCCAACCAATGTGGTGATAGAACTCGTACGTAGAATACAGACCGGCCAGACACCCGCCCACAATCAGCGCCGAGACAATCACCTTGAATTCTGCTTTGCGCACCCGCAGCGACGTAGCCGCGAGATAAAGAATCAAACAAGCAGCCGCGGTGGGCAGGCGAACCAGGGAGGCTCGCGGGTCAACCGCCCAAAAGTAAGTGAGGGCATACCAAATGATAAGCAGCGACCACCAGAGGGCAGCCCGGGGCGGCTTTTGCAGTCTATTTCCCGCGAGCGCTGTGACGATAAGAATCGACGCCGCGGCCGCGCCTACGACAAAATTAAGCGTGGTTCCGGTATTTCCGTTTCCCTGGGAGAACGTAGCACTGTCAAAGGGAATCAGCAGCGCGAATGCTCCCAGGGCAACCTGCACCGGCCACAGAAAGACAAGCGGGACCACAGCCAGTGCGGCCACTAGCAACCACTGACCCTCCGCCACCATGACGCCCATGAGCAGGGCTAAAAATACGGTCAGGGCGATGGGGAGCCAACGGCGCTCTCCGGCGCTGGTAAGAACATTTTTGGCGGTTGCTGGCGATGCCATTTCTAGGTTTCCCGGCTCTTTCTGCGGTGCGAGCGTCCCATTTCGTTGAAATCGGTCCCCATGTTTTTTCTCCGGACAACCAACAGACCGGGGGATTTGAGTGACTTTGTTCTATAGGCTTCGGAACAACAGTGTCAGGAAAACCCGGGATGCTGACGGCGGCAGGTTAAATTCTTGCCGGTCCAGTGCACACGCAACCAGCGTCTTGCCCTAAACGTGGGCGGCGGATGCATGCGAGATTCTGCCTGCACTGACGCTGTCGAGTACCTCGGCAAAACGCGACGCCATTTGCTCGTGAGTATAGAGATAGAGTTCTCGCTCTTCGCCCCGATACAGCACACGACCCGCCTGGAGATGTTCCGCGTACCATCCGTGGAGAGTGTTTTTCAATTCTTCTCTAGATTGAGCGTGCACTCCGGCCCTGGTTTGCTCAAGCAGTTCCGTGACCGCTCCGCGACTGCCTCCAATCGCCAGAATGGGTCTCCTCGCTCCCAGGTACTCGAATACTTTTCCCGTGTGCTGCCCGGTCTCCCGAAGATCTGACCAACCGAGTGTAAGCAGGATCTGAGATTCCCGCTGCCGTCGCAACGCTTCCTCCCGGCTGACCGTTCCCGCCACCTCGACGACATCATCCAGACCAAAGTTATGTACCAGGGCCGGCAGCCAAGGCTCGATCGAACCGTAAAAACGAACCCGAATCGCCGAGCGGCTCAATACACCTTCCTGAATCAGCTCCTGGATCGCTTCGAAGAGCGGCGTCGGATCCCTTTTCCCTTCGTAGAGGCGCCCCGTGTAGGTGATGGTAAATTTCGGGGTCAGCGCCTCCGGCAAGGGCCGGAAGTCGTCTGCATCAAAACCATTGGTGATGCTGAAAATCGACTTGTCGGGATAGAATTCTCGCAGCCGGGCCGCCCACTGCTCAGACACGCTCACCAGCGCATCGGCGTCGCGCAGGGTTCTTCGTTCCAACGGCCGTTCCAACAGACGGAGCAGATCGTTGCCCTGCGCCAGATTCTGGGACCACAGATCGCGAAGATCGGCGATCCAGGGAGCTTCGAACATCTGCTTGGCCTTGCGCCCGATCAGGTGAGCAGAAATAGGCGGGGACGTGGTCACGATGGCGTTAACGATGGCTGTTTTCTTGATCCGCTCGAGCTCTTTTATGGCAGAAGGGATCCAGCCCTTCGTCGAATCGGGAAACGTCAGCAAATAGCGGATGGCAAAAAGGAGTTTCGTGTGAATCAGCTGGGAGTCGCGCTTTTGCGTGACCGGCAAACCCAGTTGTTCGTGCAGGCCGCGCTTGCCTTCCAGCCCGAACCTGACCTTCCAGGTTTGTAAAACATCTTCGTCAGCGGTCTCGATCACTCGCGCCCCACTGGGACGCTGACCGGGCAGTTTCACCGTGAGTACGGTCGGCTCCCACCCGAAACGAGGCAAATACTTTGCTAGGCCCGCAGGTCGGATCGCCCCAATCTCAGTACAGGGCGGATAAGCGTAAGCGATGAGCAGAACACGCTTCATAAAGAGGCAACTCAACCTTCTTTAGAAATGATTCCGATCGCCGCGGGGACTGGCGAACAAATTGTCGGCAGCAACGTGGCCACCGTATTGCAATTGCGTACAAACTTGGGGTTCTATTTCTGATCCCATGCCCTCAACCAGTCATCATGCTCCGGTTAGGGTGCGCAGGACAATTTTCAGGTCACCGAAGAAGGAAGCACGCTGGGCATAGTCCAGATCGAGTTGCGCCTTCTGCGACAGAATGTGATCCACGTAGTAGCTGGCGGTCTGCTCTTCGGGGACCTCGGCCAGAAGCCTTTCTTCATCCCTGAAGTGCAACGTGGCCCATCCGGTTAATCCCGGCCGCAGAGCGAAGACCCGCTTCAGCTCCGGACGGACGGCCTGGCAAAACTCGGCCAGATCGGGACGGGGACCCACCAGGCTCATGTCTCCACGAAGTACGTTGAAGAGCTGGGGTAGCTCGTCCAACTTAACCCGCCGCAACACTTTGCCTGTCGCGGTGATTCTCGAGTCGCCTTGGCGGGTGACACCGAGACCGACGCCTTGCGGGCGATGAAGCATAGTCCTGAACTTAAGAATCTCGAAGGGCTTGCCGTCTTTGCCCACTCGGCGTTGCCGAAACAGGACCGGTCCGGACGACGTGAGCCGGACGGCGCTGGCGATGAGCGCCATTAGCGGCAACACCACCACCAGGCCTGCGCCCGACACAACCGCATCCAAAATGCGCTTGCCGGGCGAGAAATTCCACCCGCTCAGAGTGCCGCTTGCGCTGGACATGCAGGACGCGTCAGGAATCGCGCCAATCGTTGTCATATCAAGCTGGCCATATTAAAGCTGGTCATACAAGGCCGGTCATACCGAAACCAGCTTGCGGCTCCGGCTGACGATTTGGCTAACCGCTCCCACCACCTGGGCCATCTGTGCCTCGGTAAGGTCAGGGTAAATCGGCAACGAGATGCAGCGCGAGAAGGAATCCTCCGCCTGCGGGAAGTCTCCTTGCCGGTAGCCGTATTGCTCGATGTAGTAGGGATGCTGGTGCAGCGGTATGAAGTGCACGCTGGTGCCAATGCCCGCCGCCTTCAATTCTTCGATGAACTCGTCCCGGCCGATGCTCAGCAACTCAGGCCGCAGGCGCAGAATGAACAGGTGCCAGGAGTGTTCGGAGGGATCCACTGCACACGCCGGCAGCTGCACTTCCTCGATCTGCGAAAATTTATCCCGATAGTAGCCCGCAACCTGGCTGCGCTTCTTCCAGAACTCGTCGCACTTCTTCAGTTGGGCCACACCCACCGCCGCCAGCAGATCGGGCAGGTTCATCTTGTATCCGGCGCGGTGCACTTCGTAGAACCAGGATCCGGTCTTCGAATACCGCTTCCAGGCATCGCCTCCAATGCCGTGCAGCCGCATCATCTTTGCCCGTTCCGCGTACTGGTCGTTGTCCGTGGCCAGCATGCCGCCTTCGCCCGTGGTAATGGTCTTGGTGGCATAGAAACTGAAAGCCGTCATTTCGGAGATCGTGCCTATCCGCCGGCCGCGATACCACGCTGGCAAGGTGTGAGCTGCATCTTCGATCACGTGCAGGCCGTGGCGACGTGCCATCGCATGCAGGGGATCAAGATCGCAAGCTTCACCCGCAATGTGGACCGGAATAATCGCGCGGGTCTTCGCCGTGACCCGCCGTTCGGCATCGGCGGGATCAATATTGAAGCCTCCCGGCACGCTGTCGCAGAGCACGGGACGAGCACCAAAATATGTGACTACCTCGGCGGTCGCCGTAAAAGTGTAGGAGGGCAACAGTACTTCATCCCCCGGCTGCAGGCCAATGGCGTCCAGCGCCAGTTGTAGCGCGGCGGTGCAGGAATTCACCGCGAGGGCGTGCTTGCAGCCGACATAAGCCGCAAACTGCTTTTCAAACTCAATGGCGACTGGTCCCGTGGTAAGCCAGCCCGAAGTTAAAACTTTCTGGACAGCGTCGCTTTCTTCCTGACCAATCGAGGGACGATGAAATGGAATAAAAGAGTCGTTAGTCATAGGGTTCTTTGCTTTACCAGACCTGTAGCCGGCTGATCCTGCGGGACGAGAATCTTCCCGGTTTCGAAGCCTTGAATTGGGGGGAGTGTTTTCGGACAAAACGGAGGGACTCGGTGGTACGGGCTAGACTAGGCTCACGGCATTCTCGTTTGACGAAAAAGCCTCTTCGCGGGCCAGACGAATCCACATTTCAAGCACCAAGAGCGCCCAGAGCAAATAGTCATGTTTGACCCCGCGGCGGTGTTCCTGAACCACGCGCTCCAGGGCCGTACGGCTGAACCAGCCGCGCCGTTCTACCTGGGGTCCGAGCACACAATCTTCGACAAGATCAGCCCAGTCCTTTCGCAGCCACTTTCCAATAGGGGCGGCGAAGCCCTGTTTGCGGCGCTCCACACACTCGGTAGGAATTTGCTTCAAGGCTAGGCGACGCAGTAAAGATTTGGATTTCCCGCCACGAAATCGGACACTTGCCGGAATACGCATTGCCAGTTCAACCAGATCGATATCCAGAAAAGGACTGCGTGCTTCGACGCTGACTCCCATGGTAGCGCCGTCAACCTTGGCCAGGTAATCATCTGGCAGCACGGTCTGCATCTGGGTCTGCATGACCCTGTCCACATCCCACGTCGCCAAGCGCGCCGGCGGAAGTACGCCCAGATAGTGCAGATTGTGGCGATTCCCTCCGATTCGCTGGCTAAATTCCGGCGAATAGAAAAAAGGACGCACCGAGCTGTCCATCATCGAATCCGTGGCAAACATGGTTCGCTCGAGGGGCAGAGCGGTCATGCGGCTCAAGGTTCCGGCGCGCCGCAGAAAGCCACCTGCGTTGCTCAGCATGCCGCCCAGCCAGCCCAACGGTGCTTTCAAAGGACCGGGAAAAAATTTCCTTAGCTGCTGCGCCTTGTGATAGGCCAGATAGTGACTGTAGCCCCCGAAGATTTCGTCCCCACCATCGCCCGTCAAGATGACGGTGACGAATTGTCGTGCTTGCTCCGCAATCGCCAACACGTTAACCGCCGAAGCGTCGGCCAGTGGCTCACCCATGGCGCTAACCAGGCGAATCAGGTTGCTGCGGAAATCGCTGACTACCCTAAGCTCGTGATGGTCCGTGTTACAGCGACTCGCAACCGCCCGGGCGTAACGGCTCTCGTCCATGGTCGGATCATCGGTCGCAACGGAGAAGGTCTGAACCCGGCCCGCCGTTCGCGCCGCGGTCGCCGTCACAAGACTTGAATCGATTCCACCCGAAAGCAGAATTCCGACCGGCACATCGGCCACCAGCCGTCGACTGACTGCAGTCTCGAGCGAGTGTTCAACTCTTTCCAGCCATTCCTGGTCGCTCACGCCCTCTTCCGGATGAAGGAAATCAGGGCTCCAATGAATTAAATCCTTTCGCCGCCCATCTCTTCCGACGCTTAACGCGCGGCCGGGAAGCAGCTTCTCTACTCCTTCAAAGATACTTCGCGGTCCCGGGATGTACATATCACAGAGCAATTGGTCCACTGCGACGGGATCGATTTCCGGGGTCGTCTCGAGGGCGAGGGCCAAAGCACGCGCAGAGGAAGCAAAGACTAATTCGTCATTGCGAAAAGAGAAGAAAAGCGGCTTCTTCCCCAACGGGTCGCGGGCCATGTGAAGGCTGTGCCTCGCATGGTCATAGATGACGAAGGCATACATGCCCTTGATCCGCGACAATAACTTCTCAATGCCCCATTCTTCATATCCGTGGATAAGAACTTCTGTGTCGGTCTCGGAACGGAACTGATGGCCCGCGCTGCGCAGTTCGCGTTTGAGGTCAACGAAGTTGTAAATAGCTCCATTGAAGACAATCTCTACCGACCCGTCTTCATTGGGCATAGGCTGCTTGCCGTTCTCGGAAAGATCGAAGATCGAGAGTCGGCGATGCCCCAGCACGTAGCCCGCGCCATGGGTCAGGCCATAACCATCCGGACCGCGATAGGACATGGCATCCCGCATTTCCTTGACCCGCGAAGGATCAATGCGGCCGCGATCGGGACGAAAAATTCCGCAAATTCCACACATAAATAGATTGTCTTAGGCAGCCGATTCGGCGGATTGCGGCGTCGACGCCAGGGTGGCGCGAGCCAACTGGTGGTTCAGCGCCTGATCGTGGCGATCAATGGCGCCTAGCGAGATAATCTCGGGACTCGGCCAATACTCGGGCACGATCGTCACCAGCTTGGTGACCAGGCCGTGAACGTTTTTCGCCTGGACCAGAACCGAAAGTTCGTCGAGCCAACTCGATATCTGTTCGAACGTCGTCCGGCTTCCCGTCAGAAGACGGATCTTCTCGTGCGCCGTGGGCTTCACATCCTCGCCTTCGAGCTTGAGTTCTTCGAACATCTTTTCTCCGGGACGCAAGCCCACGAAGTCGATCTTGATGTCGCGGTCGGGTTCGAACCCGGAGAGCCGGATCAGGTTGCGCACCAAATCCAGGATCCGGACCGGCTCGCCCATATCCAGAACGAAGATTTCTCCACCCTTGCCCATGCTCGAGGCCTGCAACACGAGCTGCACCGCCTCGGGGATAGTCATGAAGTACCGCCGGGCATCAGGATGCGTGACTGTCACCGGACCGCCGGCGGCGATCTGCTGTTCGAACAGCGGCAAGGCGCTGCCGTTGCTGCCCAGCACGTTGCCGAACCTGACTGCCATGAAGCGGGTGGTACCGTTTTCCTGCAGACCCTGCATGATCAGCTCCGCCACCCGCTTGGTGACGCCCATGATGTTGGTCGGGTTCACGGCCTTGTCGGATGAGATTAGAACAAAGTCCTCGACCCGGTACTGCCGCGACAGCAGCGCGACGTTGTAGGTTCCGAAAATATTGTTGGTGATGGCCTGAAAGCAATTCCTCTCCATCATCGGAACGTGCTTATAGGCCGCAGCGTGGAACACCGACTGCGGACGGTGGGTCGCAAACACATCGCGGAGCAAAGTCACATCCTGAATATCGCCCACGACAGGAACGTAGTCGAGGTGGGGAAACTTGCGCGAGAGTTCATGGCCCAGCTTGAACAAGTCGTTTTCGGAGCGGTCCAGCAAAACCAGCTGCCTGGGATTGAGCGCAGCCGCTTGGCGCACTAATTCGGAACCGATCGAACCGCCGGCCCCGGTCACCAGCAGGACTTTATCTTCGATGCGGCCGCGAATCTGGTCCATATCGAGCGTGACCGGTTCGCGTTCCAGCAGGTCTTCCACGCGCAACTGGCGCACCTGGCTGATGGAAGGCGGCTTGTTGATCAGCTCACCGATGGGCGGCAGGATCTTGAAATCCACCTTGCACTCACGGCATTTGGCGATAATTCTCTCGACCAGGCGGCCTTTGACCTGGGGAATGGCAATCATGACGCAGCTGGCCCGGTGTTCCTTGACCAGCTCAGGCAACGCGTCGGTGCTGCCCAGAACTTTGACTCCGTGGATCTTGACGCCTTTCTTGCTGAGATCGTCGTCCACGAACCCGACGGGGTTGTAATTGAGGCCGGGGTTCTGTTTCAACTCGCGGACAATGGCGCTCCCGGCTTCGCCGGCACCGACAACCAGCGTATTACGTTGCGCCCCATCCGTGCGGGCACGTTCGGTGTAGGCGCGGACCGCGAAGCGGGCGCCGCCCAGCACCATGATGGTGAGAAACAAGTCAATGACAACGACCGAACGAGGATATCCCGGGAGCCGCAGAACGGCTTCCACCAGGCAGAAAATCAGCGAGGAGCTCAGCAGCGACGCCTTGCTGATGTCCAGCAGGTCGCTGATACCGACATAGCGCCACCAGCCGTGCATCAGTCCACATTGGTAAGAAAGCACCAGCTTGATGACCAGGACAAACGGCAGGGTCTTCCAGAACATCGCCCGACTGGCAGCATCAAGGTCGGTGTCCAGGCGCAGCAGGAAGCTGGCATAGTAGGTCAGAACGATGAGCACGGCTTGCGATGAAAAAATCAGCGCAGACCGGTACTTTAAGAAACCATTGCTCTCGGACTTGACCTTCAGAGCGTTACCGACTTGTTCGATAGTTCCGGCGGACATGACTTTGTCCTCTCTCGTCAGTGTGCGAAATTGCATTCGGCCACTTTCCAACCCCGTAGTTGTTTACCGCAGCAAGCTAAAACCGGGCCCGGGAAAGTCTGTTGATGCGCGGAGACGGCGACGAACCGATCAGCGTTGCGTCGTGTCCTCGTACGTGTACCCATACCCGTAATGCTTGTAGTCGATGGAGTTCTGCTGCGCCGCGTTGAGCACGACTTGCAGAATGGGAGCTCCATGAATCTCGGAAAGCAGCTCCACACTGCGCCGCATGGCCTGACGGGTAGTGATGCCCGATCGACCAACCAGGATCACGGCGTCCGCCAGGGTAGAGAGCGCCCGCCCGTCTACGAAGGGCAGGATCGGCGCGGAGTCGATGACTACGAATTGAAAGCGCTCGCGCAGGTCTTGCACAATTTGCTGCATGGTCTGGGAGCAGATGAGTTGGCCGGCATTCCCCTTCAGCGTGCCTGCCGGCAGGATGGACAGGCTTGGCATGCCCGGAACTTCAAGCAAAGTATTGTCCAGCGTCATGTCCTCGCGTAAGACTTCGCTTAACCCCTCGTTCGAGGTCAGGCCAAAGGCGCGAGCCAGTCTTCCCTTGCGCAGGTCGGCATCCACCAGGCATGTCCGGCCTTGCTTGGCCAGCGCGTAGGAAAGATTCAGGGCCACCGTGGTCTTGCCTTCTCCCGGGAAGCCGGAAGTGATCAGCAGGGCCTGCGGCGGATGGCCGTGGCGGGAAAGCATGATCGAACCATAGAGAGCCTGCACTGCTTCGCCTTCCGGTGAGTTCGGCCTCTCCAGGAAGAAATTGTTGGTGAGCGAGTCCTCGGTGGTGGTCGCAGCCGTGGGCAGCATGCCAACGATACGTTTCGACCAGGAGAGCTGGGCTTCCTGACGCTCCGCTTCTCCGATGACGGGAATGATGGAAACGTTCGAGTTGCCAATCCATTCCTTGATGTCTTCGGGCGAACGTAGCTTGTTGTCCAGTTCTTCCGCTACGAAGGCCAGCATGATGCCTCCGAAAGCCGCGCCCAGAAGGCCCAGGGCGAGGTTTAAGGTCCAGCGTGGCTTGCTGGGAATGTCTGGCACCAGAGCCGGATCGACGATGCGAATGTTGGCCGACTTCGAAGCGGCGGCGATGCCCGCTTCCTTGATCTTCGCGTAGAGCGAATTATAAAGGTCTACTTCGGTCTGCACTTCTTTCTTGAGCGCGGTGTATTGCGCCATCTGTCCGATTGATTTGGTGGTGCCTTTCATCTCGGCTGCCATCAGCTGTTCACGCGCTTCGGCTGCCGCGTAGCTGGCCTTCATGCCATTGAGGATGGCACGCTTCTGGCTGTTCAGCTGGCTCTGCAACTCATCCACCTGGCTCTGCAGCTTCTTCGCCGTCGGGTGATTGCTTCCGTAGACCACCATCGCCTGAGAAAGTTCAGCACGCTGTTCCGCCAGTTTCTGGCTCAACTGCTGTACCACCGGATTGTTCCGAACCTCGGGAAGCGAATCGGGATTGCCGTTGTCGTTCTTGAGCAGGGCCTGCAGCTGGATCCGCTCCGCTTCCGCCTGCGTGAACTGGCGGTTGAGTTCGCCCATGTGCTCGGTGTAGGTGCTCTTGTCGCCTTCCATGTCCGAGATTCCGATGCTTCCCTGGAATTCGGCCAAGGCGCGGCTGGAGGTTTCCATCTTGGCGCGAATGTCGTCGAGCTGTTTCGACAGCCACTCGGAAGCCTTCATGATGGAGTTGTGCCGGTTCTGAAAAGTGTCGTCAATAAAGGTCTGCACGACCGTGTTGGCCACCAGCGCCGCCAGCTGGGGATCATGGCTGGCGAAGCCGACCAGAACCAGGCGGCTGGCGGTATCGCGCCGCACTGTCAGCAGGCCGGAGAATCTGTGCAGTGCCTGTTTTTCCCGCAGCGTGAGTTGCATGCCACTGACACTGGAGTCCGGGGCCACGGCCGTAGAGCTCTCGTCGGGGTTGTTGCCGACTAGTTCGGGATTCTGGTCGAGGTGCAGTTTGCGGATGACGTCCACCGCCACCCCGCCACTCTGCAGGACCTGGGCCTGAGTCTCCAGATACTCGGCGTCGGTTGCCCCGGAGCTTCCATCCAGGGAGAAGGTCTCTCCGGACGGGTCAATCTCCATGCGCGCCGTCGCTTCGTACACCGGCCGGGTAAAATACGTGACCCCAACCACGGTCAGAAACACGGCAATGGCGAAAATGGCGGACAGCCTCCAATGCTTGGCCAGAACATCAAGCGCGCGCCTCCAATCGAGGGTATGGCTCTCAACCGCCTGGCCTAGGATGGAGGGCGACGGTAGCTGTTCCGCATGAACGTCAAGGTAGGCTGACTGTTTGCGTTCGAAACCGTTTCCCGCTCGCCGCATCAATTCAAAGTTCTTACTCACGCCGTGCCTCCGTACCCGGGCTAAGCCTTTTTCCAATCTGGCAGCCGGGATTTGTTCTTGGTGCTGTTAGCTCAACTTACAGCTGCAAAAATTGCCAAGGAGCCCGGCGCTTAAGGCCGGACCCCGTAAATGATCAACCCGGTTGCGGTTGAGATAATCGCGTCCAGGCTCCGCTTGCCCGCGCTCTTGGCCGCGCTGTTCGGAATAAAAACGATATCTTCGGCTTGCAGGCGAACGTCCGGCGCCTTCGAGGCAAACATGTCCTTGAGGCGCAGGGGTATCTCGGTCGGTCCGTTGGGCCCCCGGCGTATCAATTTGGACTTGTTCAAAGACGCGTCCGGTCCAACCCCTTCCGCCATGGCAATGGCCTGCAACACTGTCATTTCCGCACCGTTCTCCATGATCACGCCGCTGGGCCTTTTTACATCGCCCGACACGTACACCACGCCCGCCCGCGAGACTACGATGGTGTCCCCGGGGAAGATGTCGACATTGCTGCGCAGTGATTCGGCCGCATCGTTCGACATGGCCACCGTGTTCGGAGTCTGCGGCGTGTCGCGATGCGTGATGCTTACCAGCTTGCCCGCTTTGGCAGTCGTGCCGCCGGCCAGCGAAAGGACGTCAAACAGAGTTCGCGAGCCCAGCATGGGATAGACTCCCGGCTTCTGCACTTCCCCCAACACCGAGACTCCCTGGGTGGCGTACTCCTTGGCAAAAACTGCAACCTGGGGATCGCGGAAGAACCCACCCGCGACCAGTTTCTTCGCGATGGTTACCTGGGCTTGATCGGTGGTTTGACCGGCAACTTTCACGGCGCCGATGAAGTTCAGGAAAATGTTTCCGTCCGCGCCCACCCGGACCTCTTGATCGGACTCGGGAACTCCGAGAACGCTGACTTTAAGCAGATCGCCATCGCCGATGACCGGTACGCTCGGGTTTTTCTTGGGCGACGCCACGGTTTCACTCGTGGTGGCTGGAGTGCTAGCCGGAGTTGCAGCCGGAGTGGCTGGCTGCTCCAGCTTGGCCGATGACGATGAGGCGTTCTGCGACCACGCTTTGAGGTTGCCCGCGACGGTGGTGAATGCCAGCAATACAACGATCAAGAATGGTGCCCGAATTTTTTTTAACAATTGCATGATGACCTCTGATCCGGTCGTCCTGTTGCTTGCGACGCTCCCCGGTGGTATTCCGTATGCGGCTAAGTTAAAATCTCTATTCTCGGATGTCAGTTCGGCTTACGCCGTTGGCAAAACTCCCTACCCTTTTTGGTAAACGCTGCGTTCTCTCATTCCGCCGTTGCCGCTGCCGTAACCCGACAGCTGTCCGGCGGGGGGAGTCATGTGGTATTGCTCGATCTTGTACAACAGGGTGCGGTAGCTGACTTTCAGCAGCCGGGCCGCCGCTTTGCGGTTCCAGCGGGCCTGCTCAAGCGCGGTGGTGATGGCGTTGCGCTCGGCTTCTCCCTTGACGCTCTGAACCAGGGATTTCAGGCCGGAGATGGCGGACTGCGGCTCCCCCGAGTCAAGCGCGAAGCCGGACTTTTCGCCCTGAGGCAGATACGCGTTCCAGAACGCCATGTCGCCGTCCGCGTCGGTGGCGCCCAGGCTGGCTGACCCATCGCCCACGACCAGGTAGCGCTTAACAAACTTTTCCAGTTCCCGAAGATTTCCCGGCCAGGAATGCTGCTGGCAGGCCTCGAGCGCCGCCGCCGAGAAAATCCGCGCCGGCAGGCTGTAGCGCCGCGCCAGCTGATTCATAAAGTGGCCCAGCAAGAGAGGAATTTCCTCTTTGCGCTGGCGCAGGGCAGGCACATGCACGGTGAACGCGCTCAGGCGGTAGTAGAGGTCTTCGCGAAGTTTCCGCGAGGCAATCGCCTGTTCGATGTTGAACTGGGTCGCCGCCAGGATCCGTACATCCATCTCGATCCGGCTGTCCCCATTGGCCCGGAAGAAATATCCGTCCTGCAACACATGCAGCAGCTTGGCCTGCAGGCTCATGGGCATTTCGGTAATTTCGTTCAGGAACAGCGTGCCTCGTTGGCAGAGCTCCAGTTTGCCGGGCTTGGAGCGTCCGTTGTTGTTCACTCCGAACAGTTCGCTCTCGTGCACGTCGGCCGGCAGGGTGGCGCAATTGATCTTGAGAAAGCGGAAGCCGGAGCGCACTGACAACTTGTGAATCAGACGTGCCGCCAACTCCTTGCCGGTGCCATTCTCACCTGAGATGAGGACCGGCGCGCTGGTTTGGGCCAGCAGTTCCGCTTGCGCCCGCATCTTGCGCATGCTGGGACTGGCGGCAACGAAGAAGAGGTCGTCACCGATCTGCTCAATTTCGTCAGCCGCGATTTCACTCTCGCCGCTCTCGCTGTCATAGAAGAGCGAACGGCGGATGGCGGCTGCAAGCTGTTCCGGCCGCAGCGGGCGGACCAGATAATCCTGGGCTCCGAGGCGGATCGCTTCCAGCTTCTGAGCGGCATCGTCCAAGGTTGCCAGCACGACTACCGGAAGGTCGGGACGGACCCGGCGCAGCCAGCGCAGCGTGTGTAGTCCCTCGGCGTCGCCGCGCATCAGGTCAAGCACGATAAGATCCGGACCGTGTCCGCCATGGACGCGTTCCAGGGCTTCCCATCCACTGCCCGCGGTTTCCAGCTGCCAGCCCGGATTTTCACCCGGAATCCAGTCGAGATCGCGAGCCGATCTTTCCTTGCTTACCAGTAATATTTGGGCTGATTCCATGGAATTCTTAATCAAAGGGGGGAAACTCCTTACAAAACCTTGGACAACTAGGGGGGAAGTTAAGACTTAAAGCGCTTCGACGTCGTAGCCTTCGACGCTCACCGCCAAAGAGCGCTGGATTGCGTCGACTGAAATAATCAGCGTGCGATCGCCATTGCGCGAGAGCAGTACGCCTTCGACTCCTTCGAGTGAACCGCCGCGAATGCGCACTCGCTGTCCGATCTTCAGAAAAGGATGGGCCGACCAGGGCACCTGCTGTGTGACTACAGTGCGCAGCGCATCAATCTGTTCATCGGGAATCGGGACTGCTTCGCCGCGCATACTGACGATCCGAAACACTCCGCTGGTGCGATACACGCGCATGCGTTCGTCACTGTTGGTGAAGGTCAGTTTGACGAAGACATAACAACTGAATAAAGGCAGCTCAACTTTTTTCTTGCGATCACTCCACCGCCGAACCTCGGTGACCAGCGGCAAGAAAGTGGACAGGCCTTGTTCTTGCAGTCGTTCGCATACTACTTTCTCGTTGCGCGCCCGAGTCTGCACCGCATACCAATTGGCTGGCTCCGGCTTGATCGCCGTATCCGCGCTGAGAGTCTCCGAGATTTGCTGGCTTGTATTGATAGCTTCGCCCTCTAAGTCACAAGTGTGACCCTTGGATTACGCATGGATTGTCTGGAGCTGGGGCAACGCAGGGGGGAGAGACTGATCAAAACTGCCCGAACAACTATTGCAGAGTACTGCCGGATGCAAAGCCCTGCAAGAGGCATCTTAACCCGGCGAAGGTAGTCTCCTAGATATAGAGAATAAAGTGCCTATATGATAGTAGTATAGATCTAGAGAATATAGACCTATAAATGTACCGTGCCGCGCAAAACCATGATCGCACGGATATAAGCAAGTATTTAAGTTATAATTATGATAATAAATAACTTATATCAATCAATGTGGTACGCAAGCATGACAGCCTCCGAGATTACTATGTCCCGCAGTCATGTTTATATATGTCACAATGAGACTTTTGTGCCATATCGCCAAATGTTGCAATCTAGTTCAACTCTTCGATTGATTACATTCGTCAATTTACGCTAAAATCTCGAAAGCGCCGCCAGGACGAGGCCTCCCCCGCGAGTCCCTATTTTCTCCTCCCCTTCGTCTCGGAGAAAAAATTCTCCGTCAGCAGTGATTTGTTCTCTACAGCCGCCGCACAAAACGGTCGGCGAGCGATTTTGGCCTGAATCTGCGGGAGGAATGCTATGCAGCCAACACCAACTTCTGGGGCACAAACGATCCGCGTTCTGGTCGCAGATGACACCCGGATTCACACTCAGTTGCTGGCGGATGCACTGCGCCGTGATTTGCAACTCGAGGTGATAAGTCCGCCGGCGCAATCACGCGACCTGGTCGCAGCAGTGAAGGTGCACCGGGTGAATGTGGTGGTGCTGAGCTCCAATCTCGACGAGGAGCCGTTGCGGGGCTTCGAACTCCTGCGGGAATTGCGCGCATCCAACCCCGACATTCTCGCCATCATGCTGCTGGACTCCTCGAAGAAGGAAAGTGTTCTGCAGGCGTTTCGCGCCGGTGCCCGGGGAATATTCAGCCGGCACGATTCGGTGGAGACCCTTTCGAAGTGCATCCGAAGCGTGTACGAAGGCCAGATCTGGGCCAACAGTCAACAGATGTCGTTCGCGGTGGAAGCGCTGGCGACCTCGCCGGTGGTGCGTGCGGTTGATGCCAACGGCCTGAGCCTGCTCTCCAAGCGGGAGATGGATGTGGTCAGAAGTCTGGCCGAAGGACTGACTAATCGTGAGATTGCAGAGCGCCTCGGACTGAGCCAGCACACCATCAAGAATTACCTTTTCCGGGTTTATGACAAGCTCGGCGTGTCCAGCCGACTGGAGTTGCTCTTTATGACTCTGACCCAGGCCGGCGGAAAACCATCCGCCGGCAAGGATCAAACTCCGGCGAAGTTTGGTTCCTTCTCTAAAAGCACAAATTCGCAGAACTCCAGCGCCCCGGAAGCCATCGAACCGCACTTCGGAACGACCCCACAGCGCGGCGCCAGGGACGGCAAACTGGAGAAGCAAGCGGAGGAGCGGGGTGGGTCAAGATCCAAGGCCACTTTCATCGGAACCGATCCGCTGGATTGAAGAAATTCGACCAAGCCGGCGTTATCACACCGACGATGCTCGAAGCGTGATTAGGGTGACTTCGGGTGGACAGTTGAGGCGCATCGGCACCCAGATCGTTCCAATGCCAACGTTGGTATACAAGGTGAGCGGACCAATGCGTCGCAGCCCTCGGGGATACTCTCTCCCCATCACCGGCAGGACGGGCGCACCCAGCAGCGGAAATCGTATCTGGCCGCCGTGGGAGTGGCCGGAAAGCTGCAGGTCTACATTCTTAACGTAACCCGCAAAGTCGGGCTCATGGACCAGCAAGACGACCGGCTCGGGCTTAGGGATACCTTTCAAAGCCATTTTGAGATCGTATTTTCCTTCCAGAACGTCACCCAGTCCCGCGAGCCAGAGTCTCGCGCCATCGCGCTCGAGAGGAACGGAGCGGTTCCGCAATACTGAGATTCCGTGGGACTGCAAGACGTCGGCGACAATGCGTCTCGTCGGTGCCGACGTCATGGTTCCCCAGGCAGGCGTGGATGCCTAAAGTAGCTCGCATCCGGGCGATCAGTTCGGCACATGGCTCGATCATCTTCGCAGCCCGAACCATGCGCGAGCGACCTCCCGTAAATGGAGCGGTAACAAAGTCGCCTGTCATGACTATCAGGTCGGGCTGCAACCCGTTGACCAGATCGACGGCTTTCCGGATGGGAACGGCGGAGAAATGAGGGTCGTAGTGGAGGTCGCTGAGTTGAGCGATCCGGAATCCGTCCCACGATTGGGGCAACCGGGACAGCGGGATTTCGATCGAAACCACTGTGGGGCGGTTGGCCTCGAAGAAGGTACCCTCGGCCACCACGCCGAGGGCGCCGGCCGCCGCCGCCGCAGCGCCCGCTTGTAGGAACGTCCGGCGAGACCTGGAAAATGACAACCCGCTGGCTCTCCTCAAAACCCTGAATCGCGTGCCGCTGGCTCGGCAGTCTGAAGTTTCGGATCGTTGCTGCGGTACCAGTCGACAGTCCGGCTGAGACCTTCTTCGAAATGCACGGTTGGCTGGTAGCCCAGGAACTGTCCGGCCCGGGAGATGTCGGCGAGAGAGTGCTTAACATCACCGGCGCGCTCGGGGCCGTATTTCACGTCGCCGGTGTATCCCGTCAGTTTCTTCAGAATGAGGAAAGTCTGGTACAGGTCTGTCTTGCGGCCGGTGGCCACGTTAATGACTTTTCCCGCGACCTTGCCGGTTTCTGCCCGGCAGGCCAGCAAATTTGCCGAGACGACATTTTCGATGTAGGTGAAATCGCGGCTTTGCTTGCCGTCCCCAAAAATGGTGGGCTGTTCCCCGCTCAACATTTGAGTGATGAACTTGGCCAGAACCCCCGAGTACGGCGAAGTCGGATCCTGCCGCGGGCCAAAGACGTTGAAGTAGCGCAGGCAGACAGTCTCCAGGCCGTAACAACGGTGAAAAGAAGTCATGTAATATTCGCTGGCCAGCTTGGCCACCGCATAAGGAGAAATGGGGTTGGGTGGCATGTCTTCCCGTTTGGGTAGAGTCGGCGTATCGCCGTAGGCGGAGGACGAGGCGGCGTAGACCACGCGCTTGACCTTCGCGTCCCGGCAGGCAACCAGCAGATTCAGCGTCCCATCAACGTTCGCGCGGTTGTTTCCCAGAGGATCCTTGACCGATCTCGGTACTGACGGGATGGCAGCCTGGTGCAGGACGTAGTCGACTCCGCGGCAGGCCTGGTGAAGGGCGTCAAGATCGAGCAAGTCCGCTTCGTGGAGGTCAATCTGTGCCGCAATATCTCGGCTACGTTTTCGCGTTTGCCGGTAGAGAAATTGTCCAGGCCTTTGACTTCGTGGCCTTGCGCCAGGAGCTCGCGGGCCAAGGTGGACCCGATGAAGCCCGCAACGCCGGTTACGAGGTAAGTTGCCATAGAATCTCCATCATACAGGATCGTTCTGAGCACAGGAGTAATCCGCGGACTCCCGCGATGTCTGTAGTTTGGAAATCTGCCTTCTTGTCATTCCGAAGCGCGCTTCTCGCTCGAGGAATCTGCTGTTCCGCTGCCTGCACGGCAGATTCCTCGCCGATAGAGCTGGCTTCGGAATGACAAGGGGAGGTTTCTGGTGCGTACTGTACTGACCATGCCGATTCCGCACCCCGAAACCTTTAACACAAAGGACACGAGGGTCCACGAAGGAAGCCCAAATCCGCCTGGGATTCAGCGGCCATCAGCGCGCGGGCTGCGCTGACTCTGCCGGCGGTCTATGACTGCGCCGGTAGGCCTGCCTGAGTGACAGCTTGTCCCACAATAACTCTGACGTGGTCAGCGTTCCAATTTTGGGCACGAGGTCGAGCCTGTACTGAACGGCAAACAATGTGGTGTAGATGGCGCACAGCGCGATCAAACCCACCACCACGGCTTTGAAGCCGGAACCGACATCCCGCATCAGGGTGGCGACACCTAGTGCGATCAGCGGGACACAAGAAGTCAGAGAGCGGATTCCGAATGACTCGCTGTTATGCCAGTTGGTGGGCATGGATCCCATCACCGCCACTTCCAGAAAAATCACCAGCAGGCACGGCCAGTAGAAAGCGGCCGATTTGCGAGCTCCATAGAAGAGGCCCAGCACACCCAGCGCGGTAATCGGCGTCCAGATAAACCACCCGTGATTGGTGGAGAACAAGACGAGGTGCATGTATTGGGGTGGGAAATGCAGAAAATCCTTGCCCTGTGGAATGGTGAAGAGCCTGCCGTAAATGACTTTCCACTCCGCGATCTGTGGGATCCAGCAGAGCGCGGCGGCTGTCGCCGTACACGAACCAGCTGCGCCAGGGCGCGAGCATGCGGCTGCGGGAGAGTTCGAAGAGCACCGGAATTCCGAGGTAGAAGATGTCCTGCCAGCGGCAGATCGAGAGCAAGCCGCCGCAAAGTCCTAACAGGGCCCAGCCTCCTGAGACTCGACGAATCCTTCACCTTCCACCACACCAGCATGAAGGCCGAGGCCATCATGAAGGTCGCGGAATGTGACATCGGAGACAGGGTGTAGTAGCCGAGCGTCGTCGCCAACCAGAGGGAAAAGGTCAGGAAAATCGCCTGCAGCGCGCTTAGTCCGAAGTGTTGCAGCAGACGAGAGAGGAATATCATTCCCACGACGACGAACGCGATGTTAGCCAGGAAGTAGAAATAAAGGGCCGACTGCGAATATCCGTCCGCGGGGCGTCCAGCGAGCGCGTCCACGGCAGTGCCGGCAGCTAGAAAAGGGACCGACAGGATGGGATAGCCAATAGCATAGGGATTTTCCGGCATCTGGCTGGCGGGATGCGCCTGGGTCCGAAACATCTGGTGCGGATCGAGAGACTGAAAATCGTTGGTTAAGTCGTAGTCGCGATCAAACAATAAAGAATGGGCGGTCGCAAAATAGTAGACTGGGTCGACGCCGGTGATTTTGACGATACTTCGTCCGCCGACGGGAGCGCGCTGAAGGGCAAAGAGAGCCGCAGAAAGACCCAGCCCGAAGAGCACAATCAGCAGTTGGGGCCAGTATTTTCGGACGCTGGAACGCTCAGGCACGTTTTCCAACCCCGCGCCGTTCGGTTCCATCGTTTGGATTCCAGTATCAGTTTTCTGTTCTGCCATTGGCATGTGGGAACGCCCGGAAATCTCTGATAAGGTTTTGGACATCCATAACTCCTCGCACCACCGAGAGAGTACGCAAATCTGAACCCGTTTGCAGCGAAATCATCCACCCAAAACAATTCATCGGGATTGGCTGCTGCGTCCTAACTTCAGCTTGGGGAAGACGCTCGCCGGAAACCTGGTCAGAATTGCCAGGCTCCCGGCAAGGCCGATTCCATCGGGTTACTGAACTGTAACCGTAAGCGCCGGCGTCACAGCATGGGTGAGTGATCCTGAGGTACCCGTAACCGTGACGGTATAGGTTCCGGCCGGCGTGCCCGGATGTCCACCACCACCGCCGCCTCCGCCTGAAGAATTGCCGCCGCAGGCGGGAAGAATGATCAAAGTTGAAAACAGGATGCAGCCCAGGAAAAATCCCCAGAGCTTCTTCTTGCGTGAAGTCAACCCTGTTCCCAGCAGTGCCAGGCCGCCAATCGGCAGCAGCATGGCGTAGATGAGGCCTCTTGATCGCGGCTCGAGCGACGCCGTGGTGGCAGCGGTCGTACTGACCGTCAGCGTCGAGGTGAGAGTAGCGCCCGTCAGCGAGGCCGGGTTCAACGCGCACGTGGGCCCGCGAGTTGCTGCCGGCGTGACGCTGCAAGTCAGAGCCACCGGGTCGGCAAGCCCGTTGACTCGGGTAATTGTGATCGTCGAAGTGGCCGATGCTCCCGCGGCCACTGTAGCCGGAGAGAGCGGTGTAGCAACGATGGTGAAATCCGAAGCCACAGCCGCGGTAATGGTCAAGCTGAGGACCTTGGGGTGAGTCACGGATCCGCCCACACCGTTGACCGTTACCGTGTAGCCACCAACCGGGGTGGTCGCAGAGCTATTGAGCGTTAGGACGGAAGTGCCCGAACCGCCCGGAATTGGAGTCGTGGCGAAGCCGCAGGTCGGCGGCGGAGTCACCACCGGAGTAATGGTGCAGGACAACGCTACGCTGCTGTTGAAACCGTTCAGTGGGGCAACGGTAATGGTGGAAGTAGCAGGTACTCCCGCTGCCACGGATGGGGGGGCAAAATTCGTCGCATTGATAGTGAAGTCGGGCGCAGCGGCCGCTGCCTTGAACGCGACTGTCTGCATCACCCAATTACCGCCCGCGACAACAGCGGTAGCTTGGCAGCTGCCGATCGCAGAAGTTATCTGGTGTTCAGCATTGTCGCCGTTCGGATGGGTCAGGGCCACAGTGGTGAATCCGGTGCCCGGCGCGGAAACGCTGCTGGCTACCGTAGCTCCAGCCACGACGAGTTCCGTCGCTGAAGTGGTGGTGCATGCGCCGCTGTCCGCCAGGTTGGAGGTACCGAAGGCGCCGTGCGCCGTGTCCAACGGGCTGGCAATATCCAGACCCTTGTACTCCAGCACGCGTACGTCGGGAGCCGGTGCCGCCCCGCTGAACGTTACCGTCACTTCGTTCGGATTGCTGGCTTCGCCCACAATATTCTTGGCGTAGTAAATAATCTGGCTTAGCCCTGTTCCCGTAACCAGAGGAGCCGCAATCGCATAAGTGTTGCCTTCGGTGTCTGTGACCGAGGAAACGGTTGTGGTTGTATCGTTCCAGCCGATGATGACCACATTCAGGTTGCCCGCGGTCTGCACCTTGGACATGGTGACCGGAACCGTGGTCAAAGCGCTGCCGGTAGCGGTCGTTGCGCTCTGAATGTAATTAATGGGTCCGCTGCCCAGCGCATAGGTGAACGCATCCGAAGCCGTTATGGTGCCGCCATCCGGGTTGATGACCGTGACATCGGCGGTCCCAGCCGGAAGGCCCGGAGTGGTAGCGGTAATCGAGGTCGCGGAGACGAACTGCACGTTGTCAGCGGGCAGGTTATTGATATTGACGTTGGCGCCATTCTGGAACTGAGTGCCAGTGATGGTGATCGGCGTCGCGCCGTTGGTCGGACCGGTCGCGGGAACGACCGATGTGAAAGTCGGCGGAACCACCAGGACAAACGTGTAGGCCCCGGTGGCGGTAGAGCTTTGTCCATCGACGTTCATAACCGTCACGTCCACGGCACCCGCCGGATGAGCCGGGGTGAAACAGGAGATTGAGTCCCCGCCATCCTCGATGCAGTTTAAGGCAGAAAACCGAGTCAGACCTGAGCCGAAGAAAACCACCGCCCCCGGCTGAAAGTTCGTACCAAAGATCGTTACCTGGTTTCCGCCGGTGCTCGGTCCGGTGATCCGCGAGATCGGGGTAGTAGGATCGATGACCGGAGCAGCGAAAGTAACCGGCGTGGTGCTGAAACCCGCGACCTGCATCACCCATGTGCCGGCGGGGGACAGCGCGGCGGTTGCTTTGTAAGAACCAGCCGGCAAGCCGGCATTGGAATCCTCGACGATGTCACCGAACCCGGGAGTGAGCAAGCGCAAGGTAAAGGTGGCGCCGGCTGCGTTAAATCCCGTTCCCGGGCCCGCCGTACCCGCTCCCAGGATCAAGTCAGTGCCGGTAGTGGTAGCTGGGCCGCTGTCCGCCGTGGCGGAATTAGCCGTAATGCCGGCCCAGTTGTCGAGCGGGAAGGTTGTGCTAAGGCCGCTGTATTCGAGGATGCGCACGTCGGGCGAGACGGCAGCCTGATTGAAAGCTACAGTCACGGTGGGAGTGGCGTGGGGCGTAACCGCAATGTTTGGGGCGTAATAGATCGCCTGCGACAACCCGTGACCCGCCGTGGTTCCCACCAGTTTGTAGGTGTTGGTGTTGTCGTCCGTTACCGATGCTACTGAAGAAGTTGTATCGCTCCAGCCGACTACCACGACGTTAAGATTGCCCGCTGCTTCGGCCGCCGTGTAAGTCACGGCCACGGTAGCAGCGGAGGCAGCTGTATTGCTATTCACCTGAACGAAAGTCTGGCCAAGCGCCAAAGCGGGCACCAGGAACAGTCCGGTCAGAAGAGCAGCGATTCGAAGGAAGGTGACTGAGCGTGCAGAGTTTCGAGCAAACATCGAAATCATAGTCATAAGTCTAACCAATCGGCCAAATAGAGGTAATGGCCCAAAAGAGTACCTGTGGGGAGACGATCCGGCAGTCAGATGCGAACCGCTCCAATCGGGTTTGCCGGCAGCCGGGCAGGTATCCCAGGAGAGATACCTGCCGCAACTGCCGAGTATGAAGCAATGTCATCAACCTTGCCTGCTCCTAGTGAACATGCATCTCCTTACGCATTGGAAGTGCCGACTCGGTGACATGCTTCCTTTGGAACACGTAGCGCGGGGTGGGCACTCGCTCCGGATGCAGCTCGACGTTGGCAATCGGCGCTGTCGGACCCGAGACCTTTACCCAGCTCGCCAGCGAAGGAGTTCCAGCTTTGTTGACCAGGAACAGCATGTAGTATCCCGGCGGCGCAATGTTGGAATTCGGTGGTTCGGTGACGGTGAGGCTTCCTGAAACGGGAGTGAACGACAAGCCAACGTAGCGCTGGTCCATATCGAATGAATGGGTTACCGAGCCGGCTTTCATCAGAACCACGGATGCGATGTTGGCTGCATCCGGAGTTGCCAGGTTGAACGAACCACCGTAACCGACCGCAGCCGGCGCGGTGCCGATGGTGGGTCTGGTAGCAAGGGTGCCGTCCGAATTGAAGAGATATGCCGGTTGGTAAATCTCAATGTGGCTTTCGAACACGCCCTGCGCCGGGTTTCCGCCGGTAATTGCCACCGTCGCATCCGGCAGGAGCAATTGCACGTTGTGATAGAGCCGGGGAAAAGCGTTCGATCCGGCAGATGAAAACGAGTTGGTCGCCGGATCGTAAATCTCCGCCTTCATACTGGCGGTGGTTGCGTCCTCATCGAGCGCGGATCCGCCATCCACCAGGACCTTGCCGTCGGGCAGGATCGTAGCCTCCATCTCCACGCGGGCCTGGGCCATCTTTGGTCCCTGCACCCAGCACGGGGCGAAGCTTGGGCAACTCGCGGATATCTGGAAGCCCGCCGGACTTAGATCAATCAGTTCAGTGGTGTCGGTAGCGGGATTGTCGCCACCCAGGATCATGACTTTTGGGTTGTAGTTATTTTGCGGCGTAAGCGGCAGCAGCACGGAAGAACCATAGGTCCGCTCCCCGTTGGGATCGTGCAGCCCGGGATAATTCGTCCACGCAACCAGCGTCCACTTCTGGTTGGTGGGGTTAAAGTCGAGAGTGGCCGACGACGGCGCGGAGTAGAAGATGTGGCCGTTCGGAAGCAGGTGCATTCTGGGATAGAGCGGGAATCCGAATCCCGGGAAGTCCGGAATATTCGGGTTGCCCGGAATCTCGGCTCCCCATTGCGTGCCGTCCCAGATTTCGGTGGTGTTGTTGTAGTTGCCGTCGGTGTCGTTGAGGCCACCCGTGGTCATCATGCGCCCGTCATTCATTTCAGTGACAGTCGGGTACCAGCGCCCGTGGGCTGTGGGAGTAACGTCCACGAAAGATTCCGTTCCCGGATCGAAAATCGAAGTATTGGGCAGGCCCGTAAACGGAACCTCACCCTGCACACCGACCACCGCCAGTGCTCCGTATGCTTTCGTGCCACCGTTGATCAACACTCTGCCGTCCTGCATCATTGACATACCGTTGCAGAACATGTCCCAACCGACAGGCATCGGGGTAATCTTGCCGGTCGCCAGGTCCATCAGAGCCGCGCCCTGCGGATACTGCGGCCCCGAGGGGCAGCCCGCCAGCGTCGGAGGGCAGTTGCCGGAACCCGAGACGAGGAGAATTTTTCCGGTGTGAAGCAGGGCTGCGTGAATCGGGTTGATGGGCACGGTAGTGGGCAGCGTGCTCCACATGCCCGTGGGATGACCCGTCGAGGTGTGTGTGGTTTGACCCGGGGTTGTAGAGAGAGGAGGATGCCACACTGCCGCCTCCGCAGCCTGCGAGCGAAAGTGAAATCAGGACGATCAGCGCCAGAATCGGAAGTCTTACGTTCTTGCTCATTTCTTTCACGGTCTCCAAAGCGAATCCAGATTTTGAATTCACGGGTTCACGATCGTTGCAATCACGTTTAATCACTTTGTGCATGCTCATTGCGCGGACGCCGTTTCAACTGACGTCGTATTTGTGATCCGCGTGAGGTACGGGAAGAACGGTGTAACTTCGAACGGCATCTTCTCCTGCGGCGAAAGCAGGACCACCGCCTTGGTCTTCATCATCTCCAGACGATTGCTCCAGGGATCGAGCTTCACTCGGCCGCCCAGGGGAAGAGCGGCGATCTGATCGATGCGCAGCATCTCGAGTTGCGGAGCGCTGCTGAGTACCGCAGACATCCGAACAGTTTTTCCCGCCTTCCATACGGTTACCCAGGTGAGGCCTGATCAGGCTGCTGAGTTCCGGCGCGCGGGTCTCGAGCGCTTTCAGGAACAGTCCGGCGTTGGCCAGCTTGTCCTTGTAGGGAGAGTTCGCCAGCAGTGCCATGGCTTTGTTGTCCGCAGCTTCTTCTTCCGCGGGATTGCGGCTGAAGTCCATGCGCTGGAACGTGCTTTGATCGGGGAAAAAGAACCGATCGTTGAAGGCGAACCGGGTATCAATGCGGTGGCCTAACGCGATGTGGCTGAGTTCGTGGGCCAGGGTCATCGCCAGGGCGCCTTCGTCGGGAAGGACGTCCAGCAGACCGCGGCTGATCACGATGGTGTGGCCGATGGTGAACGATTCCAGCGGCGAAGTCAGCAGCACGCGGCATCGCACGTCGGGAATAATCTGAAGATTGTTGGTGATGATCAGGTTGTTGACCACGGTCTGCAGAATCTTGTCCACATCGCCCAGGGGCGCGAGCAGTCCGACTTTCTGCAGATGATCGAGCGCGTTGTCTTCGGCGGTGCGCTCCCACATGCGCTGGGCTTCGACCGGGCCGGCTTCCTTGGCGCCGTCGGTCTGGTCGGTGACCGCATCAACCTGGATTTCGGCGAACTCTCCTTCGTGCTTAAGCGGTTCCGGATCGTAGCTCCAGAGACGGGTCTGCGCCTTGAAGTGCAGGCCGGGAAGCAGCGGACCAGCGCTTTTCAAATTCGATTCTTCGATGAATACATATGCCGGCAACCACACGCCCGCCTGAAGATTCAAGCGCCAGCTATCGAAGTGCAGGTAGTAGCTGTAGCGGGAATGCGCGGAGTAGGTTCCGTTGAAGCGGACGATGTTGTAGTCGTGATCTTCAACCCAGATCCGGCCCAGGAAGCGGCCGCCTACGTCGCCCTTGGGTTGAACATCGAGAACAATGCAGCGTACCTCTCCAAGAAATTCCTGGCGCACGAATTTGAAGTCGTAGTTCTTCTTCTGGAAATCGCGGTCGAGCATCACCATCTGCGCGAAGCCGAGAGGCATGAACTTGCGCGAGAACAAGCTGGGAAACGGGTTCAGGGCCTTGAGCTTCAGACCGGTCTGTTTTTCGAACAGCTGGTCTTCGACGCCGTCGCTCAGGTCGAGGCGTCCCAGGAAATACTGATCGCTGTTGGGCACAACCACCGAGTCCTTGTCGGTCTTCAGGTTCTGGATGTAGGTCTCGGCCAGCGGGTGCCGGTGCTTCATCTCTTCGACGAAGGTGCGCTCGCGGGCAATGACGCGGTCCGCCACTTCATCAATTGACACCTTGGGCATGACGGCCAGCTGCTCGCTCTTGGTGACGCCGTAGTTTCCGTAGATGGTGACGGAGGTAGCGGTCGCTACCTTTACCGGGAACGTCGCGGTGGTCGCGCCGGCGGGAACTGTGACGCTGGCCGGGACCAGGGCCGAACCCGCGGGATCAACCGCCAGCGACACCCTGGCTCCGCTGTTCGGAGCGGGGTTGTTCAGAGTGACCGTGGCTTCAACCGAGCGGCCTTCGGTGACGCTGGCCGAACTCAGGTTGATGGACGACAAGAGCAATGGCGAATCCTGGGCCGAGACGGAACTGGCCAGGCTCAAGCTCGCCAGCAGGGCAAGAGCGATGATTCCAATTAAGACGCATAAGATGTTTTGACCTCATTGCCTCAGGACCTTTAGCCAACATGTGAATAATCGCCGAGATGCTTCCAACGCCAGGAAATGGCATGTTACCGACCTGCCTTTCGACCTAAGAGATTCCAGTTGAATGAGAAATTTGTGAACACCGAGAAACCGCCAGCGGACTGACCGGACTGAAAACGCGTCTCGTGCAGATAAGCCGCACCGATTTCGGTGTAGATATCGCCGCGCGGCAATATGGCTTTCACGCCGCCGCCGCCCATGGCTTTGTTGTCCCAGTCGAAACCCTTGCTGTCACGGAACACTGGTGGCCTCGACGTACGGCACCACAGTGAATCGGCTGAATCTTTTCGCCACGATTCCCTGCGTGATGTAACCCATGCCGAGAATGTTTCCCTTCTCGACCGGCGACAGGTTTCCGACTTCGATCCAGGAAGAACCGGGGAAAGCGGCTCGATTTCTCCATTACCGGCTGCCAGCCAAACCAGTCCTGAACGAAGAGTGTGAGCCCGCTGCTGTCAACGCCTTTGAAGCGCTCCTCGTAGGTGTAAGCCGAACCCACGCTGATCACGCCTTTGCGGAAGTACTTGTTCACCTTCATACCGAGGCGGGGCTGAATTTTGTTGTTCCAGTCGTAGCCTTTGGTGTCGAGAACCAGACCCATACTCACGAAGGGGGTGACCGTAAGTGATCCGGAGTAGGTGGAAAAAATCGCCGCACTCTGTTCTACGTAGGATTGCACGTAGAAATTGTTGTGCTCGATCGGGCTAAGATT
Organism: Terriglobia bacterium; assembly: GCA_963813645.1. GTDB lineage: Bacteria > Acidobacteriota > Terriglobia > Terriglobales > Acidobacteriaceae > JAIQFF01. The sequence continues at coordinate 100,219 of CAWEZS010000011.1, forward strand.
GCCGATCGAAGTCCAACCCTGCCCCGGTAGACCGACGGAGTCAACCAGGCTGCCCTGCAGCGCGGACACAGCTCCGTCCTGAGCGGCGGACATCGTCGTCAGTATCAGAACCGTAATCAGCACAAACAACGACTTGATTTTCATAACTCCACTTTTCTTGTTAGTACCGTTTAACAGCAAACCAACCTTTGACCTGTTTCTTCTGAACCACCACTTTCCAGAAGCTGTACAGGAAGACGGAACAGTCCACGAATCGCAACAGCGGGTACATGGGTGAAAAAATAAAGACATCAGTACGACGGTCACAAATTCCGCAAATCATCGACAGGAAGATGAGAACGATCATGTCCATGCCCGCCCCGTAGAACGCGAGCCTCGGATAAATGAGTAGCCAGAGCGGCATCAACAGAAACAAAGTCGCGAAGACTACGCCTTCCCCCATCAACAGCTTGTATTCCAGGTCGATCTTCGACAGCCCGGTGAGCATGCCGTACTTCAGGCCTACCTGCCAGGCGCCGGTATGCCAGCGATACATCTGCTTGATGTAGTCGCGAATCGTTCTCGGGTCCTGCGTCGAAACCACGGCGTGCTTCTGGTAAACGATTTTGCCCAGCTTCTTGCGATGGACCTGAATGGTGCAGTCCATGTCCTCGACGATGGTGTCGTTACTCCAGTCGAGCTGGGCGAAGGCGTCCGAGCGGAAGGCCGCGGCGCAACCGGGCGTAACGGTGATGACGCCCATGTTGCTCTGACCATCCTTGTAGATCGCGTGCGAAATCCAGTAGGCCAGGCAGCGATATGCGGTAAGCCAGTTGTGCGGAGTGCTCTTGGCCCGGCCGCACACCACAGCCACGCCAGGTTCTCCAAAACTCTTCTTGACCGACTGGAAGTAGTCCGTGGAAACCTGGGTGTCGGCGTCCATCAGGCAAACGAAGTCGTAGCGCCGGATCAATTCAAACGTGGAAGCAAGGCGGCCCAGGGCGTGCGCCTTGCCGATATTCTTTTCATTTCTGGCCACGTTCACGCCGAAGGAGCGGGCGATTTCTCCGGTGCCGTCGCTGGAGCCGTCATCGATCATGTACACATCCGCGGGCAGCAGCCCGGCTTGAAGAATGCTGCGCAGCGTTCTTCCGATGCCCACCGCCTCGTCCTTCGCAGGCAACATTACGCAAAGCCGTTTCACAGTTGACCTTTCACAACCAACTCGCGGGAATCGAAATCCACCGAGTAAACCCCGTCTTTGCCGCGACGCAGTTCACGGCCCGCCTGATAAAGACGCGTGTGGGTCGAACCGCCAACCGCAACCTTGAGGACGACCCCGTGCGGAAATGGAGTCGGGACCTGCCAGGTAAATTTCTTGTCAACACTCACTACCTGAACCGGTGTAGCTTCCAGGATTTTCTGGGCGCGGAAGTAAGCGGCGACTTCTCCAAACGGCGCAACCCAGAGTCCCCTGGGTTCCATCGCCTTCACGTAGTCCAGAAATTCGATGAACGTGTTGCTTGGGATGGGCTCGAATCCGGTCGAAGCATCACCGATGCCATGGATCTGAAGAATGGTCCAGGCCTTGAGCGAAAGATCTTTGTCGATCCAGCCCCGGTAAGTAGCGATGTCGTATTTCGTGTAGCTGGGCTGGCTGGGCAGAGCGTACCAATCCGGCTGCACGTCCGACTTGATGTAGACCAGGCTGCCGTCGCCGCGTCCACCGCGCGCCGCGAAGTCGTAGCGCCTCACCCAGTACAGCAGGCCGGGTGAAACCTCGGTGTAGGGATAGGCGAACGTGATGATGTCCGAGTTGAAGTTGCTGTCCAGAAATTTCTTGGCATCCTCAACCTGCAACTCTTCGCCGGCCTTGGTCAGATCCGCCGCATGCTCGTGGGTCACGGAGTGATTTCCGATCTCGTGTCCCTGGGACTGGACTTTCTGCCAATCTCCCAGCCGCGTGGTTTTGGAAACGATGAGGAAAAAGGTGGCGCGCAGATGACGCTTGTTGAGCTCGGGAGCTACGACGTCGAGATGAACCGCGCGCGAGTCGTCGAACGTGAGTGACAGCGCGGCCTCGTGATTGTTCCATGGTAGGACCTTGAGCGTAGGAGTTTGCGCAGAGCAGCATCCCGCCAGCAAACTCGCGATCAAGATCAGATGGACAAAAAGTGTCATAGCGTAAATCGAGGAACTTTCATGCATACACAATGCAACCCCGATGCCAACGGGCCGAAGTTACCCTCTGGGTTTCGGCGCTGCGCAGTTCGCGATTGACGTATGGCGTGGAATCGTTGCCAGCAACGGTAGTTAGTGAGATCTACCGGCGCGCAAGTCGCACGGGAAGCGGGATGCGGGTAACGTACGAAAACGGGCTGCAAACCGCCGCAACTGGTTACCTAGGTAACGCGCACGGTCAGTCTGCATGGAAGAGCATTTACCCAGAGAGGAAAACAAGTTCCACGTCGCTGTGTGGGGCGGGCACTCTTGCCCGCCGCTTTTGAATGTGATCTACGCCCAAGAGAGTCAAAGTCAAAGGCGGCGGACAAGAGTGTCCGCCCCACACAAGCGGTGCGCGGAAGTACAGCTCCCGCGCCGCTTTCGCCCTCGAGGTTGCTGGTCTCCTGATTGCCGTTTTGCGAGTTTTTCCTCACTTGCAGCGCACGGCTGACGATGGTTGAGACATGCCACCCCTGAAGAGCTGTCCTCAATTTCTCAACCGAAATGGCTTTACCTGCTTCTTGCGTTGCTCTCTTGCTCGGAGTTCTTATATCCGGCGGCGGGAAGGCATGGGCCCAGACCTGGATCAGCGCGATCAGCGTTACTACAACCGCAAATACAACGAGAGTGATGTGGACTACGGCGGTGTCAACTGACTCCCAAGTTGAATACGGGACGACGGCGTCTTACGGCAGTGTGACGTCCTGTCCACGGCCAAGGTGGCGAGCCACGCGGTTGCGATCAGCGGTTTGACCGGAGGGACTGGGCACGATGTTGCTCGGCCACTCAACCCTTGAGGAATTTCAATGGTCTATACGCCGGTACGGCAGAGGGCTACCAGATAACGGCCTCGGGCAATGGAAGTCTGTCTAGCCTAAGCGTCTACGTGGATGCTGCTACCACGGCAACAAACTTGTTCGTCGGACTCTACAGCGACAATAACGGGCATCCCAGCTCGCGCCTGACGGCGGGCAATTCGGCCACCTTCCAGACGGCAGCGTGGAACACCGGCCTCGCCGCGGGAACTTACACCGGTCATGTCAGGTTGAACGGCGGCGGGATCACGAAAACGGTGACCGTGGTTCTAACGATGACTTCGCCTGCACCGGTGCTACACACGGCGTCGCTCTCGTGGCAGGTTCCAACTGGCAAAGTCATCAGCTATAGCATGTGCCGCTCGACCATCAAGGGTGGCTCATACGGCATGCTGGCGAGCTCCATCGGTGGGACTCTTATACTGATCAGACCGAGCAATCGGGAACTCCTTATTACTACGTCGTAACCGCGGTTGACAGTCAAGGGCGAGAAGGCAAGCATTCCAACGAATTCAAGGTGACAATCCCGTAGTCCTCAATAGTTCAATCGAGTCGTGCGGGGAGCCGGGAATCGCGTGCGCGGCCCGGGCGGAAAACTCAACTCACGAGTTTCCCAAAACCGGGAGAAATGCCGGACTCGTAAGAGTCTGAATCGGTTGGTCAATTTCAACCTCGGTTGGAGCCGAAAACCCGCTGTGAATGTGCAATCTGTTGCCTCCCTTCAGTATTGACAAACCCTCTAAAATCAACTATTAACTACACAGTTCTTTCGCTTTTGCGGACGAATGCCTTCCCCCGTAGGATCCCCCGATCTCTAGACGCTAGCTTGTGACGCGTCCCAGCGTGTCACGAGCCAACAAAAATTCGTGCGTAAAAAGAACGAGGCCAATCCCATGTCCCGTGGTGCGTTTTTGCGTTTAAGGCGAACCCTCCTATTGCTGCTGCTCGTCTTCGCAGCATCGGTCCCCGCAGCAGTCGCCCAGGCGGATGTGAAGGGTCAATGGAGCACTCTGAATTACTCCATGACCATCAATCCCATTCATACGGCTCTGATGCGCAATGGGAAGATTCTGATCACCACCGGATCAGGGAACTGTCCACCTTCTCAATCAGGTTGCCCCACGGGTACACCGTACAACGGGTCAAATCACTCCGGCGCGATAGTCCTGGATCCAGTTGCCAAAAGCATTAATCAGCTCTCCGTGAACTACGACATGTTTTGCAATGGGATGACGGTGCTCCCGGACGGGCGGGTCATGATCAACGGCGGCACCATTGCCTATGATCCGTTTCGCGGGATTCAGAAAACTACCTTGTTCGATCCGTCTACGAACTCCTTTACGTCTGTACAAGACATGGCCCATGGCCGCTGGTATCCCACCGTAACCTTGCTCAGCGACGGCAGGGTCATGGCTTTCTCGGGGTCGGATGAGAATGCGAACACCAACCAGACAGTGGAGCTCTACACAGCGGGCTCGGGCTGGAGTTCCCCGGTCAACGCTGGCTGGACTCCGCCACTCTATCCCCGAATGCACCTGCTGCCCAGCGGCAAGGTTTTTTATTCCGGGCCGAGCGCCACGAGTTATCTTTTCAATCCTTCGAATCAGAGCTGGAGTACCGTTGGCAACACGAAACTGGGCGCCGACCGTACTTATGGCAGCTCTGTTTTGCTGCCTTTAACGCCGGCCAACAACTACGACCCGAAGGTATTGATTCTGGGCGGAGGAAATTCGGCGACGGCCACGACTGAACTGATTGATCTGGGATCGTCATCTCCATCGTGGTCGTGGGGTCCGGATATGTCCCAGGCGCGCGTCGAAATGAATGCAGTGATCCTGCCGACCGGGGATGTCCTGGCTTTGGGCGGATCGTCGCACGATGAGGATGCAAGTACAGCCAGCCTGAATGCTGACCTCTATTCCCCGGGCAGCAACAGTTTCTCTTCTGCCAGTTCCAACACTTACCCGCGTCTCTACCACTCCGTCGCGCTACTCTTGCCGGACGCGACGGTTTGGATCGCTGGCAGTAATCCGGTGCGAGGGAGTTGGGAATCGCACATGGAAAGCTACCGGCCGGCTTATCTGTACACCCGGGACGGAAATAACAACGTGGTGTCGGCTACTCGCCCGACCATCTCGAGTGCTCCGTCGAATATCGCATGGGGTGGACAGTTCTCCGTTTCTACTCCGGACGCGGGCAACATTTCACAAGCCGTGCTGATGCGGCCGGGTACGTCTACTCACGCGTTCGACATGGACCAGCGCATGGTGGGAATGTCGTTCACGGCGGGATCAGGATCGATCACCGTTACTGCGCCACCCAACAGCAAGATTGCGCCGCCGGGATATTACATGCTGTTCCTGATCAATAACAAAGGTGTGCCGTCGGTGGCAGAGTTTGTTCTTTTGGGCAGTTCGGGTTCAAATCCTGCGCCTACAGTAAGCGCAATCTCACCCACGACCGGCACAACCTCCGGTGGCACAGCGGTGACCCTCACGGGCACAGGTTTCCTCTCCGGAGCCACGGTGAAGTTCGGGAGCACTTCAGCGACCGGCGTGAATATCGCAAGCAGCACCTCGATCACAGCGACGACCCCGGCGCATTCGGCGGGATCGGTGAATGTGGTGGTGACCAATACCGATAGCCAGAGCGACACGCTCACAAACGGCTACAGCTATACCAACGCGGCACCGCAGGTGAACTCCGTCGCGCCGAACTCCGGGCCTGCGGCCGGAGGGACGGGCGTGACCATCACGGGCACGGGCTTCCTGTCGGGAGCCGCGGTAAGCCTGGGAGGCACGGCAGCCACTAACGTGAATGTCGCGAGCAGCACCTCGATCACGGCGACTACCCCGGCGCACGCTGCCGGGGCCGTGAGTGTGGTCGTCACCAACAGCGACACTCAGAGCAGCACGCTGTCGAACGCCTACACCTACAACGCGGGGCCGACGGTGACGGCGATCAATCCCAGCACCGGACCTATCGGCGGCGACACCGGGTTGACGATCACGGGCACGAACTTTGTCCCCGGAGCCACGGTGACCTTTGGTGACACTCCCGCGACCGCAGTCACGGTGGCGGGCAGCACTTCGATCGCGGCTGCGGCTCCAGGTCATGCTGCGGGGACAGTAGACGTTGTGGTCGCGAATCCCGATGGTCAGAGCGCCAAGCTGGCGAACGGTTATACGTATTCAGCCGCGCAACCCAATATTGGTTTGGCCGTGCCCTACGGAGATCCGAGTTCAGCAACGATAGTGGCTGGACAATCCGCTACGTACACCCTTTCCATCGGGGGCGATGGGATGAGCGGGACGGCTTCGCTCAGTTGCACCGGCACACCCGCAAATGCTACCTGCTCCGTGCCTGCGACTCTGGCATTTAACGCGACGACACCCACCACCTTCACGGCTACGGTCACAACCACGGCGCGCATCAGCGCCGCTCTTCCCCGCCCTGCTCTCGGGCCGCCATCTCCCACGCCGGCGTCGTGGCTGTGGACCCTAGCGCTGGGAATGTTGTTTGTACCCGGCACAGGTTCGCCCAGGCGGTCTCCTCGCCGCTGGCCACGCTATCTGTGGCTGGCGCCGCTAGTGCTGTTGCTGCTGACCGTTTCTTGCGGAGGTGGCGGCGGCATGGGGAATACGCAGCCGCAACAGAGCGGCACCCCAGCCGGAACCTATAGCGTCGTTGTGCACGCAAGCGCTAACTCAAAAACTGGAGCCACATCCCTGACATTGAACGTGCAGTAGAAGGATTACCGATCGAGCTAAAAAGTGAGCGCCGAGAGTTTTCGGGCACGAATCGGCGCTCACAGCCGCCCGACCGGAGTGACAACAGGAAGACTTTTAGACTCCCCACTCTCGACCTACGAACGGAAGATCCTCACAATGCAGATGGTAGAATGCGGCGAACTAAATGCCAAAGATCTCGATCGCAGTCTCATGGACGTAGAGCCGACGACTCCAGGCCGGCTGCTGGGCTACAGCATCATCATTCCCGCCTACAACGAAGGCGCCCGTGTCGGCGCCACCCTGGAAAAAGTGCTCGCTCACGTGGCGGAGCGAGGATGGGATGCGGAGATTATCGCCGTCGACGACGGCTCGCGCGATAACACGGTGGAGATTATCCGCAGTTACGCGCAAAAGAATCCCCACCTGCGGCTGTTACAGAATCCGGGGAATCGGGGTAAGGGATACAGCGTGCGCAATGGAATGCTGCACGCGCAGGGCGAACTGCTGCTGTTCAGCGATGCCGACCTCTCCGCTCCTATCGAGGAAGCAGACAAGCTGTTTGGCGCAATCGCCAGTGGCGCGGACATCGCCATTGGCTCGCGCTGGCTGCAACGCGATTTGCAGACTCACCGCCAGCCGTTCTACCGGCAGATGTTCGGACGCATTTTCAATCTGCTGTTGCGTATCACGCTGGGTCTGACCTTTAAAGATACGCAGTGCGGCTTCAAGGCGTTCACCCGGGCCGCGGCAAAGGAAATCTTCCCGCTGCAACAGATCGAGCGCTGGGGTTTCGATCCCGAACTCCTGTACCTGGCCCGCAAGCTGAATTTAAGGGTGGAGGAAGTTCCGGTGGAATGGGCCCACAGCGAAGGAACCCGCATCAGTCCGTTACGCGACGGTACGCGGATGTTTCTGGAGATGCTGAAGGTTCGCTGGAACGGGATGACCGGGAAATACCACCTCGCCGGGAAGTAATCGCCTCGTTCAGGCGCCGGCGGCCTTGGCAGCGCGCTGCGTTTCCGGCTGAGCGGCAGTCCACTTCTCCAGACTCTCAGTCATGCCTGCCGACACGCTTGCAAAACGAATTCCCATGCGGCCCTGCACGTCTCTCCATATCAACTCCACGGCAGCGGTGAGGTTGTCTTTTTCACCGGGCAGTGAAAACTCGATGGTTTGGATGGATGAAGACGGTATGTCCTGTCCCACATACACCGCGGCCCCGCCAGCGCTGAGGTTGGTAATGAAAGCCAGAGTCTGATCCAGTCCAGCGCCCCGCAGCGTCGCCGGAATACGAATCGATGCACGCGGAGACTCACGCGCGTCCTCATCCTGATTCCTCAATCCCAGAGCGGATTTGACGCCGGAGCGCAGCCGGTCCGCGGACAGCGGACGGTAAAGAACCATGTGGCTGCGTGCGCCATCCGCCAGTCCGATGCTGCTGACCGAAATCGCCAGCACGATTCCTATTGACTGCTCGCAGGATGGCAGGGACTTTGCCGCCGACAAAACGGCCACCGCGCCGCGCGCGTCGGCATTGTCCACGATGATGGCGTCGAACTTCTTGCTGGTGAGCCTTTGCACAGCATCTTGAGCGGTGGTGGACTGCGCAACTTCGATGTCCAGGGTTTTGAGAACTTCGCCTGCCAGGTCAATGATTGCCTGGTCCCGTGAAAACAACAATGCGTGCAAAGCCATGGTCGCCGGACTTTATAACTTTCGGGGAAGGATCGCAAGTTACCGAAGTGGCGGGCGGCTGTCCCCACGTGGCCTGGATAGTACGCGGAATGCAGGGATGAAAACATGCAGCAATCTGCCCTCTAGAGTGCAGGGTCTTGCATCGGCTTTCGCGGAATGTATGCAAGCCCTTTCCTAGGCCAATCCGATATCGGGCTGGTCCACACCCCGTCAGTATTCTTTTACTGCAAGTCTTTACGCCTTCCCCCGAAACCCGGTTATACAATTCCCCGTATCCCTTGAAAACCGCTCCCATTAAGGCTTTTGGGGCGGTGGTGCTCCACTTGCTACTAATTTACCGGATAGGTGCCCATTGCGTAGTAATGTTGCGGAACGCTCAGTACAGGGTCAACTGGTCGGCCATTTCGGGTTGCGCGAGAACCCGTTTGGTGTTACGCCCGATCCCCGTTTCCTGTTCCTCAGCCAGACTCATCGGGAAGCGCTGGCCTCACTGGTCAACGGGATTGACTGCGACTTCGGATTCCAGATTCTGGTCGCACAGCCCGGGATGGGCAAGACCACGCTGCTCTTCAACTTCCTGGAAAGATTTCGCGACACGGCCCATACCGCCTTTCTGTTTCAACCGCAGCCCAATCCGGTCGAACTACTGCAGTCCGTTTTGATCGAGTTGGGAACACACTCTGAGGAAACTTCTCTTCGCAAATTGTCGGAGCAGCTCAACCAGGTGCTCACCCGATGCCGCCGGTGAACACAAGCGCGTAATCGTCGTGTTGGACGAAGCGCAAAACCTGGATTTTTCCGTCATGGAAGCGTTGCGGCAACTCTCGAATTTCGAAACCGCTTCAGCCAAGCTGATGCAGATTATTCTGGCCGGACAACCGCAGCTCGCGAAACGGCTGGCCTTGCCGGAACAAGAACAGCTGATGCAGAGGATTTCGGCTTTCGGCCGGCTTAGCCCGCTGGCGCTGACCGAGACCCAGGCTTACATCGAGCACCGTCTTGCGACCGCCGGTTATCAGGGCGCTCATCTCTTCACGCAAGGCGCGGTCCGCGCCATCTGGGAACACAGCCGCGGAGTTCCCCGCAACATCAATACCCTGTGCTTCAACGCCATGATGTTCGCGTTTGCCCAGCACGCCAGATCAATTGATAGCCGCATCATCGAGGAAGCTGCCCGCGACCTCGATCTCAACAGTGTGCTGGCCGACCTCTATCAGATGGATTCCGCCAGGCCGGTTTCCCACGGCAAGATACTCCCAATCAGAGAAACGAGCCTGCCTGAGACCGGGGGAGCAGGCGTAACTACGCAGCCAGCTGCAGCGCAAGGCGGAATTCTGATGGACGCGGGAGCGCTGGCGTCAGCCGGACCATCCAGCAATCGAAACCCAGCCGGTGGCGTCGAACAAATTCCAGCCGCACCTGCGGCGGGCAACGTCACGCCAGCGCTTGAGGAAAAGAAGATCCCGCCGGTGGAGAAACCTGCACCGTCAGCCGAAACACAGCCGGCCGCTGGGCCACTTCCGGTGCCACAGGAGATGATAGCGGCAGCCCCCGTGCAAGGTTCAGAAACCCCAGGCAAGGCGGGGCAACTCCGGGCTTCGGCGATAACTCAAGGTGTCCCAGCGGCTGCAATTCCCAGCAACAAGGCGGCGAATCCGGGAAAGAACGCTCAGCCGAAAAAGGTGGAAACACCAGTTCAACCGCAGCGAGAAGCTGCGCTCGCCAAAACATCACTCAACAAACAGCAGGCCGCGCAGAAACGATCGGAGAGCCGAATCTGGTGGGCGAAGGCCCTTGCCTTAACTGCTACCACGGGCCTTCTGGCCTTCGTGCTTGGCCAACAATTTTTGACGCATCGTCCGGGGCAGGTTGAAGCCAACGGCAGCGGCGTATCAGGCCCGGCGCAAAGCAGTTCGGCGGCTACCAACGACGGCGCCGGCCCAGGAACTGACACGCCGGGCGCACAATCTAAAACCACGTCTGCCGACTCGCGGCGGCTGCGTAACGCAGACTCCAGTGATACCAACGATGTCACGGTGCGGAAGTTTCCCACCAACTCCGATGACGCCTCGGGCACGAATCAAAAGCTGGCTACGATTTTCTTCGACCAGGACAGCGCCGTGATCAGTTCGGATTACGGTTCTTTCCTGCACCGCGTGGCCGACGCCCTCGCGGAAAACCCGGGAGCCACCGCGATTCTCGAAGGACACACCGATAACACCGGACCGGAAAGCTACAACCAGGAGCTCTCCAGCCGCCGGGCCATCGAGGTCAGGAATGCACTGATTGACCAGCTGCATGTTCCCACTTCCCGGCTCACGGCCGTAGGCGCGGGCGCGGCGGATCCAGCGCAGCCGAATTCGAGCGCTGCCGGGCGGGCTTACAACCGCCGCGTGGAAATCCGCCTGGTCCATCTCGGCGAATGATGTCTTGCATCTTCCATCCCAAATCCCGCAACCGCGTAACAGCCGCCGTTCTCAAAATCGGCGCGCTCCACGGCACTTAAACGGCACGAACTCTGCTTCGAGTGCCAGCGCGGTTCGTGCTTCTGCCGTGCCGCAGGTAACGGTGACCGCCGTAACCTTGCCGGGTAGAGGTTGGGGGGCAAACATTGATTGCATGGCTACGAATGCTGTCGCAGGCGATGCCAAAACACATGAAGCAAGGACGCGGAAGGCGGTGTCTTTCCGTCCTGACATCGAAGGGCTGCGCGGCATTGCCGTGTTGCTGGTGGTGGCTTTTCACGCGCATATCTGGTGGTGGCGGGGCGGGTTCCTTGGAGTGGACATATTTTTCGTTCTCTCCGGATATCTCATCACCGCTTTGTTGTTGCAGGAGCTCGAAAGCAGCGGGACCCTTAGCCTGGTGGGATTTTATGCGAGGCGCGCACGGCGTCTGCTGCCCGCTGCCGCGGTCGTGGTGGTCTTTGTCGTGGTGGCTGGCATCTTCCTGCTGTCTCCCCTCGAACAGATTCGATACTCGAAAACCGCACTGGCTACGACCCTGTACGCCAGCAACCTTTGGTTTATTCGCCAGAGTTCGGACTATTTCGCAGCCGATACCGCCAACAATCCTCTGCTCCACACCTGGTCGCTGGCAGTGGAAGAGCAGTTCTATTTCGTGTGGCCCGTCCTGGTATGGATCGGTTTCCGTCTGGCCCGGTCGCGCAGTGGCCTGTGCAAGATTCTGGGAGGCATTTCAGCCCTGTCCCTCGTGGCCTGCATATGGCTGACTCAAACCAACCAGCCCTGGGCGTTCTTCGGATCTCCGCCACGAGCCTGGGAGTTCGGCGTGGGCGGCATCGCGTGCATGGTCCCCATCACTCTGTTCAGTAATAAGTACGCAAAAATCATCACCAGCTGGACGAGCCTACTGGTTGTGCTGGGCGCCGCCATGTGGTTTCGCCCGGGAGAGGCCTTCCCCGGCTCGCGCGCTCTGATTCCTGCGCTGGCAACCGCGTTGCTACTGATGGTGGGTGCGGCAGAGGTTTCGGCGGGCGCGGGGCGATTGCTGGGTCATCCTATCCTTCAATGGTTTGGGCGGCTCTCGTATTCCTGGTATCTGTGGCACTGGCCACTATTGATCTACGCGGCAGTCATCTTTCCCAGAATTTCGATCTATGGGCGCCTGCTGGCGGTAACGGTGGCGCTGCTTGCCGCATTTCTCACCCAGCACGCCATCGAGAATCCGGTTCGCTTCAACCGTGGCTTGATGTCTCGCCCGGTGTTGTGCCTGGGCCTGGCGGGCGTGCTCATGGTGGTTAGTCTCAGTATTTCGCTGGGAAGCTACCGCTTGTCCAAGAGCCGAGAAACGGTTCCGGGCCAACGCATGCTGGAAGCGGTGGAGGACGAGTTTAGTCCGCTGTCGAATTCAGGATGCATCGCAAATTTTGGCGAGACCCGCGCCCATCCCTGCTTCTTTGGGGACAAACAATCGGATACCACGATCGCATTGTTTGGCGACTCACACGCAGCTCACTGGTTTCCCGCATTCGAAAAGATTGCGCAGGAAAGAAAGTGGAAGCTGGTCACGTTTCTGAAATTCGCCTGCCCCACGGCCGACGTGCCTGTGTACAATCCCCGGCTCGGGCGGGTGGAAACGGAGTGTGCGCAGTGGCGGTCTGACGCTCTGAAACAAATCGTCGCGCTCCATCCCAACCTGATCGTAGTGGGCAATTCAAGCAGCTATGTAAAGACTCCGAGCCGGCCCGAGGGATATGGCACTTCAACCGCGGCGGAATGGGAAGAAGGCACCCGCCGCACGGTCGCCGCTTTCGACGGGGCTGAACTTCGGACCGTCGTCTTCCATGATGTTCCGCTGCCCAGGATGGACGTGCCGGTCTGCCTGTCGCGGGCGCTCGCGCACCACTGGTATCGGGAAATCTGGTGCGAATCGCCTCGTACCGACGCGCTCGATCCTGACGTGTTGCGGGCGGAGCAGGAAGCTGTAACCGGCTTGAGGGCAGTCTCGGTGGTGGACTTCTCCGATGTCTTCTGCGATGCCTCAACCTGCAGAGTTGAGGTCGCGGGCGAGCCCATCTATCGCGACACGGATCACCTGGACGCAACGTTCTCGCGTTCTCTCGCGCCTATGCTTTCGTCGAAGCTGTCCGGGCTGGTCCATCCCGAACCGATCACTACACGGTGACATTGTTGGACGGGTTCTATAAAAGGGGATGTCAAGTAAAAACACTTTACCCTTCGCAGGGAGGTTTTGTTTTTCTTGGCATCCAGCCCCTGCCGGCAGCTCCGACGGCAGCTTCGATTCGCGTTGTTGGCATCACCACGCATTTCCGGATCAACCAGGCGTTCGTTCGGTCTTGATCTGATCGCCGACAAGCAACTCGGTGGCAGCATGGCCAACCATGGTTCTATCTGAGGCTCGCGTCTGGCGCGGCACTATGGCTTTGTTGGGTTGTCCGAGGGAGCATATGGTGGCCCATGAGACTTTTCCGTCTATCCCGCCCAAGATACTTACCCTCGAACCCGTGCGCGCAGCTCTGCAACCTTCGAACGTCAGGGTACCGCTTCCGGACTTTCGCGAGGGTGCGCCGCGCTTATGCTGCTTGTAACTTCAGATGTTCGGCTGCGAACGTCTCTCCTTTCTTCCACAGAATCAGGGCAATGGCCGCCATCTTACGGGCCAGTGTCAGCCGCGCCATGGCCGGCAGCATTCCGTTGGCGACTCGGATTTCGTAGAAGGCGCGGAACGGACCGTCCATCGCGCTCGCTGTCGTGGCCGCGCTCTTGAACACATTTTTCAGCTCGTGGCTGTAGTTCCAGTTCAACCCGCGGATGTACACCGGGTTTCGCCGCCGCAGGATTTGCCCATCTTTCTCCACATAGTCGGCGCTGCTGCGCGTCTCCAACCCCAGGCCGCAGTAGGTCCAGAACTGACGTTTGGTGCGAAAGCGGTGCGGCGTCTGCACCCGCGCGATCAGCACCGCCGCTCGCAGCGGCCCCAAGAACGGCATGGAGCGCAGGAACTTCGCGGCCGGATTCTTGTGGCACTCCACCATCACCGCTTGCCGGGCTTCCCGCCGCAAGATCTGCACGGCGTCCAACTCCTGGTAGAGCCATTCCGCACGCCGCCGCTGCCCGCTGTCGGTCAGTCGCGCTAGCCATTCCCCACGATGCCGCTTGCCGAACGGTTTCTTGCCCGCGCACGCAATCGCTTGACTGCGATACAGGGCTTTGATCCGCCGCATCGCACGCCCCGTGTCTTCGGTCAGCGCGGTATAACCGGCTACCAGTTGTTGCAGGGTGCGCGTGCTCTGCTCCCCGTGATAGACCGGCGACAACATCCCCGCCCGCAGCAGTTCCGCCAACTTGCGCGCATCGATCTGATCGCTCTTGTTGCCCGACTTCAGCAGCGCATTCTTGCGCGGATTACACACCACCACCCGCGCCACCTGCCGCACCACCACATCGTAGAGCCAGGCCGAGTGCGTTCCTTCTTCGAAGGTGAGATGCAGCACTCCGCGTAATCCCTTCAGCAGATCCAGCACCGCTGTCGCTTTGGTCGCGATCACCGACTGCATCATCACTTTGCCTTCGGCATTGAGCACGGCCACGCTGATCGTGCTCTGGTGGACATCCAAGCCAATGTACTTCACACTCTCCATGGGTGTTCCTTTCGTTCGGCGTAGTTACTGTTGCTCACATCAACTGCAGCCTACTCTGAAAGGGGCGCCCTTTTATATTGCGTGGCCCATTCTAAATTTCGCGTTCTTTGCGAAATTTAGAGTGGGAACGTTAGAGCTGATCCAAATCCAGCAACCGGCTCTAAGGGACGGCTCGAGATCGAGTCGGAATGCACCGAATGAAAATCACGGAACTTCCCCACTCAAGCCAAGACCGGGCTTGAGTGGGCCACCTGTCCTACTTTCGTCGCGCATCCACCCGAACTGTGACGGTCTCGCCCACTTCCTTGCCAATAATTCGCCTGATTTCCGCTTTTATCGGCAACATATGTGTCCCATCACCCCTCGCCATGAATGAACTTTGGAACGGACGACCATCGATACTGCCCTTTATCTTAACCAGTCCACGAGTTCCGAAGAATTTGACGGACTTAGGCCACACCACATAAGTCCATCCGCCCTTTGTAGGACTCTTCTGCAATTTTGCCGTGAACATAGTTTTCATGAGGCAAGGATATTACCGGATTGGCGCAACACGTGCAGTTGTTGCTCATTGTCCCACAAAGCGATGTCGGGCAGGTGGCCCACTCAAGCCCGGTTTTGGCTTGAGTGGGATGGTACAAACCGGGGACATCCTTTACAGAACAGACCGGGGAGATGCTTGACACTGCAGAAAAAGCACAAGGGCATGTAGAACAACGTATGCCCTGGAAAGCGAGCAGTGTTGTGGACGAACGCACACGATTTGTTCTGGAGTACGAACGTGGTCTGTGCAGCATGGCGGAGTTGTGCCGGAGATATGGGATTTCGCGGCCGACGGGCTATCTGTGGAAGCACCGACAGCAGCGGGAAGGAGTGGAGGGGTTGGGCAATCGCAGTCGGGCGCCGTGGCGAGCGGCCAACGCAACGCCGGGGGAGATCGTCGAAGCGGTACTGGCGTTACGACGAGAACACATGCGCTGGGGGCCAGGTAAATTGAAGTGGGTTTTGGAGCAGGCCGAACCCGAAGTGGTGTGGCCGGCGGCCAGCACCATCGGCGAGATCCTGGCGCGGGAAGGACTGGTGTTCGCCCGTAAGAAGAGAAAACGGGTGCCGCCCTACACCCGGCCCTTCGCGACTGCCAGCGCACCGAACCGGGTATGGTGCGCGGATTTCAAGGGCTGGTTTTGCGCCCAGAACGGCGAACGCATTGATCCCTGGACGGTGACCGACGCGCACCGCCGCTATCTGCTGCGCTGCCAAGCGGTGGAGAAGGCCGATACCGAGCGGGTGCAAGCCATCTTCGCCGCCGCCTTTAGTGAGTACGGCATGCCGGAGACGATTCGCAGCGACCACGGGGCGCCCTTTGCGGCACGGGCCGTAAACGGGATTTCCCGGCTGTCGTTATGGGGGATGAAGCTAGGCATCCGGCCGGAACGTATCCAGGCCGGACATCCGGAACAGAACGGGCGGCATGAGCGCATGCATCGCACCCTCAAACAGGAAACCGCCTCACCCCCAGCCCGCAGCGCGCGGGCGCAACAGCGTGCTTTCGATCGCTTCCGTCGCGACTACAACCAGGGGCGTCCCCATGAGGCACTGGGCATGCAAACTCCCGCATCGGTCTATGTGTGTTCGCCATGCCAGTATCCGGGCCGGGCGCGCGAACCCGAGTATGACAGCGCTTTCAAAGTGCGGCGCGTGCAGCAACAGGGCCAGTTTCGTGGGAAGTCGGATCGGGTGTTCTTGGGGACGGTGTTTCAAGGCGAGCGCATCGGACTGCTGCCGCTCGATGAGGGTTGCTTCGTGGTGTACTTCTCCACCTTCCCCATCGCGCTGTTGGACACACGCAAACTGTCCATCCGACCGTTGCCCAGGAAGGAAGACTTCGACATCGCTGATGCAGAGGAAGGGGACGCTTCCCCTTCCCCTGCACCCCTTCCCCTCGCTCAAACCGGGAAGCAAGGTCAGGTTCAAGTGTAAAGAATGTCTCCGGTCTAATATGTAAAGGATCTCCCCGGCTGCTCAGGATGTTCACGCATCACAGTGTTAGGGCCTGGCTTCGTAGACGATGTTAAACGGGGTTTCCGTCGCTCGGCGGAAACGGTTGAAGCCCGCTGCGGTCACCACTTCCCGAATGCGTGTCTCGCCGGCCTGGGCGCCAAGGCACAGTCCGACTTCCTGCGAGCGGGAACACGGCGTGCACAGCAGGGTTGAAAAGCTATAGTAGACCCGGCCCACTGGATTCAGGTTGTCCTTCAACTGGTCGTTGGCGAAGGGCTCGACGATCATCCATGTGCCATCCTCGGCCAGAGAGTCGCGGACGTGCGCCGCTGCCCCGACCGGGTCGCCCATGTCGTGCAGGCAATCGAAGACGGCCACAAAGTCGTAGCCTTTGCCGGGGAACTCTTTCGCCGATGCCACATTGAAGCTGACGCGGTCAGAGACTCCGTTACGCCGGGCGGACTCGCGGGCCGCTTCAATGGACTGGTCGTGGTAGTCGAATCCGAAGAATCGAGACTTGGGAAATGCTTTCGCCAACAAAATCGTGGACGCTCCTTTCCCGCAACCCACGTCGGCCACTCGCGCCCCCGCCTCCAGCTTCGCCTGGACGCCGCGCAAGGACGGAATCCATGTGCTTACAAGATTCGCGGCATAGCCGGGACGGAAGAATTTCTCGCAGCCATGAAAGACCTCTTCCACGTGTTCATGCCAACCCATCCCGCCGCCAGTGCGGAAAGCCTCCGTGATCCTTGGAACCGCCGCGAGCGAGCCCAAAGCCAGCTCAAATGCGCCGGGGAGATATGCGGGGCTGTTTTCGTCCGCCAGCGTGAAAGCTTGCTCTTCACTCAGACTGAATTTTCCGGTCTGCTCGTTGTAGGTGATGTAGCCGCCTGCGGCTTGTGAAGCCAGCCACTCGCGCAGGTAGCGCTCGTCGGTCTTCGTCCTGGCGGCCAGTTGTGCGGAACTCATGGGGCCATCCAAGAGAGCTTTGTAGAGCCCCAACCTCTCACCAATGACGACCATACCGCTATGAACCGCGGCGCCGAGATCAGTCACGAATTGACCGATGAAAGCATTCAGCTTGTTCATGTCCAGAGTTGGAACCTGTGCTGTACTCATTGATTTGTTTTCTCCTTTTGCGAATCGATGCTCGTATGTAATTGCAGGTGGCGGGCCAAAAGTTCGAGGATTGCGAAGCTTTTTCTTGGTTGCAATCAACTCGCTGATTCAAAGTAGTTTGTAGCTGCAGTTGAAGGCGGAGGCAAAGGGCGAGCCTGGCCGATCAGCCGGGATGCGTTAACCCCGCGGTTAATCCACGTATCTGTTCGGTTAATCGAAGGATCCGAAATCAGCTGGTTCAAACCGCGGACGTACTGTTGATAGACACCTACTGACACTCACCAGCAGCGTGCTGATTGCAGAGACCGGGACTTCCTCAATTGATTCCACCTGGAGCCCTTACCGAGAGTACAAGCCACTTTTGTAATGCTGGCGTAACGCTCGGTTCCTTTTAGCATTGTGCGGTCAAGAAAGTTCTCGACAAGGTTCGTGGCTGAGAAAGTGCGCGGCAGCCTCAAGGCAAATCGGAAACTCGGCGACATTCTATGGAGATACGTCGCAACGGAAGCCAATGAAATGAATAGATCCCTTCTCAATGCGGCAATCCTGGTATCGGGCATCATGCTCGGCGTGTCGCACTACAAGCTGAAGCCGGCGCCCACGGAAAAAGAGATTCTCGGGAACGCGCAAGGCATGATCGATAGTACGGAATGGCGCGGGCAGATCGCTCCCGACTTCGAGCTTCGGACGACCAGCGAGGAGCGCTTCAAGCTGTCAGAAAACGTCGGCAAGAAAATCATCGTGCTCAATTTTTTCGCCACCTGGTGCGGGCCGTGCCGCGCCGAGATGCCCGAACTCAATCGCTATTTCAACCAACACAAATCGGAGGGTTTTGTGCTGTTGGGCATCGACTCCGAGGAAAAGCAGGATCAGGTTGACGGATTCATGCGCGAGCTGAAGCTCGACTTTCCTGCAGGCATTGACCAGGGGCCGATCCAGAAACAGTACGGCGTTTCTTCTTTCCCGACCACGGTCCTGATCGGGGTCGACGGCAAGGTGCAATTTTATGAGTCGGGCGCGCTGGTGAATGCGGAGGTTGCCTTCGACAACCTGCTCCAGCAGAACCGGCAAGTGCTGCAACTCGGCAGGGGAATTTCGGTCGAGGAATATCAGCAGCAGGCACTGAAGCAGACAGCCCTTCCCTCCCGTCACGACGAAGAGAAGACCAGCGAAGACCAATACAAGCTGGACGAGCGCGGGAAGAGGATTGTGGCGCACATGGATTGCCCCTGTGGCTGCGATAAGAAGGTGCAGGGCTGCACCTGCAACACCTCGAGCAACATCAAGAAGGCCTTGGCTAACGAGGATTTCAAGGCCCAACCGGATGCCGAAATCATGAAAGCACTCAATAAACGCTATTGCTCGGGGGCCATGTGATCATCGCGGAAAACGTTCACATGCAGTTCCGGAGCAGCCTGTTTGGGCGGCAGGTATGCGCGCTCAACGGTCTGAATCTGGAAGTGCGTGACGGCGACTTCTTCGCACTGGTGGGACAAAACGGAGCGGGCAAGTCCACCGCGATGTATTGCTTTCTCGGGTTGCTGAAGCCGACCTCAGGCAAGGTCGAAGTCATGGGCGCCAGTCCCGAGCTGGGCAGCGGGCTCTATGGCAGTCTCGCCTATCTGCCCGAAGAGCCGCACTACCATCTTTATCTAACGGTGGAAGAAGCCACGCGGTACTACGCCTCTCTCTATGGCAAGCGCGTCCCCGACAAGACGATTCACGACACTCTCGAGCGACTGGGGCTGGCCCAGTTCAAACGTCTGCCTCTAGCGAAATGCTCCAAGGGGATGAAGCAGAAAGTGGGTATAGCCCAGTGCCTGATGCATGAAACCAGGCTCTTGTTCCTCGACGAGCCCACCCGCGGGCTTGATCCCCTCGCGGTGCGGGAGTTCCGCGAGACCCTGCACGAAATTCATCAACGCGGGGCCACCATTGTGATGAACTCCCACGTCCTCTCGGAGATCGAGATGCTTGCCAACCGCGTCGCCATCATCGAGGGGGGCAAGGTGGTCGTGCAGGATGAGCTCCGCAATCTGCTGACTCTCGACCGCGAGCTGTACAACGTCACTTTTGAAGCGAATGGCCACGTGCCCAACTATCTAACGTCGGTAGAACGGCTGGGACCAGTGGTGAAGGGGATGATTCCGAAAGCCCGGCTCTACGACTTCATGGACCTGACCCGTAACGCTGGCGTGCTGGTGCACGAGTGTTCACTGAAGAAAAGTTCGCTGGAGGACTCATTCTTCAAAATCGTTAAGGGTGGCAGTGTAGCCGATTCCACGTCAGCAGGAAGGAACCGCTAGCGCATATGGCCGAATTGGTGCGGGCAAATGTGATTGCGAATCTCGCCTACTACCGCCGCAGCCGGCTGCTGCTGGCGTTTTTGCTCGTGTTCCTGGTGATTACCGGACTCCAGTCCTTGCCGCCCCTGTTTGCGCACTCCGGGGTGCAGACTTTCAATGCCCTGCAGGACATCTTTTCCAACCTAAATGGATTCCTGCTGCTGCTGGCGGCAGGTCTGGGCTTGTTCATCATCTCGTCACATCTGCGCAATCGAAGTCTGAAGATGGTATTTACCAAGCCCTGCACGCCAGCTGTCTGGCTGGGTTCGGCATGGCTGTCGGCTGTGACGGTATCTTTTCTGTTGAACGGCATAGTCCTGGGCAGCGCACTCGTGTTGTCTCTGCTATGGCACGTTCCGGTGCGCGTTGGACTGGCTTTCGTCTCGGTCGATACGTTGTGTAGCTTCACTCGGTTTGATTGCCTACCTCATGCTGCTGGCGACTCTGCTGCATCCCGCAGTGGCCGCAACTGTGGCCCTGATCTTCAACGCCGACATGTTTTACAGCGTGCAATTGTGGACGCTGGCCGCCATTCGCTCGGGCAACTCCACTAAAGCGCTCCGCGTGCTCGCGCGGATTTTTCATTATCTGTATCTGGCCTTGCCCATGATCCATCCCTACGGCAAGGAGACTCGCGATGTCTACATGAGTCTTCGGGTCGCACACGGGGAGTGGAAGTATCTCCTGTACAGCCTGGCGTATGGGCTCATGCTGTCTGTTTTCTGCTACCTGTTGGCGCTCCTTGCTCTGCAACGACAGAAGCACATCTAGGCAGTATTTTCCTGTTCGCACGGTTGGCATGACATCGCCATTGCACTCATGATCCGGACGCGGCGCGGTGGCCCGCAAGCGACCTAACTGCCTACTTTTCTGGCGTAATCGTCGAGCGTTCTTTTGGTCTCCTCTACCCTGGCGGCCTCTTCGGATGCCTGCTTTTTCTCGATGCGATCCACAAGTTTTTGAGATTCGCGGTCTTCGTGAGACTCGCGATACTCCTGCTTCTTTTCCATGCTAATAACCTCTAACCATCATCATGCGCGGCAAGTGGACAGAATACTGTGCAATCTTGAACGGTTTGAGCTGTTTTGCCCGTTGCGAAGCACGGAGCACATCCGTCTTGCCCCTGTCTGATCGGATTTTGCGCGTATTATATTGACCTTGAGGTTATCCGCGCCCAAAACGGAGTTTCTGAGCTGCTTCCGCGCTCCTGGATCGCCCGCCGGAGCGGACGAAGTTCCGGAGAAACCAGCTAAGGTGTTCTATCCATGAAAGTGTCCGTGATCATGCCGGTCTACAACGAGCGCAACACTCTGCGTGCGGTTGTGGATCGTGTGCTGGCGGTCCCGCAAGAGGTGGAATTGATTTGCGTGGACGATGGTTCGCGCGACGGGTCCAGAGAGATTCTGGCGGAGCTGCAGAGCCGGCACTCTAACCTGCGGGTGCTGCTCCAACCGAAAAACATGGGAAAGGGGGCGGCCCTTCGACGCGGTATCCAGGAGGCCACGGGAGACTTTGTCCTCATCCAGGATGCCGACCTGGAGTACGACCCCGAGGACTACACCAATCTGCTCGAACCGCTGATCGAGGGCAAAGCCGACGTGGTTTACGGCTCGCGCTTTCTGGGCAGCCGGCCGCATCGGGTCCTTTACTTCTGGCATTCGGTCGGCAACTGGGCGCTTACCTTGCTCTCCAATTGCCTCACCAACATCAACCTGACGGACATGGAAACCTGCTACAAAGTTTTCCGGCGGGAGATCATTCAGGCCATTCCCATCGAAGAAGACCGCTTTGGTTTTGAGCCTGAGATCACGGTCAAGATTGCCGAAACGGCGGCTGCGGATCTACGAAGTCGGCATCGGGTACTGGGGCACGTACCTATGAAGAAGGCAAGAAGATCGGATGGAAGGACGGCGTCCGCTGTCTCTGGTGCCTGCTGAAATATTCGATCAAGGAACGGTCTGTCCCCCTGGCGCGGTCGGTTGCCTCGGAGCACCCTTCCCTGGTAGCGCGCCGGGACGAGCCGGATTCTCCCGCTGGAGACTAGGTAGAGTCCGCCTCGAGGCGGCAGTTCTGGGGACAGCCCGAGAGCCGGAAAATTTCCTACACCCCACCGCCAACAATGGAACTGGTTTTGACCCTGAGGCGAGTAAGCTCAGTGGGCAATTGGCCATGTTACGCCAACAGTCTCACCGTTGAGCGAACAGACATCCTCACTGTAGCACCGCCTTCCGTGCGGCACTCCACTCGCCGCGTCGCGTGTAGAAATACGCCGCCATGGAGAAGTCGAAGGCTGCACAAAAGAATCCGTAGGCGAGCGGGATCGCGGTCAGTTTGCCCGGCTCGAACGCGGCGTAGGCTCCATGCGCCTGAAGTTCGTGCAGCAAGTCCCACAGGCCGTGCAGGGAATATCCGACGATCAGGGCGAAGGGCAGGCGCACGCCCAACAGCCCTATCACGACAAACGCCATGACGACAGCCGTTTCCACCCGCCACGCCGACGCCACTCCGAAGTAGGCCGCGAAGGCCAGGTAGAACGCTGGGAACATGATGAGAAACATCGCGTAGAAGATTTGCTCTGTCTTGGGGGCGAGGAGTTTCCGGGTGATGGAGATAGTGCCCGCCGCAGCCATGAGCCCGATCACCGCGTAGAGGATCATGATCACGACAAATCCAAGCATGCTATATCCGCGGCCCATTAGTCTGCCTCCGCTTCATGAGGTAGTCTCTTCTCCGGGCTTCAAGTGTCCGCGACCGGACTCCCTGATCCGCGTGCGGAGACTACTCGCAGGTGGGTACATCGATCAAGAGGGTGAAAAGGCCTCTGGGGTACGATTGTGAGTGTAATCGAGA
>CAWEZS010000012.1:0-357358 GCA_963813645.1 Terriglobia bacterium
TCGCACCGATTGCTCCGGAGCCGTTGCTCCCGGACAAATCGACACCTGTAAAGCTGACGACGGTCATTGAGGAGACGTCGACCGCGACCGACAAGTTGGCCGTCACGGTTGCGTTACTCAATGGAGCAGTAGAGAGGGCACGCCAGATCTCGGACGTTCCGGACTGCGCATTGGTCCGTTGACCAGCGTCCAAGTCAGTCCAGCGCCGGTGACGCTTGTGACCGTTGTGTTCGGTCCAGAACCTGGGTAGTCGGCGGCGATAAATGCCAGCAACAGTTCGTTTCCGAGGGTAGTGGAGAAAGCTAGGCGTCGTGATGGCAGTACTGGATGAGGCACTGTCCTTGAATATGGTTGTATCGGTGGCCACAGTAGTAGAAACCGCCAATGCCGATGTGAACGTAACCCCTGTCACATTGGCGCCGTTCACGGTGATATTCCGGCTCGTCGGAGTGAAGGTATAGCTGCCCTTCGCTGGGAGTGACGGTATACGAGCCACCTACAACTCCGTTGAATACGAAGTTGCCGGACGCGTCAGCGGTAACGGTTGCGGATGGAGTGCCGCTCAGTGTGACCGTGGCGGAACTGCCGCCACTTCCGCTGATCGATCCTGTGACGCTGAAGGTTGGCGTAACCGCCGAAGTAAAGTTAACTCCGGTTACATTCGCGCCGCTTACGGTGACGTTCTGGCTGGCGGGCGTGAAGGTTATGCCAGCCTTGGTTGGAGTTACGGTGTAAGTTCCGTTGTTCAGGCCGCTGATCAGGTAGTGGCCTGCAGGATCCGAAGTTACGGTCGCTGTCGAGGTACCGGTAATTTTCACCGTGGCCGCGGCGGCCCCGCTGCCGGTGAGCGTGCCCGCAATCGAGAAAGCGCCGCCCGGGCCGTATTTGGCCTGGTACGAGCCGGCGGTTGCCACAAACACCGCATATTGCACGTCCCTTAATGGTTTGCGTAGTGGAGCTGACACTGGTCGTTCCTCGCGTGATGCTTATCAGCGAACCCGCGCTGGAGCTTACCGGCAGCATGGCTTGAAGGTTTCTGGCGCCCGTTCCAGCCGTGATGCTGAAGCTCAACGTGCTTCCGTTCCACGAGAGCGAACCGAACGAGGAGGAGTTGCGACCGTCAAGCCAGGTCAGCATCTGCAGCGAGGAAACAATCGGAACACTTCGAGACTGCGCAGCTGCGACGATGGCGTCCGAACCGTCCGAACTGGACTGATCCGTGTGCATGTTCATGGTGAACGCACCGTAGTAACCCTGCGGACCGAGAGCATTGTCGAGCAGAGTGGAAATAGCGGGATCGTAGTCCCAGGGATCTTCGTCGGGCATCTGTGTGGTCGCCTGGTAAACGTCGATGGTGTTGCCGTTGCGGTCCGCGTATCGCATCGGCAGGCCTGACCCGGTGAATACGCCGGACCTGTTTTGCGTCCAGATGCCAGGCCAGTAGTAATAGCTCGTATCGAGACGGATGCCGTGGTTCAGCAGAATCTGCGGTTCGGAATCAAAATCCGACCAAAGCACGCAGTGCGTGCGATTGGTCTTGGACGCAGGCAGATTGGGAAAGTTCGCCTGCATCTGAGCCAGCTGCGCTGTGATCGCCTGTTCCAGCGACGCTGGCGTGAAGTCGGTGCAGCTCGGCACATTGTCGGTGTGATTGGCTATTTCAAATCCCTGAGATACATACGACTGATAATTCGGAATCGGTGTATTGGTCCATACGTACGACGTGGACCGTACGCAAGCCCAATCCGCCACCGAGCAGCCCGTGTTACTGGCCGCAACGTAGTTATCGAAGCGACCAGAAGTGCCACCGAGGTTATGGTCATCCCCGGTCATGATTACCACGGCCTTGAATCCGCTGGGGAAGTACCAGAACCGCGGCAGCGGCTTCTTGTTGACGTTCATCTGCTCGATCAGGTTGGCCAGGAGTCTTTGCTGCTCGTCGGCCTGTGGGATCGCCACCTGGTTCAGATCCACCCAGTCGGGTTGTGGATCAAAGCTGGCATTTCCCCAATAAAGATCATCGGAGCGTATCTGGCCGGAACCGACAGCCGGGTCAACATACCCGTCCCGGTCTTGTCCGGACCAGGCGGGGTTTCCCTGCCGGGTATAGACAACGGAGCGAGCCAAATCGTAGGTGAATGCCGCGGCTTGCCCTGATCCCGCATTCACCCACGTTACCGCGGGAGACGTGGTCGGCGTGGTTGCGTTTGAGTAGAGAGTCGCGAAGGTGTTCGCACCGTTCAGACGTGTACCGATCGGCTGAACCATGGAACTGGATGCTTTGGCCCACAATTCCCACGCCCGGACCCAAGGGTGGTATTGGCCAGCAGATACGCGTCAGACAATGTGCTTGATGGTGCTGGTAAGACCCAGCAGTCCAGCCAAGTTGCTTGTCCGGATGCATGGCGATCAATCTGCCGCCACCATTGACCCACGAAGTCAGCATCGACACTTGCGCGGACGTCAAAGGCATATCGCCAAGGATCGCAATATCGTAACGTGGCCAGCACGGAAGATGTGACGGTAGAGATGTCTTGTACGGTGAACTCGTTCATGCCCTCATTCAGGAGAATCTCGCCGTAGTAACGGGTGAATGGATTCTGAGCTGACGAAATCACAAGAATCGGTCCGCCGGGACCGCTGTTAGCCGGGGCTTGGCTGGTTGTGAATGTCCAGCTGAAATCGCTGCCCATCGCGTTGCCGAAAATGTCTTTCACCGTGCCTTTGACGGTTGCGGTATAGGTGGTTTGCGACAGCAGGTCGGTGGTCGGGGTGAACACCAGGCTGGCCGAGGAACTGACATACGAGACGGTCCCGGCTACCGGATTGCTGGACGAATCAACGAGCGTAAACGCACTGGAGTTGATGGTCGTGGAGTCCATCGGCTCGCTGAAACCCGCGCTGAGCGAAATGCCGATGTTGACTCCCGTTGCGCCGCTGGCCGGCTGAGTTGAAATTACCCTGGGGGGAGCCGTCGAGTTATTCGAGACGAAGACTACGTCCACCCAATAATTGGTGCCATTGAACGATCGAAGCCGGAAAGGCGCTCGTACGGCGTTATAGGTGTAAGCACCATTACCTCCGTCAACTCCCGTGGCCAGGGCGTGCAGCGGAAGATTGTCGACCCCCGCACCATTGAATACCGCCTGATCAAAAGCGTAGTGACCGGAGGGCGCGAAATAGAAGGCGACATAGGTAGTTCCGGCGGTGATTGCGACTGGCGAACTGAAAGTCACCTGCTGCCATCCGGAGCTCGACTCATTCGTCGCCGTCGCGGTTGCCAGTAGAGTCCCGCTGTTGGACCACAAATTCGCCTTGTGTGTGCCTGTGTTAGCGACGCTCTTGTAGAATCGGACCGCGGTAATCACTCCACTCACATCGGACCGGAATTTCACGCCCAGTTCCACCGATGCGCCATCTCCCGAATCTACGACCACGGGAGCGCTCGACTGCGCTCCAGATTGTGCAGGGGCAAACTTGCGAGGCAATCGAGGAAGTGGTAAATGCCCAGGTTACATTCCCGGCCAACGGGGTTCCGGAAGTATCCTTTACTCGTGGATCGACGGTGCCGCCGTGCAGGACAACCGTGTAACTGCTCGACGCAGCAAGCGGCGATGACGGTTGCAGGGTCGCTGTAAAGGTTGAGCTGTTGTAGCTGATGGAGGCACTGACCGCAGAGTTGGAAGAGTTCAGAAGCTGGAACGTGTTTGCGTTGAGTGTCGTCGGGTCAATCGCTTTGTTGAAAGTCGCCGTAATCGTGGTAGTCGTGCTGATGCCGAAGCTCCGCTGGCCGGCGAAAATGTCGTAATGATCGGCGGCGGGTGTCGAAGAAGTCGTCACAAAGGACGACGCATAGCTTGCCGCCATCGGGGTTCCAGAAGAGTCCTTTATGCCACCGCCCTGAACGATTGCCGTGTAGGTGGACGAGTTTGCCAACGCTGCCGTGGGTTGCAAGGTTGCGGTAAATGTCGAGCTGTTGTATGTGACCGAGGCGCTGACAACCGTACTGGACGCGTCCAGCAACTGGAACGTGCTGCTATTGACGCTGGTGGGATCCAGTGCCTTGTTGAAGGTGGCAGTTACCGCAGCTGTCGTGCTGACGCCGGCAGACCCGTTCGTCGGCGAGAATGAGGTCACCACGGGCGGTTGGGTCGGCAGGGTGGTATTGAAGACGACATCCACCCAATAGTTCGACGAATTGAAGGTCGAGGTTGGAAACGCACTGGTTGTGCCGTACGCATACACTCCGTTGCTGCCGTCTACTCCATTGGCGAGTGCATGCAACGGAACACTATCAACTCCCGCGGTGGTGAAGAAATTCTGGTCCAATGAGTAATGACCGCTCGGTGCAAAGTAGCTTGCGACATAGGTAGTACCCGCGGTCACTGCAACTGGCGAACCGAAATTCACCTGTTGCCATCCGGTGCCCGATTCTCCCGCGAAGGTCGCAGTCGCCAGCAGGGCGCCTGCATTACTCCACAGGTTGCCGACGTGGGTGCCGGTATTAGTTGCGCTTTTGTAGTACCGGATCCCAGTGATAAACCCGTTGACGTCAGAGCGGAAGCGCACGCCAAATTCCCCGGCGCTCGCATCTCCGCTGTCGACCGTACCTGGTGTTGCGGCTGACGTCCAAACGCTGCAAGGGCAGCTTCCGGGAGGGCTGGCTGTCGCGAACGACCAAGTCACGCTGGCGGGCATCGGTACCGACGAGGTATCCATCACTCGCGGATCCGTGGTTCCACCTTTCACCACCGCGGTGTAGTTCGCCGAAGGCAACAATGGGGAGGAGGGCTGCAAGGTCGCTGTGAATGTCGAATTGTTGTAAGTAACCGTCGCACTTACCAGGCTGTTCGAGGAGTCGAGCAGCTGGAAGGTATTGTTGTTGACCGTAGTGGAGTCAACCGCTTCGTTGAATGTGGCGGTTATGGCCGTGCCTGTGCTGACAGCCGCGACTCCGTTCGCCGGTGAAAACGAAGTCACCGTCGGTCCCTGAGTTGGCGCGTTCGTCGTGAAGACTCACGTCCACCCAGTAATTTGAGGAACTGAAGGTGGAAGTGGGAAATGTGCTTACGCTGCTGTAAGAGTAGATGGCATTGGCACCGCTAATTCCGTTAGCCAAGGCGTGCAACGGTGGGCGATCGACGCCAGTGGTAGAGAAGAAGTTCGGGTCGTGTGAATAGTGTCCGGTGGGAGTAAAGTACGAGGCCACGTAGACAGTTCCGGCTGTGATCGCGACGGGTGAGCTGAAGGTCACCTGTTGCCATCCGGTGCTCGACTCGCCCGCGAATACTGCCGAGGCCAGCAGGGTGCCGGTGTTGGTCCACAGATTTCCGACGTGCGACCCGGTATTGGCCGCGCTCTTATAAAAGCGGATGCCAGTCACGGTTCCGTCCACGTCGGCCCGAAACCTGACTCCAAACTCACCAGAGCTCGCGTCTCCGCTGTCGGCCGCGCCAGGTGTAGCAGTGGCGGTCCAAAATGAACAGGGACAGTTCTGGGCGAACGGCTCTCGGCGCAAGCCCAACACCGCAACAAGGCTCAGTGTGAGCAGAAATCGGTATAGCCGACTCATAATTTTTCCGTCCCTTTAAAGGGATAGGGTCGCTTGCGGACGTAATCGTCAGCACGACATCTGGCGATGGGAGATGGTGGGCTTCGTAGCGATCAAGGCTGCATCGCGATGGCGTCGGAACTACGCGGACTGAAATCGAAAGGAGGTAAGGGCGGCCACGGGTGGTGCTCCGCTACCATCGCGACCGCCCTCTTCGCGATCTTTACCATTTCGTTGTTGTTAAGAGTGGAATTGACGATCTGCGTCGTATTGGCGACCAGGAGTCCCTCCACGTTGGTCCGCATCTGCGGGACGAGATCGGAATAATCGATAACAGGAAGAGGCTGCACAAATCGTTCACGGAACAAATAGCGGGTTTCTATCTCCGATTCGAGCAGGTCAGGAAAGACGCGCTTCAGAGACTTCCAGAATATTTGCCAGGTCTGGTCGTCGGAGGCCTCAAACAAGGGATCGCCGGGTGATGTGTATTTCGGCAAGTAAACAAGGTGAAAGCCGGACGTCTCTTCATTTGAAATCAGATTGGTCATCTCGATGATGCCGGTGAATGGCAGGTCTTCGTCGGTCAGATTCGTAACGTAATACGGGGCTCAATGCTCGTTCAGGACCAGAACGAAACAAACCACTCCCAGATACTTAACCTGCAAAAGCTTGTGTGCGTATTCGCGATCGAGTTGGGGCGCGATTCTTGCCAGCGCGGGACTCGGAATTGTGGAAATGACATTTTCGAAACGGAATGCACCGTCGACGTTGTAGTTTCAACCGCACCGTCCGACCCGGTCACATGTTCGACCGCGGTACCGGCGACAATGGTCCCGCCCATGCTTTCGATTTCGGAAATCAAGCGGCTTACCACGGTGCGGTATCCACCGCGCACATATCCCAGCCGCTCCTTCTTGCTGGCATCTTTTTCGCGGGTCGAATAGAGCCTGGCGATGGTCGCCCAGATGAAGGCAGCCGAGGCTTCCTCGCGGCAGGCTCCCAGCTTGCACTTGAGAAGGGGCCCCCACATCTTGCGGTAGTTGGCTTCACCGAAAATCCGAGTCAGCCATTCCGATGCGAGAACCTTCTCCAGCGGACGTCCTTCCTTGATCCGCGAGGTAT
This sequence comes from Terriglobia bacterium, assembly GCA_963813645.1. Taxonomy (GTDB): domain Bacteria; phylum Acidobacteriota; class Terriglobia; order Terriglobales; family Acidobacteriaceae; genus JAIQFF01. The sequence continues at coordinate 6,674 of CAWEZS010000012.1, forward strand.
ACAGCACGCCTAGGCCCAGTCGCGCCTTTTGCCACAAGCTGAGTGGCGGAAAACGAAGGAAATCAAGGCTGCTGGTCATGGGATAGAGCGCGTGCTCTGCGAAAAAACCAACCTTGGTCTCGGTCCAGCGAAGTTCGGAGGTGAGGCCGAGATCATCAACCAGCTGCAGCAGCGGCTTGTCCGACGTAAGAATGCAGTGATAGAACTTGTCCCAGCTGAACTTGCCGAAATTGAAATAGGTTGCGAGACCGCCCAACTGGGGGCGACTCTCAAACACTGTGACGTCGGCGCCGGCACGCAGAAGATAAAAGGCCGAAGTCAGGCCGGTGATTCCGCCTCCCAGAATTCCGACCTTTCTGCCGCTTAGATGTTTGAGAGTTTCCACGGTGATTAGCTGCCTGCGATAAGCATGACGCCCAGCAGAAATGACTGCGACGGCGGCCCAGCGGTTTCGGTCGACGCGCTCATGAAAGAAAAGCGCCGAAAGAATGCTGACCAGGACGTATCCGGCTGCCACGAGCGGGTACGCGTACGACAGCTCCAGTTTCTGCAACCCCAGTAGCCAGAGAACCGTCGCGCCCACGAAGCACACGCCCCAGAGCCAGACAAAGCCTTGACGAATGACTCCCAAGCCTAGCGAGAGGACGCTTCTGTCAACTCCCATTGCGCGTTGCAGATTTCTGAGCCCCTGCTTCAAAAAGATTTGTGCTAGGGCACTGAGCGCCACGCTGGCCCAGATCATCAGCTTCGGGTTCATGCCAACGCACTCCCTGCCCGCCGGTTCATCAGGACCATACCGAGCACAATCACGGCCACGCCGGAGGCTCGCTGCCACGAAATTGCTTCCGAGAACAGCACATAACTGATTACGACGACCAGCACGTAGTTAATGCTGGAGAGCGGATACAGGAAGCTGATCTCACGTTGCGCGACGGCAATCATCCAGCAGACCGAACCGAGGAAGTAGATCAACAATCCGGCTATGACCTCTACCTGAAACACTGAGTGAATGATTCGCGCGACGCCTACAGCCTGGGACGCTGTCGCTGCCGCCGCATTCAGCCCGGCCTTGATCAGGAGATGGCCGCTGACGACAAACAGTGATGATGCCGTAAACGCGACCCACCAGCGACCAATGATGGCGCGGAACATGTTCTTCCTGGCGGGTTGGACCAAATCGGATTCTACTGGCGGGTCCAGTAATGCGGTCGAGCCAATTTCACGTTCGTGGTTTTTCATTCTGTCAACGACTGGCGTCTGCAAGGAATGATCGGGAGGCGTAAGTGCTCGAAATGGCCTACTTGTGGTGGTAAGCAGTTCTGCGTCATGCAAGGCACGTTGCCACGCAATGGTTGTCTTCAGTCCTTCTTCCAGGCTCACTGTGGCTGCAAAACCTAAAAGGCGACTGGCCTTGCTCACGTCTGGCACTCGCCGGCGGACGTCTTCGTACTTGCGTCCCGCGGAAATTTCATCGTAGGGAGTGAACTTCATCTTCAGCGGACCGTCCGCACCGGTAAGCCGGTGGATGAGGTGGGCAAGATCTACGATGGAGATTTCGTGCGTGCTGCCGATGTTGAAGATCTCTCCCGAGGGTCCGTTTTCCATCACGGCAAGGATCCCGCGAACGGTGTCAGACACGTATGTAAAGCTGCGAGTTTGCAGACCGTCGCCGTGAATCGGGATTACCTCTCCCCGAAAAATCGAGCCGATGAACACAGATTGCGGACCGCCCCACCAGGTCAGGTTTTGGCGCGGGCCATACGAACCGAAAATGCGCACCACGTTGACTGGAATTCCATACGCGTCGGCAAAGGCAAACACCAGGTGCTCATCAAACAGTTTCGAAGATGCGTAGGCCCAGCGGGCGACGGTCGAAGAACCGAGAATCGAATCGCTATCTTCGGAAAACGGAATGACCGGGTTCTTCCCGTACACATCGGAGGTTGACGCCAGGACGAACTTAGCCTTCAGTTCGGTGGCAAGCTGCAGCATGTTGTGACTTCCCTGCGAATTGATCAGCAACGTATCAATGGCCTTGCCGTAGCGAGGTATTTTGAAAGCCGCAAGGTGGGCAATCAGGGACACCCCCTGGGATACGCGGCGCATCGCAGGCAGATCACACACGTCCTGTTCGTGGAACTCGAAATTTGGGTTACGCGATGCCTCCTGCAGGTTGTCGAGTGAACCGTGTGAAAGGTTATCGACTGCAATCACGCGATAGCCCTTTGCCAGAAGGGCATCGGTCAAATGTGAGCCCAAAAAGCCGGCGGCTCCGGTCACCAAGACTCGATTTTGGTTCATGCCTGTCTCTGCCGCCTTTCAGTAACCTCTTGGACTAGTCGATTTACGGTCAGTTTTGCGGCTTGTCCATCGCCGAACGCGGATAGATTTGGCCTTCCCTTCGGACTGTTGCCGTTTCGCGCCCACAAACTCTCCAACAATGGGAGCGTGTTTTTGGAAGGGGCGTCCACCAGACGATTCCAGCCACCTTTGAGGGTCTCCGTCCACTCGGTCTCGTCGCGAAGCGTGAGACAGGGGACACCCAGGAAGTAGGCTTCCTTCTGCACTCCGCCGGAATCCGTGAGCACCAATCGCGCATTACTCTCGAGTACCAGCATGTCGAGATAAGAAACCGGATCAATCACTCTCATGTTCTCAGCGCTCAGCAGCGCTTTGTGCAGGGTCCGGAGTCTTGGCGTGCTGGCCAGACGGTCCCGCGTCCGGGGATGGATGGGAAAAACCGTCGGACGCTTCAATTGGGTCAACAGCTCGACCACCTTGACCATCTGCTCGACCGAATCTGTGTTCTCGGCGCGATGGATCGTCAGTAGGATGTAAGCCCCAGGTTCGAGACCGAGCCCGGAAATTACGCGTGAACGTTTTTCTGCCAATGGTCGAAAAATCAATACCGCATCCAGCATTACGTCGCCGGTGAGAAACACGCCGCTGGTAATGCCCTCCCGCTTCAGGTTTCGGACCGCGGTGTCAGTTGGGCAGAACAACAGGTCAGAAAGATGATCGGTAGCGATTCGGTTCAGTTCCTCGGGCATCAGGCGATTGAAACTGCGGAGACCGGCTTCAATGTGGGCGATGCGCATCTTCAGTTTTGCCGCGGCGAGCGCCCCGGCCACGGTGGAGTTGGTGTCGCCGTAGACGATGGCAACATCGGGGTTTTCTTGAAGCAGAACCTGCTCGGTCCGCTCCAGAAGCGCGGCCGTCTGTTTGCCGTGACTGGCGGAACCGACTCCCAGGTGATGCTTGGGTTTGGGCAAGGGCAATTCATGGAAGAAGACGTCAGAGAGATTCTTATCGTAGTGTTGGCCCGTGTGCACCAAGGTATGGCGAATCTGCGCACGAGGCGCTGCCTGGCGATTATGCTCACGGACCGCAGCGGCGACCATTGCCGCCTTCACGAACTGGGGCCTTGCCCCGACGATGGATAAGAAATGCAGCGCCACTATTGATTGTCCAATAACTGCTCAGCCGGAACGTCCCTTTTGACTTTGGCCGGAGATCCCATGACTAGCTTCCCTGCCGGCACATCCCGACTCACAACTGATCCCGCCGCGACTAGCGCGTCGGCGCCGATCGTGATGCCCGGTAGCACGGTCACGTTCGCGCCAATTCGTCCACCGCGCTTCACCGTGACCCCTTTGTGAAATTTGAAGCGTTCCTTGGTGCGGCCCAGGAAATTATCGTTGGTGAATGTGACTTCGGGGGCGATGAAGCAGCCATCCTCGATCTCAGAGAGCGCCGTAATATAGGACTCGGTCTCCAACTTGCAGCGCTTTCCGATCTTGACCTTGTTCTCAACCGTGACGCCGCGGCCGACAATGGTGTATTCACCGACCTCCACGTTCTCACGGATAGAGGCCAAATCCGCAACCATGACCTTGGTGCCAAGCTTGCAACCGCGGTAAAGAATGGTCAGAGCCCCCACCAGGCAGCTGTCCCCAACTTCACACGGCGGAAGTTCCTGCTCCTTGGTAATGGCGCTCAAAGCCGCCTTCATGGGCAGTTTGCCGATGACGGAATTGTCGTCAATGCGAACATCGTTTCCGATGACCGTGTCAGGGTGAATGACGACGCCATGGCCGATCTGGCAGTTATCGCCGATGCGGACGTTTTCGGCAATGACCGTGTTATACCCGTACCGAGTGCCGGCGCCGATCTGACACGACGGATGGATGTGGCTTCCCATTGGTGTTGCGCACTCCCGCAAGTCGCCCATACGGACGTTTTCGGAGACGATGCTGTTATGCCCGTACGGAGTGCCAGCGTCGATCTGACGAGACGGATGAATTTGGCTTCCCATTATTGTTATGCGCTCCTTCGATACGTACTGGTACACCGTCATGCTCCATCGAACGCTGCGCTGCTTCCAGAATTCGTATGACCCGCAATCCGTCCTGGGCATCGCTCAGTGGAGTCGTCCTTGCTTTTACACACTCGATAAAATGCGTGCACTCAAGCTTCAGGGGTTCAGTCATATCTACGCGCGGGATCAAGATGTCGCCGAACCGGACCTGAATTGAATCCCCGTAACTGCGAACCGACGGAAGTTCGGCATGATTGTTGTAGATCCTGAGTTTTTCGGAAGCCTCGCTGTCGTCGAACACCACCATCTTGTTTGCCCCAACGATAGTGGTCTTGCGGACTTTGTGAGGATCGAGCCAGCTCAGGTGGATGTGGGCCATGATGCGGTTCTCAAAAAAGAGGCTCAAGAACACGACGTCTTCAATTCCGTCCTGGATGAAACTCTGCCCGCGGACGCTGACATCGATCGGTTCCATCTCGAGCAGGTAAAGGATCTGGGAGATGTCGTGGGGAGCGAAACTCCACAGTGCGTTTTCATCGCCGCGAATCCGGCCCAGGTTCACGCGCTGGGTGTAGATGTAGTAGATGTCGCCCAGTTCCCGGCTTAGGATCATCGATTTGAGGCGTCGCACCACGGGGTGATATTCCAGCAAGTGCCCGACCATCAACACCCGTTTACGGCTTTCAGAGAGTTCGCATAGCTCTTCGGCGTGCCGCACGCTCAGCGTGAACGGTTTTTCGATGAATACATCGCGGTCCGCAAGCAGCGTCTTCTTTGCCAGCTCATAGTGGGTTACCGCCGGCGACGCAATGATCACCGCATCGATCGAGTCCTTCAACATCTCGTCGAAGCTACTGACAGTATTTACGGACGGCCATGCCCTTTGTGCCGCCCCCAGTCGTTTCGGGTCAGCATCGCAACAGGTCACGAGCTGACAATCTTTCAAGTCAGCAAAATTTCTGGCTACGTTCCAACCCCAGGCACCGAGTCCGACTACGCCGACTTTGACCATGTTAGATACTCCTCACTAGGGAATGCTTGGGAGATACAAATAGCGTTCTACCGACGGAGGTCAGAGACTTGTGAGACTTGTGAGACTTGTGAGACTTGCGAGGGCTCAGGCCGCCGTTCCGGAGTTGCGGCCGAAGACCCGGTTTTCAGCGCCGATTGCATCCTCCGGACACCAGTCGTGCTGATCAGGCGCAAGTGCCCCCGGATTGTCCGCAGTATTTTCATCTTGGTTCGCCCGATCTTGCGGGCGTGCAGGGTCATGGGAACTTCGGTGATGCGGTAACCTTGCTCGGCGGCTCGTATCAGCACTTCAGTCGCTGACACGAAGCCGTCTTCCTGGAACGCAACCGTTTCCACCACGATCTTGCGGTAAGCGCGGAAAACACTGGTGTAGGTGTGGAGTCGCACCGGCGCGACGACGCGATAAAAAGCCGAGCACGACTTGCTAAGAACGAGTCGCCAGTGAGGAACGCCCTCCACGGTGCCCTGCGGGTGATAGGGAGAAGCTACGGCGATATCCGCACCCTGCTCGTCGAGCGCGACAGTCAGGCGATGCAGGTTCTCCGGCCCGTACGAGCAATCGGCGTCAATAGTGCACACTATGGATCCGCGGCTTCGAGCAAAACCGGTTCGCATGGCCGCACCGATGCCCCGATTCACTTCGTGGACCGCAATCTGACTCAGGGCATCCGTGCCGAACACCCGGCGCAAGGCATGCCGTGTGTTATCCGAGCTGCCGTCGTCCACGAAGACGAACTCAACGTCCGCCGTGTCCTTCCACATGGCACGGACGGGATCCAGCCGTTCCCGCAACTGGTCAATCCCGTCTTCTTCGTTGAAGACGGGAATAACCAGTGAAATCAGTCCTCTGTCTTGCGGATCGCGCAGGTCCGTCATGAGCAAGCTTTCGGGAGAGGCTAATTTGATACGGCGTCGGCAAGAACATTGACGACGTGTTCGATTTGATCGTCCGTAAGTTCCGCGTAGATGGGAAGTGACAGCACTTCTGCGGCTGCCCGTTCGCACTCCGGCAAGTCACCGCGCTTGTAACCCAGCGGTCCAAATAGCGGCTGCAGATGCATGGGAACCGGGTAGTAGACCATGCTGGCTACTCCGCGCGCCGTCAATTGCTTTTGAACAGCGTCGCGCATGGGTACGCGGACGGTGTATTGGTGGAACACGTGTTCGCCGTACGCCCGGCCTGTCGGCCTCTCTACACCGCGGACGGTCTGCAGCAAAGTGTCGTAACGAGCTGCCCGGGAACGACGTCCCTCATTCCATTGGTCAAGGTACCGGAGTTTAACCCGCAGGATTGCCGCCTGGATTTCATCGAGACGGCTGTTCCACCCTTGTTCCTCGCTGAAGTATTTCTTGAGGCTTCCATGGGCCCGAAGTGAACGAAGCCGCTGCGCGGTTTCCTCGGAGTCAGTAACCACCATGCCGGCGTCGCCGCAGGCGCCAAGATTCTTGCTGGGGAAAAAACTAAGACATCCCATGTCCCCCAACGATCCCGTTTTTCTGCCTTTGTAAGTCGCCCCGATGGCCTGGGCGTTGTCTTCGATTACCAGCAGATTGTGCTTTCTGGCAATTTCCAAAATGCCGTCCATGTCAGCGGATTGACCGTAGAGATGAACCGGAATGACGGCCCGAGTGCGAGGAGTAATTTTTTGTTCTAATTGTTCGGTCGAGATGCAAAACGTTTCCGGCTCAATGTCGACAAACACCGGGGTCGCACCCAGCAGGCTGACGCAATCGGCGGTTGCGATGAAACTGAAAGATGGAACGATGACCTCGTCTCCGAGCCCAATCCCGGAGGCCTTCAGGGCCAGCGTCAACGCATCGGTTCCAGAGGCAACTCCCACGCCAAAACGTCGTCCGCAATAGCGCGCGACCTCCTCCTCCAGGGCTTTGACTTGAGGTCCCAGGATGAAATGCTGCGAATCCAGCACCTGGTCGATCGCGGCTTTGATCTCCATTCGAATGGAACTGTACTGCAATCCCAGATCGAGCATGGGAATGGACTTCTCGACAGACAGAACAGGATTCATGACGGTTGGTTCCCTTAGAAAAGTATTCAGCCCTTCCGACTGTGCGTGCTCAGTCAGTTCGTGGCTCGATGATTCTCGACAGATGGTTTGCTGAGTACACCTCTGGCCTCTGAGTCCCATTTCGGGAATCGCACCTGAGGGGATCAGGATTCAATGCAGCGGACCGATCAAGAAACCTCTAGAGATGGCCGGTGCTGGCCGCCTCCTACTCCTCGGTATCAGCCGTTGCCCCGTGGGGGTCGGGGAATACTTCGCTGCGAGAGGAGACTGTCGTCTTTGACGTCGGGGTCACAGACGCTACCCACGAGTCTTTTCGAGTCGCAAAGTTAAGCTAGGCCAGCGGTTCCGGACAAGACCCAGAAACTCTCGGGGTGGAAGGGCTACGCGGACGCACAATTCCGGATGATCCGTGGCTCCACCCATGCCACCCGAATTTCTCTGAGACACTGGAGCTGACACGGGAGGGCCTGTAAAGGCAGGCGGGATCAGGCTTTTCGGGGGGTCTAGGTTTGCAGGCCGCTGGCGCAGTAGTACGTTCTTTAGTCTCTAAACGCGTCAGTTTTTGCTTGCGCTTCGGAGAAAGTACAGCTATAGGTTTCAAACGCCTATATGTTGGTTATGGCTTTATTGATGTAATGGGTTGAGCATGTTCGGTTCCCAGGGCCCAACATTCCCGGACAAGGTGACGGTGCTGGTGGCGGATGCCACCCCCATGGATTGCCAGCTGGTATCGGAGGCAATCCAGCGTCACAATCACTTTCGAGTAATCGACCGGGCTGTCAGTTCGAGCGAGACGATTGCGGCAGTTCGCAAAGCCCAACCTGATGTTGCGGTGATCAGCGCACGTCTTCAGGATGGTGCTGTTCGCCGGCCTCCTGGCCTTGCGTGGATTGCGTGCTCTTCCCAACACGATCGCGCGTTGTCGTGGTGCTTGATAGGGACGAATCGTGAGTTGGTCGTTGAATCGTTTCTCAACAAGGCAAGGGGTCTTTTTTGCCGGATCGGGTCTTCCGGGGAGCTACGCAAGTGTGTACAAAGCGTTCACAACGGGGAGATCTGGGTTAACAATTCTCAGTTGGAGTACCTCGTCGAGGCGCTGACGCTGTCGCCGGCCCGCGCCGCAACTAACGGCAAGGCAGCGACGGTTTTGAGCAAGCGGGAAGAAGAGGTTGCCCGGCTTGTGGCCACGGGCTGTCGAATCGTGACATTGCCGACAAACTCGGGTTAAGCCCGCACACGGTCAAGAATGTTCTGTTCCGAATCTTCGAGAAGGTGGGCATTTCCACGCGTATCGAACTCGTGCTCTACGTCCTGAGCCAGGCCTGAACCGCATCCGAAGCTGCGAGTGATCCAATCATCGATTTCCCGCCGAGGATCGTGAGACGCTCGAGAAATTTCGCGCCCAGCAGGTTGCGCCGCCAGCTTTCTCTGGGGAGACAAGCAAGGTCCAATCTGCTGATTGCGGCTCACCGCTCTGGAGGCTTGGGCATCCCAGCGTGTTCGAGGATGGGACTTCGGATCAAATCGCTCGGCGGCGGTCCGGTCTCCCGCGCCGCTGGCTGGCGGCATAGAGTACCACTTCGATCCGGCTGGACACGCCGAGCTTGTTGAAAATCCGGAACAGATAATTCTTCACCGTATTCTGGCTGATTTTCAGCTCTCGCGCGATTTCACGATTGGTGAGGCCGGCAGACCAGGCACCGAGTGACATCCTGTTCGCGCTTCGAAAGCAGCACGGTACCCTGCGCATTCACCAGGCGCGTGGACGGAGCGGCGTCCAGGGTTTCCAGCAAGTACTCCAACTGGTAGTCCGCTGATCCACAACTGGCCTTCGTGCACTCGATGAACACAGCGAGTCAGCATGGAGAGCGAGTCGCTTCGACAAAATACTCCTCGCGCCCCACGGCGAAAGGACTCCACCACCATCTCACGCTGCGCGGAATCGAGGAGCATGACCACTCGAGCCGAGGAAACGCAGCCCGTATTTCCGTCAGAACTTCAAAGCCTCTGCCGGCGATCCCCTCCAGGGCCTCACTCAGGATAATCACATGGGGAAGCCAAGTGGACACAGCGGACACGACCGAGTCGCTGATCGTGTTTGCAACTGACAACTTCCGATCTCGCCTCAACGCATCGGCAATCAGGTTGCCGGTCAGCAGCGTACTATCCGCCACCAACACTCGCAAGGTATTGCCGTCTGCTTTAGTCCCATTCTTGCGAGTCATAGGGGCAATCCCTCGAAACAGGATGTCAGACCTGGGCTTTCCGAAAGGGGTTGGTTGAAATAAGCTTTTTCGATGGTGGTTCGAATAAGAGTCTCGTGCACGATTCCAGACCTCTTCCTTAGGCATTACGACCAAGGGGGAGGACGCTGCAGGGGATCTTATGTAAAAGGGGGATCTGCAAACTTCGGGGACGGGCTCCACACCAACCTTTCGGCTGGGGTGATTGACCGTACAAAAGGCCAAAGCACGCACACCAATATAGCCCCAGATCGCCGGGCGGTCAACTGAAAAAGCCCGTCCCGCGGGCGATTCGAGCCTAATCCGGGCTGATTGAAGGGCTTAAAGGGGATGCGAGGGCCCTACCCAGGCTCTCTTAAAAGTGCGCCAAAACCGGAGGGGCGCCCCGGGCGACTTAGGGAGGCGTGAGCCAGGACTGATCGGTTCGGGAGTAGAGGATTTTTTCAAAAACATTGCATCGTCCATCGTGTCTTTAAATGGGCTCGGCACGGCCCCACTCGGGTTGGCTTTCTGGCGTGAATGTCCGGACTGCGCCTCGACGTCCTCAGCGGCTTCCGGTTCATGCCGGCTTCCGGGTCCTTCCGCCTGCTTGATTCCGGTATTCGAAACACCAGGCAAACTTCCGCTGATGACGCCTGCGATCAACCCCAGGTCCATAACGTCGCCGCTCGAAAAAAAACGCTTCTCGAGAAACAAGAATTCCATGGCCCCGGCCACTTCGCGATTGCGGAATATCGGCACGAGAATCATGGATCCGATCCCTTCGCGCTTACACCAGGCACCCAGGACCGGGTGCTTCGTGGCATCTGGTAACATCACGGCCTCGCCAGCCATAAGCGTCGACCTAAAAAGATTGGCATGAAAGTGCAGACCCTTGGTCGAAGCGGCGATGCCGGTTTGGGGCGGATGCCCCATGCTCTCTGCTTGCGGCAGGAATCCGACTGCGATTCCGCAGGATCGAGTGAACTTGCGTGCCGAGCCGACTACCAAATCGACTGCGGACTCCAGATCGAGGCGGTGCTCCTCAACCTGCCTGCGCATTTCTGCAATGGCAAAGAGGGCCTCTCCTGTATCTTCGAAAATTCGCCCTTCAAACTTATCTCCATCGGCATACTTGCCCTTACCGAACTCGCCAGCCATGCCGGACCTGGCTGCAGGAATGTCTCCCTGGTATGCCACATTTGCCGGGAGCCCCGGGTCGCGTAAATCGGCTGGTCTCTCTTGCCGGGCATCGACAGGCGAGGACACGTCGGTCGCAGAGGCCGAGGCGGGTTCGACTTCGAACTCATCCGGGACAGGGGATGAAGGGAGTTCGTTTTGGCACGAGCGTAGCGATACCATCCGCGGAACGCCGTGGAGCACGGAGACGTCCACACCTAACGACTGCAGTATTCTCTTGTGGGACTCCAGGTGAGCGTAAAGTGCTCGAGGGGACTGGGGCCAAAGGGCGTCGTCGCTATCCGATCTTTTCCCTATCGAGGCGAGCAGTTGAGCGGCAGTTCCATACCATGCGCCTCGGCGCAGGGAAAACCATCCCGCCAGTTCCTGGTCAAATCGATCATCGGATTTCGGAAGCATTTCAGAGCTGGGGCCCTAACATGATTTGCGCCTCAAGTTTGCAAACTACGCAAGGGACGAACGTAGAGTTGACACGGTACGGGTGAACGCGATTGCCGGCCAGATGTGAGATGTATGACTCTTGGACCAGAAATCCAGCTCAAGCCACTCCTGTTCAATCTGAGCGCGCAAGTCACGGCCAGCGTTTGGCACGGGCTTCGGGCACATCCTGCACGACTGGATCCGGCATCAGCGTCACAGTCTTTTTGGGGACAATTTCCTCTGCCGTTCGTAATGCCGCGAAAAGGTCTTCCTTTATCTTTGTCGGAAGTTCACTGACATTTTGTATGAGCCGCTTGGCCGCGAGCAGGTTCTCAAAGCATTCCCTCACTTCTGCGTCATCAATGGAGGCCACTTTGTTTTCGACTTTCAGGACTTCGACGAGCGTCAGAAAGCCATCTCCCTCTTCTATCCGCTCGGCAACCTTGGCCAGCGTCTTGTCCATGGGATCGAAATTTGTCCATCCTTTGATTTGGAAACTGAAATACTTCTGACTGTCTTCAAAACCCTGATGTGTTGGCACCGCTTTTAGCGTGTCGGACATGAAATGGCCTCCTTGGTCTCGATAGATCTCGGGCCATGCGATCGGCGACGTCCGTGGCTGGGCGTTATATACCTGGCCCTCGGGGAACTGGCAACCTCTTGGAACTTCGCGGTTCTCATTTTGATCGTTTCCCGATTGTGCAGCCTCGTCCGTCCAGACACTGCAACCGCCGCTTCTACCGATCTCACTTCTGCATCGCAATGGGCGATGCCAGGCGTCGATGAGAAAACGGTTGGCTGTGTCCAGAGCAATTGCCCGGAGGCGTGGGAGAGGTGAACTTTGAGTCGGGCGGCGAATCGAATTTGTTCAAGCGAGGCATGAGGGGAAAGTGCTCTCAGGCACCGCTCCGCGGGTGCGTAGTCGCCTTCTACGCCGCCTTTGCACTCCGCTTACGACGCGAAATCAGCAGCGCGCCACCGAGGGCGCTTGCGGCCAGAACGAGCGCGCCGCCGCTACTTCCTTCGGGCACGGTCGCTTTCTTCTTCCTCTCATCGTCCTCCTTGCGCCTTTCCTTTACTATCTTGATAAGGGTAAGGAGTGGAGAATTAAGAACCGCGGCGTCCAATGACGGGACGCAGCCAAACAACATGACGGTCAACAAAGGAACTGCGAGCAGACGAAACTGGCTACGGCTTTTCACGAGAGTATCTCCTCTCAGCAACAACTCATAAATCCAAATGCACTTATTCGTGTATTCGTGTCGGTTGCTTTTCTAGAGGACCGAAGAACCGGGCCTTCTACAGCAGCCGACAAGTGGTAACACCCCAGGTTCGACCTAAGGTCCCGCATCGAACATGCGAACGTCCCTCCGGTGCAACCTAATGGAAGTCATACCTTCTGACAAGATGCAGAAACTCTCCAGGACGAACGGACCGCAGGACATAGTTGCCAGCCCCGGGTGGACCGTCGATGTAGCCCGAACTTCTCCGGGACAATGACACTACGAGGGAGGCGGAAAGTCCTGCTTTGTTGGCACTAGTTCCTCTGAGTTTTTGAGCCACCGAACCACTGACATCACAATCCCCAGTGCGATAGAGAAAAACAGAATTCCTCCGTAGCGGTGGAAATTGCCGATCAGAAAGGATGGATCGACATACACCCCGAGAACGGAAAGCGTAAAAATTCGCAAACTGTTTTTCACTACCGTGATCGGAAAAACCAGTAGGTTCAGTACGATCTGCCTCCAACCCGACCGCAGAAACAGGTGCCCCAGTACCAGGCTGACAATCAGCAGAATGATGCTTGAACGAATGCCGCTGCATTCTCTCGCTACCTCGATGTCGATTCCGGGAAGCGACAAGATAAACTCCCGTCTTACTACCGGAATATTCGCAGCTTTCATCAGCAGATAGGTCAAGTCAGTGGAGCACTTTTGCAGCAGCCAGATGCTTCGCTCAAGAATTGCATCCGGAATTGGAATGATGAGAAGCAAGAAGATCAACGGGAAAGCTGCAGCGCGAGATGCCTCGGCGCCGAAACAAAAAACGAAGGCCAGAACGAGCCAGCTCACGAAAAAAGCGATCTGCAGGGAAAGCGTGTCATTCGGGCTCAGGGACAAGGGATGTCGAAATAGCCACCCAAACGTCAGTACAAACAGGAGAAACAGAAAGCCAGCCGCCAAGGAATACTGCGTCCGCCTGAAGACGTCGGAGCGTTCGGAATACAGAAGCGCGATGACGAGGGGCAGAATAAGAAGAGTGTGTGAGTATTCATCGTTAGAAAGTGCGGTTGAAAACAGGAGAACCAGAGACCGCCAGAAAACAGCAATCGAACCCAGTACCATGAGGACGAAGCAGAGATTCCTGGGCGTGACCCGCATGTTCCAGAGCTGATCCCTCATACCCGCCGCGCGTCCTGGATCCGCATCCATCAAGCCTCTCCGGTTGGCCTCCCCTATCGTACTTCATGGCAATGTCGAACCGAGAATTACGGTTTTTGGGTGCGACCAAAACAGAACAGCGATTCGGATGTACCTCTGGCGTCCTTCTCATAGGCCCTAATGAGTGCCTTCACTGTACTTTCGTGCTCTATAGATAGTGATCGGCGAGACGTTAAATGGAGGCGTGGCCTGCAGGCTGGCCGCAGAGTCAGAAAGGTTAGGCCCTCCCCATGCCGCCCTGTACTGCACTAGGTTTTCACCCGGTTCGTCCCTTTTCCCCGTTGTGCTTTTGCATAATAGTCGGTCTGTTTTTGACCTCAGCCTACGGGCAGCAGGCCCCAACCCTTCTCGGCGACACAAGGGTCGAGAATCTCTCGGACAGAAGCCCAAGCGGAGTCGCACGGGCATTTCCAGTTCAAGCTGTGGCGACGGGCCAGGTCAGTTCGCTATCGGTGTACCTCGACCGTTGGAACAGGGCTTCCACGGTCCGCGTAGGAGTTTACGCAGACTCCAATGGTCATCCGCAAGCTTTGCTTTCAAGTGGAGTGATCTGCCAATGCCGTGCAGCTGGTCAGTGGAATTCGGTCGCCATGCCACCGATGCAGGTGACCGGCGGAACAACCTACTGGCTGGCATTGCTGGGCGTGGAATGGCACATTGCGCTTTCGCGACCGCAACGGCAACGTGCCAGTCCGAGGTGGGACGCCAAACCAACCTCAGTTCGTTGCCCGCGACCTGGACGACGGGGTCGCGCTGGCCGACCTGTGTTGTTTCGATGTTCGAAAGTGGAAGTGTCACGAGTGGCAGTGTTTCAACCGAGCGTCAGGTATCTCCGTTTCTCCTCGTACTGTCTCGTTGCAGGCGGGACAGACAACAACAATTTACCGCAGCCGTCACTGGATCGAGCAATCCTGCGGTGACCTGGACGGCTTCGGGGGGCACGATCAATAACGCGGGACTTTACACTGCGCCAACGGCCGCAGGCACCTACATCGTGACAGCGAATGCTGCCCTTTCCCGAAGGGGACGGCGTTCAGCTGGAGTGGCGTCCGGATCGGCCGTGGTGACTGTGACTGCATCCGCTCCACCGCCTGTCACGAGCAATATCCAGGTTTCGGTGTCACCCACTGCAGCCAGCTTGCAAACCGGCGCGCAGCAACAGTTTTCAGCTTCGGTTTCGGGGACGAGCAATACCGCTGTCACCTGGTCGGCGTCCAGCGGAACTATTGCTTCGAGCGGCATGTACACCGCGCCTGCTAGTGCCGGAACCTACACGATCACGGCCATCAGCAACAGCGATTCAACCAAGTCAGGCTCGGCCCTCGCTGTCGTCAGCGCCCCGCAAACGGTGTCGGTCAGCATCTCTCCGGGCAGCGCTTCAGTTGATGAAGCAAGTCAGGTGCAGTTCACGGCCACGGTTTCCGGCCTCTCCAACACTGCGGTTACGTGGGCGGTGACACGGGGAACTGGAACCATCACGCAATCCGGATTGTTTACCGCGCCCAAAGCTGCCGAGAGCGACGTTATTACTGCCACCAGCCAGGGAAACACCGCAAAGTCAGCGAGCGCGTCGATTACTGTTCTTCCCCCGCACGCAGTCACGCTTAGCTGGAGCGCATCCGCGTCCACAGTCTCTTTTTATAAGGTGTACCGTGGATCCGTAAGTGGGGGCCCCTATAGCCTGTTGAGCACAAACGTCAACGCGACGACTTATCACGGATTCAACGGTCCAGTCGGGAACGACCTATTACTATGTAACATCCGCGGTCAACGCAGCCGGCACGGAGAGCATCTTCTCGAACGAGTTTCAATCGCTCATTCCCTAACGCGAAGTTAAACATCGCGAGACCGGAAGCCCCGCCCGTGGGTGCCATGAGTCGCGTGGACTTCGGCTATGAGTAGTGGCTCAGTTGGGATCCGCTGCAGCGGCGTCATCTTAAGAAGTTCAGTCTTGAAGAATCTCGCGCCCACCGCCCCAATTGGCGCGACAGGGGAGATCCGCTGCACGCTGGATCCCTTTGACTTCGCTCAGGCAGCTGATCGCTTTACTCAGCGGCTAATTGGTAAAGATGGTGAAATTTACGGTAATGCGCGCCTCGGTTTCGACCGGTTGACCGGATTGCAAATAAGGTCTGAAGCGCCATTGCTTCACGGCTTCCTGTGCAGCAGCCGATAGAATCGCAGGGCCGCTGAGCACCCGGAGATGCTGAATGATTCCTTCCCGTCCAATTAGAACTTCCAGTACGACCGCTCCTTGAATTTTCATTTCCCGGGCCAACAAGGGATAGTTAGGTTCGACCGGGCGTGAAAGAGTCTGTGTAGCGCTGGGGGAAAGATGGACCCGAGTGGCAGCCGCAGTCGCAGTGGCCGCATTCGGTGCCGCCGCCGGCGGTGCCGGGACTACCGAACTGGAAGAGGAAGGCGGACGCAAGTCCAACTGCACAGAATTGCTGCCAGGTTGCACGGTGCGGTGCTGGTCTCCAGCGACGACCTCGACTTCCAGGGGAGGAAGCACGGTCCGGCTCACAACGACCGGCGCCGCTGCGGATGCAGGGCCGGGCCCTGCTGAGGCTACCGTCTTGTGTTGCTTTGCTCTCAGAGTGGCAGTACCGGTTGTTTCCTTAGGCGATGTGACTGGTTCGGATTGTGCTTGCGGTTCGGGTGACGTTTCTTCCACGGGTTCCGACGTTGCCTGGAGTACCGGCGCGGATGGAAACCAGAAATCCCGGTCTTTGGTCAGAATCATGACCAGCGCCACCAGCAACAGGGTCAGCGCGATGAACATTTGGCGGCGCTGCTTCAGCACAGCATCATCGGCAAATGAAAGTCTGATCTCGGGCGCTTGATTCTCCGATAGCGACATGTGTACTTTTCCTCCTGCGACTATGTGCTGCTCTCAACGATGTTGATATCGCAGCTATCGCCGTGCGGTATTTGCACTCGCACCGCCGGAACGGGAAGAGGTGGGCAAATTCCGAACCGGCACAACGGCGGCCTGCGGCGAGCGAAAAATTACACGGCCCTGCTCACAAATCGTTAATCCTCCGCTGGATGGCTGAATGGCTTGGTGACAACTCCAAGCGACCCGCACTCATCCTTTCCTGCGGAAGCTGGCGGCGCTGGTTTGAGTGGCGACGCGGTGTGATCGGCCTGGCCGTGGCGGACATCGCATTTGGGCGATGGACCTGCGAACTGGTGCGGAAGCTGAGAGTCGCCTTCTGCCAACCCTGTCGCCAACCTACCAACAAGCCCAACAGCATGGCTGCGGCGACTCACGAGCACACCCAGCACGGTCGTCCTTCTGTCGCTCTTCCGGGATATCTGATCGAGACGCGGCAAAGCAGAGGGCTGGTTTGTATTCAGA
The DNA here is from genome assembly GCA_963813645.1 of Terriglobia bacterium. Lineage (GTDB taxonomy): Bacteria > Acidobacteriota > Terriglobia > Terriglobales > Acidobacteriaceae > JAIQFF01. Next base: position 23,698 of record CAWEZS010000012.1, read on the forward strand.
ACGACCTTCTCCAACTTACGCTGAACCGACCCAGACTCTTTGGGCGTCACGGTCGCATTGCTCTTCCGATTCTGTCTTCTCCGCTCGACAATTCGGTCAGCCAGGGTTTGCAAGATATCGAGATCGAATTGGCTAAACGCGTTCGGAAGCGGAGAGAGTATCTCCGAGATCCCAAACAGCTCGTCACCATCTACCAGCGGCAGAACCACGACTGACCTCACTCCCAGCCGCCGACACACTTCAGCATCAACGCGGACATCACTCTGTGTGTCTTTGCACTGTTGCAGCTGGCGGGTCTGAATACAGGCGCCTGTGAGACCGGAGCGAGGGTTGAGGCGTACACCGATACCAGGGGCTTGTGGGCCAGAGGCGGCGTGGCAAACCATTTCGTCGCCACTTAAAAGGGCGATGGCTGCGCCGGTGGCACCGGTGTCGACGCAGACCTGTGCTAGCTCCTTATCGAGATCGAGGCGGGACGCTTCTTCTGAAACGGGTGAGGCAATTGCATCCGCTACCTTCGTGGCGTCAGGTCTGTTAGGAGATTCAGCAGGAAGCGCACCCAGTTTTGTTTTCGACAATTGGTCGTTGATAAACTCGAGGTCTTTGCGAAACTCAGGGTTTTTGAACGGATTGGGCTCGTCCACGGTGATCCTTTCGCCTAAATAACCCGGGGGTGGGCGAGCGGGCTCAGGTTTACCGTCTATGAAACAGCAGGTTTTCGGCCAAACGGAGGAAAGCCAAGGTATTGCAACAGCGTGCTTAAGGATGGATTCACTTCCGGAAGAAACGCTCGCACTGCAAAATGTTGCAATAAAACTGACGCGCTAAGCAGTCTTGCCACTTTTGCCCCACCACCGTACTTGACGTGGTGTGCGCTGCCATAACCTCTTCGTTTTCGTTAATTCAAGCGGAACCAGTGGGCGGAGCCGCGCTATTGGCCGGCTCCGCATTCAGTCCATCACTAGCGGGCGGGGCCGCTTCCAATGCGGAGTTCGGCCTCCCCGGCGATATCCGGGATCACGACGTGGAGAGCGTTGGCTGGTGCGTCGTAGGACGTCTTGGACGGGGAACTCCCATTCGACAACCTGGCATCGGCTTGAGCCTGAAGGCCAGTCGTAAACCACGACCTCGATGGTTTTCCACCATGGTGAATACGTTCCCTGGCGTGCGCCGAAGTTGACCCGCACGGAGTTGCCATCGGACTGACAGCGTGAACGTCTGGCGTAGAAACTCGCCGTGTTGATAGCCCAGGGTGTGGCCGTCATCAAGATAAAGCGAGCCGGCGCACGGCTGGCCGGGGTAAACACGAAGCTCAAGCGGACCGTTGGGAGTTTCATCAGTGCTCTGAATGAGCGGCTGCATCGGCAAAATACTTCCGCCCCGGACGTAGACGGGCAGAGTGTCGAGCGCGGGATGGATTTTCGGAGGCGCCGGGAAAGACTGCTCCCGGGCCGGCATTGGCGATATCAACGATGTTAGGTTCCGGCACGGGCGCAGCCGCCTTAAGCCCCGTCCAGAAGTCGTACCACTGACCTTTCGGGAATGAGACGACGTAATCATCGAGCATCTCTGCGAATGGCTGCGGAGCCACGAGCAGACTGGGGCCCAGCAGGAACTCCGTGTCGAGATTGTTGAATCCGTTCGATGGCGGCGTGAAGATCTCCGGGAACTCGAGAAAAATGGGGCGCATCATCGGCAGCCCGGTGCGCGAGGATTCGTCAGCCAGGGTGTAGATGTATGGCAGCAGGCGGTAGCGAGTTTCGATGTAGCGGCGGCGAATTGCTTCCTGCTCCGGGCCGTGGACCCAGACTTCCTGCATCAGAGAGCCCTTGGTGGAGTGGTCGCGGTACATGGGATTGAAAGCTCCAACCTCGATCCACCGGGTGAGCAGGTCGGGCTGGAGGCGAGCCGTTGAATCCGCCGATATCATCGCCGACGAAAGAAATTCCGCTGAGTCCGAGATTGAGAAGCTGCTGTGTGGCCAGGCGAAGGTGGTTCCAGGTGGAGGAGGTGTCTCCGGTCCAGGTGAATCCGTAACGTTGTCCACCGGCGTAAGTGGCGCGGGTAAGGACGAAGGGGCGCTCGTTGGGACGCAGCTTGAGCAGGCCCTCATAAGTTGCGCGGGCATTCTCCAGTCCAACAATGTTGTGAATCTCGGAATGCGTTGCGTTGCGGGTGGCGAAGCCGGGCTCTTCGATGCGATGAACGTTATCGAGAGGCATCGTCTTGCCGGGGCCGTCAAAGACCGCGGGCTCGTTCATATCGTTCCAGAAGCCGGCGATGCCGTTCTGAGCGAACTCTTTGTAGAGGCCTCCCCACCAGTCTCGCGTCTTGGCGCGAGTGAAGTCAGGAAAGACGGCCGGGCCCGGCCACACGATGCCGACGAATTCACTGCCGTCCGCTTTCTTCACAAAGTGGTTGCCTGCCTCGCCGGTGTCGTATGGGGCATAGCCCTGATTCGCGGCATGCGCGATGTGCAGGTCGGTAATCAGGACGAGGTGGAAGTGTTGCTTGCGGAGATCTGACACCAGCCCGGGAAAATTGGGAAAGGTCTGCGGGTTGACGGTGAAGGGCCGGTTCCGGTCCTGATAGTCAATGTCGAGATAGAGTACGTCGCCCGGAATTTTGTCGGCGCGAAAACGGTCGGCGATCTCACGCACCTGCGATTCCGGAGTGTAACTGTAGCGCGACTGCTGGAAGCCGAGGGTCCACAGCGGTGGAAGAGGATGGGTTCCGGTAAGGTACGCGTAGCCTTCGACCACCTGCTTCGGGTTAGAACCATAGATCAGGTAATAGTTAAGCGGGCCGCCTTCGGCGCCGAAAGAATAGGTGTCGCGCGCCTGCTTGCCGAAATCGAACCAGCTTCGCCAGGTGTTGTCGAGAAAAATCCCGTAGTTGCGCCCGCCGCCAATCGCGAGAAAAAACGGGATGCTCTTGTAGATGGGATCAATCGATTCCTGCGTACCAATGTCAGTATTCCAGAGTGTGTAGGCCTGGTTTCTGCGGTCGAAAGTTCCGGCTTTGTCGCCCAGTCCGAAGTAATGTTCGTCAGAGGGCATGGCTTTGTGGATCGAGAAGCCACCGAGCTGGAATTGAGTGGGGCGGCCAACTGCATCGGCAGAGATGACGTTGCCGGCGAGATCGCGAACCACAAGGCGGAGAGGATTGCGCTCAACTCGAACGTCGAGCGCCGCCGTGCGGAAGCCGACGAAAGGGGCGTCTTTCTTCGACTGCGCATCAACATTGATCGGCTGCACGTTGACGGACTTCCCGCGCGGCCCTGGCAGAACCGCCCATGAAGAATCCTCCGGGAATGCGCCGGTTGGCGCGATGCGTACGCGGAGAATGTCGTCCCGCAGGGCGGTAATGCGTAAAGTCGCCGAGCCGGACTTGACCTCAATACCATCACGCAGCGGCTGAGAGCTGCTGACCGCACCAAGCGTGGTGATGTCTTGCGACGCCGCCCGCGCGGATGCAGAAGCGAGTGCGGCAACGATTGCCCCAAGAAGAAACAAGAAGAAGATCTTGAGAGATGAGTGCGTCATGGCTCTCTCCGCATAAAGTTGGAGTTCGCAACGGATTCTATTGTGTCTTGCCACTGAAATGAATGACGATTCTCTCACGAGGGTAGGGTTCGGACTCATTCTTCGGAATTGTGACGCGGATTCTGGCGTTCTCGGCGTTGGTTCGTAACAGCTCTGCACCCTCGACTGAAGCCACTTGCGACGGATTCCACATCCCAAGTTGATACTGCTGGCCTTGGGCGCCCGCAATTTCGAGGGTGAGCGCGTCCTGCGCCGGCGTCCAGGATTCCGACAGGACGCGCAGGCCCAGGCTCGCGCTTCCCAAAGGCGGCAGCACTGGTGAAAGAGTGAGCCCGAAGTCGTTTCTAAGGCGAATGCGTAACGTACTCTCTCCGGCGGTGACTGGGAATTTCACCACGACGTGCTGGTCCACGTCGCTCTTCTTGACCTGGAACGGAACTCGCCGGCGGTTCATCTCAACCCCGAGAATCTGCGCGCGCGGGCTCACCGCAGGAGAGAACTCCAGTGTGCAGTCGCCGCTTCCGCCGCGGGTAATGGTCAGAGAAATATCGCTGGTGGTCTTACGATAAGCCAGCCGCAACGATTCCGGACCCACGCGCACATGATCGAGCGTAAACCATGTCCAGTCAGCGGGAACGTGGGGCGCCAGCGTAATCTGGCAGGCTCCGGCATTGGTCTGCAAACCGAACAAGCCGCGCAGCAGCGGACTGACTACCATGGCAGCGGACCAGATCTGTTGCGGAGAACTGGTGGAGAGCGGCTGATAATAGTCGCCAGAAAGAACTTCGGTGACGTGTCCCAGCGATCCGTCGAGCGCCAGCTGGGCGTTCGCTTTCAAATTCGAAAAGCCCGGCAAGGCGCGATGGTAGTGGTATTCACCGACCGATGCCCATCCGGTAAAAAGCGGCCAGACGGAACCAAAGTGGTAGCCGCCGGCGCTGTACTTTGCAGCCCGGGAGGAAATGATCCTCATGCCCCAGTCGGCCTGGTGCTCGGGGGCGGCAAGTTCAGTAAGCATCGCGCCGGCTTTATCGTCGTCCAGCAAGCCGAACCACATGGGCACCGCGGCCAGCACGCTGGGCTCGTCCACCTGCTGATTGTTTTGATCGAGGGCGAAGGCAAACCGCTTCTTTTCCGAGGACCAGAAGGTTTTGTTCACCAGAGGTTGTTGGCGCGAGAAATCTTCGCCAAGTTTGTTGCTCACGTCTTCTTTTCCGGTCAGGTGCGCCAGATTGGAAAGCGCTCGCAAAGCCTCGGCGCCCAGCGCGCTCTGGTAAAGCTCGGTATGGACCGGCAGCAGCGAGCCGCCCTCCACCCAGCCGTGCCCGATTCCAAAATTCTGCGGCAGTCCCTGCGCGTCATAGGTCGAAAGCAGGAATTGATAAGCCTTCCACAAACTGTCCCACTTCTCACGCGCGAAGGCCACATCACCGCTTGAAACGACGTAGTCGTTCATGGCGATGATGTACAGCGGCGTGGCGTCGGCCGAAGCGTACGGATAAGGATAGTCAGTGAACCACGGAACGAAGTTCGCCCCTTGCGAAATCTCGTGTGGGACCTTGCCGTCGGAGCGCTGATACTTGCTCAGAAAATCCAGCGCGACGCGCGTATTCGCAAAGTCGCCCTCAGCGTCGAGTGCCAGGGAAGTCCAGAGCGCGTCCCGCCCAAAGAACCAGGCGAAGCCTGGACGCTGACTTCCTCCCGAGGTGCGATAGCCTGCGATCAACCCAGTGCCGAGGAAGGGATTGGTGGCTAGTCCCTGCAACACGCTGACCCGCGCCCAGTCGTACGACTCCTGCAACTGGCGATCCGGGAGATCAACACTCACTGTGCTATCCAGATAGGCGCGGTAGTACTCCGCTGACTCTCTCAGAAGAGCCGAGTGGCCGGACGCCATATGACGATACGCCACCTCGGCTTCCGCCTCGCCGTTCACCGACGCGGCGACTATGACGACTTTGGTGGCTTTGCCTTTGCTGATGACACCCAAGTGGAATGAATCTTCCTTCGAACTCGAATAGTTGGTGTCGTATTCCTGCTGGATTTCACTGGCCGTGGGGGAGCCAGCGAAGGCAACGAATTTCTTCTGCTCTTCGCCAAAGTGGAAGGCGCTCAGTTTCGGGTCCCAATAAGAATACGTTCCGCCCAAAGCAGCCGGCCATTCCAGTTGAAGGTCACGTTCGAAAACAACTTGTACGTCGAGAGGTTGCGCCGTCTCAATCTCAAGACTAATGACAGCGCCCGGTTCGTAGACCGGGACAAAGAAGGTTTCTCGCACCGCGAAAGTGTCCCCGGTGTAGAGGATGGTGCTCGATTCCGGACGGACGGTGAGCGTGCGCGCCAGCGCTTCCGCTGGAACCGCTCGGCCATCCACGAGGAACTTCAAGTGGAAGTCGCGCAGAATTTTCAAGGGATAAACCCAGGCTTCGAAGTTTCCGGCCTCGTTTCCAAAGAGCCCAGCACGCCGACCCACGGACGAAAGAAACTCCCAGGGACGAACCGTTCGCGTCAGTTCGAGAGCGGGCGAGGGCCCCTCTGCATTTGCCGGGCAGGCCAAAGCAAGTGATACGGCGACCGCCAGGATCAACCGAAGCGCAACTTCGCGCGATGAGCGTGATTTGGGGCAGTCCATGTGTAAGATCGACTCAGGGCCTTGGGGTTTCTTTGCGATCTTTGCGTAATCCTTTGCGAACTTTGCGATTAAAGATGTTGTCTTCTCTAAGTAAACTCTTTAACCGCAAAGTTCGCAAAGAAACGCAAAGACTTACCCGCCCGCGGCTGAACTTGCAAAGTAGTGATGCACTCAATAGAGTAGGGGCGAATTCTAGCACGAGCCAACTCCGGGAAGGTATCGCACTTTTGTCTTCTTCACGCCGTACGTTTCTCCAGTCTTTGAGCAAATCGGCGCTCGTGCTCTCCCTTGATGGTGTTCTGGCGCTGGCCCGTCCTTTCAAGTCGCCCGCACTTCCCGCAGCTGTTGAGGAACCCACCAAACCGGCAGTGAACCTGGGCCTGAGTTTTATGAACGTCGCCCGCGAGTCAGGACTGAATGTAAAAACCATCTACGGCGGCGAGCACAAGAACAAGTATCTGCTCGAGACCACGGGTTGCGGCGTCGCCTTTTACGACTATGACAACGACGGCTGGCTGGATATTTTCCTGGTCAATGGCTGGCGCCTGGAGGGTTTCCCTGCCGGACAGGAACCCACCTCGCATCTGTTCAAGAATAATCGCGATGGCACCTTCACCGATGTCACAACTAAGGCCGGCGTGGCCCACTCGGGCTGGGGACAGGGCGTCTGCGTCGGCGACTACGACAACGATGGTTTCGAGGATCTCTTCGTTTCTTATTTCGGAAAAAACGTTCTCTATCACAACAACGGCGACGGTACTTTTTCCGACGTGAGTGAAAAAGCCGGCGTGGCCGGAAATGGCAAGCGCTGGAACACCGGCTGCGCCTTCGTGGACTACGACCGCGATGGCAAGCTCGATCTCTTCGTCGCCAACTATATTGATCTTGATCTGGCGACAGCGCCGGTGCCGGAATCGGGCCCGTGCCTCTACAAAAGCGTGATGGTGGCTTGCGGCCCGCCGGGTCTCAAGGGTGGAAAAAACATTCTTTATCACAACAATGGAGACGGCACGTTCACCGACGTGTCCGAAGCCTCCGGAATTTTGCAGGCCAATGGAACGTTTGGCCTGGGAGTCCTCACCGCTGATTTCGATAACGACGGCTGGCCCGACATCTACGTCGCCAACGATTCCACCGCCAGCGCTCTTTACCAGAACAAGAAAAATGGAAAGTTCGTAGACATCGCGCTGGAAGCGGGTTGCGCGCTAAGCCCGGATGGCAAGCCGCAGGCGGGCATGGGTCTGTCAGCGGCGGATTACGATATGGACGGCAACCTGGATATCGTAAAGACAAACTTCGCCGGCGACACGCCCTCGCTCTATCACAACCTCGGTGACGGCAATTTTGAAGACACCACTTTTGTCGCCGGCCTGGGCGCGCACACCCAGTATCTGGGATGGGGCTGCGGTTTCTTCGATATGGACAACGACGGCTGGCCCGACATTCTGATCTGCAACGGGCACGTTTATCCGGAAGTGGAACAGCTGAAGACCGAAGCCGGATATCCGCAGCGCAAGCTGCTCTATCGCAACCTGCGGACTGGCCGGTTTGAAGATGTATCCCTGCAGGCGGGCCCCGGCATTTCGGTGCCGGTCGCGTCCCGGGGATGCGCTTTCGGAGACTTCGACAACGATGGCGATATGGATTTTGTAGTGAACCCGGTCAATGATTTTCCGCAGCTGCTGCGCTGCGACCTGGCTCCCGGCAACAACTGGATCAAGGTACGGACTATCGGCACCAAATCGAATCGCAGCGGCATCGGCGCGCGGCTGCGCTGCGTGACCCAGGTCGCGGGCGAAAGTAAGCCACATTCACAGATCGACGAAGTCCGCAGCGGCGGCAGCTATTTTTCGCAAAACGATTTACGGATTCACTTCGGCCTGGGCAAGGCCGACAAGGTGCAGTTGCTCGAAATTCGATGGCCCAGCGGACAGGTGGATTCCATGAAAGACATCAAACCCAATCAGCTGATCTTCGTGAAGGAAGGCGAAGGGATTGTGCGCACGATGCAGTTCCCCGCTCGTGGCAAATAAAAACCGGCCACGGATTTCACGGATCTTCACGAATTTAACCCTTTTTTTCGCCAATTCGCTCAGTTGGCGACCTAACGCTAAGAACGTGCCGCATCACGTTAGCGGATCGTCAGATTCAGGAAGGGTTGGGCAGTGGTTTTACAGCAGTGCCCGATCCCTCTTTTAAAGTGTGAATGGTGTCCACGGAAACGCCATCGAACTGCTCGGTAAGGCCGCTCGGCCAGCGAATCTGGACCCATTCGATCCTGGTGGCTGCGCCCAGGCCGAAGTGAATGCGCATATCGTTGTTCGAGTCGTAACTGGAGCCGCTGCGAACCTCGTCCACCAAAACTCGCGGGCCAATTTTCACCGTGACTTTCGCGCCAATTCCATCGCGGTTGGATTTGGTTCCCAGCGTCCGAAATCCGATCCAATGATTCGGCGAGCGTATCTGGTTCACCAGCAAACTTGGGGTCGCATTCATGTTGCTGATCACGGCTGAAATTCGCCCATCGTTCCACAGATCGCCAATCGCCAACCCTCGCCCGGCATGGACCGTGGTGATTCCCGGTCCGGATTGAGAAGAAATATCGCTGAAGGTCTTGTTGCCGTTATTGTGATACAGGATGCGCGGCTCCTCGTAGCTGCTGCCCAGGTTCTGTTTGTCGACTTCGGGATAAACATGGCCGTTCACCAGCAGCAGGTCGGGCCAACCGTCGTTGTCGAAATCCAGAAACATGGTGCCCCAGCCCAGATAGCGAGTGTAGAGGCCGAGGCCGGCGGCGAAGGTCACGTCATCGAATGTCCCGTTGCCGTTGTTACGGTAGAGAGTCGAAGTATCATCGGAGAAATTGGTTTTGAAGATATCTAATCTGCCGTCGCCGTCATAATCGGCCACTGTCGAGCCCATGCCGGCTTGCTCGCGTCCATCCTCGTTGAAGGCAGCCCCCGCCACCACCGCGCGGTCCGTGAACGTTCCATCGCGATTGTTGTGGTAGAGAATGCTGGGCGTGCTGTCGCATGCCACGTAGATATCGGGCCAGCCGTCGTCGTCGATAGTCGAGCGTGGAGACGCTGAAGCCATAGTGTCCGCTGGTCTGATCAATCTTTGCCTTGGCGGTGACATTCTCGAATTTGCCGCCGCCCAGGTTGTGGTAAAGAATATTTTTCGCGCCCGGCAAACCACGGGGACCGCACATCACCGGAACTCCCTTCCACACACACGAGGCCCGCTCTCCCGGCGCGGGTGCGTTCGAAACATCGAAGTCCACGTAGTTCGCGACCATCAGATCAACCAGGCCGTCGCGATCGTAATCCACGAAGGCGCACCCCGTGCCCCAGGCTTTTCCGGTGCCCGCGACCCCGGATCCCTCCGCCACTTCGGTGAAGACCCCACTCTGATTGTGATAGAGGCGATTCTTGCCGTAGTAGGTGACGTAGAGATCTTCCCATCCGTCGTTGTCATAGTCGCCGGCGCAAACACCCTGGCCCCAGCCCGTCGCGGTCAGTCCGGCTTTCGCGGTGACGTCAGTGAATGTGCCGTCGTGATTGTTGCGATACAGATGGTTGGTGGGAGCGTTTCCAGAGGCAAAGCCTTCGAGGGTAGTGCCGTTCACCAGAAAAATATCGGGCCAGCCGTCGTTGTCGTAGTCGAGAATGGCGACGCCCGTGCCGGTGGTCTCGATGATGTATTTCTTGCTGTCCTTTCCACCGAACACGGTGGCCATGGTCAGTCCGGCTTTCTCTGCGACATCGGTGAAGTTGGCAATGGGAGGAGTTTTTGCGGATTCGGCGGCAGTAGCCGTGATGACGAAGATGATGACGAAAAGCGCAGCCAGTCTGCCAGCGCCAGGAAGTGCACGAGACTGCTGCGAAAAATCTGTACTCATGACCCAGCCTGAATACTAGGGCGCAGACTTGCGAGGGTCAAGGCGCACCGGACCGGGTAGTAGGTCCGTCTGGAACAAGCGCCACTCTTCATCCCCAGCACCGGCTGTGATCTTGAGCGCAGTCTTCCGTGCCGTTAGGAGAGACGAAAGCAAGCGAAGGACCTGTGCATTCCGCGTCACCCTCACCTGTAGTGCGGCCTCAAATCCACCGTGAAAGCGTATCGTCAGATCCGGCAGGGGTCTTGACTCTGCTGTCGTCCGCAATGCCCAGGTCCTTCGTCGGGATGACAACGTTGTTGCTGACTCTGCTTGCCTCGCCGAAAAAGCGGTCCTGCGGGTTGAGGCATAGTAGTATTTTTTGGTGGCCCTCGAACCAGATCTGCCGTCCAATTTTGCCCAGAGGCGCGATATAAACCCCTCCGCCCGGGGCTTTTCGACGGCTAGTAATGTGGTCGTTATTGCTGGTTTCGCTGGCAGATCTCGCATTCACTCAGGCGCAAAACAGCCTCCCCCCGGCTGAGGCGACCTATCGCCAGGGTTTGGCGGCCTTGCAAAGCGGCGATCTCGCGAAGGCTCGGGTTGCATTCGAACAAGTTGTGAAGGTCGCACCCGGCTACGCCGACGGTCACAATCTTCTTGGGTTGGGTGCTCCTCGCGCAGGAACACGTCGCGGAAAGCATTTCGCAGTTCCGCATCGCCCTGCGTCTGAAACCGGATTTCGCCCAAGCGCATATGAATCTGGCTAACGCGCTTGCCCGGAGCGGCGACTTGACGGGAGCCGAATCGGAAGCGAGGGCCGCTGTTCGCCTGGCTCCGAAGGACGCTGATGCGCACAGAACGTTGGGAAGAATCGCCAGCTTCCGCGCCGATCTGGAGACCGCGAGTGCTGAACTCACCAGGGCAGTGGAGCTGCAGCCGGAGCGCGCCGACCTGCACGACGAACTAGGGTCCGTGCTGGCGCAGCGCTCGCAATTGGACGACGCCGCGAAGCAATTCTCCGAGGCGCTGCGACTCCAGCCCGTTTACGCGCAGGCTGCCTTGCACCTCGGCGTGGTGCGTTGGCAGCAGAAACAGACGGATGAAGCTCTCAACCTGCTGCAACGCGCGGTGCAAGCTCTACCTCAAAGCCCTCAAGCCCACTACTATATGGGACGAGTGCTGGAGGACACCGCCCAGCACGACCGCGCCATCGAAGAACTTCAAACCGCGGTCAAGCTGCAACCGAATCTCGCCGAAGCCCAAACCCAACTTGGTCTATTGCTGCAACGCACGGGGGATGCGCAAGGGGCCGTCGCAGCGTTCCGCCAGGTCGTGGATCTGCAGCCTGATGATCCCGATGGGCACAACAATCTCGGGCTGGCGCTGCTCCAGGTTGGCGATGCCACCAGTTCCATACCGGCCTTTGAGGCCGCGCTTCGTTTGCGGCCTGATGACACCGGCTATCGCACGAACCTGGGAACCGCCTACTTGCAGAAGAGTGATTTTGATGCGGCGGCGGGACAATTTCAGAGCGCACTAAAGAACGCGCCTGAAGATGCAACCCTGCACTATGACTTGGGGCTGGCGCTAAAACTAAAAGATCAATTGCCGGAGGCCGTGGCCGAATTCAAGAAAGCCTCTGCGCTTGATCCGAATCAGGCGGACATTCAGTACACTCTCGGGGTCACGTTGTGGCAGCAAGGCGATTTCGACCATGCCACGGAAGCGCTCCGCTCCGCCATCCAGATCAAACCCGATTATGCCGAGGCGCACTACACCTTGGGCACGGTCTTAAAGCAGCAAGGCAAACTGCCGGAGGCAGCGGCGTCCCTCAGGCAGGCGATTCGTCTGCAATCTGATTTCGCCGGCGCTCATACCACGCTGGCCGCAATACTACGGCAGTTGGGCGATACCGAGGGCGCCGTCCGGGAATCACGCCTGGGAGCCCAGATCAGCGCGGACAAAACCAACTTGCAAGCGGCGACGTTTGATACCAACTCGGGAATGAGACTGCTAAAGGTGGGGGATCTGGAGGGAGCTATCTCGCAGTTTCGCGCCGCAATCGCCCTGGCGCCAAGCTATGCAGCAGCCCACTTTCATCTGGCCGAAGCCCTGCGCAGAAAGGGCGCTGACGCGGAAGCTAGCCAGGAATTTCAACGAGCGGCAGAACTCGATCCGCAATTGAAGCCGTGATGAGCTGTTAGCTGTCAGTAAAAACCTCCCATGTGCTAATGGTCCGGACAAGCGCTACGCCGACGTCATCCAGGACTTGTGAGGGATCTCCCACGGACCGACAAACCATCGTGAGAGGGAAGAAAAGCTGAGAGCTGAGAGCTGACAGCTGAAAGCTGAGAGCTTCCTAGGGTCTTCCGCCGCGAAGCGCCACGATGCTCGATTCCACAGGGACACCGCGCGTTACCTTAACCCGCAGCACGGCTTCAAATGGTTTGAGGTCGCCGCCGTTCGAAACTTGTAATCGTCGCAGCAATTCCTCGAGCGAGTCCTGTTGGCAGACAAACTCGACAGCGGCTTGCGTGCCCAGCGTAGTGGTTCCGGCCAGAATCAACACCGACTTGGCGGGATTCAGTCCATGCACCAGGGCAATGACGGAATAGTCCTCGATCAGCTTGACGTGCGATGGCGTGCCAATCCAGGATTGCGATTCTCCGGCCTCCGGATGGACGTTCACGATGGCCAAATCGCCCTTACGCGGTCCGGAATCGAGGTTGTGGAAGATAAAGTAATGCGTACTGGGAATTTCGCGCAGGGTGAGATTTTCCGCCGGCGACCCCACGAAAATCATGTCGTTGTTCTTGACGTCGTCGAGGGAAAGCAGGCTTCCGCGCTTCACGCGAATCTGCCGGCGCAGCAGCCCGAAGGTGTGGTCGAGAGCATGGATCGCCAGCACCTCCCCGACGCCAGTGTAGTGTTCGAGAATGTCATCGCGCGAATCGCGGGCGGGATCGAAGTAACGCATGCCGGTCTCCGGCCGGCCCACGAAGGCCCCGTTGCTGAAAATCACCCAGGGCTCTTCCGGTCCGTTGGCGAAGGCCTTCCAGAAGGTCGCAAATGCGGCCGGAATCGGCTCCGACGCCTGATCGGCCGGCCGTGGACCGCGCCCCAGCAGCAATGCGATCGTAGTCGCCGCCACGATCAGTGAGGCCAAGAGAACGAGAGAGGCGAGCTTCCATTTCGTGTCCGTCCTGCCTTCGGCTGCCATGCCGCCGAGACGGGCTGACTGCAAGAGTGCCGGTTGCCGGGCCGAGCCGGGTTCCCGGCGGTGAAACGAGACCGCGTAGCTTCCCTTCGGAATTTCTACCTGGATGGGATCATCAGCACCCTCGGAGGAGTAATACTCGGCGATCTTCAGGCGCAGTCGTCCCGCCTGGACTCGAATGGTGGAATCCGACTGGGGATCGAAGTTCGGTGAACGCCCGAAAACCTCCGTCGCGATCTGGTATTCCTTCAGTGGAGAACCGGGATGGTCCAGCGAATGTTCAGCCAGATAACGCAGCAATTTGCAGAGGGATTCCGAGCCATGTAGGACGTGGCTGTTCAGCAGCCGATCAATCTGTGCCAGGTATTGCTCGCGCGGCGGTACCTGGGCGCGTGTAACGTTCATTGTCACTTAGGGTAACAAGCTAATATATGAACTGCAACCAATGGACTTGCCGATTGTAACCGTATCAAACTTCATGAAACCTTCGAAAAACAGTCGAGGAATCGCAGGTTTTGTGCCCGAAAATTTCTGTGGAATTCCCGCCAGGAGGGCTGAGGTGCGGACTATCCACTCGTGCTCTGGACTGTGATTACTACATTAGAATCAACGACTAACCAAGATCAGACCGCGCCCGCGGCGTAAAAATCCGATTCGGGACATTCTAATTTTTCATAGAACCCTAATCCCGTATTTCCAAATGTCATAGTGTTTGACGGCCACGGATTCGCCGCTTTCATAACAATATCAACACTCTACAGCGATTTTTGATTAGGCTCGCCACCTGCACGTATCGGCTCACACGTAGTGGTTTTGTACTAAGCGATCGATTTTGTGAATGGGGCGGAAATTCTGACCGAAGGTAATAAACAGTTAGCTACACGTTGGACTCCGATCTCGGGGCGTGCGTCTCTTTCCCGAAGAGCCGGTGAAAAGACATTTAAGACAAAAAAAGGTGGGAGGCTGTAATGAAGACAAGAGTTTTTGTGCTGCTGGGTACTCTGGCCGTGTTCGTGGTTCTGGGCACAATGGGGACGCCGCAGGCGTCTGCGCAGGCAGTCTACGGCAGTATCTTCGGAACCGTTACCGATCCTTCGGGCGCTGCTGTAGCCGGCGCGAAGGTTACGGTAACGTCGGCAACCAAAGGTACGACGTTCGACACCACCACCAACAGCGACGGCAATTACAGCGTCACCCACCTCATCCCCGACACTTACAACATTCGGGCGGAAGGCAGCGGGTTCAAGGCGTTTGAGGCCAAGAACATCAATGTCTCCGCAGACGCCGGCTCGCGGGTCGATGGACAGTTCCAGGTAGGAGGCTCGACCGAGACCGTGGAAGTCACTTCCGAGGCTCCGCAACTGACGACAGACCGAGCCGATGTGGCCACCACCTTCAATGACAAGTACGTTCAGGACGTTCCCATCCTGAATCGCAACTTTACTAGCCTGCAATTGATGGCGCCGGGTTCGCAAAAGATGGTGGGTTGGAGCCACGCTGCCACCGAGAATCCACAGGGCAGCCAGCAAATCTTCACTCAGGGCCAGCACTTCAGTGGCACGGCCTTCGAACTGGACGGCACTGACAATCAGGATCCTATCCTTGGAATTATCGTGGTGAATCCCAACCTGGATGCCGTGACCGAAGCCAAAGTCTCGTTGCAGAACTATGACGCGGAATTCGGCAAGGCGGTCTCCAGCGTAGTGACCGCGCAAACCAAGTCAGGTTCCAATCAGCTGCATGGCAGCGGTTTCCTCTTCCGCCGCTCGGATGCGCAGCAGGCCCGCGATCCCTTCACGCAGTCCACCCGCGATCCCATCACCCATCGCTTCATTCCGCCCGCTCGCTGGGTGCAATTCGGCGGCACGATCGGCGGCGCCATCATTAAAGATAAGTTGTTCTTCTTCGGCGACTACCAGGGCACACGTCAGACCAACGGTGTGAGCGGCACCTTCACAGTTCCCACCAGCCGGGCAGCGACAAGTTGCAATCCCGCGACCAACGCTACCAGCGCGACACCAAACTTTTGCGATTTGAGTGAATATCTGACCGGGGGCGTTACCGGTGGCGGCCAGGTTTTCGATCCGAAGACCGGAGATCTCAATACGGGCGCCGGTCGTACACCATTTGTCAACAACCAGATTCCGATTGCCAGAATCTCGCCAGCAGCAGGAAAGATTCTGGCGGCCTTTCCTGGGCCCCAGAGTGGCACTGTATTCAACAACCTGATCGGATCCGGTTCCGGCCCATTCAAGCAGAATAGCTTTGACACGCGGATTGACTACGCCGCGAGTTCAACAATTAATGTCTTTGGCCGGTTCAGTCTCGATTACTTCGAGTTATCGGGCAAGGGCTTGTTGGGCGCGGTCGGAGGGCCGGGCAATGGTCTGCTCGGTCTGGCAGGCAGTTCCATCACGCACAACTACAGCCTGGCGAGCGGCTTTACCAAGACGATCAGCAGTTCCCTGTTGACCGACTTCCGCTTCGGTTACTTCAAATACAATCCACAGACCAAGAAGCCTGACGGTGGGAGCCCGATGAGCGACTTCGGGATTCCGAACGCAAACACATCTGACCCCAAAACAGCAGGCTTGGGCTCATTCTTGCTCGGCTCGGATCCGATCAGCGGTCAAGGTTGTACCAGCAACAACGGTGGCCAAGGCTGCGTGGTTTCGAGTTTCGGAGACGGCCTAGGCGTGGCCCGCTGCAACTGCCCGCTCACCGAAAGCGAACAGCAATTCCAGTTCGTCAATAACTGGACCAAGCTGAAGGGCAACCATCAAATCAAGTTCGGTGGCGATATCCGTTACGCCATGAATTTGCGCATCCCCAGCGACAACAACCGCACGGGAGAATACAACTTCAGTCCCCAAGCTACATCGAACGGCGGGAATGGCGGTCTGGACTTTGCATCTTTCCTGTTGGGACAGGTTACCTCCTTCGCACGCTACGTCAACAACCCCGACCTTCCGGGCGCGAACAACGCCGCCGAACGCCAGAAGCGCTGGTTCTTTTACGGCCAGGACACTTGGCGCGTGACTTCCAAGCTCACGCTGAACTATGGGCTGCGCTGGGAAATCTACTTCCCTGAAACTGTCAACGCTAAAGGCAACGGCGGATTCGCTAACATTATTGATGGGGGTGGGACCGGCGCCATCCGCGTCGCCGGCTTCGGCAAGATCGGCTTAAACGGCAACGTTGATAACACCTACACCGCGTTCGCTCCCCGCCTCGGCGTCGCTTATCAATTGACGCCGAAGACGGTAGTGCGGATGGGTTACGGACGGAGCTATGACATCGGGGTGTTCGGCTCGAACTTCGGACACACGGTGACCCAGAACCTGCCCGTACTGTTGAAGCAGAACGTCGACGCAACGGCGTTCAATCCGCTGGCCTCAGCGAACAAGGTCCCTGTTTTCCTTCTGGACAACGGACCGATCGCAGCCACCTTCCCCGCCGTGCCTTCTGACGGCATTATCCCCTTCAGCGCTCTTGGCGGTCAGGTGGGAGGCACGCACATTCGTCCCACCAAGCAAGTCCTGCCGCTGGTGGATTCATGGAACGCGACAGTGCAGCACCAACTCACGAACACGGTTAGTGTCGAAGTCGCCTACGTCGGAAGCAAGGGAACGCACGGCTTCGCCGGTGACGGACCCAACTACGATGTGAACCCGGCAGCGGTCGGAGCCGGAACCGACCTGGTGGTGGCGGATGCCGCCAATCCAGGACATAACAAATATGCCGGATTCACTCCGCTCGTTCCGCAGAACCAGCGTCGCCCGCTGTTCCCCCAAATCCCCTTCGGCCTGGGCAACTTCTACGGAAACGACGCTTCCAGCAGCTACAACGCATTCGAGACCAAGGTGGACAAGCGCTTCAACAATGGCCTGCAGTTTATTACTCACTACACCTTCTCGCACGCCAACGGCTATGACAGCAACTACTATGCGATCAGCCATCGCGTCGCGTATGGGCCTGTTGATTTCAATCGTAACCACGTGTTCGTGTTCAACGCGGTGTACGAGCTACCTTTCGGCAAAGGCAAGAAGTACATGGGCGGCGCAAGCCGGGCCATGGACTACGTGGTAGGTGGATGGCAAGTGAGCAATACCACCAACTGGAGCAGTGGCTTGCCCTGGACCCCAAGCTTCGGCGAATGCGGAAACGAACAGGATGCCGGCGTCTGCCGTCCAGACATTAAGTCGGGCTCCTTCCACGTCGGCACGGGTTCGCTGGATCCGGTCAAACACACGATCACTTACTTCACTCCTCTGGCCCCGATGGCTTATCCCAACCCGGACACCCTGGCGATTGGCACGGACGCTTGTTCGCTGGCGCGACCGGCCTCCGGACCGTTCGTCACCAACGCTTGCGGGACGATCGGGAACATGCAACGAAATAATTTCCATGGCCCATCGGGTTTCTTTTCCGATCTGTCGGCGGTGAAGAAATTCCGGGTCACGGAGAGGTTCAGCGCGCAGTTCCGCGTGGATGCCTTCAACGTTTTCAATCACCCTGTCTATGCCTTCAGCCAGAACAACGGAGCTAACGGTTGTATCGATTGCCAGGGCGGCAACAACGGCAAGATTACGGCCCTGGAAAGTGGCTCAACCATGAGGCAACTGCAGTTTGCCATCCGCTTCGACTTCTAGAGAAGAAGCGGAACTGCTATACCGGGAGGGAGTCTCAGACTCCCTCCTTTTTTGTTTTTACATGTTTCCCCGTAATCCTGATTAGTTATTGACTACTATTGATATCCGGATGCACGATGGTTTCGTCTAAGCCTGAAACCAGCTCCATCGCGAGGAGGCACAATGAAGCGTAGGGATTTCATCATCGGAGCAACTTGCGGGGTGGGAGCGGCGTGGATCGGCTCCCGAGACCTGGCCAGAGCCATGAGGGCGTTGCCGGCCTTGCCAGGCAAGTTCAGCGCGTCCGATACGGTGACGCTGGGCAAAACCGGAATTACTACCAGCCGTCTCGCCATGGGAACCGGCACGGTCGGCAGCGGACATCATTCTCACCAGACTGCTTTGGGAGTGAAGGGTCTCTCCGACCTGCTGCTGAACGGCCACGACAACGGCTTGCGCTTCTTTGACGCTGCGGACGCTTACGGAAGCCACCCCCATGTGGCCGAGGCGCTCAAGCACGTGCCTCGCGACAAAGTCACTATTCTCACCAAGACCTGGGCGCGCGATCCCGCCGAAGCGCGCGCTGATCTCGACCGCTTTCGCAGGGAGCTGGGGACTGATTATCTCGACATCTGCCTGATGCACTGCCTTACCGAGGGCGATTGGACCGAACGCTACCGCGGTGTTATGGATGTTTTCTCCGAAGCCAAGGAGAAAGGAATCATCCGGGCGCATGGCTGCTCCTGCCACAGCATTGAGGCGCTGCGCGCCGCGGCCAAGTCGCCATGGGTCGAAGTTGATCTGGTGCGCATCAACCCCATCGGTTCGCACATGGATGCCGATCCAGACACCGTGGTCGGCGTGCTGCGCGAAATGAAAGCCGCAGGAAAAGGAATCGTCGGCATGAAGATTCTCGGCCAAGGCGACTTGCGCAACCGGCAGGACGAAGCTTTGAAATATGCGCTGTCGCTGGGCGTGCTCGATGCTTTCACCATCGGTGCCGAGAGCAAGACCGAGCAGGAAGATCTCATTCGCAGAATCGCGGCCGCTGCCTAAAACCGGGCCACGGATTTTCACGGATTTTCACGGATAAAGAGTTAAGGGTTTATCCGTGTGAATCCGCGAAAATCCGTGGCTGATCACTTTCCTGTTTCATTTCGTATTTCTTCCCGTTTCGAGCCATCCCCCACCCTCTGTCCGCCATCCAAGCCACGAATTCAACAGTGAGAGGTGATTTGTAATGAAACGATTGACGATCAAGGCACTCCTAGCACAACTTGTGCTGCTCGGCAGCCTGGGCACTCTCTGGGCGCAACAGGACACCAACACAAATCAGGATCAACCGGCTGCGGACAACACCAAAGTCAACCAGCGCGACCGGAACAAATCAGAACCAACTGCCGACCAGCAGAAAGAAACTACTGCGGATCGTCAGCTTACGCAGCAAATTCGGAAGGCGTTAGTCAAAGACAAGACGCTTTCAACCTACGGCCACAACATCAAGATCATCACGCAGAACGGCATGGTGACATTGAAGGGCCCGGTGAAGTCGGAGGAGGAAAAACAGGCGATTGAAGCCAAGGCCGCTGACATTGCCGGATCCGACAAAGTGACCAGCGAAATTCAAATTGCGTCCAAATAGTCTATCCACCATTAACCACCACTTATAAAAGGAGATTCAACATGGCAGGCAAAAATACAGCAGCATTCGGAATTTATCGGGATCGAGTCGGGGTTGAAACCGCCGTAGACATGTTACGGAATGCGGGATTCCGCAACACCGACATTTCAGTTCTGTTTCCCCACAACGAGGGCACCAAGGATTTTGCGTCCGAGAAGAACACCAAGGCTCCCGAAGGCACCGCTGCGGGAGTCGGCACCGGGGCTGTGATCGGTGGCACTCTGGGTTGGCTCGCCGGAATCGGTGCACTGGCGATTCCTGGCGTGGGCCCGTTTATCGCGGCTGGACCCATCATGGCGGCACTGGCGGGTGTAGGCGTCGGCGGAGCGGTGGGCGGAATTACGGGTGCCCTGATCGGAATGGGTATTCCGGAATTTGAAGCCAAGCGCTACGAAGGCCGAATCAAGGAAGGCGGAATCCTGCTTTCGGTACATTGCGACGATTCCGACTGGACCAAGAAGGCCAAGGAGATTCTCGAACACAGCGGAGCGCAGGACGTAACTTCAACCGGCGAGGCCAAAGCAGACTTTCAGAAGACCGACAAGCCAATGCCGCGCGCCAGCTAGATTTGCCGGTGACAGAAGCCCCTCAGCAATGAGGGGCTTTTTCTGCTGTGCGGGACCGGGTCAGAGACCCGGTCCCACACAAGCAATTACGTGTTCTTGAGGATCTGACGCAGATCGCTACCCGTCATCTCTTTCGGCTGCGGGATACCCAACATGCCCAGCACGGTAGGCGAGATATCGCGCAGAGAGCCGCCCGGCTTCAGAGAAAATTTCTTTCCATTCTCTGCAACCACGATAAATGGCACGGGATTCGTCGTGTGGGCGGTGTGCGGGCCGCCGGTGGCGGGATCGATCATCATTTCGGCATTGCCGTGATCAGCCGTGATCAGCAGGGCTCCGCCCTTGGCGCGAACCACCGGCTCGATCCGACCCAGGCAGGCGTCCACGGTTTCAACCGCCTTCACCGTAGGCTCGATCTTCCCGGAGTGCCCGACCATGTCGGCATTGGCAAAATTGACGATGATGACGTCGAATGTTCCATCTTCCACCGCCTTGATGACGGCGTCGGCAATTCCAGCGGCACTCATCTCCGGCTTCAGGTCGTAAGTGGCGACTTTTTGTGATGGCACCACCAGACGATCTTCTCCGGGAAAAGGCTGCTCGACGCCGCCATTGAAGAAATAAGTGACGTGAGCGTACTTCTCGGTCTCGGCCACCCGCAGGTTGCGTAGGCTCGCCTGCCCCATCACGTTGGCGAGAATGTTGTCCAGCGACTCCGGAGGAATCACGACTGGAAGCGAAAACTTCTTGTCGTACTGGGTCATGCAGACATATTGAAGATTTTTCGGAACACGATCCCGGGGGATGGCAGCGTCAAGGTCGGCCGCCCCCGGCAGATCGCTTCCCCCTCGCGGGTTCAGGCCGCTGTTGCGAGTCAGAGCGCGTGTGATCTGGCGGACGCGATCGGCACGGAAGTTGAAGCAGATGCATGAATCCTCGTCGCGGATGGCGGTCAGCGGCTCGCCGCGATTGTCCACACAAACGAAGGGCACGATGAATTCGTCGGTCACGCCTTTGTTGTACGACTCTTTTACGCCCTGGACGGGATCAACGAATTTGCCGCCTTCGCCGTCGCCGAAAACCATCGCGTTGAAGGCCTTGGCAATGCGCTCCCAGCGGCGATCGCGATCCATGGCATAATAACGGCCGTTCACCGAGGCAATCTTCCCCGTGTTGTACTCGCGGATTTTCTGCTGCAGTTGCTCCAGATATCCAGCACCGTTGGTGGGCAGCGTGTCGCGCCCGTCCATGAAGGCGTGCACGAAGACCCGGTCAACGCCGTTTTGCTTCGCCATCCTGAGAAGAGCGTAGAGATGGGTTTGATAGGAATGGACGCCGCCATCTGAGAGCAGTCCGAAAAGATGCAGCCGGCGGCCGCCCGAGCGCGCATTCTTCATGGCACTGAGCAGGACAGGATGCGAGAAGAACTCTCCGTTCTGGATCATCAGCTCGATGCGGGTGCTGTCCATGTGCACGATGCGCCCGGCGCCGATGTTGAGATGGCCGACTTCGCTGTTCCCCATCTGGCCATCGGGCAGGCCGACATAGTGGCCGCTGGTCTGAATCAGGGTGTTGGGATATTCACGCAGGAGCCGGTCGTAGGTGGGCTTGCGGGCCAACGCAATCGCATTGGCCTTGGTTTCGGCGCGGTATCCCCAGCCGTCGAGAATGATCAGCACAAGTGGTTTGGGACGGGTCATTTAGCTCCTGGCGCTGTGTCTGGCTCGCTGAAAACTGGATTACCGAGGCGCAGAGGATAAGAAACTTGGAAAGAAGAGAAATTATAGGCGACAGCGGGAGGTTTTCAACTTCGCGGCAGCATAATATAGTCGTCCTGATCTCAATCGGAGGAAGTCATGCCCATCAGCGATCTTCTACTGCTCGAATTCGATGCCGAAGCAAAAACGACGCGCACAATGTTGGAACGCGTTCCCGAGGACAAGAAGGACTTCGCGCCTCATCCCAAATCCATGCCGCTGAACAAACTTGCCCCGCACGTGGCGGAACTGGCCGGATTTGGGGTGACGGTCCTGACCACCCCTGAGCTTGATTTTTCCAAGGGCAGTCGTAAGCGCGTTCCCTTCGAGTCTGCTGCCCAACTGGTGCGTGTCTTCGACGAAGGCGCAGCCCAGGTTCGCGCCGCGCTCCAGGCTATGCCAGATGCGGGATGGACCGAGAACTGGAAGCTGAGCTTTCAGGGCAAGCCAATCTTTAACGGATCGCGTTTTCTGGCTTACCGGCAAATGTTTCTGAACCACCTGGTGCACCACCGCGCACAGCTTGGCGTTTATCTGCGTCTCAACGACAAGCCGCTGCCTGCCACCTACGGGCCGTCAGCCGACGATACGATGGGCTTCTAAGAAGACCACGAGTCGAATGACTTCATTTTCCAAATAGTTCCTGCACGAGTTGTGAGCGATCCACTTCGAGATATGTTGCCACATCTGAGACGATCGCGTTAAGCGTCCCCACCTTCAACGTCTGGTGTGCGGGAATTGTAATGGAGTGATCAGTACCGCGGATGGTGGATTTCAAACGAACGTGACTGCCGGTCTGCCTTGTTACTTCATACCCGTATCGGCGAAGGGCATGGGCCAGATCGTGACCGGAAAGATCACGAGGCAATTTCAAGCGGGAATGACCTCGTCCTTTACGATGTGCAGACGAATGACCGCCGGAGCCGACTCTCCATTGAAGTGGCAGCGAACCGCGTCCCGCACCATCCCCCGCAGTTCTTCCAAGCTTTCGGCTTGGGTGAAAATATCGTGACCAAGAGCCCGCGCTTCGTAGCCGCCTTCGACCGACTCCTGAACGGAGAAGATGATCTCAGTTTCCGCCATATCGCTCCCGCGATTATACCTTGCGTCGAGGTCGGGCTGGCGGTTTCGCGAGTTCCGACAAGTCAACCCTTGTAACTCAATGCCTTAATGCCCAGGAACCTGGCCGCGTCTCCTAACTCTCCTTCAATCCGCAACAACTGGTTGTATTTCGCAATGCGGTCGGTGCGCGAGGCTGAACCCGTCTTGATCTGGCCTGCTCCCGTCGCCACCGCCAGGTCGGCAATGAATGTGTCTTCAGTCTCCCCCGAGCGATGCGAGATGATGGAGGTGTAGCCGTTGCGCCGCGCCAGGTCAATCGCGTCGAGGGTCTCGCTGACCGTGCCAATCTGGTTGACCTTGATCAGAATCGAGTTGGCCACGTGCTTATCGATTCCCTTCTGCAGAAACGACACGTTGGTGACGAACAAATCGTCGCCGACCAACTGGATCTTCCCGCCCAACTCTTTGGTGAGATTCTGCCAGCCCTCCCAGTCGTTCTCTGACAAGCCATCTTCCAGCGAGACGATCGGATAGTCGTTGGCCCACTTCGCCCAGAAACGGACCATGTCGTCGGAACTCTTCGATGACTTGTCGGACTTTTTGAAAACGTACTTGCCGTCCTGGTAGAACTCGCTCGCCGCGGGATCGAGCGCGATCGCGATTTCTTCTCCGGGTTTGTATCCCGCCTGCGTAATGGCTTCGAGGACGACTTCAATGCCCTCGACATTCGACTTCACCGACGGCGCGAAGCCGCCTTCGTCGCCGACCGCGGTGTTGTAGCCGCGCTTTTTGAGCACCCCTTTTAGAGTGTGGAATACTTCCACGCCCCAGCGCAACGCTTCCGAGAAAGATTCGGCGCCGACCGGCATCACCATGAACTCCTGAAAATCCACATTGCTGTCGGCGTGCGCGCCGCCGTTGAGGATGTTCATCATCGGGGTAGGCAGAATGTTGGCGCCGGCTCCGCCTAGATAACGGTAGAGCGGCAGGCTGAACGCGTTGGCTGAGGCCCGTGCCGCCGCCATCGAAACCGCAAGAATGGCGTTCGCTCCCAGACGGCCCTTGTTCTCGGTGCCATCGAGTTCGATCATTTTCTGATCGAGGGTGCGCTGGTCAGATGCATCCAGGTTGGCCAGGGCATCGGCAATTTCACCGTTCACATTCTCGACTGCTTTGAGTACGCCCTTGCCCACGTAACGCTGCTTGTCTCCGTCACGCAGCTCGACGGCTTCGTGCTCGCCCGTGGAGGCTCCGCTTGGGACTGCTGCCCGCCCGCGAGTTCCATCTGCCAGCGTGATTTCCGCCTCGACTGTGGGGTTGCCGCGAGAGTCGAGAATTTCCCGCGCCTGGATTTCCTGAATCTGCGTGATGACGTCCATGATTGCTTGTGCGCCCCTTGCTTTATTGTGTGTTGAGACTGGCGATTATAACGGTTTTTTTGGTGTGGACGCGGGCGACTCGCCCGCGTGACTCCGACAGAGCAAAGACTTCAAGGACATTCCGAACCGCACCTTACACTCCCTCGGCCCTCCGGCTACTGAACCTCTGGCATCGTCCACGCGGGCGAGTCGCCCGCGTCCACACGCAACCTTCGGTGCAGCCCGTGTCTACGCTGGTTCCCCGAGTTTTTCACAGGCTGGAGGTGCGGGCCCGTGCTCTACAGTCGGAACAGGATGTCCGATCGTACGGAAACTCTGGTCGTCGGTTCACGGGCACCGGAATTTCTGCTGTCGGCTGCGAACGGTGACGGGATTCTCTCTTTGTCCGGTTTCCTGTCGCGCGGGGCGCTGATCGTGGAGTTCCTGCGTGGCACCTGGTGTCCCAATTGTCGGCGCCGCATGACCGAGTTGGAGCCGATGAAAACCGAGATCGAGAAAGCAGGAGCGCAACTGGTGTACATTGCGGCCGAGAAAAATTCGGGCATGTGGAAGCCGGCGAAGTTTCTGCAGGCGCATCCCGTGTCGTACCCCTTTCTGCTGGATGAAGACCGGGTGGTGACGAAAGCTTACGGGCTCTATCACGGGCTCGGCTTCGATGCGATCAACATCGCGCATCCAGCCAGCCTGGTCATATCTCGCGACCGGAAAGTCGAGTACATCTATCGCGGGGACAGTCAGACGGATCGTGCCCCGTTCCATGAGGTCATGGGGATGGTCAGGAAATTATCGGGTTCCGGTTAGCTTTGTTCGGACTGCTGGGCAAACTTTGGGTGGAAAATCAGGAGGCGGAATGAAAAGAATATTCGCAATGCTTGCGGTGTTGTTACTGTCGGTCGCGGCTGGGGCGCAAACCAATATGGCTCTCCCCGCGGGCACGGCGTTCAAAGTCAAATTGGAAAACACGCTGTCTACTTTCACCAGCAAGGAAGGCGACGCCTTCTCGGGGCGAGTAGTGGACGCAGTCATGCTCGACGGAAAGACCGTGATTCCGGTCGGCGCCACGGTACAGGGACGGGTCACCAAGGTCAACGAACCGCGCCGCATTGCGGGCAAACCTACGATTGGAATTTTTCCCGAGGCCGTGGTCCTGCCCAACGGTGAACGCTACATGCTGAACGCGACCCTGGTAGACACCAGTCTGCGCAACGGGACGGATGTGAATACCGAAGGCCAGTTCAAGGGTGATGGCCATGACGGCCGCGACCTGACTGAAATCGGCATGGGCACGGGCGCCGGTATGCTGATTGGAGGTTTGGCCGCCGGAGGCAAGGGCCTGCTGATCGGCGGAGGAGTTGCCGCCACGCTCACGGTGGCGCACTGGCTGGGCAAGAAGCGCTCGGCTGTGTTGCCTTCCGGAACCGAGTTGATGATGGAATTGAGCCGTCCGCTGGCGATGACAGCAGACACCGGCGGTCAGTAAGTCAGGACTCAGCAGTTGTACGCCTTGAAAGCCACGAAGTGGTAAAAGATATGGAGCCCCGGGCGCAAGCCCGGGGTGAGGAATTCGACCCGACGAAGCCCTGTACTGGCGGAAGAATGGCAGCGAGACAACCTTGCCATCTCTCTGGCCTACAGTGCGATCAAATCCTCTTCCCTCAATAACTGCAATTCCATCCACCCTTCCACCGGTAGCGCATCTGCCGGCAGGCCATTTTGCCACAGGCTAAAACGCAGCCTTAAGGTAGCGGCCGATACGGCGAGCGCGCCGTTCATATTCCGGCCGGCGGAAGCGATGGGAAGCGCTTGCAACCAGCCCAAAGGGAGCTTGAATTCGAAGTTGCGCAACAGAGCGACGGCGACCTGATCGTTGGGACGGTCAGAAGTGGCGAGAGACTGGCCGGCATCCGGAACACTCATCTTCCAACTGCGGATTCTGCCGCCAGCCACCGCTACATCGAGACGCCGGGCGTGGGGTGACGGCGCGCCTTCCGCAGTCCAAGATTCCAGATTGACCACGATTTCGAAATCCTCGCCTGGAACCTTGTTCTCGACAAAGTCCAGGCGCCCGTAGATGTGGGACTCGTCAATTCCCGCGTAGACGGCATCGAGCAGAAATTGTTTGCCGTGCATGGCGCCGGCACGCCGGTCGGCGGTATAGACCGCCGCCCCCATCCATTCGAAGTAACGCACCATGTCGCCCGTAATCCGGGGATGAATATAGGCGGTCTGAGCCAGCACCGCCGGCCGCTCTGCACCGCCCATAATGGGTTGGGCCAGATAGTCCGGCGGGCGGCCGCCGAGAAGTTGGTAAATATTCGAGAGGTGCTTGCGGTAGAGCTCGTCGAATTCACGGTCGTTGGCCGAATGGTGTTCGGGGCCATACCACCAGTTCCAGTCGCTGCCTTCTGCAATCAGGATTTCCTCGAAAGCCAGTTCCCGCTGTGCCTCGCTGGCCGCGGGAGCAGCCTGGGTATAGAAGTTGCGGGCATGGTAAAGGTAGTCCCAGGCCCGATTGTCTTCCGGGGCGCCGATCCAGACGTTGAAATTGGCGTGAATCCAGGAGCCCGGTACCACCGACTTGAGCGGAGAAAAGTGCTGGTGCCGCTGCATGGCCTCGGACACCGTGGTCGCCTCCACACCGGCCTCGCTCTGCAACGCACCGTAGAAGCGGCGCAGAAACTCGCGGCCAGACTGAGGATAGTATTCCCACGCATTCTCACCATCGAGGATGATTGGGACCACAGCGTCATGTCCCGCATCGAGAACCGGCTGGGCAGATTGCTTAATGTTCTGCATGAGATGTTGCGCGGCCTCCTTAGGGGCCATGCCGGAGTACACAAATCCGATCAAGTCTGAGATGGTGTGATCGCGAAAGATCAGGTTCATCTGAGCCTGGTCGCTCTCGAAGCGATGGATGGTGTACAGCTGCTCGGCCAGGGCGCCCGGCAAGTGGCCATGGCCGTCGCGTCCAAAGGAAATTCCCAGGCTGCGGCCTAATACTTCTTCGTCGGTGGCCATCCACTTCACACCCAGGCTCTGGGCAATGCCAATGGCTTCTTCCGAAACGCTCCCCTCGGACGGCCAGACGCCCTGCGGACGCATCCCAAAAACTTCCTGATGCAGATTCAGACCGCGCAGTAATTGCTCCCGCGCATCTTCTGGATGGCGAAAACGATTCTGAGGCAAGAGCAGGCCAGGGCTCGAGACCGCGCCCATGTTGGTATCGCAGACCAGCGGGAGGATCGGGTGATAAAACGCGGAGGTCGAGATTTCGATTCGTCCGTGCTGCGCTGCGTCGGTATGGGTGGGCAGAACCTTGGCCAGCAATTCCCGCTCCCGCCTCATCACGAAGCTCTGGTCTTCGAGCGAGTAATCGCGTCCTTTTCGAATGAGCCCCGCAATTTCCGGATCGTCCAGAAAGAATTCATCGAACCAGGCGATTTGCGAAAGCACCTGCAGGTCGGTAAGGTCCAGAGGCGAGAAAAACTTGTCGGCGCCCTCAGGTTTGCCGCCGGCGCCGCGAAACCGGTCCCATAACTCCCGGTACCGGGGATAGCGGCCGATGAGATTGGCCGGATTGGCCTGGAACAAATATTGCAATGCAAAATGCCGTTCGTGAGGGGTCAGATCGTTGGCCGGCTTGGCGGCAACCTCCAGGAACGGGTCGCGCGCAGCGCCGGTTACATAGTCCTGTATTTGCGTGATCAGGGACGGGACCAGATTGAACGTCTGGTGAACGTTGGGAAACTCGTCGAGCAGCTTGACCATCCCGTAGTAGTCCTTGAGAGCATGCAGCCGGACCCAGGGCAGCCGGTACTCGCCGCTGACCAGGTCCTTGTAAAACGGCTGATGCTGGTGCCACAGAACTACAACGCGCAGAACAGGCATGAGCGTGAGTTTTCCAAAATCGAAGCTAGCAGTCTAGCAGGGATAGCGCGGGGTGGGCGAGGTTACCAAGGCACGGGAGTACTCAGTTTGAAGTCCCACCATCTCACAATGGGGTCATCCTGAGCTTGCGAAGGATCTAGCGCGCAGCGGATATCTCCTTCGATGCGATAGTGGCGGTGCGCGCAAGATCCTTCAGGACTGAAGTCCTTCAGGATGACGCCGGGGGTAGTTTGTTCAAACTGAGCCACTACCAAACGCAAAGGTGAACTGCACCAGGGATCGAAACTCCGGTACACTTGAACCAGCACTACCTGAGTGATGAGCAAAGAAACCACGCCCACGTTAGCGCCGCCCGCGAGCAGCAATGTCACCCTGCTGAGCGATCAGGATCTCCATCTTTTCAACGAGGGCACCCACTACCGGATTTACGACAAGCTGGGAGCGCACCTCACCACGGTCGCGGGAAAGCCGGGAACATACTTTGGGGTTTGGGCGCCGAATGCCGCCTCGGTTTCCGTCGTCGGCGACTTTAACGGTTGGGACACGCAATCTCATCCGCTCAAGGCCCGTGGAAGTTCGGGCATCTGGGAAGGTTTCATACCGGGGGTCGGAAAAGGGGCCCTGTACAAGTACCACATCGTTTCCCACAATCAGGGTTACGTCGGCGAAAAGGCCGATCCATTTGGAATGCTTCATGAGAAGCCGCCGCGCACCGCATCTGTCGTCTGGGACCTGGAATATCAGTGGGCCGATAAAGACTGGATGGAATCGCGGACGAAACGCGATTCGCTGCAAGCGCCGATTTCCGTCTACGAAGTTCATCTTGGTTCCTGGATGCGAGTGCCCGAGGAGGGCGACCGGCCCCTGACCTATCGGGAAATGGCACCACGCCTGGCGGAATACGCGAAGCGCATGAATTTCACCCACGTGGAACTGATGCCTATCATGGAGCATCCGTTCTATGGTTCATGGGGCTACCAGACTACAGGATACTTCGCGCCTACCTCGCGCTACGGCGCGCCGCAGGATTTCATGTATCTGGTGGATTATCTGCACCAGCACGGCATTGGTGTAATTCTGGACTGGGTGCCCTCGCACTTCCCTACCGACGCGCACGGGCTAGCCTATTTCGATGGCACGCATCTTTACGAGCACGCTGATGCGCGCAAGGGCTTTCATCCCGACTGGAAGACTTTCATCTTCAACTACGGCCGCAACGAAGTCCGCAGCTTTCTCATGGCCAGTGGACTGTTCTGGCTGGACAAGTATCACATTGACGGCCTCAGGGTGGATGCTGTCGCCTCGATGCTTTATCTAGACTATTCGCGCAAGGCCGGCGAGTGGATTCCCAACAAGTTTGGCGGACGCGAAAATCTCGAGGCCATCGATTTTCTACGGCAATTCAACACCGAGGCTTACAAGGAATATCCCGGCATTCAGACCATTGCGGAGGAATCAACCGCGTGGCCGATGGTTTCGCGGCCAACCTATGTCGGCGGGTTGGGCTTCGGCATGAAGTGGGACATGGGATGGATGCACGACACGCTCTCCTACTTCTCCCAGGACCCGATTCATCGCCGCTATCATCACAATCAGCTAACCTTCCGCATGCTGTACGGCTTCACCGAAAATTTCGTTCTGCCGCTTTCGCATGATGAGGTGGTCCACGGCAAAGGTTCGCTCATCGGCAAGATGCCGGGAGACGAATGGCAGAGGTTTGCCAACCTGCGCCTGCTGTTCGGCTACATGTACGCCCAACCGGGCAAGAAGATGCTGTTCATGGGTTGCGAATTCGGCCAGGTGCGGGAGTGGGCCCATGACATGAGTCTGGAGTGGCACGTTCTGCAATATCCGATTCATCAGGGGGTACAGAACTGGGTTGCGCAATTGAACCAGGTTTATCGCGAGCAGCCTGGGTTACACCAACTCGATACCGACTCGGCGGGGTTCGAGTGGATTGACTGCAATGACACTGCTGCCAGTGTGATTTCCCTGCTGCGCAAAAGCCGCTTGCCGGCAGATCAAGTTGTGGTCGTCTGCAATTTCACTCCCGTACCGCGCTATGGTTACCGGGTAGGCGTGCCTTCCGGCGGATTCTGGAAAGAACTTCTCAACAGCGACGCCCAGGAATACGGTGGAAGCGGCATGGGGAACCTGGGAGGCGTCCACGCGGAGGCTCAACCGACCCACGGCCGTCCCTTCTCCCTGAGCTTGACCCTGCCGCCGCTGTCGGCACTCTTCCTGAAAGTCGAATAGGCCCAGCAGTTCCTGTCATCCTGAGCGGAGTCACCGGTTTCGCTTGCGAAACCGGTGGCGAAGTCGAAGGACCCCTATGAGCTGACGAGTTCTCGCTCCGGTAGGGGTCCCTCGACTTGCTCTCGCCGTGCGAGCGCGGCTCGAGGCGTCGCTCGGGATGACACAACGTTGTTTTAGGCCGGTGCCTCGGGAGGAAACGGCCCTTCCCTCTCGGGGGCGGTCAGGCAATCCCCCGTGCTATGCTCGGTTTAGCTCGTCATTGAGCCAGGCCCATGCGCATTCTGACCCGGTACATTCTGAGTGAAGTGATCTCGCATGCCGCCATCGGCGTTGCGGTGTTCACTTTCGTCCTCTTCACTCGGGACCTGGGCCACATTCTTGACCTGGTCGTGCGCAACAGCGCGCCGCTGCCCAGCGTGATCGAAATCTTCATCTTCACGCTGCCGGTGGCTTTCACTTACACCATCCCGATGGGTGTGCTCGTCGGAATTCTGATCGGACTGAGCCGGCTTGCGGCCGACAGTGAGATCACTGCGATGCGGGCCAGCGGCATCGGTGCGTGGACATTCCTTCGGGTCATTTCCATCTTCGCCGTTACCGCCTGGGTACTGGCGATGTTCAACGCTGTGTACCTCGCGCCCGAATCGCAAGCCGCCTTGGGGCGACTCGAGGACCGGCTCAAGACTTCGCAGGCATCTTTCGAAGTTCAGCCGCGAGTTTTCTACGAGGGCTTTCCCAAGTTCGTGCTTTATGTTCAGGACGTAAAGACCGCGCAAGGCGCTGCCATCTGGAAGGGCGTATTTATCGCGGACATCAGCAATCCAGCCACGCCGACTATTACACTGGCCCGGCAAGGCATCCTGATCAGCGAGGGTCCGCAGCTGCTGCACCTGCACCTTACTAATGGATCCACCCACCAGACCGATCCCGAATCCGCTGACCATTACCAGATTTCGACGTTCGACCAGACCGATATACCGCTGCCCGTCCCGCTGGCTGACACCCGCGACCGCGACCCCGTACCGGCGGCGCAGATGCTCACCTGGGACTTGCCTGGCCAAGCCCGCAAGGTCAAGAAGTATGTGGCGCCCTGGTACCTGATCGAGTTCCATCGCCGTTTCGCATTGCCAACTTCATGCCTGGTGCTGGCATTGGTCGGAATTCCTTTGGGGCTGTCATCGAAGAAAGGCGGCAAGTCAGCGGGTTTCGTCCTCACCATTCTGCTGGTGTTCGCTTACTACTCGGTGACTCTTATCGGCGTGTCGCTGGCCCGCCAGGGAAAAGTGCCGCCTGCATTGGGGGCCTGGCTGGCCAACATTGTTTTTTTTCTGGGTGGAGCGTTTCTGCTGTGGAGGGCGGAGCGCCGTCCTTTTGAGATTGGCTCGCTGCGCGCCAAGTGGAACCCTCTAAAATCCCGGCTGGCGCAGGGCGGGAAGAATTTTTTCCGCTTCAACCGCCCTGAGGACGCCTTCCAACGAGCCGTCAACCGCCGCCGTATGTTCAGCGCCAGCTTTCCTATGATCCTGGACGACTACGTTCTGCGGGATTTTCTGATTTACCTGACCATGATCGTGGCGTCGTTTCTCATGCTGTTGCAGGTGTTCACGCTTTTCGAGTTGCTGGGAGACATCCTCCGCAACCGGATTTCGCCGCTGATCGTCGGCGAATACTTGCTTAACGTCGCTCCGTTTTTTCTCTACAACGTGCTGCACCTGAGTATTCTGCTCGCCGTGCTGGTCACGCTCGGCCTGATGCAGCGGTCGAACGAGATTACGGCGATCAAGGCCACTGGCATCAGTATTTATCGCGTGATCGTCCCCATCCTGGTGGTGTCAGGCATGCTGGCCGCCGGCCTCTTCTTTTTCGACCAGTTCTACCTTCCACACGCCAACCGGCGGCAGGACGCGTTACGCAACCTGATCAAGGGCAAGCCGGCACAGACGTATCTGAATCCCGATCGCAAATGGATTTTCGGACAGCACTCTACAATCTACTACTACCAACTTTTTGATCCCGACCGTGACCAGTTTGGCAATCTCTCCGTCTTCCAGTTCGACCCGGCAACTTTTCAGTTGACCTCGCGGGTTTACGCCGATCAGGCGCATTGGGAGGAACGGCTGCAGCGCTGGGTGTGCACCCAGGGCTGGGAACGGAGCGTGCAAGGTTCGGCTATCACGGATTACCGCACTTTTGATGTAGCCACGTTTGCCACCATCAGTGAAGCTCCGGCGTATTTCAAGAAAGAAGTGCGGCAGTCTTCCGAGATGAATTCAGAAGACCTGCGCCGCTACATTCGCGATCTACAACAGAGCGGCTTCGACGTAGTGCGGCTCAAAGTCCAACTGCAGGAGAAGTTCGCCTTCCCGCTCAATTCACTCATCATGGCAGTGCTGGCAATTCCCTTCGCATTGGCCGCCGGCAAGCGAGGAGCGGTTGCGGGCGTCGCCACGGCGGTGGGCATCGGGTTGTTGTACATCATGGTCGGACGATTGTCGGAGTCGATGGGAAATGTCAGCCAGCTGCCGCCGTTTCTGGCGGCTTGGGCTCCGGACTTGTTGTTCGGCTTGGCGGGGGGATATTTGATTCTCAAAGTGCCGACCTAGGAACCCTGAAGTTGTCATCCTGAGCGGAGTGGCTGCTTCGCTTCGCGAAGCAGCTACGCAGTCGAAGGACCTCTATAAGCGGCACGGTCCCCGCGGTTTACTTTCGAGCACACAACCCTCCGGCTACGAAAAGATTATAGGGGTCCTTCGACTCCGCCAGGATGACACTTCGGCGGCGCTGGATATATTTGGCGTCACCCATTCTTGCGCGATTGTGCTATTCGCAAAACCGAACTTCCCTGTAGACTCGAGCGCAATCATTGCATCCACCAAGGGGGGAATGCCCGATGCCACAACCCTTTAGCCCGGACCCACTGTCCGCCTTTTCACGCTTTGTCGTAGCAACATTAGTCTGCTGCGCGATATGGTCTGGCCCGGCCGGCGCACAGGCAGGAGCCAAGCCGGCTGAGTCCGCCGCTCCCGTCCCGCTTGCGCCCGCGCCGCCGGTCAGCCCGCAACTGCAGCCGGACGGAAGCGTCCTTTTCCAGCTGGCCATGCCGAACGCCGCGAAAGTGGAACTTCATCTCGATGGCGCCAAGGAGCCGGTGCCCATGACGAAGTCAGCGGACGGCACGTGGAGTGTCGCGGTACCCGGGCTGGCTCCGCAGTATTACAGCTACTCATTCAACGTAGATGGCACCCATGTTCTCGACCCGCACAACGTAGCGCTCAAGCCCAGCTTTTTCAACGTGGACAATGTTTTTCTCGTGCCCGGTCATGCGCCCATGCTGTGGGAAGCAGCAGATGTTCCGCACGGGGTAGTGCATCATCATTACTACCGCTCGAATATCGTGGGGATCAACAGCGAATATTATGTCTACACTCCGCCCCATTTTGATTCCGGCAGCAAGCAGAAGTATCCGGTGCTGTACCTGCTTCACGGGTATAGCGACGATCCCAGCGCCTGGACGCAAATGGGAAAGGCCAACGTCGTCCTCGACAACCTGATTGCGCAGGGCAAGGTGAAGCCGATGATCGTGGTGATGCCGCTGGGCTACGGAACCATGGAAGTGATTACCCGGGGATGGCATACCTGGAATGATCCCAAACTGATTCAGCGCAACTACTCCGGGTTTTCAGACGCTCTGTTCCAGGAAGTGATGCCGCTGGTAAAGAAACAATATCCGCTCTCGGAAAAACGCGAAGAGCACGCTGTAGCCGGACTCTCCATGGGCGGCGCGGAGAGCCTGCTGGTGGGCCTCAATCATCTCGACGACTTTGCTTATGTCGGGGGTTTCAGCTCAGCTCCGCTGGGAGGCGAACACGGCGACTTCGCAGTACGCTTCCCGGGAATTACCGCCGAGTCGGCGCCGAAGATCAATGCCCGCTTAGGAGTGCTCTGGATTGCCTGCGGAACCGAAGACGGCCTGCTGGATGGCAACCGGAAATTTATCGCCTGGCTCAAGCAGCAAGGCTTGCAGCCCGTTGCCATCGAAACCCCTGGTAGGCACGTATGGATGGTGTGGCGTGACAATCTCTCCCAATTCGCGCCACTGCTGTTTCAGTCTAAATAGAGACTTGCCAGCACGAACCACGTGGGGACAGCCGCCCTCGGCTGTCCCTACGTGGTTCGTGATGGCATTACTCAGCCGCCACGGCCCCGGGTTGTCCTCCGGTGATGCTGACCGGGCTGCCCACCAGGCTTAGCGTACCCACGGTCGAATCGAAACTGTAGACCGAGACCGAGGATGACCCCAGATTGGGGACATAAAGGTAATCCGTGATACCGCCGGTCGCGGTGATCGTCGCGGTTCCCGCACGTATCGCGGCTCCCACCGGAGTGGCTCCAGTCGAAATCACCGCTTGCGTGTTCGCCGTGAGGACGCCGGTTCCAGTGGCAACTTTGTATTGGGAAATCTGGTTGGATTGCCGATTGACGGCAAAAAGGAATTTCCCCGAGGGTGCGGGGAGGATGGCAACCGGGTTGATCCCCGCCGGGAAAGGCGAGCCTTCAACCGGGGTGAGGCTGCCATCCGGGCTGGTCGGATCGCTGCAAGAGGTCAGAACCTGGCCGCAGATGGCGAAGCCTGAAATGGTGCTCGCATTGGCCACATAGAGAAAGCCGCCGTCTGCGGTGATTGCCAGGGTCGCAGGCGTGGTGCCGACCGGCACGACCGGGCCTCGCGTCAGTACGCCGGCGGCGTCTACCGAGAATTTCGAAACCGTGCTGTCGAACTGGTTGGCAACGTACAGAAACTTTCCGTCGGGTGTGACGGCTACACCGGAAGGGCCAGTCCCACTTGAAGCGCCGGGCGCAGCTACAACAAATGGTGAACCGGGAACTTCGGCGAGACTCGTATTGCTGACCGCGAATACAGAAACTGTGCCGGAATTCGGGTCAACCTGCAGACCCTGGTTAGCTACAAAGAGGAACTTGCCGGCCGAGTCCATGGCCACGCTTAAGGGGGTGGTTCCAGCCGCCTGAGTGCTGCCGGCCGCGGTCAGTGTACCGTCGGTCTTCACCGTATAGGCCGAAATGTTATTCGAACCGCTGTTGGCGATGAAAAGTGCGGTTCCGGAGGGTGCCAGGATCATAGCTGTGGGCACACTGCCGGTAGCCACAGCGGCGCCGTTGGCAGTCAGCACGCCGGTGCTCAGACTAATGCTGAAGGAAGTGACCGACGAGTCTCCCTGGCTGGCAACAAACACGGCGCCGGTACCCGTGGAAGAGGACGAACTGCTGCTGTTGCAGGCGTTTAAACCGACCAACAAAACTGGAACCACAACCCCCGCCAGGAACCGGAACCTCATCCCCATTCTTTTCTGTCTCCCCTATCCTCTCTCAAGCTTTCCGGCAGGCCGGAGCCTACTCACGCCGTTGGATTGAGGCCCAAAAGTACCCTCATTTGTGTATCAGGAATGACCCGGAAGAGCAAACCGCGCTGGCTGATTGGAACCTCGTTGCAAGAAGAAAGTTGCCCGCCAAATTGCCGCCTTCTCAACGGGAGCTGCTGGAGCCGGTTTCCACCGGTTCCTGCTTTACCACCGCGCCGGCGGCTCCTTGGTTGGCGGCAGATGCAGCCGAGGGAAGCCGAATCTCGACCTGCAGGCCGCCTTGCATCCGATTGCTGGCCTTGACGGTCCCGCCGTGAATGCGAACGGCGCGCTCGGTGATGGCGAGCCCCAGCCCCACCCCGCCCGTCTTACGGCCACGGGCGTCGTCGATGCGATAGAAAGGGCGAAAGAGCTTGTCCAGCTCTTCCTCAGGCACGCCCGGACCCGAATCCACGATCCGGATTACGGCTTCCGGACCTCCGCTTCCCAGGCCGCGCTCCAGTGTGATCTGCACGCTCGTGCCCTCCTGCGTGTAGCGGGCGGCATTGCGGACGACATTTTCGATCGCGCTGTGCAGCAAAGTTGGGGAGCCGGTAACAACGCAGTCTTCCTTGATCACGCTCTCCACTCGGCAATTGCGGCCCTGAGCTTCGAAATCCGCGTCGGCGGCGATACCTTCGATCATTTCACCCAAGGGGATTGCCGATTTTTGCCGGGCATCGTTGCCGCTGTCAAGGCGGGCAAGAGTTAGCAGGCCCCCGATCAGTTCGTTCAGGCGTTCGGATTCCAGGTCAATGCGTTCGAGCGCGCTGTGGGCCTCCACGCCCGCGCGCTGGTGGGCCAGGGCCGAGGCGACGTTGAGGCGCGCCAAGGGAGACCTCAACTCATGCGAAATGTCGTTCAGCAGCCGGGCCTGCGCGTTCACAGTTGCTTCCAGGCGCTCCGCCATGGTGTCAAAGTCGCGTACAAGTTGCGCCATTTCATCCCGACGGTGGACTGATAGCCCGCCTGCCCGGGCACTTAAATCACCTGCCGCCAAACGCTGCGTAGCCGCCCGCAGCCTAACCACGGGGGCGGTCAGATATCGAGCCAGCAGGTAGCACACCAGCCCGGACGAAATAATTCCGATGAGAATGGTCAAGCCGGGAACGCCACCCGGCCCAACGGGTCCGCTGGGGGAAGGAAGGCCACCAGGATATACCGGTGCCCGCTGTCTGCCACCTGCACCTGTCGCCGGAATGGACTGGGGGTCACGCGCTGCCAAAAGTCCCGGCGCGGCGGTGAGACACCTTTTCCCAACGACTCCGCCCAGCGCGGCAGATCGTGTCCGGAGACATCTTTTCCCTGATCGTCCAGCAGGTAGACCCGGGTATGCAGCGAGTCGCGAACTTCCTCCAGGTAGCGGCGTACTTCCGCCGGACCGCTTTGTTCGTAAGTCTGAATCGCCTTGCTCAGAACAGTAGACTGTTGCGCGTCCCAGGCGGCTGTATCCCCATGCTCGCGGACGGCCAGCGTAATCAGAATGGCGAGCGCCAGGAAAAGCGCCTGTGCCATCCAGTACGAAAGAAAAATCTTGAGAAAAAGACTCTTCATGACCTGACCTTCTCGGCCGCGACTTCCTGCGGCCGGGTGAAGATGTATCCCACGCCGCGCACGGTCTTGATGTGGTCCATTCCGGAATCGGACTCGCCCAGCTTCTTGCGAATCTTGCTGACGTGCATGTCAATGCTGCGGTCAAAAGGCGAGAACTTGCGGCTGAGCACGATGTCCACGAGGCGCTCGCGCGGGACCACCCGCCCGGCCTCGCGTAACAAGACGTGCAGCAGATTGAACTCGACCGAAGTGAACTCGACTTCCGTGCCTTTCTGCAACACGGTTCGCGTGGCCGGATCAAGTTCAACATCACCCACGCGCAGGATTTCAGAGGGCTGTCCACTCCCCGACCTGTCCGAGGCCCTCGTCCGCCGCAGAATGGCCCGGATGCGCGCTACCAGCTCTCTGGGATTGAAGGGCTTGGGAAGATAGTCGTCGGCCCCAATCTCGAGGCCTACGATGCGGTCCACGTCTTCGCCGCGCGCGGTCAGCAGGAGCACCGGAATTCTTGACTTGTCGCGCAGCCGCCGCAGCACTTCGAATCCATTCAGACCGGGCAGCATGACGTCGAGCACGACCAGCAGAAAATCTCCGTTCAGAGCCTGTTCCAGACCACGGTTTCCGTCCGCGGCGGATTCGACCTGAAAGCCTTCAGGGGCCAGGTACTCGCCCACCAGGCTGCAGAGTTCGACATCGTCATCGATAACGAGAATGCGGTCCACAGGCCCTATTGTACTTCTACAGCAACATGGCTCAGTGTAAAGAATTGTGTGGGGCGGGCACTCTTGTCCGCCGCCTTTGACGTTGATTTTATTTTGCAGCAAATAAGACGAAGTCAAAGTCCAAGTCAAAGGCGGCGGACATGAGTGTCCGCCCCACACGTGTACGCTTTACAAAACTTTACCCCCCTTGACTGACTCTTTACCGCTGCTTCTCAGCAGAGAGCTTCTAATCCCTTTGTAGCGCCGGCGCCCGCGCCGGGAGGAGTAGGGATGAAAACAAAATATTTCAAAATTGCCGCAATCGTTCTAGCACTGACGGTGATGGCAGCCATCGCAGTATCGCAGACCGTAAGACGCGCCCACATGCGCGGAGACGGCATGTTCGGCGGACCCATGCTGGGCTATTACGTCCACAAGCTAGACCTCACCGACGCACAGCAGGCGCAAGTAAAGGCCATCATGACGAAGGAAAAGCCGGCCCTGCAGCCGCTGATGCTGCAAGTAGCCCAAGGACACTCACAATTGCGCGACTTGGTGATGAGCGGCAACTTCGATGAAGCCAAAGCCCGCGAGCTGGCCGCGCAGCAGACTCAAACCATGACTGAGCTCGCGGTGCAGCATGCCCGCATCGCGTCGGAGATGGTGCAGATTCTGACTCCCGACCAGAAGACGAAACTGACTGCGCTCATCAACCAGCACGAGCAGCGGATGATGAACCGCCTGCAGGGGAAAACGCCTGGTCAGACGGAGAGCCAGTAAAACATTCGCCGGTCGCCAGCCATTCATGTTTATCCAACTCATACTCCTGGCGGCCGGCGAAATCTTACCCTGGAAAGGAAACCAGTTTATGGCAACCGCAGCCCTGAAGCGTGATGTGGTCCTGGCCATTGCCGAGGAAGTGGCAAACGGAGTGCAGACCGCCGTCGATTGCTGGATGACCGAGATCGACATGGCGCTCAGCGACACCCGCCTGACTACTCTAGGCCGGCTGAATGCCGTCCGTGAAATTGTGGAGAATTACAAACACCTGACCGGCCAGGTTCGGTTGGATTGCCGGACTCTCCCGGCGCTCGGCTCCTCCTAGAGATTGTTATGAACGCCGCGTATCTTTACCTGATTGCTTCGAGCTGGATCTTCCTCCTGGGCTGGATTGTCATGCTGCTGGTGGCGTGTGCGCTGGCCTTTCAGGGCGATTCGGCCTAAGCGCATCCAGTTCGACGACAGATTCGTAGTGTCACGCCGTCACAACTGCGCTCCCACCATGACAGCGCCAACCTTGAACCTTGGGCTGGTAGAATGACATCTACTAGAAACACATGCTGCCCAAGAGCCTGCGTCCACTGTTTCCCTACCTGCGGAAGTATCGTGGCAGCTATTTCATAGGTACAATCTGCGTTTTCGTTAACAACGGCGTTTGGATCCTCTTTCCGCTGGTATTGCGGCACGCGGTCGACGGCCTGCAGGCCGGCGTGACTCGCGAAAAGCTGCTGACCTACTCCCTCGAATTAATGGGCGTCGCAGCCATCAAGGGTATCTTCCAGTACCTTACCCGCTGGATCGTGATCGGTATCTCGCGGGAGATCGAATTTGACCTGCGCAACGACCTCTTCCGCCACCTGGAAAGTCTTTCCTATTCTTACTACCAGCGCACTCGCACCGGGGACATCATGGCGCGCGCCACGAATGACCTGAATGCCGTCCGCATGTTGCTAGGGCCAGCCATCATGTATTCGGCGAATACCATCGTTTTCACAGCGGGCGCCTTGGCTTTCATGCTCTCGATCAGTCCCATGCTGACTTTTTATGCCTTTCTGCCACTGCCGCTGGTGAGCATCACGGTGCAATACTTTGGCAAGCAGATTCACGAGCGCTTCGAGAAAATTCAGGCTATGTTTTCGGAAATCTCCGCCCGGGCGCAGGAGAATTTTTCCGGCGCTCGCGTGATCCGTGCCTACGTGCAGGAGGAGCCGGAGATCGCAGCCTTTG
Source organism: Terriglobia bacterium (assembly GCA_963813645.1). GTDB lineage: Bacteria > Acidobacteriota > Terriglobia > Terriglobales > Acidobacteriaceae > JAIQFF01. The sequence continues at coordinate 63,871 of CAWEZS010000012.1, forward strand.
AAACGTCCAACCGGGAATACATTAACCGCAGCCTGAAACTGGTGCGCCTGATGGGCATGCTGTGGCCCACACTCGAGACCTTGCTCGGCCTCGCGATTGTGTTGGTACTCTGGCTGGGCGGGCGAGAGGTCGTCAACGGACAGTCCAGAATTGAGTTGATTTCTAATCTTGGAACAAGAACTACGCTGTTCCTGAACGGCTCCATGACCATAGGCGGCTTTGTGGCTTTCAACACCTACATGGTGCAGCTGACCTGGCCGGTCATCGCCCTGGGGTGGGTCATCAACATCTTTCAGCGTGGAACGGCGTCGATGGGACGGATTAACGAAATCCTGGTTGAGCAGCCTGAGATCCAGGATGGGCCGCAAGTAAAGTCAAAGGCCGCGGGCGAGTCGCCCGCGACCCCACAGGTTCGGGGGGAGATCGAATTTCGCGGGTTGAACTTTGCCTACAATGGCGTACCCGTTCTGCATGACATCAACTTGCGCATCCCCGCCGGCAGCAGCCTGGCCATCGTCGGTCCCACCGGTTCGGGCAAGACTACGCTGGTAAGCCTTATCCCCCGGATTTACGACGCCGCTCCTGGCACCGTTTGGATTGACGGCAAACCGGTGCGCGAGTTTTCGCTCGAGCCTCTGCGCCGCCAGATCGGATTTGTGCCGCAGGAAACTTTTCTGTTTAGCGAGACCGTCCGTGAAAACATCGCCTTCGGCAAGGAAGATGCCTCTGACGAGGACGTAAGCTCGGCGGCCGAGGCGGCGAACATTGCACAGGACATCGAAGAATTTCCCGAGAAGTACCGAACGCTGGTCGGCGAACGTGGCATCACTCTATCCGGAGGGCAGAAGCAGAGGACGGCGATCGCGCGCGCCATCATCCGCAATCCGCGAATCCTTATTCTCGACGATGCTCTGTCCAGCGTGGATACCCACACCGAGGACAAGATCCTCAACCATCTCCGCGAAGTCATGCAGAACCGGACTACGATTTTTATTTCTCATCGCGTTTCCACCGTACGCAATGCTGACATGATTGCGGTTCTGCATGCCGGCCGCATCGTGGAACTCGGCACCCACGACGAATTGCTGGCCCGCAACGGCTACTACAGCGATCTCTACAACAAACAGTTGCTGGAAGAAGAACTGGCTGAAGTGTAGACAGTCGTCGGTCGTCAGTCTTCAGTCGTCAGCCAACCGAGCTGCTTTACTGATGACTGATGACTGACGACCAACGACTATTTTCCATGAAGCGCGTAGCTACCACCGAATTGCTTGACACAGACTCCGGCACACCCAGTGAAGTGGAGGCGTCTCTGGGCGATCTGCGACGAATCAATCGCTGGTTCGGAGGCGTCGCCACTACCGAGGAAATGGTGGGCCGCGTGGCGCGCGAAACCAAGCAGTCGTCTCTGTCCCTGCTGGAAGTTGCGGGGGGATCCGGCTACGTTCCGGAAACAGCGCGCCAGCGACTGGAGCAGCGTGGGGTGCATCTGCAGGTTACGGTGCTTGATCGCGTCCTTTCCCATTTGCGTAACGGTCACTCTGCTGTGGCAGGCGACGCTCTCAATCTTCCCTTCCGCGATGCGAGCTTCGATCTGTTGAGCTGCAACTTGTTCGCTCACCATCTGTCACCGCAGGAGCTGGTGCAATTTATCGATGAAGCCTTGCGAGTCTGCCGGATGGCTGTGCTGATCAATGACCTGGTCCGGCACCCGCTGCACATGTCACTCGTGTATGCCGGCATGCCGCTCTACCGCAGCCGCCTGACGCGGCATGACGCGCCCGCATCGGTGCGCCAGGCGTATACGCCGGAAGAGATGAAAACATTGCTGGCGCGATCCAAGGCGGCCAGAGTGGAAATTCATCGCCACTATCTGTTCCGCATGGGAGTGATAGTGTGGAAGTCTGTTTAATCAAGATGTCATGAAAGCTGAGAGCTGAGAGCTGAAGGCTGATTTCTGCATGCTCTACGATCTAATCATCATTGGCGGCGGTCCGGCAGGCACCTCCGCCGCTATTTCCGCCACCCGCCAGGGCACCCGCGTGCTGCTGCTCGAGCGTGCACGCTTCCCTCGCCACAAAGTATGTGGTGAATTTGTCTCCGCCGAATCGCTCAGCTTGCTCAAGGAGCTTCTCGATCGGCAGCACGCCGCGTTGCTGTCCGCCGCCGTTCGCATTCCGCGCGCCCGGCTGTTTCTCGATGGCCGTGCTCTTCACGCCAGCGTGGATCCACCTGCCGCGAGCATTGCCCGGTTCGAGCTTGATGCAGCCCTCTGGCACTCCGCCGAGAGCGTCGGAGTGGATGCGCGGCAGCAAGTCACAGTTCAAAGCGTCAGCGGCTCTGGCCCGTTCCGGATTGTCACCGCCAGCGAGGAGTTTGAAAGTCGGGCTCTTATCAACGCGTCGGGGCGATGGTCGAATCTGAATCTGCCCCTGGCGGAGAATGGAACGCGGCCCGAGAAATGGCTCGGGGTGAAGGCTCATTACTCCGAGCCGGGGTCCGAGCCGTCGGTGGATTTGTACTTCTTTGACGGAGGCTACTGCGGAGTTCAGCCCGTCGGCAGCGGGCGGGTGAATGCTTCCGCCATGGTCCGTGCCGACGTGGCCAGCTCTCTGCCTGAAGTCTTTGCCCGGCATTCCGCGCTTCGCGAGCGCAGCCGGAATTGGACTTTGGTCAGCGATCCTGTAAGCACTTCGCCGTTGATCTTTCGGAGTCCTCAGCCCGAGCGCGACGGTGTTCTCATGGCGGGAGACGCTGCCGGTTTCGTGGATCCGTTTGTAGGCGACGGGATTTCGCTGGCGTTACGCAGCGGCTCGCTGGCCGCGCGCTGCCTAAACTATTTTTTAACCGGTAACGCCTCTTTGCCCGACGCCGTGCGGCGATATAGTCAGGCCTACAAGGAATCGCTGCTCCCAGTGTTTCGCGCGTCGTCGAAGATTCGCAGGATGCTGGTCTTGCCAGGATACGTCCGCAAGCCGGTCCTCTCGTTTCTCGAAAGCACTCCCGCAATTACCAACTACCTGGTGCGCAAAACACGTTGAGCTTGATGTGGGCGCGAGCGCCCTCGCTCGTGCGGGGATCACCACGAACCACGTGGTGCTAGCGCACGACCAGCACTTCGCGGACGTTGTCCCGGGCGAGAAAGAACTTGATGGAAGCAAAATCGCGGAAGAGATTCTCGATGTTGCGGTTATTGAATACGCGCTGCAGGCGGAACTTGCTGGCGGGGCCACCTTTTTTTGCGTCGCCGCGAGAGATGAGCTGCATCTCCAGCACATCCCCGCCTACAATGTGGTAGCGGTAGCAAGGCGCATCCGGGCCTGCTTCCTGGGTGTGAAAAAAGGCCAACAGCATGCCTCCCGGCTTGAGGAGCGACCAGAGCCGCCCGATCACCGGCTTGACCAGGCTCTCGTCGAGATAGTCAGCCAGATTCCAGCACAGGACAATATCGAACTGCGCCCCCGGATAAACCAGGTTTTCTTCCAGGAAGCGTTTGCTGTCGAGGGCGGGCTTGCCCGCTTCATCCTTGATGGCAAGGGTCGGATCGGTGGAAGAAATGAGCAAGTCGTCACTGTAGATCTTGTGTCCACGTTCTGTGCAATAGCGGATGTTGGCGGGAGATGTTGACCCCAGATCGAGTATGCAGAGGGCTTCTTCAGAATCGAGAGACTTAATCAGCTGGGCGAGACTGCTGGAGCGGCGTGTGAGCTTCGCTCGCTGGGCCGCCGCTGCTTCCGACGCGGTGCTGTCTGACGAACCGAAAAATTTCATCAAGCTGTGTGCAACTAACGCCGCTGGCGAATGCGGGGCGTCTGTTCCATTCGCTCACGCCAGGAGCCGCGAAGAAGATCGGGGCAGGAATTACTTGCCGTCGCTCGGATTAATTTTCATCGCCGCCGCGGCGGTACCGCCTCCCGCCGAACTGGCTGCCGCAGATGCGGTGGCGGCAGGTGCCGTCTTGGCCCCGTCCGTCTTCGTCGTGTCCTTCTGGATATCGACTTTGCCCTTAAAGTAAGCGCCCTCTTCAATCGCAACCCGCTGCGTGATGATATCGCCCACGGCGATGGCCGACTTGGTCAGCTCGGTGCGCTCAGAGGCGCGGATGTTTCCATCCAACTTGCCCTGGATGATCACCCCCTTGGCGTTTACGTTGGCGCGAACCTGACCATGGGGGCCGATAATCAATCGGTTCCCTGCGAGCTCGATGCTGCCCTCCACCTGGCCATCCACGTAAAGGTCCTCGCTGCCCGAAAGTTCCCCCTTGATGATGACGGACTTCCCAATATGCGCAAACTCTGTCGTTTTCGGCGTCTCCATGATTTCGGCCTCCTTGGGCACATTTGCAAAACTGGACGCGCACGGGAATCCCAGGTCAGCTGCAACTTGCCAGGGCCAGAAAAGCTAATTGAAAGGAAACCCCGCAACCCTTCGCGAACGCCATTCGTGCTTCACCGAACTATATCCCACGGCGATCACCGGGGCAACCTGCCAAAAGGTGAATCGGCGCTCAAACCCGTTGCCTTTAGCGGTTCCAGCATCGCCTCTCACACTTTTGTGGGAGACCATTTAGACAACATCCCAGCCTCATTTTTCGTCTAACCTAGAAAGGGGCGCGTGCCTGATCCCATGAAACCGACCCTGCTCCAGATAGCCTTGCCCACGCTGCTGGTGGCGCTTGCGCTCCACGCGAGTCCGTGGAGCTTGGCGCAAGGGCTGCCTGCGGAGAATCCAAGTGAACTGGTGAGGCGCGCCGTCGCCAACGAAATCAAGAGCAACAATCAGGGCCCGAAATACATGTGCCGCCAGCGCAAGGAAACGCCGGCCGGATCGCAGACCAAACTCATGGTAGAAACGCGCGACGCCATGGTTGGCATGGTGGTAGCGTACAACGACCAGCCTCTCAATCAGCAGCAACGCAGAGACGAATACGGACGCATTGAGCGCTTCGTGAACCAACCCGCCGAATTAGAGCGCAAGCGCAAACAGGAAAAAGAAGGCGCCGAACGGGTCAACCTGATCCTCAAGGCGTTGCCCGATGCTTTCCTGTACGAATACGACGGAACGGAAACAGGCCGGCCCGGTGTAGGTAAATCCGGAGATGAGCTCTTGCGGCTTAAGTTCCGCCCTAATCCCCGCTACGATCCACCATCGCATGTGGAGCAGGTACTGACCGGGATGCAGGGGGTCGTGCTGGTGGATGCCCAAAGACAGCGGATTGCCAGAATCGACGGCACTCTTTTCAAAGATGTGGGCTTCGGATGGGGCATCCTCGGTCATCTCGATCGAGGGGGCCATTTCCAGGTAGATCAAGCCGACGTCCACGACGGCAACTGGACCATCGCTCGCATGGACCTGACTTTCACCGGCAAGATTCTGCTGTTCAAGAGTATCGATATCAAGTCAACCGAAATCTACGGTGATTTCCATCCCGTGCCAGCAGATCTGACTTTTGCCCAAGGCCTCGAACTGTTGAAACAACAGGAGGCGGCAGTTGCCCAGAATCAAGCGTCCTGTTGCAGCAGCAAGTAAGGTGTGGGGAGGACACTCTTGTCCGCCGGGTTTGATGTTGTCTTTGGGTGACAGGGCCGCTCAAATAAGAAACGATCTAGAACAAGATCAACGTCAAAGGCGGCGGACAAGAGTGTCCGCCCCACACATGGGGTCAGAAGGTTTCTTTTCTCACCGCGAGCTTTTCGATTAAATCTTCGCGAATCCGGTAGCCCGTGCCGGGCTCATCGCTCACCGTAATCGTTCCCTCCGGACTTACCTCGACCTCGGGCTCGATGATATCTTCCGCCCAGTAGCGTTTGGAAGCAGACACGTCGCCGGGCAGCCGGAAGTTCGGCAAGGTGGAGAGAGCGATGTTGTGGGCGCGGCCCACACCGGTTTCGAGCATTCCACCGCACCATACCGGGACGCCGTTGTCCTGGCACACATCGTGTACTTTTTTGGCCTCGCTGAAACCGCCGACCCGGCCGACTTTGACATTGACGATGCGGCAAGCGCCGGTTTCAACCGCCGCCGCCGCGTCGCGCGCGTGGCGGATGGACTCGTCCAGACAAATGGCGGTCTTCAGTTCGCGCTGCAGCCGGGCGTGATAGTAGATGTCGTCGTTCCACAGCGGCTGCTCGATCATGAGCAAGTTGAAGCGATCAAATTTGCGGAGGTGCTCAACCTCATCGAGCCGATAGGCTGAGTTGGCATCGCAGCTCAAGAGGATGCCGGGCCAGCGCGAACGGATTCGTTCCAGCACATCGATGTCCCAGCCCGGCTTCACCTTCACCTTGATGCGGCGGTAGCCGGCGGCAAGTTCGGTCTCGATTTTGTCCAGCAGCTGTTCGATCGAATCCTGAATCCCGATGGAGACGCCGCACTGGATCTCGCGATTCGTGCCACCGAGCAGCTTCCATAGCGGCTGCTGCTTCTGTCTGGCCTCCGCATCCCAGGCGGCATTTTCGATCGCTGCCTTGGCCATGCGGTGGCCGCGCACTTTAGCCATCAGTCCGGCAACTTCGTGGGCGGCGGACAGGGTGCGTCCCAATACCGCCGGGGCCAGGTATTCCTTGATGGTTGCCCAGGCGGTCTCAATCCATTCCGAACTGTAAAACGGGTCTTCGCCGGCGACACATTCTCCCCAGCCCACAACGCCCTCGCAGCTGGCCGTGAGCAGCAGGATGCGGCGGCTATAGACACGTCCAAAACTGGTCTCAAAGAAGTGGACCAGCGGCATTCGAATTTCGCGCAGCGTAATGGTTTCAATTTTCATTGGAGCTCAAGCAGGATACATCCAGGTTTCGTTCCACCGCCCCAGCAGGAATTTGCCAGCCCCCTGCGGGTCGCGTTCGTAGCCCAGCACCGCCAGCCCATCCGAAAACGCCTGCAGGAAATCCTTTCGGTTGCATTCCTGAACTTCCTGGGCGCGCCCACGTGTGGCCCGAGCCGCCTTCCACCCATAAATCTCGGCCGGAACGGAAATTGTCTTCAGGATCTCAAACTCCGGCTTCGGTTCTTCACGCAACAGACTTTCCACCCGTTTCGACTTCAGCCACCACTCCGCCACCAGGCGATCGGAAGGCAGTCCGCCCTGCAGAGGCGACGACGTGATTCCATACTGGTTGACGTGATAGCGGCGAGCGATGGCCCCCAGGCGCTCGATGTTCAAATAGGCATTCTTGATTTCCAACGGATCAAACGTCCACTCGATCAATTCAAATCCCCGGGCCAGCGCGTCTTCTCGCTGAAAGAGCTTGATCTGACGGCCCAGGCCGGCATTGCGGTATTCGTTCCGCACCGCCAGCATTTGCGAATGCAGATAAGAATGTCCGCCCCGCGAACCCGGCACAGACAATGCGAAGGCTACGAGGCTCCCCTCGTGAAACGCGCCGATGACGTGACCACCAATTTTTTCCGCCACAACAAACATGCGCAGGGGCACCAGCTCCGCGTCGGCGAAATTCCAAACTTCTTTTTGCAGTGTTACACAGGCGGACATTTCATCCAGGTTGTGGCACTTGCGGATCACCACCGCGCTTTCACTCATCCCGCCTCACGCTCCCTGTCCTGCCCGTTTTCTTTCAACTGAATCTTCGCCTGCTGCCACAAAGCTTCCAGCTCGGTCATTGACGCCTGCTCCGGATTGCGTCCGGAAAGGCGCAACTGCTCCTCCATCCATTGAAATCTGCGCTTGAATTTTCGGTTGGTTTTTCTCAGGGCCGACTCCGGATCGAGCGACAGATAGCGTGCAATATTCACCAGCACAAAGAAGAGATCTCCCACTTCCTCTTCCAGATGTTGCCGGAGAGCATCAGGGACTTGCTGTGAGCCGGAGCCCGCCAAGCCGCGGCCCTGCGGCCGCGGACCCGGCGCCGGAAATTCTTCCAGACCCTGCTGCAGTTCCGCCGTTTCCTCCTGCAGCTTTTCAAACAGACCGTCCACGTTGGGCCAGTCGAAACCCACGTGCGCCGCCCGCGAACTGAGCTGGTAAGCTTCCATCAACGCCGGCATCGCGGTGGAAACTCCGGCCAGCACGGAGACGGAGGAGGCTGAATTCTTGTCGCCCGCTCTTTTCTTTTTCTCCTCGGCTTTCAATGCCTGCCAGTTCCGCAGCACCTGGGATGAAGTCTCAGCCTTCACATCCCCGAATACATGCGGGTGCCGATCCACCAGCTTGGTGCACAGGCGATCCAGGACTTCGTCGATCGAGAACGTGCCCTGATCCTTGGCCATCTGGGCATAGAACAAAACCTGGAGCAGCAAATCGCCAAGCTCGGCGGGGAGCTCGTCCCAATCCCGGTTGTCGATGGCTTCGAGAACTTCGTAGGTTTCTTCGAGGGTGTAGGGCTTGATCGAGTCGAAAGTCTGTTCCCGGTCCCAGGGGCATCCACCCGGACCGCGCAGCCGGGCCATGATAGAAACGGCGCGTTCGAAGCGTTCTCCAGTGGTTGGCATGAGGCCCAAACACTGTAAACGACAGGGATGGGAATGAGCAATGAATGCGAGAATCCGGGTTGTGTCTTAAATACTGTTTAAGACACTACCGACAATCCGCCAGTGGGTCAGTTTGAATCCTCGTCTTCTCCTGACGGGGTCATCCTGAGCTTGCGAAGGATCTAGCGCACGGGGATCTTGCATCCTCACGGCAATTGTGGCGGTGCGCGCGAGATCCTTCAGGACTGAAGTCCCTCAGGATGACGTCGGTGTATGTGAACAGCAGATTCCTCGCGCGATAAAACCGCACCCGGAATGACAGATGTTTGGATTTTTCAAATCACATCACTACACAAGATCTGTCATCCTGAGCGGAGTGGCTGCTTCGCGCAGCGAAGCAGCCGCGCAGTCGAAGGACCCCTATAAGCTTAGAGGGTGCGTCATTCGTAGCTCTTGGCAGCGCCGGTGGAAATTCCCCGCCAGTTCGGAAGCACCCGCAAAGCTCATAGGGTCCTTCGACTTCGTCTTGTGTTCGCAAGCGAATCACAAGCCTCCGCTCAGGATGACAGACCGGCGGAAGCCGCCTAACTGCATGATTAGCGGTTTATAACTATCTGTTTTGCAATCACTTACTGGTATTTCTTGATCCGCATCGATATATGTCAAAAAGTTAATAACCCCATACCTCGTGGTTACCCCTCTAACCGATGTTATCTTTTCCAGTTCCGCAAAGCCGGGCAAGCTTATCCTACGAAGTGTGACCCGGTCCTGATTTCGAAATGAACTACGCTCCCCCAATCCGGCAGCCGCTTGAAGGCGAGCGGTTCCAGGTCATCGTCATTGGCGGCGGAATTAACGGCGTGGCCATTGCCCGGGAGTGCGCCCGTGCCGGGCGTCGCACCCTGTTGGTCGAGCAACACGACTTTGCCGCCGGCACTACCAGCCGGGCGACGCGCATCATCCACGGAGGGCTGCGCTACCTGGAACACGCCGAGCTCGGGCTGGTCCGCGAGTCTCTGCTGGAACGCCGGCGCCTGCTGCGGGAGCGCCCGCACCTGGTGCATCCCATACATTTTCTGCTGGCACTCGACCAGAACAGCGGCCGCAGCGCTTTCACCATACGCACCGGCCTGTGGCTATACCGCCGCCTGGGCGGTGGCAAACTGCAGGAGGGATCAAGCCTGAAGGACCAGAAAAAGCTGGAGCGACTGCTCGACTCCGGCCGGCGCTGGTCGGTATTTAGTTACGAGGATGCCCAGTGCGAATTTCCCGAGCGACTGGTGGCGGAGTGGCTGGTCGAGGCCATGGAAGCCGGGGCGGTGGCCCGCAATCACACTCAGGTACTCGCCGTGGATGTCCGCCATCGGCGCGTGGCCGGCGTGCTGTTGCGGGACCGGCTGAGCGGGAAGGAAGAGCGCGTCGAAGCGACCTGGATCATCAATGCCACCGGACCCTGGGCGGACCGCTTGTGCCAGCGCTCCCGGATCGAGACCCCGCACCCCATGGTTGGCGGCATTCGCGGCTCGCATATCGTCCTGCCTCGCTTTGCAGGCGCTCCGGATGCAGCGATCTACACTGAAGCCGTGGACAAGCGCCCGATTTTTGTTATTCCCTGGAATGAACAGGTACTGGTGGGCACGACGGAAGTGGCAGACCAGGGGGATCCGGGAAAGGTGCAGCCTTCGCCCGAAGAGATTGACTACCTGATCCGCTCGTTCGTCCAACTGTTTCCGCGGGTCAAGCTCTCGGCAGCGGATATCCGTTACAGCTTTGCCGGGGTCCGGCCTCTACCTTTTGCTCCCAAGGAAAACGCAGGAGCAGTGACGCGCAGACACTTCCTGCACGATCATGCCGAGGACGGCGCCGAGCACATGATTTCGGTCATTGGCGGCAAGCTGACCACGGCTGCGGAATTGGCCCGCCAATGCGCAGCCAAGATCGGGGTTTCGTCAAAGTCCTCGAAAACAATCGCCATCGCCTCGGCAGAACATGCAGCCCTGCTGCTGGACCAGTGGGTGATCGAGATCGGCAACGGGGGAAGCGTCAGCGCGGACACGGCGCGCGGCATTGTCGAATGGCACGGCAAGCGGGCCCTGGATATTTCGAATATGGCGCGGCGCAGCCCGGACCTGCGCGCCCCGCTTTGCTCTCACAGCGAACACATTGTTGCCGAAGCGGTCGATGCTTTTGCGGGAGAGTGTGCAGCCACACTGGGCGATGTGCTGCTGCGGCGGGTACCGGTGGCGTTAGGCGCCTGCTGGTCTCCGTCCTGCAGCCGGGAAGCCGCCGCCCGCATCGGCGCCGTCATGGGATGGGACGAATCGCAATCCGCGGCGCAATTGGAAGCCTTCGAAATCGAGCGCGCCGGCTTTCTGCGTAAGGCGGCACGGTTGAATACCCCCATTGAGGCCGCCGCCGACTAGCGCACTAGCCACGTGGGGATGCCACCCCCGGCTGTCCGGCGGAGCGATACTCCGTTGGATGTTGTTCGTGCCAAAGAACCCAGTCGAGCTTCGCTCGACCGGACAGCCGAGGGCGGCTGCCCCCAGGTAGTTCGTGGTGCTTTATCGCAACGTAGCCACCAGCAACTTGGTTTCGTCGGAGATGATTCCATCCACTCCCCACGCGGCCAGACGCCGCATGCCTTCCGGCTCATTCACCGTCCAGACGAAAATCCTGAGGCCGGCATGCTGCACGTCTTGCACGAGTACCTCGTCCACCAGCGATTGGTGAGGAATTACGTAGTCAACGGGCAGCTGGCGCCAGCAGGCAAGTTGGGCTGGGGTCTCGCAGATGATCCCGATCGAGGCCGAGGAGCTGCGGGCTTCCAGATCCATGACGACGTCCGGAATAAAGGAAGAGACGACATAGCCATTTCTCGGGGGAAATTCGCCCAGCGCCGACAGCACCTTCGATTCCAGATCTTTTACTTTGAGCTCGATATTGAGGAAAGCGCGTTCGCCGTAACGCTGAATTACGTCCGTCAGCCGGGGCAATCGCGGCAGCTGCTGGGCTCGAGTTTGCGCGATAGCGAGCTTGCCGGCCTTCGGGTCGTGGCAAACCACGGCGGTCCCGCAAGCCGCCAGGCGGACGTCGAATTCAAAACCGTCGCAGCCATGCTCGAGCGCAAGATCGAACGAGGCGAGAGTATTCTCTGGGACTCCGGTAGAGGCACGTGCCCCGCGATGGCCGAGGAGGAGGAGGGGAAGGCGGGCCATTACGCATTGTACTTTGTGAATCGATTCAAGGGCTGTGAATTACGCGGTAAAAACCAGCTAGTCGAGATCGAAATCGCGGATCGGTTTTCCCGTATCCGGAGATTCTTTGGCCTTCTTGACCGCCTCCTGGAACTTCTTCTCGAGAAGGCTGGACGCATTCTTTTGGGCTTCCACTGACTGCCGGAAGATGGAGTCCCGGCGGGTGTCCTGTTCCTTCATGGCCTTGGCGGCTTCTTCGATGTCGGCGAACATCCGGGGCTTGACCGCGGCAGTGTGAGCGATAACGCCCTGGATTTCTGCGTCCACCTTAAGGACGGCGTTGCAGCAGGGGCAGGTTACCTCGAACGGGGGGACGTTCTTCGGCATGACCGAATCATACCGCAAAACCCCTAGTCATGACGCTGCAGCTTGATGGGGAAAATCTTGAAAAGGGTAAGCATTTCCCATCCCAGCAGAACGATAGAGACGATCACAACCATGATGGCGATGGTCTCTCCGAAGTTGAGGCGATTGCGGTTGGGCTCGAAGCGCCGCGCCACCAGCCCCAGAATGTTGAGCGTGGCAAAGCCGAAGACCAGCGCCCACAGGATGTTGAATATGTCCCCTTTTTTGGTGAAATCCGCAAGCAAGATCAATGCCAGGAATTGAAAACGGAAAGCGTAGCCCAGGCGCGTCAGGGATTCGGGGATGGAGGCCAGCAGCGAAGTCAAGGACACGGGCATGGGTTCGTGCTTAGACGCCAGCGGACAGAAAACCAATAGCCCACCGAAGGGAGAGATATTACCCTTTTAGTTTCCGTCTGTCATCTGAGCGGAGCGGCGCTTCGCGAAGCGAAGCGGCCGCGCAGTCGAAGGACCCTAGCAGCTCAACTCTCGGTGCGCTCGTATGATTTCGACGGCGCCCTGCACGGCCGTGTGGGGACGGGTCTTCGACCCGTCCGGGCGCCGAGCACAGTCCGGCTAGCCTTTTGATGATGCACAGACATTCGTAAACGCGAGAAAAAACATGTCGAGCTCCGCTCGACCTGGACGGGTCGAAGGCCCGTCCCCGAAGCACACCAGCTCAGGATGACAGGGAAATGACCTGATGATCGAGGCAATCGGTGCGCAGCATATTGTAGAGGCCGCGCAAGAGTTCAGGGCCTTGGCGCGCGACGAAATACAACCCACCAATCTCCCGCTCCTGCAGTACCTTGTTGGGATAAAGGGTATTGCCCAGCACTTCGGCGTGGCGTCCCAGCATCTCGCTTTGCCGCAGTTCGGCCCGCGCCGCCCGCGAACGTAATTGCTCGAGCTGATGCTGCATCTTGGACCCAGCGTTCGCGGCTGCTTCCACCAGAGTCTTGTCCAAACGCTCGAGCGACTGTTGAATCGAATCCAGAGACTGCTTCAACGACGACTCCGCCCGATCAAAGGCCGACTGCAAGTCGGATGGCAATGCATGCTTCGCCAGAGTTTCGCGTAGCGCGTCCGGGCCCTGAAAGATGTCTGGAACCGACAAGCCGTAACGCTCAAGTAGCGTTTGAGGTTTAGCTTCCACGATAGTCGCCGAAAGGCGTGGGAGTATCGGCGTGGCTCGTCCTGCCAGAGCCTTGTACACTACCGCGCCCTGACCGAAGTAGGCGATTTCCGCCGCCCCACCCACGTAAGCCAGGGTGGGCAAAAGGTAATCTTGCACCACCGGTCTGAGCAATACATTGGCGCTGAACCGCTCCGGCTCGGACGTAATCTGGCGCAGCATCTCGGCCTCAGAAATGACTTCATCTTTCACCAGAAATTCCGCGCTGCTGCTGTTCGCTCGCCGGTGCACGGGCACCCGGGCTCCATCGCGCAGCGTAAACAAGAGTGTGGACGATGGCGTCACCTTGACCTGCTGGTGATAGCCCGCACCTTCCAGTTCCCTTCCGCGCTCGAGCAAAGCATGGTCGAGTTCCGCTGCGCGCTCGATTGCCGCACTGTAGAGAGGCGCGGCAATGCGGTGGAATTCCGGGTCTGAAGCATCGAGCAGAATTACGCCCCACTCGGCAAACAGACGGGAGAACAGGCGCGCAAATGCGCTACCAAAATTCTCTCCCGGACGGTAGGCCTCACGCAGGAACTTCGTGACTTCGGAATCGCCCAGCAATCCGGTGGCGGCTTCAACTACCGGCTCAATTTCGGGACCAAACCTCACCGTTCCCACAGGCGCATCGGGGAATCCCCGACTGGTGGCCATAAGCTTCTGCAGCGAAGCATCCGATCCTAAAAATGAAACGTGACTGATTTCGTCGAGGTCGTGGTCGGTGGTAGCCAGCCAGAAGACGGGAACGCAGTCAGAACCCGCATCCGTCGCCTCTTGTGCCAGCTTGACCGTACTCAGCGCCTTGAAAATGGAAAATAGAGGGCCACCGAAGAGCCCGACCTGTTGCCCGGTCACAAGCGCAGACGCGCCGCCACGCAGGCGAGCGATGTTCTCGAGAGTCCGGGGAGAGGCGTCCCAGGCCCGGTTCTGCCGTTCCAGAACGTCCGCGACACGGGAGCGACGCGCCCAGTCATAACTAATCGCAGCTGTTTCGTCTTTTAACCATTCCGAAAAATGTGGAGAGCGGGAGTAGAACGGTTGGATGGAGGGAGCCCATGAAAGATAATCGGTGAAAAGCGGCGGGGTATGCGGAATCTGGCGGAATGGCAGACACTGCGCCTTCACCGGCAGCTCTCCTGACAGCGCGTCTTCTTACATGGTTGGACGAAGAAAGTCATGCCTTGGTCACACCCCGATTCTATCCATACGCCCGTACTTGAGATGTCCGAAACGGCGGCAGGATTCTCTAAATGTAGTCGCGAGCCCTTCGACTTCGCTCAGGGCAGGCTCGCTCGTGCTGAAGTGACGGGCCCGGCTAGGATGTTTTCTATTGCTGCTGCTGTTCCTGCTGCATGTTCTTGGGGGGAACAGGTGGTGGTTCCTGCGCCTTCTCAACCAGCAGAGACCACTCCTCGGGAACCGGAAGCCCGTGCTCGAGTTCAGGCGGATCCACGGAAGCGTTCACCCTCACGGCTACCGACAACTCGCTGGGGGTTTGTCCGCGGAAGATTCCCCGGGTCGGCGGCACATCCGCATAGTCTCGGCCGATGGCGGTCCGAATGTGGCGATCGCCCGCCAGCAGACAATTGGTCGGATCGAACCCGACCCAACCAAGCGGCGGCAAAAACGCTTCCACCCAGGCGTGAGTCGCATCCACTACTGAGCGGTCGTGGTCCCGTGAGCTGCGATAAAGGTATCCGCTTACGTAGCGGCAGGGGATTTTCAACCTGCGCACCAGGGCGATCATGATGTGGGCAAAATCCTGACATACACCCTGACGACTGGCGATGGCCTCATCAATCGGCGAGTCCACTTTTGTGCTCTTCGGCACATATTCGAACCAGTCGTAGAGCTTCTGATTCAGCTCGCGCAACAAGCTCAAGGGATCGTCGCGGCGGCGGACATCCAGTTGCTTCGCGAGTTCGAGCAGACCGGGCGTGGGCTGGGCAAACTCGCTGGGCAGCATCATCTCCCAGTAGTCTCCCATCTTGACCTGCGCATCGGCTTCAGCCCAGGCATCTGCCGACAGAGAGTCTGGGATTTCCGGGGACGGCTGCATGTCGAGCAGCGACTCGGCCACGATAACGAGATAGGAATGCTGACCCGGAATATCGAAGTGATGAATGTTATTACCCACGTGATCACGGTAGGCAAACACGCGGCAACGCGGGCTCACCGCCAGGTGAAAGGTGAGACAACGCTGATTGCCTTCACTTCGTGGATGCATCCGAGCTTCCATCACACTCTCGCTTACCGGAGAGGTGTAGTGAAATTTCGTCAGATGCTGAATGGAATAGAACATTATGCCTCGGTCCCCTATCCCGCCAAAGCGGTTTGGATCGCGTAATTCACATACAGCTCGTAGATGGTTTCGTGAATGTCGCGGCACTGCCGCAAAATATCCTGCAAATATCCGCCGACATCCTGCGAAAGAATCTCGGAGATCTGTCCAAAACTGAGCGACGCCTGTAACCGCCCGGCCAGCCTGGTCAACTGCGCTCCCCGCCGCTTGCCGCCCTCCCCGTGGATGGCGTCCAAAGCCAGCTGCAAATGATCAATCGAGTAGCGCACCGAATGTGGAAACTCCGGGTTCAGCAGCAAAAACTCAATGATTCTGTCCGGACTGATGTCCGCCGTGTAAACCTTGCAGTACGACTCAAACGCAGTACACGACCGCAGCAACCCAATCCACTCCAGGTATTCGCTCGCCTCGGGCGTCTGATCGGGATGCCCCCAGAACTCGCGATGATAAAGGCCCAGCAGTGTGACCGTGGCGCAGGCGCGTTCCATGTAGCGTCCCACCTGGATGAAATGCCAGCCTTCACCGTGGCTCATGGTCGAATCAGTTACGCCCTGGATGAGGTGTACGCCTTCGATCACGGCCAGCAGAAAATCCGAGGGCAGCACATCATCCGTCTCATTCGGTTTGTGCCGCGTCACCTGGTGAAAAAGATGGTTCAGTCTCTGCCACTGCTCGGAGCTGATCTCTTCGCGCACCTGGCGCGCATTCTCGCGTGCGGCCGCCACGCACGCTGTAATGGACGAACGATTTCCCGGATCGAACGTAAGGATCTGCGCCACCTGGTAAGCGTCGCCGCTCCACGCCAGGTTGGGCGGATTTCCCAACGCCGCCAGGACCCGCCGCCAGCGCCGGTCGGCACTCGAGGCAGATTCGTCCAGCATCAGGTTCAGATTCACGTCCAGCAGACGAGCCGCGTGTTCGGACCGCTCCAGGTAGCGGCTCATCCAGTACAGGTTGTCTGCGACGCGAGAGAGCATGGCTTATTGGTTCAACACCCAGGTATCTTTGCTGCCGCCGCCTTGCGATGAATTGACGACCAGCGAACCGCGGCGCAACGCAACGCGGGTGAGACCACCGGGAACAATGGTGACTTTGTCTCCAAACAGCACATAGGGACGCAAGTCCACGTGCCGGGGCTGCAGCGTGTCATCAATGAAACATGGTGCACGTGAAAACGTGACAGTCGGTTGCGCGATGTAATTTCGCGGATCCGCAATGATTCGTTCGCGGAACTCCTGCCGCTCGGTGGCACTGCTATGCGGCCCGATCAGCATGCCGTACCCGCCCGATTCGCCGACCGCTTTGACCACCAGTTTGTCCAGATTCTGCAGAACGTGGTCACGCTGCACCGGGTCGTTGAGTAAGTAGGTTTCGACGTTATTCAGGATCGGATCTTCGTCGAGATAATATTTAATGATCTTGGGCACGTAGGCGTATAGCGCTTTATCGTCGGCCACGCCTGTGCCAAAGGCATTTGCCAGGGTCACGTTTCCGGCACGATACGCGTTGAACAAACCCGACACACCCAGCACCGAGTCTGAGCGAAACGCCAGGGGATCAATAAAGTCGTCATCCACGCGACGGTAAATTACGTCTACGCGACGGAGTCCGGTGGTGGTCCGCATGTAAACGACGTTGTCATGCGTGACCAGGTCGCGTCCCTCGACCAACTCGATCCCCATTTGCCGTGCCAGGTAAGCGTGCTCGAAGTAGGCCGAGTTAAAAACTCCGGGGCTGAGCAGCACGATAGTCGGCTCTGGGCGCCCTTCGGGCGACAACGAGCGGAGAGTGCTTAGCAGAGCCTGCGTGTAATGCTCGATGGGGCGGACTCCCTGGCGGCGAAACAGATTGGGAAAAATCCGCTTCATCACTCGGCGGTTGGTCAGCATGTAGGAAACGCCGCTGGGCACCCGCAGATTGTCTTCCAGCACCACAAACTCCCCGCTGGGCAGACGGATCAGGTCCGATCCAACGACCGCGACGTAGACATTGCGCGGCACCTGTAGTCCGCGCATCTGCCGCCGGAAATGCTTGCAGCTGTAGACAATCTCGCGGGGCACAGTGCCGTCGGAAAGAATGCGGCCTTCGTGATAGATGTCGCGCAAGAACAGATTGAGCGCGGTGATGCGCTGGGTGAGGCCGCGTTCGATGCGGTTCCACTCGGAGCTGGTGATCAGACGGGGCAGAAGATCGTACGGGAAGATGCGCTCGGTCCCTTCTTCGCGCCCGTAAACGGTGAAGGTGATGCCTTGATTGAGAAAAGCCAGGTCGGCAGCGTGCTTGCGGCGCCGAATCTCGTCGGCAGGCAGCGAAGAAAAAGTCTCTAATAAAGGAGCGTAGTGCGGGCGAGGTTTGCCCGGACTTTCAAACGTCTCGTCATAGGCGTCATCAACGAGATAATTCTGCAGAACCGGGTGGTCGAAGCGGCTAATTTCCGCCAAACCCATGGCGAAGTATAAGGTGCGGCATTCCGTCTAGGCAATAGAGTTCGGATGCAGCTTTATCGATAGCCAGCATCAGCAAAATGGCGTCCCGCCGGCTGTCCGTGGGGGCATCTTGCCCCCGCGCGGTGGGCGGGACGCCCACCGGACAGCCGGCGAGACGCCGGCGCTACGAGGATACGAAGAAAACTTCAAAGAATCCACGGCGGGTTTACACTGCTGTGGAATCTCCGGGCAGCGGGTGCCCGGCGACACGCATCTTAGGCCAGCGTCCCGGACTAAATATTTAAGGAGAGAACCATGATTGCCTTCTCCGTAAATGGCAAGCGCGTCGACCTCGATGTTGATCCCTCCACTCCACTGCTTTGGGTCCTCCGCGATCACTTGCAACTAACCGGAACAAAATATGGATGCGGCATGGCCCAATGCGGGGCCTGCACGATCCACATTGATGGCGAAGCCGTGCGCTCTTGCGTGGCGCCTGTATCGCGAGCATCCGGCAAATCTGTCACCACAATCGAAGGGCTGTCGCCCGACTTGACCCACCCCTTGCAACTCGCCTGGTTGGAAGAGGACGTGCCTCAGTGCGGCTACTGCCAGTCAGGACAACTCATGAACGCGGCGGTTCTGCTGCGCGAGAAACCGCAGCCCACCGACGAGGACATAGATCAGGCGATGACCGGCAACATCTGCCGTTGCGGAACTTACCCGCGCATCCGGCGAGCCATTCACCGGGCTGCAGGCATCGTCGCCAAGGGAGGTGCGCAGTGAGCACTCGACCGGTCAGCGTTGAGCGTGCGCGAAAGGGCATCGCGCGCCGACAATTTCTGAAATTTTCCGTCGCTGCGAGCGGCGGCCTTCTGGTTGGTTTTTACTTTCCCGGAATCGGTAGCCAGGCATCTGCGCAGGACTCCGCTCAGACTTTCATGCCCAACGCTTTTGTGCGCATTGGGACCGACGAACGAATCACCGTCATCGTGAATCACTCCGAAATGGGCCAGGGCGTTTATACCTCTTTGCCCATGCTGCTGGCCGAGGAACTCGATGCCGACTGGGCGAAGGTGGGCTTTGAGTCGGCGCCGGTTGATCCTAAATACAACCACCCGGTCTTCGGCATGCAGATGACAGGAGGCAGCTCCAGCGTGTGGTCGGGCATGGAGCAATTCCGCCAGGCGGGCGCCGCCGCCCGCGCCATGCTGGTCACTGCAGCCGCGCAGCGATGGAATATTGATCCTGCTTCCTGTCGCACCGAGTCCGGCGCCGTCTTTGACAGCTCCAACCGGAAGTTAACCTACGGCCAACTGGCTGCCGATGCGGCGAAATTGCCTCCGCCCGCGAAGGTCGAACTGAAAGATCCCAAGAACTTCAAACTGATTCGCAAGCCCATCAAGCGCCTCGACACTCCCGTCAAACTGAATGGCAAAGCGATCTTCGGACTCGACGTGAACCTGCCGGGAATGCTGACGTCTGTGGTCGCGCGCCCTCCGATTTTCGGAGCGAAGGTAAAGAGCGTTGACGATTCCAAAGCGCGCTCCATGCCGGGCGTCCGCAAAATCGCGCAGGTCCCCTCAGGTGTCGCCGTGATCGCTGACACTTTCTGGCAAGCCAAAGTTGCCCGGGATGCTCTGCGCGTCGAATGGGATGAAGGCGCCATGCAGAGCTTCAGCACCAGCCAGATGATGCAGCAGTACCGCGAGAAGGCGAAGCTGCCGGGCGCAAGTGTCCGCAAAGAAGGCGATACCTCAGCGGCGCTCGCTGGCGCGGCAAAGAAAATTGAAGCCGTGTACGAGGTTCCCTATCTCTCGCACCTGATGATGGAGCCGCTCAATTGCGTGGTTGACCTGCGGCAGGATTCCTGCGAGGTCTGG
The DNA here is from genome assembly GCA_963813645.1 of Terriglobia bacterium. Lineage (GTDB taxonomy): Bacteria > Acidobacteriota > Terriglobia > Terriglobales > Acidobacteriaceae > JAIQFF01. The sequence goes on from CAWEZS010000012.1 coordinate 83,687, forward strand.
ACCGGCTCCCAGTTCCAAACCATTGATCGTGCCAACGCCGCGAAAACCGCGGGCCTGCCCAATGAGAAAGTTCAGCTGCACACCACGTTCCTCGGCGGAGGCTTCGGCCGGCGCGCGACTCCGCAGTCGGATTTTGTGGTCGAGGCGGTTCACGTGGCGAAAGCAATCGGTCCTCCAGCAAAAGTAAAGGTTGTGTGGACGCGCGAAGACGATATGCAGGGTGGCTGGTATCGTCCGGCCTTTCTGCACGCCCTCGAAGGAGGCGTGGATGCCAAAGGCAATGCGGTGAGCTTTAAATCGCGTTCGGTCGGCCAGTCCATCATGAAAGGAACGCCTTTTGAGGCCATGATGGGAGGCAAACCCTACGATCCCGCATCGGTCGAAGGAATTGACGACCTTCCCTACGCCATTCCGAACATCACTGTCGAGTCTCACGGACCCGATATCAACGTTCCAGTTCAATGGCTGCGTTCGGTAGGACACTCGCATACTGCGTTCGCGGTTGAATGTTTTATGGATGAACTTGCCACGCTCGCGCAAAAAGATCCCTACCAGTTCCGGCGCGACCTGTTGTTGAAGCAGCCTCGGTATCTGGGAGTCCTGGATCTGGCGGCGCAGAAATCGGGATGGGGCAAGCCGCTGCCCAAAGGCATGGGACGTGGCATTGCTGTGCATTTTGCCTTCGGCAGTTACCTGGCCCACGTGGCCGAAGTATCGGTCACTGACGGGAAGATCAAGGTGCACCGCATGGTCTGTGCGGTGGATTGCGGTCAATACGTGAACCCGGGCATTATCGCCGGCCAGATCGAAGGCGGAGCTATCTTCGGGGCCTCGGCCGCGCTCTTCCAGGAGCTCACGTTTGAGAATGGGCGCCTGCAACAGACCAACTTCAACACTTTCCCCGTAATGCGGATGAACGAATGTCCTGAGATCGAAACCTACATCGTTGAGAGCAACGAAAAATCAGGCGGAATCGGAGAGCCGGGCGTTCCCTGCGCTGCGCCGGCGATCGCGAACGCCCTGTTCGCAGCCACCGGAAAACGAATCCGGCGCCTGCCTATGCGCCTGTCGGAGGCCGTATGAAACGCTGCCTCGCAGTCCGATCCTCGACTGTATTTGCAATTCTGGCTCTCGGCAGCGCGCTGCTGCTCTTCCAGCCTTTCGCAGCCGCAGCGCCACCTCCGAAGAAGGACCCCGCTCCCCCGCCGGCGGCTCGCGACGGATCGCTCTTTACGGTCCTTGTTCCCGTCCTGCGGCACCCTCGATGCATGAATTGTCATTCGACCGGAGACTTTCCCCGCCAGGGCGATGACGGGCATCCGCATGCCATGAATGTGCGCCGCGGCGCCGGCGGTCACGGGGTGACGGCGGAAAAATGCAGTACCTGCCATCAGGACCACAATCTTGAAGGCGCACATCTTCCTCCGGGCGCGCCTAACTGGGGCCTGCCCCCGGCCAGTGTGCCGATGATCTGGCAGGGCCTGACGGACGGTCAGATTTGCCAGTCAATCAAAGACCCGAAGCGGAACAGGAACCGGAATCTCGAACAACTGGTTGAACACCTCACGGAAGACAAACTGGTGATGTGGGCCTGGAATCCGGGCGAGGGTCGCACGGCCGTGCCCATGTCCCACGAGGAGTTCGCCGCGAAGGTAGAACAGTGGCAGGCCGCAGGGGCGCCCTGTCCTTAACTCTGGGTGTTCCGACCAGGTTCAGGTTCGGTTGGGGTATGGGTTCCTGAAAGCGGACACAGAAACGCAAGGTCCCTCGACGTCGCTCGGGATGACAGGGGTTTCGGTGGTTACTGCAAAACCCCCGCCCAAGTGGAGCTTGGACGGGGCATCCTCATGTGTTGTTTTAGTGTTTGGCTTTGCAGAAATCGGCTACCGCGAAGACGACTCCGTTACGTTCAGCGGCTCCGGCGCCGATCGTATCCATGTCTGCATCGAGCAGATTCGCGCGGTGATTGGGAGACTCCATCCATTGCTCGCTGATGTTCTCCGCATTCGGACCGGCGGCGACATTCTCCGAGAGCCAGCTGAAACGGGCGCCGGCTCGCGCGGCCCGGCTGGGAAGGCTTAGTTCCCCGGGAAATCCGTGGGAAATCGATCTCTGGGCCGCCATGGCTTCCGCATGCTGGCGGGCGGCAATGGCTAGGGATTCGTCCCACTTCAGGGGAGGAAGTCCGTTGGCTGCGCGCTCCCGGTTAATGGCCTGGAAAAGCTGTTGCCCGGCAGTCTCCGCCCTGGGCTGAGCAAACGTTGATGTTGTTGAAAACACTGCACCAATCGTCAGTACGGCGATCAGCAAGGACTGAGAAAAGGTGGTCATCCATTCTCCTGAATTAGTTTCGGACCCATCAAGTATGATGCCCCAGCCAGCCCTCTCCTATCCCCCAAACGGGTGGCATCCACCGCCCGCAGGACAAGCACCTTTTGTAACCTTGGCTACATCAAATGGAATGTTTGACTTCCACTGGGTTCCTACCTAGATTGGAAGAGGGCCTCGGGCCCTGTTTTTGTTCTTTGAAGGCCATTCCCACCAGTGGGGGCGTCACGGCTTCGACGGAGATGCTTGCGGCCAAGAGGCATGCCAGGGTGCTCGCACCTGTAATCGTGGGCAAAATGATAATTGCCAATCAACAAATGGCATACGCAGCCTAATTAATTAGGCAGCCGCTCTCCACAGCTTTGCCTTCGGGCTGTGAGCGAGCGTCACACTGAGGGCTGCTCTTCTCTTCTACGTCTGGGGAGGGAGGCTAAGATCTCAGGCTAGCGTCTGCTGTTTCTTGTCCGTTCTGAGCAGCAGCCGCGAACGTCCCAGGGTAATGCCTGGGGCATGAACGCGAATAAGCATGTAGTCTCTTGACCAGTAACATTTTCGGACGCGGGTTCAACTCCCGCCGCCTCCACCATATTAAAGCATTTATTATAAACACTTTATAGTCTGACTTAACAAATTGTATGCATTTCGCCCGGCGGTGCGTCTTGACTCCCTCTTAGCCGCGTCGAGGCGGCATCGCTCCTCGACAGACAGAACTGTGTCGGGGGCCGTCTTGCCGAACCGCTTGAAATAGAGCTTTTCGATAAACTGGGGCAAGGGCAGCTTCCACGGCTCCTGCTCGTGGTTATCGATCTTGCCCAACTTCGCCGGGTTCATCCCCAGCTCGCGGGCCATGTTGACCTGGGCATGAGACAAATGATGGCGCTTTCGTGCCTCGATCCACGCTTGCATCTTCTGACTCGGCTTCTTCGTCTTCTTGGCCATGCGATTATCTTTCCTCTCGGCAATCTTCCCACATCTTTCGCGCCTGAACATCGTCGATCAGGCAGCGCACGCCCTGGTTGTCAGCGGGATTATCGCCTGGCTTGTCTTCAAATACAGGTTAATCAGCTCTTTTACTCCGATCGGCACAAATGTCGTGTCGGTCTTTTCAGCCTTCGGTTTCACGACAAGTCTGTGGGCGGATCCGGGATCGAGGCCTTCCTGCTACCCCTGCGGCCGATTCTTTGCTTGCTCCATCGCGATCTGGTTGATATGTGACAACGCCTTCGCCCCAGAGGCCCCCTCGATCGCCTTCACCGCAATGTCCTGCACCTGCTGCTTAGCCTCTGCTAGTTGCTTTTCGAGCGTCCCGATCTGAGCAGCCTGGCGGGCCAGAGTCTCCTCCAGGGTCCTCACCTGCAGTTCAGCCAGCCGCCTTTCGGTCTCCGCGTCCTTTTTCAGAACGAGCACCTCCTGCTCAAACTTGGCTTCCGTCTCGCGTCGCACCCGCAACGCTGCAGTCTCCGCCTCATTCTGGAGACGCGCAGGAAAACTTTCCGCCTCGTTCCGTAAACGCGTCAGTTCGTCCTCGCCTTCCTTCAGCTCCACCTCGCGCTGTCCCCAGCCTTTCTCCAGAGCCTCCTGATGCTCCTGGTTCTTTTTGTCCACGAGGCGCATCTCTTCTTCGTATTTGTCCTGAGCTTTCTTCCGCTCGAGCGCCTTCTTATACTCATAATCTTCGATCTCACGCTGGCGCTGCTTCTTAAGAGTCTCGTCCTGCTCCTTGCGCTCGCGCTCCATTCGCGCCGACTCTTCCTCCCACGCCTGGCGCTGCGCCGCTATCTCTGCTTCCGACCGCTGCTTTTCCCGCGCATAATCCTGCACCATCTGATCGAGCGCTGTGGCTGCCACGTCAATCTTATGGAGCTGCTCCAGTTCCTTCCGCTCGAGCACTACTGCCTCCCGCACCGTGGCCAGTAGCTTCACCTCCTGCGTGAGCTGCTCGGACACATCGGCTAGTGCCTTGCCGACCTCAAGTCCCAGCCCGGAAATCTTCTGCACTACAGCCTCGACCGTTATACTCTCGGCGGCTTGCCGGACCTCGGCCGCGCGCAGCCGCGCGGCTCCTTCTGCCTTTGCGTCTGCGGCCTCGCGCGCAGATTCCACCTGCTCTTGGATCTCCGCGAACTCCTGCTGCATTTCCACCTTGCTGCGCTTTGCTCGCACGGGTACTTTCATTGCCTTCACGGGCATAATCGTATTCCTTTCGCAGGAAGATTATCAGATTTCAATGCCCGTGGGTCCAGTCAGAGATGTGACCAGGAATTCTGGACAGCCTCTGGGTCGGCCGAATTGGGATCAGAGGTTTGCATCAGTCGATCCCGCCAATTTTCCAGACATTCGCCAATTCAGCGGCAAACTGGAGTTGCATTTGTCCGATTTTTGGCATGCACTTTGCAAGTGATCGGAGATGTATCCGTTTTATCCCCATATTTATGGGAGTGGGTCAACCGAGGCGAGCTTCAGTCTTTTGTCTGGGAGATCTAATGGCAAGAAATAGTCGAAAATGGGCAGATGCAACATCGAGTCGGGCCAATAAACACCAGTCTCCGACAGAAATAACAAAAAGGAGCCAAATGGTTCCGTATTCGGCTTCGAAGGGGCTGCCAGAGCTGAACCACCGGAAGGTAAGTTTAATGATGGAGAAATCAACGGGAGCTATCAAGATCTTGCGCACAATGTCGCAAGTCGAGCAATATGCTTGCCCAATCATTCCCTCGTCAATGAAACCCTGAAAGAGCTCCCGCGCCACGACTACCCGCCAACTACGACCGTGACCCAGCCCCCGAAAACTGGACCATCTAGAATGTGAGTTCTCCCACACCAGGAGAGGAGAACCGCAATGAAGGGCACACGACACAGCGAAGAGCAGATCATCGCGGCATTCCGCTTCCTCCAGGAACACCGGATGGAAGATGCCGACGGCAGGTTGCTGGGCTATCGCGGTCTAGACCAGATCCACCGGCGATTGGAGCCTATCCTTCTTCGCCGCACGCGGAAGGAGGTATTGAAAGAACTTCCTCCTCGAACCGACCAGGTGTTTTACCTTCCCCTGACGGAAAAGCAGGCCGAACCGTACTGGGAGCAGAACGACATTCTGGGCAAGCTCATGCAGAAATGGCAACGCCAGGGGTGGCTTTCGGAAATTGACCTGCGCCGCATCCTGTGCTGCCTCCAGAATATGCGCATGCTCTGCAACTCGACATTCCTGTTCGACAAGCGCACCCACCACTCGCCCAAGCTGGCCGAGTTCCGCGAGATCATCCGCGAACTCACGCTGGAGGAGAACCGCAAAGTGGTGGTTTTCAGCGAATATGAACGCATGACGTTCCTGGCGGGAGAGGAACTGCGCAAAATGGGAATCGGATTCGTTTCGTTACATGGAGGCGTTCCCGCCCACAAGCGGGGTGAACTCATCGATGAATTTCACCGCTACCCCGACTGCCGAGTCTTCCTCTCCACCGATGCGGGCGGCGTCGGACTCAACCTGCAGGTGGCTTCCGCCGTAATCAACTTCGAGCCGCCCTGGAATCCGGCGCGCCTGGAGCAACGCATTGGGCGCGTCCATCGCCTGGGACAGGCCCATCCGGTTCAGGTCATCCATTTACTTACGGAAAAGACGATCGAGGAACGGGTGTGGGAAACGATGCAACTGAAGAAGTCGCTATTCGCCGGCGTGTTTGACGCGCCCACCTCCGAGGTCAGCTTCGCGAAGCTCGGACGCAAGAGCGTTCTGCAGCAGGTGAAAGAGATCTTCGTCAATCAGCCCGGGAGACCGAAACCCATCATCAATGCGCCCCCACCGCAGCCAACTCCGGTTGGCGCGGCAGCAACCACTCCGGCGCCGCCGACCGAAATGGCGGTGGAACCGAGCAAGGTCGAGGAACCGGTCTCCATCGGTTCCGGCGTCCCGGCCAGCGGCGAGAACGGAGTTGGCGCCGTCGAAAGTGCCGCGGTCGGCATGGCTAAGGCTGGGCTAGCGTTCCTCCAGTCGATTGCGGTGGAACTCGAGAGTCGATCTTCCGCCCAGCAAGGGCAAGGAGCCCTCTCTAGTCTGTTCTCGCGGCACCCGCAGACCAATCACCCGATGCTGTCGATTCCGCTGCCGGAGTCCTTCACTGCGGAGCGCATGACGCAGGCGGTTGCCCGGTTCTTGAGCGCCTTGGACTTTCCAGCGAAATGACGCGTCTCACGCCTCGCCAGATTCCCGGCGTTTCCTGCGCTCTCCGTTGCACGCGGCTGGTGCCTCTTGTCGTCGAATGAATGTTCCGCCCCAACCAGCGCAGATCAATATAACCCCCGGCCGAACGCAGATTCCCAGCCGTGTTCAATTCGTGGGTCTTGCCTCAATATCGCCGCTGGCACCTGTATCAGACCTGGGGCCGGAGGTCATCGAGAAGATTCACGAACGCGTGGTGGCCATCGCCCTCGAACCAAAAGGGCGGCGCGCCACACTCCTTTGTAGCAGCCGATCAAGGGAGTAGAATCAGTCTCGACAAGTCCGGAGGAATCAGGTGATGCGCCAAGTCGAGGAAGTCATCACAAAAGACCCTGATGTGCTCGGTGGAACTCCGGTGTTCCGCGGTACCCGGGTTCCCTTTCAGGCTTTGCTCGACTACTTGGAAGGCGGGCAGACTCTCGCCGAATTCTTGGATGACTTTCCTACGGTTACTCGTGAGGCAGCAATCGCTTCCTTGGAGCGAGCGAAGTCGCTGCTGGTCGGCCAACTGGGATGAAGATTCTGCTTGATGAGTGCATTCCAAGGAAATTCAAGAACAGCTTAGCCGACCATGAATGTCTGACGGTTCCAGAAGCGGGGCTCGCAGGCAAGAAGAACGGCGAGCTGCTTTCAATTGCTGAGCATCAGGGATACACGATCTTCTTGACGATGGACAAAGGCGTCGAGTACGAACAGAATCTCAAGCACCGTAGCATCGCAATCATGATTCTTCGCGCCAAGTCGAATCGCCTCGTCGACCTTCTACCGTTGGTCCGGGATTGCCTTAGGCAAATGGGCTCGATCCGAGCGGGCCAGATTGTTCGAATCGGCAGATGAGGTTGCATTTTTGTATGCATTTTGCATGCAACAACCGGAGATGTATCCGTTTTATCCTTTTTGTCGGTTCTTAGAATCAATAACTTGCGTGTTTGCAATACGTTACGCGGGTTCGACTTCCCGCGCCGCCTCCACCAATTCTATATATATGTAAATAAGGCACTTATTGTAGCACGCTTGTCCGTGTGCTAAATACGTGCTGCTCTGCTAACATCATTTGTGTGACGTAAGCGTTTGGACCCGCCACTTCGAAATCTGCGAACACCGCACAGACAGAAATTACCGTCGCTGCGCCTGTCCTAAACATCTCAACTGGGCCTTCGGCGGAAAGCAGTTCCGACAATCGGCTAAGACTGCTTCGTGGGAAATCGCAAACCGCAAGGCTCGTGCTAAGGAACTGGAATTCCACCAGCGCGAGTTGGGTGAAACCCCGAAGAAAAAAGAGCTGGTAACACTGGAGAAAGCTGTCGAAGAATATTTACACGACAAGCGCAGCCAACAACTAAAAGACACAACACTCGCAAAACTCGACACCATTTTCAAAAAACAAATGCTTACCTGGTGCCATGCCGCCGGGATTTATTTGCTGATCGAGTTCGATCTTCCCTATCTCCGGCAGTGGCGCGGTAGCTGGGACGATGGGCCTCTGGCGGCGAAGAAAAAACAGGAACGGGTACGCGGATTTTTCTACTTCTGCCAGTCCAGCGGGTGGGTTCAGGACAACCCAGCCAAACAATTGTCCCGCATCAAAGTTGATCAGAAGCCCACCGACTATTTCTCCAAGAAAGAATTCGCCAAAATAATTGACGCGACCTACGTTTACGATTCGAAAACCGTGGATGCTCGTGAGATGCAGAGCAATGCCACCCGGCTCCGCGCATTGACATACCTTATGCGCTACAGCGGTCTTGCGATCCGCGACGCGATCACTTTGGAACGATCCCGATTCAGCGACGACGACAAATTATTTCTGTATCGCGCAAAAACTCGAGTACCTGTGTACGTCCCTGTTCCCCACTTCGTGGCGGAAGCTCTGCGGAATATTCCACCTGGACCTAAACCCAACCCGCGATATTTTTTCTGGACGGGAAATGGAAACCCTCTGCGGTCGCAGATTGGCAGCGGGCTTTCCGAAAACTTTTCAAGATTGCAGACATTCGGCATTCGGATGAAACGAAGAAACGTTGCATCCCCCACATGCTGCGTGACACGTTTGCCGTGGAGAATTTGCTCGCCGGAATTCCGCTGGACCAGGTATCGCTGCTACTCGGCCACTCCAGCATAAAGACGACTGAAAAGCATTACGCGCCGTTTGTGCAGGCGAGGCAGGATCAGTTGGTAGCTTCGGTGAAGCAGGCATGGTCCGTGATGGGTGTTGAGCAGCCGGTGTGAGATCGACCACCTACATCCACCGGGGCCACTTCAGAAGCATGTTTTCACAGCCTTTCTTGCAGCGGGCGTCACCAAAGACAGAAATCCGGCAGGCTACTTCAGCTTCGCGTACTCCGCCTTGGCTTCCTTCAGGATCGGGATGGCGGGGTCAGCATCTTTCCACAGGGCCAGAAAATCCTGATAGGCAGTTCTTGCCCTGGCCGCGTCCCCGTTCATTGCGTATGCCCGGCCTAGCCCCAGTTTTGCGAGAGAATGCTCGACGCCCGTGGGATCGATCCCGCGATGATCCACGATCTTTTGAAATTCTGCTGCCGCCTCAGTTCCACGCTTCGCCTGCACGTAAGCCAGCCCTCGAACGTAGATGGGAAACATCCCTTGGCTGTTGCCAAGTTCGTAGAGCGTCGCTGCGCGAAGCGCTTCTATCGCCTGTTCCGGAGCCTTGCGATTTAATGCCATCAACGCTACTACTGAGGGGATACTTACGCTGTGCAGAAGCGTGTCGTTCGGGAAACGCCGCCCCAGTTCTTCTGTGATGCTCTGCGGACGACTGCCGTCTCCGGATATGGCAAAGGCTTCCGCCACGGGCACCATGTTGCTACGGCCTTGCGCGAGGCTGGAACTGGCTGCCGCCAGTTCACGTGCCTTGGAAGCGTTTCCGACTCCGGCCTGTATGAGAGCCCAGTTTGCTTTCGTGTCGGCTGTGGTTCCCTTGAATCCCAGGCGGTCACTCACTTGCACCGAACGCTGTATCAGTTCTTCGGCCTTTTGCATCTGCCCCTGTGCCGCGGCCGCACCCGCGGCTTCGATGAGCAGCAGGTATTCACTTGGCTTACCCTCAGCCCATTTCGTTTGGCGCTGCATCCCGTCGGCATCGTCGGTCAAAAAGGCGAGTTGGTAGAGCTGTTGGTGGATAAACAGGTTGTCCGCTTTGGCATCTACGGCGCGCTGCAAGGTGGACCGCGCTTCCTCCAGGCGGTTAAGTGCCATGTAGGCTCCCGCAGTGTGCGCATAGCCAAACGGAGCGGCGGGCTCAAGGCGAGAAAATTCGTTTCCAAACTGAATGGCCTTGTCAAACTGCCCGTAATAAAGGTCGTACTCCAATGCCAGGTTGGCATAGGCGCTGCCATCGTTCGGATAGGCACGGATGGCCAATTCCAAATCTTCTCTGTCTTTTTCGATGTCGCCGCTTTCCGTATAGAAGTGGTCGTCAATGTAGAAGCGCTCGCGGTCACTAACGCGTCCACGCAGGTCGAAGGCTTTCCTGGCCGCGTCTACAGCCCGGTCCTCTTCGCCGAGGTTGGTATAGATGGCCGATAGTCGCGCATAGGCCATGGCGAAATTCGGGTCCAACTCGAGAGCGTGCTGGAATACAGGAATGGACTCGGCCTCACCTCCGCTATTGCGCATCCCGTCGGCTGCAGCGTAGGCCTTGAGCGCTTCCAGAGACGAAGTTGTCGCTTCCGTTACTGGCGTATCGAATCTCTGAATCGACGCCAACGATTCACCCAGCTTTCCGCGCAGGCTTGAGGCGGCTTTCCCGACCGCCGGCAGGACCGCTTCTTTCGTTGCTGCCGTCACCTGCTCGCGCGCCAGTGAAGCGCCAGTTGCGCAGTTGGTGGCATCGAGGGCTATCACGTACTGGCTCCCGAGAGCCGCAATCGAACCGCTCAACATGGCCTTGATGTTTTCGCGCTCGCAGATTTCGCGGGCCACGCTCCCTGTTACTCGCTCATCGACGGGTCGCCCCATGAACTGCAAGGCTTTGCGGACCGTCTGATCGGGTACGATATTGAGATATGGCGATTGCTCTAGCTGCACGGCGAGGGCCTGCTTGAGGGTGCCGTCAAAAACCGGGTCGCCCGTGGTGTTCACAAAGTCTGCGAGTAGGATGGAGTCCTTCTCGGTTAGCGCCTGATTTCGCCGCGAGCGCCAATACATCAAACCGACAATCCCCGCCGCCAAGAGAACCACCGCCACCAGCCATGACCAGCGAAAGACAGGCGTTCTGGTGGAAACAGGATTCCGCCTTGTCCCAGCCGAGCGCGGTTCGGCCGGCTCAGGTGGCGCGGTTACTCCTGAAGGCGCGGCCGATAGCGGAATCGATGGAGCCTGGGCCGAGCCACTGATACGTTGACCAGCCGCTTGACCCAACGGCAGTGACAAGACCGGAGCCGAAACCTGCTCCGCCGGTTCTTCCGCCGCGATCTTCTTTCCCGACCCCGAATCCCGCTTCAGGCGCTGCAGCTCTGCGCGCATCTCCGAGGCATGTTGGTAGCGAAGCTCGCGGTCCTTCTCGAGCGCGCGGTTGATGATCCGTTCCAGTTCCGGTGGAATATCCGGGTGAAGACGGATCGGCGAGGTCGGCGTCTTCTCGAGAATGGCGTGAAAAATGACCGCTGAAGTTTCCCCCCGAAACGGTAACGTCCCCGTCGCCATTTCGTAGAGTACCGCTCCGAACGAAAAGAGATCGCTGCGCGGATCGAGTTCCTTGCCCCGCGCCTGCTCCGGCGACATGTAGGACATCGTGCCCAGCGCCGTCCCCGGACTGGTCAGATGCTGCTCGTCCATCGTTGGCATCGAAGACCCCGCCTCATTCTCACGGCGTTTTTGCTGAGCCGACACCTTGGCCAGGCCGAAGTCCAGAATCTTCGCGTGACCTCGCCGGGTGATGAAAATGTTTGCCGGCTTGATGTCACGATGCACAATGCCTTCCGCGTGCGCCGCATCGAGCGCATCCGCGATCTCGATACCAAGTCGCCAGCAACGTCTCGAGTTCCATGGGGCGGGCCGCGATGGCGTGCTTGAGGGTCGTCCCCTCCAGATACTCCATGGCAATGAAAGCTTGGCCCTTCTGCTCATCAATCTCGTAGATGGTGCAGATGTTGGGATGGTTTAGGGCGGACGCGGCCTGCGCCTCGCGCTGGAAGCGACTCAACGCTTGTGGGTCCTGAGCCACTTCGTCAGGCAGGAACTTCAGAGCGACGAAGCGGTGAAGCTTGACGTCCTCAGCCTTGTAGACCACGCCCATCCCGCCTCCGCCCAGCTTCTCAACGATTCGATAGTGCGAGATGGTTTGGCCGATCATCCGCAAGCATGCTATGGCGGAAGTGTGGGCAAGTCAATCAAAGGCGTGGTTGACGGTATCTGAAAAAAAGCGTTGTTGTCGTAATATCACGATTGACCAACTAGGAGATTCCAGTTAGGTCTCAGTCTCGATCAGGAGGAACGCTGTATGTCGCACTTCATTACGCTGATCCGCTACACCCAACAAGGAGCCGCAAAAATCAAGGAAAGCCCGGCACGGCTCGACGCTGCCAAGAAGGCTGCCTAGAAAGCGGGAGGAAAGATTCACGCCTGGTACTTGACCATGGGAAAGTACGACGGGAGCACCGCTTCTTTTTGCGACGCTCAGAGCTGGATGCAAGAGCGGCTAGGCCACGAGTCGCTTGCGACGACGCAGAAATACTTAGAGCCCTCGAAGGAGATGGAGAAGCAGCTGGAAGAAATGAAGCTGCCGTTTTAAAGGACATCGCCCTTTCACAACTGAGGCGGTACGCATTTACAACGACTTAGAAGAGGTGGGTGGCACTGTAAGTCGTTGAAAGACGGTGGAAGCAATAGCAGCGTACGTTCTCGCATTACTCACGCCCTTCAGTGCGAGCGGGAGTTCAAGTCGCGGGATAACATTAGCTTTAACGTCACTCTATCCGCCCCGCCACTCCACCCAACGCCGACTCCCGCTTCAACATTCAGGGGCCCGCCCCTGCGGTCCATCACCGCCCAACTCTCATGAAATTGCTCATCGTGAGGAACAAAACCGCGGAGCGGACCGAAGCCATCGTACTCCTCGACCGCAACCGCCCATTTTTCATTCAGATTGTATGCGACGCGACCGGCTGGATTGTACTCGAGGCCTTTGAGCCCGCCGGTGTAATCCGTGTCGAGGATTGGATTGTAGATGAGATCCCACCGATGAAGATGGACGCCGACTATCGGCCGAAGCTCAGAAGTAATGTGCTTCGACTCCCAGTAGCCGGCGTTCACGCTGAATTCAAAGTTCACCCCGTAAAACAACTTGTGGTTGCGCGCGTGAGGACGGACGAAGAGTTCACGGAGCTTAAAGCCATTAATGGTTGCGCCTTGGTTGCTCGAGTACAGGCTGTATACCGGGAGATATAGCCCTTGTTCGAACCAGGGCTTCACCCCGTAAGCCCATTCGGCCGCGCCATTGACGGATTGGTTGGCGACTATAGCTCCGGAGAATGCCGGCGTTCTCCGGCCGATGGGAGTAAAGTTCGTGTGGATCATGAGATTGAAGATGTCCTGCTCGGCAATTTCGGCGTCGTAGACCTGAATTTCGTCGGTTTGCGCAACCATCTCTGCGGGCATTGATACCCAACCGAGCACCATCAGCAACAGCTGCCCGCAGATTGATATTCTGTGAAACAGGTTCAACCTCGTCGAGTCGATCCGGATATCAGTTTAATGCCGAACCGTTACGCATTCACCAAATAAACGGCACTAGGCGGTACTTCACCGTATTTTTATACTCCGCGTAGCCCGGCAAGTCCTTTGTGAGAAGTTTTTCCTCATCAAAGATTCTCCATATGAGCGCGGGCATCATTAAGGCAAACATGACCAGTCCCCACCAAGAACCGAGCGAAAGAATCATGCCAAGGAACATGACAAGGCCCCCCATGTACATCGGGTGGCGCACGAGTCCGAGAGGCCGGAAGAAACGACTTTCTGGTCGGGATAGACCTCGATAGTTCCCGAGGCAAAGGTATTTTCCTTGTACACAACAAATATGATGAGGAACCCGAGCGCGACAAGCACGTCTCCCGCCACCGAGGCGAAGAAAGGCAACGCAGGCCACCAGTGGAAGCGATGATCAAGCGCGGGAGAGCAAGCATCCCCAGAATCCAATCGACGTAATGGATTGGATATCTGGCGACTCGTAGGCAGTTGGCCCCGCATACACCCGCCGCTCCAGGAGCTTCGGGTCATGTTTCATAAGATACAAGGTGATCGCAAGTGCCGACGCTCCGAACACGCCGAGGAAGGCCCACGCCTGCCAGTAGTTAAGCGTCCACGCCGGAAGGAATAGCAACGCTGCCATGACGAGGAGCAAGAAAAAGAGGCCGCCGAATGCTTTTGTATTCAGATTTGCCATTGAAATTTATTAATGGGCCATGGCACCGTGACCTTAATTGAAACAGCTGGAAGAAATGAAGCTGCCGTTCTGAAGACGGAATCCCTTTACGGCCTGAAGGGAACTATTTCTTTAGGTGTTCCCACGTTTCAATGAGAAATGTGGCCATGCTCGCCGCCAGGTTCACTGCAAGTTCGGCATGTCTCGTATTGGGCTTAGCGCTCTTCGGTCCTTTTCCGTGAGAATCACTAAGTCTATTCCGCAGAGCTCCTAGGCCCTCGACCACCGCAGTGCAACCGCCAAGAATCTGCTTGAAAATCGTCTCCGTGTGCTGACTGGGTGCGAGATTGAGTTGGGCAGCGGCGGTCTTGTATAGCTTCGGAAGATCAGCATCATCTTCGTACTTCACCCCTGCTTCGTCGAGAATATGCTTGCATACTGCTTCCAGAAGGGTTCGCGCGGAAGTTTATCGCGCCTTCTGGATCGTCTTGCCGCCGCTCCAGCGCTTTCTGCCAGACGGCGTGTACGTTCTCCACGTCAAAGCGGCTCAAAACGTCCGACACCTGGTCGTCTGCGGGAGCACGGCCTTTGCCTTCGAGTTGGTCATGAAGAGGGCCGAACTCGCCCCAGATGAACTCTCGCCGCTCCTGGTAGTGCGCGAAGCGTCCTTTAATGAAGTTCCAGAATTGTGGAAGGCTACGGTTTGCCCTCACAAATTCGGGCGCGGATTTCTTGGATCGAGGGTCGGAAATCACCAACTTGCGCAGATCCTCGTAGTTCGCCTCGTCGAAACCCCCTCCCGTCGCGAATCGCACGAGGCCATCTTCCAAGATTTGCACTTGTTCCAAAAGCTCGGCGTCGGTCATAAGGCTTAGACACTACCTTCGGCAGAAATACGATCATCGAGGGTGGATAGAAGGCGAGGCCCCACATCAATCGCCCACTGCACGGCACGGGAGTCGACTTCTGCCCCGTGAACGGCGTCGTTCAAGAGTCCGATGAGGTCACTGAGTACAGAGTTTTCCTGGTGGGAAATGGCCTGGTGGTCACGGAGAAGGCGCAACAGCTGTCCCATCCCAAGTCGCTCTCCTTGCAAACCCCGCCTCTTCGCTATCTCGCGAAGACGACGCTCAATCTCAATCCGGAGACCTGCGAGCGCCAGGTTGGGATCTTGCTGGGCTAAGGTTAAGTATGGTGGCTCCTCTACCTTGCTTGGCGGGGTCGACAATAATCCTGCTCTGGCGGCATCCTCACGAAGTTTTTCGAGATCGCGGTACTCGACTTTGAGCCCACCGGGAAACTCGACTGACCTGAAGACAAATCCAAGCCAAGGCAGCACGGCTATGATTAGCAGCGCCAAAGTAATTGCGTCGATCTTCACACCCGGAAGAAGGATGTGTCCGATTGCTACAAGCAGGGCGACCGCCGATATGACGATGTGCGCAATGTAGCGCTTCATAAAGTCGAGCGTTTACAACTCATCTCGGAACTCATGGACTAGATTTAGGGAGGAAACCGCTGATAATACCGCAAAAACCGCGGGGAGGGAGTAACCCTTCCAATCCTATCCCGAATCCCGAAATCCCGCAAAAACTCAGGTCCGGCAGACTTTATCTTTTCTTGAACTTTTCTTTATCTTTTCCTTATCCCGCTTCCATATCATATATAGGTACGTCCCGGCGGCGGTCCTCGCGTGGCCAAGAGAAGCTAAACTCACCACATGCACTTCCTTATCTCCGGAATCCCTGCCTCGGGCAAAACAACCTTCTGCAAGTGGCTCGAAGAGAAGAAGGGATTCCTGCACCTCGACGTTGAAAAACCCGGAGTGCTTGACCGATACGCATTGGCCACCGCATGGAACGCCCTGTTCGGAGCCAGCGCATCTGCGGCACCATTCATCGAGGCCCTCGACAAATTCAAGCGCCCAGTCGCTATCGACTGGGGCTTCCCGCCGGAGCACCTCGACACGGTCCGCAAGCTCTTCGACGGCGGCGTCATGCTGTGGTGGTTCGCCGCCGACTGGGCCGTCGCCCGCCGCAAATTTCAGCTACGTCGCTACCCGCACGTGCAAGACTTCGACATCCAGATAAGAAAAATCAAGGACACCCTGCCCGAAATCAACGCCCTTTTCGGATCGCACAAGGAATATGCGCTGCCCTCCACTGGCATCTACCCTTCACCGGATAAACTCTGGAAGAACATGCTCGACACCCTCGTCGAGCCCTCTCGACGGCGACTAGGCGCGCCCAGCCCACGGCCCACCCCAGACCTTAACCAACACCTCAAACGATAAACCGCACTCCCACGCCCCATTTCGCTCCGTCGAACTGAGCACGTGTTTCGGTTCCACAAGTCTAGTAAGAAAGACTGCTCGGCCAGAAGATTTACGGGAAATACTGCGGGCGCAAAGTTCAACTTAGTCTTCTGAGTAACGCTCAGAGCACGCGAGCCCAACTAAAGATATTCACCTCACGAACGTCTCGTCTATCTCTGCATTCCCCAATTAAAATAGGCTGAGCCTCAGGCAGCGTTGGAGCAAGGCATGTTCGCAAAATCCGGAATCGTCGAATTACACGCCACCTTGCATGATCGGTTGGACCTTCTGTTGAGCCATGTCGCATCCGCCCCTGATGACCTTTGCCGCAAGCAGATTCCAGGATTCGGCCATCCTTCTATTTGGAAGCAAATAGTGCACATTCTGAATTGCGAGGAATTCTGGATACACAGTCTACAGAACAAAGGGTTTGCCGATTGGCACGAGGAAGACTTCCCGACGGTGGCGGATTTGCAAGCGGCTAAAGATCGAATCCGAGAAGCGACACGAATCTATGTCGCAGACCTCACGGAAGAGCAGCTCAACACAACCCGGGCCGAGCGTCCTGTGGATTGGGGCGGCGAGCTTCGCAGTCCCGCTTTTATTCTGCTACACGTCATCACCCACGCATTTCATCATAAGGGCCAGATTGTCGCGATGCTGCGAATTATTGGATATCCAGCTCCTGACACTGATCTCCAGTCGATATAGGGCGGGTGCCCGACTCGATCTTGCCCTTGGCCTGAGTGGGCAGTTCTGCGAAGACCCTTCACTCCCTTGACGACAATGTAGTTCACGGGTGGCCCATTCAAGCCCGCCTGCGAGATCAAAAGCCTGGGCCACCTGCCCATCGCCTTCAACATTTCGGGAGAACCCGAAGGGCTTTCCAGTCAGGTCAGGCGGGGCGTAATATTGAGCCGCCAGCACAGCAAAACGGAAATCCAGAGAGGTTGGAAAGCATGGCCAGAGTTCTTGTAATCACGGGCGATGGCGGTGAGTCGTATGAAGCGCTTTATGCGATTCACCGGTTTCGGGAGGAGGGCTGGGAGCCCGTGGTTGCGGCTCCGACACGCCGGAGGCTGCATCTTGTGGCGCACGACTTCGAGCCGGGATGGGACACCTACATCGAAAGAGAGGGATATGGGCTCGAGGCAGATCTGGCATTCGATCAGGTAAGAGCCGAGGACTATGACGCAGCGCTCATTCTTGGCGGCAGGGCGCCCGAGTACTTGCGGAACAACGTCTGCCTGTTGGATATGGTCCGGGCTTTCGATCGAGCGGAGAAGTGGATCTTCGCTATCTGCCATGGCATTCAAGTGCTGGCTGCAGCGGGGCTGATCAGCGGCAGACGTGTGACATGCTACGAACATGTGCGCCTCGAAGCGGAGCAGGCCGGAGCGATCTATGTCACGGATGAAGCGGTGTGCGACGGGCGCATCGTGACGGCACAGACCTGGCAGTCACATCCGCAATTCTACCGTGAGATCTTCGCGCGCGTTTCTGGCAAATCCGTTCTTGAACGTACTCAGCAGGAGGGCCAGGCCATCTCCTAGTGAAGTTCGTGACCGCGGTGCTGTAAGCCGGCTATTGCTCGATTGAGACCACAGTCACGGACTTAGGCTCGAGTTGCAGAACCAACTTTCCGCCTTGTGCCTTGGCCGAAATTGGTTTGGGCACGACGGTGTTCGGGGCTTCGAAGGTGTTCACGCTGTCCACCTGGGGCGCAGTAAGTGTCTCTCCCGAGGCAGATTTGGCATTGATGCCAGTCACAGCCAACTCGACCTCCGCTGCTTGATGGGGATCGACATTCGTAATCTCCACCCACAGCTTGCCGTCTTTGCTTTTTGCAGCCATGGCATCGACGCGTGGCAGAGTGAAGCCGTGCTTGTAGCTGCCTGCATCGAACGCGACGGGGACGACCGTGGAATCCTGGAAGGGCACGTACATTTTGTAGACGTAGTAGGTCGGGGTCAGGGCCATTTTCTCGTGATCGGTCAGTATCATGGCCTGCAGCACGTTGATCATCTGCGCGATGTTGGCTCCGCGTACGCGGTCGGCGTGACGGGTAAAGATGTTCAGGTTCAGGGCCGCGAGCACTGCGTCACGCATGCTGTTCTGCTGCACCAGAAATCCCGGATTGCTGCCGGGCAACGGCGCATACCAACCACCCCATTCATCCACTACCAGCGCGATCTTTTTCTGCGGATCATATTTGTCCATGATGGCCGAATGCTTTTTGATCAGGTCATCCATCTCGAGCGTGGTCTTGAGAATCTGCGCGTACTCGTCTTCTCCGAATCCAACCGACTTGAACGCCGGCGGCCACTTCACCACGGTGTAGCTGTGCATGGAAAGGCCGTCAATGTCCCAGCTCCACGTGTGTTGCTGGTAGGCCTTCATGACGGTTTCAGTCCAGTCGGTCCAACGTTGTTCGCCGCCGCCGGGGCCGACGGCAATCTTCAGCATCTGGTCCTTCTCCAACTGCGCAGGATTGTAGTTGCGAACGAAGTGGCTGAAACTCTTCATCCGGTCCAGATAGTACTCGGGCGTCATATTGCCACCGCAGTCCCAGCTTTCGTTGCCCAGCCCGAGCCATGCGACTTTGTACGGTGCCGGATGTCCGTTGGCGGCGCGCTCCTTCTCGAGAGTTGTCGCCTGCGCGGCGGTCATGTACTCCAGCCAATCGGACGCTTCCTGGACAGAACCCGAACCCAGGTTGACCGAGAGGTAAGCCTCGCTGCCGATCTGGTCGATGAAGTCCATGAATTCGTGAGTGCCAAAAGTATTTGGCTCGATTACACCGCCCCAGTTGGGGTTCAACCTCACGATTCGCTGGGGTCCCACTCCGTCGCGCCAGTGATATTCGTCGGCAAAGCAGCCTCCGGGCCAACGAACGTTCGGCACACGAATCGCTTTCAGCGCGGCAACCACGTCGTTGCGAATGCCGCGGGTGTTGGGAATTTTGGAATCGGCCCCTACCCAGATTCCGTCGTAAATGCCGTGTCCGAGATGCTCGGCGAACTGCCCGAAAAGATTGCGGTTGATCTTCGCGCCAGGTTTGGACGCGTCAATCGACAACTCGATTCTCTGTGCAGCCAGGCGTGGCACGGCCACAGTCATAACGATCACAGTGACAACTACTAGAAAGGCACGCTTAAGAAGGGATTCCCTTCGAGGCTGAAGTGCCCTAGGCCAACGACGAAGCACTGAGGAAGATTGCGTCAAGAGTTTTCTCCTCACTGAACAAGTATCGATATGACTTACCAAACGGGTCATGAATTGAGTTTTCTGGGTGGATGTACAAGCCATCTGTATCTTTCCTCGGTGCGCGGACCTTATACTAACTGGCATTTTTCGAAAGTCATAATAGCTCAAGACTCAGGAAGCTGGTGTATCTCGACAAAAATCGGCGCCAGTAGCCGACCCCAACTCGGGCGCTGGAACGTTCCCCACTAAAGCCAAAAAAGGACTTGAATGGGCCACCCGTCCGTCCTATGTTGCCATCTTGAACACCCTCGGGCGTGCAGTTATCCTGAGTGCCAAATGCAGAAGAGAAAACCTCCAGCCCGGACCGGTGCCGCTTGAGCATTGAGAAAGTGCTTGCAGCGGCACGCGCGCGACTGCGACGGCTATCTCCAGGTGAGGCCTACGAGGCGATGGTTAACACCGGGGCGATACTCGTCGATATTCGTCCCGAAGGCCAGCGCGCGATTGAGGGTAGTATTGCGGGTGCGCTGGTGGTTGAACGTAACGTGCTCGAGTGGCGGTTCGACCCAGCATCGAGTGCGCGGCTACCGGTCGCGACCGGTCATGACATCCAGGTGATTGTGTTCTGTTCCGAAGGCTACAGCTCAAGCCTCGCGGCGACATCTCTGCAGGATCTTGGACTCCACTGCGCGACGGACATGACTGGCGGATTTAAGGCATGGAGTGCAATGGGTCTGCCGATTATTCCGCCAGGATAGGCTTCCTGGACGTTGTCAGGCCACTGCACCTCCAAATATGAGCCGAAACATTCCGCAGGTGGCCTACTCAAGCCTGCCTTTGGCTTGAGTGGGGCAGGGTACAAACCGGGGACATCCTTTACAGAACAGACCGGGGAGATGCTTGACACTGCAGAAAAAGCACAAGGGCATGTAGAACAACGTATGCCCTGGAAAGCGAGCAGTGTTGTGGACGAACGCACACGATTTGTTCTGGAGTACGAACGTGGTCTGTGCAGCATGGCGGAGTTGTGCCGGAGATATGGGATTTCGCGGCCGACGGGCTATCTGTGGAAGCACCGACAGCAGCGGGAAGGAGTGGAGGGGTTGGGCAATCGCAGTCGGGCGCCGTGGCGAGTGGCCAACGCAACGCCGGGGGAGATCGTCGAAGCGGTACTGGCGTTACGACGAGAACACATGCGCTGGGGGCCAGGTAAATTGAAGTGGGTTTTGGAGCAGGCCGAACCCGAAGTGGTGTGGCCGGCGGCCAGCACCATCGGCGAGATCCTGGCGCGGGAAGGACTGGTGTTCGCCCGTAAGAAGAGAAAACGGGTGCCGCCCTACACCCGGCCCTTCGCGACTGCCAGCGCACCGAACCGGGTATGGTGCGCGGATTTCAAGGGCTGGTTTTGCGCCCAGAATGGCGAACGCATTGATCCCTGGACGGTGACCGACGCGCACCGCCGCTATCTGCTGCGCTGCCAAGCGGTGGAGAAGGCCGATACCGAGCGGGTGCAAGCCATCTTCGCCGCCGCCTTTAGTGAGTACGGCATGCCGGAGACGATTCGCAGCGACCACGGGGCGCCCTTTGCGGCACGGGCCGTAAACGGGATTTCCCGGCTGTCGTTATGGGGGATGAAGCTAGGCATCCGGCCGGAACGTATCCAGGCCGGACATCCGGAACAACCAGGGGCGTCCCCATGAGGCACTGGGCATGCAAACTCCCGCATCGGTCTATGTGTGTTCGCCATGCCAGTATCCGGGCCGGGCGCGCGAACCCGAGTATGACAGCGCTTTCAAAGTGCGGCGCGTGCAGCAACAGGGCCCGTTTCGTGGGAAGTCGGATCGGGTGTTCTTGGGGACGGTGTTTCAAGGCGAGCGCATCGGACTGCTGCCGCTCGATGAGGGTTGCTTCGTGGTGTACTTCTCCACCTTCCCCATCGCGCTGTTGGACACACGCAAACTGTCCATCCGACCGTTGCCCAGGAAGGAAGACTTCGACATCGCTGATGCAGAGGAAGGGGACGCTTCCCCTTCCCCTGCACCCCTTCCCCTCGCTCAAACCGGGAAGCAAGGTCAGGTTCAAGTGTAAAGAATGTCTCCGGTCTAATATGTAAAGGATCTCCCCGGCTGCTCAGCAGTTCTACGAAAACCTGTCAGTCCCCATGGACGACAATGTAGTTTGTCAGCCGGCCCAAGTCTGCGACGCGCGAACATCCCCACTCAAGCCAAACCCGGGCTTGAATGGGCCACCCGCCAAGCAGATTTCCTCATCATCCGTGCGGCGTCACGCCATCTGCTGAACCCATTGCTTCCGCCAGGCCGGCGCCTCGAAGGGATCCGCGAAATACTGTGTTTCGTGGATGACCTTGCCGTTGCGGAACTCCATGATGCTCACCGTGTATGCCGGTCGCCCCTGGTACGTGATTGTGTACTCCGTGATCCAGAGGTCCCCGTTTCCGAGAATCCGCTTGACCTTGAAGCCGGACGGCTTTCCGGGATGATGACTCCGCAAAGCCTGCAAATTGCTTCGCCCGAGGATCCGTTCGCCCGACTGGGGATAATCACAAATGGCATCGTCAGCGTAAATATCGTGTTCCGCGTCTGCATCGCCGGCAGCCGACGCCTGCCAGTGTGCATTCAGGGCGGTACGGATTTGTTCGTCTTGCATCGGCATGGAGTGCTCCAGTTGCGGTTCTCTTTTATGTTCATCTACCTTGTGGAATGAAACCCGGAACGCCGGTTGTCACCACTGCATTCAGCCTTAGCCTGGTCTGAAGCAGAAACGCGCGCGAACATCGTTGCACAGGTTCTGATTAAGGGGCAAACAGGAAGAGATCCCAACACTAACAGTTGCCGACGATTCATGCATTGTAGCGAGTGAGTGGCCGGGTGCGCCGGCTGGAAGCTGGGGGGCGATCGAAGTTGGCGATATTCCGGGTGAAGGGCGAGCGTTATCAAGACTAGCCGAGCTTTGCCCGGCCCGGGCGGGTCGAAGACCCGTCCCCACACCATCGGTAGTTTTTATACCGCCAACAGGACTCGCGACAGGCTGGGGGGCGAATCGAAGCGCTCTCGAAGCGACTCGTAACCCCGCCGGGTGAACCGGATGACGCCGCGCTCCCGCTCTTCGACGTAGCCTTCATTCCTCAGGTCGGCAATGACTTCCCTGGCCGACGAAGAGTCTACAATCTGTTTCGGCAAACTGACGAAATGGGCGGTATCTGCTTCATAACACTCGGTCAATGCGGCCAGCAGTCCGTCCCGGATCGATACGTTGTTCATTTGATTTCTCCCGTCCGGAATAGGACGATGCTACGGGGCGGGGCGGGGATAAAGAATGGCCCAACTGTGCCAGAGGGCAGTTACGAAGGTCACATGGGTAAGGCCGCACCCCGTCTCGGTACTTCGAACAAGAACATAAACCACAGAGGACACCAAGAACCACGAAGGAAATCCAACTTTCAATGGGATTTCCTAACGTGGTCCTTGGTGTCCTCCGTGGTTTATGCATTTGCGAGAAGCCGCTACTGGCACGGGATTCGGTGGCTGTCTCCTCCCACGATTGTGCAAACAATTGCGCCGTTTTCTGCGGCTGCCTGTTAAAGCCTAGATATCGCAGCGTATTGCTTTGGTATGGGGCTTGCATATTCTCCAAGTGGGGTTAAGCAGCAGGAACTCAAGGCCGTCTCCCCGAACCTTGATCCTGGATTCTTCTAGGTCGGAGGATATTCGATGAAGATTACGTTCTGTGTGTTGGGCATTCTTTGTTTCGCAGGGATGGCGTTCGGGCAGGCTGGCAGCGCAGTCGGTAGCGGAATTAGCGCGGAACCGATCGTGTACGAGTTCCAGAGTCATGTGGGACATGCCACGCAACAGGGCATGGGCCAGGCGCAGGACATCATGGAGACATCCATGAATGTGTCGGCTCACGGTGTGAGGCCGCTTTGGGAAGTGGCCAAGCCGGCGTATGTCGCCCCGCTGGGCGATTCAGCCCGTCTGCTGAGGCAGGAGCATATGTCCGCGAAGAAAGCTGAAATCGTGTGGACTAACTAAGTCCGAGTTTAGCCGCAACGTAGAGTTTACTTGGCCGAGGGTGCCCCGTCTGTCATATCGTCTGTGACAGATGGGGCATTTTTCTTTTTCTGCAAACCTTATCGCAAATAGGCTCACTGTCATCCTGAGCGGAGTAGAAACTTCGCATCGCGAAGCTTCTACGAAGTCGAAGGACCCCTCGGGGCTTGGCAGGGGTTGGGAAGCTTGAGATTTTGGGAATGCCCTGAACGGACGCGTTGTGGTGATCATAGGGGTCCTTCGACTGCGCAAGTTCGCTCGCGAAGCGAGCGAACTTACTCCGCTCAGGATGACAACTCGTTTCGGGGACGGTACACTGCGTCCGAAAGTGAGCGTTCCAGCACCGGTAAACCATGCCTAAACAGAAGCTGAATGTCGCCATGATCGGCACGGGTTTCATCGCTAAGGCGCATTCCAACGCCTTCAGGCAGGTCGGGCATTTCTTCGATGTTCCTTACCAACTTGGGTTGAAAGTTGTCTGCGGGCGCAATCAAGCCAAGCTCGAATCCGCGGCGGCGCTGTGGGGATGGGAAGAAACATCGACTGACTGGCAGGCTGTGGTCGCCCGGCCCGACATTGATGTTGTCGATATTGCCGTGCCGAACGTTCTGCACGCGCCCATCGCCCTCGCCGCCGCCAAGGCTGGAAAGATGGTTTGGTGTGAGAAGCCTTTGGCCACCTCGCTGCAGGAAGCTGAGAGTATGGCTGAGGGGATGCATCATGTGCCTAATCTGGTCTGGTTCAACTACCGGCGGATTCCGGCCGTGGTTTTCGCCAAGCGGCTGATTGACGAAGGACGCCTGGGTCAGACCTTCCACTACCGCGCTACTTATCTGAACCAGTCGGGCAACGATCCCAGCAAAGCCGGGTCCTGGCGTTATAAGCGCTCCGAGGCTGGTCTGGGAGCGGCTGGAGATTTGCTCTCCCACTCCATCGACTCCGCGCTTTATCTCAATGGACCGATCACGGAGCTGACGGCCATGACGCACACGTTCGTACCAGGGCGCGACGTAGACGACGCCACTTTCGTTCTGGCGCGCTATGCCAACGGCAGCGTGGGTACGTTTGAAGCGACTCGTTACGGAGTGGGCTGCCGCAATCGCCACGCTTTTGAGATCAACGGGTCGAAGGGCATGTTGCGTTTCAATCTGGAGCAGATGAACCAGCTGGAATTTTTCGATGCCGCCGAAACTCCCAACCAGCAGGGCATGCGGAACATCACTGTGACCGGTCCCGACCATCCTTATGCCGAGAATTTCTGGAGGCCTGGACACACCATCGGTTACGAGCATACTTTCATCGCAATCCTGGGTGACTTCCTTAGCGCGTTTGCACGGAAAGAGTCTCGCTTCCCCGACTTCGATGACGCCGTCTCGGTGCAGAGAGTACTGGACGCTGTCGAGCGTTCGGCATCCTCGCGGGGATGGGTGAAGTTATAGCGGTGACTTGCGAGATGGCCAACTGCCGGGCATAGACGGGACGACATGCGAATTCTTAACCTTCTGAGCGGAATTGCAGTACTGCTCACGACCCTGGCCTTCGGGCACCTCTTGCATCGATATTTTGTGGGTGCTCCCCAGGAGAGTCTTCACGATGCTAGTTTCTTGGCAGGTATGGCCGCCGGCGTAACGATTGGCGTCTTCTCTTTCATCGGAGGATGCTTCCTGGTGAGGCGGGCTCGCTGAGGCGGAGTCCCCAGAGCCGCTGCGGTGGGCTGACGTGCCCACCCAGTTAGTGGTCGCTGACTCGCTGAGAGTCTCCGGCGCGGCCGCGAACGCGTAGAGTGAGGGGCAGCACGCCTGCGATCACCAGCGCGATCACCAGTCCCGCAAAGCCTGACCGAAACGAGTGGGTGCGCGCGGCCTGATAGCCGACCAAAGCCGGGCCGAGAAAGCCTCCGAGGCCGGCCGCAACGCAGTTGATGGTTCCGGTCGCCATGGCCGCCGCGGTATCAGAAAGGAATGCGGACGGCATCGCCCAGAAACTGGGCAAGAAGGCGAGCAGGCCGGCGGCCGCAACTGAGAACAGGACCAGGGAAGGTACAGTTCCCCAATCCGCTCTGCTGAGCACAAGTAAGGCGGAGGCCGTCACCCACAGCGGGATCGCCGTGTGCCAGCGCCGTTCCCCGGTGCGGTCGGAGTGCCAACCGTTTATCTGCATGGCAATAAAGCCCAGCAGGTTCGGCAAGGCGACCAGCAGAGTTACTTTGATGTCGCTCAGTCCCGACAGGCGCTTGATCATGGTGGGCAGCCAAAAGGCCAAAGCGTACGCCGATCCATTCTGCACAAAGTGCAACGCGGTCAAGATGACGACGTCGCGATTCCGCAGCGCTTGCCACACCGTATAGGAGTGAACCGACTTCTTGGCCTGCTTCTCACTCTCCAGTTGGTGGATAACCCACTCCCGCTCATCGGTGGGCAACCACTTGGCCTGATGCGGCCAATCGGTCAGGTAAAACCAGGTCATCACCCCAAAGAACAGCGCGGGCAGACCCTCCAGGATGAACAACCACTGCCAGCCTCGCAGCGTGCCCCAGTGGACGCCCAGCAGCAATCCCGAGACTGGGGAACCAACCACGTAGGCCAAGGGAATAGCTGCCATGAAACCGGCAATGGCCTTGGCACGATCTTGATAGACGAACCAGTGGGTGAGATAAACAATGATCCCGGGGAAAAATCCGGCCTCGGCCAATCCCAGCAAAAACCGCATGGTGTAGAACTGATGCGGGGTGCGGATAAAGGCCATCCCAATCGTGACCAGTCCCCAGGAAACCATGATGCGCGCGATCCAGCGGCGCGCACTCCAGCGTTCGATGATGAGGGTGCCGGGAATTTCCAGAATGACGTAGCCCAGTGCGAAGATGCCTGCTCCGAAGCCGACTACGCCATCGCTGAAGCCGAGATCGTGCGGCATCTGCAGAGCGGCAGTCGCCAGATTATTGCGATCGAGGTAGGCAATTACATAGAGCAGGAGTACATACGGCAGAAGACGCAGGGCAATGTGACGGCGGGCGCGACGCGCAACGTCATCGGAGATGATGACTGGGGCGGACAATTTTTTTCTGCGAAGACCAGGATAACCGGCAGAGCATGCGACCCGCAGCCGTGCATTCTGCGGAAAAACGAACCCCACGCCTTGTCATTCCGAAGCCGGGTTCATCGGCGAGGAATCTGCTTGTTGCCGACAGCAAAACAGCAGATTCCTCGCGCGACAAAGTCGCGCTTCGGAATGACAAGTTACTTGGTGATTTTAAAAATTAAGCCACTACCAGTTCCAAGAATTGCGCGATTATATACCCGATCCACCAGGGCGTTAGCGTCAGGGCGTCTTTACCGCCACCTTTCCGGTCAGCTCAATCTGCGCTGCGGACCGCGCCACGTACACATCGAAATCGCCGGGCTCTACCTTCCAGTCGTGCTTCTTGACGTCATAGAAGGCGAAGGCACGGCGATCGAGTTTCACCGTGACTTGCCGGGTCTCGCCCGGAGCCAGGCTGACTTTAGCGAATCCCTTCAACTCTTTTTTGGGACGAGGCACACTGGAGTGGCTGTCGCCCACGTAAACCTGCGCGACCTCCGCACCAGCACGGCTTCCGGTATTGGTGACTTCAAAGTGCACCTCGGCGGGCTGATCCGCGGAGCTTGGCGGGGTCACGGTCAAGTTCTTGTAGGCAAACGTGGTGTAGGAAAGACCATAGCCAAAGGGAAACAGCGGTCTCACTCCCGACTTGTCGTAGCCCCGATAACCTACGAACACACCCTCGGTGTACACCACCTTCTTATCTCCACTTTTGGGATAGTAAGTGTCGTGCGTGGGATTCTCTTCCCAGCGCCGGTCGAAAGTCATGGGCAACTTGCCTGATGGGCTGAAGTCTCCGAACAACAGTTGGGAAAACGCGGTGCCGCCTTCCTGTCCCGGATACCACGCTTGGAATATTCCGGGGACATGGTCCACCCACGCGTTCATATCAATGCCGCCGCCTGAGGTCACGACCACGACCGTGTTCTTGTTGATGGCGGCGATCTGGTTAATGAGATCGTCCTGGCCGGGAGGCAGGACGAACATCCGGTCTCCGGCCTCGCCTTCGATGGACTGGTCGAAACCGACTGCCACCACTACCGCGTCGGCGTGTGAGGCGATTGCCTTGGCTTCGGCGCTGACCAGGTCCTCTGGGCGCACGATGCCGAAGTTCAGTCTCTGCTTGCCCCAGCCCTTCCGGCAAAAGTATTCGAGATTGATGTGGTGCGGTCCAGCCGGCAGCGAGATCTTGACCTGGCTTAAGAATGCGTACGCCTGGGTCCAGTCGTCGATGACCAGCTTCTTGTCGACATACAAGCGATAGCCGCCGTTCTCTCCCGGACCTTGAACGAAAGCCACGTAGTCGCCGGGAGTCGCGGGCGTGAAATAGCCGGTCCAACGGATCGAAACGTCATTCGCAGCCATGCCTGATGTAGTGGCCGGATCGTAGCTTGCCTTCCCGTCCAAGCGCGCAACAGCCGCCTTGCCCGAAAGGGTTGCGTTGTCGAAGAACTCAGCATTCAGGCCATTCTGGCCTCCGTTGGCTTCGGTGGTGAACTTGGTCATGCCCGCCATTTCTTCCAGAGTCGGGACCCCGGCTGCGTAGTAGACCTTGGCGCCCGCGCCCAGATAATTGGCTATCCCCTCGAGAAAGCTAACCGCCGCAAATGGCTGAACCGCGCCGCTCCCGCCGCCCACGGGTTGTGCCGGATACGCGTCCGGACCAATCACGGCGATAGACTTGATTTTTGCCTTGTCCAGAGGCAACAGATTGCCGTCATTTTTCAGGAGAACCATGCCTGATCGCGCACCCTCGAGCGCCACCTGATCCCCACCTGGGTTGAGGCGGGGAATGGACGTGTCGGTCTGGTCGCGATCCATCCAGCCAAAGCGAATGGCGGTGCGCAGGATGCGGCGTACCTTCTCGTCAATGGTAGCCTCGCTGACTCTGCCCGCGCGGATCGCCGGCAAAAGGAGAGTGCGATTCATGAATTTTCCCGACGGCATCTCAAGGTCCAGCCCGCCGTTCGCGGCCCCTACCGCATCGTAAGTAGCATCCCAATCGGACATCATGATGCCCTTGAATCCCCATTCCTTCCTGGCAAGATCGGTGTTGAAATATCCATTTTGAGTGAGGTGAAGACCGTTGGTGAGGTTGTAGGAATCCATCACCGATCCAACGTCGGCTTCTTTCACGGCGGCTTCAAACGCGGGCAGATAGATTTCGCGCATGGTGCGTTCGTCAATGATGGAATCCGAGTTGTGACGGTCGAACTCGGAATTGTTTCCCATAAAATGCTTGACCGTGGAGCTGACGCCCTGGCTTTGCACTCCTTCTATATAGGCGACCGCGGTGCGGGCCGCGAGGAAAGGGTCTTCGCCAAAGTACTCAAAATTCCTGCCATTCAAGGGCGAGCGATAAATGTTCACTCCTGGCCCGAGCATGAAATGCACGCCCCGGGCACGCGCGTCCTGGCCGATGACGGTGCCCACGCGCTTCGCCAGCTCCGGATCCCACGCCGCCGCCATGCCTACGCCTCCAAAGGCGGTGGATGCGCCGTAGTTGCGGACGCCAATCGGGCCATCCGACATCTTCAGCCGGGGGAGATGAATGTGAGGGATGTCGCGGATGTAGAAAGCGTCTACGCCGCCGATCAGGTCGACCTTTTCTTCCCGAGAAAGCTGCTTGAGCAGCGAGTCAGCGCGGGCATCGATGTCCGACGACGACGGTTGCGCCGTCTGGCACAGTGCGGGGAGAACGAAAAGTAGAAGAACCGCAGCAACCCAACGGACTCTAATACTTGAGATTCTGCGCATCATGGCGCCTCCGCTTTTATCAGTCTTTACCGTTGCACTCGTCCCGAGCCATCGCCCTTGAGCAGTGCGTTGACTTCATCCGCGGTGGAGCGGCTGAAGTCCCCTTGCTGGGAATGTTTCAGGCAACTCGTGGCCACGGCAAACTCGAGCGCCTCCTGATGGGTGGACAGCAACTGAAAGCCGTAAATCAGGCCTGCGGCGAAAGAATCGCCCGAGCCAACCCGGTCCACGATATGAGTGATTTCGTAGGAGCGGCTGAGGCTGAACTTTTGCCGGTCATTGAGACAAGCCGACCAGCCGTTGTGCGAGGCACTCTTCGATTCCCGCAAGGTGATGGCGATGGCTTTCAGGTTTGGATACTCGGCCAGGACCTTGGCACTCAGCTTTTCATACTGCGCGCGGTCGAGCTGGCCGGAGTGCACGTCCACTTCGGCCTCGATGCCCAGCGCCATTTGCACATCCTCTTCGTTGGCGATTGCGATATCTGTATTCTTTACCAGCTCGCGCATCACTTCGGCGGCAGGCTTGCCCCACTTCCACAGGTTCTTCCTATAGTTCAAATCGCAGGACACTGTAATCCCCTTCGCCTGAGCCTTTTTCGCCGCCTCCAGCGCCAGGTCGGCCGCCGAACTGCTGATGGCGGGAGTGATGCCGGTGACGTGGAACCAGCCTGCGCCATCCAGGGTGCGGTCCCAGTCGATGGCTCCGGGCCTGGCCAGCGCGATGGCGCTGTTCTCGCGATCGTAGACCACCTTCGAAGGACGCTGATTGGCGCCGGCTTCCACGTAATAGACGCCCATCCGTCCCTTGCCGCGGACGATCCTGGAGGTATCTACGCCGAAGCGGCGGAGTTCACCTACCACGGCATCGGCCACTGGGTTTTTCTCGGGCAACACGGTCACGAAAGCTGCGGACAGGCCTAACTGCGCGAGTGCGACCGCCACGTTAGCCTCGCC
The DNA here is from genome assembly GCA_963813645.1 of Terriglobia bacterium. Classification (GTDB taxonomy): domain Bacteria; phylum Acidobacteriota; class Terriglobia; order Terriglobales; family Acidobacteriaceae; genus JAIQFF01. The sequence continues at coordinate 113,994 of CAWEZS010000012.1, forward strand.
GCCGCCAAATGTTGCCACAAACTGTCCGGTTTGAAGAATTCGTTCAAAGCCCGGCGGCGCGAGCCTCAACATGATTTCGCCAAAAGTTACGGTCGTCTTTGCCATGTCCCTATGCTCGGTCCCCTATATTTCCTTGCGACCTTTGCGCCCCTTCTTTGAGACCTTTGCAGTCAAGAACTTTTTACCGCAAAGTTCGCAAAGGACCCCGCCAAGGACGCAAAGAAATTCCTTCGCTTTACGGCTGACGGTAGCTTAGCGATGCTTCTTTTCTTTGCCTGGGACCAGTTCGGCGCCGAGTGTCGCCAGAACGACGTCCTCACTCGAGGAAAGGCCACTGACGGCCACGGCGCCGACGACCTCTCCGTCTCTCCACACCGGAATGCCGCCGCCCCATCCCACGAACTTGGGGTCGCCGTAGTAGGCGATATCGTGGCCGTTTTCCGGATGCCGCACTCTGTCTCCGATGTCCTGGGTCGATTTACGCTCTCGCGCCGCGGTCCACGCCTTGTTAGCCGCGATGCGGATGGAAGAGACCGGAGCGCCGTCCATGCGGGCGAAGGCGATCAGCTCGCCGTGCGAGTCGGCTACGGCAATTACCGCCGCTTTCTTCTGCTGCAACGCCTTTTCAACGATACGGTCGATGATTTGTTTGGCTTCGGAGTAGTCGATGGTCTGGGTGGTTTTCATCAGCCCCTTCTGGACGGCGAGCGCACGAGCGGAATGGATTGTAAATCAGGGGAGCGAACGAGGCACAACCCAATTCAGCTTTTTGCGAGGTGAAAGTGGCATGGGCCAAAAAAACGGACCAGGCAGGAATGCCTGGTCCGGGATAACCCAAGTTCTAGAAGTCAAACTTCAAGGCGAACTGAATCAAACGAGCCTGAGCGTTGCCGATTGTACTGGTGACAACTCCGAAGTTGGGGTTGTTCGCAGTGCAGCAGGTGCCATTAGGCGGTCCGAACTGCGGATGGTTGAACAGGTTGAAGAACTCAGTACGGAACTCGATGTTCCCCCATTCGCCGATGGCAGTCTTCTTGAATACCGCCCAATCGAAGTTGTTGATGCCCTGTTGACGGAGGGTTGGATCCACACGCGACTCATCGCCGAAGCTCCAAGCCGCAGGATCGGTGAAACAGGCCGTGTTGAACCACCCACCCAGTTTGGCTGCCGGACTTCCGGACACTTCCTTGTGGCAGCCCGGCACGACGTTCGGTCTGAGACTACCGATGCCGAGGCCCGCGCCCGAAAGTGAATTCCCCTTGCCATAGCTGATTTTCACTGGGAATCCGCGCTGGAAGGTGGTTATTCCGTCAATCCCCCACCCCGAAATCAATTTACCGCCAACGCCGCTTACTCCACTGAAGTACTTCTTTCCGCGGCCAAAGGGTAGATCAAGTACATAGCTGATGACCAGGCGTTGCGAAACATCTTGTGACGAGATCGAACGCTCGCCCGCCAGATTGTTCCAATCCTGGATATTGCCTACGCCGCCTGACGTTCCACCTTCTAACCAGGAGGTGAGAGTGTCGGTGTTGGAGAGCAACTTCGCATTGGTGTAGGCGACCAGCATTGTGCCGCCACCCTGGAACCGCTTAGTAACTGTGGCCTGCAGCGAGTTGTAGCTGCTTCCGCAACAGCCAAATCCGTTGTATTGCAGGCCAGCATACTCAGGGAACGGCCGGAGGAGTTGACCTTGAGTAAGCTTGCCCGGCTGCAAGTTGCCGGCGAGAGGCACGCTGAAGGGGTAGACCGCAACCGGTTGAGCGATGGCAACGGGTTGTCCCGCATCAAATTGCTGCTGCGCCTGGTTGATGAATTGATCCGGTATCTGATCCACGTTGGTGTTGAACTGCTCCAAATGGACGCCGTGTGAGCCGGCATAAGCCACGTCGGCAAAGAACCCTCCGGGCAACTCGCGCTGGATGCCAAAGTTCCACTGTTCAACGTATCCGTACTTTTGTTTCGTGTACGCGGTCGCGCTAAGAGGTTGCTGAGCGAGACCGTACAAGGAGACATTGGGTTGAGGGTTCCGGCCAGCCACCGGTACCAGGTTGTTCGCGCCCCCGGGTGCGGTATTGAACGGCCCCTGGCCGAGACAGACGAGGGCAGCATTCTGTGCGGCCAGAGTGCAGGTGTTTTGATTCAAGGTGGCCGCAGGTGTCAGCCCCTTGTCGTTGCTGGCAAAGAAAGGTGAAGTCGCGCTGCTCACCGGGTCGATGTAGGGATTGGTTCCGAACGAGACGTAGTTGGGAATGAAGAATATTCCGTAGCCGCCGCGGATCACCGTCTTCTGATCCCAGCTATAGGCGAATCCAAGCCGGGGTGAGAATTCCTTCTTGGAAAGCGGCAAGTTGTTCCTGCCGTCGTTCACACCCGTCTTGACCAGGAAGAGGTCTCCCGGACACGCACCGCCCGCGCCGCCGCAGCCAGTTACCGAGGAATTGGTGACGGAGGGATCAAAATAGGTCATCTTGTCAAAGCGCTCTGACCACGGTCCCTGAAGTTCATAGCGCAGTCCAAGGTTCACAGTCAGCTTGCTGGTGGGATGGTAGTTGTCGCCGAAATAAAAGGCCCGGTAGGTCTGCTTGCCTGAAACTGGTCCCGAAATGACCAGGGAGCCGTTCGTCTGGTTACCAAAAGCAGCACCAGCTCCTAAGCCATAGCCCAGCAGGAAATCAGCAAAGTCGAGTCCGCCAGTCGCGCCCTGGGCATTCTGCGCCAGGCTCTGGGTCCACGATCCGTTGAAGGAGATGAGGCCTCCTCCGGTGTTGGTCTGCAGATAGTTGTCATACCCCTCTTCAAGCTGACCGCCCCAGACGAACGTGTGTCGTCCGCGGATCATCGTGATCTGCGGAGAGAAGTTCCACTGGGTGTTGAAGTCATTGATTGAGCTCTGCCCCTGGCTGCAGGTGATGTTCGTGTCGCTGACCCCGAAGCAAGGAGTGAGAGGCGTACGCTCGGTGTCGGGCACAAGGGCGTTGTAAGCGGCGGGCCAGCCCTCCTGGGTTACGTCGAACCCAGAATTGATGGGAAGGCGCAGATAGTGGAAGCGGCTGATGCTGATATTGAAATCAGCAATGGTGGTCGGACTAAATGTGTGGGTGTAACCGACAGCGAGGCTCTTGCTGCGAGTATTCTCCGCGCAACGATCCTTGCAGAGTCCCGTACCGAATGGATCCTGCGCGAGGCTCAACAGCTTCCAGTAGGAAAAGCGTCCGAATACACGGTTGCTGGTGTTAAAGTTCTGATCCACTCGGCCAACATACTCATCCACGTTCCCGCCGGTGCTGGCCGCCTTGATGAAATTGTTCGTCAAAGCACCGTTGGTAGGCAGCGGGATAAATTGGAGCAGGAACTGCGACGTCGGGATTGATGCGACCCGCCGGAATGATGTTGCCCGCAAAGGGAGTACGGGTGTTATCGGTGGTGAGAGGGTTGGGATTAACCGATAGCGGATCATAAAGGGTAGGGATACCCGCGGCGGAAAAATCACCAGTTCGTTCCGCGGCCGTTGGCACCGTCGTCGTAAAGACCGTGCCCGACCGCAGGCGGTAAGCCTCCCAGCTGAAGAAGAAGAAAGTCTTGTCCTTGATCGCGGGACCGCCGAAAGTTACTCCGTACTGGTTCTGGGTGAACGGCGGCGGTTCATTCTTGATGCCAGCGGCGATCTGCGACCCTTTTAGGAAATACTCATTGGAGTTGAAAACCTTGTTACGCAGGTACTCATAAGCCGAGCCGTGAAACTTGTTGCTGCCCGACTTGGTGCTCAGGTTGATCACACCGCCGGAGAACTTGCCCCACTCCGGCCCCAGGTTGTTGTACTGCACCTTGAATTCCGCGATCGAGTCCTGGGTCGGCGTCAATAGCGGCAGGTTGATGTAACCGATGTTGAGGGGCTGGCCGTCGAGATATTCCGCGCTTTGGTTGGCGAAAGAACCGCCAATCTGATAGTTGGCAAAATCGAATGGGTTCTTGCCCACCGGCGAACCCGTCGTGTTTCCCTGCGGAATCACCGACGGCGCCACCGCTGCCAGACTATAGATGTTGCGCCCGTTCAGCGGCAGTTCGTTGGCTTTGCGCTGCTCGACCACCTGACCAAGAGACGACGTTTCCGATTGCAGAAGGGGAGTCTCGGAAGTTACTTCGACTGTCTCCGTGGCCTGGCCGATGGGCAATGCCACATCGATCTTCGAGCTCTGCTGCACTTGCACCACGACCGGTTCTTGCGTGATCCGCTTGAACCCTTGCTTCTCAACTTCGAGCCGGTAATTTCCCGGAATCAGGTTCACGAACGAATAGAGCCCGTCAGATCCCGTCGGTTGGACGCGCTTTTCCGCGGTTCCCAGATTGGTCAGTGTGACCCGGGCATCGCCGATGGCGGCGCCGGAAGGATCAGTGACCAGCCCTGTAATCGAACCGTAGGTTGACTGTCCTTGAACGAAGATGCAGGTTGAGAAGGCAACAAACAAGGAAAGCAGCAGCGAAAACGCACGGCGAGAAATCATGAATCCACCCCCACACGAAGTGCACAGAATTAAAAACCTGTGGTGATCCGACCTTCATGGGTCGAATTCCGGTTTAGCTTAATGCTTCCCGGTTTTTGTCATGCCCGATAGAACGTTGTCAAGAACAAAGCGGGGGTTCCTAGAAGTAAACGATTACTTAATGACGATTCGCATAGCTTGGCATTCTCCGCCCAGGCGCGCTTTGCCGAACTTCACCCCCGACGTCGCTCCACAGACCGCGATTCTGCGTTGGCTGACACATGAACTGAACTGTCTTGGCTGTGTGCAATCACTACAGCGGCGCGATATGCTAACTGCGGAGGTTCCCACATTACCTCGTCATGCCACGCATCACCCTCATTCCGGTCTTGGTCTGCTGCATCGCGCTGGCGATGACGGCGGCGCCGGTGTCGCTGTTCGAAACCAGAGCACCGCGCGGACTGGATTTCATCCTGCAAAATTCACCTACGCCGCAGAAGTATCTGATCGAGACCATGCCGGGCGGCATCGCACTGTTCGACTACAACAACGATGGCTTGCTCGATATTTTTCTGGTCAACGGGGGACGTGTCACCAGTCCCATGCGGCTGCCAGAGAGTTTTGATCGCAAGAATCCGCTCTTCTGGAACCGCTTGTACCGGCAGAACAAAGACGGCAGTTTTACTGACGTCACTGAAAAAGCCGGATTGGCTAACGCGGGAGACGGTAACTACGGCATGGGAGTTGCTGTCGGTGACTATGACAATGACGGCTTTCCCGATCTGTACGTGACCAGCTACGGAAAAAATGTCCTCTATCACAACAACGGTGACGGCACGTTCACGGACGTGACCGCAAAGGCGGGAGTCGAAGCCGGCGGGTGGTCGGTTTCGGCCGGCTTTTTCGATTACGACAACGATGGCAAACTCGATCTCTTCGTCACGCGCTACATGGAGTGGGACACCAAACGCAGCAAGACCTGCGGCGGGGAGTGGCACACTTACTGTCCGCCAGAAGAGTTTCCCGCCACGACAAGCATTCTTTACCACAACAACGGCGACGGAACCTTTACCGATGTCAGTCAGAAGTCCGGGATTTCTGGCAAGAAGGGCCGGGCTCTGGGAGTGGCATTCGCGGACTACGATGACGACAGCTACACTGATATCTTCGTGGCCAACGACGGCATGCAGCAGTACCTGTACCACAACAACCGTGACGGCACCTTTACCGAACGGGCCCTCGAAGCGGGTACGGCGCTGTCAGAGGATGGACGCCGATTGTCCGGCATGGGTGTAGTGTTTCAGGACTATGACAACGATGGCCGGCCGGACGTGATCGTGACCGAACTTCCCCGCGAAATCTATGGCGTCTACCATAACGAGGGCAATGGCACATTCAGTTATGGCAGTCTCGAGACCGGCCTGGGCGTGCTCTCCAGCGGAAGCTCCGGCTGGGGGTAGGCCTGGAAGATTTCGGCAACGATGGCTGGAAAGATCTCTTTGTCGCGCAGGGCCATGTTCTGGACAACGTCGAGCAGATCGATCCTTCGCTGCACTATTGGGAGCTGCCTCTATTGGCGATGAATCGCAATGGCCGGTTCGAGCGCGTCGACTCCGGCAGCACGTCTCCGGCAGCGGGCCGGGGAGCGGCCTTTGGCGACCTGAACAATGACGGATGGCAAGATGTGGTCATGACAGTTCTGGGCGGACCTCCGCAGGTCTTTTTCAATCGCGGCGGCAAACAGCACTGGCTAGTCATCTCGCTGCGCGGCACGCGCAGTAATCGGGACGGTTACGGCGCTCGCGTCCGGGTGAACGGCCAGACTCGATTCGCTACCTCAGCCGGAAGTTATGTTTCATCCAGCGACCAGCGGCTGCACTTCGGATTGGGAGCGGCCGAAACGGCGAAAGTGGAAATTAGCTGGCCTTCCGGAACGCGCCAGACCTTGAGCGACGTTCACGCCGACCAGTTTCTGGAAGTCCGCGAACCGGAGAAACCTTGATCCGAATCCTGTTGATGTTTTGGCTGGCCTGGCAGACGGTCTCACCCGAGGCTCTGCAACACTTGCAGGCGGGCGCGGAAGCCGAGAAACAGCGGCACTTCGACGTTGCCATCGCCGAATTCAAGAAGGCGACGGAGCTCGCTCCCACACTGGCGGAAGGTCTCGTAAATCTTGGCCAGGCCTACATGGAAAATAAGGACTATGGCGCCGCAATCGCGCCGCTGAAGCGTGCTCTTGAATTGTCTCCGAACCTGGCAGGCGCGCATCAGTTGCTGGGATACGCGCTGCTGGCGGAGGGCTATAACGCCCAGGCGATTCCGCACCTGGAGAAGGTCCAGGAACGGACAGCATTGGGAATCGCGCAGATCGGGACCGGGCAATTGCAGGCAGCGGTAGAAAATCTCCAGGCTGCGCTGGCCCAGCACCCTAATGATCCCGACTTGCTTTATTATCTCGGTCGCGCCAGCGGATTGCTTTCGAAGCAAGCCATCGACACGCTGCAGGCGGCGTATCCTGATTCGGCGCGCGCCCATCAGGCCCTCGCGGAAAACTATTACGTGCTGCGGCAGATGCCCCAGGCCGAAAAGGAGTTTCTCGAAGCGTTGCGGGTTCGGCCCGACACTCCGGAGCTGCACCTGGAGCTTGGGCTGGTCTACGCCGGTTCGGCGCAGTGGCCGAAAGCCGAAGAACAGTTTCGTGCCCAGACCAAACTGCAGCCTGGAAATGCCGAAGGTGCTTATCGCCTGGGCACTGCGCTGTTGCAACAAGGCAAGGCCAGCGAGGCCAGAATAGAATTGCAACGTGCCGATCGTTTGCAGCCGGAAATGCCAGAAACCCTGTACTCGCTGGGCAAGGCCGCGGCGCTGGCAGGCGACCCGGCAGCCGCCGAAAAGGCGTGGACGAAACTGCTTTCCGTAGAGAAGGGTTCAAGCCTCGCCGCGCAAACGCACTTCGCCCTGGCAGGGCTTTATCGCAAGCAGGGAAAGACGGCGGACGCGGAGCGCGAAACTCGGGAGTTTCAAAAATTACAGAATCCCGCGGCTCAACCGGAAAGGACACAGTAGTTCTGCAACTCGAAAGACCTCACTCACTATGCACAAACTCAAAGTGCTTGGAAAGGTAATCGAATCCGGACTGGTCGCCATCGTGCGGACCCATAGCCCGGAGCTGGCTACCCGCATCGCGGAAGCCTGCGCTCGCGGCGGCGCGGCAGCGATTGAAATCACGTTCACGGTCCCCGGCGCAGCCGCTGTGATCGAGCACCTCGCCAAGGAACACAAGTCGGGAGAAATTCTCATCGGCGCCGGAACCGTTCTCGATCCCGAGACCGCGCGTATCGCCATACTGGCGGGTGCCCAGTACATTGTCAGCCCATCGGTGAGCGTTGAAACCGCGCGGCTGTGCAACCGTTATCAGGTGCCTTACATGCCGGGCGCGGGGACCATGCGCGAGATCGTGGACGCGATGGAATGTGGCGCCGACATTGTGAAACTCTTTCCCGGAGAAACTCTGGGCCCAGCATTCGTGAAGGCAGTGAAGGGTCCGCTGCCCCAGGCATCCCTGATGCCGACCGGCGGCGTAAGCGTCGACAACGTTGCAGAGTGGATCGAGGCCGGAGCCGTCGCGGTCGGTGTGGGCGGCAGCCTGACCGCAGGCGCGGAGAAAGGCAACCTGCAACTGGTCACCGACACGGCGAAGCAGTTTGTCGAGAAGATTCGACTCGCTCGGGGAAAATAGCTGCTCCTACAATAATGAAGCCTTGGAAAAACGACGACGACCTCTTCGCCCTGGTGCGCCGGGAATTATTTACCTGCGTGGTGGGTGATGTCATGGACAAACTGGAACTTCAGCATCAGTTTCTGCCTCCCCAGATTCGTCCTTTGCAAGCGGACATGGTCGTCGTAGGCCGCGCCATGCCGGTGCTGGCCGTCGATGTCTTCGCCGAAAAAGTTGTGGGCACCGCGAACCAGCTTATGGCCAAGCCCTTCGGCCTGATGCTGGAAGCGCTCGATGATCTCCATCCCAACGAAGTCTACGTCAACACCGGGTCATCATCGCGCAACGCGTTGTGGGGAGAGCTGATGAGTATCCGGGCGCGCAAGCTGGGCGCGAGTGGGGCCGTGCTCAACGGTTATACGCGAGATACCAAAGCCATCCTCGACCTGAATTTCCCGACGTTTTCCTGGGGTCCGTACGGTCAGGATTCGTCGCCGCGATGCAAGGTGGTAGATTTTCGTGTCCCACTGGAAATCGGTGCTGTCCGCCTGCGCCCCGGGGACATTCTGTTCGGAGACATCGACGGAGTCTGCGTCATTCCGACCGAGGCCGCCGACGATGTTTTCACCAAAGCCCTGGAAAAAGTTCGCGGCGAAAAGCTGGTCAGGAAGGCGCTGGAAGAAGGCGGCAGCGCGGTGGCAGCCTTTGAGAAACACGGCATCATGTAATCGACAACTGAGAACCGAGAACCCAGAACTAGAAACTGGTTTTTATAAGGTTAACCCGTGACGTTAACCACCTAATGATCACCATCGACCTGTCCGGCAAAGCGATCCTGATCACCGCTGCTCTCGGCGCCATCGCCGAAGCGATGGTCAGCAAACTGGTGAGGGCCGGCGCCACTCTCATCCTGCTCGACATCAAGCCCGAACGAGAGGCCAGCCAGATTCTAGGTGAATGGAAAGTTCCGCCGGCGTCGTACATTTATTTCCCGACTGACATCACCGAATCTGCCGCGCTGGTGCGGGTCGTGACCGAATCCTTCCGCCGCTTCCCTGCCCTCGATACTGTTCTCGGCCACGCCGGCGGCTGCGGGCTGCATCCTTTCGGTACGACCTCCGAAGCGGATTACGACCGCATCTTCCGCTTCAACTACTTCGCCCAGGTCAATCTGGCCCGTGCCGTCTTCGCGCAGTGGGTTGAACGCAAGATTCCTGGTCACATGATCTTCACGTCATCGTACGTAGCTCGTATGCCGCATACCCAGATTCCGTCGTACGCCTCCGCGAAGGCCGCGCTGGAAACTTTCGCCCGCTGCATGGCGTTGGAGTATGCCGGTACCGGCATTCGCGTCAACGTGGTTTCGCCGGGAAACGTCGCGGCCGGCAGTTCGCTGAAAGTCTTCGACGAAGATCCGGCCTATCGCGAATTCGTGCTGCGCGTTTCTCTGGGAAGGCGAAACAGTCCGGAGTCGATCGCAGACGCCTTCGTGTTTCTGTGCTCGCCGCTGGCCAACGAAATCAACGGCCAGATACTCAGCCCCGACTATGGCGCTGGCATCGGCAATCGCTTATGAAAATTGGCCTGGGCCTCTATCGTCACATGCTGACGCGCGACTATTATGACTTCGCGCGCCAGGCCGGATGCACTCATGTGGTTGTCCACCTGGTCGACTACTTCAACCAGGGCGCGTCGAACCCACGCAACAATCAACCTTCAGGCGGAAAGTATGAGCCCTGGGGGAGAGCGGGGGATCCCGAGACGCTGTGGACCGTCGAGGAGCTCAAAACTCTTCGCCGCGAGATTGAAGACGCGGGACTGGTGTTGGCAGCGATCGAAAACCTCGATCCGGCACATTGGCACGACATTCTTCTCGACGGCCCGCAGCGGCCACAGCAGATTGAGAAGGTCAAAACAATTATTCGGCGCATGGGTGAAGCGGGTATTCCGGTCCTGGGATACAACTTCAGCCTGGCCGGTGTATGCGGCCGCGTGACTGCGCCGCTGGGGCGCGGACATGCCGTTACCCTAGGCATGGATGGCCCTGCCGAAGACGTTCCCATTCCGAATGGAATGATCTGGAACATGGTGTACGACCCTAACGCACTACAGGGCACACTGCCGTCTATCTCGCACGAGGAATTGTGGCGCCGCCTGGAAAGATTTCTGGCAGACGTGGTGCCGGTTGCGGAGCAGTCCGGCGTGCGCCTGGCGGCCCACCCCGACGACCCACCCATGCCGACCATGCGACGCCAGCCTCGCCTCGTGTATCAGCCGGCGATGTATCAACGCTTGATCGATATCTTCCCCAGCCGGAACAACTCGCTGGAGCTTTGCGTGGGAACGTTGGCCGAGATGACGGAAGGCGACATTTACGACGCGGTTGACCGCTACAGCCAACAGGGAAAAATTGCATACATCCACCTGCGCAACGTGGTCGGCAAGGTCCCGAACTATCGTGAGACCTTTATCGACGAGGGAGACGTGGACATGCTCCGCATTCTCTCCATCCTCGCGAAGAACAATTTCGACGGTGTCGTGATTCCCGACCACACACCGCAGATGACGTGTGCGGCACCATGGCACGCCGGCATGGCCCACACCATCGGTTTCATTCTGGCCGCTCAGGCCATGCTCAAGACGGCTTCCAAGCAACCGTCCGACGGACGCGAGCTTACGCGGGGCGCGAAATCTTGACGCCCGCGCTGAGCGTTACTGCTCCACAGCCTAAGGGCCCCTTAATTATTGCCGCTTCCGTTTCCGCTCTCGGCGGCCTGCTGTTCGGTTACGACAATATCGTTATCAGCGGCGCCATTCATTATCTGGCACTCTGTTTCAAGCTCGACGCTGCGGGAATCGGCTGGGCAGCGGGGTGCGCTCTCATCGGATGCACCGTCGGCGCGGCCGGCGCGGGTGCAGTGGTCGATCGCATCGGCCTTAAGAAAGGACTCGCGCTCTGTGCCGCCTGCTTCGCCCTGTCGTCACTCGGAATGTGGTTTGCCGCCAACCTCAGCCAATTTGTGATCTGGAGACTGATTGGCGGGCTGGGAATTGGTGCAGCGTCCATCATCGCGCCGATGTACATCGCCGAAATCGCTCCTGCCCGGCTTCGCGGCCGACTGGTGACGTTGTATCAGCTGGGAATTGTGCTCGGCATCCTGGCCGCGGTGTTCGTCAACATGCTGATCCAGCGCATGGGAGATGAAGCCTGGAACACGACCGTGGGCTGGCGCTGGATGTTTTTTGTCGGCGTGATTCCCGCGATGTTGTTCGGAGCGACCATCGTGCCCGCGGTGGAGAGTCCGCGCTGGCTGATGAAGATGGGACGGCGAGAAAATGCGCTGGCCGTGCTCTCGAAAATAAACGACCGGACCACGGCGTTAGCCGAAGCCGGGCAGATTCAGGAGTCGCTCGCACTTGAGGAAGGGTATCTCTCCGAACTGTTCACCACGTTTCGCCGACCCCTCCTGATCGGGATCATGCTCGCAGGATTTTCGCAGCTGAGTGGCATCACGCCTCTGTTTTCTTTTCTCCCGGAAATCTTTCGATCTGCCGGAACGGCCACCAGCGACGCGTTTCGTCAGTCAGTGCTGGTCAGCCTGGTCAATCTTGTGTTCACCCTGTTTGCTCTGTGGCTGGTGGATCTCTCCGGGCGCAAGAAGCTGATTCTGGCCGGGACGCTGCTGCAGTCCGTTTCTTTCGCCCTGGTGGGCTGGTTCTATCATGTTCACGGCAGCGGGCTGGCTGTATTGATTTTCGTGATGACGTTCGTGGCTGGCCACGCCTTCGGTAATGGGGTCGCTTGCTGGGTCATCATCTCGGAGATTTATCCGACTAAGGTTCGCGGACGCGCCATGTCGATCGCCACAACCGCGCTTTGGGTCGTCGGATATCTGGGCAATCAACTCTTTCCCCTCATGCAGAAACATCTAGGCAGCGACGGCACCTTCTGGTGTTTCAGCGCCGCGGCCTTGCTGAATCTGCTGTGCGTTCTCTGGCTGGTGCCGGAGACCAAGGGACGCACACTGGAAGACATCACCCGCTTCTGGGCTCCACGTGCAACGTAGCGCCGGCGGGACGCCGGCGCTACTTGTCAGCGGGCAGAATCGGAAAGCTTAGCTCTCTCAGTTGGCTGCGCAGCTGTTCGACTGATTGGAAGCGGATCGCGTGAATTCCCACGGCACGCGCTCCTTGAACATTCGGCTCCTTGTCATCCACAAAAAGCGCTTCGGACGCTGGCACTCCCATTCCGCGGAGACTGTGCTCGTAGATGGCCGCGGCGGGCTTGATCAGGCTTACCTCGGCCGAGAATGTCAGATGGTCGAACTGGTCCAGCCACGCGAACTTCTGCCGTACATAGCGGACCATTTCGTGGGGCATGTTGGAGAGCAGTCCAATTTTGATTCCCGACGAATGCATTTGCCTCACCCATTGCACCATGGTGGGGTTGTCGTGCCCCCACATTTCAAGGTCCCATCGGCGCAATTGGGCGAGTTGCTCCGCCGTTAACTGCGTGCCGGTTTCTTTTGCCACCGTGGACCAATACGCCTCGGGAGAAAGATCACCGCGGTCGTAGCATAGCCGGTCGCGGTCCCATAGCTTGCGAAAAGGAACTGGGGCCATCCCAAATGGCGCCGCCATGCGTCCCATCTCTTCCGCCGTGGGCGGGTAACAGAGAACCTCGCCGTAGTCCAGAATCACGGCTTTTATCTTCGAGGGATTTGAGCGATCCATTCAGCCTCCTCATCCATATTCTCGCGTGATAGGAAATGAGTCCAATGAATTGAAGTTTGCTCTGTGATAACTTGTGGGCGGCTTGCGGGTGGGAGAAGTGCACCGGGCCACATTTCTGACGGGCTGGAGTCCGCATGAAGCTCAACGCAACCTTGCTGAAGAGTACGGTGGTGGCCGCCTTGGGCGGCCTTCTTTTCGGGTTCGACACGGCGGTCATCTCCGGCACCACCGGTGCCCTGACCCAGACCTATAGCCTCACGCCGTTTCTTTTAGGCGTCACCGTTTTCAGCGCGCTCTTCGGAACAGTGTTGGGCGCGATGCTCGCCGGGTTTCCGGGTGAACGCTTCGGACGGCGCGACAGCCTGCGGGTGCTGGCGGTTCTATACCTGATCTCAGGCTTGGGCTGCGCCTTCGCCTGGAACTGGTACGCTCTGGTCTTCTTTCGCTTCGTCGGGGGGTTGGGCGTAGGCGGGTCGTCGGTGCTTGGGCCGATGTATATCGCGGAAATTGCGCCGGCGAAATTGCGCGGCCGCCTGGTTGGAGCCTTTCAGTTCAACGTCGTGTTCGGGATCCTGGTGGCATACTTCTCGAATTACGTCATCAGCCTGCAACACTTCGGCGCCACGGAATGGCGTTGGGAACTGGGCGTGACCGCCATCCCCGCCGCGCTGTTCTTCGTGATGCTGTTCACCATTCCGCGCAGCCCGCGCTGGCTGGTCAAGAAGGGGCGAGTGGCGGAAGCCCGTGAAGTCCTGCAGGTGACGGGAGACGAAAACTACGAGCATGATTTGCAAGAAATCGTCGCCTCTATCGGCGCCGAGCAGAGTCAGGCCACCGAGAAACTCTTCTCTCGAAAGTTCGCATTTCCGATTTTTCTCGCGGTCAGTATCGGGATCTTTAACCAGCTTTCGGGCATCAACGCGATCCTTTATTACCTGAATGACATTTTTGCCCACGCCGGGTTCAGCAAAGTCTCCGGCAACCTGCAAGCGGTGGCGATTGGCGCCACTAATCTGCTCTTCACCATGATTGCGATGTCGGTGATTGACCGCCTGGGCCGCAAGACGCTGCTGCTGGTGGGATCCGTCGGAACCGCCGCGTGCCTGGCGGGAGTGTCGGTGATTTTCTTTACGAACCAGCACCAGAGCCTTCTGGTCTGGCTGCTGGTGGGCTACATTGCGTTTTTTGCCTTCTCCCAGGGCGCGGTCATCTGGGTTTACCTTTCGGAAGTTTTCCCCAATTCCGTTCGCGCCCAAGGGCAAAGCCTGGGGAGCTTTTCGCACTGGTTTATGAATGCCGCCATCTCACTGATTTTCCCGCTGATGGCTGCATCGTCGGGCGCTTATCCTTTCGTGTTCTTCGCCGCGATGATGGTGTTGCAGTTCTTCGTGGTGCTATTCGTCTATCCGGAGACGAAGGGCTTGTCGCTGGAAGAGATGCAAAAGAAGCTGGGGATCAGTTAGCGTGACGGGGGCGGTACAAAGTTGGAAGTGTTTGAGTTTGGACGAATCTACATACACTGGCGTCATCCTGAAGGACTTTAGTCCTGAAGGATCTAGCGTGCACCGCCACAATCGGTGTGGCGATGCAGATCCGCTGCGCGCTACGTCCTTCGCAAGCTCAGGATGACCCCATCATGAGAAGGGGGATTCAAACTAAATCCCCGCCGCACAGTCTCTCAGGATGACGCCGCTGGACGGAATCAGTTAGGATGCGCTCTATGTCGACATACACTTTCTCCCGGCGTTCCTTCCTCGCAATGTCCGCCATACTGCCATTATCGCTGCGTGCATTTGCCGTGACCTCGATTCCGGTGGGTCTCGAACTCTATTCCGTCCGCAACGCATTGAAGGACGATCTCCCTGGCACAGTCCGCAACGTCGCGCAAATGGGATATCAGTGTGTCGAATTCTATGCGCCCTATTTTGACTGGACCGAGCCTCAGACCAAAGAGATGAGAAAGCTTCTGGACGATCTCGGCGTACGCTGCTACTCGACGCACAACAGCAGCACTTATTTCACTTCGGACAAACTAAAGCGCGCCGCCGACATGAATCTGATCCTGGGAAGCAAGTATGTGATCATGTCGAGTTCGCAGCCCAAGCCAGGTCTGGACGGATGGAAGGAAGTGGCCGACACCCTGAATTCCGCCGCCGATCAGCTCGCGGCGTCAGGCCTCAAGACCGGGTATCACAATCACGAACTTGAATTCACTCCGGTTGATGGCCAACGTCCGATCGAAATCCTGGCAAAGAACACGAAGCCATCGGTCGCGATGCAATTCGACATCGGGACTTGCCTGGAAGCAGGCTCCGACCCGGTGGCATGGATCCGGGCCAACCCGGGGCGAATCAAATCCATTCATTGCAAGGACTGGGCGCCCGGCCCTGACAAGGGTTACACCGTTTTGTTTGGTGAAGGCGTGGCGGACTGGAAGGGCATCTTCGCCGCAGCCGAAAGCGGTGGCGGCATTGAATACTATCTGGTCGAGCAGGAGGGCAGCCGATTTTCCGAGTTCGACACCGCCAAGAGATGTCTGGAGACATTCCGCCGGCTGCACTCGTAATTTCCCCGGCATGAACAAAAGATCGACACTTAGCGGCAAACAACTCCCAAACTGTTTGCAACACGATAGCAACTAAGGATCGGCGCGTTTCCTCCTTTTGTCCGCATGACGATTCCCAGACCAACTTAGGACTCTCACTCGGGCCGTTGCATCTGGTTGCAAGAAGGTTGATACAGAAACTGTCGACCCTCCCTTGACCGTTCGAGTGTTTCCCGGCTAGCATCGTTCATGTTCCTTTCCACATGCAACTCGATTGCAACTGATAGCCTCAGTCGCAAGTCATGAAGATCTCCGCCATTCTGCTTTTCGCGGCCTTTTGCCTGGGGGCGGTTGCCTGCGGTGCCCAGGAATGGCCCTACTTCGTGACTTACTCCCATGATCTTGAAGAGCCCGACAATCTGGAGGTCGCGCTAAAGACCACGCAGGCCACGCCCAAGTTCGGCAACTTCTTCAGCGGAGCAACCCTCGAGCTGGAATATGGCGCCCGGGGCTGGTGGACCACCGAACTCTATTTGAGCGGCCAGCACACCTCGAATGACAGCACGGTTTTTACGGGATTCAGATGGGAGAACCGTTTCCGTCCCCTGCTGCATGACCACTTCATTAATCCCGTGCTCTATTTTGAATACGAAAACCTGAACCGGGCCGACCGCAGCCTGCTCGAAGTGGTGGGACACGACAGCATCTCCGACCTGCGACTCTCCAACGCCCAGGGCCGGTCCGATACGGAACGCGAGTTGGAGATGAAGCTGATTCTCTCGAGCAATGCAAAAGGATGGAATATCTCCGAGAATTTCATCGCAGAGAAGAATTTGCAGGAGCCCGAACCATGGGAATTCGGGTACGCACTTGGTGTTAGCCGCCCACTGGCGCTGGCCGCCGGTAGCAAGGCCTGTGTCTTCTGCCGCGAGAATTTCGCGGCCGGCGTTGAACTCTATGGCGGGCTAGGAGATCTCGACGGGTTTGGATGGAAAGCCACATCGCACTACGCCGCGCCCAGCGTGGCTTTCAATATTCCGCGCGGGCCGACGGTCAGCTTCTCACCCAGCTTTGGGCTCAACGCCAACAGCGTGGGAGTGATCTACCGCATCAAGGTCGCGTACGAATTTCAACAAATTTCGAGTTGGTTCCGCCGGAGCGCGCGATGAACGGCCGTACGGTGGGGCTGATCGCAGGCATGATGCTCGGCGCAGTCTTGTTCAGCGGCGCTGTGGACAACTCGTGGATTGAAAAGGCCCCGGAAGCCGATCGCAGCCGGACGAATCCCTTCGCTGGACAAGCAGAGGCAGTTGCTGCCGGATCGAGACTGTTTGCCGATCACTGCGCGAAGTGTCATGGAGCGGACGCGCTGGGCCACGGGAAACGACCGAGCTTGCGCAGTAAAGAAGTACAGCAGGCCGCCGACGGCCAGATCTTCTGGTTTCTCAGGAACGGCAACCTGCGGCGCGGGATGCCTTCCTGGAGTTCGCTGCCGGAACCGTCGCGCTGGCAAATCATCACGTACTTGAAGAGCCTCGGAGAACAGGCCACCCCGGGAGCGAAGCCGGATAAAGGGAACGAACCATGACGCGGGGCAAGATGCGCCGGGAGAGACAGCCGGCAAAGCGGAGAACGCATTTAGCCACTCGGGTTACCAGCTATGGCCGCGGGCATTTTCGCGCTGTGCGTCTTAGCGAGCTCCAGCGCGGGACAAGCCCCGAATTTCGAGACCGAGAATGAAGTTACGCCCGCGGAAGACTCAATCGGGGAACGCCTGTTTCTCGATACCCGCTTCGCCCAATACTTTGCTATCCATATGACGGGGGTGAACCAGCCGCTGGCCTTAGGCGATCCCGTGGTGCAGCAGGTCAGCGTCCTCAACGGCGTGTTGCCAGGACCGTTCGCGGGCCAGTCCATCAACTGCCGCTCCTGCCACTTCGTCACCGAGTTTCAGGGCGTCAGCGGCGCGGGCAATCGTACTTACTCTGATTTCACGGCGCGAAGCCCCATTCCGTTGCCGATGAACAGCTTTACCGAAACGCCGCGAAACTCCATGCATATGGTCGGGTCGCTGCAACCGCATCCCGGGCCGACCTTCCTGCACTTTGACGGTGAATTCGCAACGCCGGAAGATCTGGTCAAGGCCACGCTCACCGGCCGCAACTTTGGCTGGAGTCCCATGCAATTTCAACAGGCGCTGGCGCAGGTTGCACTTGTTATCCGCCAAGACGATGGTTCCGATCGGCTGGCGAAAGACCGGACCAACGGCCTTTCGTACCGCAAGCTGTTTGCCGGTACGGACCCGGGAATCACGCACGATCTCCTGATTCCCGCCGCGGATCGTATTGACGTGAACACCGCAACCCCCGACCAGATTCTGAACCTGCTGGCGAAGTGCATCAGCACTTACATGGGCGATTTGCTCTTTTCGCAGGATGAGTTCGGACGCTACATCGGCTCGCCTTACGATGTTTTTCTCCGCATCAATCACCTGCCAGTTCAACCCAAGGCGGGGGAGACCATTCCGCAGTACAACCAGCGGCTCTTTCAGATCGTATCGGGATTGAGCAATCCGGCCTGGGTTGACGGAAGTCTGGGTTCCTTCCAATACCATCCATTTCCTTTCAAGTTTGGTCCCACGGAATTTGCAGGCCTCAAAATATTTCTGAAAGCTGCCAGCGGAGCTGCCGACGGCTCGCAACATGCCGGTAACTGCGCTGCCTGTCATTTGGCGCCGAACTTCTCTGACTTCTTGTTCCACAACACCGGAGTAAGTCAGGAGGAGTACGACGTGGTGCACGGAGCTGGAGCGTGTATGAATCTGGCTATTCCCTCAATTACCGACCGGAACGCGAATTACGATCTCTATCTACCGGCAACCGCCAGTCACCCTAACGCCTCGGAGACCTTCCGCCGTGCCGCCGATGCGAGCCATTCCGGCTTCGCCGATCTGGGGTTGTGGAACGTGTTTCTGAATCCCGATATGCCCAATCCACAAGCCGCGTTGAAGAGTGTGGTGTGTGGCGCGGGGCAGGATTGTTCTGTGGACCAGGGACTGGCGAACACGATTGCGGAGTTCAAGACTCCGATCCTGCGCGATCTTGAAGACTCCAGTCCCTACTTTCACAATGGGAGCAAACTGCAGTTGGAGGATGTGGTGCAGTTCTACATCAGTAGCTCTCAACTGGCTCGCCAGGGCCTGTTACGCAATGCACCGGCTGAGTTTGGGAGTATGTCGCTCAGCAGCGACGACCTGAATGCGCTGGTGGCCTTCCTGATCTCTCTGACCGAAGACTACGACGACGCGTAGCTAGCGGGTTTTCTTTGCGTCCTTTGCGGTGCCTTGGCGAACTTTGCGGTCAAGATCTTTAACCGCGAAGGACGCAAAGGATATCGCAAAGTTCGCAAAGGAAAGGTGTGCTTAACTCCCGAATACCCGGAACTTGTTTTCCGCCTGACCGCTGACCTCGCACTTAATTGCGTACAGTCCGCCGGCCAGCCGGTCGCCGGGGGGCGCATCGGCCGATGCGGTGGTGACGAAGAGGGTCTTGAGATCGGCGCCGCCAAATGTGCAGGTCGTGATATTTTTCACCGGCATCTCGATCACGCGATCGATCTTTCCATCCGGAGCGACGCGAACGATACATCCGCCATAGTACCGGCAGTTCCACAGACAGCCTTCGGAATCCATGGCTGAGCCATCCGGCAATCCACGTTCAAAGTTCGCGAAGAATACACGCTCATTCGCTATCGTCCCGGTGGCACGATCGTAGTCGTAGGTCCAAATCGTATTCGCCAGCGAATCTCCGAAGTAAAAACGGCGACCGTCGGGACTCCAGGTGAGCGTGTTGGAGATGCCAACACTTCGGCGGTGTATGGTCACGCGGGCGTCCGGATCGATCTTATAAAGGATTCCATCCTTCCCGCCCGCTTCCGCCGCCGATCCGTCCGGATTTACGTTGTTGCGCATCGAGCCCACCCACAGCGAGCCGCGTGGATCAACGCGCGCGTCATTGAAACGGACGGTGGGCCATCCCTCCAGGTTGTGAATGGGTTCGTGGCAAAGGTCCGTCTCGGGCTCCCATAAAATCACGCCGGAGCCGAGGACCACTGCTAGCACGTCCTCGCGGTCGGTCAACGTGATTGCGGTTACGGGCTGATCGAAAAACCAGGTGCGGACGCACTGGTCCGCCAAGGTGTAGCGATGAATCAGGAAGCGATTGATGTCGGTCCAGTAGACCGCGGAATGCGCCGCATGCCAGACTGCGCCTTCGCCGCAGCGGTCGCCGGTCGGCGCGACGCAGACTGGTTGCGACGTAATGGGTCTCGAAGTCACTGCACTCCGATGCCGGCCAGTAGGCCGCCATCCACCAGGTAATCTCCGCCGGTACAAAACGACGCTCGTTCCGAAACAAGAAAAGCGGTCAACTCCGCCACTTCTTCCGGCGTCCCGATGCGACCCAGCGGATGAGCCTGGCCCCAACGCTGGAAGACCTCTTCGAGCGGAACTCCGGGCGCGAAATTTCCCGCCGAGCGCTCGAGCATGGGGGTGCGTATCGAACCCGGGCTGATCGAATTTACCCGTATGTTGTCGGGGGCATGATCGAGCGCAAGAGCACGTGTAAGGCTGTGGACCGCGCCTTTGGAGGTTGCATATGCCGCCACTCCGCGCTGGCAGGCGTGTCCCTGTACCGATGCCAGGTTGATGATCGCTCCCCCGCCCCGCTTTTTCATCGCGGGCACACCATAATGTGCCAGAAGGTAAATGCTGCTCACGTTCACCATCAGGCAGCGGTTCCAGGTTTCGAGATCAGTCTCGACCACCGTGCCAAAAGGATGAAACGCAGCCGCGTTGACGATGATGTCCAGGCCACCAAATTCTTTCACGGCTTTCGCCACCGCTGCCTGCACAGCATCCGCGCGAGTGACATCGCACTGTTCCACGTGCACACTCAACCCGCCGGCCTTGGCTTCGAGTACCAGTTCCTGATTCGCGGCAGCTTCGATCCCGCAGGCCAGAACGTTGGCTCCGCCTGCGGCGAAGCGCTTGGCGATGGCGCGTCCGATGCCGGTCGTCCCGGTAACAATCGCAACTTTGCCGCCAAATTCTTTCATGGAGGGTTTTCTCCGTCAGCTTCTGGCTTCTGCAGGGTAGCGCCGGCGTCCCGCCGGCTGTCAGGTGGGCGTCCCGCCCACCCCATCGGGCCGGCCGGAGGCCGGCGTTACCTAGAAGCTGCTTCTTAATGACTCTCTCTCGGTATTCCTGCGCCACGGGAGCCGACCAGAAAATCGAAATCCGCGCCGCGGTCCGCCTGCAGCACGTGATCAATGTAGAGCTTCTGATATCCGCCGGTTGCCAGGGACGGCGGCGGAGTCCAGGCAGCGCGTCTCCGAGTCAGCTCTTCGGGCGACACGCAAAGCTCCAGCTTGCGGGCTTCGACGTCCAGCTCAATTTCATCGCCATCGCGCACCAGCGCCAAAGGCCCGCCACTCGCGGATTCCGGCGTGACGTGCAGCACCACGGTACCGTACGCTGTTCCACTCATGCGCGCGTCGGAAACGCGGACTACGTCCGTGATTCCGCGTTCCAGCAGTTTTTTGGGTATCGGCATGTTCCCTACTTCCGGCATACCGGGATAACCCTTGGGCCCGGCGCCCTGCAGGACCATCACCGAGTTTTCATCCACGTCAAGCGCTGGATCGTCGACCCGCCTTTTGAAATCCTCGATGTCGCTGAACACGACCGCGCGTCCGCGATGCTTCAGTAAATGAGGACTCGCCGCAGACGGCTTGACCACCGCGCCCCCCGGCGCCAGATTGCCTCGGAGGACAGCGATCCCGGCTCGCTCCCTGATCGGTTTCTCGCGGCTATGGATGACCTCCGCATTCCAGCACGGCGCATCGGCAGTATTTTCGCCCATGGTCTTGCCATTGACGGTCAGCGCGTCGCGGTTGATCAGGTCGCCCAGAGCACGGACAACGGCAGGAACGCCGCCGGCGTAATAAAAATCTTCCATGAGGAACTTGCCGGAAGGCATCAGATTCACCAGGAGAGGCAGCGCGTGTCCGAGGCGATCGAAATCGTCGAGCTCAAGCTTGACTCCGACCCGGCCTGCCAGGGCAAGCAAATGCAAAACAGCATTCGTTGATCCGCCAATCGCCGCGTTTACCCGTATGGCGTTCTCGAAAGCTTTGCGGGTCAGGATCTGTGACATCTTCACATCGTCGCGCACCATCTCAACGATGCGCCGGCCCGCTTCTTGCGCCAGCACGTAGCGCCGCGAATCCACGGCCGGAATGGCCGCGTTTTGCGGCATGCCCATACCCAGCGCTTCCACCATGCACGCCATCGTCGAGGCCGTTCCCATGGTCATGCAGTGGCCAGCCGAACGGGACATGCAGGATTCGGCATCCATGAAGTCGGCGCAACTCATTTTGCCGGCGCGCACGTCCTCGCTCATCTGCCACACGGCGGTGCCGGAACCGATGTTCTCGCCGCGGAAGTGTCCGTTGAGCATGGCGCCGCCCGAGACCACGAGTGCCGGCAGATCGCAACTGGCCGCGCCCATCAGCAGCGAAGGGGTGGTCTTGTCGCATCCGCAGAGCAGCACAACACCGTCAATGGGATTGCCCCGAATCGATTCTTCCACGTCCATGCTCACCAGGTTGCGGAAGAGCATGGCGGTGGGCCGCAGGTTGGTCTCGCCAAGCGACATCACTGGAAACTCCAGCGGGAAGCCGCCGGCCTCGTACACGCCGCGCTTGACCCGGTCAGCAATCAGCCGGAAGTGAGCGTTGCAAGGGACCAGTTCTGACCAGGTATTGCAGATTCCAATCACCGGACGGCCATCAAACAGGTTGGAGGGGAAGCCCTGGTTCTTCATCCACGAACGATGAATGAACCCATCTTTATCTTGCAGGCCAAACCAGTGAGTGGAGCGGAGAGTTTTTTTGCCGTTATTCATATTTTTTTGAGATATCAAAATCAACGTTGTCATCCCGAGGGCCGAGCCGCGCCGCGCTTGCGCGGCAAGGCCAAGTCGAGGGACCTTGTGTTTGCCGTCAGCGGAACCGGCACACCGTTCTACGTTCCGCTCCGCGCCAGATCCCTTCGACTTCGCTCAGGGCAGGCTCTTCGCAAGCTCAGGATGACGTCTTTCTTGGGAGATGCCGATCCCTGGAACATATTACAGCTTCACAAGCACGCCAAGCGTGACGCCGCTATCGTTGCGGCACCGGCTCGGGCTCCGCCGAGCCGTCCGCCCGCGGGTCTGAAGCAGCAAAGTTCACATTGCTCTTGGAGTTGTGCAGCACCGCTTGCCCCCGTCCCATCGCGGTCGAATATTCTTTCCTCACCTTGAATTTGTGCCCCTTCTGCTCCAGCTCGATCAGCGTTTGCTGCGGCACTCGTGACTCAATCAGAATATTGCATCCGATTTCCTGCTCCACGGGCTCCACGGTAAACCGCGGCTCGGAGAGCGCTGCCTGAATGTTCATACCGTAGTCCACGATATTCGAAACAAACTGGGCGTGTGCCAGGGGCTGATTGGCTCCGCCCATGATGCCGAATCCAATATGCGTGTCGCCCTGCTCCATGAAGGCCGGAATAATGGTGTGAAAGGGCCGCTTGCGGGGCGCCAGTGCATTGGGATGGCTGGGATCCAGGAGAAACAATCCGCCACGATCGTGCAAAATGAAACCTCTTCCCTTCACCGCAACGCCGGAGCCAAAGGCGTCGTACAAGCTCTGTATGAGCGAGGCAATGTTGCCGTCCTTGTCCACGGCGGCCAGGTAGGTGGTGTCGCTCCTCGCCGGAGAGCCGCTGGCCGGAGTACAGTTGGCCTTCGCGGGATCAATCAGAGTCGCGCGCTGTTTGGCATAGTCGTCGGCCAGCAATCCCTTGACTGGCACTTTCGCGAAGTGCGGGTCGGCGTTATAGCGATACAGGTCGGTGTAAGCGAGCTTCATTGCTTCAATACGGTTGTGCAGCTCCGTGGTCGCTAGCGGACCAGCCTTGTCCGGCGGCAGCGTGCTCAGGATATTCAGCATTTCGAGCGCCGCCATGCCCTGCCCGTTGGGCGGCAGCTCGTAAACCTTCCAGCCGCGGTAAGTGGTCGAAATCGGTTCCACCCACTCTGCTGAAAACTCCGCCAGATCGTCAGCTTGCATGGTTCCACCTAGGGCAGTCGACGTACTCAAAATGGACTGGGCAATTTCTCCGCGATAAAAGACATCGCGCCCACCCTCTGCAAGCAGACGCAGAGTGTTGCCCAGGTCCGGATTGGCAAACATCTCGCCTATTTCCGGAACCTTCCCGCCGGGAAGAAAAATCCGTTCCGCCTCTGGAGTTTGCTTCAGGGTCTGCTCATCGCCCTCCCAGAAATCATGGATCAGCTCGGGCACGGGATATCCATGCTCCGCGAAATAAATAGCGGGCGTGAAGAGGTCTTTCCAGGGGAGCTTTCCAAAGCGGGAGTGGGCTTTGGCCCAGCCATCCACCGCGCCGGGCACAGTGACGCTGTCGATGCCGGCCTGCGGCATCTGGAGTGTGCCCTTCTGCTTCAGATATTCGATCGAGAGCCCGCGCGGCGCCCATCCGCTGGCGTTCAGGCCGTAGAGCTTGCCGGTCTTGGCGTCCCAATAGAGAAGGAAGAGATCGCCGCCAATTCCATTCATCATGGGCTCGGTAACACCAAGCACCGCGTTCGCTGCAATCGCCGCGTCAATGGCCGAACCTCCCCGCGCCAGAATCTGCGCCCCGGCCTGCGAAGCTAACGTGTGGCTGGTGGCAACGATGCCACCGTCACTGATGACCATAGACCGGCCGTAGGAACGGTCCTGCGCTCGAAGAGGACCGGCGGCGAGCAATAGACTAGACAGAATGATAAGGAAAGATATTGGCAGTCTCATATATGCAGTCTTACCCCATATCCTCAGGCTGGGGAATTATAGATGAAGCGCCAGATCGAGCCCGGATTTGGCCCCGTAACCCCCTCAAACTACGGATTTAAGATTGGCTTAAGAAAACAACTTTTCCGGCCTGTCGGGTTTAATCCATATGAGGAATGGAGGGTGCTCAGATGCTAAAGAAAACCGCACTTTCACTGTTTGGGTTAGTCGTGATGCTGATCTGCTTCAATCCCCCGCAGGCCCACGCCGGCGTGGTGGTTTCGTTCGGAGCAGCCTATCCGCGCCCGGTTTACGTTCGGCCGTACCGGTACGTTGCGCCTGTGCCCTATGTAGCCTACCCGCCGGCTCCTTACTTCTATGGTCCCTATGTTCGTCCCGGCTGGGGCTATCGTCCTGGCTTCTACGGACGACCGTATCTGGCTCCGCGGTACGAGCATCGCGTGTTTGTAGAACGCCGTCCGTACTGGCGGCGGTAAGAGTTTCGACTCATTGACGCGGCGCCAGCCGCGGCGTCCCACCCTTCGCCTCCACGGCGGAGGGTGGGCGGCGGTAAAGTAAAGCAGCAGCTTCCCCGACGTTATTCCGTCACTGGCAATTTGTACAGTTTACGGGTGTAAGGCTCCTAGCATCATAATTGCCTTTCTTCGGTTGCTCCTTCGGTCCTGAGTTCCACAATGTTCCCCGACGGCCCCAATTTATTAGGCGCGATCTAATTCGTACCAGTCTGTGAGGCTGTAAGTGACACCCGCTCGAGGCGAGGCCCTCCATCTTTCTCCGGCGCGCACTGCGCTGGTCCTGGGCAGCATAGTGGTGATCAGCGCGGTATTGCGCCTGCATTCCCTGGGCGCGGCCAGCCTGCTGATTGATGAAGCCGCCAGCGACCTCTTCGCCACCATGCCATTTCGCGACTTTCTGCACACGCTGTGGCACTACCAGGGCAACATGACGCTCTATTACTTCATGCTGCGGGCGTGGGTCCACATAGGCGACAGCGAATTCATGCTGCGCCTGCCCTCGATGATCTTCGGAGTGTTAACGATAGTGGCGACGTATGCGCTGGCGGCCCGGCTCTTCGGCCGATTGACTGGGCTGGTCGCCGCGGCCTTGTTGAGCGTCCATGGTTATCACATCGCATTCTCCCAGATGGCCCGCTCCTACAGCTTGCTGCTATTTCTGCTTCTGCTGACGATGTACCTGCTGGTTTCCGCGATGGAATCGCAGAGTACGTGGCATTGGACGCTATTCACGGTCGCCGCGGCATTATGCGTCTACGCTTATATTTTTGCGGTCCTCGTCCTGGCAGCCTTCGCCGTCGCCATCATCTTGCCCAAGCCGTTTCAGATGGAAGGCCGAACGATGTTTTTCGTCGCCGTCCTGTTTGAACACCTCGTTGCCCCCATGGCTTTGTTTGTGTTGTTGCACAATTCCGACCAACTCGACTTTCTGAAGCCCACGTGGACCGACTTCAACGGATTTCTGCATCTGCTGACCGGGCAGGGGGGCACATTCTTGACCGTTCTGTACCTGACCCTCTGCGTTTTCGCATTCGTGCCGCCAAGCGGTCGATCTGAAAAGGAAGGCTGGGCGCTACGAACCCTGGGACTATGGCTGGTGCTCCCCCCGCTGTTGACGCTGGCAGCGACGCCGATCAAGCCGCTTTTCGCCTCATACATGCTGGTGATGTGCGTTCCTGGATTAATTATTCTCGCCGCGCGCGGGATTGCGAACCTGCTGAATGCGTCTCGGGCGCAACGCCTGGCGGGAGCCGCCGCGTGCGTCCTGGTGATCGCCCTTTCAGTAGTGTCGATGCAGCGGCCCGTGAAGTACGAATATGTGCCGCGCGCTGACTGGCGTTCCGCCGTCGCCTACTTGCTCGAACATCAGGAACCCGGCGACGGCGTCATCTTTTATATACCGAACAATTATTGCTATCGCTATTACGTTCGCCGCGCCGAAGACGAGCGTCATGTGACCAGGGCGCCAGACACTTTGTATCCTCCGGCCCAGTGGCAGCCCCTGAGTCCCGAAGAAGTAAACCTGGTGACTGCCAGCAGCAAACGCGTGTGGCTGGTACAGTTTCTCGACTTTGTTCATCCCGAGAGACTGGCCATTGTCAGTTCCACTCTCGATCAACACTTCCGTCTGATCGAAAGGCACGTAGTGCCCGGGCAAGAGCCGGTCACACTCGATTTGTACGATCAGCTTTGAAAGGCTGTTCGGCGGATTCCGTTAACCGTCTCGATCGCATGGCTTCGCCATCTCTCCTCGGCTCCGTCCGGCGTTGGATGATATATTCTCTTGCCTATCGGGGAGGATCCATGGCGGAATCCGCGCCGCTCACCTTTCTCTGCATCACTACCTACGAAAAGGGGCAGGAATTCATGCGCGAGTGCAAGCGTCAGGGCTGCCGCGTATTCCTGTTGACGGCAGAGAGCCTGCGCGATGCGGACTGGCCGCGTGAGAGCCTGGACGACGTTTTCTATATTCCTGCCGATCTTCCGCTGCCAGAAATCGTGAAAGCAGTGACGTATCTGGCGCGTGAAAAAAAGATTGATCGCATCGTTGCGCTCGACGAGTTCGATATGGAAACCGCCGCTACCCTGCGCGAGCACATGCGCATCCCCGGCATGGGGCTGACCACGATGCGATACTTCCGCGACAAGCTGGCCATGCGGATGCAGGCGCTCGACCGCGGAATTCGAGTGCCCGATTTCATTCCGGTCCTCAATCACGACGGATATTCGCTATTACCTGGAGCCACGTGCCCGGGCCGTGGGTGCTGAAACCAAGGTCGGAGGCTTCCGCCATCGGTATCAAGACTGATTGATGCGCCCGAAGCCTTGTGGCCGATCCTGCGACTCACTCGGCGATCAGCAGTCTTCCTTCCTGCTGGAAAAATTCGTTCCGGGGAATGTCTATCATGTGGATTCGGTAGTCTCCGAAAAGGAAGTGGTGTTCTCGAGTATCAGCCGCTACGGACAGCCGCCGATGACGGTCGCGCAGAAGGGTGGCATCTTCACCACGTATCTTGCTGCCGAGATTCTGAAGAAGCTACGGCACTGCGGTAGCTGAATAGCGAACTGATCGCGGCACTGGGACTGGTGCGCGGCGTGTCGCATGCGGAGTTCATCCGCGCCCGCGGACGGACACTTCTACTTTCTGGAGTGCGCAGCTCGGGTGGGCGGCGCTTACATCAGCGAGATGGTCGAGGTCGCCACCGGCATTAACTTGTGGCGCGAGTGGGCGCGAATTGAAATCGCCGGCGGCAAGGAACCTTACCGGATCCCTGCCGTGCGGGGCGACTATGCCGGATTGATCCTGTCGCTCGCCCGACAGGAAGATCCGGACACTTCGGCCTACAACGACCCTGAAATTGCACTACGCCTCAAGCGGCGTCATCATGCCGGGCTGGTGCTGCGCTCATCCGACCCGGCGCGAATTCAAACCCTTCTCGAAAACTACAGCCGCCGTTTCGCCGAAGAATTTCTGGCCATCGAACCGCCCGGAACGAAGCCGGCGGCCTAAATCTCACTCCTGTGAAAGACACCGGTCCCATCGTTTTCCTGCTAGACGATGAAGACGCCGTGAGGAAGTGTCAGGTTTGTTGTCTACGAGGCCCAGACGACAATTTTCGGCGAGAGATTACACAGCCGGCTTGACTTCGGAATTCTTTGCGTCCTTTGCGGTTTAAGATTCTTGTTCTTGCTGGCGAGGGTCGAAATCTTTACCGCAGAGCTCGCAAAGGGATTCCGCTAAGGACGCAAAAGGAACACCCGGCTATTCCGAACCTTGTAATCTAGTTCGAAGTCTAGTCGTCTGTAGCTAGTGATGACCCCGACAATCCCGGCTGAACTCATCTCACTCTCTGGGGAGCAGCGTATCTCGGAGCTGGACGATATCGACGCCCTGGTCCGGGCGTACAGGCCGAAGGTATTCCGCTTTGTGGCCTTCTCCATCACAGACCGGGATGCGGCCGAGTCGATTACCCAGGACTGCCTGCTCAAGGCTCATCTGACTCGAAACCAGTTTCGCGGCGATTGCAGCATCAGCACCTGGCTGATGCGGATCGCGTTCAACCTGGTGCGCGACCATACGAAGAGCCAGAAATTCCGCTTCTGGAAGTCGGCCGCGGTCAGTGCGGTTGACGCCAGCGAGGTAAGCCAGCATTTGGCAAGCGGCGCTACGTCTGCCGAAGCACAGTTGATCGCGCGAGAAAGAGTGCAGATGGTCTACGAAGCGCTGCGGGAACTTTCCGGCAAGCAGCGCAGCATTTTCCTTATGCGTTTTGTCGAAGAGATGGACTTGTCCGAGATCGCCGCCAGCACCGGCATGACCGTCCCTACGGTGAAGACCCATCTCTACCGGGCGGTAGGCGCAATACGCGCCAGACTTGGAGCTACACGATGACGCCTTTGACTTCACATCTGACCACAGAGGAATTGACCGACAACCTGATGGGCGTCTCATCGCTCACGGTGAATGCGCATCTTCTCGAATGTCCCGCATGCGCGGATGAACTGGACCGGGTCAATAGCACCCTCGCCGGCTTTCGCGACGCGGCGCACAGTTGGAGTGAACACGCCCTGGTAACGGTCGAGAACAGCGCCACTCGCACTCGAGTTCATAGGGAACGCCCGCGGCCAACCATGTGGATTCTGGCCGCTGCCGCCATGATGTTGTTTATTGCGGGATCGATCGTCTATGTACAGCAGGAGCGGACAGTGAGCCGGACGCATTCCTTTGCAGTCTCGACACCGACAAACGTCGGATTGTCGCAGGCGCAACTCGATCAGGATAACCAGTTGTTGTCTCAGGTGAGCGTGGAGCTTTCGGAAGGCGTTCCGGCGCCCATGCAGCCTTTGCTGGTTGCGGAATCAAGCGGGTCAAACACAACCACGAACAAATAGATTGCGGAATTCATAGGAGAAGCAATACATGTCTTCATCTCATGGCTGGAAGAGGAAATTCTCGAACATGACCGGATATTTATTTCTAACGCTCTTGCTCGGAGTGATGTGTTTTGGACAGCAGCCCTCCCCCGGCGGTCCTGACGGTCCTCCAGAACAAGGCCCCGGCCGTCCGGGCCGCCGCGGTATGGGAGGACCGGGAGGTCTGGGGGGTCCGGGGGGCGCCTTGCGGCTGGGGCCTCCGGGACGCTGGTGGGACGATCCAGAGTTCATCAAGAAACTTGGCTTGTCTGACAACCAGCAAAAGAAGATGGATGAGATTTTCAACAGCGCCCGCCTCAAGCTGATTGACCTGTTCGCCGCAGTGCAAAAAGAAGAGGCGATCATGGAGCCCCTGGTGGCTGCCGATCCGCCGGATGAGAATAAACTTCTGGCGCAGATCGATCGCGTTGCCCAGGCGCGCGCCGAACTGGAAAAAGCAAATGCCCGCATGCTTCTGGGCATCCGCAGCCAACTGACCCACGAACAGTGGCTCAAACTCAAAGCGGAACGTCCACCCATGCACGGGCCGATGCACGGAGAGGGCCCGGGACGCGACGGGGGACCTCCGCCAGACAAGCCGCAACGCTAAAGTCGGGTGGAGATGACATCCTCGAAAGACCGTGACGCTTGCATGACTGACTGGAATCAGCCCCGGGGCCTACTCCAGCATCGACTCCACCAATCGAAACAGCAAAAAGATTGGCTTCCCCGCCTTACAGCCTCTGCAGGCGTCCCTGACGCTGTTCATCTTCGGTCGGTCTGGTCCATAAACGTCGTCTCCTAGATGCGAGTAAGCTGTGGCGGGTGGCCACCCGCCACAATTTTGTGGATGAAAAGTCGTAAACTTCTGTCTAGATCTGCGAGGCAGAGTACCTGCGCACCATGACGATCCGCATACGCCAGGCAGTTTCCTCAGACATCCCCGTACTGCGAACTCTGATTGATGCCTCGGTCCGCGGGTTGCAGACCCGGGACTACACTCCATCCCAAATTGAAAGCGCGCTAGCGACCGTGTATGGCGTGGACACTCAGCTCATCGCGGATGGAACGTATTTCGTGGCGGAGGTCGAATCAAGTGTGGTCGCGGGCGACTCGCCCGCGCAGGCTGTTACGCCAGCGCCGATGATCGTAGGCTGCGGCGGCTGGAGCAAACGAAAAACGCTTTACGGCGGCGACCAATGGATCGGCCGCGAGGCTGCCCTGCTCGATCCCCAACACGACGCTGCCAAAATTCGTGCCTTCTTCATTCACCCGTCATGGACGCGACGCGGTATTGGGACCATGATCCTTGAGGCCTGTGAGGACGCCGCGGTTGCCGCCGGATTTACCCGCTTCGAAATGGGCGCGACCCTCACCGGGGTGCTGCTCTACCAGGTTCGCGGTTATGTCGCCCTGGAGAATCTCGAAGTCCCGCTGGGGAACGGAGAATCGCTACCGATCGTCCGCATGGAAAAGCGAGTGGCCAGCTCTGCTTCCTGACGCCGGGTTCAATCCGCCCGCACTTCGGGTGTCTTCACGTGCTCCGGCCGAAACCCCATTCCAACCACTCGCGCCGGAATCCGCCGCAAAAATTTCCAGCGCCCCAGCAACTTTACCGGCCAGGGAGGCCTGATCGGCTTCGTGCTGCCCAACACTCTTCGGATCACGTTGTTCTGTACGATCACTTGCATCCGCTGGGTGGCGCGAGTAGGAAATGTTCGGCGCTGCTGCACCGCCTGCAAATCGCCCAGGCTTACGGTTCCCTGCCGCAGTCTCTCGCCGAGAATGTTCGCGGTCGCGACTGCATCCTGAATCGCCAGGTTGATTCCCACGCCACCGATTGGCGACATGGCATGCGCGGCATCTCCAATACACAACAGTCCGGGCCGGAACCAGCGGCTCAGGCGATCGACTGCAACCGTGAGCAGCTTGATATCGTCCCATTCGTGTAATTCATCAACCCGGTCTTGCAGAAACGGAGCCAGCCGGATCAACTCCTGGCGAAATGCCGGTAGCCCCTGTTGGCGAAGTTCGTCAGCTTTACCCTTGGGTATGACGTATGCGGTTTGCCAGTAATCTTTCCGGTTGAGAAAAACCAGGATTCTTCCACTATCGAAGCGGCCAAAGGTTTGGTCCGGATCGGTAGGATGGCGGCTCATGCGCATCCACAGAACATCCATGGGCGCGCCCAGATTGAGTATCGAGAAACCGGCCCGCTCGCGCACCACGGAATGCCGCCCGTCCGCCCCCACGGTCAGGTCCGCGAGAACTTCCAATTCTCCTACCGGAGTCTTCGCCTTAACTCCCAGAACCTTTCCGGCCTCTTCAACGATCGCGGTGACCTCCGCTTCCATCTTGAGATGAAACGACGGATACCGCCGGGCCTGCTCGACAATAAAATTCAGAAAATCCCACTGCGGCATCAGCCCGAGAAATTTGCAGTGGGTCGGGAGGTGAGTGAAATCCGCTATGGAGACGGTCTCGCTTCCGATCTGTCCCGCCAGCTGGCGCACCTCCTGGTGCGGACGCTTGAGAAATTCGTTCAGAATCCCGAGTTCGTACATGATTTCAAGGGTGGACGGATGGATGGTGTCGCCGCGGAAATCGCGTAGAAAGTCTGCGTGCTTTTCCAGCACCATCACATCCACACCCATGCGGGCCAGGAGAAAACCCAGCATCATGCCGGCAGGACCGCCCCCGGCGATGCAGCAGCGCGTACGCAAGGTCTCGCCCATAGGAGAGCAATAGTAAATCTAAATATCTGAGAACCGGGAACTAGAAACTAATTACTGTTTTTGATCAAAAGGGTTTCTGAATTTGTGAGAGGAAGAGATCGGCGGGAACTTTGCGGAACAAAGGAAAAGGCCGTGACATTGGTTATGCTCTAGCTGCCAGCTCCTGCGAGGAAGCTTAACAGCGTGGACGCATGCACCATCACGGCCCTTGATGTGATCGCTGCTTTCGCAGTCCCTAACCCCAACTGCCCCTCGCAGGGCCGTCGGTTTTTTCGGGTTCGGTCGCCTTCCAGGTTGCCCCTTCCGGCGGATCACCCGGCCTACTTCAGACTGGCTAAGTTTTAATTTGAGCCAACCCTTTCGACCGTCGACGTTGGCGAAGTTAAATGCAATGACGTGAAATGTCAACGCCGTTTTTGTGTGCAATCACAACTTTCAGTCCTGTGCAAATCGAAAATTGTAGTTGGTTGAATCAGTGATGCTTACCGGTTTCCGCGTTCCGGCAATTCCCGTTTTCCACAAACTCTTCCACAACCGTTCGGCAGCGTTGCAGGGATTCGGAATAAAGAGCTTGACGCAAGAGTCGTTCTGACGCATGTTGATGAGAACGGACAACACTGGATGTCGCACCTCGTAGCCTACGTGGATGGCGGATCGCTGGGGAACCCCGGGCCGTCCGGCATTGGTGTGGTAATCGAGGGCTCCGACGGCGGCACCATCCGCATCGCGCGCTGGATTGGCCGCCAGGATAACAATGTGGCGGAATACGTCGCTCTCCTGGAAGCCCTGCAATGCGCCCGAACCCTCAAAGCGACCGCGCTGCACGTTTATTCTGACTCACAGGTTGTCGTGCGCCAGATGCAAGGAGAGTATGCCTGCCGCAGCCCGCGTCTCTATTCCTTGCACTGGATCTGCCGCAAGCTGGCGCGCTCTTTCAAGTTTTCCATCACTCACGTCCCCCGCGAGCGCAACGCCGAGGCCAATCACCTGGCCAATACCGCAGTCCGCGACCAGATTTCATCGAGAACGCCAGCACCATCACGAACCACGTAGGGGCGGGCGCCCTCGCCCGCCCAGCCGGGCAAAGCCTGGCAGAGGGTTTTGCCGCCACTAATAAAATTAGGCGAGCTTCGCTTCGCCCAACCGGACGAGGGCGTCCGGGTCTACACGGTTCGTGGTGCTTGCAGCCTCGTCCTTGCCTCTGCTAACTTTCACGTTCGCAAGCCCGACCATG
Source organism: Terriglobia bacterium (assembly GCA_963813645.1). Classification (GTDB taxonomy): domain Bacteria; phylum Acidobacteriota; class Terriglobia; order Terriglobales; family Acidobacteriaceae; genus JAIQFF01. The sequence goes on from CAWEZS010000012.1 coordinate 147,282, forward strand.
CCTGAAACCGCCACGCTGCTCGTTACCTGTCCCGATCAGAAGGGTTTAGTTTCCGGAATTTCCAATTTTATTTTTCGTAACGGCGGAAACATCCTGCAGTCGGACCAATACACCGACGTGGAAGCCGGCATCTTCCTAGCCCGCTTCGAATTTCATCTCGATGGATTCCAGATTCCCGCCGATCAGATTGCAGAACGTTTCCGCGCCCTGGCCGAGGAATTCAGCATGAGGTTTGAAATCCATTTCAGCGACCATGTGCCCCGGGTCGCCTTGTTCGCCTCACGCCTGCCGCATTGTCTCGAAGACCTTTTGCAACGCCAGCAGGCGGGCGAATTCAAGGCTGAAATCGGAGTGGTGGTCAGCAATCATCCCGATGCCGGGGACATTGCTGCCCGCTACCGCGTGCCCTTCCTGCATTTTCCCATCACTCCGGAAACCAAGAAGCGGCAGGAAGCCGAGGAATTGCGCGAGTTGCGCTCACGCGGAATTGAATTGATCGTGCTGGCTCGCTACATGCAGGTGCTGAGCGAAGACTTCATTGCCAATTATCCCAATCGCATTATCAATATCCATCACTCTTTTCTGCCTGCTTTCGTCGGCGCCAAGCCTTACCATCAGGCGTTCCTGCGCGGAGTGAAGCTGATCGGGGCCACGGGCCATTACGTGACCATGAATCTGGATGAAGGTCCGATCATTGAGCAGGAAGTGGCCCGCGTTTCGCACCGCGATTCCATCGAAGATATGATCCGCAAAGGACGCGATCTGGAGCGCACCGTCCTTGGCCGTGCCGTGCGCCTGCACCTCTGCCACCGTGTTCTGACCTACGGAAACAAGACAGTGGTATTCGACTAGGGGCGGTTGGAGGGCAACTGCCTGACGCGGAGTTTGCCGCCCAGCCATGCGGTAGGCATCGCGGTGACGATGAGTGCGACGGGATACCAGTGTGGCCCAAGATCCTTGTTCCAGGTCACGACTGCGCCCAGAGTAGCCAAGGCGAGGCCAATTAAGCCACCCACCAAAGCGTGCCCCATGGGCCGGTCAGGCGCGAGCCTCGCGGTGACATAGCTGCCTGCAACGCTGTAAACGGTGCGATAGACGGTCGCGAGTGCGAAGAGGGCATTCGACATCCGCTGGCCCAACTCCGGAATTACGCCGGCGGCGTGTAGCGCCAAATCAGTGCCGAGTGACACAACAACGACGAACACCAAGCCAGCCAAGAGGGCGCCAATGCTTCGACCGATGCGCCGCGGAGATTGGTTTTCTGTCACGGCTATTCCTTGAATGTTTTATTGGTTGCCCCCCAGGGATTCGAACCCCGATAAGCAGATCCAGAATCTGCTGTCCTACCATTGAACGAGGGGGCAACTCACGGCGAGAACGCGGAAGGATCCGCTGCTTTTGATTCTATGGGTGGGCGGGTTTACGGTCAATATCGGGGGCTAACTTGCCTCGCGCTTGGACATCTCGCGCGAACCATCACGCATAGGCCTAAGTGTATATCCGCTTCGCGCCAGATCCTTCGCAAGCTCAGGATGCCTCCCTCGCAAGAGGATGGTTAAACTGACTTTCACTCCTTGCGCTTCACTCTCACGACTGTAATCTTGGAAAAGCCTTCGTCGAAAGTCGGTGGCTTCAGCTTGGCACTCATGCGCCGCATCACGTCGTCGGCCACAACCCGTTCGCGTTTGTGGTTGCGTTCCAGGCAAACTTCCAGGGGAACGTCAAAGAACACGGCTTGTACTTCGTAGCCGTAGTCATGGCCCAGCTTGATCCAGCTTTGCCGCTCGTGTGGTGTCAGGTTGGTCGCATCCACATAGTTGAGAGGACGCTTTGCGATCAGGCGAGCTTTCAGCATGGAACGCAAATTGGAAAAAATCAGGTCCTGAAAGCGTTGTTCCGTGGGATCGTCGAACAGAAGTGCGCGCAGCATGTCGCTCGAAAGCGGTGTGATGTTGTGCCGTTTGAACCAGGAGCTCTTGCCTGATCCCGGGAGCCCGATGGCGAGAACTACTGTGCCCTTTGAAGGTCGCGGCGGCGCGGCCGGGGTCGCCGTCAGTGCACGCGATGTCTCGATCGCCGGAGCGGCGATGACTTGGCCGTTCCCCACTTCGCTGCCAGATGGCACAGCTTTAGCAGCCTGCGCCCCGCCTCTGCCTCGTCCGCCTCTTCCCCGGCGGCGTCGGCGGCGCGGGTCGCTGCTCCCATCAGGACGCGGGGTCCGCGGTGGCATGGCGCGAGCGTCGTCGCCATCAGGCTGCACATCAGGCTGAACATCGGGCGCGGAACGGGCTTCTGTCTCCCGTTGTGCGGCTTCTGGTTCGTCCAATATTCTTGGAGCCGCCGGGGCAGGGGCCTCAGGGGCATCGTAATATGCGGGTTGCAGAGGAGCCTGGGCGGGCTCGCTCTTACCGGCTTCCGTATTCTTTTTGGGGCGCTTGAGACGATCGCGCATCCACTTGCGCATGTTTGGTTTGTAACACAGCTACATAGCGCAGGCAATCTGCGCAGCCGAAAACGTACCAAAGCTGCCAGCCTGTTACGGATGGTGGTGTGGGGCGGGCGCCCTCGCCCGCCTCTCGCATACAGCGTCCTTGCAATGTGAAAGAAAATTCGATGCGCCGCCGACGTCGGCGGGCGAGGACGCCCGCCCCACACAGAAACAAAGCTAGGCCGCTCGCAAGACCTGCACGCCGTATCCGCTCACATCAATTTTTCCGGTACGTGTTTTTCCGGTCAGCAGATCAGTAAAAGTTTTCGGGATACTCACGCTTTGCGAAACCGCGGTGTGATTCAAAACAAATATCCACTGCTTGTCGCCTGTCCGGCGCACCGTTACCTCGACTCCCGGCGGGACCTCGAGCGGCTGCTTGACTCCGGCCAATCCGGAAAGAGTGCGAAGCACGCGGGCCAGGCTCGCCCCATCCAGATCGGCGCCGATATACACAGCTTTCCCTGAGCCCAGCGTGTTCATTGTGATCGCGGCTTCCCCTGCGTGTGAGCCCTTGGTATACGAAGCCAGCACTTCGGCTCCTGTGGGTTGAAGAATGTCCGTCCACAGGCCGCATTCTCCGTCCGGTCCGGCAAGTGCGGGCGCGAACTTCACTGCATTCTTTGCCGAGTAAATCGGCACATAGTCGGCGACCGTTACTCCCATGACCTCTCGTAAAAGCCCGGGGAGCGGCGTACGCACGATCTGGCTGTTCTGGTTTTTGACACCCAGCCGGAAATTGGTCACAAACGTCCCGCCGGCTTGCACAAAGCTCTTGATCTTCGCGGCTTGCTTTTCGGACATCACATAGGCCAGTGGCGCGAACACTATCTTGTACGGTGACAAGTCAGCTTCAGGAGCGATCACGTCGATGCCGGTGTGGCTCGCGTTGACGGCGCCGTACCACGAGGTGACCTGGGCCATGTAATCCAGCGCGTAATGGCCCGGCTGAATCTTGATCGCCCAACTACAGTCATAGTCATACACAAGCGCCGTCTGCGCCGCGTACTGCGAATACAGAACCTCTTGCCCTAACGCCTTCAGTTCCTTCACGGTCTGCCTGATTTCCTCGTAGGCCGGGCTCTTCGAGCGATCGTGGTTCAGGATCCCGTGCCAGTACTCTTCGGCTCCGAAGGTTGCCGTGTCCCAACGGAAGTAATTCACTCCCATCGCTCCATGCGCGACCGCCTGATAGGTCCAGAGCCTGACTTGGCCGGTCTCCGGCTGGGGAGAAAAAGCTTTCTGTCCCGCCTTTCCCGATTGCTCCTCCATGATCATGAAGGGTTCTCCACCCTTCACGCTGCGCGCCAAGTCATGTCCCAGCGAGACGGTGGTTGCGATGCCGTCGGACGAAGGAGGCCTACCTTCTTGCGCCATCAGCATGTCAAAAAAACCGGGATAGTTGTCGAAGGCTGCGAAATCGAGTTTCGCGTAGAGATCGCGCATGTCAATCGTGTCGATCAGTCCGACATTGTTGGTGGTCACGAAATGCGTAGGACACATCTGGCGCAGCATCGTCAGCTGCTCTTCGGTGAAAGAAACGTTGGCATAGGACTGGTAGCGATCGTAGTCGAGGGCAAGCCCCGGATTGGGGTCGCCGCCAGATAGAAGTGGCACTGGAATCTGGGAAAAATCGCTATAGGTCTGACTCCAGAAGACCGTGCCCCAACTCTGGTTCAGGTTGTCCAGCGTGCTGTACCTGGTGCGGAGCCAGTTCTGAAATCCCGCCTGGCAGAAGTTGCAGTAGCAACGCAGCGAGGATCCGAGCGTCAACTCGTTATCAATCTGCCAGCCGATCACTCCAGCGTTGTCGGCGAACTTCTTGGCCATCTGGGTGGCGATGGCTAATGACAGCTTGCGATAGACGGGGTTGGTGGGACAGGTAAATCGGCGGCCACCGGGCCGCAACCGTTGTCCCTGCGCATTCACTTCGAAGATGTCGGGATATTTCGCACTCAGCCAAGGCGGCGGCGCCGCCGATGGCGTACCAAGAATCACCCCGATGTTGTGCTTGTGCAGGATCTCGACCGCGCGATGCAGCCAGCCAAATTCGAACTTGCCTTCCGAGGGTTCCATCAGGCCCCAGGCAAATTCGGCGATGCGGACGTTGGTGAAGCCCATGTCGGACATCATCCGGGAGTCTTCTTCCCAGAGAGCCTCGGGCGTCTGGTCGGGATAGTAGTCCACACCGAGCAGGATTTGTCCGGCCGGAGAGCTGCCCGCGAAATTCGGAACAGCGCGGGCCCACAGGGGAAGCCGAATGCTCACAGCGCTTACCAACGCCAAAGCGCTGCCAAGAAATTCACGCCGGGTCGGAGATGTCAACGTAGACCTCCTCGTTACCGCGCACATTCTCGACTCAAGAGCGAGAGGTGTCAAGAAACAGTCTGGTGTGGGTGGAATGTATTTGTCTCTGTGGTCGCGGGCGACCCGCCCGCGAATGCCGGAAGCTGTTCAGAGTTGCGTGAAGGGAACGATGGCCCTCCACCAAAGTGGTTTCCTTGATTCTAGTGGCTCCTCATGCGACCGCGCGGGCGGGTCGCCCGCGTCCACACAATGCACCCTACACAATCCACACCACACTGGACGTACAATACCGACATGCCGATTCCGCCTGCAATCAAGGGACAAAAGTACATATCGCTTGCCAGCTTCCGCAAGAATGGCAATCCTGTCTACACCCCGATCTGGTTCGGCGAGGAAAATGACAAGCTCTACGTGATGACGCGCAGCGACTCCGGCAAGTACAAACGAATCAGAAACAATCCCAAAGTTCGCATGGCTCCGTGCACGATGCGGGGGAAAATCACTGGCCCCGAGTTCGCAGCAACGGCTCGCGTTCTTCCATCTGAGGACTGGCCGCGGGCCAGCGAAACCATCAAGCGAAAATATTGGCTGGCTCGTATCCCGTTCTTCTGGAGCAAGCAGAACGTCTATCTGGAAATCGCAGTCGCGACATAGCATTCCTTCCTTTGCGCAATTGGCGCATTCTTCGCTTCCCTGTTAACATTTTCTTTTCCACTTACAGGTCAGGTAATTTTCCACACCAACTTTCCGGAGGAAAAATGGCAATTAAGGTAGGCATTAACGGATTCGGACGCATCGGGCGGAACGTGCTTCGAGCGTCGCTGAATGACAGCAACATCGAATTCGTGGCGGTCAACGATCTCACCGACCCTAAGACCCTGGCCCACTTGCTGAAATACGATTCCATCCTGGGCAACCTGCCGCACAAGATCACCGCCGGCGAGGACAGCATCAGCATTGGCGACAAGAAGATTAAGGTATTCAAGGAACGTGACCCCGGGAAACTACCCTGGGAGTCCGTCGGCGCCCAGGTTGTAGTCGAATCCACGGGCCATTTCACCGACGCCAACGAGGCGAAAAAGCACATGCGTGGGCCGGTCAAGAAAGTCATCATCTCGGCGCCGGCCAAGAACGAGGATGTCACCGTTGTCCTGGGCGTAAACGAAGGCGTGTACGATGCCGCCAAACATCACATCATTTCCAACGCCTCCTGCACGACCAATTGCCTGGCGCCGATCGCCAAAGTAATCAATGACAATTTCAAGATCGTCTGCGGCACCATGACCACGATCCACTCATACACCAACGACCAGGTGATCCTTGATTTCCCCCACAAAGATCTGCGCCGAGCCCGGGCTGCCGCCATCAATATGATTCCGACCACGACCGGTGCGGCCAAGGCGTTGAAGCTGGTGATCCCCGAACTGGCCGGCAAACTCGACGGTTTCTCCATGCGCGTGCCGACGCCCAATGTTTCGGTCGTCGACCTGGTGGTTTTCTTGGAGAAGAAAACGACGAAAGAAGAAGTGAATGCCGCGCTTAAAAAGGCGTCCGAGAGTGGCCCGCTAAAGGGGTATCTAGGCTACGAAGAACAGGAATTAGTCTCCTCGGACTTCAAAGCCGACGGCCGTTCTTCCATAGTTGACGCGCCCTCGACTCTGGTGGTCGGCGGCAATTGCGTGAAAGTAATATCGTGGTACGACAACGAATGGGGATATTCGTCGCGCGTCCACGACTTGATCAATTACCTGGGAAGCAAGGGCCTTTAAGCTTACTGCGCGGGCGAGCCGCCCGTGACCACAGAAGCCTGGGGGCGGCAAAGTGCCGCCCAGAGGAAGTCATGTCAAAGCTTTCCATCCGCGATCTTTCTCTCAACAATCACCGCGTCCTCATGCGGGTCGACTTCAATGTCCCGCTCGAGGATGGACGAGTGATCGACGATACTCGCATCCGCGAAACCCTGCCTACGATTGAGTACGCCTTGCGTCACGGGGCGCGGCTGGTTCTCGTGTCCCACCTCGGCCGGCCCAAGGGAAAACGCAATCTGGCGATGAGCCTGAAGCCGGCGGCAGAACGCCTGCGCATGCTGCTCGACAAGGAATTGGCGCGCGGAGAGAACGTTGGATTCTGCCCGGAATCTATTGGTCCGGAAGCGGAGGAAATGGCGGGAAAGCTGGAACAGGGTCAGACTCTTCTGTTGGAAAATCTCCGCTTCCATCCCGAAGAAGAAGCCAATGACCCCAAGTTTGCCAAACAGCTTGCCGGTCTGGCGGATTACTACGTGAACGATGCTTTCGGAACTGCACACCGCGCCCATGCTTCGACGGTTGGTGTCACCCGGTTCGTGCAGAAGGCGGCCGCTGGCCTGCTCATGGAGAAGGAGCTTCAGTACCTCGGCAAAGTTGTGCGCCATCCGGAACGGCCGTTTATCGCGATTCTGGGCGGCGCCAAGGTTAGCGACAAGATCGACGTGATTCGCAATCTCCTCGACAAGGTGGACGCCCTCATCATCGGTGGCGGCATGGCCTACACCTTTCTCAAGGCTCAGGGAGAGCAGGTGGGCAAATCCCTGGTGGAAGAAGACAAGATCGATCTGGCACGCGACCTGTTGAAAGAAGCTAAAAGCCACAAAGTGAAATTCCTGTTGCCGACAGACCACGTCGTGGCGGAAAAGATTGACCCCAACGCAATCGTGCAGACCGTAACCAGTATCCCCGCCAACCTGATGGCGCTGGATATCGGACCCAACACCATTGATGCCTTTACCGAGGAAATTGCCCGCGCTGCAACCATCTTGTGGAACGGCCCCATGGGTGTGTTTGAGGTGGCGCCCTTCGCCAAGGGCACTTTCAAAATCGCCCGCGCAGTGGCGGAGAATGTCGGAGCCACGTCGATCGTGGGCGGTGGGGACTCGGTATCGGCGGTCAACGCAGCCGGGGTGGCCGACAAGATTACACACATCTCCACCGGCGGCGGAGCCTCGCTGGAATTTCTGGAAGGCAAGAAGCTTCCCGGCGTAGAGGCCCTGTCGGACAAGAAATAAAGCAAATTCCGTGTCAGCCTGAGTGGCACTCAAACCACGAAGGACCTATGTGCATCTGGCTGCTCCACCAGCCAAACGTTCCGTGCCAAGGTTTCAGAAAGGGATTCATGAGAAAGAAGTTGATCGCCGCCAACTGGAAGATGTACAAGAACCCCGAGCAGACGAAGGCCTTCTTCCATGAATTCCTGCCCCTGGTTGCCGGCCACACGCGGGACGAAATCGTTGTCTGCCCACCCTACATCGATCTTTGCGTTGCAATTGAGAGCTGTAAGGGTTCGAACGTAGCCATCGGCGCGCAGAATTTGTACTGGGAAAAACAGGGCGCCTACACCGGCGAGATTTGCCCCGCCATGCTTATGGATATCGATTGCACCCACGTGATCGTCGGCCATTCCGAACGACGCCAGTATTTCGGCGAGACTGACGACATGGTGAACTTCAAGCTGAAGGCTGCCCTCGAGGCCGGGCTCACGCCAATCGCCTGCGTGGGAGAAGTTCTGGAAGAGCGCGAGGCCAACCTTACCGAAGACGTCCTCCGGCGGCAGTGTCTGCGCGCCTTCCACGCCATCTCAGCTAAGAAGGCAGCGAACCTTGTGGTCGCGTACGAACCCATGTGGGCGATCGGGACGGGAAAGACGGCCACGCCGCAGCTCGCTTCCGAAGCTCACCTGTTAATTCGCGGCGAGGCCGCCAAGGCCTTCGGCGAAGATTTCGCCCACAATCTCCGTATCCTGTACGGCGGCTCGGTAAAGCCGGAGAACGTCAAAGCGCTGATGGCCGAAGAAGAAATCGATGGAGCCCTGGTAGGCGGCGCAAGCCTGGACCCAAAATCCTTCGTGGCCATCGTAAAGTACTGAAACCCCTTTGCTATAATCGACGCTGCCTCGATTTGCGGAAGTGGTGGAACTGGCAGACACACCATCTTGAGGGGGTGGCGCCGAAAGGCGTGGGGGTTCAAATCCCCCCTTCCGCACCATGTATTCTTTCCGGGGTACTCTTAATCGACTGAGACAGGGGCTGCATGCTTATTCTTATTACCACCGTTCATGTGATTGTTTGTTTCTTTCTGATCATCGTAGTGTTGCTGCAGAGCGGCAAGAGCGGTGATATTGCGGCTGCGTTCGGTGGCATGGGAAGCCAGACGGCGTTTGGCCCACGCGGCGCCGCGACAGCGCTCTCCAAGGCGACAACCTGGTCAACCGTCATTTTCATGGTCACGTCGATCACGCTGTCGGTCATGGCCTCGCGCGGAGCTGGCAGCTCGAGTTCTATCACGCAAGGTCTGAATCCGTCACAAACCAAGACGCAGCCAGCCACGCCCGCTCCGGCCACTGCTCCGGCACCACAGAAGTAGTCGTCGGTCTTCAGTCTGATGGCTGACAACTGACGACCGACGACTCCCATCCATGATTCACGAAATCTTTCCCGTGGGGCCGCTGCAGTGTAACTGCTCTGTTGTCGGTGACGAAACCACTCGCGAAGCCCTCGTTATTGATCCCGGGGATGATATCGAGGATGTCCTCGCTCTCGTTCAGAAGCACAATCTCACGGTAAAACAAATCGTGGTTACTCATGCTCACATCGATCATGTGGGCGGAGCCATGAAACTGCGGGCCGCCACCGGCGCACCGATCCTGCTCAATCAGAATGACCATGCCCTGCTGAAAATGTTGGATGTGCAGGCAGCATGGATCGGGGTGGAGGATCCGGGCAAAGTAGAAATTGATCGGAGCATCGGACAGGGAGACATCGTCCAGGCGGGCTCGCTGACTGCGAAGGTGATCCATACGCCGGGACATACCGAGGGCAGCGTTTGCCTGTACTTTCCCTCCGAGAAGAAGTTGATTGCGGGGGATACGCTATTTGCGGGAAGCATTGGCCGCACCGATCTGCCGGGTGGATCCATGCGGAAGATCATCAACTCGCTGCATGAGAAGGTGATGACGCTGCCCGATGAAACCCTGGTTGTGCCGGGTCACGGCCCGCTCACCACGATTGGGGAAGAGCGCGAGAGCAATCCGTTTCTGGTGAAAAACTAGAGACCTTCCTTTCGCCCCGTTGGGGCTTTCTTGCTTCCCGCAACTGTACAGCCGGGGCTTGCGCCCCGGGCTCCATTCTTGCGCCGCTCGCGCGGCTACCTTGCGGTTATTTTTTGTCTGGCGCTGGAGGAGCTTGATCGGCGCCCTTGTTTTGGATGGAGAGCAGTTCCACTTCAAAGATCAAAGTGGAGTTCGGGCCAATTTCAGGGGCGGGGGAGCGTTCGCCATAGGCCAGGTCCGAGGGAACGAACAGTTGCCACTTTGATCCGACGGGCATGAGTTGCAGGGCCTCGGTCCATCCCTTGATCACTCCGTTTACCGGAAAGGTTGCCGGTTCGCCTCGTTTGTAGGAGCTGTCAAATTCCGTACCGTTGATCAGCGTGCCCCGGTAGTTGCAGACAACCGAGTCGCTGGCAGTCGGCTTCGGTCCGGTGCCCTGGGTCAGAATCTTGTATTGCAGCCCGCTGGGCAGGGTGACGACGCCATTTTTACTTTTGTTGGCGTCGAGAAACGCAGTACCTTCTTTCTTGCTTGCCTCGCCGGCTGCCTGCATCTCCTCTTGTTGTTTCTTGCGCACTTCGGTCTGGACTTCCATGAGAGTGGCCCGCGCCTGTTCTTCAGTCAGCGCGGTCTTGCCGCCAGCCAGCGCATCTTTTATTCCGCGCGCCAGAATGTTCGGGTCCACCGGGACGGATTGCTTCTTAAAGCTCGCTCCCAGGTTCATTCCCAGGGCATAGCTGAACTTGTCTTTCTGCGTTGTCAGCACCAGGGGGGCTGGGGTTTTGGCGGCGGGGACTGCTCGCCGGGTCTTGGCTGCCGGAGCTGCTGGAGGTTTTGCTGCTGGAGTCTGCTGGCCGTGGGAGTATGAACTCCCCAGCAATATCCCAGCCGCCAATATGTTTACCATCGAAACGAAAAATTTGTGCATGCAGCTATTGTCCCATTGGCCCCGAGAACTCAGCAAACCGAAATCATTACCGACACTCGCGACCGCAAACTATGAACTGCGATCCGAGAACTGTTTTGTCAAAATTGAAAGCTGGCCGTCACTGAGCGCCGTTCAAAAGCTCAAATATTCGCCTGGTACCTTCGCGAAATTCGGCGGGCGGTGTCAGCAGGCTGAGGACAAGATACCCGTCATTGGGAAAATCGTAGAAGTGGCCGGGGTGCACCAGCACCGAAGCGCGGCGCAGCAAATCAATCGCGAGATCCTCGTCGGTTCGGGTTACGGGCACGCGCAACACGGCGTACCATCCCCCTTCAACCTGCAAACGCTGGGACGCCTTCTGCTCGGCCAGTTGACTGTCGAGCTCGACCAGATTCATTCGCACGCGTTCCAGGACTGAGGGCTGGATACTCTTCCTTTGGCCCAATAGAGTCGCCGCAGCCAGTTGGATGGGAGCACTCATCGACAAGTAGGTATCGGCAATCACTTCGAGGCGGGCCACCGCGGTACTCACCACTTCCGCCGGGCCGCTGACGGCGACCCAGGCCAGCTTCATCTGCGGCAAACCAGAGACTTTCGAAACGCCGCTGAGGGTGAAAGTGAGAACGTCCGGGTTGCGCACGAAGCTCGGACGCCGGATGCCATCGTGCGGATAGTCCAGAAATACCTCGTCCACGATCAGCGCGAGGCCATGCTCGCGGCAGAACGAATTCAACTGGGTTCGTTCGTCGGGGCTTACATAGGAGCCGGTAGGATTATTGGGATGCACCACCACCACCCCACGTGTATGCGGGCTCACGGCGCGGGACAGCGATAGGAAATCAATCTGCCAGCCGTGATCGTAGAGCAGCGGGTAGGGCGTCAGGTTCACATCCTGCAGGTCGGCGAGAAACTCGAACAAGGGATAACTCGGCTTGGGAACCAGCACCTCGTCAGCGGGATTGCATAACAATCGAAAAACGTAAGAGTAGCCCTCGCTGGTGCTGGTAGTGAGTATGAGCGCTTCCGGATCGATCTCGGATTCGCCGTGTTGCTCGCGATAGTAAGCGGCGACTGCTTCACGAGCGCTGGCCAAGCCCTTGGGCTGAGGATCGTAGTCCGTCGCCTCCCGATTGGAGAGCGCCTGGAGAATGGCCTCGGCGTCGTATGGCAGGCCCGCCCGTGTGGGATTTGAGACGGTCAGGTCAAGTACTTCCCTGCCGGCGGCGTGCAGCTCGCGTTGGGCTTCGGTAAAGCGATTAGGGGTGAGCTTCCAGTCGGTGCGCTTGGAGAACATGCCGCGACCATGATACCCGGAGAGTTCGATGTAGGCGCGAGCGTCACGCTCGTGCGGCAGCGGGAATGAATTCAGCAAAGCGCGAGGTCTGTGGCACCGCAGCACGAGCGGGGCGCTCGCGCCTACACTGACCCAGCGCGGTATAATGCCTTGTTTTGCCCCCATGACCAAAGCCACACAGCACGAGCTTCGACTGGCTGAGCGCATGTCGCGTCTCGGCACCGAGACCGCCTTTGAAGTCCTGAACAAGGCGCGCACCCTGGAGCGTCAGGGTAAAAAAATAATTCATCTGGAAATTGGCGAGCCCGATTTCGACACGCCGGCCAACGTGGTGGAAGCTGGAATCGATGCCTTGCGCAAGGGTTGGACCCACTACGGACCCTCGGCCGGGCTGCTGGAGTTACGACAGGCCATCGCCGAGGACGTCAGCCGTTCCCGGGGAGTAAGAGTCACGAGCGACGAGGTGGTGGTAGTCCCCGGCGGCAAGCCAATTATTTTTTACGCTCTGCTCGCTTTGGCCGACACCGGAGACGAAGTCATATTCCCCAACCCTGGCTTCCCTATCTACGAGTCGATGATTGACTATGTCGGGGCGCGGGCTGTGCCCATCCGGCTGCGGGAAGAGAAAGATTTTAGTTTTGATGTTAACGAACTGGCTTCATTGATCAGCGATCACACGCGGCTCATCATTTTGAATTCGCCGCAGAATCCTACAGGCGGAGTGCTCAGCCAACAGGAGATTCGCGACATTGCTGAGGCCATTGGTGATCGCAATATCATGGTGCTGTCGGACGAGATTTACAGCCGGCTGGTATTCGAGGGCGAGCATCATTCGATCATGTCGGTGCCGGGTTTTCAGGAACGCACGATTCTGCTCGATGGTTTTTCCAAAACTTACGCCATGACGGGGTGGCGCCTGGGTTATGGAGTCATGCGCGCGGACCTGGCAAACCACATCGGGCGCCTGATGACGAATTCCAATTCCTGCACCGCGAGCTTCACCCAAATCGCAGGCATCGAAGCCGTCCGCGGAGATCAGATGTCGGTGGACCGGATGCGGGCGGAGTTCCGGCGGCGGCGCGACACCTTTGTGGCCGGGTTGAACCGAATCAAGGGCTTTTCGTGCCGGATGCCAAAAGGGGCTTTCTACGCCTTCCCCAACATCACAAAAACTGGTTGGGCTTCGAAAAAGCTGTCGGAGGCATTGCTGGAGCAGGCTGGGGTGGCTTGTCTTTCGGGATCTTCTTTCGGGGAGTTTGGGGAAGGTTATTTGCGCTTTAGCGTGGCCAATTCGCTGGAAAATCTAAAACAGGCGCTATCTCAGATTGACGAGTGGACGAGAAACAATCTGTAGTTTAAAGAGCCGGTGTGGGGCGGGCACTCGGCCCACACCGCCTCATTACTTTTTGAACAGATTTTCGAAGGCCTGGCGAGCGTCGTTGGGACGCAGGGCAGCGGGTGTCGAGGTCTCCTTCTCCACCATCACACGAATTGAGTAGAACGAGCAGTCGTTGCGTTGGTCCTTGCGCGGGATTCGCTCCGGGATGGGTTGAGTGCACTCGAACCGGCTCGAGGGATCAAAGTAGGTGCACTGCTTGCAGGAGTGCAGTTCGAAGCCGCACTTGGGACATTGCCCGACAGGATCGCTGAGCGACTGCAAGAGAGAACCGCACTGCGAGCAACGAGAGACGGAGCGCGTGCCCGGCATCTGGATCGGACGCGGACCAAAGGTATCTTTCTTCACGGGCCTCTCGGTCGATTCCTTCTTCCGGGTTTCTTCTCCGCGATCCTGGTAACCGTGTTGCCGGTACTTCAAGGGGCGTCCTCCTTGCTGCTGCGGGAACATTGTCTCGCTTCGGCGCACTGGCGACAAGTGGGAGGCAGGGCGAATTGTGTTTCCCAACAGCGGGTGCTACGATCTACTGAGTTGGTACTTGTTGCTGGAGGTTTGATCCATGTCAGACGATAACAATAGTTTCCTTTGGTTTCTCGCTGGATTGGGTGTAGGCGCGGCGGTGGGTGTGTTGTATGCGCCCCGTTCCGGCAGCGAGATGCGCGAGACCCTGCGTTCCAAGGCGGGAGAGGGCCGCGAGTTTGTCTCCGAGCGCGCCCGCAAAGCCCGTGAGCAGGCTTCCGACCTGGTGGACAAGGGACGCGAAGTGGCCAAGCAGCAGAAAGAGCAGTTCAAGTCTGCTTATGAAGCCGGGCGTCAGGCCTATCACGAGGCCACCGCAGCCGATGGTGGCGCATCGAAGAACCTGTAATATCGCGCCTCTCCGCAGCGCTGGATCGGGCGGCGCGGTAACGCGGAAAATTCTATGGACTATTTACCGATTTTTGTCGGTGTAACGGCGGCGGCAGTCGTCATCCAGGCGGGCATCTTGGTGGCGCTTTTTGTGGCCGTGAAAAAGAGCACTTCCCGCATGGAAGCTCTCGCCACCGAAGTGAAAACCAAAGTCATGCCCACGGTTGACACCGCACAATCCATGCTGGTGGAATGGCGGCCCAAGATCGATACGATCGCCAGCAACGTCAGCGAAACCACGACCGTGGTTCGCGGCCAGATCGAGCGCATGGATGCCACCGTCACAGACATCGTGGATCGCACCCGGTTACAGGTGATTCGCGCGGACGAGTTGCTCAACCGCACGATGGATCGGATTGAAGAGACCAGTGACGCCGTCCACCGTACCGTCATTTCGCCGGTTCGCCAGCTCTCTGGCATCATCCAGGGTCTGACTGCGGGTCTGGAATTCCTGCTGGGTGGTGAGCGGCGGCGACGGCACGACGTTTCCGTGCCTCAGGATGAGATGTTCATCTAGGACTGCGGCTCTACTGAGAACTGAGAACCAAAAACTGCAAACTGGTTCTTAGACACCATCAGTCGACACTTCGAGCTTCCCGTTCAAAGCAGTTTTCAGTCACGAGTTCTCTGTTCTCAGTCTTAGGCGATCCAGCCTCCGCCGACCACTACATCGTCAGCGTAGAATACGGCTGCCTGGCCGGGCGTGACGGCTCGCTGCGGCTGGTCGAATGAGACCAGAATCTCGTCGTCTCCAGACTTTTCAATCAGGGCGGCCGCGCCCTCATGGCGATGGCGAATCTTTACCTTGACTCGCATGGGCTCGTGCAACTCCTCGACCGAAATAAGATTGGTTCGGTGCACCCGAAGGGTGCTGGAGTAGAGTTCCTCCTGATTGCCGACGACTACTTGGCGAGCGTCTCCCTTGATCTGTATTACGTAGAGCGGCGAACCTGTCGCCACTCCAAGGCCCTTGCGCTGGCCCACGGTGAAGTTGTGAATGCCACCGTGCTCGCCCACGACCTCGCCGTCCGCCGTGACCAATTCGCCGGCGGTATCGGGCAGGGCCTCGCCCTGCTCAGCCAGGTACGCGTCCAGAAACTTCTTGTAGTCGCCGCCGGGAACAAAGCAGATTTCCTGCGAGTCCGGCTTCTGGGCCAGCGCCAGTCCGTGCTGCTCGGCCAGCTCGACGGACCTCAGGCTTCATCATTCCGCCCAGCGGAAACAGAGTGCGGCTGAGCTGAGCCTGGGTCAACCCAAACAGGAAGTAGGTCTGATCCTTGGAGCGGTCGGCGGGGCGCTTGAGCAGCCAGCGGCCGAGCTGGTCGTCAAACTCGACGCGAGCGTAGTGGCCGGTTGCAAGCGCGTCAGCGCCAATCTGCTGAGCCACAATGAGTAATTGGTCAAACTTCAAGTGATTGTTGCACAAACTACAAGGGATCGGCGTACGTCCCGAAAGGTACTGCTCGACAAACGGCCGCACCACGTCACGCTCGAAGCGTTCCTCGTGATTGACCACGTAATATGGGATCCCGATGGTCTCGGCGACGCGGCGGGCGTCGTACACGTCGTCGAGGGAGCAGCAGCGTCCCTGCACCGCCTCAGGCATGCCCTCGTGCCCGGCGAGGCGGCGCTGGTTCCAGAGCTGCATGGTCAGGCCGACGACGTTGTGACCTTCGGCACGGAGCATGGCCGCAACGGTCGAAGAGTCGACTCCTCCCGACATGGCGACGGCGATGGTTCTGGGTGCGAGCATGCAAATCAGCCTTTAGCTCTTGGCTTTTAGCCTTAAGCCAAGAGCCAAAGGCTAAGAGCTAACAGCTTCTTTTTTATTGTATATGGGAGACAGCTCTCGCAGCCTGGCTACCGTCTGCGGAATCAAGCTGAGGGCAAATTCAACGTCTTCCTCCGTGTTTTGCTTTCCCAGGCTGAAGCGTAGGCTGCCTCGCGCCCGCTCCGGCGACACCCCCATCGCGGTCAGGACATGCGAGGGTTCAATCGCGCCCGACGAACATGCAGCTCCGGTCGAGACCGCCAATCCCTTCAGGTCGAGGGCAATCACGAGAGCTTCACCTTCGGTGCAATCGAAGTAGATGCTGCTGGTGTTCGGCACCCGCGGAGCTCCCAGACTATTCACTCCGGCGGCTTCGACATCGCGGAGGATAGATTGCTCCAGGCGATCTCGCAGGTGCGACATCGCCTCGATATCGCCCCGCGAAATGGCCTCACGAGCCAGTTCCGCGGCCTTGCCCAGCGCAACGATGGCGGGGACGTTCTCGGTGCCCGCGCGGCGCGAGCGCTCGTGGCTTCCGCCGTGGACCATCGGGCGCAGACTCGTTCCCTTGCGCACGTACAGCGCTCCCACGCCCTGGGGAGCATTCATCTTGTGCCCGGAAATCGAAAGCAGATCGCAGCCGATACGCTTTACGTCGATCACAACCTTGCCCGCCGCCTGCACTGCATCGGTGTGGAAGTAGACGTCGGCTTCAGCGGCGACTTTGCCGAGCTCTTCGACCGGCTGCAGCACGCCGGTCTCATTGTTGGCCATCATGATGGTGATGAGTCCTGTATTCGGCCGCAGCGCCCGGCGCACGTGGTCGGGATCAACCTGGCCCCGGCTTTCGACCGGAACATAGGTGACTTCACAACCGGATGCTTCCAGGTGCTTGCACGAGTTGAGCACCGCATGGTGTTCGATGGTTGTGCTGATGACATGTTGCCCGGGCTTGATAGTTCCGAAGATTGCCAGGTTATCGGCTTCGGTTCCGCCGCTGGTGAAGACGATCTCCGAAGGACGGCATCCCAGGAGCGCGGCCACTGACTGGCGGGCGTGCTCCACCGCTGCCCGCGTCTCCTGCCCGTGATGGTGGATGGACGACGCGTTCCCAAAGTGCTCCGTGAAATAGGGCCGCATGGCCTCAAAGACCGCGGGCAGCACGGGTGTGGTGGCGTTATTGTCGAGGTAGACGCGGCGCATGGCTACTTCGATATCTTACGCTTTCCGGCGTGAACACCGGCACGGCAAGGGTCCGTGCTAGCGGAGCACGAGCAGGGCGCTCGCGCCTACATTCTCTCTAACGCTCTCCAACTGGCACATATTGCTGCGGATAAGCCGGTCCAACGTAATCCGCGCGGGGGCGGATCAGGCGGTTGTCGTCGAGTTGCTCGATCACATGGGCTGCCCAGCCGCTGATTCGGGACACGGCAAATACCGGTGTGAACAGGTCTACGTCAATCCCCAGCGTGTGGTAAGTGGAAGCGGAGTAAAAGTCCACGTTGGCATTGAGCTTCTTCTCGGCCTTCACAAACTCTTCGATCTTGTGCGACATCTCGAACCACTTGCTCTGGCCGCTGCTCTTCCCTAGATCGCTCGACATCTTGCGCAGGTGCGTGGCCCGCGGATCCTCGGTGTGGTAGACGCGATGCCCGAAGCCGGGAACTTTCTTTTTCTGCGCCAGCATGCCCTTGATGTGAGCAACCGGATCGACTCCGGCCTTGTCTATGGCCTGAAGAATATGAAACACGGCCTCGTTGGCGCCGCCATGCAGAGGCCCTTTCAGGGCGCCAATCGCCGCGGTCACGGCGGAATGCATATCGGAAAGCGTGGCCGCCACCACCCGGGCAGCGAAGGTAGACGCGTTGAGTTCGTGGTCGGCGTGCAGGATGAGGGCGATATCGAGAGCGCGCTCGGCGGTCTCTGAGGGCTTGGTGCCATTCAGCAGCAGCAGAAAATTGGCAGCGTGCGAAAGCGACGGGTCGGGCTCGACTAGCTTCTTCCCTTTGCGCACGCGATCGTAGGCCGCCACGATCATTGCGATCTGCGAGGTCAGGCGGAAAGCTTTATGCAGGTTGGCGTCGTGGTCGTTCTGCTTGTCCTCGGGATCGTAAAAAGAAAGCGCCGAAACGGCGGTGCGCAGCACGTCCATGGGCTGAGTTTGTTTGGGAGCTGTGCGCAGCAGGTCGATGATAGCGGGGTCCAGCTTGCGCTCAGCCGCCAGCTGGCGGCGGAAATCCTTCAGCTGATTCTGCGTCGGCAGCTTGCCGTACCACAACAGGTAGCAGATCTCTTCAAAGTTAGAATGGTCGGCAAGTTCGTGAATGTCGATGCCGCGATAGGCGAGGATCCCCTGGTCTCCGTCAATAAAGCAGATGCTGGAATTTGTGGCGACTATTCCTTCCAGGCCCTTAGGGGCGTGCGCGGCGGTCAGGCTGGACATGTTCCCTCGCTCGAGATTTTGAAGCTGCGTTGAGGCTGCACGGGGAAGGAAAATGGCGCGTGCTGTCGCAACTAACTTTTATACGCCAAAAGAATTAACTTTCCAAGGCGGGCGCTTTCATGTCGCAGCCGATGCACTTCGCGGGCGAATACCGCGCTTCACCGTCATTCACTGCGCCGTAGATTTTCTGTAACATCGCGTA
The DNA here is from genome assembly GCA_963813645.1 of Terriglobia bacterium. GTDB lineage: Bacteria > Acidobacteriota > Terriglobia > Terriglobales > Acidobacteriaceae > JAIQFF01. The sequence continues at coordinate 166,102 of CAWEZS010000012.1, forward strand.
ATCAATATCCGCGCCGAATGCGTTCTCTACGGCTTGCAGATAAACCTTGAAGCCATCCGTTGTGATCTGTACGCGGTTGCGGATGCGGCTTGCACAATCTTTCATAAACTCTTCGGCCCAACCGGCATCACGGTTGCCCACCATGTATGAAACGACCAGCTTCGTGTCGGCATCAATTCCTACCCACGTCCAGATGTCGCCCCATCCAAACTTGGCCTTCTTTTCGATGCGGGTATTCTTGGCCTTGGCCCCGATGAAGCACCAAATCTCATCGCACTGCAAGCGGCGCACTTTGAGATTGCGAACGTTGGCATCATGGTAGTCATCGCAGGCGCGGCCAATGTCAGCCAGCAGCTTCGCAATCGTGTTTAGCGCAACCCCAGTCATGCGAACGGTAGCGCGGATCGAGCAGCCTTCCACCAAGCAGCTAATCACTCTGGCTTGGGTGCAATGTCTAAGCGATTCATATTGACTGTTATACTATAGCCGCTTTAGCATGTCAATAAGAAAAGGGGGTTAAAATGGTGAAACAGGTATTCCAAAAGATATTTATGGGTGTTCACTCGTCACATACGCATGCATCGCAAATCGTGTCAACGCAAATCGTTGACAATGCATCTATGAGGCCTATACAGTCTAGGCGACGCAGAACCTCCCTCCCAAGGTGCCGCGCAATGAAAGTGTTGTTGAAAGCCAATTTCCAACTGTTCGGAATCATTACTAAACAAGATGGCTGGTATATCGCCCATTGCCCTCCGCTGGACATTACTACGCAGGGAAGTACTGAGAACGAAGCGAAGAAGAATCTTGCAGAAGCGTCTGAACTATTCGTAGTGAGTTGCTTCGAGAGGGGAACTTTTGAACAGGCGCTCCGCGAACTTGGCTGGCATGTAGTGGCTGGCCATGCGGTGCCGCAAAACGGAAAATCCAGCCCACTTCCTCGCGGTGGATTTCAGTTTCCAGTTCCAGTTCCTTTCGGCTTTGAGAAAGCCGCTGGATGTCCCGCCTAACGCCGGTCCCTTGGCACAAGCTGGTCTGTGTCTTTGAACAACTCGGATACAAACACGCAGGACAAAAAGGCAGCCACGTAAAGATGGAAAAGCCTGGTGTCGCCCGACCTCTCATCATACCCAAATACGACGAGGTTGGGCGAGACATCATCACAACTCTGTAGATGCTCCAAGATAATGTCACCCCCTAAGTGCAACGAGACTTTGTCACCCTACAGGGATGGTGACGATGAGTCAGAAAGAGTTCCAACGGGTGAAAGTGATTGAGAATGCAGCGGACGGGAGGCTGAGCGTACGCGAAGCCTCCCGTCTGCTGCAGCTGAGCGAACGACAGGTGCAGCGGCTGAAGCGTCGCTATCGGCCCGACTCCATCGGCTGGGTGCAGCACGGCAATCGCGGACGCTCCATGCCTTGGGCTTTGTCTGTTCCCCAGAAGCCGTTGATCTTGACCTTGGCCCGGGGCAAGTACCAGGGCTTCAACGATTCCCATCTGGCCGAAAAACTTCGCGCCGAACACAACCTCGCGGTCAGCCGCGAGACCGTGCGCCGCATCCTGCGTGCCGCCAAACTAGCCTCTCCGCAGAAGCGCCGGCCGCGCCAATATCGCTCGCGCCGCCCGCCCCGCCCGCGTTTCGGCATGATGGCGCTCACCGATGCCAGCCGTCATGACTGGCTCGAAGGCCGTGGCCCCACGCTCACCCTCATCGGCTTTCAGGACGACGCCACCAGCCAGATCCTGGCCGCTCACTTCCAACTCGAACCCGAAAATACCGGCGGCTATCTCCGCGCCCTCGATGCCATGATCACCCCCCACGGCGTTCCGCTCAGCCTCTATCGCGACCGTCACAGCATCTTCCAGCGTAACGATCCGCACTGGACCCGCGCCGAACAACTCGCCGGAAAACAAGCTCCTACCCAGCTTGGCCGTGCGCTCGAGGAACTCGGCATCGAGCAAATCCCCGCCTACTCTCCCCAAGCCAAAGGTCGTATCGAGCGTGCCTGGCGCACTGGTCAGGACCGCCTGGTCAGCGAACTTCGCCTCGCCCGCGCCGCCTCTTTGTCCCAGGCCAACGCCGTGCTCGCCCGCTTCTGCGCCGACTACAACCAACGCTTCGCCCGTCCCGCCGCCCAATCGGTCCGCGACTTCCGCTGCCTGCCGCGCCGCTTCGATCTCTCCCGCTGCCTCAGCTTGCACTATCAACGCGTCGTCGCCGCCGATCACACCATCACTCTGGGCGCCCGATCTATCGCCCTGCCGCCTCTCCCCGGCCATCGCGGTTACGCCGGAGAAACCGTCGAACTCGCGCATCACCTCGACGGCAGGCTCCACGCCTATCGCGGAGATACCCGGCTGCTGGCGCTGCCCCTGCCGCTGGAAGAACACGCTGAGCGCCGTCCCCAGATCCTGACTTCGGCGCAGAAAAGAAAAACACCGCGCATCTACAACCTCTCCGGCCGCCCCGCTTTAGCGGCCGTTACTTAATCGACGAGGGGTGACAAAGTCTCGTTGCAGTTAATACGACATTTTCTGGTTGCAACAACAGACATCATCACAACTCTGATCCGCACGGCGGGCATCACTCGGGAAGCGTTCTTAGCTCTTCTCGCAAACTGCTAGACCCTTTTCTTCCATCTCGCTTTGGCCGCCTTGGTTGCGACTTTTGTCCGTTGTTCCTTGGTCATGGTCTTGAGCCGACGTTTCCCGCCGATCTGGCCACCCTTGCGGCCCATGGCGGCCATGTACTCAGAGATGTGAGGCGGAATTGTGGAGCTGGTACTGGCCGCAGGATTCAAGGCGATTTCCGGCTCCGGCGTCTCGTCAGTTGAACGATCTACAATCCACTTGGCAAGCTGGTTCGGATCGCGAGGGCGTTTGCCTTTGCCGATTGTCATGACGCCCTGCTTTGCTTGGAATTGTCCCGGTTTAGGCGTGATATTTCTTTCTCCAACTGGACTGACTTTGCCATGAGGGTCGCTGCGTGCTTTATCAATTCGGCTGCTGTAGCTCGCAGCCTCTCGGCTTCTAGGCGAAGTTGTTCGGATGTTGGTTTGTCTTGTGGCACGGCAATCATGATGCCACAATTGCGGATGCTAAAGCGAGCCTGTGGAAATTGAAACTGATGCACTACCTGGGCTTTGGTAGTGCCTGATGCTTGGCAACCATCGGGAATCGTTCCGTGGAAGTACCGAAAGCAGATCTCACCTTGACGGATGCGGCGAGCAGCACGTTCTTCTGCCCCTGCGCAGATCCCGCACGAGCGGGGCGCTCGGGCCCACATTTGCGGGCGAATACACGAAGGTACACTGCCCGCCGCAAAACCCTCGGTCTGGCCTCTTCTTCCCAGTTACAATCGGGACGTGCGCTGGGGAAACTTCATTCGGCTGACCTTGATCCTGCTGACATTGGGATTGGCCGCCTCTGCCAGCGACCAGCCATCCAGCTGCACCGCTCTTACCTTGTGCTGAAGGTTCTCCTGGCACAGCCTCCTGCAGTCCATCCAAGAAGGAAATAAAAGAAGCCGGCGAAGCGTTTGCCAAGGGGTTGAGGCTGCAGCGGGAAAAGCGGCAGGAGGAAGCCTTCGAGTCGTTCGAAACGGCAGCGCGGTTGGCTCCCAAAGATGTCGAATATGTGACGGCGCGGGAAATGACCCGGCAGCAACTGGTATTCGATCACCTGACTCGGGGTAATGCGGAAATGCGCGACGGCCGCCAGATCGAGGCGCTGGCGGAGTTCCGCAGCGCGCTGCATCTGGATCCGCAGAATGAATTTGCCCAGCAGCGTTTGACCGACGCGCTGGGGGAATGGGCCCCGAAAAATGTTGCCGCGCCGCAGGTGGTGGCGGAAGCGGATGAGCTTCGGGTGGCGCCGAGCGCGGCCAAGGCTGATTTTCACTATCGCGGCGATGGCCGCGGACTGCTTACCCAGATCGCGGCGGCGTTCGGCGTGACTGCCAGCTTTGACGACTCCGTGGTCACGCGCCCGGTTCGTTTCGACATGGGCGGCGCTGACTTTTACACCGCCATGGCCGTGGCGTGCCAGATGACCCACACCTTCTGGACGCCGCTCGACAGCAAGCAGATTCTGCTGGCAGCGGAATCGGCGCAAAATCACCGGCAGTTTGATCGCATGGGATTGCGCACCTTCTATTTGCCCGGCCTGAGCTCGGCGCAGGAACTGAATGACATCGCCAACGTGTTGCGGAATCTTTTTGAAATCCGGCTGGTAACGCCGCAGCCGGCCACCAGTACGATCGTGGTGCGGGCACAGCGCAATGTTCTGGATGCCGGGACCCGGCTTCTCGCGCGGCTGGGGGACGCGCGCCCCCAGGTCATGCTCGACGTGCATGTCTACGAGATTACCAACACCCTTACCCGCAACATGGGAGTCCATATACCCAGCAACTTCCAGTTGTTCAACATTCCGGCGGGCGCGCTGGCGGCGCTGGCGGGACAAAACATCCAGGACCTGATCAATCAGCTCATCTCCAGCGGCGGCATCAACCAGGCCGGCTCGCAGGCCCTTTCCGGACTTCTGGCGCAACTCTCAGGACAACAGAGCTCTATCTTCAGCAACCCCCTGGCCACATTCGGCGGCGGGCTGACTCTCAGCGGGTTAAGCCTGGGAACGGCGAGCGCGCAACTGTCGCTGAACGAGAGCAACGTAAAAACCCTGGAGCATGCCACGCTGCGAGTCGCCCAAGGCAGCGAAGGGACATTCCGCGTAGGCACGCGGGTTCCGATTCTGAATGCCAGCTTCGCGCCCGTCTTTAACACGCCAGCGATTGCGTCCGTCATTCAGAACAACTCGTTTCAAACTCCATTTCCTTCGTTCAACTATGAAGACGTTGGGTTGGCCATCAAGGCCAAGCCGTTGGTGAACGGAAATTCTGATGTCAGCCTGGATCTGGAATTACAGTTTCGCGCTTTGCAGTCGCAATCGTTCAACGGCGTGCCGGTGATTTCGAACCGAGAGTACAAAGGCAGCATCAGCCTGAAGAACGGGGAGCCGGCGGTGGTAGCCGGAGCGGTTTCGCGCACCGAGCAGCGCAGTCTGAACGGGATTCCAGGACTGGGATCGGTGCCGGGTCTGAACCAGGTGATGACCAGCAACAGCAAAGAAAATGATGAAGATGAACTGCTGATCCTGATCACGCCGCGGGTCGTGAGCCACGAGCAGAAGGAAAACGCGGAAATCTGGATGCAGAAGTAAGCGTAACAGGAGCAGAGACAGTGGATGTCATCCTGAGCGGAGGGACTGCTTCGCGCAGCGAAGCAGTCGTGGAACGAAGGACCTACGCATTTGTGCTTACAGCGAAAATGCATGGGTCCTTCGGGCGCCGCTCCTTCGTAAACGAAGGAGCGGCTTCCTCAGGATGACAAGCTCACTCTTAATTTCCCTCTCGCGCTGCAAACTCGGTCAGACCTTTCAGTATCTCGTAAGGCAATCCAGTCACGTTGCTGATCTTCCTTCCGTTCACAAAAAGTGTGGGCGTGCCCGTGACTTCGAGCGCCGCACCTAACGCGACGGATTGCTGCACCCGGGTCGCGGTTTCGGGTTTGGCGGCGCAGGCTGCGGTATCGGGGCCCTTAACGCCAGCCTGTACGGCTAGGGCGGTCAGTTTTTCGTCGGCGTTGCTGGCAGTGATGTCTTTTTGGGCGCCGTAGACGCTGGCCACATACTTCCAGAACGCGTCGGGCGAAGTGCGTCCGATGCAGTCGCCGTAGTAGGCAGCTTTGGCGGCCCAGTCGTGCGCGGGCAGCGGGTAGTTCTGGAATACCAGGCGGACGTTTTTCTCTTCCGACATCAGCTTATCAATGGTGGGTTGGGCCTCTTTGCAATGCGGGCATTGCAAGTCGCTGAACTCAACCACCGTCACCGGAGCGTCGGCCGGGCCGCGGGACGGACCGTTCATCCCCTTGGTGAGCGCTTCTTGTGCGGGGACGAAGGGATGATCTCCGAAGGGGATTATGTCGCCGATCACAGCGTGCTGGCCGTCGGCTGTGACGTAGAGGCGGCTGTTCTGCTGGCCCTGAGGGTTGCTGATGACAACCACCACTTCGGTGAGACCTTGAGCCGGCGAAGGACGGATGGCTGCAATCTTCCACGATACCGACGGATCATAGCCGAACATCTGTTTCATGAACCCGTTCACGGTTTCTTCCGAGGGCAGCCGGGTGCTGAAGGTAGGGACCGGGGGAGGCGCGTCTTTCGATTTGGCGGCAGACTTTTGGGCAACGGCAAACGAAACCAGCAACCACGCCAGGGAGCAACACAGCAACAAACGACGCATGAGTTCCTTTCGAAAGCCTGAATTTCTAAAACCAGTCAAGACCGTCGTTATCCGCTCGTTTTGGCGGCGATGGGAAAGCGGCGGCCGGAGCCAAAGGCCTTGAGCGAAATCTTGAGTCCCGGCGCGGCCTGCTGGCGTTTGTACTCGGCGCCGTCCACCATGCGAATGACTTTACGCACCAGCGCGGGATCATAGTTGTGATCGCCGGCGATCTGCTCCGCAGTGTGCAGGTCTTCGACATACTCTTCGAGTATGGTGTCCAGGATGTCGTAGGGCGGCAGCGAATCAATGTCCTTTTGATCGGGACGCAATTCAGCAGAAGGCGGTTTCTCCAAGGTGGCTTGCGGGATCACCGCCTGGCGGGAATTCACGTAATGGCTCAGGCGATAGACCAGCGTCTTGGGCACGTCCGAGATCACGGCCAGACCACCGACCATGTCGCCGTACAGGGTGCAATATCCCACTCCCAGTTCGCTCTTATTACCTGTACTGAGAACAATGGCCCCGAACTTGTTGGAAATTGCCATCAGCAAAGCGCCGCGGGTTCTGGCCTGTATGTTTTCTTCGGTCGTGTCTTCCTTGCAGCCGGCAAAAACCTTTTGCAAAGTCTTCCGGTAACTCTCGAAGATGTCGGTGATGCAGAGCAACTCAAAGCGAATGCCGAGATTGCCGGCCAGAGCCCGGGCGTCGTCGATCGAACCGGAGGAGGAATAAGGACCTGGCATGCCGACGCCGATCACGTTTTCCGGGCCCACGGCGTCGCTGGCGATGCACGCGGTGAGGGCTGAATCGATGCCGCCACTTAATCCGATGATCACGCGCTGGAATCCGCACTTTCGCACGTAGTCGCGTGTGCCCAGTACCAGGGCGGCGTACGCGCTGGCTTCTTCTCCTTGAATCTGCAGGTGCATTTCGCCGGTCAGGTGGTCGGAGTCGAAGTAGATCAGGTCTTCTTCGAACGATTTGCCCTGCGCGATGACTTCACCAGCGTCATTCAACACGAGACTGGAGCCGTCAAAAATCAGGCTGTCATTGCCGCCGACCTGGTTGACCATGACCACCGGTACCTTATCGTGACGGGCGATGGTGGCCAGCATCTCGCGGCGCAACTCGCGCTTGCCCATCCAGAAGGGCGAAGCAGAAATGTTGAGCACGAAGTTGCCGCCGGCCTGAACCAGCGACTCGACGGGATCGACGGTGTACAGACGTTTGTTCCAGAAATGCTTGTCGTTCCACGCATCCTCGCAAATGGTGAGGGCCATTTGCTTTGCCACCAAAGGAAAACAGCGCCTGGCTTCGCGCGGGGGCGAAGTTGCGCATCTCGTCGAAGACGTCGTAGGTGGGCAGAAGCATCTTCGACTGCAGAAAGGATATGGCGCCGTCCTTGAGCAGCGCGGCGGAGTTCATCACCGCTTTGCCGGTTTCGGCCTCAGCCGGGGTGACCAGTCCGCAGATCACGGCGATGCCGCGCGTCTCGCTGGCAATCCGTTCTGCCGTCTCGCGATTGCGAGCGACAAACGAGGGGCGCTCGACCAGGTCCCGCGGCGGGTAGCCACAGACGGAGAGTTCGGGAAAGAGAATGAGGCCGGCGCCGGCCGTCCGCGCCTGCTGCGCGAAGTTGACGATCCGGGCAGCGTTGCCGGAGAAATCTCCAACCGTGGGATTGATTTGTCCCAGCGCGATCTTCACACTTCCAGTGTAAAGGCCGGGTGCGCGGGAGCCAAGTCAGCAGAGTGTGGTCGCGGGCGACTCGTTCGCGCTGCAGTGGCACGGACCACGTGGGGACAGCCGCCCTCGGCTGTCCGGCGGAGCGAAGCTCCGCTCTTAATTACGGGCAAGAACCTGTCGAGCCTCGCTCGACTGGACAGCCGAGGGCGGCTGTCCTTCCGTGGCCTGTGATGGCTTTCGCACGATCGAGGACGCTGGTGGCCACATTTGGCCTAGTGGGGCTGGGTCGGTGGTCCGTCCTGGCCCAGAGGGTCGGGCCCGGGGCGGGGCGTGACACCTCTTCCGCTGGCCGGTGAGGCGGTATCGATTTCTTCGCCGGGGCGGCGCAGTGAGGGCGCGTTGGGCGGACGAACTTCAGGCTCTGACGAACTCTTGGCTACAGTGGGCGGGAGATCGATCTCTCGCTCCGTGTGGATGATTTTCGCGCCATCCACCTTCATGCTCTCGAGGCGAACGACCTCGTCGCCGACGAGGCGGACAAAGTCCACATCCTGGGGCGGCTCACCGTAGATCCACTCCTCGAATTCGGTTTCGCCGTCTTTCTCCCGGATTTTTTTGGGCGGACGGCCTTTGGACGCAATCACCATCTCCCGGTTCATGCCCACCAGGATCTGGTGCGCCTTGATCGCATCGCGGGTCTTGGGCGGAAGAGTTTCGAGGTAGGCTTCCGCAGACGATTTGGCGTTGAAGTCGAATACGGGCCGGAGCAAATCTTTCAGCTCCTGCGGATTGAGATCGGGGACATATCCGTTGAAGACCAGGTCCACGTAGGAGCCACGCGGATTGGCGCTGGCGTCGTTGCCGCCGACCGGGGCCATGCCTCCGCCGGTGCCAACCTGGATGTGCTGGTACCACTTTTGTCTCTTGACCGGGCCGCCGTTAATTTCGAAGTGGATGCGGTCGTTCTTGACCAATATCGAGCTGATGCGGGCCTGATCGCCCGGCTTGGCAGCTGGTCCCCACATGGCGAGCTTGTTTTGCAGCTCATCCCCGCTTGGCGACAGGTTCCCGTCCTTCAAGGTCAGACCTGTCTTTCCCATGGGAAAAGGAGCGCGAATATAGACCAGCTCGGCATTGAAAGTGCGAACCAGGTCCATCCGGGTTTGCTTGGAAATGTGGGGGGGGTTCTGATCGTCGGCGCTGACCCCGACCACACAGTAGAGCACGATGGGCAACAGAACGTAACGTGGGTTCATACGACACCCCGAGCCGGCGAATGCCCTGATTATAGCGCCGTCCGGAGTGGGAACAAGACCCTTGTTAGAAAATAAAAACACGTTGGGACAGCCGCCCCCGGCTGTCCGGTCGAGCGCAGATCGACAGCTTTCTGCGAGAGCAATTGCGGAGCTTCGCTCCGCCGGGCAGCCGAGGGCGGCTGTCCCCACGTGGTCTCAGGCAGACCAAACGTGCAATCCATTGCGGGCAACCTGCAGCGGCAGGACTCGGCCCCCGTTGTCTCCGATGGCGGTCGCGACCCGACTGGCTGCACCTTGCTCGACCAGGAAGATGACGCAGCCCCCGCCGCCCGCCCCGCAGGCTTTGGCGGCGCGTCCGCCATGCCGGGCCGCGGCCTTGATCAGCTTGTCGATGAGCGGAGTCGTGATCCCCGGGGCGTTGCTGCGCCGCAGCTTCCACTCTTCGCGGAGCAGGCGTGCAACTTCATCCCACCTCGAATCCGCCAGCGCCTGGTGCATGCCGCGAGCAATCTCAACGATGCGCTCGAAATTGCGGAACACCCGCTTGTCGCCGTTGATGTGCGCCTTGAAGACCTCCCAATTGTTGATGCCGGACTTTCGCGGCGCGCCCGTGTAAGCCAAAACGAAGCGGGATTCGATTTCTTCCGGCGCAACCGCCACCGCCTCGCGGTGGATGCCGTCGGCATCGAGATGGATCGCACTGGCTCCCCCGTAGAGGGCGGGATAGTAGTCTTGGCAACCAGTAGGCACCTGGATGATCTGGGCCTCTACGTTCTGGGCAATCACCCGCATTTGCTCCAGCGTGAAGTTGCGCCCGGTGAAACGGGCCAGGGCGGCGGTGCTGGCGATCATGAGCGCAGACGATCCGGAAATGCCGGCCCCGGCCGGAGACTCGGAGTCCGTCTCCATCAGGAGACCTTCCTTGGGAGCAAAAAACTGCAGCAGCCGGGCGCCCAGAGGGAGGCGAAAACGGTTCTTCGAGCGCAGGTCCTCGAAGCTGGAGAACTCCTCTTCGCGCCGGGTGTCGACGGAGCGCAAATGAATGCGTTTCCCTTTCAGCGGCGTGATCCGGCAAGTGGTGAGAATGTTGACCGCAAAATTGACCGTCAGGGCGCCGGGATGGAATAGGTACAGCGGCCACAAATCAATAGTGCCTCCAGCCAGGTCAGCACGGCAGGGGGCCTGCGCGATGATCGTGGGTCCGCTGGCGGCGTAGGTGCTTTTTCTCATCAGTGAGTTTTACCACGAGCCAGAAAAGAAGCGGAGGACCGGCGTCTCGCCCCTTGTATCCAGACTTGTAACGAGGCGGGCGGGACGCCCGTCCTCCATTCTCGTTGACAAGCTGGTGGGTTTGCCGCACACTCGGCCTGTGTAGTCGTCCCGCAGGCGGAACGGCTATGGTGTCGGCTCGCAACAGGTTGTAACGATGGCTCCTCTCCCCCCTTTTACCCCGACTCCTCCCGAATCCACGGGAGCCCGGGTGGCTGTGCGAAATCGCACGGAAGTCTCCGAAGAAACCATCCGCCAGTCGAACGCCGGTCTGATCTTTGTAAAGCTGCGGAAGATGATCGCATCCGACACCCAGCCCACCGACAACATCCTGGGCGCTATCGCCGTGGCCGCGCATTCGCTCACGGGCGCGACCGGAGCGGCTGTGGCCATGCCTCGCGACGGGGCGGTCGTCTGTGTCGGCAGGAGCGGCGAGACTGCTCCGGAACTCGGCGCCCAGCTCAACGTGGATTCGGGAATCTCAGGCGAGTGCCTGCGTACCGGCGTGATCTTGCGCTGCGATGACGCCAGCCGGGACTTTCACGTGGATGCCGAGGTCTGCCGCCAACTGGGATTGCAGTCGATTGCGGTGGTGCCCCTGCGCGGACAGCACGGCCGGGTCGGCGTGCTGGAGGCCTTTTCCACCGAATCCTACGCCTTCACCGAAGAGAAGATGGAAATTCTGGGGCGGCTGGCCGGACTGGCCGAGGCAGCCTCGGCGCGTGGCATGGTCGCGGAAGTCTCGCCGGTTGAATTCGAGGACACGGTCGCAGCCGCAAGCACAGAAACCGCACTGGTCGAAGCCCCGGTTCAAGAGTCTCCTTCCGTCGCCCCTGCCCTGGTACCTCTGGCGGAGGTGCGCGAAATACTCGGCCCGGTGCAGCAGGAGTCGCGTTTCCGCGGAAAATTAAGCTACATACTCTTCGCTGCTGTAGCCCTGCTGTCGGTGGTCCTGCTGTCGGTTTACGGCTGGAGAGCGTGGTACCGATCGAGTGTCGCGTCTATGGCCAGCCGATCCGCCGTCAGCTCCCCTCCTCCGGCTTTACCAGAGGATGCCAGTGCCACGCCCGGAGTAGCCGCAGCGGCCGACACCGTGCGTCCATCCTTACGAACCCGCGGTAAAGGTCCGGTGCGAAGGCCATCGCGACCGGCGCGGGCGGCAAATGGCGGGCTGACATCCGATCCGGTTCCTAACAGCGATGAAATCCCCCAGCTTGTGGCCTCGAGCGCAGAGCCGGCTGATTTGAACAAGGCGCTTGCCACGGTACCAACTCTTCCCCAGCTTGGCGTTGCGATCTCGCAGGGCGTAACCGGAGGTGTTCTGGTGCACAAGGTGCAACCGATCTACCCCCCGGAGGCGCGTCGCATGCACGTGCAGGGCAGCGTCGTGATCGACGCAAAGGTTACAACGAGCGGGCAGGTTGAGGAATTGAAACTGGTAAGCGGGGATCCCCTGCTGGCTTCTGCTGCAATGGACGCCGTACGCAAGTGGCGTTACACGCCTTACCTCCTGAACGGCAAACCCATTGCGAAGGAAGCTAGAATCACAATTAGCTTCATGACAGCGCAGTAATTTCAAAGCCCGAATCTTGGAAGTCTAGGTGAGATTCAAGGCACGTCGCACCGAGCCGCGTTCCTGCTGAATTTTTTCCTGCAGCAGGGTGATGGCGTAGATCAGCTGCTCCGGGCGGGGTGGGCAGCCGGGAACGTAAACATCCACCGGAATTACCTGGTTCACGCTCTGGACCAGGGCATAGTTGTTAAACACGCCGCCGGAAGTGGCGCAGGCTCCCATCGAAATCACCCACTTGGGTTCTGGCATTTGTTCCCAGAGCTGCCGGATGACCGGCGCCATTTTGTTGGAGACGCGGCCGGCGATGATGATGAGGTCAGACTGGCGTGGCGACGGACGGAATACCTCAGCCCCGAAGCGAGCGATGTCGAAGCGCGACGCCCCCATGGACATCATTTCGATGGCGCAGCAGGCCAAACCAAAGGTAAGCGGCCAAATGGAATTTTTGCGCATCCAGTTCACAGCCGAATCGAGGGTGGTCAGGACGACACCTTCAGGCGCAGGGTTGCCGAAAGTTAATTCCTTGACGACCTTCTTGCCGTTTTCGGTAGTGGTGTAAGGGCCGAAACTGAGTCCGTCTGCCATGGCAAGTTTATTGTAAACCAGTGGCGAGAACGTCGGGTATGATCATGCGGGTTTTTGCGTAGCCGCGTAGCGGCGTCAAGAATATAGCTCACGGCGCAAGCCGTGGGTTGAAGGCCGGAACAAGGCGAGCCCTAACGGGGCGAAAGAGATGTCGGTTCGTGGCCCCGTGCCTCGTACGTGTCTTTCGCCCCTTCGGGGCTATTCATTTTCGCGGCTTTTACCCACGGCTTGCGCCGTGGGCTACATTCTTGACGCCGCTTCGCGGCTCTAACCCGTGCCATGCAAGGAGAATCCGCTTGCCTTCCCTGCCCGACAATGGAATGGCTCACCTCAGCAGTCCCTATTCGTTTGCAGAAACTATCAAGCGGCTGGAATCCTTGCTACAGGCGCAGGGCCTGGAAATATTTTGCCGCATTGACCACAGCGGCGCGGCCGAAAAGGCCGGATTGAAAATGCCTCCCACTCAAGTGATCGTCTTCGGAAGTCCAAAGGGTGGAACGCCGCTCATGATTGCGTCTCCGACCGTGGCCATTGATCTACCACTCAAGGCGCTAGTCCGGGAGGACGGCGCGGGCAAAGTCTGGATATCCTACAACACGCCGGAATATCTCAAGCAACGGCATCAGATTCCCGGCGAATTGATAAAGAATATCGCCGGGATCGGGGCCCTGCTGCAAAAAGCTGTAGGATAGATGCGCAATAATATTTTCCACTTCACAGGAGAAAACGAATGGCTGATCCGAAGTCTGCTGATCACGAAAACGAGATTACACGCGATCGTCTGGCGGAGCTTTTGAACGAAGATCTTTCCCGCGAGTACCAGGCCATCATCGGTTACGTGGTGTACTCCCAGGTGCTGAAGGGCGCGGAATACATGAACATCGCGGACCAGCTGGCGCTGCATGCCAAGCAGGAATTGGACCATGCTCTCACAATTTCCCGGCAGATCGACTATCTGGGAAAAATGCCGACAGTCACTCCCAAACCGGTCAAGACCTCGGATAAAGCGAAAGACATGCTCCGCTTTGATCTCGACAACGAGAATGAAACCGTACGAAATTATCGCGACCGGATACGACAGTGCGAAGCCCTGGGAGAATTTGCCATGGCGGAGCAGATACGCCAGATTTTGATGCAGGAACAGGATCATCAGATTGATCTGGCAACCGCCCTCGGAGTGGAAGTCCCGAACGTTGGCGCACGCGTGAAACGCGGCTAATTGGAGCCGCTCGCCACGAACCACGTAGGGGCAGATGTCCTCATCTGCCCGGCGGAGCGAAGCTCCGCTACTTTCCAGCGACAGGCAAGAATCCTGTCGAGCTGCGCTCGACTGGGCAGATGAGGACATCTGCCCCTACGTGGTTCGTGGCACTCTATGCGGAAGGACCGCCGCTGCGGAACTCGGCGCTCAAGCGCGCGAGTTGTTGGCGGTCTTCGGACTTGTCGGAGAGGAATTCCACTCCATACAGGTAAACGCTGCGATTGCGGACTTTGCCGCGAACCCGGACCGGCTCATCGGTGTGGGGCGTCCTGAATTCGACCTTGACCTGGCTTCCCACGGGCAGGTTGGCGGCGGCGAAAAGACAGATTCCGCCTTCGCTGAAACGCACACCACGGCCATCAACGACCGTCTTTTCAGCTGAATGATCCACTACGACCCGCACCGAAGCGTCAAACGAGAAACGTTGCCAGCGGCGCCGATTTACTGTTTGCTCCATTCCACTCCAACTTCCCTAAACTTTATTTGGCTGAGGGGATGTTCCTCGGCGAAGAACACCTCTCCCTGTGGCTAGCCAGCCTCAAAAGTATTTCACTATGCTGATTGGCGAAAGTTACGGGAGTACAAGCTGCGATGACGCCGCAGTAACGCGCTTCGACTCAGGCAGTTCTAATTTTGTTTTTAGAGTTGCGATAACGTGGCTTTGGCGCCAAGCAGGCGCGCATCTGTTTTTATCGCCAGACCCGCTATTCAGAAGCGGGATCAAGCAACTTCTTGATCTTCGGACCCAGAGATTTAGGGATTCAGCACGACTTTACCGAACATGCGGCTCTTTTCCAGATAGTCGTGAGCGGCGCGGATTTCGGCAAGGGGAAACACGCGGTCAACCACAGGCTGCAGACGTCCGGTGAAAACGTGGCCCAGCACTTCGCGCAATTCGCTCATCGTTCCCATGTAAGAACCCAGGAGCGAGAGCTGGCGCGAGAATACGAAACGCAAATCTATGCTGGCATTAAAGCCGGTGGTGGCGCCACAGGTGACCAGCGTGCCCGCGGGCTTAAGGCATTTCACGCTCTCGTCCCAGGTGGCGGAGCCCACATGTTCGACGACGATGTCCACGCCTTCCTTGTTGGTCAGCTTGCGCACTTCTTCTGAAATCTTCTGCTGATAGTGGTTGATGCCGTGGTCTGCGCCCAGCGCCCGGGCCTTCTCGAGTTTTGTCTCATCGCCCGCAGTGGTGATCACACGGGCATGAAACAGTTTCGCAATCTGGATGGCGGCAATGCCCACCCCTGAGCTGGCGCCCAGTACAAGCACGGTCTGTCCCTGGCGAATGCCGGCGCGGCCGACCAGCATGTGCCAGGCGGTGATGAACACCAGCGGGAGGCTCGCCGCCTGGTTGAAGTCCAGACTGTCGGGAATCGGGATCACATTCACGGCGGGCACCGCGATCAGCTCGCAGTTCCCTCCATCCACGCGATTGCCGAGAACGGTGAACTCCGGGCACAGGTTCTGAAGTCCGGCAACGCACTTGGCGCAGTGATTGCAGAAATGCATCGGGGCCAGCAGAACTCGCTGGCCGGATTTGAAGCCGGTGACGTATTCGCCGACTTCAACGATCTCTCCGGCAATGTCAGCGCCGAGGATGTGCGGCAGCTTCACGCCGGGCAGACCTTTGCGTATCCATAAATCAATGTGGTTCAGGGCGCAGGCTTTGATGCGTACGAGAACCTGGTCCAGGCGCGGCCTGGGATCGGGCACATCTTCGTAGTGCAGAACTTCGGGACCACCGAATTCGTGGATGCAGACGGCTTTCATTGGTCCTCCGAGGAACTCAAACTACCACAGGCTTGACAAGGAGTTGTGTCCGGTCGATCATGCAGGTGGTTTGGCAGACCGTGTCTTTAGTACCGTTGGTCAAGCGCCAGCAGCCCCGGATTGATAACCCGGGGCCTTTATTTTGCAGCTCGTTGAGACAGCCTTACGCCCCACTGATTGACTTACCCTGTTAACCGACTGATAATCAACCTGAAATGGACATCTACGAGGAGATCGTCAAGCTGCGGCAGGAGGGGCGCCGGGGGGCGGTGGCGACGATCGTCAACGTGCGCGGCTCGGTTCCCTCGTTTGAGACCGCAAAAATGCTGGTGCGGGATGACGGTTCGATCGTAGGAACGATTGGCGGCGGCTGTGTCGAGGCCGATATCTGGCAGGCGGCGCGGGAAGTGATGGAAAGCGAGAAGCCCCGCACCCTGACTTTCAACCTCAATCAGGATCCCAAGTACGACACGGGATTGGTCTGCGGCGGGACGCTGGATATTTTCGTCGAGCCCGTGTTGCCTCCAGCGTTACTTTATATCTTTGGCGCAGGCCATGTTTCGGTGAACCTTTACAAGGTAGCGAAGAGCGCCGGTTTCGACGTCATCGTTGTGGACGACCGCGCAGCCTACGCCAACCGCGAACGGTTCCCCGACGCGAAAGAGATCATCGCTGAAGATTTCGACCAGGCTATGTCGCGACTGACTCCCGGCGAGTCGGCGTACCTGGTTATCGTTACCCGCGGGCATCGCGATGACATGCGGGTGTTGCGCTGGGCGGTGCAGACTCCGGCCCGCTATATCGGGATGATCGGTTCGAAGCGCAAGACCATTGCCATTTTCAAGGAACTGACGAAACAAGGGCTTTCGCCTGAACTCTTCGAACGAGTGCACGCCCCGGTTGGCCTTGACATCGGGGCCATCACACCGGAGGAAATCGCCGTCGCAATAACAGCTGAGCTGATCGCCGCGCGCCGCCGGGTGGAGCGGGATCTGCCGCATATGAGCTGGTTCCATTCGCGCAAACGACCCGCCCCTGATTCCACAACCGAAGTATTGGAAGGATCGGAAGAGGAAGTTTAGCCGCGAAGCGGCACCAGAATAGAGCCCACGGCGCAAGCCGTGGGTAGAAGCGAAAATTGAGGAGCCCCGGCGGGGCGAAAGAGCCGTTCTCACGGTCGCGATCCCCAACGATTCAGACATCCCCAAGTGTCAAAGTTTGTTATCTTCCCTACATGAGTCGAGCGCCCAGTTGGTGCGGAGTCATATTGGCGGCGGGCGAATCCTCGCGCATGGGATCGGACAAGGCGCTGCTGCCCTGGCCTCCGGTGGCGACCCGCGTGCCATTCTCGGGTGAGACCTTCTTGTCGGCCGCGATCCGTTCCTTGACTTCCGCCACGGACCAGGTGGTGGTCGTCGTGGGCAATAACCAAGCTCAACTGGCGCCTGTGGTATACGCAGCTGGAGGCTCCCTGGTGCGAAACCCAGCCCCCGAGAACGGACAATTCAGTTCTCTGCGAGTGGGTTTGCAGGAAGTGCTGAACCTGGGAAGGGACGCCGTCATGATCACGCTGGTGGATCGGCCTCCGGCCGGCGCTGCGGTGCTGGCCAGTCTGAGGGCTGCTTTTGAAGCCGCTGCTTCCGACATCTGGGCGGTGGTGCCGGAACACGGGGGACGACATGGGCATCCCTTTTTGGCGGGGCGCGAGATGATCGAGGCTTTCCTCAAAGCTCCGGCCACAGCCACTGCCCGGGAAGTTGAACATCAGCATCAGGGGCACTTGCTGTACGTGCCGGTGAATGATCCACATGTCACCATGAATGTGAACACTCCCGAGGACTACGCAGCGTTGTTAAATCCTCAAAATAGTTAATCCCTTCCACCAGAATGAACCCAGAAAACCCAATATTGAAATTTTCATCCCGCGCTGACTTGACCCAGGCGGTGTTGCGGCTCAACCCCCAACTCGCCGTTTTTGATTGCGACGGCACCCTCTGGGCAGGGGATGCCGGGTTCGGTTTTTTCGACTGGGAGCTAACGCGCGGCCTGGTTTCCGATGACGTCGTCCGCTGGGCCCGCGCCCGCTACGAGCAATATCTCGCGGGCAGAGTCAGCGAGGACGACATGTGCGCCGATATGGTGACCATCAATCGCGGCTTGCCCGTGGCCGACGTGATGCGCGCGGCTGGTGAATTCTTCGAGGAAAAAATGCTGGGTGGATTTTTCCCTGAGATGAAAGACCTGGTGTTTCGACTACACGATTTCGGCAGCGAAGTCTGGGCCGTGTCCTCCACCAGTGAGTGGGTCATTCAGGCCGGGATGAAGCATTTCGGTATTCCGGCCAGCCGCGTTCTGGCAGCGGCGGTTGTTGTCGAGGACGGGAAGGTCACGGACAAGGTCATCCGCGTGCCCAGCGGCATCGGCAAGCCGCAGGCAATCCGCGAGGTGATTGCGCGAACTCCGGACGCGGTCTTCGGAAATTCCATCTGGGACGCCGATATGCTGGAAATCGCGCGCCACCCCTTTGTAATTAATCCGACGCCGGAATTGTTGACTATCTCCGGCCGGCGGAAGTGGCCGGTTTACTATCCTGAACCAGTTTCTAGTTTTTAGTTCTCGGTTCTCAGTTGCTGTATGACGGCGGACAGCGTGTCGATCGCCAGATGACTGGCGTGGGTGGAGGCTTGCGGTAGACCGCCGAGGGCGTGTATCAGATCTTCGCGGCGCAATTGGCGGGCTTCGACGACGCTCTTTCCCTGCACCAGTTCGGTGAGCAGCGAGGCGCAAGCCATGGCGGGAACGCAGCCCTGGGCCAGAAATCGGATTTCTTCGATGCGGCCGTCGGTGACTCGCATGGTCAACCTTAGGACGTCGCCGCAGGCCGGGTTTTCGATCTGGGCGGAGGCGTCGGGATTTGCCACTTCACCGGCATTGCGCGGATGCTGAAAGTGATCGAGTACCTGGGGCGAGTACATCGCAGAAGATTGTAGCCTGACGCGGCTTAAATGCTGTCCTCGAAGTCCACTTCGATCGGGTCAATCAGCGGGATCAGCCAGCTCAACAACTTCTGGTGCACAGGGTGGGCTCCATAGTTATCTAAAGCGGATTGGTCTGCGAACTTCATCACGCCTCCCAGTTCGTAGCCCTGGCCTCGGGGCGAAATGTTGATTCCGACGGAGGTTTCGACCAATCCGGGAATTTGCCCCTGCAACTTTCGAATCTCGCTGACCACGCGCTGTTTTTGATCATCGGTGACGCCCGGCTTCCAGCGAAACGCAAACATGTGGATAAACATGAGAGACTGAACCTCCCGCGAGATTGTAGCGGTTCGTAAACGATCGTGTAAAAACCCCGCAACCCGACAAGCAGAACATGTCTGGGGCTGTACGATATCAGCAAATGCCTGCCGACTACACTTCGCAGCGTGTGGTGTGCCTCCAGCCCAGCGCCACCGTCATCTTGGCCGCGCTGGGCGAATTGAACCGGGTGGTGGCCTGCACCAAGTATTGCGCCGATGTTTGTCCCGAAGTTAAGCGTGGCGGACGAACAATCATCGCGGATTCGTGGACGGCGCAGAGCCGCGAGATTCTGGCAGCTCGTCCTGACCTGGTGATTGCTGCGGTTCCTTATCAAGAAAGAGCTGTGGTCGAGATCCTGAAAGCGGGTATTCGCTTTCTCGGCCTGGCGCCGAAGACCTTGGCGGACGTTTACACCGATATTGCGACGATCGCGGGAGTCGTGGGCGCAAGCCAACGCGGGCAGACCGTGATCGCGAACATGCAGCGGGAGATTGAAACGGTGAAGACGCAGGTGAGCGGGAAGAAACGTCTTCGCGTTTTTTGTGAAGAGTGGGGCAAGCCGGTGATTTTGTCACAGCGGTGGGTGGCAGAACTGGTGGACGCTGCGGGCGGCGAGTCTCTGGGTGACCCGGGGGCACAATCGTCGTCGGAATCGATTCTGGCGATGGATCCAGAGGTTGTTGTGGCCGCCTGGTGCGGAGCTGGGGATCGTGTCCCGCTGGAAAAGATTGTCCGCGACCGTAAGTGGCATCAGATGTCTGCGGTGCGTGAGGGGCGGGTCTACTGCATCAGCGATGAGCTTCTGAACACTCCCGCACCAACCCTGATTGGCGGACTGCGAGCGTTGGCAGCGGCGATCCATCCCGATGCTTTTCCACAACCCGAAGGGCTAAGATGTATTACCAATACGCCAGTTTGAACTCGCGCGCCCTGGTAAGAGTGCTTCAGGTTTTCTATGCCCTCTGGCTCGAAATTCGAGGACATCAAAAGAGAAATCGACCGCATCAACCATGCCGCCGGATCGGTGGAAGATTTCATGTGGGAAACCGTAAAGCTGCTGCACGATCGCATGCTGAAATACAACTGGGTCGGTTTCTACATGCTGGAGGAGAAGTCGCCCGATTCGCAACCCCGCATGCTGGCGCTGGGGCCCTTTCAGGGAGCCATGACGCCGCACACGCGGATTCCCCTGAACCAGGGTATTTGCGGGGCGGCAGCGACCACGGGCAAGACCATCGTGGTGGACGACGTCACCCTCGACAATCGTTACCTGGCATGCTCGACCGAAACCAAGTCTGAAATCGTGGTACCCATCTTTGTCCGCAGCAAGGTCGTGGGCGAGCTGGATGTCGACAGCCACTTCCCCGCTGCTTTCGGCGATGAAGACCGCAAACTGGTGGAGTATTGCGCCTCCCTGGTCGGCAAACAGCTGGAAAAACTCCCGGGATGAGCAGTGAGACCGACAGAGTCGTGGGCCAGACTCGAGGGGCGAATCGCCGCAGTCGTTCCCAGCGTCCTCAGTCGCCCTCGGTGAAGCAAGTGGTCGCGGGGTTGATCTTCAAGGACAATCAGATTCTGGTGTGCCAGCGTACCCGGCATCAGACCATGCCGCTGAAGTGGGAATTTCCCGGCGGCAAGATCGAAGAAGGCGAGCAACCGCGAGACGCACTGCGCCGGGAATTAAACGAAGAACTCGGAATTGATGCCACCATCGGAGAAGAGGTGGCGCGCATCCGGCACGAGTATAAGAATGGATCGGCCGTGGAATTGCGCTTCTACGCCGTTCGCGAGTACAAAGGCGAAATCGAGAACAGGATTTTCAAGGACATGCGCTGGACGGTTCGCTCAGAATTACCTTCGCTCGACTTCTTGGAAGCCGATCTGCAACTGGTAAGAGAACTGGCCGAAGGAAGGATTGTTTAAAGTTTCCCTGTCATCCTGAGCGGAGTATTTGCTTCGCGCAGCGAAGCAAATACGCAGTCGAAGGACCCCTACTCCTCACATTCCCGCTCACATCGGCAGCCATCCAAAACAGACCTTGCTGCACCGACACACGATGAACGGCTAGGGATCCTTCGACTCCGTAAGGGCTTCGCATCGCGAAGCCCTTACTCCGCTCAGGATGACAAGCTAGAGTGTGGAACACCTAGCCCGATCCGCCCCGCAACGTCCAGAACCAGGCCAGCGTCAATCCCACCATGAGCACCGTTGTCGCCCACGCGATCACGTTGTAGAGCGGGGTGCTCACATACTCTCCCATCAGGTCCTTCTTGTTGACCAGCAACAGCATGAAGACCAGAACAAAGGGCAGCACGACGCCGTTCACCACCTGGGACAGAATGGAAATCTTCACCAGGGGAATATTCGGTAGAAGGATAACGCCCGCCCCCGCGACAATCAGGATGGTGTACAGCCAGTAGAAAACCGGAGCTTCGCTGAATCGCTTGCCTACGCCTGACTCGAACCCCAGGCCCTCGCAAACCGCGTAGGCGGTCGAGAGCGGCAAAATCGAGGCGGCAAACAGCGAAGCGTTGAATAATCCCATGGCGAAGAGAATGTAAGCGTAGTCGCCCGCAAGGGGGTGGAGCGCCTGGGCCGCATCTTTCGCATCGCTGATGTTGTGGTACCCATGCACGTAAAGCGTAGATGCGCAGGCCACGATGATGAACCAAGCCACAATGTCGGTGAAGATGCAACCGGTGACCACGTCAAGGCGCGAGGCATTGTACTGCCGTTTGGTCACACCCTTCTCCACGATGGAAGCCTGCAGGTAGAACTGCATCCAGGGCGCAATGGTTGTGCCCACGACGCCGATCACCATATACAGGTAATCCTGGCGCAGAAACATTTCCTTATGCGGAGGCACGAGGGTGGCTTCGAGGGCCTCGAGCCATGCCGGCTTGGCGAGAACTCCGGCAACGATGTAAGTGAGGTAGAAAAACGACGCGGCGAGAAACACTTTCTCCACCGTCTTGTACTGTCCCTTGACCACGATCAGCCAGACGATCACGGCGCAGACCGGGACGGTGTAGTACTTGTTGAGACCGAACAGTTCCAGGCTGCCGGCGATGCCGGCGAATTCCGTGACTACGTTGCCGAAATTGACGATGATCAGACCGATCATCATAAAAAACGTGATGCGGAGTCCGAACTCTTCGCGAATCAGGTCGCTCAGGCCCTTGCCGGTCACAGCGCCCATACGGGCGGCGATCTCCTGCACCACGATCAACGCCACCGTGATGGGGATCATGGTCCAGAGCAGCATGTGTCCGAACTGGGCCCCGGCTGCGGAATAGGTCCAGATGCCGCCGGCATCGTTGTCCACGTTGGCAGTAATAAAACCCGGCCCGACAACGGCAAAGAAGACCAGAAGCCGGATTTTCCACCGTTTCAGGAAGGTCATGCGTGGCTCAGAGATCGCGCAAGCGACCGATCAGCATAAATGCATAGAGGAAATCTGGATAGGTCAAAACGGAGACAACGTCGTTGGTCGTTGGCCATACTTCGAAGCGATGGGTTTGAGCCAAGAGCCAAGGACCAAAGAGCAACGACGTTTTTATAGATTCGCTCTCAGCAGGCTGATGATGTCGTCGGAGGTGATGACACCCGTCAGCTTCTTGTTGTCATCTACCACTGGCAGCGTTGAAAGGTTGTATTTGTCGAACAGTTCCGCCACCTCTTTTTCCTTGGAGCCGCCATGGGTAGAGATCAGCGGCTCCTGGGTCAACGAAAGCATGGGTGTATCTGGAGTGGCCAGCACTATCTTGGCCAAAGGCACAGCTCCGGCCAGGGTACCGTGTGAGTCGATGAGATAGATCGTACTCACGGTCTCAACCCCGCCCTCAAAACGACGCAGGGCTTCAATGCCATCGCGCACCGTGGCGCTCACGTTTACCGCCAGATACTCGGTGTTCATCCGGCCGGCGGCGGTGTTTTCCTTGAACTCCAGGAGTTCGACCATTTCCTGTCGTTCCTGGGGCTGCATTTCCAGCAGAATTTCCGACGTGCGTTCCTCGGGCAGATCGGCCAGCAGGTCGGCGGCCGCGTCCGGTTCCATTTCTTCGACAATCTCCGCGGCACGTTCCGAGTCCAGAGACTCGAGGATTGCCTTCTGCACCTTAGGCTCGACTTCCTCCAGGGCCCCAGCAGCAACATCCCCCTGCAAGGTTTCGAACACCGCCTCGCGTTCGTCGGGAGCGAGGTCTTCGACAATATCCGCGATGTCGGCGGGATGCAGCTTGGCCAGGCGCTCGTGCGAAATTTTGAGCTTTACCCTGCGGGCCGGGTCGGTTTCGATAAGATCGACAAAGTCCCAGGGAATGGTTCGCGGGGGGATCTGTCGCAACAGGGCTCGCAAGGCCACCAGGGGGACCACGCCTTTCAGCAATCGCCGGATTGCGCCCCGCGGGCCGACGTCAACCGAACCTACTTTAAGGACCAGGCGGTTGGCGACGGACTCCTGAAGAAGGTCGAGATCGTTTACCCGGACGACTTTTCGCCCGAACACGTCGATGACTTGCTGATCGAGCAAGTCACGTCCCAGCAGGAGCATGCCTTCCGCGCCCTCCCCCTTGGCCCAGTCAGTGGTAGGAGAATTGCAGCGAATACCGCTGTTGATTGAAGTTACGGAAGCAAACGGCAGAAGCCGGTCGCCAGTGCTGGTTTTAATGATCAGCACCGCCACCCTGGCCCGGTCTTCCTGCGGGATCAGCGCCACTTCGCGCACCCTGCCGCATCGGCTGCCGCCAGTGTCGAACACCGGCGTGCCCAGCAGTTCGGTAAGCGCGAAAGTCGGCATGCTTCCGAGAATACTCAACTGACCGGCAAGAATCTACAGGAGCTTTGTAGCGCCGGCGTCCCGCCGGCCCGAAAGGCGGGCAACGCCCGCCAGTGTTGCGAGATCAAGAAGTGTCGGTACAGCGGAGGGCGAGACACCCTCCCGACAGCCGGCGAGACGCCGGCGCTACCAAAGACAAATCCAGCTCCGCGTTGACATTTCCGGGGCGTAAGGGCAAACTACCGCATTCGTGGCAACCGCCTGTTTCCGGGCCATGGTTCGGTAAGGCACCAAAGCCGGAAACGCGGGGCAGCGAAGATTCCAGGATTCGCAAGCTTGCATCTAAAATTCTTGCCATGACCGAACAGCGGGTCTCCTACACGTTGGATTCGACGCTGGAGACCGTCGACAGCGCCGAGCAAGCAGCCAGCCGGATTGCAACCGAAGCGGGCTTCGACGACGACGAGGTCATGCGGATCGCTATGGCTGTGCGGGAGGCGGCGGTCAACGCGGTCCTTCACGGCAATGCTTACGATCCCGGCAAGAAGGTCAGCCTGGCATTTGAGCAGACCGGCGGGAACCTGGTGATCACGATTAAAGACCAGGGCAAAGGGCTGGATCCGGACAAGATTCCCGACCCGCTGGCGCCGGAGAATCTTTTAAAGACGTCGGGCCGGGGCATTTTTCTTATACGCTCGTTCATGGACGAAGTGGTGATCAGCGCCACCCAGACGGGCACCGAAATTAAACTAGTGAAACACGTCCACGGTCCATCCGAGGGCGTCAAGGAGGCTTCCCAGTGAGCATGAAGACCAGTACGCGCCAGGTTGACGGCGTCACCATCGTGGATTGCAGCGGCCGCATCACTCTCGGCGAAGGCAGCGTGATCTTGAAGGATGTGGTGCGCGAGCTGCTTTCCAAGGGGCAGAAGAAGATCCTGCTCAACCTCGGAGATGTGAACTACATTGACAGCTCGGGCATCGGCGAGTTGGTCAGCGCCTTCACCACCGTCCGCAACCAGGGCGGCGAACTCAAGCTGCTTAACCTGACCAAGAAAGTTCACGACCTGCTGCAGATCACCAAGCTGTACACCGTCTTCGACGTGAAAGACGACGAAGCCAGCGCAGTCAAGTCGTTCAGCTAGACTTCTCCTCTATCTAATTCTGGCGAGGGCCGGCATCTGTCCGGCCCCGACTTGTTTCTATTTCGGGAAATTTCCAGATTTCTTTTCTCCGCAGTCAACTCTGCTGACGCTTCTCGTCCTACAATCCTCTCACCTCTGAAGTTGAGCTTGGGCTGATGTCGTTGGTCAACAAATACTCGTTGCTGGTTGCCGCTTTGCTCCTCACCAACTCCGCCTGGTCCGATTGTCTCCATTTCATGGAAGCGCGGAATCACGTGGGCGAGGTGAAGTGCGTGACCGGTATGGTGGTACGGGTCAAACAAGGGGCGCGAGGAGTTCATTTTCTGGATTTCTGCGACGATTTTCGCTTGTGCCCATTTACCGTCGTGATCTTTCCCCACGACTTGAAGAGCGTGGGCGACGTGCGACAGTTGCAGGGTCGGCTGGTCGAGATCCACGGACAGGTGAAAGAGTACGACGGGCGAGCGGAAATTGTTCTCGAAGAGTACCGGCAGCTCGGCGGCGCCGGCGCCAGAATTCCTCGCTCCCGAAAAACTATGACGTCGAGAAAAAAGGCCGCTACAGCGCGGGGACCTTCAGCCATCCCAAGTCGAAACGGAAGACATCCCGAAAGGAAGGGCCTAATGTGATCACCCAGGCGCCGGAAGATCCGGAGCAGTAGCACCGCCGGGGCCGCGCAAGTAGCGCCGGCGTCCCGCCGGCCCGATGGGCCGGCAACGCCCGCCGATTCTTGCAGCGACGAACCTTTTAGCAAGCGGAGGGGCGAGACGCCCTCCGGACAGCCGGCGGGACGCCAGGCGCTACTTTTTAGACCATCTCTTTCTTTAACTCCTCCAGCGGATAGAACGTTCCCCGCCAGATCACGCCGCCGCGTGCCAGCGTCAAGAACGTCGAACGCAGCATGGTGTACACAAACAGCACTGTGCTGACGGGATGCAGCACGAAGTAGTAGGGCGGAATATCTGACTTCGTGGACATTCCTACATAGATGGAAAACATCGAGAACAGGGCGACTCCGTATCCCATCCGCGCCCACCCGTGGGCCAGCAGGATTCCTGCGAACGGCATCAGGTTCAGGAGCGCGAGGGCGAAGCACGACGCCAGCGCCCGCGGCCATTGAAATGACATAATGGCGAAGAAATTTTTAGTGAGGTTGTCCACCACTCCCATCGCGCCCTTTGCCCAGCGGATGGAAATCAGGTCCTCGCCGAAGACATTGCGTTGGGCGTAGCCGGCATTCTTCACCACCTTGCCCAACTTCATATCGTCCAGCACATCGAAACGCAAAGCCTGATACGTTCCCAGCGACTCGTACACAGTCCGGCGAACCATGTTGAAGGCACCCACCCCGATATGGTCTTTGGTTCTCGGATCGGCCACTTTCCAGGGACGGTGTCCGAAAACAAACAGCGTCTGGAAAAAAGCGATCATCATCTTCTCGCCCGGGTGCCTCATGATCATGCGGGGAAAAAGCACCAGGTGATCCGCGCGTTCAGATTCGGCGTACGCCGTGGCGCGGCGCAGAGAGTCGGGCTTGAACAAGACGTCGGCATCGGTAAACAGCAGCCAGTCGCCGGTGGCCAACTTGCTCGCACTCCACATGGCGTGAGGCTTGCCCATCCAACCGGGAGGCAGATCAGTGATGCGAATGACTTTGAGCCGGCCTGGCGATGCAGCGGACGCAACCCTCTCCATGATCTCGCCGGTTTGGTCCGTCGACCGATCGTCAACGGCGATCACTTCGTAGTTGTCGGATTCAAGGGCAAGCAGGCGAGTGAGCGTGGCCTCGATGTCGGCGGACTCGTTGCAGGCAGGAACGATGATGCTGATTTTAGGATCTCCCGGCGGCTTGCGGTCCCAATCCGGACCGGAAATATCGGCGATTTTCGGCACTCCGACCGCCGCGTCAGCAAGACGCCAGAGCCAGGCCAACCCCAAAACGCATCCAGCAATCCAGTGGAAATAACTCATCCGACCGGGGCCCCGGCGCCACCGGGTTCGTCTTGAGTTCGTACAACGGGAGCGAAGCGCATACCGTAAAAGAGTACCGCAGACGAGATCGCCATCGCGACAACGGGAAGGATGAAGGCTGCTTGCAGCGAATGCCGATCAGCGACATATCCCATAAGAGTAGGTGAAGGAACGTCTCCCAGAAGATGAAAAAGAAAAATGTTCACCGCGATGGCGGTGGCGCGAATGTGAGAGCCAACGGAGTTGACCAGTGCGGTGTTGAGAGGCGATGTGTTCAACAAAAGCAGAAACGCCGCCACGGCGATCGCGGGCACCATCCATGGCCCCTTATTGAACAACGCGAAGAACATTACCGGCACGCCCAGGCCCATGCTGACTGCGGAAACGAAGTAGTAGGAACCTTTCATCCGCGGCAGCAACTTGTCCCCGAGCCAGCCACCCGCCAGCGATGCCAGAATGCCGTCGACCACGACAATCTTGCCGAAGATAAGATTCGCCGCTTCCAGACTGTAGCCCCGGGCGCGCGACAGGAAAGTGGGCATCCATACTTGTATTCCGCCCAGCGAAAACGTCCCGGCGGCCATGCCCAGCGTGACCATCCAGAAAGCCGGGTTGCGCGCTAGGCCGCGCAGTGTTCCGCGCTCAGGGGTTTCTTTCAGAGAGTCGAATTGGCCTCGTGGCGGCTCCGGAAGAAAAGCGACTGCCAGTGCCAGCAGAAAACCGGGAAAGGCCGCGATGTAAAACGGAAAGCGCCATCCGTGCTGCGGCCCCAGCCAGCCGCCTAGCAGATAGCCTGCTGCCGTGCCGCAAGGAATCGCCAGATAGAAAATTCCGAAAATGCGGCCGCGTTTGTTTTCTGGAAAAAGGTCGGCGACAAAAGTGGGCGCGATGGTCACGAACGTCGCCTCGCCCACTCCCACCAGCGTGTGGCGGAGCAACAACTCACCGTAGGTGTGGGTGACCGCGGTCATCAAAGTCAACCCGCTCCAGAACACGGCGCCCAGGATGATGATCAGCTTGCGCGAATAACGGTCCGCGAGAGGGCCGACAAAAGGCGCGGCCACCATGTAGAACAGCAGGAAAGCGCTGGTGAGATATCCAACTTGTGTGTTGGTGAGCCTGAATTCCGTCTGAACCAGCGGCTGCACCGCGAACAGCACGGATCGGTCAATGTAGTTGAGAAAGTTCAGCGTGGTCAGCAGGACCAGCGCGGTCCAGGGATAGAGTTTGCGTTGGGTCACCTGGGGGAGGAATATAACATGCAGCCGTTTCAAAGCGCTGAGCTTGTCATCCTGAGCGGAGCGGAATGTTTCGCTTGCGAAACATTCCCGGAGTCGAAGGACCCCTACTGTTCACGAACCTGCATTCTGCCGGCACTTGATCAGTTTATAGGGGTCCTTCGACTCCGCAAAAATTTCGCGAAGCGAAATTCTTACTCCGCTCAGGATGACAGGCGCTTCTCGGGGCGCGGCCATCGGGCCACAACGACTGTCGAGATTCCGCCTCGGGGACGGAAATCTCCCTTCACCTCAGCCCACACCGGTTTTGCCCAGCGCACCACATCTTCCAATACGCGATTGACGATGTTCTCCTGAAAGATCCCCAGGTTGCGATAGCTCTGCAGATATTCCTTCAGGGACTTCAACTCCAGGCAATGCTTGTCCGGCATGTAGCGGATGGTCACGGTACCGAAATCAGGCAGGCTCGTCTTCGGGCACACCGATGTGAACTCGGGATCGTCAACGACGATTTCGTAGCCGGGGAATTGGTTCGGCCAGGTTTCGATGGCGGGAAAATTGTGGTCGAGTCCGGCCTGGGCGTGCGCCTCGGTGTAGCGTGCTTTGGGCATAGCCCTATTGTAAACAGGTAGCGCCGGCGTCCCGCCAGGCCCGATGGGCGGGCAGTATGCCCGCCGGGTCTTTGCAGCCAACAAACTTTCTTAGCTACGGAGGGCGGGACGCCGGTGCTATCCGAATACCCGCTTCCTGAGTGGGAATCCTGCATCTATAGTTGAAGGGCGTTAAGCTACGGCTCAGGCATGCGGTGGTACATTATCTAGCGCAGGATGGCATTGACCGCAACCACTAACGGGTTCTTCAGCCGGCATCGCTGGCTGGTATGGGCAGCGGGGCTAATTGTCGCCGTGCTCTTGCTGGCGTCGTTCATGTCGCGGGACGAAGTGATCCCAGTGCGCGCCGCGACCGTAGAGCGCAGCTCGATTCGCAGCGTGATTTCTACTAACGGAAAGGTCGAACCGGTGCAGAGTTTTGAAGCCCACGCCCCGGTCGGGACCACGATAAAGAAATTACTGGTAAAAGAAG
This sequence comes from Terriglobia bacterium, assembly GCA_963813645.1. Classification (GTDB taxonomy): domain Bacteria; phylum Acidobacteriota; class Terriglobia; order Terriglobales; family Acidobacteriaceae; genus JAIQFF01. The sequence continues at coordinate 195,303 of CAWEZS010000012.1, forward strand.
GCGATCACGTAAAACGGGGCCAACTCCTGGCGCAACTGGACGACGCGGACGCCAGCAGCCAGGCGGCGCGTGCGCTAGCCCAGGTGCGAAGTTCCCAGGCTGACGTGAGCGCTCAGCGCAGCGGCGGCAATCGCGAAGAAGTCTTGACCCTCGAAGCCCAGCTTATCAAATCCCGCAACGAGCGCGACACGGCGCGACGCAACCTGGAAGCCTTGAAGCGTCTGCAGCAGCAGGGTGCGGCTTCGCCCGGCGAAGTGAAGCAGGCGGAAGACCAGCTGGCCGCCACCGAAGCAGACCTCACGCTGGTGCAACAGAAGCAGAAAGATCGGTATTCGCAGCCCGAAATCGCGCGGGTGGAAGCGCAGACGGCGGAGGCGCAGAGTGCGTACGCGGCAGCGGAAAACATCCTTCGGCAGCTGAATATCCGCGCTCCTTTTGATGGCATCGTGTATTCCCTTCCCGTCCATCAGGGCGCGTACGTCAATGCCGGCGACCTGGTGTTGCAAGAGGCCGATCTTTCGAAGGTTCTGGTTCGCGCCTACGTGGACGAACCCGACGTGGGGCGACTGGCGCGGGGACAAAGAATTGATCTCACCTGGGACGCCATTCCGGGACGAATTTGGCAGGGTTCGGTCAGCAGCATTCCGTCCACGGTAAAACTGCTGGGGACGCGAAACGTGGGAGAAACCAACTGCATCGTGGACAATGCAGATTTCAAACTTCTGCCCAACATCAACGTGGGAGTCACGATTGTCACCGTGGAGCACCACAATGTGCTGACCGTGCCGCGCGAATCGGTTCGCCTCGATAATGGCAACACTTTTGTCTACCAGATCGTGAACGATCAGCTGCAGCGCCGTGACATTCAGACATCGATCTCGAACCTGACGCAGGTGGAGATCGCAAGCGGGGTCACGGATAAGGCGGTGGTGGCGCTGGCTTCGACCAACTCCAAGCCGTTGCGCGAAGGCACCACCGTGAGGGTGGTTCGCTAGTTCACCACCATGAAATCAAGATCGTTAATTCTGGTTTTGGCGTTGTCCTCCGCAGCGGCCCTGGCGGTAGCGGACGAGTCCGCCCCCGCGCTGCTGGCTGCGGGACGCGCGGACGATGCCATCACCACCCTGCACTCCAGGATCAACTCCTCACCGAGCGACCCTGAAGCTTACAACCTGCTTTGCCGCGCCTACTTCTCCATGGGCGATTGGGATCGCGGCATTTCAGCCTGCGAAAAGGCAGTTGCGCTCGCTCCCAACAACAGCCGTTACCACATGTGGCTGGGCAGGATTTACGGCGAGAAGGCGGACGGCTCCAATTTTTTCAGCGCCGCATCGCTGGCCGGCAAGGTTCGGAACGAGTTCGAGGCTGCGGTCCGGCTGGATCCCAACAACGTCGATGCCCGCAGCGATCTGGGTGAGTTCTACCTTGAAGCACCCGGAATCGTCGGCGGCGGGCGCGACAAAGCCGAGGCCCAGGCCCAAGCACTGGCTGCACTCGATCCTGCGAAAGCCGGCTACCTCAAGGGGCGGATCGCGGAGAAGAAGAAAGACCTCGTCACCGCCGAGAAAGAATACCGCGCCGCGATTGAAGCCAGCCGCGGCAGCGCCTTGACGTGGTTTAATCTTGCGCTGTTCTTCCGCCATCAGCAGCGTTGGAATGACATGGAAGACGCGATCCAGCACGCTGTCTCGGCGCAGGTGGATAGGCCGGAAATCATCATGGAGTCGGGAGAAGTGCTGCTGCGCAGCGGGCGCAATGTCCAGGCTGCGGTGCAATATCTGCGCCGCTACCTGGCGCTGAATTCCAAAGTCGAAGAGGCGCCGGCGTTTAAAGCGCACTACCTGCTGGGCACTGCCCTCGAAAAACAGGGTGACAAGCAGGGAGCGGCGCAGGAATACCGCGCTGCCCTTTCCCTGGCCAAAAATTTCTCACGTGCCCAGGAAGCTCTGGACCGGCTCAACCGTTGAACGTTTGGCCTCGCCCCGTCGTTTACAATCCCATTTTTGTGCCCCGTCGAATTTCTCGTGAAGGTGAAGCGATGAACTATGCTCCTCGCTGTGCTCCGCGTATTGGCGCTGTTTTGCTGCTGGCGATGCTCGCCGTGTCCCGGCTCTCCGCCGAGCCATTGCCGCTGAAACGCGCTGTCGAATTGGCCCTGGCCCACAGCAGCACCGCGGCCGCAGCCAACGCCGATCAGCAACGCGTCTTCGCATCCTACCGCGAAGCGCGGAGCCAATATATTCCGCAGTTCATCCTGGGCTCAGGACTGGGAAAATCCTGGGGATACCCGTTAAGCCTCGAGGGTTCGGCGCCTTCGATCGTCAATTTCAATAGTCAATCCACTCTCTACAATCCGGCCGTGCGCGAATTTGTCCGCGCGGCCCGGACGGATTGGAGCGCGGCCACATTGCAATCCAAGGACCAGCGCAACCAGGTAATCCAGGACACGGTTTTGAGCTATGCGGAGCTGAGCAAGTGGGAAACCTTGTTGGGACATTTGCAGGAAGAGCACGAGGCGGCGGTCCAAACCGAGCAACTGGTCAGCCAACGGATCAAGGAGGGCGTGGATAGTCCGCTGATGCAAAACAAAGCGCATCTCAGAACGGCACGATTGCGCTTGCGGCTGGCTGAAACGCAAGGAGCGCTGGATATCATTCGCAACCGGCTGGCGCACCTGACCGGGCTCCCGGCTGCGACCATCGAAACCGAATCCGAATCGATGCCGCCTTTGCCGGAAGTGAAGCAGGAGGACGACCTCCCCGGAACGGCTGTGCAGGCCAGTCCCGGCGTGCAGGCGGCAGAAAGCCGCGCCGTGGCCGAAAGTCTGCGCGCTCGCGGGGAACACCGCGCCAGTTTGCCGTCGGTGGACTTCGCGGCGCAGTACGGTCTGCTGGCCGCTTACAACAACTACGATCGGTTCTTCCAGCCCGGCAGCTTTCAGCGGCACAACGCCACCATCGGAGTGGTCATAAAGTTCCCCCTGTTTAGTGCGACCCAGCGTGCACGTGCGGAGGCTGCCGACGCCACCGCACTAAAAGCAAAGAAGGACGCGGAAACCGTCAAGAACCAGGTGTCGGAAGAAACTCTCAGATTGCAGCGCTCGGTGGAACAGACAGCTGCAGCCAGGGAGGTAGCCGATCTCGAGTACCAGATCGCGCAATCCAACCTGGAGTCGCTCAAAGTGCGCCTGGATGCGGGGAGCATTGCGTGGCACGACGTTCAGGACGCACGCGAGCAGCTCAACGAGCGTTACAATTCTTTACAGGACGCGACTTTCGAGCTGGAACGGGCGCACATCACCCTGCTGCGGGCCACCGGGGAGCTGGAGTCTTGGATAAACGCCGGTAAGTAGATATGTGGGCGCGAGCGCCCGCGCTCGTGCCCACAGTAAGTGCTGGTGTACCTCGGATGTACCTAGATTCCGGGTAAAATCCGCCCCAAAATGTTAATATAAGTTACTCACAATTATGCCTTTAAAAACACTTTTCTTGAATCCGCCATCCTTTGAGAATTTTGACGGTGGCGCCGGCTCGCGGTGGCCTGCTACACGCGAGATTGAGTCTTACTGGTACCCGGTTTGGCTGGCTTATCCCGCCGGCATGCTGGAAGGGGCGCGTCTGATTGATGCCCCCTCCCACCACGTTTCGGCTGAGGAAACCATCAAGAGCGCCAAGGATTATGAGTTTCTGGTTCTGTACACCAGCACCCCGGGTTTCCCCGGGGACATCGGATTAGCCCAGGCCATCAAGGCCGTCAATCCCAGTATCAAGATTGCTTTTGTAGGGCCGCATGTCACAGTTCTGCCGGAACGGACGCTGAAAGATTGCCCCGCCATCGACTTTATCTGCCGCAAAGAGTTCGATCACTCCGTGGTCGAATTTGCGCAGGGTAAGCCATTGGCAGAGATCCTGGGCATTTCCTACCGGAAGGACGGAGCCGTCGTTCACAATCCAGACCGGCCACAGATTCAGGATCTCGACGCACTGCCCCACGTGACCGATGTGTACCATCGCGACCTGGATCCGCGGCGTTACACGGTGCCCTTTCTCCTTCACCCCTACGTGTCGCTCTACACCACGCGGGGCTGCCCGGCGCAGTGCACTTTCTGCTTGTGGCCGCAGACCACCAGCGGTCATGCCTGGCGCAAGCGTTCGACCGACGACGTGGCCCGCGAAATGGCCAAGGCCAAGGAATATTGGCCCTGGGTCAAAGAATTCTTTTTCGACGATGACACCTTCAACATTCAGAAGGCGCGGACGGTCGAGCTGTGCGCCAAGCTCAAGCCGCTGAATCTCACCTGGTCATGCACTTCCCGCGTCACCACTGATTACGAGACGCTGAAAGCGATGAAGGAAGCGGGTTGCCGCTTGCTGATCGTGGGCTATGAGTCCGGCGACCAGCAGATCCTGAAAAACATCAAAAAGGGCGCTACCGTCGAGCGCGCCCGCCAGTTCACTAAGGATTGTCACAAGCTCGGCCTGGTGGTGCACGGCGACTTTATTCTTGGCCTGCCCGGGGAGACCCGTGAAACCATCAACAACACCATTAACTTTGCCAAGGAACTGGATGTAGAGACGATCCAGGTTTCGGTGGCACACGCCTATCCCGGCACCGAGCTCTACGACTACGCCATGAAGAATGGCTTCATGGTGGCGGACACAAAAATGGTTGACGAGGGCGGCCACCAGCTGGCCCAGATCCAGTATCCCGGTTTGCCAGCCGACGAGATCATGGAATCGGTGCATCGCTTCTATGACGAATACTATTTCCGGCCAAAGGCCATCTATCGCATTTTGAAGAAGGCCGCATTCAACAGCGGGGAGCGGGTACGGCTGTACAAGGATGCCAAGAGCTTCCTCAAGCTGCGCGCTTCGCGGAACAAATGGGTCAAAGACAAGCGCGGGCGCGGCGACTCTGCAACCGTGGCCGAGCCCGCCAAGGCGTAAGAAAGACTGCGTGACGTTTCGTAAGTATCTGGTGCTGGCTGGGGTCACGTTGTTCGCTGCTATTGGCGACACTTTCCTGGCTCGCGGCATGAAAGATGTTGGAAACGTTTCGTTGCACCGTCTGCCCGACATTGTCTTCAGCGTTCTGAATCCCTGGGTCGCCCTGGGGATTTTATTTTTGCTGGGCTTCTTCGCCGCCTACATGACGGCCCTTTCATGGGCTGATCTCACCTACGTGCTCCCGGCAACTTCTCTGGGATACGTACTGCTAACCCTGATTGCCAAGTTCTTCCTCCACGAACAGGTAACAACCCTGCGCTGGCTGGGGGTTGGCCTCATCTCGGCGGGAGTCGGGTTTGTCACCCAAGGTCCGGCACTGACTCGCCATCCGTCCCACCCCAACCAGAGCGATCCGGAGCCCGAAACGGTGGGTACGAGGGCGGAACCATGAAACATGCCTACACCTGGGGAGCAATTCTGGTTGTGGTGCTGGCCTCCACCGCCGGAGATGTGCTGCTGTCCCGGGCCATGAAAAAAGTGGGCGATGTCGGGGCGCTGTGGCGGAGTGCCGGTCTGCTCACGGTGGCGGGGCGAATCCTGCGGCGTCCCAGCTTTCTCCTCGGCATTTTCATGATGGCGGTCTCGTTCTTCAGCTTGCTGTTTGCCTTGTCCTGGGCCGACGTGAGCCTGGTGGCACCGGCATCCGCTTCTCTCACCTTCGTGGCCAATGCCGTGGCGGCGAAGATATTCCTGCACGAACATGTCGATCATCGCCGCTGGATAGCCGCCCTGCTGGTGGCCGGCGGCGTCGTGCTTCTGGCCGCCTAACGACTCTCGCTTCTAGCGCACCAAAGGGCCTCGCGCCCAGACCTTCGACTCCTCCCAAACAACTCCCACCGTTACCAAAGTCCATCACGATAGTTACCTTTGCGCGGGCCAGGGAGTGTGGAGAATAGGAAAGGAGCAGCCCGACCTAAAGTATTGATAACACTGCTGCTCAACTAAAGAATACGGGATCCCGGAAGCGAGTCTCAGGGCTGTCCGTTACAACCGGCAATGGCTGAAAACAATCCTACTAAAGTGGGTTTGAACCGCGGGCCGGGGCAGCGCAAGGAGAGAAATTGGTTCGCAGTTTATTTACGCAAGCGCTGCCAGTGAAAACCCCCAGAAGGCCTCCGGGAGGGGCGTCCTTTTTCCTTCTGCTTGCTCTACTTCTGGGCGGGGGCATTTCCAAGGCCTACGGAGACGTGGGCGTTGTTCTTAACGAGTCGCTCGACACCAGCGTAGCCAGGATTACAGGTTCGGGTCACACGGCCGTCTACTTTTCTCGCATCTGTCCCGCGTCGCCGGTGAAGCTCCGACTTTGCCAGCCCGGCGAGCAGGGATCCGTCATCAGCAACTACATCAGTCTGGGCGAAGACCAGCCGTTTGAGTGGAACATCGTTCCGGTGAACGTTTACCTCTACGGAGTGGAGAATCCCAGATACCGTCCCATCGTGGGGTCGCAGAAGATCAAGCTCGTTCTGGAAGAAAGATACCGCGAGAACTATCTGTCGGAATACTGCGCCACCGAGTCCTGCAAGACCAGCCACAAGGCGGAGTGGCGGGAAATGGTCGCAGCTACCCTTGAGCGCAGCATGTACATGTTCGTGGTCAATACCACGGTTGAGCAGGACCTTGCACTCATCGAGCAGTTTAATACCGAGGCCAACGAGAACCACTTCAACGGCATGACTCGCAATTGCGCCGATTTCACCCGGCGCATCATCAACACTTACTTCCCCAACGCGACCGGGCCCGATTACATCAATGACTTCGGCATGACCAGTCCGAAGGCGATTGCGCGTTCGTTCACCCGCTACGCGCACCGGCATCCCGATGCGGGTTTTCGAGTGCTGCACTTTGCACAGGTGCCCGGCACCATCAAACGCAGCAGCGAGTGTCGCGGCGGAACGGAACAGCTGGTTCGTTCGAAGAAACTGGTGGTTCCCATGCTGATTTTTGCCGACCACGTGCTGCCATTTGTTGCAGCATCCTACATCCTGACCGGGCGCTTCAATCCGCAGCGCGAACTTGAAGAACACCCCAGTGTCGAGGCTACGAAAGCCGAACATCAGATCAAACTCGCCAAGGCGGAGAACAACCAGGCTCGAGCGGAGGAGCTTCAATCCGACAAGAATCAAGAGCGCGCCAGAATGGTGGGCACTCCCGAAGAATGGAAGCAATATCGCGCTTCGTTTGCTTACATTCTGAGCGAATCCGCGGCCGAGCAAAGTCCCGATGGGTCGGCGAATGAATCTCTCAAAGCCAACGGCTCTCTGAAGAAGTTCTTCCGCCGGCTCGACGATGCCGGAACGCCTGTGGCCGACTCCAACGGCGCACTCTGGATGGAATTCTCCGATGGCGACGAATCTTCGCGAATAGGCTTGAGCGCCAGCAACGTTTTCAGCTCAGGCACCGACGCCGACCTGGCATACCAGGTGGTTCTCGCCCGCATCGGTCATGTTCTGAAGAGCCCCAAACATAGCCGGGAGAGCATGGTGGAATTCAGACAAGATTGGAAGCTGCTGGAGTCAGCCCGCGCCAGCCGGGCCAGCGCAGTGGCAGAAGCGGCGACGCCCGCTCCAGGGCGAGGCGGCAGCGTCCTCTCCGGCGACGAATAGACAGCCAACACTTTCTCCAGCGCAACTTAATTCTCATCTCCTGCAAACTTATTCACAGTCATCACACCTTGACTTGCCAAATTTAGCCCGCCGCCAGATGCCTTTCTTGCTATCATCTAATTCCTGTCATGCGCTGTACGCGTAGCTTCGTCCGGCTAGTCCTCTTCTTCGCGTCATTTGTCCTCGCCTTCGGAGAAGCAGGAGGGCCCGGACCTGTCACTCCTGTTGCGAATCGTGTAACGCCTCCCACCATGGTCATCGGTTTCGTCGGTGGCTTCGTCAAGCACGACGCGCGCGCACACAGTACGGTGCAGGTGGTCGAGCATCTGCGCAATGAATATCGCGAGGGCGTGTACGTACAAAGCTTCGCCAATCGACATCGTGACCAGGCCTACAAGGAAATTCTGCGGCACCTTGATGGGGACAGCAACGGAACCTTATCAGCGGAAGAAAAACAGAAGGCCCGCATCGTCATCTTCGGGCACAGCTGGGGTGCTTCGGAAACAGTAACTCTGGCGCGCAGGCTGGAGCGCGATGGTATTCCCGTCCTGCTCACCATTCAGGTGGATAGCGTTGCCAAGGTCGGACAGAACGATTCCGTGATTCCCGCCAACGTCGGACAGGCGATCAATTTCTACCAACCGGACGGAATCATACACGGGCGGCCCCAGATTCGTGCCGCCGATCCTCTACACACAGAAATTCTGGGAAATTTTCGCTACGATTACCGGGCGAAACCCATCAGTTGCGAGGGATATCCGTGGTTCGACAGAATCCTGGTGAAGGCGCACACGGAAATCGAGTGCGATCCGAAGGTGTGGAGCCAGGTGGAATCGTTGATCTATAAGAAATTGTCGCCGGAAACGCACGCTACCGCCGCGCGATAATCATTCATGGCATTATTTCCCACAACGAGCATCTCCAAACGGCCCGCCGTACCCACGCCGTACCGTAACCGGGTTTGAGCCGCCAAGCGCGAGCCCAACGGGGCGAAAGAGTGGTTTCGCGCGACCGCCGGTGTCGCTTGCGTCGTCCGTTTCTTCCGCCCCTTTGGGGCTATCTCATTTCCTAAACGTTTACCCACGGCTTACGCCGTGGGCTACATTCTTTCGCCGCTCTGCGGCTAACCGAAGAGGCGCATGAATCCCGATGCTTGCAGGTCCGGGACCAGGAACGCGGCGTCGCGTCTTCCCGCGACGCGGGCGACGCATTGAGCGGCGGCGTAGCCGCTGCGCACCGCGCCTTCCATCGTGGCCGGCCATCCTGTAGCAGTCCAGTCGCCGGCCAGGAAGATACGCGGCCACACCGTCTCCGGACTGGGGCGGTGCGATTCGATGCCGGGGCGGGGCGAATAGGTAGCGTGGACTTCTTTGATCACCGTGGCCTTGACCAGGTTGGCCGAACGCGCACCGGGGAAGAACTCGCGCAGTTCCGCTAGCGCCAGATCAATAATTTCCTGCCGGGATTTCTCGACCAGAGTTTTCGACGAGCTGACGACCAGCTCAACGTAGCTGTTGGTCTCAGCGGTCTCGCGGTTTCCGTTCGACCCTTTGCGAGCGTCCGCCACCAGCAGCCGCGATTTGTGGAACATCCATTGGATGGTGCGGTCGAGCAATACTGCATGGTCGAGGTCGGTGATCTGGCGGTCGAACCAGAGGTGGATGCCGGTGATCGGCGAAGTCTCGAAACGGCTGAGAGTCTGCCGCAAAGGCTCGGCCGCCGTGGTCTCGGGCAACAGGCGCGACAATACGTCGAACGGTACGGCTGGAATTACGAAATCAAAGCTCTCTTCGCCGCCCCCGCCAGCCATAAGCAGCTTCACTTCGGCAAACTCGGCGCGGAATGATTCCACGTTGGCCCGAAAGCGCACCTCGCCGCCGCGGGCGGTGATGTAGTCACCGGCCCGGTTGTACAACTCGGTCAAGGGAACCGTGGGCACGCCCATGCGTCCCGCCACGCGCGATTTCAGAAACGACTCGCGCATGACCTGGGCGGCATAGGGCACCGAGATCAAATCAATTTCCTCGTTCAGCGCGCTGACCAGGACAGTCTTCCAGAAACGATCGATGGCCCGCTCGGTTTGTCCATGGCGGCGCAACCATTGCAGAAAGGATTCGCCAGTGTCACGGGGAGCGATAGGCGTAAGCGCGGCAAGCCCCGCTGCGATCGAGAATTTATCGGTCAGGCTGAGGCACGAAGCCCGCAGAAACGACGGCGCGGTGTGCAGCGGAGCGGGCAGCGCCGAAGGCTGGATGACTGAGGCGCGGCCTCCCGGCTCAAGAAAAGTCATCCGCTCATACCAGCGAATCTTGTCTTCGACTCCAATGCGCCGGTAGAACTCGATCAGGTTGGTGCAGCAGCCGAGCAGAACGTGCTGGCAGTTGTCCACGACTTCGCCGGTGCCGGGATGTTGATAGGAAGACGCCCGGCCGCCAAGATAGGGGCGACGCTCGAAGAGGGTAACGCGAAAACCGTTTTCCGCCAGCACGCTACCGGCGGCCAGTCCCGCAAGTCCACCCCCTAGTACCGCAACTTTTGGAGATTGTGTCCAGCGCTCCGTCATCAAACCAGGCGTTTTACCAAACCCTTTCCCAGGATGACGACTTTCTCGCGGACGGTGAGGCTGATCTTCTTGCCGAAAACGTCGTACTTGCGATCTGAGATTTTTTCCAGCAGCCGGCGGTAAATCGTTACCAGGACCCACAGCGCGGGTTGGCTGTCTTCGTCGATGAGCGTCATCAAATGGCGGGCCGAGACGTAGTATTCGCGGGCGCGGTCGGCCTCGGCCGCCAGCAGCCAGCGCAGGCGCTCGGGAATCGCCGACTGGCGGAAATCGTCCGGGCCAATCTTGAAACGTTCGAGGTCTTCGGCGGGAAGATAAATCCTTCCCATGTTGGCGTCTTCCTGAATGTCGCGAATGATGTTGGTGAGTTGAAATGCCAGTCCCAGGTTCTCGGCCAGCGCTTCAGCCGCGGGATCGCGGTAACCGAATATGCGGATGCAAACCAGGCCAACCACCGATGCTACGCGGTAGCAGTACTCGCGAAGATCACTGAAGGTCCGGTACAGCACATGGAGGTCTGTGCTTCCCGGCGAGGCATTCTCGTTGTCCTGGATATCCATTCCGGTGCCGTATGCCAACTGGTCGAGCAGTTCAACCGGAATCTTGTAGCGCCGCTGCGTATCGGTGAGTGCCAGCAGCACCGGATCGTCGGTGGGATGACCCGCTTCCGAACGATGAAAAGCATCCAGCCAGGCATCGAGCCGTTGCCGTCTTTCCTGAGCAGGAAGCTTGATGTCGTCGGCAATGTCGTCGCAGCGCCGCATGTAGGCATATACCGCGCACAACGCCTGGCGCTTGGCCGTAGGCAGGACAAGAAAGGCATAGTAGAAATTTTTGGCCGCCGAGCGCGTAATGCTGCGGCATACCGAATATGCGACCGCGATTTGCGACGCCGTCGGCGAATATGGAGAGGGCATGGGCTGCACGGCGGCGCTCATATCCCTCCCCCCAGCAACTTCCCCAGCGCTGCCCGAGCGACCAGCGCCAGTTTCCGGGTTTTCGAGATGGCGGGGCGCCGGCCCAGCACTGCATAACCCTGGCGGTCGATGGCGTTCAGAATCTCCTGTCCGCCCCGGCTGAACAGTTCGATGTCTACCGCGAGTTCGCGATCAACCTTACCTGCCAGGGGCAAGCCCCGCTGAAACCACTGGCGCGCGCGTTCCACCTCAAACCGCAGCATCTCGCAGAATGCCGGCGTGTTGCGAGCGGCGGAGATGTCCTCTTCGGTTGCGCCGTAGCGGCGAAGGTCCTCGAGCGGAATATAAATTCGTCCCTTGGAATAATCGTCGCTCACGTCCTGCCAAAAATTGGCCAACTGCAGCGCGGTGCAGGTGGAATCAGAAAGCGCCTGGCGTTCAGGATCGCGGTATCCGCAAAGATAGAGAACAAGATGGCCGACCGGATTCGCGGAGTAGCGGCAGTAACCCAGCAGATCTTCGAATCGCTCGAAGCGCGTGACCGTCTGGTCCTGGCGAAATGCTTTCAGCAGATCATCGAACGGCTGTTTCGGAATATCAAATTTGTGGATCGTCTCTTCGAGCGCGACAAAAACGGGATGCCGGGGATTGCCGGCATAGCAGGCGTCGAGTTCGGCCTGCCACTGGTCGAGCATCTCCAGGGACCAGTGCGGGTCGCCGACTTCATCGCCCAGATCATCCGAGATGCGGCAGTAGGCGTAGATATTGAAAAAATGGTGGCGCAAGCGTTCAGGCAGAAACCATGTCGCGACGGAAAAATTCTCGTAGTGGCTGCGGGCCAGGCGACGGCAGTAATCCTGCGCTTCGGCTAGTGAAGGCGGGTGCTCGGGGATGGCATATTCCGGCGGAAGGCGATCCCAGCCCGGAGAGACGGTCGCACTACCGGAGTCGTTGCTGGCGATGGATGACATAGTCAGTTTCGTCCCCCGGAAGTGTGAAAAGTGCTGATCGCAATCGCAGACGATGCCCGCAAACAGTCCACAAGAATATTTTGCAGAGATGTAGCCGGCTATGTCTTGCTACCTCTCAAGGTCGTCGAACGTGATCCGGTGACCGGGCCGCCGTAGTAGGGCCTCAGTGACCGGGAATGATTGCCGTTTTAATATCACCGTTACGGTTCAGCATGTGGCGGAGGACCTGCTGCAACCGTGATAGTGGCGCCTCTCCGGTGATGTAGTCGGTCGAACGAATTTTCTTTTCCGCGATCAGAGCAAAAGCCTTGCGCACCGTTTCCGGGGTGTGGTGGAACGTGGCCTTCAGCGTGACTTCGGAATAGTGCAGGCGGTTGGTGTCGAGCTGGACCTTCGTGCCACTGGCGCATCCGCCGAAGAAGTTGACCGTTCCGCCCTTGCGGACCATATCGATGGCCCACTCCCACGCTTCGGCACGCCCGACGGCTTCGACTACAACATCGCTACCGCGCTTCTCGGGAGAAATCTGGCGCACGGCTTCGACCGCGTCTTTGACCTTCGTGATCTGGACGATTTCGTGAGCGCCCATGCGCTTCGCGGCCGCTACTTGTGAATCGCGCTTCACAACGGAAATGACGTTGCAGCCCGTGGCCTTGGCGACTTGCACGAACATGAGTCCGATGGGACCGCCGCCGATGACGGTAACGGTGTCTCCGATCTCAACTCCGGTTTCGTGCAGCCCGCGCAGCACGCAAGCCAGGGGTTCGACCATGGCTGCTTCTTCGTAGGTCACGTCAGCGGGAACGGCCAGCATGTTGGTTTCAACAATGCGGCGAGGAATGCGGATGTATTCGGCGTACGCGCCGTTATTGAACAACAGGTCTTCGCAGAGATTTTCCTGATGTTTGGAGCAGTAGAAGCACATCTGGCAGGGCGCCGAATTCAGCGCCACTACCCGCATGCCCTTTTTGAAGCCGCGTACACCATGCCCGACTTCTTCAATCACTCCGGCAAGTTCATGTCCGAAGAGCGCAGGCGGGACAATCATGCGCGCGTGATAGCCGCGCTGGTAGACCTTAAGATCGGTACCGCAGGTCAGTGCGACCTGCACTTTGACCAGCACTTCCCCATCGCCAACTCGCGGGATGGGTACTCTTTCAATCTTTACGTCCTCTTTGCCATAGAGGACAGCCGCTGTCATCTTTCCGTTCACGCTCGACTTCCTTCCCACGAGCTGCCCGGTTGAATCGCTACTTTCATCGACTCGGGTTGGGGATGGGCAGCCAGGTTCAGAGCTTCGACGCTGCGATCCAACGAGAATCGGTGCGTGATCAGCCGTTCCAAATCCATTTCACGGTTCATCACAAACTGCACCGAAGCCGCTTGCAGATCGACCGAAGCGCTATACGACCCCAACAGCGTTTTCTCATCTACACAAACGGCCCCGGGATCGAAAGTGGCGTCCCCGTGTACCGTCTGCGCGAACAGCAAAACCCGGCCTCCAGGACGTACCGCATCCATCGCAGTCCGGATCAAACCATTACCGCCGACCGCCAGGATGGCTGCATCTGCACCACGTCCTTCGGTCAACTCACGCACCGCCTTTACGACATCGGTACGCGAGGCATCAATGCTGTTCCCCAAGCCGTAACTTGTAGATATTGTAAGCCTTTGGGGATACAAATCGGAAGTGACTACGGTTGAACCTGTGCGTTTAGCCAATACACTCAACATGATACCGATGGGACCCTGACCTATTACTACAACCGTCTCTTCGGCGTGTAATCCCAATCTTTCGATTCCCTTCATGCAGGTGTTGATGGGCTCGACGAAACAGGCTTGCTCGTAAGAAACACTTTTCGGGATGCGAACCGTACCGCGCTGGGCAATCCAGTCCATGGCGCGGACATATTCCGCGAAGCCGCCACCCGATGGTTCGAAGCCGGCAGTGCATCCGACCTTCTTGTAAGTCTCGCACTGGGCAAAGGTCTTGTTGCGGCAGTAATAGCAGTCTCCGCACGGGATGTGATGAAAGACGACGACCCTGTCGCCGGGTTGGAAATTGCGTACGCCCGCGCCCACGGCGGCAATCATTCCGGCAGTCTCATGTCCAAAAATGCGCGGCGCGGAGTGGGAGCCAGTGGCGATTTTTTTCAGATCGGTGCCGCAGACTCCGCAGGTGTGCACTCGGACCAGCAGTTCGCCGGGACCTATCTTTGGCACCGGAACGGTCTCCATACGTACGTCGTTCACGCCACGATATACGGCCGCGAGCATGGTGGCGGGAATCGTCTGCTGGTTATCTTCGATCGCGAATTGTCCGGCGATGGCCATGGTCAATAGATCTGATGCTTCAATTCGACCGAGGATCGGTTTCCGTAAAACGTATTTCCACCGTCATCGCGTCCGGCAAGTGGTTCTCTGGTATTACGTGAAAATCCTTTACCTGGATGACGCAATAGAAATCTTCCACCTTGAACACGCGACGGGCCAGCAGTGGGACTATGGCGTAAGGACTCGGGTCCAGCCACCAGGCACGGTCCTGGGGCCGGTCGGTAAGCGCCTCCGGGGGTTTGGTCGCGACCAGAAAGTTTCCCAGATAGCGCCGATGGGGATCAATCAGGAGTACGCGCCAGGAAACAACTCTTTCCGCGCCTCCATCCTCGCGGGCGGGTTCGAGCGACAGTCGATAGCGATCGTTGCCCCTGGAATCCTTGATGGCCGCCTTATATTCCGCGTTCTCCGCTGTCAGGTTAGCGACCAGCAACAGCTCGGCGAGCCGGGTCGGCCCCTTCCTGAAACTTTCGACATAAACCGGCTTTGGTATGGTCTGCGCCCAGGAGTGCGCGGCGAGCGTAAGCACACCTAAGAGAGCACACGTTTTCGGCGGCGCTGACTTCGTTCTCAATCTTGATCTCATTCCCTGCATAGGCTAGGTGCGCCCTCCGGAGCCGGCTTGAAGGTCAGGCTCCGGATCTGCTACGTCTTCCGGTTCGTCGTTATATTGCTCCAGCCATTCGCACAGTGCTGCGGCTGCGGTAGAGCTGTTTCTCGCCAACTGAAAGACGCGCAGCCAAAGCCAGGGGCGAAGGGCGACATAGGCGACAAAAGCCATGGTGCGAAGCTGCCCATCGCCGGCAACGAATCGCTCGATGGGCGGCATTTCAAAATCAGCTTCGTCCGAGATGGCTTTGAGCCCGACGAACGTGATGTCGTGGGCCTGGGCGGCGCGGGCCACGGCTGCGGCTTCCATGTCGACCGCATGGGCCCAGTAGGCCTCTGCCAGCTTGGCTTTTTCCTTGACGCTGGCGGGTTGGTCAACGCTCACCAGGACCCAGTACCCTACGCCGGCCTCGATGCGGCTTCCGTCTTTTGCGTCAATGACGCAAATCGGGGTCAGCACCGTGCCGACTTTCAGGGTGGGATCGAGAGCTCCGGCAAAGCCGGCCGATTGCACCAAAACTGGTGCATAGAGTTTTATAATCGCCTCGGTCGCCCGGCGCGCGGCTTCCTGGCCCATGCCGCTGCAAACCAGTACAGCTCGGTCGTTCTCGAAAAACTGGTACTGTCGGCCGTCGTACTCCCGCTCGACCCGGCGCCACTGTTTGATCAGGGGTCGCACCTCTCGCTCGAGAGCGGCAACAATGGCAACTTTGGCGGTGTTAGGCAATGTCAATCCCGCCCGGCATTCGCAGCGAGGTATTATTGACTGGTCTCATCTTGTTAATGTTACCTCCCCGACAAAAACCAGACAGTCGTTGGGGTCCCCAATGTGAAACTCGGTCATCCCGTACTCCCGATCAAATAAGTCCCTGATTCTGTAGCGTGCCTTGAACGTCTTCACATGCTCCCAGAGAGCATGGATGCCAGAGACCTCGATATATATTTCAGTGTGCCCTCGAACACACTTCATGACCTCCTCAGACGCAGCTTTCATGAAGTGAATGGTCTGGCCGTCGCGTTCCACGATCGAATAGTCCAGCGACTTCATAGTTGGCGTGAATCCAAGCACGTTCTGGTAAAAAGCAATGGTCTCGTCCATGTCGGCGACCGCCAGCATCGGGCTTATCCTCTTCGCCTTGGCCGTAGTAGTCACTCTCTTGGCGCCCTCTTTCGATAGCCGGCAACCTGGACCATGCCGTGGTTACGACAGCAGCGAGTCAAGCATATCCGTTCGCCTGAAACCATTCCACGGCCCGGCGCAGCCCGCCGTCGACCGGAAGCGTTCTCCATCCCAGATCGCGCTCGGCTTTGCTGGATGACACAAACATCTTTTTCCTTCCCATGCGGACTGCGTCAATGGTCGCACGCGGTTCGAGACCGCGAATATAGCCAGTGAACACTTGATCTACGACCCCGGTGGCGAGAGCAACCACATACGGAACTCTGATTTTCGGTGACGGAAGCCCGGTAATGGCGGCGAGTTTATCCAGAATCTGCTTCAAGGTCAGGTTTTCACCGCCCAGGATGTAGCGCTCGCCACTTTTTCCCTTTTCTAGTGCCGCTACATGGCCACGTGCACACTCGGCCACATCCACCAGATTCAGACCTGTGTCCACGTAGGCCGGAAACCTTTTCTTGAGAAAATCCACCACAATTCTTCCCGTAGGCGTGGGTTTGATGTCGCGCTCACCCACCGGCGTTGTGGGGTTTACCACCACCACATCCATTCCTGATCGGCCGGCCTGGATAGCGATCTCTTCCGCCATGAATTTCGAACGCTTGTAAGGCCCGATCATATTCGCCAGGGAGACCGGCGAGTCCTCGTCGGCGAGATGCCCGTTTGATTGGAAGCCCATGGTCGCAACGCTCGAGGTGTAAATTACTCTCCGAACTTTGTTCTCGCGAGCCGCTTCCAGGATCGCCCTTGTACCCTCCACATTGGAACGATACATCTGCTCCGGATCGCGGACCCACAACCGGTAATCCGCGGCGACGTGAAATATCACATCGCACCCCGCCACGGCCTTCTTCAAAGACGCTGCGTCGCGCAGATCCCCAACCACCCGTTCGGCCTGCAGCTCCTGAATATTCCTGAGGTCGCTGCTGGAGCGGACCAGAAGCCGGAGATCGGCCCCCTGAGCGGCCAGCGCGCGAGCAACGTGGCTGCCTACAAATCCCGTCGCACCCGTGAGGAAGGCCAGCATTGATAGATCAGCAATTGGCAATTGGCCAAATCTTTCGCTGTGAGGTCAGTGGCCATTTGTTAATTGCTGATTGGCAACTACTTGTCCTCGCACCAGCACGAGAACCAGCAATTTAGCGGCTTCATAATTGGCAACTAACCTCTGACCTCGCGACCAAGGATGTAGCCAACTGCCAATTGCTAATTGCCAATTGCTGTTTTCTAGCTTCTCTCCGCCATAACCTTCTTGTACGTAGTCAGCGCGATCAGCGGGAAGTACTGCCGGTACATGTGGTATTTGAGGTAGAACACGCGCGGGAAACCGGTGCCGGTATAGTGGAGCTCGTCCCAGGAACCGTCTTTCTTTTGCGTGCGCAGCAAGTAGGCGATGCCTCGGACCACGCAGTCGCTACGCGTGTCTTTGGCGGCCAGCAATCCCATGATGGCCCACGCCGTCTGCGACGGGGTGCTGGGGCCGACTCCCTTGGTATTGGGATCGTCATAGGAACCGCAGGTCTCGCCCCACCCGCCATCGGGGTTCTGTACCATGCGCATCCACTCCGCAGCTTGCTGCACGTAAGGCTCGTGGTGATCGATTTCCATCGCCTCCAGGCCGCGCAGGACCTGCATCGTCCCGTAGATATAGTTGACGCCCCAGCGTCCGAACCAGGAACCGTCGGGCTCCTGCTGGTCGCGAATAAACTTGAGCGCCTTCTTTACCTTTGGATGGTTCTTGTCGTAGCCATAGGCAGCGAGCATCTCCAGAACACGCCCGGTAATGTCGACCGTGGCCGGATCGAGCATGGCGTTGTGGTCGGCGAAGGGTACGTACTGGAACACCATGCGGTCGTTGTTCTTGTCGAACGAGGCCCAGCCGCCGTTGCGGCACTGCATGGAGAGAATCCAGTCCATGGCGCGCTGCACCGACTCGCGCTGGTAGCGCCCGTTGGGATGCTCCACGTGGCCCAGACCCAGACAAACCATGGCGCTGTCGTCCACGTCAGGGTAAAACTCGTTGTTGAATTCGAAATACCAGCCGCCGGGCTGGCCCTGCTTGTTCTTCACTTTCCAGTCGCCCGCCATGCGCACCTGTTTTTGCAGGATCCAGTCGGCACATTTCACCATGCGGGGATCGCTGGCCGGAACTCCGCTCTCGCCCAGCGCAAACATCGCATAAGCGGTATCCCATACCGGCGATTTGCAGGGCTGCATGCGGAACGTGTCCTGGTCTTCGATACCCAGCTTTTCAAACTCATCGATGGCGCGAATCACCTGGGGATCGTCCACCGAATATCCCAGGCAGCGCAGGGCAATGATGGAATTCATCATGGAGGGAAAGATTGCGCCCAAACCGTCGCTCATCTCGAAGCGTTCCAGCATCCACTTCTCAGCCACCTTCAGCGCGACCGAGCGCAGCGGCCGGATGTGCACCCGTTCAAACCAGTGCGTCAAGCGGTCGAACGACAGGAAGAAGTTCCGCCAGGAAAACAGTTTCTTGTCCCAACGCAGATGCATGCGTGACTTGTCACGTCCGCCCACGAACAACTCTTCAATTCCCAACTCCTCGGGAATCTTCTTAAACGGCTTCTTGGCGTAACAAATAGACAGGGGCACCAGAATGGCGCGCGACCATGAAGAAATCTCGTAGATGTTGAACCAGAACCACTTGGGAAACAGGACGATTTCCGGAGGAATCGCGGGCACCGCGTCGTAGTCGTACTGCCCGAAGAAGCAGAGATAAATCTTGGTAAAGGTGTTGACCTCGGTTACGCCGCCCATTTCAAGTATCTTCTCGCGGGCCTTGGTCAGGGCAGGATGATCAGAGGCGTAGCCAACCAGTTTCAGCCCGAAATAGCACTTAACCGAAGCGCTGATATTCGATGGTCCCTGGAAGTAGATCCCCCATCCGCCGTCCTCGTTCTGATGTTCCAGAATGTAACGCGCCGCCTTAGCCAGATACTCCGGATTGCCGGTCCCCAGAAGAACATGCAGGATGATGTAATCGGCTTCGAGCGTGGCATCGGCTTCCAGCTCGCCGCACCAGTAGCCTTCTTCGTGCTGCTCGGAAAACAGACTGCTGCGCGCTCCGTCAATGGCCGCAGCCACCCGGCTGATCAGATCATCAATTTTTCCGAAGCGCATCTGTGGCACAGCGGAAGCGGGGGATAGGGAGGAGGTGTCTTCCATAATTTGCTATCGCTACTCCACAGCCGCTCCGCTGGGAGCGGCGGCAATGGCTTCCACGATTTCAGGCGGCAAGCCGAACCTTACGTTCTCCGGCATGACCTCGACTTCCTGCACGTTCGAGAAACCTTCCGTACCGAGGAACTTTACAACCTCTTCAACCAGGCATTCCGGAGCGGAAGCGCCCGCCGTCAGCGCGATGGTCTTTATCCCTTCCAGCCACTCCGGCCGGATGTTGCGGAAGCTGTCAATGAGATGCGAACCGGTACCCAAATTACGCGCAACCTCGACGAGGCGATTGGAATTGGAGCTGTTGTCGGAGCCGACCACGAGCAGCAGGTCGGCGTCGGACGCTACGTGCTTCACCGCCACCTGCCGGTTCTCGGTGGCATAGCAGATGTCCTGGGCGGCCGGCCCCTTGATGTTGGGAAAGCGGCGACGCAGAGCGGCGATAATGTCCCGAGTTTCGTCCAAGCTTAGTGTGGTCTGGGTCAGATAGGCCACCCGGTTAGGATCGGCCACGGTGAGCGAGGCCACTTCCTCGGGCGATCCCACTACCTGGGTCACGACCGGCGCTTCGCCGAGTGTCCCGATGACCTCGTCATGGTCGCGGTGGCCGATCAGAATCAACGAATAGCCTTCCTTGGCGAACTTCACCGCTTCTACGTGTACTTTCGTGACCAGTGGACAGGTTGCGTCAATCACCCGCAGTCCGCGGTGCTCGCTGGCTTCGCGCACCTCGGGCGAAACCCCGTGGGCGCTGTAAATCACTCGTTCCCCATTTGGGACTTCTTCGACGCTGTCGACGAAAATGGCGCCCTTGCCTTGCAATTCCTCAACCACGAAGCGGTTGTGAACAATTTCCTTACGGACGTAGATTGGGGGGCCAAAAGCTTCGAGGGCGATGCGGACAATATCGATGGCCCGCACCACGCCCGCGCAGAAACCGCGGGGCTTTAACAAAAGCAACGTCTTTTCATCCTGGGATGGGGCCATAGTCTGCCTTCTTTAGGGTACACGTTCCCTATGGGTGGTTGACAATTAGACTATCGGAGAAGTACCCAGTTGGTCAACGTAAGCCATAGAAAGGCTTAGGATTAGCAGCGATTGGAGAGAATTCGAAGGTGAATGGTTCGAGCAGGGGGTGAGTGTGACGCTTTACTCCCAGGGATCCAATTCTTCTTGCGGCAACGGCTCAAAAAATTTGGGGCAGATGTGTATCTTTCCCTTCAAAGCGCCAGGTTTGCGGTCACCCCTCGGGCTTTGAATGGCGCCCAGGCGCACGGCCGGTACAGAACCATGCGGGATGACAACGTTCTCGCCGCCCCCGGGGTGCTCAATCAGTTTTGAAAGACGAGCCTTAGCCTTGCGGATCGGGGTGGTTTTCATATTGGCTGTTACATGGTCATCTACTTCTAACGCCCTGGCAAGGAGGACTTCGCTGTACTTTGGATTTCCTTTCGTCTAAACTGATTTTGCCCGACATTCAGACAATCAGGCCTATTTAACCATGGAAACCAGCAAGGTCGGCAAGCGCGGAGCAATTGTCGTTCCGGCCCGTCTGCGCCGTAAATTCGGCATTGAAGAAGGGGGCTTGGTGGTGGCCGAGGAACGCTACGATGGAATTCTGATTCGGCCGGCCATAGCCGTACCGGTTGAAATCTATAGCCCCGAGCGCAAAGCAGAATTTCTGCTCTCCAACGCGGTGGATGCGGATGACTACCAGGCCGCGCTTCGGGAAGTACGGAAAATGGGAATCAACCCATCGAAGGTCCCGCACCACAAACCTCATAAGACTTCGCGGACCTGAGCGTGGATCGACTCTTTCTCGATGCCAATGTCCTCTTCTCTGCCGCGTATCGACTCGATGCAGGCATCGCTCGCTTGTGGCAAATCAGTGATGTGGAGCTGATGACGTCCGCCTACGCTGCCGAGGAAGCCAGAATTAATCTGACCACAGAGGATCAACGCGACAGACTTGGAACACTCATCGAGCGCGTCAACATCGTCGTTGGAATCTCGGGACTACCGGCGGGCATAACGTTACCGAAAAAAGACCAACCTATCCTTCAGGCGGCAATCCAGGCGAGGGCAACCCATCTACTGACCGGCGACAAGCGTCACTTCGGCAGATACTTCGGCAAGAGTTACGGCGGAGTTTTGGTCGTGACCCCAAGCGAATACTTCCAGGCGCGAGGGTTCTAACCGTTGGTCTTCAGCATCTGCTCGGCGTGCTTGCGCGAGGTTTCGGTGAGCTTGGCACCGCTGAGCATTCGGGCCACTTCCTCGGTGCGTTCTTCCCCGGTGATGGGATGGACGCTGGTTCGGGTGCGGCCGCCGATAGCTTTCTTTTCGATCAGATAGTGATGGTCGGCGAAGGTGGCAATCTGGGGCAGGTGAGTGACGCAGAGAACCTGGTTTGACCGGGACAGGCTCTTGAGCTTTTTGCCTACGGCTTCGGCTGCCCGGCCGCCGATTCCAGTGTCGATTTCGTCGAAGACCAGGGTGCGCTGGGCTCCCGTACCACGTTTCTTGCCCGATGCGGCCTCGACACTAGCCTTGAGCGCCAGCATGACCCGGGACAGCTCCCCGCCGGAAGCGATGTGTTCCATCTGCCGCAGGGGCTCGCCCGGATTGGTAGCGATCATGTACAGCACCTGGTCGAAGCCGCTTGCCGTCCAGTTCCCTTCTTCGTCGGTGCCGCTGACGTCAATGCGGAAACTCGACTTCATGGCCAGGTCGTTGATTTCGGCCTCAACCAGTTTTTCCAGCTTGCGCGCGGCCTCGTATCGTTTTTTAGAAATGGCGCGGGCGGTACCCAAGTAGACCTGGGCCGCGTGGGCCAACTCGGCGCGCAACTGGCGCAGGACTTCGTCCCTATTCTCCATTTCCGAAAGCTTGCGGCTGACTTCGGCGCCGTGCTTGATTACGTCTTCGAGCGTGGGACCATACTTACGTTTGAGCCGGTCCAGAGCTGCGAGGCGGTCTTCCACTTCCGCCAGATGCTCGGGAGACGCTTCGATACCGCCGGCATAGTCGCGCAAGCTGGCGCCGACATCTTCCACGCTGATGCGGGCGGTTTCGAGTGTGGCCATGGTCTCTTGAAACTTCGGCTCGTAGCGGGCCAGCTCTTCGATGTGTTTTTGCGCCGTCCGCAATGATGTTGCGGTTGAAGCGTTGCCTTCGTAGAGCAGATCGAAAGCGTTCATGGCCGCACTGTGGATCTTTTCCGCATTGGCCAGGACGCGCTTCTCGGTTTGGAGGCGCTCATCTTCGCCCGGTTCCAGCCTGGCATCTTCAATTTCGCGGGCCTGGAAAGTCCACAAATCGAGCAGTCGCAAACGGTCGTGCTCATCGCGCTGAAGATCCTCGATCCGGGTCTGGATGCACTTCCATCTGGAAAATGCTTCGGCGGTCGCGTCGGTCTGATTGTTGGCAAAGGTGTCGAGCAGGCGAAGGCGCGTGGAGGCGTCGAACGAAAGCAGCGATTCGTTCTGGGCATGAATAGTGGCGAGGTAGGGCGCCAGTTGACGCAAGACGGCGACGGTCGCGGGCTGGTTGTTGACGAAAACCCGCCCTTTGCCTCCGGCGGAAATCTCGCGCCGCAGGATGATGGATTCGTCTTCCTGGTCGATCCCGTTGTTTTCGAGAATTTGAGCGGCCGTTTTTTCCGCTCCGCCTTCGACTTCAAAGACAGCGGAAATCGTGGCCTTGTCGGCTCCGGAACGAATCACGTCGGCAGAGGCTTTATCGCCTAGCAGAAGCGCCAGGGCATCAATCAGGATGGATTTCCCGGCGCCGGTTTCGCCGGTTAACAGATTCAGGCCGGGCGCGAACTCTACCGCCAGGTTGTCTACGACCGCGTAGTTTTCCAGCCGCAGTTCGATCAGCACCGGCGTCCTGGTACGAAGAATTGAGATCGCGAAGTTGAGCGCAGCATAGCATGAAAACAGTTTTCAGTTCGCAGGTCTCGGTTCTCAGAAAGTGAGCTTTTTGCACAGCCCTTACGGGTTAATAGATAGTGTTCACCGGCGTTTTTCGCCTGCTGCCATGGTCTATAATCGAAAGAGGAATCCTCCTAAAAACAATGAATCTGTATCCCTTGCTGGCAGCAGTGGTCGGCGGCGAAATTATTGACCTGGTGGGTGAAACCGGCCCCGTCGCCAAGGTAGTTCTACTTATTCTTCTTATATTCAGCCTGGTTTCCTGGGCGATCATTCTCTCCAAGTGGAGCGTGTTGCGGCGGGCGCGGGTGCAAAGCGGCCGTTTTGTGCGCGCCTTCCGCAAGGCACAGCGCCTGCAGGATGTGGGCGCCGTGGCAGAACAGTTTCGTCCCAGTCCTCTGGTGGGAGTGTTTGAGGGCGGATTCGAAGAGTACCGGCGGCAGGGCGCTGCGGCCAATGGAATCATTCGAAGTCCGCTGGCCATCCAACGCGCCATGCAGATTGCGAACTCGGAGGAACTGAGCCGCTTTGAGCGCAATATGCCGTGGCTGGCGATTACCGGCGCGGTCACACCGTTTGTCGGGTTGTTCGGAACGGTCTGGGGCATTATTGACGCATTCCATGGCCTGGGCACGGCGGGCGCCGCGACCCTGCGTGCGGTCGCACCGGGAATTTCCGAGGCCCTGATTACGACCGCAGCCGGATTGGCGGCTGCCATCCCGGCGGTCATTGCTTATAACTTGATTGGCGGTTCGATCCGCGACCTGGCTGCCCGTGGCGATGACTTTGCCATGGAGGTTTTGAACGCCGTCGATCGTCAACAGGCGCCTGCCTACCGTACGGCTGAAGCTCCGGGGGTGCAGCGGTAATGGCCTTTACGGCTTCTAACGGACGCACTCAAACTTCCCTCTCCGACATCAACATCACGCCGCTGGTGGACGTTGTACTGGTGCTGCTGATCATCTTCATGGTCACGGCTCCGGTGCTGCAGTCGGGCATCGAACTCAATGTCCCCAAGACCCGGACGGTCAAAGAAATCACCGAAGAGCGGCTGGTCATCAGCATCAACAAACAGCAGCGGGTGTTTCTGGGCAACGACGCGGTCAACATCAACGAAATCGCGGCCAAGATCAAACAGAAAATCCGCGACCCCCAGCACCAGGCCATCTTCGTCCGCGCCGATGAAGATGTGCCCTTCGGCGCCTTCGCCACCGTCATGGACGCGGTCAAATCATCGGGCATCACCAATGTGAGCATCGTTACGCAACCGCTGGACGCGCATGGCAGCCAACGCTGAAATTTTCTTTGAACACGACCGCTGGGGCCGCAACCTCAGCTGGTCGCTCGGATTGCACATTGCGATCGTGGGCGCCATTGTGCTCTACGCCGTGGTCGCCCCCACCAGCCATGGCGAAGGCTGGGGCGCGGGCGGCGGCGGCGACGCCATGGGCGTGAGCCTGGTGAGTACGGTTCCTCTTGCCGGCGAGTCCGGTAAAGACACAAAACGTTCTGGCCAACGATTCCAAGGGACTCACCCAGTCGCAGCCCAAGCCGGTGGAGAAGGAACCGGACGCGATCCCGATTCCGGACAAGGCGACCAAGATCAAGCCCGTTCCAAAGAGCACGGCCACCCATCAGAAGCCGCAGCCCGAGCCCGAGGTTGAGGCTGACAATGTAGTTCCCTTTGGCCAGGGTGGCCCGGTCAGCGGACCCTATGGCACCTTCAGCGCCAATGGAGCCAAGGGCGGTTTCGGCTTCACCGGTGGCGGCGGTGATTTCGGTTCGCGCTATGCCTGGTATGTCCGCGTGGTACAGCAGAAAGTTTCCGAAAACTGGTTGAAATATGAAGTGGACCCGAGCATTTCAACCGCGCAACGGGTGTACATCACCTTCGACGTGATGCGCGACGGACACCCCGCGAACGTTCAAGTGGAGCAATCGAGCGGTGTCCCCTCGCTGGACCAATCGGCCACGCGGGCCATTCAGCGCATTGACACTTTTGGTCCCTTGCCCTCCGATTATGCCGCGAATAAGGTGTCGGTAGAGTTCTGGTTCGATTACAAAAGATAGCAAGGGAGTTTTGGGCTCTCAGTTGCTGGCGGAAAGTTTGGTGTGATTCCCTTTTTTGCTGGCGTCATCCTGAGCGAAGCGAAGGATCTGGCGCGGAGCGGATAAAAAGTCAGCCGGGCCTGTAGCGGTACGCGCGAGATCCTTCGGGACTGAAGTCCCTCAGGATGACGCCAGAGTTTAGAGTTTGCCACTTCGTACTACATAGTCAGGAAGCGATTATTAATGAAGCGATTTTTCTTACTCCTGTTGCCTCTGTTTTTGTTGACCTCGAGCTTTGCCCAGGACTGGATCAAGACCGGCACTGGGTTGGGCGTCGAGAAAGTGCGCCTGGCGGTTCCAGATTTCAATGTTTCCACCCAAGACCCCAAGAACGCCGACCTGCTCAAGGCATTCAACGAAACCCTGTGGAACGATCTAGACAATGCCGGCATCTTCGACATGGTTTCGAAGAGCTTCTATCCGTTGGGTCAGGTAGGAACTCCGGCGGATGTGAAGTTCGAGGGATGGAGCGCGCCGCCGCCGAATGCGGCCATGCTGGCCTTTGGCAACCTGGGCGTGTCCGGCAACGGGATGACCGTGCAGGGCTGGCTCTACGATGTGAAGAATGTGACCTCCCCGCAAGTCTTGGGCAAGCAGTATCAGGACGCGGCGACCAACGACGCAGCCCGTACGACAGCCCACAAATTTGCCGATGAAATTATCTTCCGCCTGGGTGGCGGCATCGCCGGAATTGCGGAAAGCAAGATCTATTTTGTGAGCAGCCGCAACGGGCACAAGGAAATCTGGGCAATGGATTATGACGGGGCCAACCAGCATGCTGTGACCCATCTGGGCTCGATTTCGTTGTCGCCGCGGGTCTCGCCCGACGGGTCGCGCATCGCTTTCAGTTCAATGACCAAGGCGGGGTGGGAAATTCTGATGTATTCGCTTGACCTGGATCGTCTGGTCTCGTTTCCCAGGTTCGGCGGCACCAATCTTTCTCCAGCCTGGTCTCCCGACGGAACCAGGATAGCTTTCTCTTCCTCGCGCAGCGGTGATCCTGAGATTTACACGGTAGATTCCGCCGGAGCGAATCTGAAGCGGATCACGTCCTCCAAGGGCCCTGACGTCTCGCCGGCATGGAATCGCAAGACGGGTGGACAAATTGCGTGGGTGAGCGGAAGGACCGGATTGCCGCAGGTATACACCATGGAGGCGGACGGCACCAACGTGCAGCGCCTCACCGATCAGGGCTATGCCGTCTCTCCGGCATGGTCGCCGAACGGGCAGTTTCTGGTGGTTTCGTGGATGCGCAAATACGGTCCGGGAGCGCCGGGAGCGCAGGACATCTACATCATGGATATTGCCAGCAAACAGTGGGTGCAGCTCACCCACGATGGCGGGCGCAACGATTTCCCGTATTGGTCGCCGGATGGCAGGCACATCATTTTCCAATCCAGCCGGGCCGGTAGCTTGCAGATATGGACCATGCTGGCCGATGGTACCAATCAGAAGCAGCTGACCTTTGCGGGCGCGAACAGTCAGCCCAACTGGAGTTGGAAGTAAAACCGTCGTTGGTCGTTGGCCTTTGGTCTTTGGCCAACGACCAAGGGCCAAGAGCCAACGGCCAACGATTGCAGCAATTGATCTTTAGAAATTTAAACCAGGAATCATATTTGTTGTTTCGCAGTTTAATTCCCGGGCGAGGCGGAGCGCGATTCCCCTCTCCGGACTTGAGCCGGGCGCGTTGATCGCAATCAAGTGCACCAGTCAATGCGCACCAAGAGCACGGAGGAGCAGAGTGAAGCAACGAAACGTTAGATGGACGATGTTAGTGTTCGCCCTAATGGCGATCATGACCTTGGGTGCGTGCAAGAAGAAAGTAGCGCCACCCCCACCGCCTCCACCCCCACCGCCAGCCGCGCCAACGGCTTCGCTCTCGGCCAATCCCAGTACGATTGATAAAGGCGGATCCACGACCTTGACCTGGCAGACCAGCAATGCGACCGACGTCAGCATTGACGGCGTGGGCGCCGTACAAGCCAGCGGCTCGCAGAGCGTGACTCCGGCGGATTCCACCACCTATACCCTCACCGCGAAGGGCGCAGGCGGGACGCAGACGGCCACGGCGCGAGTGACCGTGACCGCGCCACCCCCGCCACCGCCTCAGGCTTCGGCCACCGAGGAAGAATTGTTCTCACAAACCGTGAAGGACATCTACTTCGACTACGACAAGAGCGATATCAACGCGGACCAGCAGTCGTCCATGCAAGGTGATGTTGAGTTCCTGAAGCAGCATCCCAACATCAGCTTTACGGTGGAAGGACACTGCGACGAACGGGGCTCGACGGAATACAACCTGGCCCTGGGCGACAGCCGTGCCAATTCGGTCCGTAACGCGCTGGTCCAGGGCGGCGTCGCTGCTGACCATGTGAAGACCATCAGCTACGGCAAGGAAAAGCCGTTCTGCACGGAGTCAACCGAGCAGTGCTGGCAGCAGAACCGCCGTGGTCATTTCGTCTACGGGAAGTAAGGTTTTGTAGCGCCGGCGTCTCGCCCTCGCATGGCTGGTAGTCAGGAATGATTGGCGGGCAACCGAGAGATGTCGGCGCTACATCACTACTTTGTCCTCTGGCCGGGACGCTACATATACTCTTCCATCGTAGGTATTGGACAATGAAAAACCAGCGATATCCCGTTTTACTTGCCATCCTGGGCGTGCTTTGCATGGTGGTGACGCCCGTGTGGGGCGTCAATAAAGACATGGTGCAACTGCAGACCCAGGTACAGGATCTGCAGGATCGAATCGCCCACATGCAGCAGTCGTTCGACGAACGCATGGGTGTGCTTCAGCATCTCATTGAGCAAAGCACTGATCGGGCCAACAAGGTCGCTACTTCGGTCACCGATCTTCAAACCACCCTGCAAAAGCAACAGACCGACAGCGGCGCCCACTCCGACCAGCTATCGGGCCAAATCCAGTCTTTGAACGACACTTTGGATGAGCTTAAAGCGAGGCTGGGCAAGGTGAGTAAGCAACTGGAGGACATGCAGGCGGCGCAGCAGAGCATCGCCATCCAGCAGACCCAGCAACAGCAGCAGGCGGCAAGCGCCCCTCCCCCCGATGTTCTCTATAACAATGCGCTGCGCGACTACCAGGCGGGAAAGAACGATCTGGCGGCGCAGGAGTTCGGCGATTACGTGAAGTTCTATCCCAACACCGACCTGGCGGGAAATTCGAACTTCTACCTGGCGGACATCCAGTTCAAGCAGGGGAATTACGCGGCAGCAGTGAAGAGTTACGACCAGGTCTTGCAGAGCTTCCCTGACGGTACTAAGGCAGCAGCCGCGGAGCTAAAAAAGGGGATGGCCCTGGTTGAGCTGGGACAACAGGAAGCTGGAATTGCCGCGCTGCGCCATGTCATCCAACGCTATCCCAAGTCAAACGAAGCCATGCAGGCCCGGGACCGGCTGCGCAAGCTGGGAGTGGCCACCACGGGCGCCGAGGCGCGAAGGCAGCAGTAAGCCTTCCCTCGACGACCAGCTATGCCGCCTGATGGCGCCGGTGATGGCGGCGACTGCGGTTGCGGCTGCGGTGACGGTGGCGCGCGTTGTCCTTGGCCTCCTGCCGGTGAGCAGCCACGCTGGCATGCGCCTGTTCACCCGGCTTGAGCTGTTCTCCCCAACCGGATGAGGCCAACAGCAGAATTCCCAAAAGAGCGAATACGAGACGATTCATACTATCCTCGGTGTATTTCCGTACCAATCTACAGGATTAACCCTTCCCAGCGGCAAAAGTTTCGAGATACGCTACTGTACTGGTTGGTGCATTTCCCCCAGAACAACGAGGACACTCATGACCGACTTAGAAAAGACTGACTCAGAGAAGACTGACTTCAAGAAGGATCTGGATGCGGCGCTCGCCGATGACCCGGACCGCGGTAAAGGCGCCGTAGAGCAGGACCGGCCTCAGGAACCGGCGGGCAATACTTCCATGCAGGGTCAGCTCGGGCATCGCGACCAGGATGCAATGCTGAAATCCTCGGACACCGATTTTCCCGAGCCCGGCGCAGGTCCTGAACACTCTGGCGAACCCCCAGACAAGAAGAAAAAAGACGTAGCCTAGTTTGCAACCCTTTCCCCCACTGGAAAATGGAGGCGCGAGCGCCGCACCCTCGTGCGGAGCTGTCCGTGGCGCTGCAGCACGAGCGGGGCGCTCGCGCCTACATTTCCGCCCTTGCTCGCGCAAGATGCCTCGCAATCTCAAGCATGACGCCCGGGACTGGGTCTACTCTCCTTTGTCCTTGTCTTTGTCTTTATCCTTGTGATGGAGGGCTAACCCGAAGGATGGATGTTCACGCTGGCCGGTAATCTTGATCGGAATCTCGGTCTGGCCATTCTTGCGGAAGAAAGGATCGACCGCCTTCAGCACGAAGGATTTCGCCCCGGTCGTGGTCTGCGAAATCTTGGCCTGCATGCGCAATTTGCCGTAGAATTCGAGGTCTTCCCTCTCCAGACCGTACTTGCCGTCGAGGGCGACCTGTGCTCCTGTCACTGTGAACGTCAGGCCGCGGAACGTGATCACACCGTTGTCCAGCACGAAATTGCCCTTTAGCTGAGAGACGCTGCTGCCCGCGTCTTTGTTCTCGGGCTGGCCTTGGCCTTTCCGGCTTAGGGTTTCGATCTTGGCCGTCACTTCCGGACTGGTGAATTGGGCCTGTTGCACGTCGAACTTTCCATTCAGGTTCAAGCGGTCGGCGAGATCGCCCTTGCCATGCGGCAAATCAAATTTGGTGTGAAAATTTATGGCTCCGGTCAAAGCAGGCTTATCGCCTTTCACCGCCAGCCGCAACAAATCCTCGAGCCTGCCTTTGTCGACGGTCACGTCGAGCGTGATCTCCTTGCCCTGCTTGTCAGGAGACCTCACCACCCCACCCTCGGCCACGATGACCGTATTCAACAGGTGCGCCGTCACCGGATGCAGCAGAGTGTCGCCGTTGGTGCCATCCACCGTGGCGCTGAAGACCGTCTCGAGATCGAGGGGATGCCCGCCGATGGTGACCGTGAAGTCGGGCGTCGAAGTCTTGCCTTCGACTTCGATTTTCTCCAGCACGCCGCTAAATTTGCCGGTCGAAGACAGTATGCCGCTGATCCCCTTAAAGACTCCCAGGTCAGCCTTGTCGAAGGTGTATTCAGCCGCCAGCGGGGTCTGCCCCGGGTCTTCGGGACTCCACGGGCCGAAAGTTCCCTTGGTTTCGATTTCCCCGGGAGGGATTGCGTTGGTGAGCTGCGCCGTGAACTTGGCGGGACGGTCCAGGCCGACCGAATGCATCACCAGATGGTGAATCGCGAACACGTGGGGATCTTTGTCCGCCGACTTAGGCAGCATTCGAAGTTCCGCGTCGTCAGAAACGATTTCTCCGATCAACACTGGAAGATTCTTGGCTTTTGGCCAATTCTGCGACCCTCTATCGCCCTTGGGCGGAATCTGTATCACCAACCCCTTGAGCGTGACCTGGTCTACCCTCCACGGTTTCCAGGGCAGCCCCAGGATGCCGGCCTGGGCGGAGAACTCGCGAATGGAAATGAGGGGCGGAATATCAGTGCGGCCATCGTGACGGAGCACGAGTCCTGAACCTTCGATCCGCGCTCCTGGAAACAGGTTGACGTGAAACTCTTTGAGTTCCACCTCGGCGTGGAATTTATCGCGAAGCAGCTCCACGACCTTCTTGTGCAGATACGGATTGGAGAGATGGATTCCGGCCACGATGGCGCACACTGATGCGATCACGACCAGTGATATCACGATCAAGAGAACCTTGCTTACCGGCCGGGTCTTTATTTCGGTCATGGGCATCAGTCTCTGACGCTGCTTCGCGGCCAGGGGTTGGCAGCAGAACGCCAGCAATCTTACCGAAATGGTGCTGGCCACGCTACGGCGGCACGCATGACTTACCGCAGGTCAACCCTTCAGTCGCATAGGGTGACCGAAATTCCTGACGGTTAGCATCACTGAGTTATCCTAGACATGCATGAAACGGCGGTCGCCCACGCTCGAGGGGTTTCAGACGATGTTTCGGCTGCCCGTGCTTGGGTTAGCTGAGATCGCGGGGCGATGGAGTTTTGGGGTTGCGGCGGCGGCAGCACTCATCTTTGCGCTCCGCGAATACCTGGCCACCCTGCCAGTGACAGCGGGAGAGATGCTTTTGATGCGCACCCGCCAGCCGGCCTTAATCGTGCAGGCTCTCGCCCGCATCTTCCGGGGAAGCGCACCGCGGGCGGCGGCGGCATTGGTCGTGCTGACGCTGGCCCTGACGCTGGCGTGGATCGTGCTCGCGTCCGTCGGGCGTGCGCTCACTCTCAAAACGCTGCTGGAGTACTTCCGCGGTTCCGGAAGACCGTCAAACTCAGCCATGCAGGGCTTAGCCTCGCTGCTGGTCCTGAACTCCCTTCGCGCCGCCACGATGCTGGCCGCCACCGTGGGTGTTGTCGGCGCCATGCTGGTTGCCCGAGCTGCCTCGTCGCCAGAAGATCCTTCCCCCGGGAAGGTACTTTTAATCTTTTGGTTGTTGATCATGTTGATCGGCCTGGCGTGCCCGCTGTTGAACTGGTATCTGTCGCTGGCCGCGATCTTCGTGGTGCGAGATAAGGTGTCGGCATTCGGCTCCCTCGCTAAAGCCACGGACCTCTGCCGCATGCGCCCGGGTGCGCTGGCTAGTGCTGGCACCTGGTTCGGTATTGCGCATGCGATTATGTTCGTCGTTGCCAGCTCGGCCGTGGCAGTTCCCCTGGGTTTTGCGGAAGTACTCCCCGGAAGTATGGTCTTCGGCGGTGTTCTGCTGGTGACGCTGCTCTATTTCGCCGCTGTGGATTTCCTCTATGTCGGCCGCCTGGCCACGTACGTTTTCCTGCTCGAAGAGCCGGAGCCCGAGCCTAAGCCGTCCATGCTGCTTCCGTCGGACGACGACATACTCAGCGACATTCCCGGCCTGGTTCCTCCGCTCGAGGCGGCGGGAAGCTGAAGCGCAACTGAGAACCGAGACCTAAGTGAACTAACAACTGAGAGTTCACCCAGCAGATTCCTCGCGCGACAAAGCCGCGCTTCGGAATGACAACGCTTCTGGGATTTTTGGAGTTTTAAAACTGCATACGTGGCTCCCCCGCTACCCCTTTACACGTCCTCCACAATCTGAGAAACTCGTCCGTGGAAACACAGTCCATCGTCGTCCTCGATTTCGGGGCGCAGTATTCCCAACTCATCGCGCGCCGCATCCGTGAACAAAATGTCTTTTCGGTGGTGCTTCCGTGCACTGCCCCGCTGCAAGAAATTCTCAGCTACTCGCCTGTAGGCATCATT
Organism: Terriglobia bacterium; assembly: GCA_963813645.1. Classification (GTDB taxonomy): domain Bacteria; phylum Acidobacteriota; class Terriglobia; order Terriglobales; family Acidobacteriaceae; genus JAIQFF01. Next base: position 228,022 of record CAWEZS010000012.1, read on the forward strand.
CTTTCCGGCGGGCCATCGTCAGTGTATGACGCTGACGCTCCGCCCGCGGATACCGGCGTGCTTCAGTTGGGCCTGCCGGTGCTTGGCATCTGTTACGGACTGCAGTTCATGGTGCACACTCTCGGCGGCAAGGTGCGCGCTGCGGACAAGCGCGAGTACGGTCATGCCAACGTTGAAATCCAGAATGGCTGCCGGCTTTTCGAAGGACTCCCTGCAAAACTTTCCGTCTGGATGTCGCATGGGGACGAAGCGGTCGAACTGCCCGCCGGATTCCACCTCGTCGCCAGTTCTCCGAGTGCGGTGGCCGCAATCGAAGCGCCGGAGAGAAAAATGTGGGCGGTGCAATTCCATCCCGAAGTGCATCATACCCAGTCGGGCGCCGACATTTTGCGCAACTTTGCGCTCAACATTTGTGGCGCAAAGCCTACCTGGACTGCGCAGCACTTCATTGACGCCAGCATTGCCAGCGTCCGTCACACCGTGGGCTCGGGACGCGCCATCTGCGCTCTCTCCGGAGGCGTCGATTCCGCGGTCGCGGCCACGCTGGTAGATCGTGCGATGCGCGACGACAACGGCTCCTCGCGGCTTACTTGTGTGTTCGTCAACAATGGCGTGCTGCGCAAGAACGAGTTCGAAAAGGTGCAGCGCGGCTTGCGCGACAACCTGGGTCTGCGGCTGATCGCAGTTGACGCCACCGAGCGTTTCCTCAGCAGACTCGCGGGCGTCACTGATCCGGAGACCAAGCGGAAGATCATCGGTAAGGAATTCATCGCGGTCTTCGATGAGGAAGCGCAGCGCATTGAAAAAGCGGAAGGCAAGGTGGAATGGCTGGTCCAGGGCACGCTCTATCCTGATGTGATCGAGTCGCGTTCAGTGCGCGGCCCGTCGCAGACCATCAAGACTCACCACAACGTCGGCGGCCTGCCCGACAAGATGAAGCTCAAGCTGATCGAGCCGCTCAAAGACTTATTCAAAGATGAAGTCCGCAAGATTGGCCGCGACCTGGGCATGCCGGAAGAAGTTCTGCAACGCCAGCCCTTCCCGGGGCCGGGTTTGGCTGTCCGCATTCTGGGTGAAGTCACGCCCGACCGTCTGAAGATCCTGCGCGACTGTGATGACATCGTCGGCTCCGAAATCAAGAAGGCTGGTCTCTACACCAAAATCTGGCAATCCTTCGCGGTCCTGCTGCCGGTGATGTCAGTCGGCGTGATGGGCGACCAGCGCACCTACGCCTACACTTGCGCGGTGCGCGCCGTTCATTCTGAAGATGGCATGACCGCCGACTGGGTCCCGCTCCCGCATGAAGTGCTGAAAACCATTTCCAGCCGGATCGTGAACGAGGTGAAGGGCGTCAACCGGGTAGTTTATGACATCACTTCGAAGCCGCCGGGAACGATTGAGTGGGAATGATCCTTATCGCAATGTCATCCTGAGCAGAAGCCTTCCGTTCGCTTGCGAATGGAAGGTTGCAGTCGAAGGACCCCTACGCTCGGAACGGCACCAGCCGTTTTTGACCTTCACTGCTACAATCCCGTGAACTAGGCAGCCCGTGGATTCGGTAGGGGTCCTTCGACTCCGCAGTTGCTTCGCGATGCGAAGCAACCGCTGCGCTCAGGATGACACAGAAGCCGGATGCTATGAGCAGGGCGTCACTCACGAAGATCGTCTGCGTAGTGGTAATCGGGATCGCCGCTTCGGGCATTGGTCAATCGCAAACCTTCCCCGTCAGCCCGGGCATAGCCTCCGAGCAACGCGATTGGCCGGTGTATGGCGGCGCTCCGGAAAATACCCACTACTCGTCCCTGAAGCAGATCAATCGCGCAAACGTAAAGCAACTGCAGGTTGCCTGGAGCTTCGACACCGGCGAATCGGGCGGACTTCAGACCAGTCCGATCATCGTGGGCGATGTGCTTTTCGCGTATAGTCCCTCGCAAAAAGTAATTGCGCTGAACGCCGCCACCGGCGAGCTCCTGTGGAAGTTTGCTCCCCCCATTCACGGATGGCAGCCCGCTCGCGGCCTGGCCTACTGGAGCGATGGCAAGGAAAAGCGCATCCTCGCGGGCATCATGAATTCGGTCTATGCGCTCGATGCAGGCACCGGGAAGCCGATCTCAAGCTTTGGAGAGAACGGCCGCATCGATCTGCGCAAAGATCTGGGGCGAGATCCGGAAACCCAGTCCATCGCGCTGACCAGCCCCGGTGTTATCTACAAGGACCTCTTGATCGTGGGCGGGCGCGACCCGGAGACGCTGCCTGCACCTCCCGGGGATATTCGCGCCTACAAGGTCCGCAGCGGCAAGCTGGCGTGGTCGTTCCATACCATCCCGCACCCGGGGGAGTTTGGTTACGACACCTGGCCCAAAGACGCCTGGAAATATAGCGGCTCGGCTAACAACTGGGCCGGGATGGCAATTGATCTGAAGCGTGGGATTCTTTACGTGCCGACGGGTTCCGCCGCCATGGATTTTTATGGCGCAAACCGGATCGGCGACAACCTTTTCGCCAACTGCCTGATCGCGCTGAAGGCAGAAACCGGAGAACGGATCTGGCATTTTCAAGGCGTCCGGCACGACATTTGGGACCGGGATTTTCCTTCAACACCAACTCTGGTTACGGTGCAGCGCGATGGAAAAGACGTGGACGCCGTCGCCCAAAGCAGCAAGCAGGGCTTTGTCTACTTATTTGATCGCAGCGACGGAAAGCCACTTTTTCCCGTTGAGTCCCGAAAATACCCTGCCAGCGACGTGCCCGGAGAAGTGGCTGCCGCGGAACAGCTTCTGCCTACAAAGCCAGCGCCCTATGCGCGCCAGCGCCTCACTGAAGATATGCTGACCAATCGGACTCCGGAAGCCCACCGCTGGGCGGTTGAGCAATTCCGCAAGTTCCGCAGCGAGGGCCAATTCGTCCCACTCAGCGTGGGCAAGGACACGATTGTATTTCCCGGCTTCGACGGCGGCGCAGAGTGGGGCGGGTCCGCCGTGGATCCCGCGACCGGAATGCTCTACGTAAACGCGAATGAAATGGCGTGGACGGGAGCCCTGGCGGAAAACACGGGCAACGCTTCCAGCGGACGCGGAATCTATCAGAGCCAATGCAGCGCCTGCCACGGCGACAACATGGCGGGCTCCCCGCCGCAGTTCCCTGCCCTCACCGGCATCGCCAACCGGATGGGCCCGAAGGAGATCACCTCCACGATCACCGAAGGCAAAGGCCGAATGCCGGCTTTCACCAATTTGAGCGAGGATCAGCTCTTCGCGCTCCTCGAATATGTGATGAGCGGCGAGAGCAAGGAACTGCAAAGTTCCGCGCCGGTTCCGCCGGAAATAAAATACCGTTTCACCGGATACAAGAAGTTCCTCGACCCCGAAGGATATCCGGCGATTACGCCCCCCTGGGGCACGCTGAACGCGATCAACCTGAATACCGGAGAGTACGCCTGGAAGATTCCCCTGGGCGAGTATCCTGAACTCGCCGCACAGGGGCTGAAAAATACTGGAAGCGAGAATTACGGCGGGCCTATTGTGACCGCCGGCGGGCTGCTGTTTATCGGGGCGTCCAATTTCGATCGAAAATTTCGTGCCTTCGATAAGTCGACCGGCGTACTGCTGTGGGAGACGACGCTGCCCTTCTCAGGCAACGCCACGCCCGCCACCTACGAAGTCGATGGGCGCCAATATGTGGTCATAGCCGCCGGCGGTGGCAAAGATCCCAAACAAGGCTCGGGAGGGGTTTACGTCGCATTCGCACTTCCTCGCGCCGCTTCGCCGAGGGACGGGCGTACCGCCCGTGCCGCGCGGGACGCCCGGCCTCCATTCTGACCTGACGCCCTACTCCACTCTTTCCGATACCCAGCGCGAAATCGCAGTAGCCATCTTTCGAGGGGAGACCCGAATGGATTCTGCGACCAGCCAGTTGCGGAGTCCGGGAATCGCCAGCGTTTTGCCTTTGAGCAAAGCGCGATAGCCGGCGCGAGCTACCGTCTTCGCGTCCATGGGGCGAAGCTTTTTGAACAAGCGGGAAGCGTCGTTGCCGGCGCGGCCGGCAAATCCGGTTTCGGTTGCTCCCGGGCATAGACAAGTCACAGCAATCCCCTTGTCAGCGAGTTCGTTCGCTAACGCCTCAGAGAATGAAATTACATAAGCCTTAGTCGCGTAGTAAACCGCCATCAACGGACCTGGTTGAAAGCCCGCCGTCGAAGCCACATTCATGATCTTGCCGGTGCGGCGTCCCAGCATGGGCCCAAGAAAGAGCTTGGTCAGTTCGGTGAGCGCAGTGACGTTGAGCTGGATCTGTCCCAGGCTCTCTGGTAGCGGGACATCGGCGAATTCGCCATACCGGCCGTATCCGGCGTTGTTCACCAGAATATCCACGGCACTGCCTTCGCTCTGGAGTTGCTCAAACAACGACTGCGGAGCGCTGGGCTCAGTGAGATCGAGGGCAAACGTCCTGACAGTGATTCCGAACTGGCGCTGCAGTTCATCGGCAACCTGCGCCAGCCTGGGCCGGTTGCGTGCGACCAGTACCAGGTTGTGATGGTCGTTGGCGAAGAGCTTGGCCAGTTCGTATCCGATGCCGCCGGACGCGCCGGTGATCAAGGCGACGGGAACACGCTCACTCACAACATCCCCCAGGAGGGTTGTCATCCTGAATGGCCTTCCGGCCACGACGATGCATGCATTGCTGTAGGTGCCGGGGAAGCAGGTATGGATTCACAAAAAAAGGCGAGCCGCGAAGCCCGCCCTTACCAATCGTCTAAGTAACGTGGTCTACGCCGTGACCATCGCCGGCTCAACCCCGTAAATCGGATACCACGGCGTCGCAGCCTTCAAACGTTCGTTCACGTTATTGATGTTGGTCACGCCTTCAGTTTCCAGCCATTCGCGGAACGCATTGGCACCCTGCTTGGCGTAAATCGGAATACCTTCCTTCCAAGTGGCACGGCCGCACAGCACGCCATTGAACTTGACCCCGGACTCCGCCGCCAGTTCCAGCGCCTCGGTATACTCGGCATTACTCACGCCTGCGGAGAGATAAATAAACGGTTTGGTGGTGGCGGTCGCCGCCTCCAGGAACAGGCCCATGGCTTCCATTTTGCTATAGGCTTTCTGGCCCCCGAAGGCCTTGGTGCCGTCGACGTACTTCATATTGATTGGCACTTCGACTTTTAGGACATCCACGCCGTAACGGTCCTTGCTGAACTCCTTCATGCTGGCGGCAACAATCTTTGGCTTCTTCTTGGCGTAGTCCAGGCCTTTCTCGTCCGCGCCTTCTTCGTAGCCCACGAATTCGAGGAAAAACGGGATGTCGTTGCCCCGACACTCATCCCCGATGCGTTCTACCCAGGCATGCTTTTTGTCGTTCACGTCTTTGGGGTCGAAGGGCGAGTAGTAAAGCAGGATCTTGAGGCAGTCCGCGCCGGCTTCTTTCAGGCGGCGCACTGACCAAAAATCAAGCAGATCGCCCAGACGCCCGGGGCCAGTCTTGTCGTACCCGGTCTTCTCATAGGCCAGCAACAATCCGGCATTCTTGGCGCGGCGCTTGGAAGCTGGCAGCCCCCACTCCGGATCGAGCAGGATGGCGCTGGCATGGGGCGTAAGCACCTCGGTCACCAGCGACTTGAATTCTTCCATCATGGCGTCGCTCACTTCGCCGCCTTTTTCCTTGGCCAGCGATTTCTGTAACGAGCCGCGTTGGTCCATGGCAGCCGCGGCAATGACCCCGCGTTCGTTTGAAACATTTCTGAGCCCAGTCAGCTTTCCTGGGGTGAGTTTCATAGATTCCTCCGACGGAAGCGTCAAATTCGCAACAATTGTAAACCATGGGGACGGCAACGGGACCGGGAGGGTGAAATTTGGTGATTCGACGATCCGGACTGCCTTGTGTGGTCGCGGGCGACTCGCCCGCGGGTCTCGAGTCTAAAGTCAAAAGCCGCGGGCGAGGCCGCCCGCGACCACACTAAAGCCCTTCGCTTCCTGAGGATGACAGAGCCATCCTGCTCGCGGTTTAATGGCGCATGCACCTCGACTGGATTCTTCTGCCAGTTCTTCTGGCGACGATGGCGGCATTGCTTTTTGTTCTTCGCCGCACTCGTTTTGGTCCTCTTCTGCGGGAACACATTGCCGAGCGTCCGCGGCGCCGGCTGTTTATCGCTTCGGTCAGCTTCTTTTTCACCTTTGCGATTGTGCGCGGCATGGTGTTTTGCATCGTGCATCATATTCCGCCCTTCCATTACGTGATCATGGAAGGCCGTCACATCCATCACCTGGTATTCGGGATTTTTATTCTGCTGTTTGTGGGTTACGGCTGGCTGTGCGAGTTCGGAAATGGCAGCGATTCGTCGTCTGTTCTGGCCAGCGGTCTGATGTCGCTGCTATACGGATTGGGGGCGGCGCTGACGCTCGATGAATTCGCTCTGTGGTTGAACTTGAAGGACGTCTACTTCGTGCGTGAAGGACGCTCCAGCTTCGACGCCATTATTCTTTTCGGTTCGCTGCTCGCCATCAGTACCTGGGGCGCGCCGCTTTTCTCGGCTTTGGCACGGGGCAAGCAAAATCGTTAACCACGGAGGACACGAGGAACACAGAGGACAACCTTCCGCTTATTGCCGCAGTGTGAGGGTACCCAGTACTGCCTGCTGTTTGGCGATCAGCGATTGCACTCCCTGGCTGGCCAGGGTGATCATCTTTCCCAGTTGTTCTTCGTCGAACACCTGGTGCTCGGCTGTGGCCTGCACTTCGACCAGCTTGCGGCCGGCGGTCATGACAAAGTTCATGTCCACGTCGGCGCGTGAATCTTCCTCATAGGCCAGGTCGAGCAGGATCTCGCCATCCACAATTCCGACGCTCACCGCCGCCAGATAGTCGCGGAACGGAACTGAAGTCAGCGTGCCCGCCTCCACAAGTTTCTCGAGCGCCAGCCCGAGTGCGACAAAAGCACCGGTGACCGACGCGGTGCGGGTGCCGCCATCGGCCTGGATCACGTCGCAGTCAATCCAGATCGTGCGTTCGCCCATGCGCTCAAGATCGGTGACCGCCCGCAAGGAACGTCCAATCAGGCGCTGGATTTCATGAGTGCGCCCGCTGGGACGCCCTTTGCTGACCTCGCGTGGCGTGCGAGTCAGAGTGGCACGAGGCAGCATGCTGTACTCGCTTGAAATCCAGCCTTTGCCGCGGTTGCGCATGAACTGCGGTACCGTTTCTTCTACGGATGCGGTGCAGATCACGCGGGTATTGCCGAGTTCGATCAGGACCGACCCTTCGGCTGTATTGATGAAGTTAGGAATGATATTGACCGGCCGGAGTTGATCCGGCGAGCGGTTGTCTGAGCGATAGAACATGAAAACGATTTTAGCAGCCAGCAGCGATCCGCCCGGGCAGCGGTGGGCGTTCTGCATCTGGTATTTGTTGGAGGTGTTCAAAACTGCACAGATTAAAGTGCACCGGCGAAGTACTGTAACTTGTCGGAAATATCGCTTTCGCAGGGAGTTGTTGTGGACACAAACCAGAGACAAATCGCTTTATCCGTGCTCGAATGCCTCAGGGGAGACCTTGTTTACGCGCACCTGAACAATGGAAGTCGGGTTCTCGACGTGGCTGATCTGCGTCAGTACCTCTATGAACAAATGGACAGGATCAGGACGCACGCCATGACCATGAATGATCTGTACGGCTACCGTCAGGCCAGCGGCACGGCACAAACAAGAAAGCGCGCCTGAAGGCTACAAACTCCGTAGCAGGGATCCTACTGCTGCAACTGCGCGACCATCTGTCCCACAGCCGAAACGTCGTAAACGACAGACAAGTCTGCATGTCCGGCCAGCGTCTCTCTTTCCCGGCCACCCACCAGAATCTTCACCCGATTGATTCCCGGAATGCTCATCGCCAAAGTCTGCACCAGCGAGGCCACCGTCAATTCTTCCACCAGCACTCCGGAACGATGCCCGTCAGCAAAGGCATCGTTGATGTCGATCACCGCCAACCCTGGGTCAACCAGGTAGACGTCGCGAACCTCGGCGCCCGGCCCCAGCGGATGAGAAGAAGACTTGTCCAGGTACAGCGCCAGCAGCGCCCTAAGCAGCTCCTGCGCCCGTTCCTGACGTCCCGCAGGCAGCGGAATACTCGCTGATTGCGGCCGCAGCACGCCGGGATCGTCATAGGCGACGTAGAGCGTTACCGGTTCCGTAGGCCCCTGCACTGGAGCCGAAATCGGATGAGCGTATTCGGAGGGGGGCTCGGTCTGGGCGGCTCGACCCCTCATCCGCCAGGCATAGAAGCTCATTCCCAGGGCCACCGCAAGCATGGCTGCGATTCCGATCATGAGATGGCGGGGGATCATCGCTTCGCTCCCAGTTGGTCGCGCACCGCTTCAATTCCGGCGGTGACGGATTCGGCTACCAGTTGCTGGTAGCTGGCAGAATTGAGGTCGGCCAGCCTGCCTGCCGGGGGTGCGACCTCGATCGCCACAGCAGCGACAGTAACGTTGTTCAACGGACGCAACGGCGCAAGCAGGGACCGAACCGCAACCTGCCTTTTCCCCAGTTCGGCAGCCAGGCTGGTTTCGGCGGTCTGGCTGGCGTCGCGATATCCGGACTGCGCCGTGTTCCAGTCGAGAAACGGTCCCCGGCCCTCGGCCCCGGCGGGGAGGACTGCAGTGTAGAGCCGAACCCCACTGCCCTGGGACGCAGCATGCAGACAGATATAGATCGCCGGACGCGCCTCGTTTGTCATATTGGCCCGCTGATCCAGGCTCATCGTGGTGTCTCCCTCGCGCAACATGAGGGTCGGAAAGCCGCGCGCTTGCAGCTGTTGCCGCAAGCGCTGCGCGAAAGCCAGCGTGACGTCCTTCTCCGCCAGCTGGTCGCTAAGGGCAGCGCCGCGTTCGTTGCCCCCGTGGCTGGCGTCCACGACTACAAAATACTGCACCGGGCCCGGAACCGTCGCCGGCGCCGCCGCTCCGGCTGGGACCTGCGGAGTTGGACCGCCCCCAGCAACTGGGGCTGGAGACGGCGCAGCCGGGGTCTGAGCGTGGGCTGTAGTCTGTGGCGCAGGCGTTATCGTGATAGTGCGGCCGTCATTGCTGAAACTGGCGAACAACGGAACCGGCCCACTGACGGCGATTTCCGCCGCTCCATTGTTCTCCTGAAACGTAGCCGAGGGGATTTCAGGGCTGTCAAAGGTCAAAGTTTGCGATCCCGGAGGAACCACCGGCTCCCGAGTAAACACCATGCGCAGTTTTCCCGGCTCCGTGGCGATCATCGGATTCACGGGCGATGTGAAGTTCATCACCAGGGTGGGAGGATTCGTCCTGTTCACCTGGGCGGTGAAGTGCACCGCTGTGTTGCCGATGAACAATCGCCGCGACGCCTCGTGGAAATTTACCGGAACCCACAGGAAGCGCGACACCAGGGACGGCACCGAACTCAGCGGGACAAGGCCGCGCCCGTTTTCGAGAAGGAAGTTGGCTGTAAGATCGAAAGTCTGTCCCTTCACCCGCGCCCGCGTCTTGCCCGGAGTGAATTCGCTCTCGGAGCCGTTGTAGTTGAGCTTCCACGACCGGCCATCGGTTCGCGCGCTCACCGAACCCAGAGGTTGAAGGATTTCGAGGAGGCCGACGTAGTCGGTCCCGTTTGTCTCCCGGACGGTGAGGGAGTAGCTGGCGGCGCCGGAGTACACGGACAAACGCTTGTCGTCAGCAAAGCCGGAAACCGCCAGAACGAAGGCGAACAGAATGGTAAGGGAAGAAATCAGCACTGGAGCAGCGCGCCTGGTCTTTCGGCGGCGCAAGCGGCGGCTAGTGCAGGACCCGCTATTCCGGGGCCCGCTACTCCAGAGCATAGATCGTCAAGCCGGTAAGCAGCTTGGGATAAAAGTCGGTTGATTTCTGAGGCATGACTTCGCCGGCTAAGGCAATATCGCGCACCTGCGACATACGGGCCGGATTCATCAGAAAAGCCACGTTGGCCGCACCACTGCGCACCTGGGCCATGGCCTCGCCGATGTCCCGAATGTAGCGGACGTTCTTCTGGTCCCGAATGGCTTCTTCCGAAATGCCCAGAACGCCCTCGAGCAAGCACTTGTGCAGCTGCACCACGTCAAGGGCTTGTTGGCGCAGCGACCATCCCGCGAAGACCTCCGGCGAAACCAGCTTGGCGCGGTCGAGAAGAACAACCCTGTCTGCGGTGACTGCCAGCAGAGCAGTGCCCATGCGGCCAGCTTCGCGCAGGATCACCTTGGCACGGGCGGCATCTACGGATGGGTCTACCTCATCCACGCTGAAATAAGGGCAGGCCCCCTCCCGGAAAGCAGCCGCGGAAAATGACGGGAGACCGTGCACCACGCGGTGGGTGGGCAGGATGACCAGGCCAGGGCTATCCATGTTGACCAAGGTCATCATGACCAGCTCGTAGGGAGCGGGCGGCGCATCCGGAGACGGTTTTGGATTCCCCGCAGCAGCCCGTCGCTCGTTCCGGTAATTCAGCGCGGTTTCGTAGCGATGATGGCCGTCGGCGATCACCAACTTCTTGTCCCGCATCTTGTTCTGCACACGGCTCACGACTGCTGGATCGGAGATTTTCCAGACCTGGTGCGAGACCCCATACTCATCTTTTGTGTCGAGATCGGGGTCGCCGGTGGACTCCAGCAGAGCATCGATCTCAGCCGCAGGATCGCTGTACAGCATGAAAAGTTGCCCAAAGTGGGCCCGCGTGGCCCGTAACAGTTCCAGGCGGTCGGCCTTGGGCTTGGCCAAAGTCTGCTCGTGGCGGAAAACCACGCCAGCCGAGTAATCTTCGATCCGGCCCAGGGCGATGATGCCGCGCCGCTCCATTGCAGCGGCCGCGCCGGGCGCTGTAAAGCGCTGTACATAAAGGTAGAGAGAGGGTTGGGCATCCTGCAAAAAGATGCGCTGCTGGCGCCACTCCTGAAAAGATCGTGCCGCACGGCTGTACCTGTTCTCCCCGGTATGGTCCGTGGCGTGCTCTTTGCCCAGGATGACGCGCACCAGGTTGTGCGGGCTGGCGGCGTAATACCCGTCCTGCATCTCAGGAGTGATCTTGTCGTAGGGCTGAGTGACAACTTGTGGGATCGAGACCCGGGTAGGGTCATAACGAAGCGCGCGAAAGGGTTCAATGTGGGCCATGATCGGAAGTTGAGTATGAAATTGTACAAGAGCCGGCTGGCCCGCGGGAGGATAGGACCTCCCTTTGGCGAACGACTGCGAAAAATCGGGGACGAATATGGTGCGGAAGCTAGGCAAACCTTTGCAGTGTCCCAGTCATCGCAGTAATCGTGACAAAAGATTACAGAAGCGTGACAATCGAAATTGAAGCTATGGTACTATCGCCGCAATGAGGTAATTATGGCCCGCCTTTATGGGCGCTGGTCATCCCGCCCATCGATCCAAGCTCGCTCGTCACGCTTGGGCCTACCCCGGACCCTGAGAACCCTTATGCTGCCCAAAGAGCAGGCTTTTACCGTTTCATCAATTCTCTTCGTGATTCTGGCTGTGATTTTGATTGCCCCCGCCGTCCGGGCACAGAGCCCGGTGGACGATGTGCACGTCAGCCCCAGAATCCAGCCTCCTCCGCCCGCTGAGAAAGCGATCATGGATCCATCCCTGAGGACTCATACCAAGCCCCTCAAGGTGGATGTGGACCTGGTCCTGGTGCCGGTCACCATTACCGACCCCATGAATCGCCTGGTCACTGGACTGGACAAAGAAAACTTCACCCTCTACGAAGGCAAGGATCTGCAGGACATTCGTCACTTCTCCAGTGAAGACGCCCCCGTTTCTCTGGGTGTGATCTTCGACATGAGCGGCAGCATGAGCAGTAAGATCGAGCGCGCCCGCGAAGCCGTGATCGAGTTTTTCAAGGCGGCCAATCCGCAGGACGAATTCTTCATGATCACCTTCGCCGACAAGCCGGAGGAGATTTCCGATTTCACCCAGTCGATTGAAGAGATCCAGGGGAAGCTGGTGTACACCGTGCCCAAGGGACGGACGGCCCTGCTCGACGCCATTTATCTCGGCGTCAGCAAAATGAGGCAGGCCAAGTATCCCAAGAAGGCGCTGCTCGTCATCAGTGATGGTGGCGACAACCACAGCCGGTACACCGAGGGCGAGATCAAGTCCGTGGTGAAGGAAGCGGACCTATTGATTTATGCCATCGGCCTTTATGACCGTTACCTGTCCACTCCAGAAGAGCAACTGGGCCCCGCCCTGCTGGCCGACCTCACCGAACTCACGGGAGGGCGCGCTTTTACCATAGACAACCCGAATGATCTGGCCGACGTCTCTACAAAAATAGGGATCGAGCTACGCAACCAATATGTGCTGGGATACCGTCCAAAGAATCCAGCGCATGATGGCAAATGGCGTAAAATAAAGGTGAAGCTGCTTCCACCTAAAGGTTTGCCGCCGCTGCGTGTGTATGCCAGGACGGGTTACTATGCACCTACGGAATAGTCGGGTTGCGCCACGGCTGGTCTTCTTCCTGTTCTTGCTCAACCTGGCAGTCGGGGCCCAGAATACGGCTCCGCCCGAGGCCCCGCCCCGTAGTTCTCAACCGGCCCCCAGCCAATCCGAGGCTCCGCCTCCAGCCCAGGAAGCGCCGCCGGGGCAAGAACCGGGCGCCGAACCCGGCGGTTTTGTGTTCCATTCCGACGTGCAAGAGGTTCTGCTGCACGCCACGGTCATCGACGACAAGCAGCGCATGGTCACCAACCTCGACAAGAATGCTTTCACAGTATTCGAGGATGGCAAGCCCCAAGTCATCAAGTCTTTCCGCCACGAGGACATTCCGATCTCCCTCGGCATCGTGATTGACAACTCAGGCTCGATGCGGGAAAAGCGCGCCAAGGTCAACAAGGCGGCATTAAACCTGGTGCGCGCCAGCAACCCGCAGGATGAAGTCTTTGTGGTCAACTTCAGCGACGAGTTTTTTCTCGATCAGCCCTTCACCAACAAGATCAACCTGCTGCAGAGCGCGCTGGAAAAATACGAGACCCGCGGCGGAACGGCCCTCTATGACGCAGTGGTCGCTTCGGCGGACGAGTTGAAGAGGCATGGCAAGCTGCAGAAGAAGATCCTGTTTGTCGTGACCGACGGCGAGGACGATGCCAGCCGCGAATCGCTGGAGCAGGCAGTGCGACAGTTGCAGGAAGAGAATGGCCCCACGGTCTACTGCATCGGTGTGTTGGGCGAGGAAAGGGCACGACGCGCCAAGCGCGCCCTGCAAACCATTTCTGAGCGCACCGGAGGAATCGCATTTTTTCCCCGTACGCTGGACGAAGTAGACCAGATCAGCAGCACGGTTGCCCGCGACATTCGCAATCAGTACACCATCGGTTACAAACCCACGACACCCAAGACCGCGGGCGGATATCGCGCCATCCGGGTCGAGGCCCGCGCGTCCGGACACGGCAAGCTCACAGTAAGGACCCGCAGCGGCTACTACGCCGGCCAGGAGCAGGCCGCCGGCGGGAATTAGTCAGCACTTAGCAATTGGCAATTAGCACTTGGCCCTTCCCTGTTCCTGCCTCCTACTTTGTCCGCGTTTGCTGAGTGCCAATTGCTAATTGCCAAGTGCCGCTTCTCCAATTGACGCTCTGCTTCCGCTTCCGTACCCTGTAGGGTGCACACAAAAAGCATCGAAGGGAAGCGCCTGCGCGTCACCGACGACATTTCTCAGCTCGTCGGCGACACTCCCATCCTGCAATTGAAGAAGCTGGTTCCGGATGACGCCGCCGGGGTCTTCGCCAAGCTGGAATACTTGAATCCCGGCGGAAGCGTTAAAGATCGTGCCGCCAGCGGAATCATTCTGCGCGCCGAAGCCGACGGTCAGCTCCGGCCCGGAGGCACAATTGTCGAGGCCACCGCCGGGAATACCGGCATCGGCCTGGCATTGATCGGGGTGCAGCGCGGTTACCAGGTTGTTTTGTTCGTTCCCGAGCGATTCTCCGAAGAAAAAGTAGCCATCATGCGCGCACTGGGTGCCGTGGTCACCCGCACTCCAGACGCGGAGGGTATGCCCGGCGCAATCAGGCGGGCCAATGAGTTTACGGCGGCCACCACCGGCGCATTCATGGCTGGCCAGTTCGAGAATCCTGCCAATCCCGACTATCACTACGAAACCACGGCTCCTGAAATTTTCGAACAGATGGAGGGCCGCCTCGATGCCCTGGTCATTGGCGCCGGAACTGCCGGCACTTTTACCGGTGTCGCGCGTTTCATGAAGGAACGCCTGCCCAATGTGCTGGCCTACGCGGTGGAAACGCAAGGCTCGATTCTGGGCGGCGGCAAGCCGGGGCCGCACAAAGTTGAGGGCATCGGGGCGAGCTTTATCCCGGGAAATTTCGACCGTTCGGTGTGTGACGCGGTACTTATGGTCACCGACGCGGACGCCTTTGGAATGGTAAGACAACTGGCGGCGCACGAGGGAGTGCTGTCGGGTTCGAGCGGCGGAGCCAATGTTGTAGCCGCGATGCGCGTAGCGGGCTGGCTGGGACCCGGTAAGCGGGTGGTCACCATGATTCCGGATTCCGCAGAACGCTATTTGTCCAAGAAAATCTTCGAAGGCGGAATTTGAGAGAACAGCTGCCAGCTATCAGCAATCCCCTCTGAGAACTGAGAACTTGAAACTGAAGACTGAATATCAATAAATCAAGACTGAGACCTGAAAGCTCCCCATGAAAAACAGACAACCCGGTTTTGCGACGCGTGCCATTCACGCCGGACAGGAGCCCGATGCTGAAACCGGCGCGATAAGCGTTCCCATCTATCCCACTTCCACCTACGTGCAGGAGGAATTAGGCAAGAACAAGGGGTACGAATACGCCCGCGTGTCGAATCCGACGCGCACCCGCCTGGAAGAGAATCTGGCAGCGCTAGAGGGAGGAATTTCTGCTCGCGTCTTCGCCAGCGGAATGGCTGCGATCAACGCCATCTGCACCATGTACAAGGCCGGGGATCATGTGGTCTGCGGCAACGATCTCTATGGAGGCGTGCCCCGCCTGTTCAACCAGGTGCTGGCAAATTTCGGGATGGAGTTCACCTACGTCGACACTTCGGACGCGAAGAATGTCGAGCGGGCCATGCGAAAAAACACACGCATGGTGTACATCGAGACGCCAACGAACCCGCTCATGTCGCTGAGCGATATTGCAGCCATCAGCCAGTTATGCCGTCGCCGGAAAGCGGAACTAGTCGTGGATAACACTTTCATGTCTCCATACTTCCAGCAGCCGATTGCTCTGGGAGCCGACATGGTGGTCCACTCCACCACAAAATTCCTTAACGGACACAGCGACGGACTGGGCGGCGTTGTGGTTTGCACGACGAAAGAACAGGCTGACAAGCTGGCTTTCATCCAGAAAGCCGCAGGCGCGATACTTTCTCCGTTCGAGTGCTGGCTCGTTCTGCGAGGCGTCAAGACTCTTGCCGTGCGCATGCAGCAGCACGATCGCAGCGGCAGAATTGTGGCCGAGTTCCTGGCGCGCCATAAGAAAGTGAAGAAAGTCTTCTACCCCGGCCTTCCAGAACATCCGCAATACGACCTGGCGCAACAACAGATGACCGGCTTTGGCTCGATGATCACGTTTGAAACCGGATCGCGCTCCAACGCCAACAAGATGCTAAAGAAAGTGCGCGTATGCTCGCTGGCGGAATCCCTGGGTGGAGTTGAGACGCTGATCTCGCATCCCGCCACCATGACGCACGCAGCGCTGGGCGAAAAGGGAAGGCGTGAAATCGGCATCACGGACGGTCTTGTTCGCATCTCTGTAGGAATCGAAAACGTTGAAGACATCGTGGACGATCTCGATCAAGCCCTGGGCGCAATCTGACAGATACCTCCGCCTGGCCCATGCTCTGATCGCAATCTTGGGTCTTATAATAGCGGGCCATGGCCGAGCTACCGCTGGATCGCGATAATCCCTACCTCGGCGTGTACGCGGTCAATGTTTTCGTCCGCGATCAGGACCGAAGCCTGCGGTTCTACGTAGATCAGCTCGGCTTCAACCTGGCCTTTGATGTGCGCCTTCAATCCGGACAGCGTTGGGTAGGGGTTGCACCTCCGCACGGGACCGCCGTGCTTACCTTGATCGCGCCGGAACCCGACTCGGATGAGTACAAGCTGATCGGCCAACCCACGCCGGTCGCCTTTGTGGCGGAAGATGTCGTGGCGACCTACAGTCAATGGAGAAAGCGCGGAGTTCGCTTTCGTCATGTTCCGCGTCTCAGGCGTGTCAAGTATCAGCAGCGCGCAAACGACTTGCCGGACGGCGCGCCCTCGTTGCTGCTGGGTAAACAATCACCGGTTTGGGGCGGAGTATTTACCCGCTTCGAGGATATCGACAGGAATTCCTTCGCCCTGGTGAGCTTCGATGAAATGACCCAGGCGGTGGAGGCGCAACGGCGCGCTACGGCGGCACGGCTTGAGTCCGAACGCCGCTCGGTTCATGAACTCGAGATCGCCAAACAGGTGCAGGCGAGACTCTTCCCCCAGACCTTTCCACCCATGAAAACACTCGACTATGCGGGCGTCTGTATTCAGGCTCGCCAAGTCGGTGGTGATTACTACGACTTTCTTCACCTGGGCGAGGACCGAATCGCGCTTGTGCTCGGCGACATCTCCGGCAAAGGAATTGCCGGGGCCCTCCTGATGGCGAACCTGCAGGCGAATCTGCGCAGCCAGCGCATTATTGCCCGGGACGACCTGCAACGCCTGTTGCGATCGGTCAACCAGTTGTTTTACGACAACACCGGCGACAGTTCCTATGCCACGCTGTTCTTCGCCGAATATGACGACCGGGCGCAACGCGTGCGCTATGTCAACTGCGGCCATCTCTGCGGTCTCTTGCTACGCGGCGACGACACCGTGGAACAGTTGGCCTCCACTTGCACGGTTCTGGGACTCTTCAAGGAATGGGATTGCTCCCTCGGGGAATGTCAGCTGCGGTGCGGGGATTCAATGGCCCTCTACACCGACGGCGTCACCGAATCATTCAACTCGACGGGAGAGGAGTTTGGAGAACAGCGCTTGACCGAAGCTCTGCGCCGGCATCGTGAATTGCCTGCAGGGGATTTGGTGGCGGCGATCGTGGACGAGGTTCGCCGGTTTAGTTCCGGCGAACAGTACGACGACATCACTCTGATCGTCGCCAAGTGCATGGTGCGGTAACAGGGGTGGTAGCGCCGGCCTCCGGCCCGCCCGCTGGGCGGGCAAGACGCCGGCCAGACAGCCGGCGGGACGGGGGCGCTACGCGTGCTGTGATAGTGGATGCACCTATGAGGAAATTGTGACCCGGCCTTCCCCCACCTCATCCCGCGAGTGGAACTCTTCCGAATATCATCGCCTGTCCGGACCGCAGGTCAGCTGGGGGAAAAAGGTCCTGGCGCGATTGCAACTGCGGGGAGACGAGACGGTGCTCGATGCCGGGTGTGGTACGGGCCGTCTGACCGCCGATTTGTTGGAGGCCTTGCCCAATGGCCGGGTCGTCGCGCTTGATGTTTCGCAGAATATGCTGCGATCCGCCCGCGAATATCTGCAACCTCAATTCGACAAGCGAGTGCAATTTGTCGCCGCCAATCTCCCGGACATTCCTTTTGAGAATGCCTTCGACGGGATCGTCAGCACGGCGGCATTCCACTGGGTCCTGGATCATGACCGACTTTTCCGCAATTTGCATCGCGCGGTCCGCCCCGGCGGCTGGCTCCAGGCACAATGTGGCGGCGGCACCAATATTGCTCAGTTGCGAGAACGGATGGCGTCCCTTGCCGCATCGCTTCCCTTTGCCCCGTATCTGGCTGACTTCCCCTCGCCCTGGTTTTTTCAAAATGCAGAGGCTGCCGCCGATGCACTTAGACGCGCGGGCTTCGTCGAGATCGAGACCAGTCTCGAACCGGCTCTTATCGTCATGGAAAGTCGCCAGCACTATCAAGAATTCGTGAGAACAGTTATCGTGCGAACGCATCTCGATCGTCTTCCGGACACCGAGTTGCGGAGCCAATATGTCTCGCAGCTTGCAGATTTTGCGGCGGCCGATGATCCTCCGTTCCTCCTCGATTACTGCCGGCTTAATTTGGGGGCGAAGAAACCGGCTTGATTCGGGCGCGAGCTCCCGCTCCGGCATTAGTCACCACGAACCACGTGGGGACAGTCGCCCTCGGCTGTCCGGTCGAGCGAAGCTCGACCTATCTCTCGCGGACCCATAGTTCGCGGAGCGTCCCTCCGTCGGAAAGCCGAGGCGGCTGTCCGCGTAACTGCTGCCAACTCCACGCACGAGCAGGGCACTCGCGCTCACATTCAAACTACTTCACGGATTCTCCCAGCCAGTTCAGATACTCCATGCTTCCGCTGTCGATGGAGACGGTAACGCACTCCGGCACATCGTAAGAATGAAGCTCCTTGATCGCATCCCGCACCCGTTCAAACGCGCTGCGTGTGGTCTTGATGATGAGCAGCCACTCTTCGGCTTCCTCCACTTCGCCTTCCCAACGGTAGATCGACCCGACCTGAGGAACGATATTCACGCACGCAGCCAGCAGGCGTTCGACCAGGGCGCGTCCAATCTTGCGAGCCTCCTCCTTCGAACCGGCGGTGGTGAGGACGAGAATCTTGTCTGTCATATAGCAGCCTTCATTTTACCGGCTGACAGGGTAGCACCCGGGCGCGATCGGGAGATTAACCTGGCCACAGAAATTCATTTTGGAACTTCGGACTGGCGCGGTTATGGCGGATGGCTGCGAACCGCGGCAATTCTCTGGGTCAAAACTTGCAGGAGCTATTTGTCGAAGTTGGTTCCCTTTGCCGTCTGCGAGAAAACTTTCACTTGACCCAGGAGTGAAGGAGAAGTTCACTGGAACGTTACATGGGGAGCCTCGCGATCTGCCGGGTCGAAAGGTCGCTAAGGGCGGCCGCCAAATAATGGATCTTCGAATAAAGCAGATGCCGAAAATCCGGGTGGTGCCCAGAGCCCAGCGCGGACTCCACGCGCTGGTTGACCGCGCGCCTCAGGCCGAGGCTTTTGGCGAGCGTGTTAAGGAAAGGCTGCGTCCAGCTACGACCTGGTTGTATAACTCGCGCCGCCGCCTGGCCACCCTGGGAGTCGCCATGTTGACGGGCTGGCTGTTTCTTCACGTAATGTTCGGAGCCAACGGCATGGTAGTTTACCGTCAGAAGCGCGCGGAGTATCACAGCTTGCGGCACGAAATTGGTGTCCTGCAGAAGGAAAGCGAGCACTACACCGAACAGATCAACGCCCTTCAGACTGATCCCAAGACCATTGAGAAGGAAGCTCGCGAGCAGTTGCACTACACCCGCCCGGGTGAAGTCGTGTACGTGGCTCCCGTGCCTCCTGCGATCCAGATACCCTCGACCAACGCGGCCCAGAAGTAAATTCGATCGTAAGAGGCCTCGACCCATCCCCGGCTTCGCCAGGGCTGTCATCCTGAGTGCAGGCTTTCGTTCCGCGAAGCGGGACGAAAGCAAGCGAAGGACCTGTGCATTCCGCACCCCCGTCCACGTACCTCCGCGGAAGCTTAGGGCGCTGTTTATCGCCAGCGAATGCATGTGTCGGTCGTTGAGTCCTGCGTTGGGACCCTTCGTTAAGCGAAGGGCTCCGCTTCCTCAGGATGACAGCGGGTGAGAATTTTGGGTATTGATGGCTAGACAGACGCCTTTTGTGCGACGGCCTTGGGGACTCTTTGCTTGCGCAGTTCGACCTGAAAGGCGGCAGACGAAAGATCAGTCTTTTTTCTGAAGAGGTCCAGCAATGGGTCCTCTACGCCGTTCCCGGATTTGACGACAGCCGCCGGTTCGCCGATGTCCAAGCCCTCCGGCTCCACCAGCAATTCGGGGAGAGACCCGTTCGTGTTAGTCATGGCCTGGATGAATTTCTCCAGATCATTACGTTGCGATTCGGTGGCCTGAGCGAATTCGATTCCCATGCCGAGGTCAGAGTGCATGACCAGTACAACACCTTCCGCTTTGAAACTTATACCCGCAACCTTCATGGAGAGGATGATACGAGTCCGCACCGGGAAGGGCGAAGCCGTCGCCAGATAACAGCCTCCCAGGCTGAGGTCAGTGAGTTTGCAGGGAGCGGGCGGATCATCCTGCTCAAATTCCGGAGCGCGGCTTTCCAGCCACGCGTTCAACTTATCGCGCATGGCGGGGGCTAGATTCAGGAAGCGCAATCCAATTTGGCGCCCGGGATTCTCCCAGGCCACGTCCCCGACGCATTCGATGTTCTCTTCAGTTCCCGGCAAGGCAAACTGCAGGGTGACAGTTCCAAGATTCTTCGGGCGGTGCGCGAGCTGGACGGCGATTCCCCCTTCGCCGATGTCGCTACTGACAGCCCGCAGCTGGCCGGCGCCGTCATTCACCTGGATGGTAACTGGAGTCTCGACAGGGATACGGGCGTTGCGGCGCCTTTCGCGTTTCATCAGCGCTCGGACCGCGCGAAAGCTGGTCTTGGCGCGTTCCGGAGAAAGCGGCTGGTGCAGGACGAAATGGGCCCCCAGGTCTCGGGAGTCTCCCAACGAGGTTTGGGCGCCGACAATGGCGACCGCCACGGCCCGCTTGTTGCAGGGCGCGGAGCGGGCACTACGCAACACGCGCGAGGCGGTGCCCGGATCTGCGCAGTCCACAATGACTGCTTCAAACCTTCCGCGGGTCAGTTTGTGAATGGCAGATTCGGCATCGGCGCAAAGCTCCATGCCGATTTCCAGCTCACTCAATACCCGCCGCAGGACCCGGACGACCTTCTCGTCGGCACAAAAAACCAGCGCTTGTAAACTCATTCGACGCCTTCGACTCTGGTGCTGCTCGAGGCTTGCTTTAGCCCCGGCCGGCAGCTCCTTCGGCTTCCTCGCGCTCGTCATCGAGCAAATGGGCCACCCCGCGGAGCTGTTCCGCGGCGGTCTGTAGAGCTTCGATCTGCTTGCCTAGTTGAGCCTGCTCTGCCTGTTTCTTACGCAGCACTTCGTAGATATCCCTCACAGTTTTGGCCTCCTTATCGCACTCTAGGTAGGTCTGTGACAACCGTCAATGACCCGCCGTGGACAACCCGTTACCGGGGTAACTCCGGATTGGGCGGGGCGGGCTCTCGGCAGTGGGCAGCGTGGGTAAAAAGCTCTATTCGCGGAGCTTAGGTAATGTTTGATGGCGTACCAAACAGGGCAACGGCAGTCAGAGAGAGATGCTAAATGATTCCCAATGCGGGATCTTTTAAGAATTAATACATGCGCTTAGTAAAATATATCTTGCCGCTGCCATAAAGACGGGTCATATTTTCATTGACTTATAGGGTCAAATGTCCTAGAATCATTATCTTCCAGTCATACACAAGGTTCTCCTGGTAGTAGGGCTTTGTGGTGCAATTTGGCGTGAATCTTCTGAAACGCCAAACGAATCTAAGTCTTAAGTTCATTATTTGCAGTTTTATCCCAGGTACGAGGCATAATCTTCATGGCGAAGCGACGCGGAAATCCGAACTGGGGCAAGCCCGAGCCGATAGGGCCCATTACCCCGACCATCACTGAATTTGAGCAGGTTGTGCGCGAGTATAAGCTTTCGCCCGACCAATACTTGCGTTCCACCCGCCTGCGTGAATGGGCGCGGCGCAACAAGAATTCCAAGTACATCCCTGAGCCCCTGTTGGAAGCCTGGGGATTCGAAATCGAATCAACGCTGTAACCTGAACCGCCAGGAACTCAAAGGCCGCCTTAACCGGCGGCTTTTCTTATTTGCACTGGAACCAGTGGAAGAATTTGGCTGCGGTCCCCGGTCTGGCGGACTATCCTACCCGCGTGATGAAATTCACACCCGATCAGATCGTAGCGACCGTCGTTGCAACCAGCTTTGCAGCCGGGCTTAACGTATACGCCACGGTGGCTACGCTGGGGTTGCTGGCCCATCTCGGGGTGCTGGAGCTGCCGCCGGCGCTGGGGATTCTCGCCAGCTGGTGGGTGATCGGAATCAGCGGGGTGCTGTTCGCCATTGAATTTTTCGCGGACAAAATTCCCGCCTTCGATCTGGTCTGGAACACTTTACACACTTTCATCCGGGTCCCGGTGGCGGCGCTGCTGGCGTATCGCGCGACTGCGGCGTTATCGCCCTGGGAACAGCTGGCGGCAACGGCGGCCGGCGGCTTGATCGCCTTCGCGGCCCATGGGGGCAAGACTGCAGCCCGGGCGGCCGTGACCGCATCGCCCGAACCTTTCTCCAACGCGGCATTGAGTTTGGGAGAGGACGGTCTGGCCATCTTTCTGACCTGGTTTGCTACGCGGCACCCTTATTCGGCGGCGGCGATCGTCGCGGTTCTCCTGCTGATTATCGTGCTGTTAGCGCGTTGGGTGCTGCGGGCTTTGCGATCACTCTTCCGCGGCGCGGAAGAAGTGGTGACAGCGGGGACTGGCAGGTAGGCATGGAGTTCCTGAAGATTTGGCTTTTAAGCATTGTTGCGGCTGTGACTTACGGAATTTTTCACGACCAAGTCACTGCTAGAGTTTGCGTCGAGTATTTCTCAGTAGCCCACCCGATGATCCTGCCGCTTACGTCACCAACTCTGCTCGGTTTGGAATGGGGGATACTTGCGACGTGGTGGGTGGGGTGCGGGCTCGGAGTTTTGCTGGCCTCTTCGGCTAGACTCGGCTCCCTGCCCTCACTAGGCGTTCGCGATCTGTACCAGCCGATCGAAATGCTGCTGCTCTCAATGGCTTGTGGTGCGCTGGTAGCTGGGGTCGCCGGATTTCTCTTGACGAAAACGAATGTGATTTCCCTGCAAGGGCCGCTGGCCGTCTCTATCCCCCAATCGAAACATGCCCGATTTATGGCTGATGCATGGGCCCACCTGGCCTCGTATTTCATTGGCGGCTGCGGCGGTCTGATCTTATCGATTCGAGCTTATGCCCGGCGCAGGCAACTCGCGTTGAGGTTGGCATAGACAGCTTGTATGCCCCTTTTTGCTAAAATCAGGCAATCATGATGGCGAACTCACCCTTTACTGACGTTCCTACCGCAATCGAGGAGATCCGCGCGGGCGGGATGGTTGTGGTGGTGGACGATGAAGACCGGGAAAACGAAGGCGACCTCACGCTGGCGGCGGAGAAGGTAACGCCGGAAGCCATAAATTTCATGGCCAAATACGGGCGCGGCCTGGTCTGCCTGGCTATGACCGAGGAACGACTGGACCATCTCCGCATCGGGCAGATGACGGCGGAGAACACCTCGAATTATGGGACAGCATTCTGCGAAGCCATTGATGCCCGCGAAGGCGTGACCACCGGCATCTCTGCTTATGATCGCGCCCGCACGATCAAGGTTGCTGTTGACCCTGCTACGCGACCCGCCGACCTAGCCCGACCCGGCCACGTCTTTCCGCTGCGGGCGCGCAAGGGTGGAGTACTGGTCCGCGCCGGACAAACTGAAGCTGCGGTGGACCTGGCCCGCATGGCCGGGCTGGTGCCGGCGGGCATCATCTGCGAAATCATGCGCGACGATGGGACCATGGCGCGCGTCCCCGATCTCATCGAGTTCTGCCAGGTTCACGGCCTGAAACTGCTGACCGTGGCGGAACTGATCCGCTACCGCATGCAGCACGAGCGCTACGTGCATCGCGTGGGCGAGGCCTTGATTGACACCCAGCACGGAGAGTTCCGCCTGATCGCCTACGAAAGCGAAGTCGAAGGCGGTGAGTCCCACATAGCTTTGGTGCGCGGCGACATTGAGAGCGGCGATGAGCCGGTTCTGGTGCGAATGCACTCGCACTGCCTGTTGGGCGACGTTTTCGGATCCACGGGCTGCGACTGTCATGCCACCATCGAGGGCTCAATGCAGAGGATTGCCCGGGAAGGCCGGGGCGCGCTGATCTATCTGCACCAGACGTCGAAAGGGTTTTCGGTGGAGAAGTTGCCGGAGCGAACAGCACTCACCTTTCATCGCGACAAGCGTTTGCCGGCGTTGCCCGAGAGCGAGCGCAAGACCCAGCGCGAAGTGGGAATCGGCGCGCAAATCTTGTCAGACCTGAATCTGCGGCGCATCCGGCTGCTGACCAACCATCCGCGAAAAGTTGCTGGCCTCGAAGGATTCGGCATCGAAATCGTCGAACAGATTCCAGTAGCGCTGGACCGCACCCGAATCAAGGCGTAGCGCCGGCGTCCCTTCGGAACTCAGGGCAGGCTCGCCGGGTGTCCCGAGGGCGTCCCTGTGGAGGACGGGCGTCCCGCCCGTCGAGCGATGGCTTGTGCACGACGGGCGGGACGCCCGTCCTCCATAGTTCGATGACAGCGTTTTTACTGGTCTAAAGAAATGAAAGCCCCTTCCCCCACCCCTTCCACCTACATAGCCCTGCTCCGCGGCATCAATGTCGGCGGGCACAAAATCATCAAGATGGACCAGTTGCGAAAAGCATTCGAGGGACTGGGGTTCGAAGACGTGACTACCTATGTTCAGAGTGGAAACGTAGTCTTCAAGTCGCCCAAGAAAGCTTCTGTGGACTTGTCCAGGAAGATTGAGGAGATGTTGTTTCAACGGTTCAGCATGTCCGTGCCCGTGATTGTGCGAACCGCGGAGGAAGTTGACGATGTCTTAAGAAATAATCCCTTCCTCAAGGAACATGGCATCGACGTTACCAGGTTGCACGTTACTTTTCTCTCGCATACTCCACAGAAAGCGGCCTTAAAGGGACTGAACGAAATTCCGGTTGGTCCGGACCGGTTTCACTGCCGCGGTCAGGAAATATATCTCCACTGCCCGAACGGTTTTGGCGGGACCAAGCTATCCATCAATGCGTTTGAGAAGGTGCTTGCCGTGGGCGCGACTACGCGCAACTGGAACACGGTTAACAAGCTGTTCGAGATGGCGCGAGCTTAGTTGCCGCATGCAAGAACTGCACGACAAAATCCACGAAGTCAAGGACTGTTGCTTACAGCGCACGTGCGGCCAGTAGGGGTCCTTCGACTGCGTGGCCGCTTCGCGAAGCGAAGCCGCCACTCCGCTCAGGATGACAGCCCGTTGAGTTCAGATCAAGTTCCCGTCATTTTGAACTCAGTCAGAGTGTGAGAGCCGCTTGGAAATTAGAGTCGCGTAAAGCACGCCTCTGTCCCAAATGCCTCTGGCGATCACTCGATCGCTGTCCTTGACCTGGGTCGGGTCAATGACGTTGAACTTCTTGCTGCCGTGCTCCTGGCTGACCCACCGAGTGCCGCTGTCATAGTGAACGATCTTTTCAATGTTTGAATTCACGCTCCGAACCGTCAAGGTGGACTTTTCCGGATTGCTCCGAATGACGTTTCCCTCCCAGCGGCCTTCGCTAGAGTTCTTGTGAGTCTTGTCCTGCGCGGGAGCCACCACTGTCAACGAGTACACAATCAGAGGCGCGAACAGCAGGGCGAATAGCTTGCGGATCATCATGACCTCCCTTTTGCCGTACTAGGGCTGCGCAAAACACAGAACAATAGACCTCCGGCCGAGGAAAGGGCAAGCCCCCTCTGAGCTGGAAGTGGTCATCCTGAGCTTGCGAAGAGCCTGCCCTGAGCGAAGTCGAAGGGATCTAGCGCGCAGCGGATATGCAGAATCGCCGCTGAATGGTGCCACGCGCGAGATCCTTCACGACTAAAGTCGTTCAGGATGACGCCGGTGGAGGGATTTGTTCAAACTGACCCGCTAGCCAGAGCGGTTGGACTGTCCAGCAATACTGTTCTAGATCGTGGGCAATTCCCGGCGTGATTTCAGCAGATTTACGGCACGACTGAAGTTGTGCCCTTCCCGGATAACGAAGGGATCGAACTTAGCAGGGCTTGCGGATGACGATGTCGCTGTCGTTGATAAAGAACTGCACCGAACACTGATCGGAGCCGCAGATTACGGGCAGCAGACCGGCCAGCTGTTTGCGCGTGATGAGGCCCAGAGTGCCGCAGTCGGGACAGGCGAGCACGGCCCAGTAGGGATCTTCCTTCTCGCCGACATGGCCGGCATTTTCCAGCACGAAGATGGTGCCGGGCTGCATCTGCTCGGGAATCCACTCGTTCAGGACGTTCAGTTCTCCAACCATCTCGCCTCCCCGGGAGTCAAACTTTTTGGAGCCAAACTTCCCTGCCTATGATGCTTTTCTGCGGGCCGCTTGTGGTGCACTGCCGTTAGCTTTTTTTTCCGCGTTGCGAATTACGGCGCGAACCTGGCGCACAGTGTCGCTGAGACAAACCGCCAGCATGGGCTGACGGGAATTCTTGAGGATGTCCACAATCTGCCGCGCGGACGTTTCCAGGTAGAGGGTACGGCCGTCGGTGAGCAGGTGGTAGTCGGACGAGCTGGTAACAGTTTCCGCCAGACGCTTGCTGAACTCGCGCTGCAAAAAGCGCATGACCTTGCGCACCCGCTGCAGAGAGAAGCCCCTGCGGCGCAGCTCGCAGATGACCGCGACTTCGGCCAGGTCTTCGTTTGAGTACAGGCGGCGATGTCCTTCGCGCGCTGGGACGACGATGCGGCGCTCGTCCCACCACTGCAACTGGCGCAGCGTGATGCCGGTCAGGGCCACGACCTCCCGGGATGTGAAGTGCTCCTTCATTAATCCGATGGAAATGTTTCAAACATTTTGGATAAAAAATGTTTGAGACATTCTAGGCGCGGTACGCCTAGTGTCAATGAAAGATTTGGGTTTCGAGGTGACTAGAGGAGTTCCTCGTTTTGCGTGGGCCTGGGCGCTGAGGGCGGGACGCCCTCAGGACAGCCGGCGGGCCTGTCCTGAGCGAAGTCGAAGGAACGCCGGCGCTACGAAGTTCCGCCGCCTACGAAGTGGACGATTTCGAGGTGGTCACCTTCGGCCAGGTTGGTTTCTGTCCACTTGGCTCGCGGGACGATGTCCCGGTTCAGTTCCACCGCCACGCGGTCTTGCTTCATTCCGAGCTGTTCGATCAGCAGGGCCAGGGTGGTCGGGGCGAAGGTTTGTTCCTGGCCGTTGATGACAATTTTCATTGTCATGATTCTCGCAACTATCGGACGATGGGGCAAGCAGAGGCCACGTGGGGACAGCCGCCCCCGGCTGTCCGGTCGAGCACTGCTCGACAGTGCTTTTTGACGGCACAAAACTTAGCGGAGCTCTGCTCCGCCGGACAGCCGAGGGCGGCTGTCCCCACGTAGCCTGTTTAGGCTTCTACTTTTCTTAGCTGGAACTTGCGGGTAGCAGTGCGGCCGGAGTAGCTGGCCTGCACCAGGACCGACGAGTCGGGCAATGAGGACTCATCCACTTCAATTCTCATCTCGGTGTCACCGGAGGGGTCGGTGACCACCTGGGCATAGAAAGGAGCGGAATCGGGGCGGGCGAAACGGATGGTCAGGCGTGCACCAGGGACGCCGGAGCCGCTCTCCGTGACCCGCAACCGCATCGTCAGATTGCGATCGTTGTGCACCGAGTTGGCGTTCAGCCATTGCACGTCCAGCTCTTTGACCGCGGCCAGGGTCTCGGGCGTGTCGCGCTTGTCGAGGATGTCGTCCAGATGGCCGTCGCGGATCGCATCAAGAACCAGGCGATGCTGGTCGCGCAGGCCGTGTTCTTTTTGCTGGTCCGTGAAGCCGCCGGCCAGCTTCTCTCCATAGGGGGTCGCCCGCTTGCCGATGCAACGGCCGCGGACAAAGACCTGGGTTTGCAGCAGAAGCTCGCTCTCGCGGGCCTCGCTCTGCACATGGTAGACGGTGTCGCCCTGCTTGATGTCGGTGTTGAAGCCGAATATCATGCGCTCTTCTTCACTATCACAATTTCACTCTTACGAAAGCGATCGTGCGTATCAATTAAACAGTTTTAACGAAACTGCAACAAAGTCAGCCGGTCGCTTGACACTACCAGTAGCGAAATCTAATCTAGAATGTTTACTTGGCGCTTGGCGCGAATTATATATAGCTCTCCCATGCCCGACAATTACTTCGTCCGCTACCTGCCACTCCTGATCCACTTTATAGTCGCGGGAGCCCTCGCGGGCGTAATCGTCTTTCTGTCCTGGCTGATCGGGTATCGCCGCCCTACGCGGGCCAAAATGTCGCCCTACGAGTGTGGGATGACCCCCATCGGGGATGCCCGAGAGCGTTTCTCGGTCAAATTCTATATGGTGGGCATGCTGTTCATCCTGTTTGACATTGAAGCCATCTTTCTTTATCCCTGGGCCGTGATCCTGCGCGATCTTAAGATGTTTGGTTTCTGGGAGATGCTGGTTTACATCGGCATCATGCTGGTGGGCTTTTTCTACGTATGGAAGAAAGGCGCTCTCGACTGGGGTAAACCTTCAGCCCGCCGAGGCCAGGTCTGATGCCGTTTCCACCCGCCATCACCGATCTGGAGCAACTGAAGAACCATCCAGCCGTGGCCAAGCTGTTGGCTTGGAATTCGACTGCGGTCAAGGGCGCGAAGTTCGATCGCGACGAGATGAGTATTTACGTGGAGCGGTCGCTTATCCGTGACGCTTGTATGCTGCTCCGCGACGATGAGGATTGTCAGTTCAATTATCTTGCCGACGTCACCTGCGTGGATTGGTTTCCTTCGGAACCGCGCTTCGAGGTCGTTTACCACCTGCTGTCGATTCCCAAGAAAGAGCGCGTGCGATTGAAGGTTCGGCTTGACGGCAGCAGCCCGGCGCTGGATTCGGTGACACAGGTCTGGCCCGGTGCGAATTACTTCGAACGCGAGGTGTTTGATTTGTTTGGCGTGCGTTTTGCCGGACACCCCTACCTGCGGCGGATTGTGATGCCGGAAGATTGGGAAGGCCATCCCTTGCGTAAAGACTATCCGGTGGAGGGCTACCGCTAGGTCCCGCCATGGCTCATCTTTCCCCCGCACCCTCGCTTGAACCCGGTCAGGACCGCACCATGATCCTGAACATGGGTCCACATCATCCCTCGACCCATGGCGTGCTTCGACTGCTGCTCGAGATTGACGGCGAAAATATTGTCCGCATCATGCCCGACATCGGGTTTCTGCACACTGGAATTGAGAAGACCTGCGAGGCCAAGTTCTACCAGCAAGTTGTCCCGCTGACCGACCGTATCGACTACCTGTGCCCCCTGACCAATAATCTTTGCTACGTGCTCGCGGTTGAAAAGCTGCTGGGCCTGGAGATTCCTCCGAAAGCGCAGTGGATGCGGGTGATGTTGAACGAGCTCACGCGCATCAATTCGCACCTGGTCTGGCTGGGGACGCATGCGCTTGATATCGGGGCAATGACCGTTTTTCTTTATTGCTTCCGCGAGCGTGAAGACATCCTGCGGCTGTTCGAGATGGTCAGCGGACAGCGCATGATGACTTCGTACTTCCGCATCGGCGGGCTGGCGCTGGAACCACCACTGGGCTTTTTCGAACGCGTGCAGGATTTCGCGACGCGCTTTCCGTCGAAGGTCGATGAGTACGAAAATTTACTGACCGGAAATCCTATCTGGGGAATGCGGACCAAAGGGGTGGCGCGGATCACGGCAGAAGACGCCGTCGCTCTGGGAGCCAGCGGGCCGACGTTGCGGGGCAGTGGAGTGGATTTCGATTTGCGCCGCGACATGCCCTACTCCAGCTATGAGAAATTCGAATTCAAGGTGCCGGTATCGCAGGACGGCGACGTATTTGCCCGCTACGCGTGCCGGGTGGCGGAACTACGGGAATCCATCGCCATAGTGCAGCAGGCGCTCGATGGCATGCCGGAAGGCCCCATCAAGGCAACGGCGCCAAAGGTGATCCTGCCCGACCGCGAGATGATGAAGACGCAAATGGAAGCGCTCATCTATCACTTCAAAATCATCACGGAAGGCTTCGCCGTGCCCGCGGGCGAGGTCTACCAGGCGGTGGAATCGCCGCGCGGCGAAATGGGATACTACGTGGTCAGCGACGGCACCGCGAAACCGTATCGGGTCCACATGCGTTCGGCTTGTCTGGCTAATCTGCAGGCGCTGCCTACGATGTGCGAGGGCCGGCTGCTGGCGGATGTGGTGGCTGCGATCGGCAGCATTGACATTGTGCTAGGCGAAATTGACCGGTAGGGATTGAGTAATTGGGGAATTTGGTAATTGAGTAATTAAACATCCATGGTGATCGCGATGAAAACCCAGCCGGAGCAACTCAGGGACCGGACAAAATCGTTCGCATTGCGCATCATTCGCCTTTTTCCATCGCTTCCCTACAAGCCTGACGCACAGGTCCTGGGTAAGCAGCTGTTACGATGCGGAACCTCAGTTGCCGCTAACTACCGGGCAGTTTGTCGTGCAAGATCGAAGGCAGAATTCGTTGCCAAGATGGAATTGTGGTTGAAGAGGCAGACGAGACTATCTTGTGGTTGGAACTGTTGACCGAATCGGGGATTATTTCCGAGGAGAAAACACGAGAGCTGCTGACGGAGGCGCGGGAGTTGACGGCGATATTCACGGCATCACAACACACGGCCAGAAGCGTAGCTTAGCGCCTTAAAATTGCACAATTACTCAATTCTTAGATGAAGTTTTCGGAACAATTCGAAACGCGCTTCGCCGAGATGCTGACGCACTATCCGACCAAGAGGTCGGTGCTCGTCCCGACGCTGCTGTATGCGCAGGACGAGGCTGGCTACCTCTCCGATGAAGTGATCGACGAGATTGCCGGTCGACTGGAACTGACATCTCTCGAAGTGCGCAACGTGATCAGCTACTACTCCATGCTGACCACCAAGCCGCGAGGCAAGTACAACGTTCAGGTCTGCACCAACATTGCCTGCATGCTGCGCGGCGGTGAAGAACTTCTGGAACATTGCGAGAAGAAACTCGGCATCGGACACAAGCAGACCACGCCCGACGGTCTTTTCTGCCTGGAAGAAGTGGAGTGCATCGGAGGCTGTAGTTGGGCTCCGGCGGTGCAGGTGAATTACGCTTTTTATGAGAACCTGACCCCGGAGAAGATGGATAGAGTGCTGGACGAGTACAGGAAGAAGAATTGAGTAATTGGGGAAATTGAGTAATTGTGTAATTTGGAAGACGGAGCTGTCAGGATATTTTTCAAATTACTCAATTACTAAATTACCCAATTACTAGATGCCACCATGGCTGATCTAGTTTCCCATCCCGATGAAGTAAAGGTTGTCACCCGGCGGTTTGGCCTGGGTGCGACCAATATTGATCGCTACCTGGAGCTTGACGGCTACAAGGCGGTGCAGAAGGCCTTGGGCATGGGAGCGGATGGCATCGTCAACGAGGTCAAGAACTCCGGCTTGCGCGGGCGCGGGGGCGCGGGGTTCAGCACCGGCCTGAAGTGGTCGTTCGTACCCAAGCAAGCGTCGAAGCCGAAATATATTTTGTGCAATGGCGACGAGAGCGAGCCCGGCACGTGTAAAGACCGCCTGATTTTTGAGCACGATCCGCACGCGGTGATCGAAGGCGTCATGATCGCCGGGCTGGCGGTGGGATCGAAGACCGGCTACATCTACGTTCGCGGTGAATACCGCTATCTTCTCGAAATTGTGCAGAAGGCGATTGCCGATGCTTACGCGCGTGGCTTTCTGGGCAAGAACATTTTTGGGAGCGGGCAGGACTTCGATATTTACTGGCACGGGGGCGCGGGCGCGTACGAAGTGGGTGAAGAATCGGCCCTGATGGAATCGCTCGAAGGCAAGCGCGGCATCCCTCGCATCAAGCCTCCCTTCCCTGCGGTGGTTGGGCTGTGGGGCGGGCCGACGGTAATTAACAATGCTGAAACATTGGCCAGCGTGCCGCACATTATTCTGGGCGGGGCGGAGTGGTACGCCAAGCTGGGCCCGCCGAAAAATGGCGGGACGCGGCTGTTCTGTCTCAGCGGACACGTCAAGAAGCCCGGAGTTTACGAGCTGCCGATGGGATACAACCTTAGAAAGATGATCTTCGAGGTGGGCGGCGGAATTCCCAACGGACGCGCGCTTAAGGCAGTAGTGCCGGGCGGATCGAGTACGCCGATATTGAAGTCCGACGAGATCGATATCGCCATGGATTTCGACAGCGTTGCCAAAACCGGATCCATGCTGGGATCGGGTGGCGTGGTCATCCTCGACGACACAACCTGCATAGTCAAATTTGCCTTGCGAACCATGAAGTTTTACCAGCACGAGAGCTGCGGCTGGTGCATCCCATGCCGCGAAGGCACCGACTGGCTGAAGAAGACGCTGATTCGCTTCCACTCCGGCGGCGGAGTGAAAAAAGATATCGACAACATGTACTACCTGTCGGAAAACATGCTGGGCCGGACCTTCTGTCCGCTGGGCGATGCCGCGGCCATGCCGACCATGGCATTCATCAAAAAGTTCCGGCAGGAGTTTGAAGATCATTTGGACGGCAAGCCGTGTCCGTTTGAGAAGGCGGCGGAGCCGGTGCTGGCGTAGCAAATCGGGTAATTGGGTAATTTTGTAATTGAGTAATTTGAAAACGCACGGCGGGGGGATGATTTCAAATTACACAATTACTAAATTTCTCAATTCCCAAATTTAATCATGGCTGACGTAAACATCACGGTAGACGGCAAGAAGGTCACGGCTCCGGCTGGGACTCTGCTGATTGAAGCCTGCAAGACTGTGGGCATCGAAGTACCTTCGTTTTGCTACTACCCGAATCTCTCGCTGCAGGGCGCTTGCCGCATGTGCCTGGTAAAAATCGAGAAGATGCCGAAGCTGCAGACTGCGTGCACCACGGTCGTTGGCGAAGGCATGGTTGTGATTACGGACAGCGATGAAGTGCATCAGGCACGCAAGGGCATGGTGGAATTGCTGCTAGGTAATCATCCTCTTGATTGTCCGGTGTGCGATGCCGGGGGCGAGTGCGAATTGCAGGACATGACATTCTCTTACGGCGCCGCGGAGTCGAAGTACATGGAACCCAAGAACCACAAAGAGGAGCAGCAGTGGTCTCCCGTGGTGTACTTCGACCGGCCGCGCTGCATCCTTTGTTATCGCTGCGTGCGGGTGTGCGGCGAGGGCATGGACGTTTGGGCACTGGGAGTACAGAATCGCGGCGTGGGTTCGATCATCGCACCCAATAAAGAAGACCACCTGGAGTGCGAAGAGTGCGGCATGTGCATTGACATCTGTCCGGTAGGCGCGCTGACTTCGGGGGCTTACCGTTATAAGACGCGTCCCTGGGAGATGAACCACGTCGGCACCACCTGTACCCATTGCGCGGACGGATGCAAGACCACGCTGGGCGTGCGGCGTTCCGAAACCGGTATGGAGATTGTGCGCGGAGACAATCGCGACAAAAGCGGCATCAACGGCGATTTCCTCTGCATCAAGGGCCGCTACGCATTTGATTTTGCCAACCGCGAGGACCGCCTGACCCAGCCGCTGATTCGTAAAGATGGACAACTGGTCCCGGCTACCTGGGAAGCGGCGTTTGAACTGATCGGAAAACGCTTCAAGGAAGCTCGCGATCAAAATGGCGGGCAGGCGATAGGGGTCGTAGGTTCAAACCGCACCACCAACGAAGAGAATTATCTCTTGCAGAAGTTCGCTCGCGTGGTTTTACAAACCAATAACATCGACCATCACCGCACAGCGGACTTCCCTGCATTTGCCGCGGCGCTTGGAGGCAAGCCAGAATCCGCCGCCAGCATGCGCGATGTGTTCAATGCGCCGGCAATTCTGCTGATTGGAAACGATCCAACGGAACAGCATCCGTTGCTAGCTTGGC
Source organism: Terriglobia bacterium (assembly GCA_963813645.1). GTDB lineage: Bacteria > Acidobacteriota > Terriglobia > Terriglobales > Acidobacteriaceae > JAIQFF01. Next base: position 261,665 of record CAWEZS010000012.1, read on the forward strand.
AGATTCGGAATAACGTTCGACTGCACAACGCGAAACTGTATGTGGTGAATTCTGCGGACATCAAACTTCACCGGCAGGCGGCTGGGTTTTTGCGGATTCCCGCGGGTACGGAGGGGCGGTTCACCGCCTTCCTGGCGGGAGATGATTCTGCGGCGAATGCCATCACCAGCCATGTGGCCGCGGGCGGCTCGCCCGCGCAGCCCAGCCCTGGCGAGTTTCGCGACCAGCTTCGCGGCGAGCAGAACCTGGTCATCATTTTCGGCGCCGAGATTCGCGGTGGCGATATTGCTTCCCTGGTCAAGTTTGGCTCGGGCATTCCTGGAGCAAAGTTTTTGTGTCTCGCCGACTATGCCAACTCTCGGGGCGCGGCCGACATGGGCCTCTATCCCGACTTGCTGCCCGGCTATCATCCGATCGCCGACTCTGGAAAATTCCATGAGGAGTGGGGCGGAGTTCCGCAAACGACCGGATTGACCTTGCCGGAGATGGTTGAGAGCGCCGGCTCGGGAAAATTGAAAGCGCTCTACGTGGTAGGCGCCAATCCAGTGGGAAGGTTCGGCATCGATCCTTTTGTTTTTTCGCAGAGTTTCGTGGTGGTACAGGACATGTTCCTGACCGAAACTGCGGTTTTGGCCGACGTGGTTTTGCCGGCGGCCAACGCCTACGAGAAATCAGGGACGTTCACCAATACTTGCGGCGATCTGCAACTGGTGAAGAAGGCAGGAGAGGTCAGCGGCAGCAAGTCCGATTTCGAGATGATCGTACGCGTCGCGGATGCGATGGGGACGGACATCCACAAACTGGTTCCGTTCGGCCGGGGCGAGGCCGCGGACATGGGACAATCGCGCGGGGCACAATCGGGAGAAGCTGACCGGCATGGTGTCTGGCTCGAGGCGCACGGGCTGGAGCCGAAGATGAGTCCGTTTGATCCCATGGCGATTCTCGACGAAATTCAACGGCTGGTGCCGGGATACGAAGTTTTGCGGATGAACCTGCTGGCGGGTAACGATCAGCACACGACACTGGTAGGCAGCACGACCGGAGCTTCGCAGGATCCAGCGCTGATTGCTCCCGCGAATGACAACCTGTTTAGCTCGGGTACGTTGGGGCGCTATTCGCGGACGCTGAACTCGGTGATGGAGAACCACAACCGACAGCCGGTGGAATCTGAAGTTGCAGCGGACTGAAAACTCTTTCTACACACTTTTATAGGGCAGGACGTATACGCTGAGGGCGGGACGCCGGCGCTACCTGGGATAACGTTTGAATATCACCACCTTCATTATCGTTTCTTTCATCAAGACTGTGCTGGCACTGTTTGTGTTGCTAACGGCGGTGGCGTATACAGTCTGGCTAGAGCGCAAAGTTGTCGGCCACATGCAGAACCGCTGGGGACCCACTCGAGTGGGTCCGTTTGGCTTGCTGCAGCCGCTGGCGGACGGAATTAAGTTCCTGTTCAAGGAAGACCTGACGCCGCCGCACGTGTACCGGCCGCTGTATATCGCGGCGCCGATCATTGCTGTCATGTGCGCCCTGACTTCAATCGCAGTGATTCCGGTGGGCAACTGGATCACGATCGGCAGCCTGCACATTCCGCTGCAGATCACGGATGTCAACATCGGATTGCTGATCATTCTGGGCGTTACTTCGCTCGGAGTGTACGGCGTCGCGCTGGCGGGTTGGTCATCGAACAGCAAGTATTCCCTGCTGGGTGGGCTGCGGGCCAGCGCGCAGATGATCAGTTACGAGATTTCGCTCGGGCTTTCCCTGGTGGGCGTGCTGATGCTTACCGGCAGCTTCAGCCTGCGAGATATCGTGGACGCGCAGAGCGGGACGTTTTGGTGGATTGTTCCGCGCTGGAACATTTTCTACGGCGGGCAGTTCATCGCTTTCTTTATTTATCTGATGTCGGCGTATGCGGAAACCAACCGCATCCCGTTCGATCTGCCAGAGGCGGAGACCGAACTGGTCGCGGGATATCACACCGAGTACAGCGCCATGAAGTTTGCCATGTTTTTCATGGCCGAATACGCCAACATGATTACTGTCGCGGCCGTGGCTTCGCTCCTGTTTTTAGGCGGCTGGCATGGCCCGGTGTTTGGGCCACCGATCTTGCAGGCGCTTCTGCCAGTCTTTTGGTTTGCGTTAAGGATCTTTGGCTTTCTGTTTCTATATATATGGGTGCGCGGCACCTTGCCCCGGTTTCGTTATGATCAGCTCATGGCATTCGGGTGGAAATTTCTTTTGCCGCTGGCGATCGCAAATCTGGTGGTGACGGCGCTGGTGGTGGCGTTGCGGGCTTGATAATCAGTTTCTAGTTTCCTGTTTCTGGTTTCCAGTTTCATGACTCATCTGATCGTATTTCTGTTCTTCGGGGCGTTGTGCGTGGCGGGGGCGGTAAACCTGCTGGTGCAACGGCATCCCATCAACAGCGCGCTCTCGTTGGTGGTGGTGATGGCGTCGCTGGCGGTGGAATATCTTCTGCTGGGAGCGGAGTTCGTCGCGGCAGTGCAAGTCATCGTGTACGCAGGCGCGGTCATGGTGTTGTTTGTGTTTGTCATCATGCTGTTGAACGCGGGAGAGGAAGAGCGCACTAAAGGAAGTCGCGTAGCGCTCCTGTTTGGAGTCCCCGGAGTGCTGGTGGGCAGCGTGCTGGTGGGTTGGGTGCTGATCGAACGCACTGGCAGCCAGACGGTATCCGCCGGGGCTCTACCCGGCGCGCCGCGGACCATTGGCTGGCTGCTGTTTCACAATTTCCTTCTCCCGTTTGAAGTGACTTCGATTCTGGTGCTGATCGCCATTATGGGCGCCGTCGTTCTGGCCAGCCATCCCGACACGGACTCAGGAAAGAAGGAGGGCTGATGGTGCCGATCTCGTACTACCTCATTCTCAGCGGGATTCTGTTTGCCTGCGGCGTGACCGGTTTTCTGATCAAGCGCAACATCATCAGCATTTTCATGTCGATTGAACTGATGTTGAATGGCGTGAATCTTTCATTCGTCGCATTTGCCGCGCAGTGGCATGCCTTGAGCGGACAAATATTCGTATTCTTCGTGATGGTGGTGGCGGCGGCCGAGGCGGCGGTGGGACTGGCGATCATCATCGCCGTTTACCGCACCCGTGAAACTCTGAACGTCGACCAGGTGGATTTGCTCAAACTATGACGCCCGATTTGCATCTGTGGATCATCCCAATGCTGCCGCTGGTGGGCGCCGCGATCAACGGTTTCCTGGGCAAAAAGTTTTCCCGGCAAACCGTCGCCGCCGTAGCCCTGTTGTTCAGCGGCATGGCGTTTGCGATGGTGCTATTTGTAGCGTCCCGCTTCTCCTCGCTGAGCACGCCACACATCGAGTTTCTCGCCACCTGGATCCGCGCCGGAAAGTTTCAGGTCGACTTCTCCTTTTACCTCGACCAGCTGTCTTTGGTGATGCTGCTGGTCGTGACGGGTGTCGGATTCCTTATTCACATCTATTCCGTCGGTTATATGTGGGAGGAAGGCGGGTTCTATCGCTTCTTCGCCTACCTGAATCTGTTCATGTTCTTCATGCTGACGCTGGTGCTCGCGAGCAACTACCTGCTGATGTTCATCGGATGGGAAGGCGTGGGCCTGGCTTCATATCTTCTGATTGGGTTCTGGTTCACCAAGGACTCGGCAGCATCGGCCGGAAAGAAAGCGTTCATCGTCAATCGGGTCGGCGATTTCGGATTTCTGATTGCACTATTTCTGCTGATAAAGCATTTCGGCTCGCTGAATTTCGATCAGGTTTTCCAGGGCGTTATTCCGATGAGCCCCGAGAACGGCGGAGCCGGGCTACTCACCACCGTGGGCCTGCTGCTGATGGTGGGAGCTGCGGGCAAGTCGGCGCAGATTCCGCTCTATGTGTGGCTGCCCGACGCCATGGAAGGCCCGACTCCGGTCTCCGCGCTGATTCACGCCGCGACCATGGTGACCGCTGGCGTGTATATGGTTTCCCGGTCGCACGTAATTTTCGAGCGGGCGCCAATGGCCTTGACGGTTGTGGCCATCATCGGGACGCTGACTGCCTTGTTCGCCGCCACTATCGGCATCACGCAGACGGACATTAAGAAGGTACTGGCATACTCCACGATTTCGCAGCTTGGGTATATGTTCATGGCCTGCGGGGTGGGGGCTTTTTCAGCAGGTATTTTCCATCTGATGACGCACGCCTTCTTCAAGGGGTTGCTGTTTCTGGCCGCCGGGTCGGTGATTCACGCGGTGAGCGGCGAACAGGACATGCGTCAGATGGGCGGGTTGCGCACCAAGATTCCTTGGACCTTCTGGACCATGACGATCGCTACGTTCGCTATCGCAGGGATTCCACCGTTTGCCGGATTCTTCAGCAAGGATGAAATTTTGTGGCGGGCTTACCAGGCTAGTTGGGTCTATTGGTTTATCGGATTGTTCACGGCATTTCTCACTTCCTTTTATATGTTCCGGTTGTGGTTCATGACCTTTTTCGGGGAATACCGTGGGACGGCGGAAGCACATGATGAAGCCGGACACGATTTGGCGCATCACGACCTGCAGGCGGGGGCGCCCGCACCACATGGGCACAGACATGGGCATAGCGGGATTCATGAGAGTCCGCGGGTGATGGTGATTCCGCTCGTCGTGCTGGCGTTCCTCTCTCTTACAGGCGGGTGGATTGGGGTTCCGGGATCGCTCGGCGGGAGCAATCGCTTCGACAAATTTCTCGGGCCGGTATTCCACTCGACGATCGCAGCCAGTACTGAAGGCCATGGGTTGGCGGCGACGCCAGAGAGAGAAGCGGAAGGCCCCGAGCCGCACACTGGTCATGTGACCGAGCTGATCTTCACCGGCATTTCAGTGTTTGCGGGACTACTCGGATTTCTGCTGGCGTGGCAGCTTTACTATCGCAACCCGCAGTTGCCGCAGCAGATCGCGGCGGGGTTGGGAGGTCTCTACGACGCGGTGGTCCACAAGTACTACATCGATGAGTTGTACGCGACTTTGTTCGTCAAGCCGCTCATCGCCGGCTCTGCCCTGATTTTGTGGCACGGCATAGACCAGGATGTGATCGATGCCTCGGTGGACAACGGCGCGCATGGGGCAAATGAGGTTTCTGATTCGGTTCGTCACATGCAATCCGGCAACCTGCGCTCGTACGCTGGATGGGTGGCAGCGGGAGCCGCCGCGGTGATCGCTTACATGGTCTGGATGGGAACACGATGAACGCGGATAATTGGAGCCCGTTTATTCTGACGCTGGTGACCTTCATCCCGCTGGCGGGAGCGTTGCTGTTGTTGTCGTTGCCGCGGCGTGATCGCGATATCCGGGTATTTTCCCTGGTGGTTACGCTGTTTACGTTTGTCCTGTCACTGCATTTGCCGGTCCACTTCCATCGGGCCCAGACCGGGTTTCAATATGAACTCGATCGCGCATGGATTCCGATACCCAACATTCATTACCACATGGGCGTGGACGGAATATCCATGTGGCTGGTGGTACTTACCACTTTTCTCACCCCACTGTGCGTGCTGATCTCCTGGAAATCGATTCATGAGCGGGTAAAGGAATTCTTCATCATCTTGCTGGTGCTGGAGACGGCGCTGATCGGCGTCTTCGTGGCGCTCGATCTGTTCATGTTCTATTTCTTTTGGGAAGCCACCCTGATTCCGATGGCATTGCTGATTGGAATGTACGGGCATGGCCGAAAGGTTTATGCAGCCGTCAAGTTCTTCATGTACACCATGATCGCGTCGGTGTTCATGCTGGCGGCGATTCTTTGGCTCTACGCCAAGGTCGGAACCTTTGATTTTGTCACCATACAGAACGCCATCCGCAGCGGCCAGGTGGAGAATTTTGCCAGCGCGGCACAGTGGCTTTTCCTGGGATTCTTCATCGCGTTTGCGGTCAAAGTTCCGCTCTTTCCTTTTCACACCTGGTTGCCCGACGCCCACGTAGAGGCGCCCACCGCGGGGTCCGTATTGCTGGCCGGGGTGTTGCTGAAGATGGGGACGTACGGAATGTTGCGTTTCAACCTCGGGCTGTTCCCCGACCAGGCCCGCGCCAACGCCTGGTGGGTCATGATTCTGGCGCTGATCGGCATTATTTATGGCGCGCTGGTGGCGCTGGTACAGCCCAACATGAAGAAGCTGATCGCCTACTCCTCGATCAGCCACCTGGGCTTTGTGGTGTTGGGAATTTTCAGCTTCACACAGGTTGGCTTGGACGGCGCGACGTTCGTGATGCTGGCGCACGGCGTATCGACTGGGGCTTTGTTCATGCTGGCGGGCATCCTTTACGAGCGCCGCCACACCTACGACATTTCGGAATTCGGCGGGCTCGCGAGCTCGATGCCGGTGTACGCAAGTTTCTTCCTGTTCGTGGTGCTGGCCTCGGTCGGGTTGCCCCTGCTGAACGGCTTTATCGGAGAGTTCCTGGTGCTGAGTGGAGCGTTTCAGGATCGTGCGGTTTACGGAGTTCTGGGCGCGACCGGCATCATCTGGAGTGCGGGTTACCTACTATGGATGTACCAGCGAGTTTTCTACGGAAAGATCACGCATCCCGTGAACGAAACTCTGCCTGATCTGGATACGCGTGAGCACATCGCTCTTCTGCCCGCAGCCGCCGCCGCGTTGGTGATGGGCGTGGCGCCCCTGCTGTGGTTGAACGCCATCGATCCCTCCGTTCAAACCGCGTTGGCGCCCTTCGCGCAATTGGCCAGCAAGGTGGTTGGCCAGTGAGTGCCGCCGGAGTGAGCCAGACCATACCTCAGAGCGTGGAGTACGTACGCATTCTGCCGGAAATCATCCTGTCGTTGTTTGGCATGGCGATCATGGTGCTCGATCCCCTGGTAGACGAGCGTAGCAGCCAGAAGCTGCTAGGTTTCATCGCCCTGATCGGCTCCGTGGCAGCGATCGCGGCAACGCTTTATCAGTCGCAGTTCCCCGGCCTGGGATTCTGGGGCGTGATCAAAGTGGATGCGTTCAGCACCTTCTTCCACATTTTGATTACTGCGATCACTGCGGTAGTAATCCTCAGCTCTTTCGAGTACATGCAGGCACAGCAGATCCGGGCGGGAGAATATTACGGGCTGATTCTTTTCGGCGCGGTCGGCATGTGCCTGATGTCTTCAGCGGTCGAACTGGTGCTGGTCTTCATCGCGCTGGAGATTTCTTCGATTTCAACTTACGTGCTGACCGGATTCCGCAGGCGTGCGGCCATCAGCAGTGAAGCGTCGTTGAAATATTTCCTGCTGGGGTCTTTTGCTACGGCTTTTTTCCTTTACGGTGTGGCGCTGACATTTGGCGCGACCGGATCTACCAGCATTTCACTTATCGCCCTGGCACTTCGATCGAATCCGATTCCCGTGCTGGCCTATGCCGGGATCGCGTTCATGTTCGTGGGCCTGGGTTTCAAAGTGGCAGCCGCGCCTTTTCACATCTGGACACCCGACGTGTACGAAGGCGCTCCCGCGCCCGTCGTCGGCTTCATGTCAACCGCTCCCAAGGCAGCGGCATTCGCAGTCCTGCTGCGCGTAATGTTTGAAGCCAATGCGCCCGGGCGGCTTTGGTTGATCTGGGTCGCGGCCGCTCTTTCCATGACCCTGGGGAACGTGGGCGCACTAGTGCAGCAGAACGTCAAACGGCTGTTGGCATATTCTTCCATCGCGCATGCCGGATATCTTCTCGTAGCCTTTGCCGCGTTGCCTGCCAATGGCGTTCCCGCAGCTATGTTCTACACCGCGTCTTACGCAGCCATGAATGTCGGCGCGTTCGCCGTGGTCAGCCACATCGCGGGCGCTGGAGAGCGTTACGTCACCCTCGATGACTACGCGGGACTCGGACGGCGATCACCGCTTCTCGCCGCCACGCTAACGATTTTTTTGTTATCGCTAATCGGAATTCCGATGACCGGCGGCTTCTTCGCCAAGTTCTACGTGTTCAGCGCAGCGCTGCAAGCTAACCTGGTTGGACTTACCATCATCGGCGTACTCAACAGCGCCGTGGGCGCGTACTACTACCTGCGAATCATCGTGGTGATGTATATGCGTGAAGCGCGCGAAGAATTGCCGGCGATTCCGGTTACACCTGCTCTGGGGGCGGCGCTGGCCATCAGCGTGGCCGCCACTCTTTATCTTGGCGTGCTTCCTGGTCGAGTGTTGCAATACGCGTCACGGTCAGCGGCGGAGCTTTTACATTAGGTTTTAACGTCTGCGTTCTGTGCGGTAACGGGTTACCCAGGTTATCCCTCACTCAGCTTTGCCGCATCTTTAAAATCCGTCAAATCCCCTGTCCCACGGGCGTTTTGCGCGATGCAAGAAATGTGTGGATTTTGTGGATCAGCGATTGACAATCGAGCACGATGCGTTCATCATGGGTTTCAATCGAGAATATTTTGGAGCCTTGGAGGTCAGTCATGATGAACCTGATTGAGAGAATTTGGTCCGAAGACCAGGGACAAGACATCGCCGAGTACGCAGTCATGCTAGCTGTGATTCTTGTTCTGGTTGTCGGCACGATACGACTGGTCGGCTCTAATGCCAACACTGTTTTCTCCAACGTAGGCAGTGCAGTTCAATAGGCGCCAGACTCGCCACCGGCGACTCCATTTTTTAGGCGGTAGAGGGTTTCGCCTGCGTGGGGAACGAGTTTGGTGCCCTCATCCTCGCGTCCTTGCCAATCTTCAAACCTGATGCTGTTGGGATCAACATAATTCAGGTTCACGCGACGACAGCGTCCTTCGGGAATGCCGGTCGCGAGGCTGACTTTTATCCGCAGAGTCTCGACGCCGGTCGAAGCGTCGTACGTGCCCTGCCCGATCAGGTGCGTGGAATGCGCGATCACGCCACGCGGCACGTCGGCAAAGCGCTCCCACTGTTTCAGAAAATAATCCCGGCAGTGATAACCGATGCGGTCGAGAAATACTCCGTGGGTGTAACTGAATTCCGTAATGTGCGGAGCATAGAGAACGACTTCACCGCCATCCGCGATGGCAGGCTCCAGTTTGTACATGCCCTTGGCGCCGGTCCAGATGTCGTCATACATCTGGGGCAGGACGGAGAGAACGCGGCGAAAGGGACGATCTTCCCAACGAACATGCTCTCGTGCTGACAGCTCCGCCGCCTCTTTCCAGGCTTCCCGCGCGGAGCCGAAGTAGATGCCGGCGACATCCTGGTTTCTCAAGACCAGAGCGAAGCAGGAAACGGGAACCGTAATCTTCTCGGCGGCCTGATCGATCAGAGCACGCACCGGAGTGCAAGGCGTGCCGATGAGGTTGTAGCTACCCAGCAGGGCGCCAAGCCAGTGCGTCTGGTTGATCATTTCTCCACTGCTCACTCCCGGGAACAGATACTTGTTGCCTCCCGAAAACCCCACCACTTCGTGGGGAAACACAGGTCCGCAAATCAAGACCTGGTCGTAGTCGAAAAGCAGGCGATTGACCTTGACCAGGATTGGCTCGGACAGAAGGCCCCCGGAGGCCTCGGCAACTTTCTCGGCAGGGATCGTGCCTAAATCTACAAAGGTGCCGGGAAGATCCCAGCGATGGTTGAGGACCCGGGCGGTACCGCAGCTTCCGTTGACGACAGGACATCCCATTAGACGGGTAAGCTGCGTCTCATTCATGAGCGAATGTGTGCCCAGGGCAACGAGGTAGTCGCAGGCGGACGCCTGGGCGCCGATCTCCTCACGCAGAAGCTGAAACATCAGGGGCATCGGCATGGTGCGAGTGCCGTCGGGAATAATAGTCAGCACACGCTTGCCTTTGAGTTTCAGGTCGGCGGCCGCCTGGGCTACGACTTGGCGAACCTCGTCGCAGGAGAGCACGCGATCCATCGCACTTTTGCCGAGAGTCATCAGATGGGACCTTGCTTCTGCATTATGGCATCCGCCACGAACCACGTGGGGACAGCCGCCCTCGGCTGTCCGGCGGAGCGAAGCTCCGCTTGTCTTTGAGGGCGGCAAGAACCTGTCGAGCTTCGCTCGACTGGACAGCCGAGGGCGGCTGTCCCCACGTGGTTCGTGGTGGTTCCTACTGGTTGACGCCGCTGGCCAGGAAGCCTCCATCTACCGCCAACACGTGGCCGGTGACAAAGCTCGCGGCTTCCGAAGCGAGAAACACCGCGGCACCACCAAGTTCGTCGAGCTTTCCGAACCTCTTCATCGGCGTTCGCACAAGAAATTCACGGCCGCGTTCGGTGCCGTCCAGCAGGGCGGAGTTCAGTTCGGTGCGAAAAACGCCGGGAGCGATGGCATTCACGCAAATTCCAAACTTGGCCCATTCAATGGCCAGCGACTTGGTCAGTGAAGCCACCGCCGCCTTGCTGGCGCTGTATGCGGCAACTTCATAGAGAGCCACGAACGAGGATAGCGAAGCGATATTAACAATACGGCCATAACCGCGCTCGATCATGTGCCGGCCAAAAACCTGACAGGCGCGCAAAGTTCCGTTCAGGTTGGTTTCGAGGATTCCATTCCACTCGGATTCCGGGACTTCGAGCGTTGGGCTCCGCTTGGTCCGTCCGGCGCAGTTGACCAGGATCTGCACGCCGCCGAACTCCGCCGTCACCGCCCGCAGAAGGTGGGCCAGGCTGCTGGTGTCCGTGACATCGCAGGTTTGGACGAGCGACCGCCGCCCGAGCGCCTTGACCTCGGCGACCGCAGCGCTCAACTGTTCGGCGCGGCGACCGGAGGGGACGACGTTTGCCCCAGCTTGAGCCAGCGCCTTGGTGAGAGCCAGCCCGATGCCGCTGGTCCCGCCGATCACTACGGCGGTTTTGTTCGTCAGATCGAGAAGCGGATAACCCATGAGTCGTCCTTGCTTACGGTTTTGTTAGACGAATTATAAAGTGTTTAAGTGGAGGACGGGCGTCCCGCCCGTCATACACAGGCCATCGCCGGACGGGCGGGACGCCCGTCCTCCGCTCGGTATAACATCTTCAGATCATGTAACGGAGGGACAGCTTTGAAGGCCATCATCTGCATACCTCGTAGTTTGTTTACGGCATTTGCGGTTACCGCAATTCTTCTCATCTCCCTGGCTCGCGCGCAGAACGCAAATTTCCATAACGCTCCGGCGTCGGCCAGGGCACTCAAGAACCCTTATGAAGGGCAGCAGCCTCCGAACGCGAAGGCGCTATTCCATCTGCGCTGTGCCCGCTGCCACGGAGAGAATGGCGAAGGCTCAGGCAACATTCCTCCTCTGAAGGCCGAACGAATCAAGGCGGTGACCCCGGGAGAGATTTTCTGGTTCATCACTAAAGGCGATGTGCCCAATGGCATGCCCTCCTGGGCAACTTTACCCAAACAACAGCGCTGGCAGATCGTCAGCTACGTGCAGAACCTTGGTCAGCGGCGCGCCGGATCGAGCGCTCCGCCGGCTGCGCCGATGGCAGCCGAGAAGCTGAATGCACCGCCTCCCAAGCCGCCGTTTACCGACTTTCGCTATGAGAAGCCGGGAAAAGTTTGGAAGATCACTCTCAAAGACCTTCCCGCTCCTTTTGCAACCGCGTCGGCGGGCAATGGACCGCAGTTGGTGGCGCGTCCCGAAGGCGCGTGGCCGGAGGTTCCTGAAGGCTTTAAAGTGGAGTTGTACGCGGCGGGACTCGACAATCCGCGGATCATACGCACCGCTCCCAACGGCGACATTTTCGTGGCCGAGACCAAGGCGGGCGACATCCGAGTCTTCCGCGGGATCACCGCGAATGGCAAGCCCGTGCAGATGTCGGTTTTTGCTGGCGGATTGAACCGGCCGTTTGGCATCGCATTTTATCCTCCGGGGCCGAATCCGGAGTGGGTCTATGTGGTCAATATGGACTCGGTCGTACGCTTCCCTTATCAAAACGGTGATTTGCAGGCCCGCGGTGCTGTCCAACACCTTGCGGACTTGCCGAGCGGAGGCGGTCACACGACACGTGACATCCAGTTCTCACTCGATGGCAAACGAATGTTCGTCTCGGTGGGGTCGGCTTCAAACGTCGACGACCCGGACACCACGCCAGCGGAAAAAAACCGCGCCGACGTTCTAGTATTCAATCCCGACGGCTCAAACCTGCAGGTTTACGCCTACGGCATTCGCAACTGCGTGGGGCTTGGAGTGAATCCGTTGACTGGCGAGTTGTGGTGCTCAACCAACGAACGCGACGGGCTCGGTGACAACCTGGCCCCCGACTACATCACTCATGTGCAGGAGGGTGGGTTTTACGGATGGCCCTGGTGGTACATGGGCGGCAATCAGGATCCCCGGCACAAGGGCAAGCATCCCGAACTCAAAGATAAGGTCATCACGCCCGACGTCCTGGTGAACCCGCACAACGCATCCCTCGGAATTACTTTTTACGATGGCAAACAATTTCCGGCGCAGTATCAGGGCGATCTTTTCGCGTCGGAGCATGGCTCGTGGAACCGGGGGGTTCGTGTGGGCTACGAATTGATCCGCGTACCTCTGCATCAGACCGGCCATGCCAGCGGCGAATATGAGGATTTCATGACTGGCTTCGTCGTGGACAACGGGCAAGTGTGGGGACGCCCGGTTGGTGTCACCACCGCTCCCGACGGCTCGCTGCTGGTCACCGACGACGGTTCGAATTCCATCTGGAGGATCAGTTACACCGGAAAGTGACCGCAAGGCGGTTCACTGGGTTGAGCGAGAGCACGATGCCAGATTCTCTCTTCTCACGTCGAAAATTGCTGAAGGCAGCGGGTGCCATGGCGGGCAGCGCCCTGCTTTCTCCGGTTGCTACTCTTGGGCAGCTAACTCCCGCGTCTCCGCGAGATGTTGAATCTCAGATGGCCAGCCCTCCGGACTACACCCTTACCATTGCGGTCAAGCCTATCGAACTTGCCCCGAATCGCATTCTCTCTACAACGACATACAACGGCCAGTTTCCCGGGCCATTGCTGCGTTTGAAAGAAGATCAGCGGGTGACCCTGGACATTCACAATGAAACCGACAGGCCTGAGCAATTGCATTGGCACGGGCAAGCTGTTTCAGCCGATGTAGATGGGGCCGCAGAAGAAGGCACTCCGTTTATTGCGCCCCACGGAACCCGCCGCATATCCTTTACGCCCAAGCCCTCCGGATTTCGCTTCTATCACACCCACGTCCGCGCAAGAGAAGACTTGAGCGCTGGACAGTACAGCGGCCTCGTCGGCCCCGTATACATCGAACCCAAGAACCATCCGGGCAATTACGACCGCGAAATATTCCTCACCTTGAAGGAATTCGAGCCCACGTTCAGCCGCGGCGGTGATATGGCGATGGATTTCTTGACTCCGGCAACGGTGGTAAAGAGCCTGAAAGATACTGGAGAGCGTGCCATGAAAGCATCTCTGGCGAAGGGCGCGCCGCACGGGTTTGAAGTCGGCTACGGCTCGTTCACCATCAACGGGCGCATGCTGGGCCATGGCGAACCGATAAGGGTCAGGCGCGGTGAGCGGGTGTTGCTCCACATTCTGAATGGAAGCGCCACCGAAATCCGCAGCCTGGCACTGCCCGGACACACCTTTACGGTGGTCGCGCTGGACGGAAATACAATTCCCAAACCAACGCCGGTTCCCGGGCTTTGGCTGGGCACGGCAGAACGGGTTTCTGCCATCGTTGAGATGAATCATCCGGGGATCTGGATCATGGGCGATCTGGCAGACGACGATCGCCGTCGTGGCATGGGAATCATCGTCGAATATGCCGGGGAGAAGGGCAAGCCGCAGTGGATCGCTCCCAAACCGTTTCGCTGGAATTATGCCCATTTTGGCCGCTCCGCGGTGGCCCCAGAGCCTGACCAGAGCTTCGACATGAGGTTCGCCAAGCAAAATGCTGCCCGGGATGGCTTCAACCTGTGGACGATCAATGACGTCGCCTTCTCAGAGGAACAAATGCAACCCATGTTCCGATTGGAGAAAGGCAAGCGCTACCGCCTTCGCATGCAGAACGCGAGTGATGACATCCATCCCATCCACCTTCATCGCCACAGTTTCGAACTGACTCAAAATGCCGGCCAAACGATGTCTGGAGTGATGAAAGATGTGGTGATGGTCGGTGGGTACCAGAAAGTCAACGTTGACTTCACGGCGGACAAGCCCGGGCTTACACTCTTTCATTGTCATCAGCAGCTCCATATGGATTTTGGGTTCATGGCGCTATTCGACTACATCTAGAACCCAAAACGGCTGCCGCATGACCGCGTTCGCGAAGAGCCGGTTGGAGCTCATAGACGATCTGGTTACAATTGCCTCGTTGCCGACGCACTTCCTTTTCAATCCTCCTATCAGGAAACTTTTGCGAGCTCGTGAGATCTCTTGATCCATAGATATGACGCTCTAATTCTCGGCGGCGGCGCTGCCGGGCTGATGTGTGCCATCGAAGCCGGGAAGCGGGGACGCCGGGTGGCTGTCCTCGAACGCGCCGAGCGGCTGGGAAAGAAGATTCTCATCTCCGGCGGCGGGCGCTGCAATTTCACCAACCTTCACTGCTCGGCGGCAAACTTCATTTCGGCGAATCCGCACTTCGCCAAGTCGGCGCTGGCGCGCTATACACCTTCCGATTTCGTGACGCTGGTCGAGAAGCACGGTATTCCTTATCACGAAAAGACCCTGGGTCAGCTCTTCTGCGATCACTCCGCTCAAGACATTCTGAATATGCTCGAAACGGAGTGTCGTGCGTCCGGAGTTCACCTGTCTACCAACACTGCGATCCAGCAAGTAACTCGGACCGACGAGTTTGTGGTGAGGGCAAAGGAAAGCGAATTTCGCGCTCCGGCGTTGGTTGTGGCCACCGGCGGACTGTCCATCCCGAAGATGGGGGCCACCGGATTCGGCTACGACCTGGCGCGACAATTCGGATTAGCAATCCGCGAGACCCGTCCGGGGCTGGTGCCCCTCCTGTTCGGTACGGAAGATGCGCGGCGCTACACCGGCTTGGCCGGCGTGTCTGCCGAGGCAATTGCTGCGTGTGACAGCCAGAGCTTCCGGGAAAAGATGTTAGTGACCCATCGCGGGCTGAGTGGGCCGGCGATCCTACAGATTTCGTCCTACTGGAAGAAAGGGCAATCCATCCTTATCGACCTCGCGCCGGAGCACGAAATCACGGCAGAGCTTCTCGAAGGCGTCATGCCGCGGAACCTGGCCTCGCTGCGTGCTGCGCTCCGTAGTTGTCTCCCGAACCGTCTGGCCGACCGCTGGTTGGAGATCCACGAACCCACAAGCTGGACGAACCAAGCTCTTCGTGAGGTGGAGCGCCAGATACACCAGTGGGACATCGCTCCGGCGGGTACGGAGGGCTACGGAAAAGCCGAGGTGACAGTGGGCGGCGTCGACACCGACGAGTTGTCGGCCAAGACTATGGAGAGCCGGAAGCTGTCCGGCCTCTTTTTCATCGGAGAAGTTGTGGATGTGACTGGACACCTGGGCGGTTTCAACTTCCAATGGGCATGGGCATCGGGCGCCAGCGCAGGGCGGGCGCTGTAGATGAAACCTGTATCCAGGAACGGCACTGGCTCAGTTCTAACTTCCTCCCCTCATCACGGGTCATCCTGAGCTTGCCAAGGATCTAGCGTGTAGCGGATATGTACGACGGCGTGCCAATGGTGCGGTACGCGCGAGATCCTTCACGACTAAAGTCGTTCAGGACGATGCCGGCGTGGGAGATTGTTCAAAGTTGCCACCCGTGGGGAAGCGCTCCTTGACGCCAACCAGAACTGGGTTGATGATCTCAGGTCGGACTTCAACCCTCTGAACTTCACTTGGGAGTCTTGAACCAATGACCTGCACCCTCTCCGTATCCGGCTGGCGAGTTAGATCTTCCCTGCTGCGATTGGCTTGCGGCGCGCTTTTGGTTCTTGGGCTGGGCATCGCCTCCTGGGCGGCTCCAACGAGAGACAAAGCCCTGCATATCTACTTCGTGGATGTCGAAGGCGGCCAGGCAACGCTATTCGTGACGCCCGCCGCTCAATCCTTGCTGATCGACACCGGCTGGCCGAGGAACGATGGCCGCGATGCCGACCGGATCGCTGCTACTGCTCGGAAAGCAGGCGTCAGCAAGATTGATTACGTTCTGATTACGCATTTTCACGACGATCACGTGGGTGGCGTTCCACAACTGGTCGCGCGCATTCCGGTGGGAACATTTATCGACCACGGGGACAATCGCGAGAGCACCGATGCTGTGACCGTGAAGGACTGGCAAGCCTACCAGGCCGTATTGGCAACCGGAAAGTACAAACGCCTCAGCGCCAAGCCCGGAGACGTCCTGCCCGTCAAGGGAATGCAAGCCACGATTATCAGTTCAGATGCGGCGTTGATCGAAAAGCCGCTGCCGGGAGCCGGACAGGAGAATCCGTATTGTAAGGATGCCGAACAATTTCCGGCGGACACTACGGAAAACCTCCGTTCTCTGGGGACGTTGGTTAGTTTTGGCAAGCTGAGGATTCTCGACCTGGGCGATCTTACGCACGACAAGGAAATGCAGTTGATGTGCCCGGTGAACAAGATCGGCAAGATTGAGATTTACATCGTTTCTCATCATGGCTGGGCGCAAAGCGGTAGCTTGCCATTCGTATACGGCATCGCCCCACGCGTGGCGATCATGGACAACGGCGCCAGGAAAGGCGGCACTCCATCAATCCTGGACATCATCAGGAAGTCGCCCGGCCTGGAAGATCTCTGGCAGCTGCATTTTTCCGAAGAAGGTGGCGCGGCGCACAATGTTGCCGCGGAGTTCATCGCGAATCCCGATGGCCCTGATGCCGCGCATGACCTGGAGTTGACGGCTCATCCAGACGGAAGCTTCGAAGTTTTCAATTCCCGGACTCAGAAAAGCAAGAACTATCGAGCGCGCTGACCGACACCCAGACGGAATCGAGGACAATCCTGTTGCTGCGCTGGCGAATCGCCATCCTGGTTAGCGTTGCCATCGCGATCAGCTATCTGGATCGCCAGACGCTTCCTGTTGCGGTTAGCGCGATCGCACGAGATATCCCGCTTTCCAATCAGCGCTTCTCTGCACTGCAGTCGGCGTTCTTGCTTTCCTACGCGTTGATGTACCTGGGCGGAGGAAAGTTGGTCGACGCCCTGGGCACTCGCATTGGATTCGCCGTCATCATGACGTTCTGGTCGCTCGCCAACGCGAGCCACGCCCTGGCTACAAGCTTCGCCATGCTCATGGCAAGCAGATTTCTTTTGGGGATGGGCGAAGGCGGGGGCTTTCCTGCCGCCACCCGCGCTGTGACCGAATGGTTTCCGACGAACGAGCGAGCCACCGCGATGGGTATCATCAACGCAGGCACTGCCGTCGGCGCGGTGATCGCGCCACCACTGATCGCCCTGCTGCTGGCCTATTCGAGCTGGCGATGGATTTTCGTCGTCACCAGCGGACTCGGCTTGCTCTGGACGGCATGGTGGATCTCATCTTACTTTTCGCCGGAGAATCATCCCGATTCCAGCGTGCGCGAACAATTCGCGCCTGCTTCTCAGCCCGCACTCCCCACGCCGGCGATTCCCTGGATCGATCTGTTGCGGATCCGCGAGTCCTGGGGCTTGATAAGCGCCAAGTTTCTCAGCGATGCCGCCTGGTATTTCTATCTTTTCTGGCTTCCGAAATATCTTTACGATGCCCGGGGATTTGACGTGAAGGCAGTCGGCACGTTCGCCTGGATTCCTTACGCCGCTGCCGGGGTTGGATGCCTCTTGGGCGGCTGGTTTTCGAGCTACCTGATCAAGCGCCAGTTCTCGCTGGGCGTGGCCCGAAAGTTGGCGCTGGGACTGAGTGCGGTGGTGATGCCGTCCATCCTGCTCGTCCCACGGCTTCCGGTAGCATGGGCGCTTGCGATATTCAGTCTGGCATATTTCGGGCAGCAGTCGTGGTCAACCCTGGTGATGGTGCTTCCCACCGACCTCTTCCCTGCCAACGTGGTAGGCTCCGTGGCCGGACTGGTGGGCTTTGGCGGGGCCATGGGCGGAATCGCCTTCGGGCAGCTGGTGGGCTATCTGCTGGACCACGGATTTGGCTACGGTGTCGTATTCTCATTGGCTGGCACTTTTCACGTGGCAGCATTCGTTATCATTCTTGCCACCGTGCCAGTGGTCCGGCCTCTGAAACTGGCACGGAAACTGAGTTATTCGGGAGCCCGATGAGGATCAAAGAAATTCGTACTCGCGTGATGCGCTGGCGCGGAAAGACGGTTCCCTTGCCGCCACATTTCTGCACCAATCCCATGGACTTGCTGAACCTGCCGGAAGCTTCGATGCAGACGTTTACTTTTCACGGCTGGCTGGTGGTTGAAATCTTGACCGACGACGGCCTGGTGGGGATCGGCAATGCCGCGCTCGCGCCCCAGGTCACGAAGCAGGTAATCGATCTCCATCTCAAGCCGCTTTTGATTGCAAAAGATCCGTGGGACATCGAGTTTCTTTGGCAGCTCATGTATCGCAAGACGATGGCGTTCGGCCGAAGAGGCATCGGCATGGTTGCAATCAGCGCGGTGGATATTGCGCTGTGGGACCTTCTGGGCAAGTCGGCGAAACAGCCTGTCTATCGGCTGCTGGGAGGCCGAACCAAGCCGCGCATTCCCGTGTACGCCAGCCGGCTCTACAGCGTCGAGTTGAGCGAGTTGACCGCCGAGGCGAAGCGTTACAAGGCCGAGGGCTACAAAGCCATGAAGCTTCGCTTTGGGTGGGGACCGACAGACGGCGCGTCCGGCATGCAGCGCAATCTGAATCTGGTGCGCACCGTGCGCGAGACCGTGGGCGATGGCATCGACGTAATGGCCGACGCTTACATGGGATGGACGCTCGATTATGCCAAGCGCATGCTGCCGCTCCTCGAACCGTTCAACTTGAGATGGCTGGAAGAGCCGGTCATCCCCGATGATGTGAACGGCTACGTTGAATTGAAGTCTTACGGACGAGTTCCCATCGCAGGCGGCGAACACGAGTTCACGGCGTACGGTTTTCGCGACCTGCTGGAGGCTCGCGCACTCGACTACATCCAGTTTGATACCAATCGCGTGGGCGGCCTCACGCAAGCTCGCAAGATTGCCGCTATGGCAGAGGCCTATTCCGTTCCGGTCATCCCTCATGCTGGGCAGATGCACAACTATCATGTTGTGATGGCCAGTCTGAATTCGCCCATGGCAGAGTTCTTCCCGGTCGTGGACGTCGAAGTTGGCAACGAATTATTCTGGTACATCTTCAACGGCGAACCCAAAGCCAAAGACGGCTTCATTGATCTGGATGAAAGTGTTCCGGGGCTGGGTTTGACCATTAATGAGGCGGCGCTGGAAAAGTTTGAAGTCATCGAATGACGCTCATGACGCGACTGGTTCAACTCAAGCGCGGGGACGCAAGGCGGGTGGCTCTGGTCGAGGAACCGCAACTGCGCCTGCTTGACGGCTGCAGCTCGATCTACGAATTAGCCAACTCAGCCATTAGCGCCGGCGTGAAGCTCGGCGAGCTGGCACGGAAGCGGGCCAAGGGTGAACCGCTCGAATATGAGGCCGTCTACCAGGGGCAGTCGGAGTGGCACATTCTGCCGCCCATTGATCATCCCGGGGAACCGGCGCGCTGCCTGGTTTCGGGGACCGGGTTGACCCACATGGGCAGCGCTCGCGGCCGCCAGAGTATGCACGCCTCGACCGAGGCGGACCTGACCGACAGCATGAAAATGTTTCGCTCGGGAATTGAAGGAGGGCGTCCAGTGCCCGGAGCCATCGGCGCCGCTCCCGAGTGGTTTTACAAAGGTACGGGCACGATTCTGCGTGGCCACAACGATGCACTCGACGTCCCGCCGTACGCTGGTGACGGCGGCGAGGAAGCGGAACTGGCAGGCATCTACATCATCGCTCCCAACGGCCAGCCGTGCCGCATCGGGATGGCCGGCGGCAACGAATTTTCGGATCACGTATTTGAAAAGACGAACTATCTCAATCTGGCGGCATCCAAACTTCGGACCTGTGCGCTCGGTCCCGAACTTCTGGTGGACCCTGAATTCGAGTCGGTCGCGGTCGAAGTAAAGATCGAACGCGCCGGCACTCCGCTCTGGTCGAAAACATTCCGCACGGGAGAGGCCGAGATGTGTCACAGCCTGGCGAACATCGAACACCATCATTTCAAGCATGAAGCGCATCGCCGGCCGGGAGACGTCCACGTGCACTTCTTCGGCACTGACGCCTTAAGTTTCAGCGATGGCATAAACTTGCAGGATGGCGATGTGATGCAAGTCTCAATTGAAGGCTTTGGGCGGCCCTTGCGCAATCCGGTGCGCGTGGCCGGAGGCAAACCAAGACTAGTCAGCGTGAAAGGTTTGGGGTGAAATGATGGCGAAACCGAGGGTCGCAATTATCGGATTGGGAATCATGGGAAGCGGGATGGCCGGGCGGGTGCTCTCCGCGAACTTTCCTTTGGCCGTCTACAACAGAAATCGAGACAAGACTGCGACCTTGGCGAGCGCAGGTGCGAGCGTGGCTCAGTCGCCGCGTGAGGCCGGGTCTGGTGCGGACATCATCATCAGCATGGTCTCGGATGATATTGCCTCCCGCGGCGTGTGGTTTGGCGAAAACGGCGCGTTGGCAGGAGCCCGTCGCGGAGCGGTGCTTATTGAGTGCAGCACTCTCACGGTCGGATGGGTCAAGGAACTGGCGGCCGCGGCTGCTCAGCAAGGATGCGAGTTGCTGGATGCGCCGGTCACCGGCACCAAGCCTCATGCGGCTTCCGGCGAATTGTCGTTCTTGATCGGAGGCTCGGACGCGGCGCTCGCCACCGCCCAGCCTGTTCTATCTGTGCTGGGACGCGAATTCATTCACCTCGGCCCGACTGGTAGCGGCGCCCTGATGAAGCTCATCAACAATTTCATGTGTGGCGTGCAAGCTGCGTCTCTCGCGGAAGCGGAATATATGATCGGCGCCGGCGGCCTGGATCTCGCGAAGGCGCTCGCAATACTTACCCAGGGAGCTCCGGGCAGTGGCCTGGTGCAGCGAGCTGCCGCCCGCGCTTTTGCCAATGACTTTACCCCGAATTTCCCGCTGCACTTGATGGCCAAGGACTTGGGGTACGCCATCGCCGAAGCTTCGCATCTCGGACATAACCTTCAGACAGCAAGTTCCGCGCTCAGCATATTCAAAGAGGCGATTGCCAAAGGTTACGGCAATCAGGATTTTTCCGCAGTGATCAAGTCACAGCAGCGCGGTTAAGGACATACTTAGGCATTCAGCTCGGACGGGAGACCTTATGTGGCTGGTCCAGCCTGACAAATGCAAAAAGTGGTCTACCCGCGGTTCGCGTGTTTTCGCGTTACTGGTGATAACGCTTTTTTCTTCAGTACTCGCATCCGGTCAAAAACCGGAGTATGACTTCTACCCCGAATTTCGAAACGCCTTTACTCCAAAACTCCGTGCCGAGAATCCTTCGCAGTCGCTTACGAATGAACAGATCGTGGAACGGTATGCGGCGAAGCTCAAGAGCAAAGGAGTCACGGAAACCGAAATAGCCCGTCGGACAAGATTGCTTCTGACATCGCGCAGCCTCTTGGAGGCAGACTACTGGAATCGGTACTATAGCGACAGCCATTCCAATTTCAACAGGGCTCCGAACGGCTTCCTCAAGCAAATGGTGGAAGGGGAGCAGCCCGGAACTGCTTTGGACTATGGAATGGGAGAGGGCCGAAACGCTATCTACCTGGCAAGTCTGGGGTGGCAGGTGTGGGGATTTGATCCTGCTGATGCGGGCGTCGCACTAGCCCAAAAACGGGCGAAGGAACTGCGGCTGACGCTGCACACTGCAACCGTTCGTGACAGCGAGTACGATTTCGGCAAAGAACGATTCGACCTTGTTTTGTTTAGTTGGACCATGCCGCTGGTGCCCGTCCAGAAGGTCGTTGATTCACTCAAACCCGGCGGAATCGTGGTGATGGAATGCGGGGCCGATTTCGTCAGCGGCCGCAATGAGATTCTTCACATGTTTGATCCTCTCCAGATCGTCCGCTATGAGATCATTCGGGCGAAGTCCGACTTCTACGATCGCCGTGAGACGGATGTGCTCCGGCTGGTGGCAAGAAAACCATAGACATACCACAGAATCACTCCCAACTAAGTCGGACGAGAGAAAGCCCTTGCCTGGGCAAGGCAAATTGCAGATGGGCTGTGCCTTGCGTGATCGGCGTCCACGCGGGAGAAGCGAGCATCTGCAACTGGCCGGCGCGTTGCAGTTGCTGATATTGCCCTTCGGTTGGCGACTGTGGCGATCCCATTTCTTTCCAGGCTGCGAATGAGTTGCTGCGGCTGGAATCGATGCGGAAGTGCTCGAGCAGTCCATGACTGATCTTTGCGGGAAGCCCACGGACAACCAAGTCGACCGCGGTGGCGGCGGCAGGCAGATCGTCGTCGTGGTAATTCCAGATCAGAACCTCCACCTCATGCTCCTTGCGCGTGGCGATCACGCTAATGTCGGGCTGTCCACGCACGCCGTTGCGGACAACGTCTTCGGAAGGCAAGGCGCCTGAACTGGTGGCTTTTACGCGCACGTTGCCCAGCAGACCAAACATGCGGAAAGCATTCAGCACTGGTTTGTCTACCCCGTTGGTAGCCAGGGTGCGGAAACCTTCAAAGTAGGGCTGGCCTTCGAATTCAAATGCCCAGGTCACAGCGCCGAGAAAATTGACGCGCTCTCGGCTGGCCAGAAAGAAAATGTTGTTCAGGGTTTCTGCCGTATGGGCGGCATACAGCGGACCGTTGCGATAGGAGTTCTGTGGATTGCTGCGAGCGGAGCAGGCGGCGCATCCTTCAGGATCGGACTCTCCCAGGACAATCGGCGTGCGGCGCCATTCCGGAAATGATGCCACAATCTGGAAGCCCTGCTCGATCGCTGCCAATTGGCGTGCTAGGCCCATCTGTACGTGATCGCCCTGCCACTTCGGGGCACCCTTGGGATGAAAGCTGATAAAGTCCAGACGCGAGCCAGTTCTTCCGCTCACATAGTTTGGCTGGTGAGCACAATGGTCTAGGAATGAGCGCAAGAATTCGGCCGCCTTCGGATTTGCCGGGCCGGTGCTGTCCGGCCCTCCGACGCGAGCCTCGGGAAGCGCCCGCAGCACCGCATCCACGCTGAAGTCATAAAGCTTGAAATATTCCTCCGGCGTTCCCTTCCAGTACTCGATGTCGGGTTCGTTCCAGACCTCCCACAGCCAGGTCTTTACTTCCGCATCTCCATAGCGCTCGCGGAGGTGACGGACAAATTGAAAGACCACTTCCGACCACTTCTGATAATCCTTGGGAGGGTAGGCCCAGCCGGTGAAGATCGGGCCTTGCGGAAAATTGTGACGATAGGGCTCCGGATGCGTCGAGAGAGCTTCAGGCATGAAGCCGATTTCGACCAACGGCTTTACGCCAGCTTTCTGAAAAGTGTCGAAAATCTGGTCCAGTATCGTCCAGCTGTAGACTGGATTGCCCGCAGCATCCCCGCTGTAAACGTTGGTTGATCCCCACTTCAACGAGGACGAGCCATCGCCCGTGGTCAAAAGATTGTGGACCCTCACATAGGCAGGCTGTGAACTGAGTGCCGCCAACTCTCCCAGAAGTTTCTTGCCGTTTGCCGCGTAGGTGTAGTTGGGTTCGTCGTAGCCGAAGTAATTCCAGATGGGTGAGATTGTTTCCCGGGGCTGATCAAACTGCACCTCGATATTTACGCTCTGCACGCCCTGTTGCGGGCTCTGTTGTGAACTCGCTACTAGTGAAAGCAGCAGCAAAGGAAGGACACATCGAAGCGCAAGAATCGATTTGAATCCCAGATGGTTCATCCGCGGCCTCTCGTAGTACCGGTCGCGGGAAGCTCCAGACCCAGAAATTCCCGCGCATTACTGAAGCAGATGTTGCGGACCATGCTTCCGAGGAGCTTCTCGTCGCTCGGAAGCTCGCCGTTCTCCACGTCCCGTCCCAGCAGATCGCAGAGGACCCGGCGGAAATATTCATGACGCGGAAATGACATGAAGGATCGCGAGTCGGTCAGCATTCCGATAAACCGGGATAGCAGCCCGGTGTTGGACAGCGCTTTGAGCTGCCATTCGATTCCATCTTTCTGATCGAGAAACCACCAGGCGCTGCCGAATTGTATTTTGCCCGCCACCGAACCGTCCTGAAAATTGCCGATGGCGGTGGCAAGAACGTAATTGTCCGCCGGGTTGACGTTGTAGACGATCGTCTTGGGCAACGCATGCTCCTGCTCCAGCAGGTCAAGGTAGGCGCCCAGTGCCGCGGCCTGCTCCCAGTCGCCCACACTGTCGTAGCCGGTGTCAGGTCCCGCTTCTTTGGTTCGCCGGGAATTTACATTGCGGAGCGCTCCCAGGTGCAGTTGCTTGGTCCAGCCTTTTTCAGCGTCCAGGCTGCCGAAGAACAACATCAGGAAGGAGGCGAACTTTTCTTGTTCAGTGTCGGTCGTGGACGTACCGCCGCGGGCCTTGGCGAAAATGGCCGCAGCCTCACGTTCAGTACACCGCGTTGCATGGCAGCGGTTCAGACCATGATCGGAGAGCCGGCCTCCGCTGGCATGGAAGAAATCATGGCGCTGCCGGAGCGCATCAAGAAAATCGTTAAGGGACGGGATTTCCTTCTGGCTCGCCTCCTGCAGGCGGTTGACCCAGGCATTCCACGTGTCGGGGATGCCGATCCGCAAAGCCTTGTCAGGGCGGAAAGTGGGATACATGCGAAGTTCGGTGGCCGAAGTATTCAGCGCCCGGTGACAGGCAAGGTCGTCACAGGGATCGTCGGTTGAGCACACTGCCCGAACTTTGAATTTCCGGAGTATCCCTTGCGCGGTGAGGTCCCCCTTTTGCAGTGCGGAGTTCGCGCGCTCCCAAACCCCATTTGCATTACTTTCATCCAGCAGCTCACCGATGCCAAAGTATCGCTTCAGCTCGAGATGGGTCCACAGATAGAGTGGGCTGCGCAGTGTGTACGGCACCGTACGGGCCCATGCCAGAAACTTCTCGTAAGGAGCCGCAGCGCCGGTGCAGTACTCCTCCGACACTCCATTGGCGCGCATCAGGCGCCATTTGTAGTGGTCGCCTTTCAGCCAGATCTCCCACAAATCGCCAAAGCGGTGGTCGGAGGCGACGTCGGCGGGCGGAAGATGCGAATGGTAGTCCAGGATCGGTTCATTCGCGGCATAGTCGTGATACAGTCGGCGAGCCATCTCCGAATGAAGCAGGAAGTCATCGTGGATGAATTCCATTGCACGCTCCGGACATGGAATTGTTAACTGCTTCACTCGATCTCGAACCCATGGCTACACCTCCGCTTCTCGAAGCGGTATCATATTAGACTTCCACTGGCCGTTTCTGGAAGAATAGCGCGGGAAAGAGCTGGAGAGGCAACCACTATGCAGATTAAAGTCAATGGCGTGGAACGTTCCTACGATGGCGATCCCAATCTGCCGCTGCTGTGGTATCTGCGCGACGTGTTGGGGTTGACCGGAACCAAGTATGGTTGCGGTATGGCGCTATGCGGGGCCTGTGTCGTACACCAGGATGGAAAGGCAGTCCGCTCCTGCGTGACCCCGGTGAGCGCGACGGCGGGGAAAGAGATTACCACCATCGAAGCTATCTCCAAGAGCGGGCTGCACGTGGTACAGCAGAAGTGGATCGAATACAACGTGCCGCAATGCGGCTACTGCCAGTCGGGACAGATCATGCAGGCCATTTCCCTGCTGAAAGAAAAGCCGAAGCCCACTGACGAAGACATTGACAACGGCATGTCGGGAAACATCTGCCGCTGTGGAACCTACCAGCGCATTCGTGCAGCCATCAAAGCAGCCGCGGGAGAAAAGGCATGAGCGACAACATTCTGAATGTCAGCCGGCGCGGTTTTCTGCAGGGGTTGGTTTCCACGGGCGCCCTGGTCCTGAGTGTGCGCCTGATTCCGAAGGCTTTGTGGGCCGCCGAGGCAACAGCCGGTTCGCCTGTGGACCACGCAGTCCTGCACCCCAATGTGTTTGTGGGAATTGATACGGACGGAACTGTCTATTTGGTGGCGGCCCGTTCGGAGATGGGCACTACCAGCCGCACTTCGGTGCCGCTTATTCTGGCGGACGAACTGGACGCGGACTGGAAGCGAGTCAAACTGGAACAGGCGATCGGCGACCCGCGTTACGGGGACCAGGACACCGATGGATCGCACTCGGTCCGCGATGGTTTTGTGACCATGCGCGAGGCCGGCGCCACGGCGCGCCTGATGCTGACACAAGCCGCAGCTCAGAAGTGGGGCGTGCCCGTTTCAGAGTGCGAATCCGACCTGCACGCGATCGTGCATAAGCCAAGCAAGCGCAAGGCTGGATACGGAGAACTGGCCTCGGCAGCCGCCAAGTTGCCTGTGCCCAAGAAAGAAGATCTGACCTACAAGCCGAAAAGCGCCTGGCGCTACATGGGGAAGGGCGCGGTCAGTTACGATCTGCAAAATCTTTGCACCGGCAAGGCGGGCTTCGGCATGGACGCGCACATGGATGGCATGGTCTATGCCTCAGTCGAGCATCCGCCGGTACTGGGCGGCAAGGTCAAGTCTTACGACGACAAGGCTCCGCTGCTGGTAAAGGGCGTGAAGCAAACTATTCCCATCAAGCCCTTCACCCCGCCGCATCACTTTCAACCGCTGGGCGGAGTCGCGGTCATTGCTGACAACACCTGGGCCGCTTTCCAGGGACGCAAGAAACTGAACGTCACGTGGGACAACGGGCCCAACGCCAGCTACAACTCGGATCAATATAAAAAGCAGTTGCAGGAAACGGCCCGCAAACCGGGAAAGGTCGTGCGAAATATCGGCGACGTGGACGCCGCCTTCGCCAAGGGCGGAAAGATCGTGGAGGCGGAATACTACCTGCCCCACCTGGCGCACGCCCCCATGGAGCCGCCCGCGGCGCTGGCCGACTATCGGGATGGCAAAGTAACGGTGTGGACTTGCACGCAGAGCCCGCAGGCCGTGCAGGAGACACTTGGGGAAGCACTCGGCATTCCTAAAGAAAACGTCACCTGCCACGTGACTCTGCTAGGCGGAGGGTTTGGCCGGAAGTCGAAACCTGATTACGCAGCCGAGGCAGCAGTTCTCTCGAAGGCGGTCGGCAAGCCGGTCAAGGTAGTGTGGAGCCGCGAAGACGACATCAAATTCGGTTTCTATCACTCCGTTTCCGCGATGTACATGAAGGCTTCGTTGAATGAAAAAGGAATGCCTGTGGCCTGGTTGCAACGTACGGTATTTCCGCCGATCGGCTCCACCTTCGCGTTGGACACGACTTACGGCGACGGCGGCGAATTAGGTCTGGGTTGGACCGACGTGCCCTTCGACATCCCCAACCATCGCGCCGAAAACGGCTCGGCGGAAAATCATGTCCGCATCGGTTGGTTCCGCTCGGTTGCCAATATCTATCATGCTTTCGCAGTGCAGTCCTTCGCGGATGAACTCGCGCACCTTTCGGGACGCGACCCAGTGGAATATATGCTGGACCTGATCGGCCCTGCGCGGATTGTAGACGTCAAGGCTTCGGCGCCTGAGAACAATAATTATGGCGGCTCGACCACCGAATACCCTTTGGACACTGCCCGCATGCGGCGCGTGGTTGAACTGGCCGCGGAAAAATCCGGCTGGGGAAAACGGAAGCTGGGTAAAGGCTCGGGGATGGGTATCGCTGTGCACCGAAGTTTCCTGACTTACGTGGCTACGGTGGTTGAAGTCGAAGTGGACGATAAGGGCGAAGTGAAAATTCCCATGGTGCACACCGCCGTGGATGCCGGGATCGTGGTAAATCCGGAAGCGACGAGAGCACAATTCGAGGGTGCCGCGGTTTTTGGAACCAGCATTGTGCGAAGTGGCGCGATTACGGCGAAAGACGGAGCTATTGAGCAGTCGAACTTCAATGACTATCCTGTCGCCCGCATGAACGAAGCTCCCTACAAGACGAACGTTTACATCGTGGACAGCGACGCACCGCCGGCAGGTGTAGGCGAGCCTGGTGTGCCGCCGTTTGCCCCCGCGGTCTGCAATGCAATCTTCGCCGCGAGTGGAAAACGCATTCGCGAGTTGCCACTTTCGAAAGCGTAAAGGGGCTCGATGGTGCCGAACACAATAACCTAGACCGGGTAATCAAAGTTTATGGGCCGCGAACCTAACTCTCAATGCTGGGGGCAGTTCTGTGACATCCCAACTTCGTCCTTATCTTGCTGTCGCCGTGGCTATCGCAGCCATGATGCTTGTGGGTGCGCCGACTCCGATTCTTGCGCAAAAGGGTAACGAAACCGGACTGCCGCTCTATCCGAACACAAACACCGGGACGCAGTATCCACCAAGCCCGGCCGGGTACGCCATCTACACCTGTCAGAGTCCCGATACCCTCGCCGCGGTTGCGGAATGGTATCGGCATGCGCTGCCGAACGCGAAAGAAACCCAGGACAATAATCAATTGACTCATGGCATCGTGCTAACAAATGGGAAAGATAAGGTACTCGTGTACCAGCTTGGCAAGAGCCCGAAAGCGGTGATCGAGCTTCAGAAATATGTGCGGTAGGTGGGGGGCGTCCCAGCCTTTTTCTTTTGAAGGTAGGGATTGTACACAGGTGTCCTGCTAAGTATTCGTGGGCTGAGATCGCCTACGGGCCATTCATGGTCTCCGCCACCCCCTCAAGGTTTCGTGGATCGTACACGTCCGACTATCCTGGTTGGAGTGTGCGGGACCGGCGCGTCTCGTAGGACTTCAGGTGGGTATAGGCGATCTTCAGGTACGGCGACAATCCCTGGCCCCTCCGCAGCAAATCCCCGACAATGTGGTCGGCTTCGATCGGCGCATTGCGTTCGATGTCGCGTAGCATCGACGCCGTGAGCGTTGAACCCGCCGCAGTGAGCGTCTTGCGGCTGCGGTTCAGTTGCGCTTCCCGCACTGGATATCCCCCTGCAGCCGCGATCGAACAGCAATCCTCAAGCAAGCCGAGCATGAAGTCGGTGCCTCCCGGCGACGCGCAGATGTCCCCAATGTTCGCGCGCATCAGGCAGGTGCTGCCGGCGAGCGAAGCCAGGAAAACCCACTTCTCCCACATCTCCTGCAGAATCTCGGCACTGGCATGCGCATTGAATCGTGCGCCATCCATAAGCTGGGCAATCGCCTGCACGCGAGCTGACAGCTCACCAGTCCGCTCACCGAACGAGAGCTCGTGAGTCTCGACGAGGTGGACAATCTCGCCATCCTTGAGCGCGACTGCAATGAAGCACTGGCCGCCGAGCACCCGGTCGCGACCGAAGCGCTCGTCGAGGATGTCGAGGTGCCGAATACCATTCAAGAGGGGCAGGATGACGGTGTTGGGACCAACCGCCGGCGCGAAAGAAGTGATCGCACTGTCGAGATCGTAGGCTTTGCAACTGAGGATCACGAGGTCGTAGTTCTCGCGGAGATTTTCGGCCAGGACCGTAGATGGTTTGGAAAGAGTCACGTCGCCGCGAGGGCTGCGAACTATTAGGCCTTGACTGGCCAACTCCGCGGCACGTTTTGGACGGACGAGAAACGTGACGTCCCGATTTATCTCCAGCAGCCTGCCGCCAAAATAGCCGCCGATCGCGCCAGCTCCTACTACCAAAGTACGCATGCCTTGGATCCTCGAGCTTCAAGAATACAACGGGGTGCACTGTCGTACCGGGACGCTACTCTTGAGGGTGCCCCGGAATGGAAGGTTCGCTAGCCGCCGGCGATGGCTCCGAGGATGATCAATGGCTCCGTCCCTAACGCGACCGCATCGGGAAGCGGGGCGTCCGGCGATTCATGCGATAGGTCTTCCTCACAAGCAAAGAATCGCAGGAAGGGGCGGCGCTGTTGCGTGACCTGATCGCGGATGGTGCCGCGCAGCATCGGATACCGGATTTCCAGCGCATCGAGGACCGAGCGCTGGGTCACGGGGCCCTCGACTTCAAGTTCCAAGTCGCCACGGATCTGCGCCAGCGTCCGGAGGTGCGGGGGTAGGACGATTCGAATCATTCGTTTTGATCAAGCCAGCGTCTGCACTTCGACCGATAGCACAGCTGGAAGGTCCCGCACGATTGGGTTCCAACTGTCTCCGGCGTCGGCAGAGGCATATATCTGGCCGCCGGTGGTACCGAAGTACACGCCGCACTTGTCGAGCGAATCAATGGCCATGGCGTCGCGCAGGACGTTGACGTAGCAGTCCTGCTGCGGCAGGCCTTTAGTGAGCGCTTCCCACTCGTTTCCGCCGGTGCGGCTGCGGTAGACGCGCAGCTTGCCATCGGGCGGGTAGTGCTCGCCGTCGCTCTTGATGGGAACCACATAAATGGTCTCCGGCTCGTGCGCGTGCACATCAATTACGAAGCCGAAGTCGGTTGGCAGGTTTCCGCTGACTTCCTTCCAGGAGTCGCCGGCGTTGTCACTGCGCATGACATCCCAGTGTTTCTGCATGAAGAGCACCCGCGGGCGCGAGGGATGCATGGTGATGTGATGAACACAGTGGCCGACCTCGGCCGTCGGATCGGGAATGTGTTCGGAACGGAGCCCCTGGTTGATCGGCTGCCACGTTTTTCCGGCATCGTCGGTGCGGAAGGCGCCGGCGGCAGAAATGGCAATGAATATCCGCTGAGGGTTGCTGGGATCCAGGATGATGGTGTGCAGGCACATGCCGCCCGCTCCGGGCTGCCATCTCGGACCGGAGCCGTGGCCGCGCAGTCCGGAAAGTTCTTGCCAGTTCTGGCCGCCGTCGGTTGAGCGGAATAGGGCGGCGTCTTCAATCCCGGCGTAGACGGTTTCGGGATCAGTCAAGGACGGCTCCAGATGCCAAACCCGCTTGAATTCCCACGGATGTGCCGTGCCGTCGTACCACTGGTGAGTGCCGGGAACGCCATCGTAGGCGAATTTGTTCCCTACAGGCCCCCAGGTCTGTCCACCGTCGTTTGAACGCTGGATGATCTGTCCGAACCAGCCGCTGCACTGGGACGCATACAAGCGATCCGGATCGGCAGGCGATCCCTTGACGTGGAAGATCTCCCATCCGGCAAAGTGAGGGCCGCTGACCTCCCACTTCTCGCGCTTGCCGTCTGAGGTAAGGATGAACGCGCCCTTGCGTGTGCCCGCCAGAACTCGTACTTGGCTCATTTGTTTCTCCCTCTGATGGTTAGTCGAACGAGAAGCGACTGGATCGACACGTTTCGAGACTTTTTTTCTTAACACGAGTGGAACGCCACCACCAGCCATGCGGGGACTGGTCTCAGACCCGTCCAGGCCCGAGCGCAGCCCGGCAGCGGGTTTAAGCTGCCGCAGCCGCGCACGCGCGGCCTGTCCGGCTCAGAGAGCCGGACCCACACGGTCTGACTCCAACCGCTGAGAATTCAGCTAGCCTTCTTTACTGGAACTTTGGCCCCCTTCTTGCGGGCTTCTGACAGACCGATGGCAATCGCCTGTTTGCGGCTCGTGACCTTACCGGCTTTACCCCCCTTGCCGGAGCGAAGCGTGCCCCGCTTTTCCCGATGCAGGGCGCTTTCCACACTTTTACTTGCGGCCTTACCGTACTTGCTGTGCCCGGACTTCCTGCGTGAACTGGAACTCTTCTTCCCTGCCATGAGAATCCTCCTGCGCCTTAGAGGTAGCAACTCTTCCGGCAGGTTGCCACTTCACCGGGTGAAAAGAAGTTGCGGCGGAACACCTACGGAATCAGCAACAGCTTTCCGGTTGTCTTCCGGCCTTCCAGATCGCGGTGGGCTTGCTGCGCCTCCGTCAGGGGATAGATATGTTCGATGCGTAGCTTCAGTTTTTTGGCCGCGATCATGCCGAAGACCGCGCTGGCCCGCGCATCGAGTTCCTCGCGCGTGGAAGTATAGTGGTGCAGTGTGGGGCGGGTAAGGAACAATGAGCCTTTCTGGCTGAGGGCGATAGGATCAAAAGGAGGGACAGCTCCGCTCGATCCTCCAAACAGAACCATCATGCCGCGCGGCCGCAGGACGTTGAGTCCTTTTTCGAAAGTGGTTTTACCCACCGAGTCATAGACCACGTCCACCCCTTTGTTCTGGGTCA
Organism: Terriglobia bacterium; assembly: GCA_963813645.1. Taxonomy (GTDB): domain Bacteria; phylum Acidobacteriota; class Terriglobia; order Terriglobales; family Acidobacteriaceae; genus JAIQFF01. The sequence goes on from CAWEZS010000012.1 coordinate 293,675, forward strand.
GACGTTTGGTCTCACTTTCAAAATCCGCCTGGGTATAGAGGATGACTTCGTCCGCCCCGGCTTCGAACGCCAGTTTGGCCTTCTCTTCAGTTGAGGCGGTGCCGATCACCCGGGCCCCGATGTTATGCGCCATCTGCACCAGCAGCAGCCCGACTCCACCCGCCGCCGCTTGCACCAGGGCTGTGTCTCCGCGCTTCAGCGGAAACGTGCTGTAGGCCAGGTAGTGGGCCGTCATGCCTTGCAGCATGGCCGCAGCGGCCTCGCGGTCGCTTACACCCTGCGGCATGTGGACCAGGCGGTCGGCAGGGATAGCCACGTATTCCGCATACGAGCCCATGGTGCCCGCCCAGGCAACGCGGTCGCCAACCTTGACCGACTTGACCTCGGCGCCGACCGCCGAAACCACACCGGCGCCTTCCTGCCCAATCACGAAGGGCAGCGCGACGGGATATCTCCCCTCGCGATGGTAAACGTCAATGAAGTTCACTCCCGCCGCGGCCACCTTCACCACGGCTTCGCTGGCCCTGGGTTGCGGAACGGGAATCTCTACCAACTTCGAGGGCTTCTGAACCGCCTGGCTTCTTTACCTGAATGGCTTTCATGTTGGCTTGGATTAACCTTGGCAAACGAAGGATTCTAAGCAACGAAGCTTACTTGAGTGAGGAGCATACCGGCAAGCCTGCCAACTGGCTCCGGCGTCCCGCCGGCCCGATCGGCGGGCAGAATGCCCGCCAGACATCTGAAATCGACTCCTATCCTAGAATAGATATCTTAAGAGTCTAGGGAGGATGCCGAGTGAAGACGCTAGGAGTGATCGGAGGCATCGGGCCGGAGTCTACGATCGAATATTACCGCCATCTGATCTCAGCCCATCGCGCGCGAAAGCCCGATGGAAGCTATCCGTCCATCGTCATCAACAGCATCAACATGAGGACGCTGCTCGACCTGATTGAAGCCGACGATCGAATCAAGATGGTCACGTTTCTGGTAGGTGAAATCCAAAAAATGGCCAGCGCCGGAGCGCAGGTTGGCCTGCTGACTGCCAATACGCCGCATATCGTGTTCGACGAACTGCGCCGGCAGTCGCCGATCCCGCTGGTGAGTATCGTAGAGGCAACGTGCGAAGCAGCCAAAGCCCTGGGGCTTAATAGAATCGGCCTGTTTGGTACCCGCTTCACCATGCAGGGAGATTTCTATCCCCGCGTATTTTCTGCAGCACAAATCGAACTGGTGGTACCCCAACCAGACGAGCAAGCCTACATTCACGAAAGATACATGAACGAATTGGTGAAGGGCGCGATTCTGGCCGAAACCCGCCGGCAGCTGCTGGCAATCGTCGATCGCATGAAAGAGCAGGACCGCATCGCAGGTCTGATTCTAGGCGGGACAGAGCTGCCTCTGATACTGGGCGACGTCACCGACCAGGGCATCCCGTTTCTCGATACCACGCGGATTCATGTGGAGGCAGCGATCGCTCAGATGTGGTCGTAGTTAGACTTGGCAGGTGAATTCCAGCAACCCGGTTGGGCCAGGGCCGAATCACAAGTCCCTTTTTCTTGGCTTCGCGGGCGTCTGCCACTCTGGTTCATTCCTTGCCAGTTCTTGAAGTTTCGTGCAATGATTAATGAGCCGAAGATTGCTGGTTCACGCCTTCCATTGCCTGCCATTTCGGTAATTCCGGTTCAACCGGGGACGTAGTTCAGTTGGTTAGAACGCTGCCCTGTCACGGCAGAGGTCGCGGGTTCGAGTCCCGTCGTCCCCGCCATTCTTTTCAAGCACTTGCAACCCTAGCGTCCGGCAAATCAGGGGATGTTAGGGGACGATAAGCGCCGAACGAGAATGGTCCCATTCGAGAACGATTCCAAACAGCGCTCATTGGATTAGGTTTGTCTTCGGCAAAATACCTGTCGGCAAAATAGCGTCGACCAATTTGTCCTGCGCCAAGCGTTTGGTCTTCGATGTCGCCTGCAGGTACTTGTTCGTGACATGAAGGTTGCTGTGCCGCAAGTAGTCGCGGATCGTGAGTTGATGTTCGCCCATCTCCGCCAGCATGGTTCCAACCGAGTGCCGAAACGTGTGCCAGCCCACACCCGTGATACCGATTCGTCTGAATGCAGGCTGAATTTTCTTTTTCAGAACTGAAGCTAGATCTAACGGCTTGCTGCCTCGCAGTCTTTCGGAAGGGAACACGAAATCTTCCGGTTTGTTGTAGAGACTTTGCGATCTCCACTCCTGCAAGGAATGCTTCAGGCTTGGATGCATCGGCAGCAGTTTTGCCGACGCTTCCGTTTTCGTGCTCTTCAGGTTTCCACCTCGACGCCAGTAATACGAGTGTTGGACGCTGATGCTCATGTTGTCGAAGTCGCACTCCAGCCAACGCAGCGCCCCGAGTTCGCCTTGACGTATACCCAAGGCACCTTCTAGAAACACGAGCAACTGATCCCGAAACTCCAGTTCTGCCAAACCGAGCTTGACCTGTTCCGATGACAAAACCAAAGGGGATCTCTGACGTTTGGCGCTGATCCGGACGCCGGTGCTCGGGCCTCGCTTGCCCCCAGTTCCCACCGGTATCCCTGAAGAGATGGGATTGTGGCCGCAGAACTCCCACCGAACGGCGTGCGAAAACAAAGCCGACATCACGCACTTGATTTTGGCTTTGGTCCCATCCGCCACTCCGGTCGCCCGTAGCCAGCGCTCTACCTCGACAGTTTTGACTTGTTCTAGTGGCAGATTGCCCCAGCGTGGGACAATCCAGTTCTTTACGTAAATTATGTACGCATCCTGTGTGGATAAGGCTTTGAGAGGCAGCTCCTCTTGAGAGTAGTGCTCCCAGAGCGTGTTGATTGTGGTTCGCCGCAGGTTCCTGTGTTCGCAGCGATTGTTGATGGTTAGCCGAAGAGCGTCTGCCGCTGAGTGTGCGGCAGATTCGGTCGGGTATTTCTTGACATCCCCAACCTGTGCTTTGCGATGCACCAGTTTCCCGTTGATGTCTTCTTCCCACCATCGGTAGACCCAGACTGCCGGTCCCTTCTTCCGCTCTTCTCGTTCGACGCTTCCGTGTTGGTAACGTGTCCGTCTAAGCAAAGTTTCTCCTTTGTTCAAACGGTGTCGGCGGACACCGCCAGAATAGATCGCTTGTGGGTTTCGGTCGAGACCTTTTTGTCCTGACTTGCGATTTGTTTAGCTGGCGAGCTTTCCCAGCCAACGATCTAATGTGGAGGCGCGAAAGCGCCACCTATTTCCGACCTGAACACCAGGGATTGCGCCCGTACGCGCCTTCACCCGAAGAGTCCTAGGGTGCATTCTGAGAAGTCTTGCCGTTTCTTCAGTGTCTAGCAGAGGCTCAAAGTTCCGATCGTTCGGGACGCTCTTTTGTTCCCGGTCGTCGGGCGCCTGAGCATATTCTTGATTTCCATCCTCTGGCATCGGAGGACCACCTCACTTGCGGAAAGCGAACCTGTTAGCGCTCACGAACCCTTGAGCTCATGTGTGGTACCAGCCACCAACATCGTAGCGATGAGCATCAGTGTTTTAAGAGATCGCTTGGAAGCGCCACGGACTTTGATTATCCGGTCTTTATAGTTTGACAGTCTTCCGAAGGGATAAAGGCAGTACGAATTCAATGAGAAACAATCAGATCCGTTACCTGGCCACCGAAACAAAAACCTTGAGTTTTTGTGGGCGCACTTGGGTTGAGGCTTCCCCTGCGAATTTATCGCTCGCGTAATGGTCGTGCGCCAGACTACCCGGTAATGGACAAGTTCCCGCTGTTTCTCTCTGGCGCGTCCGTAGCGCCAGTGCCTGTGGTGACGTTTTTCTACGAAGACGGCAACCTCGGTTGGCCCGCCGGTTTCGACACCTACCGTCTCGAAAATACAGAGAGCTTTTCGCGCGACAGGAATCCGATCAGATGGTGTATGTATCGACTGACCAAAGGACGTTCCTGAAGACGGAACGCTCTTTCGGCGCCTCTGCGGGACGTTGGCAGCAAAATCTGCGGTGTACCATCGGATCCAGATCTGGATCGCTTACTAGGGCACTTCCGCGCTCGCGTTCTCATCGAAAGGCGGGAGACCGCGTGTTTCGACAAACAACAGCCTGACCGATTGCGGGATGAGTTGCGGGAGTTTCGAGGCCCAGAACATGAGGAACTTCATAAAATATGGCGGGAGCACGAAGACAAGGCTGTGCTTTGTGGAATGCAAGGTCTAAGCACTGGATTGGCACCGCTGCCGTGTATCGGCTCGACCACGACTACAGGTTCGTCGGTCCACTCCCCAGGGGGTGACCGTACGAATCGGACGGATTATTTCCGTCGACAGCAGGGTCCGCACAAAGATCCGGGTCTGAACGCCGTTGTGGCCAGCTTCGCGCGTAACGATGCAGCGGGTTGCAGAAGAACGATGCTTCGATAAACACGGACTGCAAAACAACTCAAGGGCGGGAGCGACCCCGGTTGGTGCGGCCCTTGAGCCGCCACAAATCCGCTTCATTCCTATCGTCACTTCGGGGGTCGCTCCCGCCCTTGAGGAACTGTCGCCAGTGATGCATTCCTCTAGTGATGGGAACTTAGAAGGCGCTGATAGAAACGCAGTGGAGTCAGAAGGGAGAAACCATGGCATCCTCATTCATTCCCCCGAGAATCAAGCGAGCCAAGCAGCAGATCACGGTGTAGCTCTACCAGGACCAGTTCGCCATGCTCGACAAGTATGGCCAATTCATCGATGACAGCGGCGATTACATCATCAGCCAGGCCCTAGAACTGGTATTCAAACGGGACAAAGAATTCGCCCGCCGGGTCGAGCAGGGCAGAAATGCTAGGAGCAATGCGGAGCGCACCATCACACGCACTGAATCTGCCAGTTCAGCATCCTTCTCTGGACCACAGCGGGATGAGAGAGGAAAGCGTCCTCGCGCAGAAGTCGTGGGTGAGATGCAAACAGAATCAGCATAGGCCAGTGGAGGATTGACAGAAACTGGCAGGGTAGACGTTCGCGCAGGAATTGCACCAGCCGCGGATGTTTGTGAGGCGAACGTAATCAAGGTGAAGCAGCTTCGCCGGCGGCTACGCTGGTCTGCCACCTGGGGATGCCCATGACCCGGTCACCAGTTTGTGTTCAACATAATTGTAGGGCGCGACGCGGTGACCGCTGAGAATGGACAATCCGAGATGAATCAGCCTCGGTCCATAGCTCTGGGCTTCGTGGGATACCGAGCCGATCAGAGGGCTGTCGGTACGGGAGATCTCTTCCAGAGCCTCCGGAATACAATCTTGCCCGACGATGGCCACATATTTCTCGCGCTTTAACTCTCGCACCGCCTGCATCGCGCCGAGGGCGCTGGTGTCGGTTGCGGCAGCAATCAGAATTCCGCGATCTTTAGGGTGGCGTCGCAGGAAATCGAGTACCAGTTGACAGCTCTTGTCACGTAAGCCGCGGGCGTCCATGCGAACCAGAAATTCACACGGAATGTCGGGCAGTCGCGATCGAATGGCCTCGAAGGCCCCGGCCACGCGGCTCTGTACCAGCGGACCGGCTTCGTCTATGTCCAGCCCTAAGGCCCAGCGCACGTTGCCGTCCCATATCTTTTTGGCATAGAGCGCCAGGCACTCGCCAGCCTCGAAGCCAACGCGATAATTGTTCACTCCAAAAAAAGTCGCGTACGGATGCGGTATGTCTACCGCAATCAGAGGGATACCTGCAGTGTCGATCTTGTCTGCCAGGACCGGCGCCTCATGCTGATCGATCTGAAATTCGATCACCAGATCCACCCGGTTGCGCACGAATTCGTCCGCGTTGCGCAATGCTGTGGGGCCGTCGTAACAATTGTCGAGCACGATCAGGTCAACCCCGGCGGCTGAGGAGGCAGCCTTCAGGCTGTCGGTTACGGCTTCCGAAAACGGCATTTCCGCGGATTCACTGCCAAAACCGAAGCGCACCTTCCTGGGGCGGGACACCAGTCGATAAAGTCCGTGCTGCGACTGGGCCACATAGCCGCGACGCACGAATGTTTTGAGAATGCGATAAACCGTGGTCTTGGAAATATTTGTGCGCTGGTGGATGGACTCGAGCGCGAGGAGGCCCTGCTCGTTCTGCAGGAGTTCGAGTATGTCGAGCGCCTTTGAGAGCACCGGAACGAAGTAAAACCGCTTGGGATCTGGACGTGCTCTCACACCAAACTTCCCCTTCAGATCATTTCCAGGACAAGGAGATTCCAGTCTATAAATCCCTTGTGACTGAGTGCTGCTCCGGTATCGGGATGGTAGTACTCATTCAGTGAGCCATTTGCCGCAAGGTCCCTCGACAGGAGAAGGAGAGTCTTGTCGGCCAAGGCATCTGCTTCTTTCTTGTATCCATATCGCTGCAAACCTTTCCATACGAAATAGTTCACGATGATCCAGACTGGCCCAAGCCAGTTGCTCGGATTGGAACTAAACTCCAGGGAGTACATGGTCTCGCGGGCCGAGAGCGACCTGGCGCCCCATCGAGCACAGAGGCGGTCGTCGGCGAGATAGTTTGTGGTAACCAGCTTCTGCGCGTTCTGCTGAGGCGCGATGCCGCACCAGAGCGGCAGGAAGCCGGTAAACATCTGAATCCTCATCGGGAGGCATCTCCACGACATGTCCATTCCTCGCGACACCGTTGGGATGAGCTCAGCTCGCCGATCGATACATTGAACATCGACGGTATAGTAGTAATTATCTTTGGGATCCCAGCAGAACATTTGGACCCGTCGCGCCAACTCTTCCGCCTGACTTGAAAGCCGATCATGATCCGCCGGGCGTCCCAGGCGGCGCGCGAGTTCTGCCGACGCCGAGAGATCCTGATAGAACAAGCAATTGAGAAGCAAGTTTGCCGAGGAAAAGAAAGGCCGGCCGAATGTAGTTGGGTCATTGTCATCACCGATTGCGACATCATCTCCCCACACCAGCAGGCCAATCGAGGAAGAGTTGTGCTTAATCCAGGAATCGTAGAAACGCAGAATCGAATCGAAATGTGGCTTCAACCAGTTTGCGTCGCCGCGCTGATCGCAGGCGAGCAGCGCAAGCTGACCGAAAACCGGCTCGAGCCGATCGATCATCGTAGAAAGAGATTTCTTTCGAATCTCGCAGAGCCCGCGTAAATCCTGGCTCCAGCCGTCGGTCTTGGGCAAACTGCGGAACGCCAGATCGGCCTCGTTTTTTCCGCCGACATTGGGAGCGTAGCGGATGATTCCGGTGGCGGCAGCCGGCAGATTGCGCGCCGGGCTGGCGTCTTTGATATCCGGGGACTCGGAGGGAAAGCAACACCTTCACAATGGCGAAGCCAGGCGAAAGCTCTATAACGCCGGTGAGCTGGCCAGGTCCCATGCCCTTCAGCGCTTCTCGTAGCTCGGGACGCAGGGTTGAGGGATCTACTTTTCCCATGTAACCGCCATCAGCGGCGATCGCATCGGTGGATTTCTCTTTGGCGAGCGCAGCAAAGTCCACGCCTTTGTTCAGACTGTCCAGGATTTGCCCCGCCTCATCTGCCGAACCCACCACGATAATGCGGAGGCCCACGTTAGGCTGGGGAGCGTTCTGGGCCCAAGACAAAAAAGGCGCAATAAAACTGATAATAAAGAGCACACTCGCTGCCCTTTGGAAATAGCTGAATGCGTGTGTGAATGCCCGCGTCAATGCGTTCGAGTCAACCAAAGGTTACACGAAGCGGCTCCTCGCCGTAGTGCCGGATATATCGAGGAAAGACAAGCGGACCGTAAGACCAGATTCTTGAACGGATCGAGGTTCGCGGCACCTCCAAGCAGCGTCCCTGAATGTGTACAGGTTATATGGGACCCTACGCGGCACTGGCGTTCGGCCCGGGCACTACAGGTGTCGCTAGAGCTTGTTCAGTCCATCGAGCGCGGCGACTTTGTAGGCTTCCGCCAGCGTGGGATAGTTGAACACGGCATCGCGGAAATATTCGATACTCGCTCCCAGGGCAAGAACGACCTGGCCGATGTGAATGATTTCCGCCGCCCGATCGCCTATGGCATGCACTCCGAGTAGTTTTAGCGAATCGGGATCGAAGACCAGCTTCAGCAAGCCCTGGTCGTCTCCCAACATCTGTCCCTTGGCCAGTTCGGCGTATCGAGCCAGGCCCACCTCATAATTGATGTTCTCGTGCGTGAGCTGCTCTTCAGTCTGGCCCACCATCGAGATTTCGGGAATGGTGTAAATCCCATAGGGGATAAGGTTGGGAGGCATTTTGCCAGGCTTTCCGAACATATGACAACTGGCCAGGCGGCCTTGTTCCATGGAAGTGCTGGCCAGCGCGGGAAATCCGATCACGTCGCCCGCGGCGTAAATATGGGGAACGGTGGTCTGAAAATGTTCGTTGACTGAAAGCTTGCCCCGGCTCTCGGAGGTCAACCCTGCTGATTCGAGATTCAGCAAATCGCCGTTAGCTTGCCGTCCGATGGTATAGAGCAGTCCCTGGCCATGAACGTTCTTCCCGCTGGCCAGCTTGGCAAACACCCGGTTGCGCTCTTCATCGAAGCCGACCGAAACCACTTTTTCGCCGAGCCGAAATACCGTGCCCAGCTGCCGCAGCTGGAAGCACAGGCTCTCCACAATTTCTCTATCCACGAAATCCAGCAGGATGGGACGTTGATCGAGCAGCGTGACTTTCACACCCAGGGCGGCGAACATGGACGCGTATTCCAGGCCAATAATGCCGGCGCCGACGACGATCAGGTCCCTGGGGATCTCGTCCAGGCAATGCACCTGATCGGAGTCAAAGATTCGTTTGCCATCGACCGGGATTTCGGAGCTGTGCGCGGGCCGCGTGCCGCAGGCGATAAGGATGTGTTGACCGCGGACTAATTGAGAACCTTCGTCGCTCTTGACCTCGAGGGTATTGGCGTCGAGGAAGCGCGCGTCGCCTTCCAGAATAGTTATGTAGTTCCGGCGCAACTGTGACTTGATCACTTCAACTTCGCGCGCCATGACTGATTCCGCCCGGAAGATCAAGTCGGACATGGCGATACGGTCTTTCAGCGCATAGCCACGGCCATAAAAGGTGCGTTGCCGGAATCCGCTCAGGTATAAAACTGCTTCCCGCAGGGTCTTGCTGGGGATAGTTCCGGTGTGAACGCAGACCCCGCCAACGCTCTTTTTCCGGTCAATGATGGCCACTTTCTTGCGCATCTTGGCGGCGCAGATGGCGCCTTTCTGGCCCGCCGGACCGCTGCCGATCACTACCAGGTCGTATTCGTTGGCTTCCATAAACGAGAAAAGCTACCATTACGCCTTCCGAAACGAAAGCCAAATGCGGCTTCGTAACAATCTATTAACAATCCCGCGCTACCATGCCTGCGGTAGGAGATCTCGCCCATGGCCCGTCCCAGCCTTAGCGATCCGCGCTACTACTTCAACCGCCACGAGTCCTGGCTGGCTTTTAACCGTCGTGTCCTCGAAGAAGCCCTGGATGAGGGCAATCCGCTGCTGGAAAGAGTAAAGTTCCTGGCCATCACGGCCAGCAATCTCGACGAGTTTGTCGAGGTGCGGGTGGCCGGGTTGCTGCAGCAGGTCGAGCACGGAAATCCGCTGACCGGCCCTGATGGACTTTCGCCCGCGGAACAACTGCAGCGGCTCGCCGCCGAACTTCACTCCTTTGTGGACGCGCAATATGCTTGCTGGAACCAGCAGCTTCTTCCCGCGCTGCGGCGCGAGGGTATCCGCATCTTATCGGTGGCGGACCTCGACCGTGCCGGCCACGACGCCATGGACCTGTTCTTTACCCGCCAGGTCGACCCGATTCTGACGCCGGTCACGATTGATCCCTCGCATCCCTTCCCGCATGTCCTTAACAAGGCCTTGTGCGTGGCGTTTCAACTGCGTCGGAATTCCAAGCCGGGCACAACCTTCCTTGGCGTGGTGACGGTGCCACGAAAACTTCCCCGCCTGGTTCGCGTGCCGGCGAAGAACGGCGATATTGATTACATATTCCTGCATGACCTGATCGAGACCCACACCCGTAATCTGTACAAGGGATACAAGGTCCTCTCTTCCGCCGCATTTCGCGCCACCCGCAACAGCAATCTCTATCTGCACGAGGAAGAGTCGCGCAACTTGCTCGACCTGGTGGATAGTCAACTGCACAGCCGTCGCAAGGGAGATATCGTACGTCTGGAGATCGAAGCCAGCGCGCCAGCCGAAATTATCGATCCCTTAACTCATCAATTTGGGGTAGGGCCGTGGCAAGTGTTCAAGACCAATGGCCCAGTAAACCTGTCCCGCCTATTTTCGCTGGCGGAACAGACGCCGCGTCCCGACCTGAAATTTGTGCCCTTGACCTCGCGCAGCCTGAGTCTTGCGCCGAAGGTATCGAATCTGCTGGAAGGCATTCGCCAGCAGGACATTCTGCTGCATCATCCCTACGATTCTTACCAGCCGGTTGTTTCTTTTGTCGAGTCCGCCGCGCGAGATCCGCAGGTACTTTCCATCAAGCAGACGCTGTACCGGACGAACGAAAACTCCCCCATCGTGCGCGCCCTCATCGAGGCAGCCCAGACCAAGGAAGTGACGGTGGTGGTCGAACTCAAGGCGCGCTTTGATGAAGCGTCGAACATTCGCTGGGCCCGCTCCCTGGAAGAGGCCGGGGTCCAGGTATTTCACGGACTCGTAGGTTTGAAGACGCATTGCAAACTGGCCCTGCTGGCCCGCCAGGAGCCGGGCGGAGAGATTCGCCAGTACGCTCACCTGGGCACCGGCAACTACAATCCCTCGACGGCTCACTTCTATTCCGATTTGAGCCTCCTGACCTGCGATCCAGAAGTGACCGCGGCGGTGCACGCGGTTTTCAACTTCCTTACCGCCCGATCGGAACAATCGAACTACCAGCCCCTGTTTGTTTCGCCGATCGATCTGGCCAGAAATTGCATTGCGTTGATTGACCGCGAAGCTGCCCACGCCCGGCGCAAGCGCCCAGCGCGTATCATCGCCAAGGTAAATGCGCTGCTTGACCAGCCTGTCATCGAGGCGCTGTACCGGGCTTCGCGAGCGGGAGTGGACATCGATCTCATCATTCGCGGCGCCTGCGCCTTGCGCCCCAACGTGAGAGACGTCAGCCATAGAATTCGTGTGCGCAGCATCGTAGGCAGGTTCCTCGAGCACAGCCGGATTTTCTATTTTGCCAATGGCGGCGAACCTGACATTTACCTGGGGAGCGCAGACTGGATGCCGCGCAATCTCTATGAGCGAGTCGAGGTGATGTTTCCCGTTAAAGACAGCACTCTGCGCAATCGAATCTTTGACGAAATCTTACAGACCTATCTGAAAGATAACGAGAAGAGCCGCATCCTGCATCCCGACGGAACTTACGGACGGGTCGTGCAGGCCCAAAGCCTCCGATCCAGCCGGAACGGGACCCGCTTCAGCGCACAGGGGTTCTTTATCGATCTAGCCGAGGGTAAGAGTGAGGCGAAATCAATAGTGGGTGAGATGCAAAGTCAAAAAGCGATAAACGAGTTGCCAGCCGCCAGCTGATAAAGAGACTCGCCGCACCAGGCAACAGTTTCTTTGAGTTGTTTTTCGGACTGACAGGGACAAGCTACGCTGCGGCCGGCGCCGGTTTCTGAACTTCTGCCTCCTGCATCTTCTTCTGCAGGCGGATCATAAGTTGTTCTAATTGCAGGTCTTCACTTCGGCGTTCGAAGACGATGGCTGCTGCTTTAACTTCATAAGGAGTCCACTTCGTGGTCGGGCTAGTGGAGTGCATGGGTTCCCTCACTGGATGGAGAAGCGAGCGCCAGTATAACCGCCTCAGCTAGGTTCGGCAAGCCGTCAGCGCCAGCGTACGGTGGAGCATGGAACAAAGCTCCTGTCATCGCAATGGAGGGCGGCAGGACGCCCGTCCTCCATTCACGAAAGAAAAACTACTGCAAGACCAGCTTCCGAATCAGCCCGTTGTAGTCCACCAAGTAGAGTTCTCCCGCAGCGTCCCTGCCGAACGACGTGAAGGTGAGGCCCGTGTCGAGCAGATTGCCACGCGTCCAGGTATTGGCGGGCGCTTCCGTCAAGCTCCATACCTTGCCGGTGAGATCGGCAAAGACATACTTGTTCGCCAGGCTGGGGATGGCCGTGCCTTTATAAACATAACCGCCAATCACAGCGACGCCATCGCTGTGAGAGTACTCGAAAATGGGCAGGATCTTGTTGGTCATGTCACAGGTGGCTGTGCCCGGCGGATAGCAGTGCATGCCCTCCATGACGTTCCAACCGAAGTTGCCACCCTTCTGCAGAATGTCAATTTCTTCCCAGCTATCCTGTCCAACGTCGGCCACGAAGAGGCGATTGGTGACCGGTTCAAACGAAAAGCGCCAGGGATTGCGCAACCCGTAGGCGAAGATTTCGGGCAGACCTCCACCGGCGACGAAAGGATTATCCGCTGGAATCCCGTATTCCTTTCCCGTAGCAAACGGGGGATTCACATTGATTCGCAGCATCTTCCCCAGGAACGTGGACGTGTTCTGACCATTGCCCAGGGGATCGCCACCGCTGCCTCCGTCTCCCAGCCCGATATACAGGAAGCCGTCGGGGCCGAAAACCAGCTGCCCACCTTTGTGATTCGGGAACGGCTGGTTCACCACCAGCAGAACGCGCTCACTGTTGGGATCGGCAGTGTTGGGATCCGACGCCATGGTCGTGAACTCGGAAATGTGGGTCTCGCGATTGCCCTCATCCTGCGTGTAGTTCACGTAAAACTTGCGGTCGGTGGCATAGTTCGGACTGAAGGCTATGCCTAACAGACCCTGTTCCTGTCCGTCGTAGTTCACGATGCTCTGCAAATCCAGAAAATTGCCGGGCAGCAGGGCGCCGTTTTGAAGGATCCGAATGGTGCCGCGTTGTTCAATGATAAAGAACCGGTTGTCCCCCGGCGGCCTTTCCAATCCCACGGGACTGGTGAGCCCGCTCACTACCGTGGACAGCGCAATCGTACCGGTTGGCGCTGTATAGGTGTACCCATTGGTCAGGGTTCCGTTCTTGGTATCCGTATTCGTCACGACCACGTTGACGGCGCCGGCCGCATGGGCCGGAGTCGATGCGGTGATCGTGGTGCTGTTCACCAGCGCCACTCCGGTGGCAGCGGTCCCTCCAAAACTGACTGTGGCTCCGGCAAGGAAACCGGTACCCGTGATGCTCACTGCGGTCCCGCCGGTGGTTACGCCTGTGGCCGGGTTGATCGAAGTCACCGTCGGCGCCGGGTTAGCCGCAGCAGTATAGGTATAGCCGCCGGTCAAGGTTCCAGTCTTGGTGTCGGTATTCGTGACTACGACGTCCACAGCCCCAGCCGCGTGCGCCGGAGCGGTTGCTGTGATTAACGCGCTGTTGACAACCGACAGTACGGTCGCAGACGTCCCGCCCATCTTGACCGTGGCTCCCGCCAGGAAGCCCGTACCCGCTATGGTCACCGCAGTCCCGCCATTGGTGGTTCCAGAGTTGGGGGTGATCGAACTCACTGTCGGCGCCGGGTTCGGCGGTGGAGGCCCGGTAAAGGTGAAGCCGTTGTTCAACGTACCGGTCTTGGCGTCGGTGTTGGTTACAACAACACTGGTGGCGCCAGCCGCGTGGGCCGGAGTGGTGGCTGCGATCGTAGTGCTGTTCACGACCGAAACCCCGGTTGCAGAGGTGCCTCCCAGCTTCGCCGTGGCTCCCGCCAGAAAACCTGTGCCCCTGATGGTCACGGCCGTGCCGCCGTTGATGGTGCCGGAATTGGGCGAGATCGAAGTGACGGTCGGGGCTGAATTCGCCGTCGAGTAGGTGTAGCCGCTGTTCAGTGTGCCGCTTTGCGTATCCGTGTTCGTGACCATGACGTTCACGGCGCCAGCCGCGTGGGCCGGGGTAACCGCCGTGATCGATGTGCTGCTCACCAGGGTTACGCCCGTGGCAGCGGTTCCGCCCACACTCAGTGTGGCCCCGGCGAGAAACCCGGTGCCCGTGACCGTCACTGCGGTTCCGCCATTGATGTTTCCAGAGTTGGGCGTAATCGAAGTCACGGTCGGCGCCGGATTAGAGGAAGGGTTGGTGGAGTTGGGCTTGATCGTGCCGCCGCCACAACCGGGCAAAAAGAGCGCCACAAACAACAAGGAACAAACGGGCAACCAATTCTTTCGGGGCATTAAGGGAAACTAATGCAGCGAGTTTGGCCTCGCCAGTCTCCGATGGCCAACCAGACGCGCCGATGTCCCAGTCACGGTTACTGGTCCAATGAAAACGCCAATAGCACTTACGTAACCTTGCCTGGTTACGCGTGGACGCCGATTTGAACCGGAATCCAGCCGAGTTCTGCCCCACCTCATCCAGGCCGTGTGCAAGGTTTTTCAGTGTAGTAGTCATTCCCCACCGCGATTATCCAGCAACTCCGCAACGAATCAACCAGTTCCAGCACTTCTGTTTTGGCACATGACCTGCGCCTGTCCTCTCGACCGATTCGAATACCTGGATACGGGACAAAAAAGATGACTGGTCAAGTATGGCTCGAACCGTGGTTTGGTGAGTACACGCCCAAATCGTTCGTAAGGGGATTTTCGACTCGGTGCATTCTGCAGTCGTTCAGGTCGTGGGGATTTCTTCTGCTCGTAGTTGGAAGTCTGGCTCTGCCTGCCCTCTCGCAGCAGATCTCTGAGCCCGCGAACGCTCCGTCATTCAACAAAAAACTCTTTATCGTTGAACTCTCGACCTACACCGCGATGAATGTCCTCGACGGAATCACGACGGTGCAGAACGTAGAAAAAGGATATATTGAGGGTAATTTTCCCGCAGGGAGTTCGTACTTGCTGGGGCACAGGCCATCGGCCGCTCGATATGCGGTTACGATGGGACTAATCGAAGTGGGCGTCTCAGTTGCGTCGTATCGGCTGCAACACAGCAGGACAAAGTGGCTGCGAGTGGTCGGCCACGGGCTGATGATCCAGGCAGCCTACGGTCACACGGACGGCTCCATCCGCAACATCCGATTGATGCAGTCCCAGTAAAATTGCCGCTCGAAAAACGAAACAAAGCATGGTGGGCACTGCAGGGCTCGAACCTGCGATCTCCTGCTTGTAAGGCAGACTTCGCAGAACTGCAGAAAGTGCCGTCCGCCTAAACAAATCAATCGCTTACCCCCAACATCAGCTCGCACGGAAGATCCCGACGTGGCCTCAAAAACCTCGAAAACCTCATTGCTTTGGACCACTCGCGGCACATTTACGGCACAGTAACTTTGGAGTGGAGTAAGGACGTGGTGGGTGCTGGTGAAGTGCCCTGTTTGCGTACCAATCCCAATGTTAAGTTCTCAGTTGATGTTTCAGCGGGGATGAGGTCCAGCAGCCTTGTACTAGCTTTTCTCATGCCCGCATCTCCGCTCGTGTCCGTGCAAACTCTGCAGGCGGCAAGCAGTCCAGCGAACTGTGTGGACGTTGCTGGTTGTAGTCTTGCCGACAGGTTTCAATCTAGCGCCGTGCATAGCTCAGACTGGTGAACCAGTTGGCATTCAGGCATTCATCGTTGAAGCTTTCTACGTAGGCGTTCTGCACCGGCTTGCCGGGCTGGATGAACTCCAGCCTCACACCACGTTCTGCGCTCCAGGCCGCCAGTGCCGCCGCTATCTGAAACGCTGCCCGCAAGCCCCACTCAGTTTGCAGCAAGTCGATCCCCTGATCCGCGAGTTGGTGCAGTACCGCGACTTCATTAACTACAGAACCAAGCAGATAGAAGAATGAATCTGATCGAACTCGATCGCGCGCTCAAACAACTACGCCTGGGTGGAATGGCCGCCGTGCTGGAGACCCGTCTGCGCCAGGCGCAAACCGAACCGCTCGCCCCCATCGACCTGCTCTCCTGCCTGGTCTCCGACGAACTCGCCCTGCGTGGCGAGCGCCTGCTGGAGCGGCGCACCAAGCAGGCCCAGTTCCGCGACTCGCAGAAGACCCTCGACAACTTCGACTTCGCTTTCAATAAGAAGATGAATCGCAGCCTGGTCTTCGATCTGTCCGCTGGCGCATTCATTGCCCGCCACGAAGACGCCCTGTTTCTCGGCCCACCCGGCACCGGCAAGAGTCACCTGGCGCAAGCCATCGGCCAAGCCGCCATCCAACAGGGATACCGCGTGCTCTACCGCGAAACCCACACCTTGCTCGATGATCTCGCCGAAGCCACGCTCGACGGCACCCGCAAAGAGCACATGGAGTTCTTAGTGACCGTGCCCTTGCTCATCGTCGACGATCTGGGAATGCGCAAACTGCCCCTCACCGCCGCCGAAGAACTGCTGGAGATCATCATGCGCCGCTACGAGCGTGCCAGCACCATGCTGACCTCGAACCGTCCCGTGGAAGACTGGGCAAACTGCTGGGAGACGCAGCCGCCGTGAGCGCCATGCTCGACCGCTTACTGCACCACGGCCACGTGCTCAAGTGCGGCCCCCGAAGCTGGCGCACTAAAACCGACTTGCCACCACAGGAGGCGGCAGGGTAGAACATTCTCAGTCCCAGACGGCCAATCCCGTTGGCCGGTTTTGAAGTGATCACTGAGGGAGGGACCGTTCCGCCGCAGCGATGACCGCGAATTCCGAACCCTCACCTGCACCCGCAACGAAGAACAACGGACACTCCAGTTTGAGTGTCGAGACTGTCCCTCCTGATCTGGGCGTGATCCTCGCATGCCTGCAGACGATGCGCGCTGGTGACTTTTCCGTGCGGCTCCCCGGTTCGTGGACCGGGCTGGCCGGGAAAATTGCAGACACCTTTAACGATATTGTCGCCGTGAACCAGCAGATGGCGCAGGAGTTGAACCGGGTCGGGCAGGTGGTGGGCAAGGAAGGAAGAACGCGGGAGCTTGGCCTGCAGCCGCGCCAGAAGCTTAATCGGCTCTCACAGCACGTCATTCGTGATCCAGGAATTCTCGGTGAACCTGCGGGTCCCGGTTCAGGGGCAATGGTCTGCCCGCGAAGCTTTCGAATTGGCGATGAAGTCAATCCAGATGAATCATGATCTTAGTGAATCGGGCAGGATTGTCGCTCCATGCTCGTAAAATATCTGGGGCTTCCAGGATAGGTAAGACAGACGTCACGGCGTCATCAACCGGAAAACGATGCTCCTCCAACATGCGAATGACTTGCCGAAAGTCCTGCGGCAAAGCATTTCGCGAGCCCATGATGTCGAGTTCTTTCTGAACAAAAAGTCGAGTCTCGTAGGCTACTAGCTCTTTGGCATAGCCAATATAGACCACGCGTCCTGTGAATGCGGCTTCTTCCACGGCGGCGCGAAAGGTCTGGGGCTGGCCGATTGCCTCGATGATCACATCCGGACCCAAACCGTCGGTCAGATCGAGGAGGCTACGGCGCAGAGGCTCTTTACTGGTGTTGATCGTATGCCCTGCCCCCACCTTTCTCGCCAGGCTCAACTTGGCATCGTCAACGTCAACGGCAATCGTTTTGGCACCGCAGAAATGTGAAGAAGCAATCGAGCCCAGACCCACGCCACCGCAGCCCAAAACCGCAACCGTATCTTGTGCCGTAACTCGACCTCGAGCAACGGCGTGAAACCCGACCGTCAGCGGTTCGACCAGACAGAGCTCTTTGATGGTCAGGTTGGCGGGGTAGAGTTCTTCCGCTGGCATGGTGATGTACTCCGTCAGAGCGCCGTCGCGCTGCACCCCCAGAGTTTCATTGAATTGGCAGGCATTCGGGCGTTCGCGGAGACAGGAAGCACACTTGCCGCAACTCGTATACGGGGACAGGGTTACAGCGGTCCCAGCAGCCAGCGCGGGATTGTACTTGCTCCCATCCACAATGGTCGCTGCCACTTCATGCCCTGGAATGCGGGGAAACGTTACCAGAGGATTTTTGCCGCGGAAGGAATTCAGATCGCTTCCACACAGCCCAACCATGCGCACTCTCAGCAAGAGCGTGTCTTCTGAAGCTACGGGCTCAGCCATTGACTCGACCACCGCTTCACCCGGCTTTTTGATAACGAGGGCCTTCATTCTGTGAAAGAGCAGAGGACGCTCTTACTCGTTTTTCTGTTACCCGTAGTTCTCTTATCCATCGTTTTCCGATTTCCCGCGCGGAGATTGCGCTCGACCACGATTTTCAATTTGTCCGCTGGCTGGAAGCTCGCACTACCAGTTTCGGGTCCAAAAGCACATTCTTGGGAGTTGACTTCGACTTTTGCTTGATGATGCTCAGGGCCAACTTGGCTGCGCTGGTTCCCAAACCATTGCTGTCCTGGTCGATGCTGGTGAGTGGTACTTTCAGCAGGTCATCATAGTGTACGTTTCCGCAACCGACCACGGCGATATCTTTGGGGATTTGCAAACCGGCATCCAGTATTGCTCTGAGGGCGCCCATGGCGATGGGATCGTTACAGCAAAACACTCCGTCCGGCCGGGGCTTGAGTTGCAGCAGTTGCTTCATGCTGTTGTAGCCGGTGGCGTCGCCGGCATCGTCGCCGTGGCCATATTTCACGATGTACTCCGGTGGCAGGCCCAAACCACGCTGGGCAAGCGCAATCGAATACCCGGATTGGCGATCGAGAGCCGTGCTTACATCCGAGCCACCGATATGTGCAATGGTTTTGCATCCGATTTCAATGAGGTGGTTCGTGGCTATCATTCCAGCATTCACGTCGTCAATTCCCACGAAGTTCGCGGAGACTCCAGGAAGCTTTCGATCGAGTAACACGTACGGGATTCCTTGATCCTGCATCTTGTTCAGGCTTTCGGCACTCGACTGCACGGACGCCAGAATGAGGGCATCGACACGGCGTGCCAGCATCTGATCGATCTCCCGCCGTTCCATGTTGGGATCATCTTCTGAAGAGGAAATAATCAGGCTGTACTCCTGCGCTCGAAGCTTGGCGGAGATCCCCTTCGCCACCTGGGCAAAGAACGGATATACGAGGTCTGGCACAATGAGTCCCACTAGATTGGTGCGCCCGCTGACCAGTGTCCGCGCCGCAGGATTGGGGTGGTAATTGACTTCCTTCAAGCGCTGCAGAACCCGTTTCCGGGTCTGCTCGCCGATGTCCGAATGATTGCGCAAGACCTTGGACACCGTAACTACCGATACGCCCAAATCACGGGCGATATCTTTCATTGTCGTTGCCATGAATAATTATCGCGGGTCAGGCCCAAGAGCTCTAGGCGTCGCGGCGGCACCGCCGCACACCATACTGAGTGATTGCTGACTGAGTGCTGGTCCACCGCGATCACCTCAGGATTGGTAAGTAATTTGGTCCAGGCATCGGTTTTGGGCAAGTCACCTCCAACCATCAGGTGGGAACGAAAGATGCACCAAATAGGGGCTATCGAGTATCCAAGAAGACCCCGTTCGGAATAGCCCCTGCCCGAACTAAGAATGCTCTTTTTGGGCTACTATATCGTTTACTGCAACGATATAATAGACGCTTGGGCGAGGTCATTTCAAGGGTCAAGGTTTAGCGTAACGTTTTGGGGAGACACAACCGGTCGGTTCACCCAAGAGCCGCGACGAACAGGACTTGTAGGCCACGGACGGCGAGGCCGCTAGATCAAATGGCAGGTAGCTCCGATACAGGCGTGATGGAATATAGAAAACTGGGCGGCACGGATCTTCAAGTTTCGCTGCTCGGCTTTGGCACTGCTCCCTTAGGTGATGTATACGGCACAACGGATCCTCTGGAAGGAACGCGTGCCGTACATCTCGCGATCGAAAATGGCATCAACTTCTTCGACTCATCTCCCTACTACGGCCTGACTCTGGCGGAGGAGCGATTAGGACAGGCACTGGTCGGAAAGCGCCACAAAGTGGTGCTCGGCACCAAGTGCGGCCGCTACGGCCTGAAGGACTTCGACTTCTCGGCTCAGCGAATTACCCGCAGCATTGACGAGTCGCTGCGGCGGCTTCAGACCGACTATGTGGACTTGCTCCAGGCGCACGATGTTGAGTTTGGAGATGTAGAGCAGGTCATCAACGAGACCGTCCCCGCGATGCGTAAGATACAGGAGCAGGGGAAAGCCCGGTTCATCGGCGTTACCGGCTACCCGCTCAAGACACTGGTCCGTATCGCGGAAGCCGTGCCGGTTGACACCATTCTTACTTACTGCCGCTATAACCTCATGGTTACCGATATGGACGATGTGCTGACGCCATTTGCCAAGCGTAAGGGGATTGGGCTGATCAATGCGGCCGGTCTGCACATGGGGATTCTCACCGAGGCGGGTGAACAGGCGTGGCATCCAGCCCCTCCGGAGGTTCGCGCCGCCGGACGTAAGTTAGCGAGTCTCTGCCGTGACCAGGGTGTTGATATCGCGGAAGTGGCGATTCGTTTTTGCCTTGACCATCCATACGTTTCAAGCACTCTGGTGGGTCTACCGAGCCGTGCTCAGGTCACCGCGAACCTAAAGCTTCTAAGCGCTAAAACTAATCCGGAATTAATCGGTAAGATGCGCCAGGCGATCGCGCCTGTGTTCAACTGCATCTGGCCGTCCGGGAGACCCGAGAACCACGGGTAATAGAATCCACGATGTAAATCATCGATGCGAACTGATCAGAGCTCTCATCCTCAAGAAGCCAGGTGAAGCAGCCGCCGGCCGCAGAACCGCCCACGTCTAGCCAAAGCAATCGCAAGAGCCCGGGCCAAGCCCCGCAAAAGAACCAACACCAGGAAAGCGCCCAAAAGACTTCGCCCGCCGCTGTCTCGGAAGCAGGGCGGGCGAAGGTTGCTTGCAGAAGCCGGCCTTCAGAAAATGAACTTCAAGCCGAACTGTAGTTGGCGAGCTTGGTTAGCCGCACTCGTGACTAAGCCAAGTGCACCGGGATTGTTGACGTCGTTCCCAGGCGTGCCCAGGATCGTGGTGTTGAGCAGATTAAATGACTCCGCACGGAACTCGAGACGACGGTTTTCGCTCCACAGCGAGAACTGCCGGAAGATCGACATATCGACATTCCAGTAGCGCTGTTGCTGGAAGCCATTGGGCCGCACGTTGCCGAAAGTTCCGAACGTCGGCTTGGCGAAGGCGTTCGTGTTGAAGTAGCAGCTTCGTGACTTGGCGGCGCCGCCGTTGGGGCAAGTGCCTGAATTGGGATCACCCACTAGATTGGCCTGCTCGTATCCGGCCCACCCGGTGTTCCCGGTGTTCGCCTGGTCCTCGCCGTCCGTGACGCCGTAGGCCTGCCCCGAACGAATCGTGAAGATGCTGTTGACCTGCCAATTGCCGATCACGGCATCCACGACGTGATTGCTGGTGGCGTAGCGCTTGTTGGCACCCAGGGGAAGTTCGTACACCACATTGGCCGTCAGGATGTGAGGCAGGTTATACCCTGCCGGACTCAAGCTCGCCCTCGGATTGTAAGGATCCGCAACGTTCTTGCCTTCGGAACCGAACCAGCCATCATTCTCGGTGAGAGCTTTCGAGAAAGTATAAGCAACCTGGTAGGCCAAGCCGCCGGAAAAACGCTTATCCAATTGCAACTGGAAGGCGTTGTAGTCGGCGAACCCGTTGCTGCGGTCATAGAAGCTGGCGATCATGTAGGGGAACAGGGCGCGCGACTGAGGGTTGGGCGCAGGACTGGGCTTCAAAGCGGTATTGTACATACCGCCGATGTTGGCCCGGCGCGTGCTCGATCCTACATAGTTGGCGGTTAGCGTCGTCGAATTGTTCAATTGACGCTGGATGCCGAAGTTGTATTGGTAGGCATACGCATTCTTGATATGCGGGTCATAGAACCAATTCACCAGAGAAGAACTAAACGGAGTTGGACCGGGCAAACCGGCGGTTCCATTTCCCGCAAATGGATCTTGAGCAAAAACGGTCGGTGGGCCGCTAGGAGCGGATTGCGTACCTGGGGCGTTGACGTTGGTGGCAATCAACTGTCCAATGCCCGGCCAGTCGCCCTCGATATTCTGCGACATCTGGCTGACAGCGGCCCAGTTGTCATACACAACTCCCGCCGATCCGCGCACCACCGTCTTGTCGCCGAAGCGATAAGCGAAACCAAGATGCGGTCCGAGGTTGGTATAGATGTTGTGCGAGATCTTGCCACGCGTGTCGACTACGACGTGAGGCGGCAGGGTTCCAGGAGACAAGCAGGTTTGAGTGGTTGGGTCGCACGCTACCGCGTTGCCGCTGGCATCGAGCGAGATGCTGGGAATACACGGGGCAACTCCACGCACGGTGCAGGGTGGCGGGGGGTATTGCAGCACGTACGTACCATCGCTGTAGTTGGGATCGCCAGTCTCGATGCCACCCTGTTGGCCAATCGTGTCGACGGTTCCGTAGGGCGGAATCAAGGTCAGGTCGTAGCGAAGACCGTAGTTGACAGTCAATTTCGAAGTCGCCTTCCAGGAGTCCTGGAAAAACGCGCTGAACAATCCACCGAGACGTGTCTTCTCATTGACATCGCGGCGGTTGGCGTTGTCTACGACACCCAGGAGCAACGACGCCAGGCCAAAGCCGCCGTTGCCATTGGTGTCGTTGGTTTGGGTGGTGCTGAAGCCGAGCTGGTCGTACGAAATCGGACTCGAAAACCGGCTGGTGATGTAGTCTGCACCAAATTTAAAAGTGTGAGAACCCTTGAGCTTGGTTAGTGTGGCAGAATATTGATAGTTGTCCGTGGCCTGGGGCGTATGCTGCACAATCTCGCCGGCGCTGGCAATGCCGTTGCCAGGGCCCAGGGAAGGAATCAGCCAACCCTTGGTTCCCGAAAAATTGCTCGCGAAGTCAGGCGAAAAGCCGGCTGCCTGGTCGATGCTTTGTGCATCCAGCTTGGCAAACTTGGAATCGGAGTTGTCCGAAACCGTAGTGCGGGAAAATAGCGCCTGGAATTGCAGGCTTGGACTGAAAGTGTGAACGTAGCTGCCTCCCCAGTCGCGACCGGGGATGGCATCGATCTTAATCAAACCCGGTAGACCGGCGGGGACGCTGACATCGCTGTTGATGCGACTGTACCGGAACCAAACCGAATCCTTTTGTCCAAATGTATGGTCGATGCGGATGTTGTACTCGTTCTGATGTTGAGTATTCGAATCAGTATCGACAGCGTTGCTGTTGGTTGCGGCGTTGAAAGGGCCAGCCGCGGGATATACCGCCTGGACGAAACCAACCAGTCGGGGGTCAATCAGGCCAGTAGGAATTATGTTGTTGGCAAACGGCTGGCGTGTAAACCCAGAGGGAGTTGCTCCCGCGGTAGTAGTAAAGGGGTTGTAGATCTGTTGTGCCGGATTGTTGCAGACGCCGGCACCATTGAAGCCAGCGGTGCACAGCGCGCTGAAATCGCCACCTAGCTGCGTAGCGGTGGGAACCAGGAGGTTCGTGTTGGCAGGCAGTGAATACCGGAAGCCCTGATAGGCAAAGTAGAAAAAGGTGTTGTTCTTGAAGCCCCGGACCGGCACCGGACCGCCGATCGAAGCGCCAAACTGGTTCTGCCTGAAAGCAGGCTTTTTAGAGCCAGGAGCCAGGAACGTTGGCCGCGCGTCGAAGGCGTCGTTGCGGATGTATTCCCACGCCGCGCCGTGAAATTGGGAGGAGCCTGACTTGGTGACCACATTTACTACGCCGCCGAGAACGGAACCGAATTCGGCGCTGTCAGGGTGCGAAACCACTTTGAACTCTTGAATCGCGTCAACGATCGGCGGCACGGCGTATGTGCTGAGGAACGCTGCGAAATTGTTCATACCATCAGTCAGGAAGTAATTGCTGCGGTTCGTCGCTCCATTGATCGACGGAAACGTGAACGCCGCACCTTCGGCGATGGGAGCGGCGAAACCGCCTATGCGCCCACCCATTGCGTTCTGCCCGACGCTGATCGGGGAAACCCCGGGAGTAAGTGAAAGCAACTGGGTGAAGTTGCGGCCGTTGAGCGGAAGATCGTTCACCTGTTTGGTGGCCACAACCGTGCCCAACTCTGCACTCGCGGCCTGCAGTTGCTCGGTGGTAGCTTCCACCGTCACCATCTCGGATTGAGCTCCAGGCTGCAAGCCCAACGTCGATGGTGGCCGTCTGATTCACCGCAAGGACGAATGCGGAAACCTGCTTGGTGGAAAAACCTTGTGCCGTCACCTTGAGGGTATAGCGCCCAGGAGTGATGTCCGCGAAGACATAGTTGCCGCTTTCGTTGCTGTTACCCAGTCGCTCGATTCCAGTATCGACGTTGGACAGAACCACGCTGGCCTTCGCGATCACGGCTCCGGTGGAGTCCCGAACCACTCCATTGAGAGTGGCGCTCGAAAGCTGCGCGAAAGCTGCAGCGGCGGACAGGGCGAAAAGACAGGCAAGCAATACCAGGCTGCGAAGGCTCGACGCGGAGCATCTGGGCTTATTCATGGTCAATTCTCCTCATGGCGCAAAACAGGTTGCGCAAGAGCACGCATCACCTGGCCTGCCCTAAAGACGCGCGATTGTAGTCCGAATATACTAGAGCTTGTCAAGCACAAAATTTGTCGCTTAAAGGCAACAGTCAACGTTAACGTCAACTGTTTGAGCGCTCAAATCAGCAAACGGCGTCGGAAAATGGGGATTCTCGGGCTTGTCAGGCCATCCCTTAACCTGCCATGCTTTAAGGGACCGCTAGGCATTTTTTGAAGGTCTAGGCCTCATAGCCGGCTTGACGCAACCTCAACGGTCGCTGGTCGAGTCCGAACCGAAGGCCGGCAATTGCCTATTTACCTTCCCGGCTCTCGCCGGTCAGCTGCTTCACGGGCGGTGATTTTGCGCCGAAATTCCGGCAGGCGAATCTCGCAACTGGCGCTTCGGTGGAGCACACCGGCACACCTGCGGCGATCGTAACCCGGCAGTGAGAACTGGATCGCCCAGCCGAAGCGCCAGTTGCGCTGCGAAAAGCAACCGGTCTTGATCCATTCAATTCCGTGCTACAAAGAACATTGATCGTCGGAAATATGAATCGTTGAAAGTTACGATCGTTTGTTTGATCGAGCTGGAACAATTCGCCAGTGGCGAACGGCGTTGGAGAGCTTACGTCGAGCGAAATGATTGCGGTTGGAGCGGAGTTTTTTTTCACACGCATGAGGCACATCCTCGCAATGGCGCTGATTGCGACACTGGCGATCCCTCACTTGGATTTGTGGGGCGCTGAGGCATCGCGCATTCAATTCGAGAACCGGCAGAAACAATCGGGCGTTACGTTCGTCCTGGACAACGGCACCATTCCCGATAAACCCATGATTGACGGCATCCCCGGCGGGGTCGCCCTGCTGGACTATGACAACGACGGCTATCTCGATATCTTCTTTACCAACGGAGCGCGCCTTCCAGGTTTGGAAAAAGACAGCCCGGGCTTTTACAACCGCCTCTACCACAACAATCATGATGGGACCTTTACCGATGTAACCGATCGCGCCGGGCTTCGCGGCGAGGGCTACAGCATTGGCGCCGCCGCCGCCGACTACGACAACGACGGCTGGACAGATCTTTATGTGACGGGCTTCAATCGCAACGTCCTTTATCACAATAATGGCAACGGAACGTTCACCGACATGACGGTCAAGGCCGGAGTGCAAGACGTTTCCCCGGCGGGGAAAAAGCTATGGGGAGTTGCGGCCGCATGGGTCGACTACGACAACGACGGCAAGCTTGATCTTTTCGTGACAAATTATCTGGACTGGTCTTTCGAAACTTCCCGCGTGTGCGGCGCTCCCGGCAAGCGCCTTTCATGCTCACCCACGTTTTACAAGGGAGAGCCGAATATCCTGTATCACAACAATGGCGATGGAACCTTTACCGACGTTTCCGCCGCCATGGGCATCTCCGGGCAGATTGGGAAAGGCATGGGCGTGGCGATCGCCGATTACGACGGCGATGGATGGATGGATATCTTCGTCGCCAACGACAACGAGAGAAATTTTCTGTTTAAGAATCGGGGCGGCCATGGATTCGACGAAGTCGGAGTGGAATCGTTCGTCGCTTACACCGACAACGGCGTCCCCGTTTCCAGCATGGGCGTGGACTTTCGCGACTGGAACAACAACGGTAAACCCAGTCTGTTCGTAACCGCACTCGGAGGCGAGACCTTCCCACTGTTTCACAACGAAGGCAACGGATTCTTCAGTGAAGACAGCTACAAAGCTGGCATCGGATTCCAGAGCTTCAAGATGAGCGGATGGGGCGCCGGCATCCACGATTTCGATAACGACGGTTATAAGGACTTGTTCAGCGCCAACTCCCACGTGAGTGAGAACGCCGATATCGACCCGCAGCAACACTACCGCCAGCCGAATGCAGTTTTTCGCAACCTCCACAACGGGATCTTTCAAGATGTGAGCAGCCAGGCGGGAACGGACATGCAGGCGCGCGCGGCTCACCGCGGCTGCGCCTTTGGCGATCTCAATAACGACGGCAAGATCGATGTCGTGGTTTCGGCGATCGGCAGTCCGGCGGAACTGCTTTATAACACCTCCACCGGCGGCAATCACTGGATTTTGATCCGGACGGTCGGGGTCAAGAGCAATCGCGACGGAATCGGAACCCGGATTAAGCTGACGGCTGAATCGGGTCTCGTGCAATACAACCACGTCACCACCGCCGGAAGTTATGCTAGTTCCTCCGACCCGCGGGTTCACTTCGGACTGGGTGGTGACGCTCTGGTCGAAGGAGATTGAACTGCGGTGGCCGAGTGGAACGGTACAGGTTCTACGAAACGTAAAAGCCGACCAGATCCTCAAGGTGACGGAGGAATGACGGTGGTGAGGACCGCAGTGTTCCTGCTGTTCGCCACCGGTTCTGTGTGGCCAGCCTTCGCCGGGCCCTGCACCGGGCGCGGAGGCGCAACTGGTGCGGGTCTCCAGGGAACTCACGCTCGCCGCCACCGATATGGCGGAAGGCATGCTTCGTCCCATCGCATTGTCGCATCCCGATTGCCCGGAAGTTCTGCTGGCCAAGGCTCGTATCGAGGAGGCGCGTGGAAATGCCAATCAAGCGGTGGATCTTTACATCCGCTACACCGATCTCGAGCCTGACGACTCCCGAGGCTTCGCGTATTTTGGGCGGTTTTTTCTCGAGCAGCGTGACTATATGAAAGCCGATGCTTTATCAGCGGCCGCGGTCGACAAGAATCCCAGTGACCCCGCCGCCCTCGCGTTGCGCGGCCAGATTCTGGTGATGAAGGGACAATCAGCGGAGGGTAAGACTCTGCTCGAGAAAGCCTGTCAGCTCGATCCCGACGATCCCGAGGCGCAATTCCAATTGGGCGCTATTTATGACCGAGCAAAGTCCGCACCCAACGCGGTACAACATTTCCGGAACAGCGGCAACGCTGAATCCGCGAGACAGCCGTGCCTGGGATTATCTGGCCTTGAACCTCGAACCGATGGGAGACCTGGCCGGCGCCGAACAGGCCTACAAGAAAGGACTTCAGGTCAATCAACCGGGACGTTACTACGACGCCTTTCTGGACTATAACTATGGCCGCTTCCTGGAGAAGCGCAATGACTTGGCCGCAAGCAAGCAGCACATGGACCGCGCCGTGGAACTCGCTCCCAAGGTACGCGCCGTATGGTATGAGCGCGCCAAGTTGAATTTGCGGACTGAAAAATTATCAGCAGGCACGCACGGACGCGGAAAAAGCGGCCAGCTGCGATGATCCGGCCAAGGTCATCATTGACCTCCAAATCTATGCCCTGCTGGCGCAAGTGTACGGCCGGCTGGGCGAAACCGGTCTGGCGAAGAAGTATGCCGACCTGAGCCGCGAGACTCCGCCGCCGGTCCGCGGGGAATACCGGTAAGGCGTGACTTTGAAAATCGACCGCCGATCTTTTCTGTCTTGGGCGCTGGCTGCGACTCCCGGTTACAAGTTGCTCAGTCGAGCGACCACGAAGTCAGCGCCACTTCCGGTGTTTGCGGATGTGACCGCCAAATCCGGCATTCGATTCAAGCAAGAACCCAGCCGCACGAGCCAGAAATATCTCCCGGAATCCATGGGCGGCGGGGTGGCCATGTTCGACTACAACAACGACGGCCACCTTGATCTGTTCTTCGTGAACGGCGCGCAGATGCAGGATCCCATGCCGCGCGGTGCGTCGCCGGACAAATCCAATCCGCGCTACTGGAACCGCCTCTACCGCAATAGCGGCGATGGCACTTTTACTGACGTGACAGAAGCCGCCGGCGTGCAAGGCCACTCCTACGGCATGGGAGTGGCGGTCGGGGATTACGACAATGACGGAAATGTCGACTTGCTAGTCACCAACCTGGGCGGAAATATTCTCTACCACAACAACGGTGACGGCACGTTTACGGACGTTACCGCCAAGGCGGGTGTGGGCGGGAGCGGATGGTGCACAGGCGCCTGCTTCGTTGATTACGATCGCGATGGCCGCCTCGATCTGATCGTGACCCGCTACGTGGAGTGGGACTTTGCCTCCAACATTTATTGCGGGTTGCATAAGCCTGGGTATCGGGCCTACTGCCATCCGGAACAATTCAACGCGATTTCTTATCTTGTGTTCCGTAACAACGGGGATGGAACGTTCACAGACGTCTCAAAGAAATGCGGCATCGCGGCGTCCCCCGGGAAAGGCTTGGGCATCGCGATCAACGACTTCGATCGCGACGGCTGGCCTGACATTTTCGTTGCCAATGACTCCGTCGCCGAGCAACTCTTCCGCAACAATCATGACGGAACTTTTTCCGAGGTCGCCCTGGAAGCGGGTGTTGCTTACGATCAGAACGGGCGCGCTTTCGCGGGTATGGGCGCCGATTTCGCCGACTACGACAACGACGGTTGGCCCGATGTTTTCGTCAACGCGCTGGCCAATCAGAAATACGCGCTGTTTCACAACGACAAGGGGAAGTTCGAAGACATCATCGATGCCATCGGCCTGGGTGCGATCACCATGTCGCATTCCGGCTGGGGAACCAAATGGATCGACTACGACAATGACGGCAGTCTGGATCTCTTCGTGGCCCAGGGCCACGTGATGGATAACATCGAATTGACGGAACCGAGTCTCCGTTACCTTGAACCGCCTCTTCTACTGAGAAACACAGGGACTCGATTCCACGATGTGTCGTCACAGAGTGGTCCGGCATTTCAAATCCCCATCGCCGCCCGCGGCGCCGCATTCGGAGACCTCAACAACGACGGCTTTATCGACATTGCCATCAACTGCAATGATGGCCCAGCAATTGTTCTCGGCAATCAGGGCAACGGGAATCACTGGCTGCTGGTCAACCTGATTGGATCGGTCAGCAACCGGGATGGAATCGGTGCCAAGCTCCGGCTGGTGACCGAGGATGGATCGGAGCGATTTGCATTTGTGAGCACTGCCGGAAGTTATCTATCCGCAAGCGACAAGCGAGCGCATTTCGGACTGGGACTATCGAAGAAAATCAAACTGCTCGAGATTAACTGGCCGAGCGGCAAGGTGCAACGTCTCGAGTCGATCGCGGCGGACCAGATTCTCACCGTGCACGAGCCGGCGCGATAACCTTCCCAACTATTTTTTCGGAGAGGTAAACGGCTGTTTGCCGGTGATGCCCTTGCCTTGTTCGATGGTCACGATCTGGCCCGCGGCAACCGCTTTGAAATTTTCGCTCTTGCCATCCGGCCAGCGTACCGATAAGTCAGCCACGGTTGCTTTTCCCATGCCGAAGTGTAGCCGGAAGTCGCTTTGCGAAATAAAAGATCCGCCGCTGCGGACCTCGTCGATCTGCTTGTGTCCGCCCGCGGTGAGCGTGATGCGCGCCCCGATCGCGTCCCTTCCGGAAGTCAGCGCCCGAACCAGCAGTGAATTCCCGGCGTGAGGAGCAACATTTTTCAGCAGAGACGGCGCTTCGCCCATATTGACGATGACAATCTCCAGGTCGCCGTCGTTGTCCAGGTCCCCGACGGCGAGACCGCGCGAAGAGTGAGGAGTGCTGACGCCCGATCCACTCTGAGAGGAAAGATCAAAAAATTGGCCATCTCCGCGGTTCCAGTAAAGAAGGCGGGGCTGTTTGAAATGTTCGGCGGTGTGGCCCTCGTCAACCTCGGGATACACATGCCCATTGGCGACGATCAAATCTTTCCGACCATCATTGTCAAAGTCGAGAAAAGCCGTACCCCATCCCAGGTACTTGGTATTTACCGCAAGGCCGGACCCTATCGTGTCGTCCTCAAAACGATTGTCGCCCTGGTTGCGATAGAAGGTATGGGTATCGTCGGCGAAATTTGTCTTGAAGATGTCCAGCAACCCATCGCCGTGGATGTCGGCCGCGCTCACTCCCATCCCTGCCTGTTCGCGTCCATCTTCGTTATACGCAAGACCGGAACGAACGCCGATCTCTTCAAACGTTTTGCCGCCCAGGTTGTGGTAGTACAAATTGGCGGTGGAATCGCAGGCCACGTAAATGTCAGGCCACCCATCATTATCGAAGTCTCCGGTGAGTGCGGTGAATCCGTAGTAGTCCTTGGGGCCCGTGATATGAACCCGGTCGGAAACGTCGCTGAAATGCCCGTGTCCATCGTTTTCGTATAAGGAAACCGTCTCGGGAGGCAGACCGCGGGGACCGCATAGCACAGGCAATCCTTTCCACTGGCACTGCGCTTTATCTCCAGGCCGCGGAGTGTGTGCAAGGTCGAAGTCGACATAGTGGACGACTACCAGGTCGAGAAATCCGTCGCGGTTAAAGTCGACGAAGGCGCACCCTGTGCTCCAGCGCTTCGGCGCGAGCAGACCGCGTTCTTTGGTCTCATCGCGGAACGTGCCCTTGCCTTGGTTCCGGTACAGAATATTCTGCCCCCATTGGGTCACGAACAGATCGGTGTTGCCGTCATTGTCGATGTCACCGGCGCAGACACCCTGTCCCCAGCCGGTGCTCGTGATCCCCGCTTTTTCGGTAACATCTTCGAACTTCAGTCCACCCAGGTTGTGATAGAGGAAAGGCCTGGGTTGCGGGCCGTCCTCCAGGCGGCCACCATTCACCAGAAAGATGTCGGGGAGACCATCATTGTCGTAGTCGAAAATTGCCACACCCGTTCCGGTGGACTCAACGATAAATTGCTTTCCGTGATCTGCCCCGGAGACTTCAACACCTGTGATGCCAGCCTGAGCTGCGAGATCTTCGTAGCTCACGGTGGGTGCCTTCATGCCAGGAGGGAGGGGGCGAGCCGGGGCCGATGTACCGCCGGTCGCCACACCCTGAGCGCACGCAACCGTAGCTTTGCCCAGAACAATCAAGGCAAGAACAACGAGGATAGTGGCATGAACTGTGCGTCCCGATTCCCGCGTCCGCCGACTCATCATCTGTTTCGCCGATCATAACCCATTATTCATCTGCACCGCTCATCGCCCGCTTGGGCAGGACCTTCATCTCGATTGAAGAACATCTGTTCTGCTACGATTGAGAGCGGTTGAGACGCATCTGGGAGTGTGAATGGTGGGATGGAATTTTGCGCAAAGACTGGCTTGGCTGGCGCTCTCTTCCCTTGTTTTCTCCGGATATAGCCAGAACTTGACCGCGCAGGATGCCGTCGCGTGCAGCGGTCCGGCGGAACTCGAACAGGCGATCAAGGTGCACCCGTCGGCTGGCGCCTACGACGCCCTGGGCGCATATTTTGGGCAACAGCAGAAGATAGCGTGCGCGATTTCCGCCTTTGAATCGGCCGTGCATTTGGATCCCAATTCCTGGGAAGCCCACTTCAACCTGTCTCTTGCTCTTGTGCAAAGCAACCAACCCGCGCGTGCCGCTCGGGAGCTTAGAATCGCAACCCGGTTGCAACCCGAAAATCCTCTGAGCCACATTGCGTTGGGGGTCGCACTCAGCCAGTTGAACCAGGACGACGCGGCTATCGATGAATTCAAGCTGGCGCTGAATACAGATCCCAAATCAGTTCCGGCGCTTGACGGGCTGGCGAAATCACTTATCGCGCAAAAGCGGTATTCGGCGGCCATCGCCTATCTCAAGGACGCACCCCCGATCGCTATTTTGCAGAACGATCTCGCCGTCGCCTACTCGAAAAACGGAAATGTGAGCGAAGCGGTCCAGGTGCTTACCAATCTCGTGAAGCAAGATCCGTCGTCGGCCGAGGCGCACTCCAACCTGGCGATCGCCTACACCCAGGAGAATCAATTCCGGCAGGCGGCCGAGGAGTTCAAGGAGGCGCGTCGCTTCGCCCCAAACGATGATGTGATTCGGCTCTCGTATGTAAAAGCTCTGGCGGTTCTGGCCGAGTTCAGCACTGCGTTGCCCTTGATCAGCGACTACTACCGGCGAAAGCCTCATGATTTCGAAGCGCTCTATCTAATGGGCGTCGTGGATCGCGGTTTGGGAAACTATCCGGAAGCGGAAACCATGCTGAGACAGGCGGTCGCTCTGAACGGAAACAGCTACGATGTTCGCTACAACCTGGGTTTCACGCTGGCCAAGTTGGGAAAGAAGCAAGAAGCTCGTCAGCATTTGGAGAAGGCGGTGCAACTCAAGCCTTCATCCAGCGAAGCAAGCTTTCAATTGGCGACGGTACTGCGAAGCCTGGGGCAGGAAGAGCAAGCCCGGCAAGAATTGAAGGCGTTTGAACAAAAAAAACAGGCGACCGTAAACGAAGATGTCGCTGGCACCAAGGTGAATCAGGCCAACGAATATCTTCAATCAGGTGACGCCCAACACGCTGTCGATCTTTACCGTCAGGCGATCGTCGAGGACCCGAAAAACGCGCGTACCCGCTACGATCTGGCTCTGGCTCTTGACCGTTTGGGCAATATTACGGAGGAGCGCGACGTTCTGCAGCAGGCCATCCAGATCGATCCCTCACTCGCTGCCGCCCACAATCAGCTTGGCTTCTTGAGCCTGCAAGCGGGCCAGGATCAGGATGCTGAGAGAGAACTGAAAGCGGCGATTGCACTCGACCCGCAAAATGCGGAGGCGCAGGCTAATCTGGGCGTGCTTTATGGGCAACAAGGAAACAACAGCCAGGCTGAGCAACTGCTTCGTCAGGCGACGGAAAATAATCCGCAGTACGCCCAGGCCTTCGTAAATCTCGGCCTGGTCCTGGCGGCGGAATCGCGATTTCCGGAGGCGGAGCAGGCGCTGCGAAGCGCGCTAAAAATCGGGGAGGACAATCCCCAGGCCCTCACCGCGCTCGGTATGGTACTCGCCCGCCTGGAGCGGAGAGAGGAGGCGGTCACCTACTTTCGCAAGGTCATCGCGCTCGATCCCAAGGCTCCAGGCGCGCACATAAACCTGGGAATTACGCTGGCCGATCAGTTCAATCTGGAAGGCGCTCTCGAGGAGTTCTCGGAAGCCATCCGTCTCGATCCCAATGCCGCCGCCGCTCACTACAACAAGGGACGAGTGCTGCTCGATCTGCGGCGCGACAGCGACGCCAAGCCGGAACTCGAAACCGCCACGCGTCTGGATCCCAGCTCCTCGGAGCCCTGGTACTTACTCGGTCTGATCGAAAAATCAGCGGGCAACGCCGAAGCGTCCGTCCAGATGCTGCAGAAGTCGGCGGCGCTCGATCCCAAGAACCCGGATACGCTGTTCGTGCTGGGACAGCAGTTGCTTCACCGCGGTGATCGTGACGGGGCGATCGCTCAATGGCGAAAAGTCCTGGAGATCCAACCCGATCACGGCGAGGCTCTGTACAATCTCTCCCGCCAATTGGCCAGTTCCAATCCGCAGGAGGCACAACAATTTCAGCAGCGGTTTGATACTGTGAAGTCGCAGAAGCACATCATGGATCGCGCCCAGACTCTGGGCAATTTCGCTCTCTCGGCCGCGGCCGCGCACGATTGGACGCAAGCGATTGCCCAGTTAAAAGAAGGTCTGCAGGTCTGCGGCGATTGCAGCGCGTTGGCTCTCCTGCACAAGGACCTCGGCCTCACTTATTGCCGTTCCGGGGACCTGAAGAATGGGCTCGCCGAACTCCTCGAAGCGAAAAAACTCACGCCACAAGACCCGGACATCGACCAGGCCATTCGCTTCGTGAACAGCGCGCAGAAATAGTCCGTACTTCCCCAGTAATCCTGACTGAACTTCAACTTACTCCAGCCTTGAAGCGCGGGCGATTCTTTCTCAAGTAGTCGCGATCCATGACCGGCTGCCCCTCGCATTCGATTACGAGCACGGTGGCGGGTTGATCGGGAGCAATCGCCGGAAGCCCGGTGAGCCGCAGAGACAGGTCGTCCTGGGTAAAGGCGACTGGCTTCCCGCCGGCCAGCAGTTGAACTGATTTTACTTTCGTGCGAAAGCCTCCAAAGGAAATCACGCTGGGC
Organism: Terriglobia bacterium; assembly: GCA_963813645.1. Lineage (GTDB taxonomy): Bacteria > Acidobacteriota > Terriglobia > Terriglobales > Acidobacteriaceae > JAIQFF01. Next base: position 327,860 of record CAWEZS010000012.1, read on the forward strand.
GGCTGGTAAAACGATAGCCATTGTTCCGCAGGGGTATCTCCTGGCCAATTTTCAATGTGTGCATACACCGTGTTCCCGCGCTGCGTGAAGTTGGCATACACGTGCTGATTAAAGTTGCTGCGCTCGGTCCCATAGATCGCGGTCGCGTTGGGCCCGGTCCACTTGCCCACGGCCTGCAAGATCGAAACCGTTTCCTCTGGGATGGAGCCATCGGGCTTGGGCCCGATGTTCAGCAGGTAGTTGCCGCCGCCGTGCGCGCAAGTGATCAGGTTGTTGACCACGGTCTTGGGAGTTTTCCAGTTGTCATCGGCCTTGTGATATCCCCAACTGTCATTCAGGGTCATGCACGCCTCCCAGGCGCGTCCCTTGGCCGCGGCCTGGATATGTTGCTCCGGCGTGGAGAAGTCCCCCGGCAGGCCATTGCGATTGTTGACGATGATATCCGGCTGGAGTTCGAATACCATCTTGTTCATTTTTTCTGATTCCCACTGCTCTGCCGAGAGCGGCCAATCGACGTCGTACCAGAGAATGTCGATCTTGCCGTAATTGCTCATCAACTCACGAATCAGGCCGTGGGTGTAGGCGACGAAGCGTTGCCGTGCGGCTTCGTCGGTGGCGCACAAGGCGCCGTCAGGATGATGCCAGTCCATCAGCGAATAATAAAAGCCGACCCGTAGTCCTTCCCCGCGTGCAGCTTCCACAAACTCGCGGACAAGGTCCCGTCCCGCGGCCTGTTTTGGCGCGCAATAGTCTGTCAGCTTGGTGTCGAAATTACAGAAGCCCTCATGGTGCTTGGTGGTCATGACCATATACTTCTGCCCCGCCTGCTTGGCCAGCTTCGCCCACTCGCGCGCGGCGTTGGGTTTGGGGTTGAAATGTTTGGCCAGCAGTTCGTATTGCGGGATGGGAATGCCCTCCATTTCCATCGCCCACTCGTGACGGCCAATCAGGCTGTAAAGTCCCCAATGAATGAACATCCCGAACTTGGCTTCCTGCCACCATTGAATCCGGCGGTCATGATCAGGCGGAGGTTCCTCCGCCGCCATCGTTTTCTTCGCGGCTTCCTGGGCCCAGCCCGCCGGTGCTGTCGCGGCCAAACCTCCTGCGGCGGCCATGAGTTTCAGATAATCGCGTCTCGATGTTCCCTTACCCCGCATCATTCGCTACCTCACTTTTGATCAAGATGTTTGATGAAGACTCAAGCTGCTGAATGCGACCGACGACGGAAAAGGATTGTACTCCGCGTGTCAAACAATCGCGCCGCGTCGTAGTGCAGTTTGAACTGCCCCCTATCGGAGGCGTCTGACTAGTGTCTCTCAGGATGACGGCAATGGAGGTTCGTTGAAACTGTGCCCATCACCCGACGATGACGTGTGTTGGCTTGCGCGCCGAACGATTTGTCCAGCCACGCTATAATGCGGCGTTTGTATGAGCCTCCGCTCCATCAAAGTCTTCTGGATTGGGTTATTCCTGGCAGGCTGTGCCATGTGCGCAGCCGGGCAGGATGCCGCGGGGGCAAAGGTTTCCATGGCCACGCCGGACCGGTGGCAAGCCGCGGGCTGGTGGCCAACCAAAGGAACGCCGTCGTTACGTGAATACGTGGGACCTGGTGCGTGCACCAAGTGTCATGCCGAAATTGCGGCCTCGCAGCAGAAAACTCCGATGTTCAATGCTGCCCGCCGCCCCTCAGATTTACCGCATCTGCAGCAGCGCGGACGATTATCGTTCTCGGACGAAAGCTACGACTACATCCTTTCGCCGGGACTGAGCGAAACCAAGATCTCTGTAAAAGACAAGACGAGCGCTGTGTCAGCAACGGTCGGCTGGGTTTTTGGAGCTGATGCTCAGACCTATGTTCTCAAACAGAACGACGTCTATCTGGAAAGCCGGCTTAGCTACTACCCCGGTCGGGGCGGACTGGACATTACGCCGGGCCATAAGGCCGCAGCCCCCGGAAATATTTCGCAGGCCCTCGGCGATCCCGTCGACCACGAGGTCATCCGACGTTGTTTTGGCTGCCATTCCACTGCATCGACCACGGCCGGCAACTTTGATCCTGAACACGCCGTGCTTGGTGTCACTTGCGAAGCTTGTCACGGTCCCGGTCTGCAGCATGTCACCGCGAAGGAAATCGCACCGGATCAGAGTTCGGCCGGCACGATGTTGAATCCGGAACGGCTTTCGCCCGTCGATTCCGTGGATTTCTGTGGCGCCTGTCACCGTACTCCGGTAGATGTTGCCGTGTTTATGCCACGGCATATGGGGATCTCGAGTATTCGGCTCCAGCCGTACCGCCTGGAAAGGAGCCTTTGCTGGGGCGCGAGCGGCGATCCCCGGATTACTTGCATGGCCTGCCACGATCCGCATAAGCCGCTGGTTCGAGATTCGACTGCCTACGACGCTAAGTGCCTGAAGTGTCATGCCGAGTTGGGAAGCCCACCGTCGGCGACGCTTGAACCAGCCTGCACAGTGGGCACCAAGGACTGTGTGTCTTGTCACATGCCGAAATTCGAGATCCCTAATGTTCATGCGACGTTCACCGACCACTTCATCCGCGTCGTACGTCCCGGTGCAAAATTCCCGGAATAGATACTCTGTAATTCTGAGCACAGCTCCCTGGTGGTAGGCTAGTGCGAACTGCAATGAACAAACGGATTTGGTTGATCGCAATCCTGCTTTGTCCGCTTCTTCCTCTCGCGGGTCAGGACATCGATGCCAATCCCTCCATCCAGAAGCGCAGCCTATCGACCATCGCCGATCAGATTCGTGATGAATCCGAGCGTGCCGCTTTTCTCGAACTCTTTCGCCAGGCTCCTCCCGTGCAAATGCTGGCGCGGGCCGAGGCATTCCTGGCTCGTTTTCCGCAGTCGGCTTTTCTGGCACAAGTTTACGAGGTGGCCGCTCGCGGCAGTTTTGATCTCGGGAACTATGAGCCGGGTCTGATATACGCTGAAAAATCCCTCGTCCTGCTGCCGGAGAATCCGCTCCTTCTCGTTGCCGTGGCCGATGTGGAAGCACGGGAACATCGCAACTCGGCGGCAGTGGTTCACGCGCAGGAAGCGCTTGATGCACTCGACCGCTTCGGTTCTCCAGGTTCGGTCGCGGAAGAGAACTGGCCGGGAATGCAGCGGAAACTCAAGGCGTCCGCCAACTTTTCGAGAGGCCGCGCCCTGCTCCAGCAAGCACTTGCCCTTCCGGCGGCAGAGAAACGCACTCCGCTCCTGAGGGAATCAGAGGCTTCGCTGCTCGAGGCGCAGCGCTTGAACTCTTCTGACACTGAGATTGCGTTCCTGCGAGGATTGGATCAACTTGCCTTGGGCGAATCATCCGAAGCCGCAAACAACTTTGCCACAGCTTACCGTGCCGGCGGCGAGCTCGCGCCCAAGGCACTCGACAATCTGCGAAGCGTTTACCAACTGCTCTATCCCGATTCACGCATCACCTTCGAAACCTTTCTGAAGCAGTCGGAGGATCGGGGGATAAACGGCTTGGGCATCCCCGCAACTGCTGCAGCGGAGAGCACGCCCCGGGTTCATCCGCCCTCGCCTTACGGGGGGTCGGACTCTTGCCGTGGATGCCATGCCGGCATCTATCAACAATGGTCACAGACCGGCATGTCCAGGATGTTCCGTCCATATGCGCCACAAAACGTGGTGGGTGATTTCAAAACCAACAATCAGTTTTATCTGGGCGAAGAGACTGAATATCGGGACGGGAAATTGGAAGTCAGCAAGGCCGGGAAACAGAGTTTGTTCGCGCGCATGACGATTCGTGATGGCCGCCACTATTTCGATATCTGGCAGTCGGACGGCAAGTGGCATTCCTATCCAGTGGACTACACCATCGGGTCAAAATTTCAGCAGGCCTACGCCACCAGGCTGCCAGGCGGCGAAATCCATGTTTTCCCAATTCAATACAATCTGCTCCAACATCGATGGATCAACTTCTGGAAAATTCTTGACGGGCCGGGCACCGAGCGTGCCGATCCGCGCTCGTGGGAAAAACTGGATGGCGCCACCAGTTATCAGGCTATTTGCGCCGTGTGTCACACCAGCCAATTAAAAAATGCGACAGGAGGAGGTTTCGCGCCCAATGGCCCCGAATTCAAAGAGCCAGGAATTGGCTGCGAGATGTGCCATGGTCCTTCAGCACAGCATGCTGTAGAGATGGCACAGGACCAGTTTTACTCCAAGGCACCTCTGGATCCACCCGTCAATTTCCACGAGGTTGGAAATCGTGACTTTGTCGCGATTTGCGCGCAATGCCACGAGCAGTCGGCGATCCGTAAGCCAGGTCCTGCAGGGGAGTTGAATTATTCCAGCTCGGGAGATTTTTTCCCCAATCATGTGAACGTTCCTTTCGGTGAGTTCTCCCGCAAGGGCTTTTACAAGGACGGCCGTTTCCGGCAGACCACTTTCATGGTGGAAGCCCTGGAACGCTCGCAGTGTTTTAAGAAAGGGCAAGTGAGCTGCGGAACTTGTCATGACCCTCACGGTCACGATTCCGGTTCCAACCCCACCGCCCTAAAGTTCCCCGACAAGCCGGATCTCATGTGCACGGGATGCCATTTCCAGTTCCAGGACCCAGCCCGTGCGGCGCAACACTCTCATCACCCGGCGGAATCGAAAGGTAGCCGCTGCGTCTCCTGTCACATGCCGCGCATTATGGATGCTCTTCTCTTTCGAGCCCGCACCCATCAAATTGACGACATTCCCAATGCTGAGATGACGCGGCGCTTTGGACAGGAAGAGAGCCCCAATGCATGTCTTCTGTGTCACGAGGAGAAAAGCACGGAATGGGTTCAGCGGTCTCTGCTGTCGTGGAAGCAAGCTGTCCGACTCGCCCAAGGCCGAGATTTCACTCCCTGGAAACGGTGTTTCTTCACTCAAATGAATATTCGAAAACCCAGGTCTCGGGCACGGCTGGTTTCTGTGATTTTGTGGCCCGGATTCTTGTTGGTGACCGCACTTTCCTTGATTGGGGTAGTTGGTGCACTTCTTGCCGACGCGAAAGCCGCGAAAAGCGCCGCTCCTGAAACTCAACCCAAGACTGCTGGCGCTGAATATGCCGGGTCGGCTGCTTGTGCCCAATGCCATAAGGACATCTATAAACAATTCTCCAAAACCGACATGGGCCGTTCCATGTCACTGGTCACGCCCGCACTGCTGAAAACAATCCACGCCTCGGGTTCTGTTCCGGACAAGAATTCCAACGCGTACATCGAAGTCGAGGTACGGGACGGAAAGCTCTTTCAAACGGAATACGAAAAGGGAGCGGACGGCCAGGAAATCTATCGCGATAGCCACGAGTTGGAATGGATCATAGGGGCTGGAGCGAATGGTTTCGGCGCACTCTTGAAACAGGATGACTACCTGTTCCAGGCTCCTCTATCGTTCTATTCCAAGACCCAAAGCTGGGGGCTATCGCCGGGCTATGAGTTTAGCAACTACGGCTTCAATCGCCCGATTCTGCCCGCCTGCATTTTCTGCCACAGCGGCCGGCCCAACGCGATCCTCGAGGGCAATGGGCGTTTCGAAAGCCCTCCATTCTCGGAGCTGGCCATCGGTTGCGAAAACTGTCACGGGCCGGGACTCTCGCATGTAGTGGCGATGCAGACGAATTTCGAAAACTTCCAGGGACCCGATCCGACAATCGTCAACCCCGCACATCTTTCAACCGCCCTGGCTGACAACATATGTATGTCGTGCCATCAGACCGGCGACGTGCGGGTGCTTAAACCAGGCAAGGACTTCAAGGACTTCCGTCCCGGAACCCCGCTGGACAACACGCTATCGATCCTGATGGTTCCTCCAAAGCGCGAATCGCCGCCCCAGTCGGACCTGCTTGAACACTACTACTCCATGACGCTCAGCAAGTGCTACCGCGCGAGTGGCGGAAAGTTGGGGTGCATCAGCTGCCACGATCCTCACGTCGAGCCTTCCCGGGAAGAAGCACCCGCGTACTTCCGAGCCAAGTGCATGACCTGCCATAGCGACAAGAGCTGCACCCTGGCTTTGGACGTCCGCCAGCACCAGCAGCCCGCCGATGACTGCGCCGGCTGTCACATGCGAAAACGGGACGTGCAGGAAATTTCGCATTCCAGCATTACGAATCATCGGATTCTCAGCCGGCCCGATGAATCGTTTCCGGAGGCCGCCTTTCAGCAAACCACCGCCGCCTTACCGGACCTGATCCATCTGAATCCGGCACCAGGACAAAAAGACACGACGCCGCCACCGCTGGTTCTGCTGCAGGTGTACGGCGAATTGGCGGAACAACATCCGGAATACTTGAAGCGCTACTTTGAAGTGCTCGACCAACTGGAGCGAACCGATCCCAGCAATCCGCTCGTGCTGGCTGCGACGGGAACCCGGGACTTGCAGGCGGGGAAGTACGAGGATGCGGCTACACATCTGCAACGCGCTTTGGAGACTGGCCCTTCAAAAACCGTCCTGTACACCGAACTGGCGGATGCCCTGGTGAAACTGGATCGCTCGGCCGAAGCGGCGGTGGTACTGCGAAAAGCAATCGCTCTTGATCCATTTAATTCCGCGGTACAAAAAACATTGATCGTTCGTCTGATCGAGCTGAAGGAATTCACCAGCGCGCGGACGGCGTTGGAGCGTTACGTCGCGCGTTTCCCCGAGGACTCTTTCATGCGGCAAATGCTCGCTCGCGCCCAGGCGGCAGGGCCGGCGAAATGATTGCCGTTCACGATTTACTGACCGTTCACTCGGAGCAAGAACCGAGTCTGCCCCTCCAGTCGGATGTTGTTAGTGCTGGAGGTAATTAACGTTCCGGATGCCAACGTTAAGCTAGGCAGCCCGATTATGCCTTGGCTGGTGGAAGTCAACGCCCCTCTGCTATCTGTGCTGGCTGCATTGCCGGCGTGTAAATCCGCTCCGGCGGCGCCTTGCGCCTGACTGCCAAGGCCCGGCCGGCCAGCCAGCCCACCCCCGGGCGCATTGTTAGCCATGGAAATGGAGGTAGAGGTGTAGATTCCCGATTCGCAGACCCTTGCGCCGCACCGCGTCGGTGAGGTCGCCCAGCAGATCGCGGTGCGGTCCGATTTCGACCGCATTCCACGGACGTCCCCAGGTCGCTGAAGCCTCTTTGCTGGGCCACAAAGCAAATCCTTCATGGTGTTTCGAAGTAAGCGCGACATACTTGGCGCCTGAATGCTGGAATACATCGGCCCAGTGGTCCGGGTCGAACAACTCCGCCTTAAACTGCGGCGCAAAATTCTGGTAAGGGTAGTCGGCTCCATACACTTTCTGATGAAACGCCCACGTGCCGGTCTCGACTCCGTTTGCCTTGGGATTATTCTTTCCTTCCGTCATTGAGTGCCAATACCACTCGGCGTATGCCAGCTTTCCCGGCAACACCGGCGCGTACGCCGGCACGGAATACGTTCCCCAATGAATAAAGATGCCGAACTTGGCTTCGCTGAACCATGCGGGCGTCGCCCGTTGATCAACCGATTCCCACGTAGGCTGATTACAAGTCAGGTTCTGAAACTCCTTCTTGTTCCTTATGCCAAGCTAGCTCACTTCAGCCCGCGTGCCTTTTGCACGAGTCATAAATCCGCATCATCAGTTCCATGTCGCGCAGACCTTCTTCACCGGGCGCTTTGTTCTGTTTGTCCTGCTGGATGCATTCGGCGAAATGCTCAGCTTCGGCCGCGAAGTGTGCAGGGTCGGGACTGGAAGACGGCATCATGAACGGCTCTGCTCCGTTGATGTCGGCCCGTAAGAGCAGACCTTCATAATTGAAGGCATTTTCCAGATGCAGCATTCCCTGCGAGCCGTGTACCCGGTAAGAACCGGGCATGCCGGCTCCATACGTGGAATTACAGCTGGCCAAAACGCCCGAAGGGAAGGTCATGGTCCAGGATATGTTTTCCTCGATATCAGTGAAACGTCCATCGTGATCGATCACTGATGAATGGGCGTCGATCTCCACCGGTTCTTCGCCCGTAAGATAGCGGCAAGCGTTGAGGGAGTAGATCCCCACGTCCATGAGAGGACCGCCCCCGGCCATTTTTCTTTGGGTGCGCCATTCGTTCGGCTTGATGTTGAATCCAAATGCGCTTTCGATGGCCTGGATCTTGCCCAGCCTGCCCTTGCGAATCAACTGGACTGCCCGCTGATTCACGGGTTCAAGATGGCAGCGGTAACCGATCATCAGCTTCTTTTTTGCGCGCTGGCAGGCAGCGATCATCTCGCGCGCTTCCGCAACCGTGGTTGACATCGGCTTTTCGCACAGAACATGCTTTCCGGCTTTCGCAGCGCGAATGGAGTATTCGGCGTGCATGCTGTTGGGCAGGGCGATGTAAACCGCATCGATGTTGGGGTTGCCGGCGATGGCATCGTAGTTGTCATAGCTGTAAATGCTGGAGGCGGGGACTCCGTATTCGGCAGCCATTCGCTCGGCTTTGTCGCGATGTCCGCTGACCAGGGCTGTGACCTGTGCCTTAGCGGAACGTTTTGATCGCGGGCATGAAATGCTGCATCGAAATGCGGCCCAGGCCGACGATGCAATATCCGGTCTTGCGGGGTTCCGTCTGTGCGTGGAGATTTGGGATGAACTGCGCGCCGGCCCCAAGCGCCAGGGTACGGTTAAATTCCCGCCGAGTAAGTTTCATGCTCTCCCCTCAATAGAGAAATATGGAGTTCGCCGACAATGTGAAAAACGATCCCCGCTGCCGTGCCTGTTCTCGAGAAAAATGCGCCCATTCGCGGAGGATTTGATGAATATTCCTTTTCCATGACCTTTGCAAACAGCGGCTTGGCCCGGCGCAAGCGATAGGGCGAATCGTTCTCGCCAGAAGGCTCGTCCATAAAAGAGTCTGGGGTTTACGGTTGCGCCAGTATCCGAATCTCCGGACGGATTGAAGTCGCCGCTTCGGTTGGGAAGTCGGGCGGGACAGAAACAGTAACCCGGCGCTTCGCTAACCATTGCAACGTCCTCACGAGAAGCGTTTGTTCTCCGGCGCAACGCAAACTGGGGGGCTGGACATCGCCTTTCCAGACGTGCCCGAAGGTGGAACTGTAAATCCGGCCGCGGCCAAAGCGGACGGTCCATTCCAGGGGCCAATTCATGCCGGTGTGTTTGTCATATCCGTAAGAGAGCACGCGAATGTCCTTCGCCGGCCCGCGTGCGTAGTAATAAATTTCCAGCGTCGGCGTCTTCCAGGCGCGGGGCATGCCGTGATGGATGGGATCGTCGCCCAGACGGTGAACGACCACATCGGAGCGGCCGTCGTGCCCGGTGTCTTCCCCCTCACCGGCGGGAATGCGGACAATCTCTTCGCGTTTATCGCTTTCGCGGAGCTTGATCACCAGCGCGTCACCCTGCTCTTTCTTGCGCCAGCCAAGCCCGATCATCCGGTTGTACGCGGCCCAGTCCGGAAATGCATTGTTGCCGGAGTGGAAAACCAAAGCCCCGCCGCCGTTCTGAACGAACTTCTCAAAAGCAATCTGAACTTCGCGCGGCCAGGAAGGCCCGCCGCCAATGTCATTGCAGGTTTGGATGACGACGTCGTAGTCGCTGAATTTCGGTCGCCATTGCTCCCAGCCCGGAGACGCGGCGGTAGGCGGCGCCGTCGAAACTGATACGGTGAACAAGTCGGACGGTTCCAGAATTCCGCGCAGTAATGCCGTTGTCTGGCGCCAGTCATGATTGCTGAAGCCGTCCACAATAAGGACCTTGATTTTGGCTTGGTTCCCGGTTGCAGCCGCAGGCTGGACGAAGAGAAAAAATACCAGCGCCAAACCGCATCGTGTGGCGGCAAGACGAGTCTTCCCAGGAGATGCCATAGCGTGCCGTGCGGCAGTATAGCTGAGAATCATGGTCAACAGTCCCGAAGGTTGACGCCAGATCCGAGGACTCGTCAAAACTCAGCCACTGCATGGTGCGGACGGCAGCTGTCTGCCAGTGCACGGAGTTGTGCTATACAGTATGGGTCCGTCCGGGAAGTAGCTTCCGTGGCGGGCTACCCTGGCATTACCGGCCACAGCTTTTGCATTCGCTCGCGGCTGCGGTTTTTCGGCGGGCGAAACAAGATAAAAACCTATCGTTGAGTAGAGCTTATGGCGATTACGATGAAAGACATTGCGCGGGACTTGGGCGTGTCTGTTGTCACGGTTTCCAAAGTATTGCGCAATCATTCCGACATCAGCGCAGCGACTCGCAAACGAGTACAGCAGCGCGTGAAGGAACTCAACTATCAACCCAATCCTGCGGCGCGGGCCTTGCTCACAGGTCGCACAAACCTGATCGGCTTGATCGTTCCCGACCTGGTTCATCCGTTCTTTTCCCAAATAGCGAAAGGAATCTCCGCCGGAATTAGATCGAAAAAGTACGGTTTGATTATTTCCTCGTCGGAAGACGATCCACAGCTGGAAATACGCGAGATTGATCAAATGTTGGCGCGCCGTGTGGATGCGCTTATCCTGGCTTCAACCCAATCGAACGCGGATAGCGTGCAAAGAATACAAGACCAAAATGTGCCGTACATCCTTTTGGACCGCAAAATTCCCGGTCTGGAGGCGAATTTTGTGGGCATTAACGACGTCACCGCGGGGATACAGGCAACCACCCATTTAATTGAGATTGGATGCAAGACCATTGCTCATATCGCTGGCTCTGGAGTAAGTACAGCCCTCGACCGGAAGGCGGGATATTCGATGACGCTTGCGAAACATGGTCTAAGTCTCGCGCCGCAGTACCTGGTGGCACGTGCGCATATGGATGACTCCGGTGACACTTCGGGCTACGAAGGCATGAAGCGGTTGCTGTCATGCGATCCCCGGCCCGACGGTGTCTTCTGCGGCAATGATCCCATTGCCATGGGGGCCATGAGAGCTATCCTGGAAGCAGGTCTAAAGATTCCCAAGGATTTGGCAGTTGTAGGCTGTGGCAATCTTCACTACGACGATCTCCTGCGGGTGCCTCTTACCAGCATCGATCAGGACAGCGACGGTCTGGGAGCAAGCGCGGCAACATTGGCGCTCAGTATAGTTAAAAGCCGGTCAAAGGCGCCTCCCAAGACCATCCTTCTGGGATCCAAACTCGTGGTCCGCGCGTCCAGTCAGCGGATGACATAACCGGGCATCCTTCCAAATTCACCAATCTTGATTTTAAGGATCAGCTATGTCGGTCTCAATTCCAAGCAATGCAGTAAAGACCGGAAGTGGCAGTGCCGGAGGTGTTAGTGGGGTGGAACGCATCATCTTTTCCCGGCGGGACAACTCGTCCCGTTCATCCTGGTCACCTTCCTGTTCTTCCTGTGGGGCATTCCCAACAACCTGAACGATGTGCTGATCCGGCAGTTCATGAAGTCATTCTCCATCTCCCGTTTTCAGGCTGGTCTCGTGCAGTCTGCCTTTTACATGGGCTACTTCCTGCTGGCCATGCCGGCCGCCCTGGTGATGAGAAAAGCTGGATACAAAGCCGGATTCATCATCGGCCTGCTACTTTATAGCGTCGGGGCCTTTCTGTTCTGGCCGGCAGCCTTGATGGGTCAATACGGATACTTTCTTTGCGCGCTCTTCGTGATTGCCAGCGGTTTGTCGTTTCTCGAGACGGCGTCGAACCCTTTTATCGCCCAGCTCGGAGATCCAGCAACTTCAGAACAGCGTCTCAATTTCTCCCAGGCATTCAATCCGTTTGGCGCGATCTCAGGCGCGTTGATCGGACGACCTTCATTTTCTCCGGCGTCGAACTTACACCCGCCCAAATCGCTATTCAACAGTCTGCTGGGACCTATCCAGCATATCTGCGGACGGAAACCCTGCGCGTGATCACGCCGTACCTCGTTCTCGGGTGTATCACCCTCTTTTGGGCTTTCCTGATCTGGCGGACAAAATTCCCCGCCATCCAGAGCGAGCATGAGAACAGCAAGGAAGACCACGGCCGCTTCAGTGAGCTGTTCCGTTATCCCCATTTCTTACTAGCGGTGGTGGCGCAGTTTTTCTACGTGGGCGCACAAGTCGGCACCTGGAGCTATTTCATTCAGTACGTGCAGGATTTCACCCACCAGCCGGAAAAAGTTGCAGGCTATTTCCTGACTGGCACGCTGGCCGCTTTTGGCATAGGGAGATTTGTTTCCGCGTACCTGATGCGATTTATCGCACCCAACAAACTGATGGGCGCCTATGCCGTGATGAATGTCGGGCTGGTGTCTATTGGAGTGTTACATCCGGGATGGGTGGGACTATGGGCCATCTTCCTGACCAGTCTTTTCATGTCGCTGATGTTCCCCACCATCTTCGCTCTGGGGCTGAAGGGACTTGGGCCCAACACCAAGATCGGAGGCTCGCTGATCGTGATGGCGATCATCGGAGGAGCTGTGCTGACGCCGGCAATGGGGCTGATTTCCGAGAAGTTCCACAGCATCGCGCTGGCGTATTCGGTGCCTCTGGCAGCGTACGTCATTATCGCCTTGTACTCGTTCTTCGGCGCCCGCGAGCGGGGAATGCAGGCGGCCTGAGTGACGGCGCCCGATCTGAAGCCATAAACGCCGCTCTTAACTTATTTACTCCCCGCAAATCGAATCCGAAACGTGTAGGCATACTTGCCTGGAGCCTGTCGAGGAAGCTGAATGTGCAGACCGTCGGACTTGGTCTGGAAAGAAACCTTCGCGTCGGATCCCAGCAGCCCGACTGATTCGATGGTCCGCTCGCCAACCGCTCCGGTTCCAATGGAGTGAATGACCGCCTCAGGCTTGATCGGCCAACCTAGTTCGATGGCATACAGGACGTCGCCCTTGGTGGTGAAGCGGAAATCATCGGGTGTGTACGGCTGTGTGTTGGTGTCGTTAAATGAACCTTCGGCGACCTGGGTCGGTCCCTCTCCGAAAATCTTCCAGGGACGAGTGCCGTAAATCGCGTCGCCGTTTACCTTCAGCCACGAACCCACGTCGCGTAGCACCTGCTGCACTTCGTCCGGAATCGTCCCATCGGAGCGGGGTCCAATGTTCATCAGCAGGTTGCCGTTCTTGCTGACCACATCCACCAGTTGATGGACGATGAACTCCGGCGTTTTGAAAGTGTCATTCTCGATATAGCCCCACGACTTGCTGCTGACCGAGGTATCTGTCTGCCAATATTGCGGACGAATGCCGGCGAGTTGGCCGCGTTCGATGTCCAGTACCGCCGAGTCCTCCTGCATGGCGTAGTCTTTGTACGTGATCACGCCTACCGGTCCGCCACTCTTGAGCGAGTAGTTGTAATAGAACGCGGTGAAGCGGTTCAGGTCCGCCCGCACCGAGGGCTGTCCAATCCACCAGTCAAAAAAGAGGACATCCGGGTGGTACTTTTGGATGATTTCAGCCGAGCGCGCCAGCCAGTCATGGGTCCACTCCGTGGAAACATATGTGAAATCATTCGCCAGCGGCGTGTGCCGTTTATTCTCCAGCCAGGTGTGAGCCGGCCCATAGAACGCCGCAAATTTCGGATCGTTGATGTCGGAGCGGAATTCACGGCCCACTCCTAAAAAGAAATTGTGCTCGACGCGGTGGGACGATGCCCCCAGATGCAATCCCTCGGCGCGGACAGCCTTCGCCAGATCGCCAACCAGGTCGCGATGTGGACCCATCTTTACCGCCGTCCAGTCGGAAAGTCCGCTGTCGTACATGGTGAAGCCGTCGTGGTGTTCAAACACCGGCACCACATATTTGGCGCCCGAATCCCTGAATAGCCTTGCCCATGCTGCAGGATCGAATTTCTCGGCCTTAAACATTGGGATGAAATCCTTGTAGCCGAATTTGTCCTGCGTACCATAAGTCGCGATGTGGTGCTTGTATTCCGGCGAGCCCTGAATGTACATCTGCCGCGGATACCATTCGCTACCGAAGGCGGGCACGGAGTAGACGCCCCAGTGAATGAAGATGCCGAACTTCGCGTCCTGGTACCAATCCGGAACCTGGTAGCTTTGCAGCGACTCCCAGTCAGCGCGATAAGGGCCTTCGTGGTTAACCTGGTCCACCTCTTTGAGGATGGCGGAGCGTTGGGCCTCGTACTTGGAGCTAGCTCCTTGCCATGCCTGGTCAATGGCGGCCGGATCCGCGGATTTTGTGGGGGCAGTGGGATCAGCAGCGGTCTGGCTCAGCATCGCTTCGGGAAGCAAGGCCCAGGTGCTGAGCAGCAATAGTTTGACGACAAGACTGCGAAAGGAGAGGTGGCTTCTTCTTAGTATCATCAGAGCTCCTTAATCCTTGTATCGGGGTGAGATTGGCGCTGCTAGATATATAGGAGTCTTACGATAAAGTAAACGATAACGTATACTCTGCTGGCCATCATTATGAGCTGCGGTCATGCAATTCCACCTTACGCCGGAAGGATTTGATGACAAAGCGCTATTGCCTGACGTTGGATTTAAAAGACGATCCCAGATTGATCGCCGAATACAAGCAGTATCACGCGCAGGGACAGGCTTGGCCCGAGATCACGAAGAGCATTCGTGACTCAGGAATCGAAGACATGGAAATCTACCTCCTCGGTACGAGGATGTTCATGATCATGGACGTAAACCAGCACTTCTCCTTCGAAGCCAAAGCCAACGCCGACCGGCTTAACCCCAAAGTTCAAGAATGGGAAAAACTTATGTGGAAGTTCCAGCAGCCCTTGCCTAAGGCAGCGCCGGGCGAGAAATGGATGTTGATGGAGAAGATCTTCAAACTGGACAGATGATAGCGCTGACTTGGTGTCGCGGAATATAGATTTCATGAGTGGCATCGCCACAAGAATTGTACGGTGCTGCTTCTTTACTGCGTTTTCAACAGTAATTGGCTCAGACTATAGACATGCAGGTTTTGCGTACTTGAGCTGATAGTGGCGATTCGATCGACGCTCGTAAGAGAGGTGCCGCTAAGCCCGACTGCCCCTTGGCTAGCCGTTCCCAAGGCAGAAAAGATTCTGCGGTTGGAACCTGGAATGGACGTGAGCACCGTTTCCGAGTGGTTCTGAGCCCGGGCCGGATATTGCCTTCCTGGAATTTGTCCTAACTCCGGATTGCCCATGGTGGTCGCCCGGACCCCGGAAGTCCCGACGGGCGGCAGTATGGCAGATGGTTCTTCGGTCGACTCTTTGCCGTCGAAAAGACTGCGCAATGGTCCTGCGATGGCTTGCACTACGAGCTGAACTCCTAGCTCCCGGCCGTCTTCAAGAACTAGACGATCAAGTGTGATGGCGATGTAGGACTCCGGTGAGGCTTTGGTGCGAGGCTTGACCGCGGTTACGTGCCCTAGCACTTTCGTATTCCGGGGGAGTACGACCTTCCCCTGCGCCAGCAAATCGACGCTGGTTTTGGCCTCGACAAGATCGCCTGCCCGATTTCTGCTGGCATCAAGCGATTTAGAAAATTCAGCCCATATGAAAGTGCCAGGAGCTATGCGAAAAGGGGGAGCGTTAGACGATTCCGTGTCTGAGTTCGTTGTTGCCGGCAGGGGCACGGAAAGGGATTGCGATGCGGCTACCCCGGCGAGGAGAACGATCAGTAAGAGAGTCTTGGGCATACGGACTCCTTGGTTGCCCTATATTCTACGCCCGAAGGGCTGACACACCCTGGAGCAGGCCTGTGGCCGCTTCAATTACAAGGTATTCACGGCAAGTGTGCTCACGTTCGGATCGGGTGCGTGGAATGGAAGGTCGATCTGCAGCTTCCCTTCCGTTTGCCGGAATTTCAACGGCTGCCCAGTCGCGAGCAAATGTGCTGAAATCACCTTGGCATCGAGCCCCTCAATGACAAACGCTGAAGACGGCCAGTCGAACACGTGAACGAAGACTCTCTTGTCCTTTGCGGTGGTCCGGGCCGAGACCATGCTCTGTACCGGGCCATAGGTTGTGCCATAGATGGAATCGCCATTGACCGAGAGCCAGTCGCCAATGGCTCGCAGGCGCTCCTGAAACTCGGGCTGAATGATGCCGTCAGGTTGCGGACCCACGTTGAGCAGAAAGTTGCCGCCCCGGCTGGCTACTTCTACCAAACCTCGAATCAGAAATTGCGCCGACTTGAATTCCCGATCGTGCATGTTGTAAGCCCAGGTATTGTTGATGGTCATGCACGTCTCCCATAGCTGAAAATCTTCCGGCTTGGGAACTGTCGTCTTCAACTGTTGCTGAATGCTTGTGTCCACGGCATTAAACCGAACCCCCTTGGTAGGGATCCCGGCGGGGATGAACTGCTCCGGCGTTTGATAGTCTCCCGGCACCCCGATTCGATCGTTTACCAGTGTGGCGGGCTGCAAGTGACGGATCAGGTCGAGAAATCGGATGCCACCGTATTTCTCCTGATGGTGCAAGCCATCGAACCACATCAATACCGCCGGACCGTACTTGGTCAGCAGTTCGGTCAATTGCAATTGCATGTAATCAAGGTAGAGAGGCCACTCCGGACGCGTGGGTTCGCCATTCCAGTTCTCGGCCGCCAGCTTGGAAGTGTCGCGAAACGCTGGATGGTGCATGTCCGGAGGCGAATAGTAGAACCCCAGAGGCATGCCTCGTTCCATGCAAGCCGCGGACAGTTGCGCCACGATATCTTTGCCGTAGGGCGTGTTGGTGACTTTGTAATCGGTGTACGCCGTATCGAACATACAGAAGCCGTCGTGGTGCTTGGTCGTGAACACCATGTATTGCTGCCCGGCGGCGCGGGCAAGATCGACGAAGGAGTATGGATCGAACTTCGTTGGATTAAACCGCTTGGGCAACTCGCGATACTCGGCTTCGGTGATTCCGCCGGGCTTGGGAACCATGATGGGCCATGAGGCCTCCACGCTGGCGAGGGAGTATGGCCCCCAGTGAATGAACATGCCAAATTTGGCGGCACGGTACCACGCCGTGCGCTCGTCATTAAAGACAGACCCGAATCCGAAGTTGGGCAACAGTGGCAGCGAGGACGCGGCCAGAGCGAGTTTGAGGAAGTCGCGTCGGCTGGAGAAGCGGGGGCTTGCATTCTGGGAGGGATCATCGCAATAAAACGGTAGTTTCACTGGTCCCCTCTTTATTCTCTCCTGAGTTTAGAACCTCGGTTGATCGGCTGAGCCCGCCAGGCCTCGTAACACAGGCTCTTACCCTTACCTTCTACCTTCCGCGTTCAGTGGGCCCAGACAGTCAGTGCTGCCTCAAGGAACGAATTAATCACATGAATAAGTGTCTGCTCGGCGACGTGTGGCGTACCGAGCCGGATCACATCGACGATCAGTCGGTGTAGCGGCAGTTGTTTCGCCCAAGGGCTCGTGTCGAGGTTTTTGGCGAGGGCACGCATCAGTGTGAAAGCATATAACGGTATGACCAAGCGGCGGCCGTATTCCTCGAGAAACGAATTGCCAGGTTTTTCCAGCAGGCAAATGTGAAAACGCTGGACGCTCTCCACCACCTTGCGGAGGTCGCCCATTTGCACCGCCTCCTCGATTCCTTGGAGGGCGGCTTCCAAGTCGTCGAGTGGAAGGCGACGTTGAGCCAAAATTCGCGCCGCCAGCCCCTCAAGGGCACCGCGAACCTGGTAGATGTGAATAATGTCCGGATCGGCCAGCTTCAGTACGCGCGCGCTGCGACCATGCCCTTTAGTTACAAAGCCATCCGTGGTCAGGATATTGAGGGCTTCCCGGATCGAGACTTGCGCCACTCCGTATTGGCGAGCCCATCGACTTTCAACAATCTTCTCCCCGGGCGCAATTCTCCCCGCAAGAATCTCTTCGCGCAAACGCACAGCAATATTTTCTTTCAGCAAGCCGCGTGGCTGGCCGGCGTCTTCTTGAGAATTGTCGTACACAGGTTTGGGTAATGTACCACGCTTTGGCGGTCACTCTAAACTGATGGAACTCGAATCGACGAGGCTAAACTCCGGCCGGAAGGACCCTTCGGCCACGCCTATGTCAAAGAGATGCGAGCGGATTCTTGGGATATGTCAAAGCGTGAGGGCGCGTCGTCGTGACGGGCAGCTAATCGACATGAAAGACTTCTTCCATGCTGGCCCACCACTCGCCCTTCCCCCGAGTCTCAAGAGGACGTTGCATTGGGCTCATGATCTCCCACCACTCCTGCGTCTTGGGATCAGCAGCCATTCGTGCCATGTCGGCGTCATAATTTGCTCCGTGGTACTCAAAATAGCTGAACAGCAACCCATCCTTCAGAAAAATGGAGTAGTTGTGGATGTTGCACTTCTGGATCATGGCCAGCACCTCGGGCCATACTGCGGCATGATATCTCTTATACTCGTCGAGAGCTTCCGGCCTCAGCCCGATCAATGAACCATAGCGTTTCATGGACCATCCCGTCACTTCGTGTTGTCCGCTCGCCCTTTAGAGGCGACGAAAATGCCAGATTGAAACCGAGAAACATTGCTCCAATCAAATGACCTTCACTATATTCGATATTCGCGTAAGTTGGCCAGGGAGTTACCCGGCGGGTTAAAACTAGAAAAATGAAGACGGGCTTTGATAGCGCATCATGAAGGAACATCGAATCATTTCGTTGGAAACGAGAGACGCGCGATTCCCTCTGCATGCGGGCGCGGGAAGCGATGCGGTGCACTCCGGGTCCGAGTACGCCTTTGCCACAACTCTCCTTTCCAGTAATGGTGGCCTCTACGGTACGGGGATTGCGCTTACCCTCGGCCAGGGCAACCAGTTGGTGTGTGAAGCGATTGAATTGCTGGGAAAGGGTCTGGTGGGGCAGGAAATTGAAGAACTGATGGCGGACTTCGGGGCCATTGCGCAGCGCCTGGCACAACACCCGCAGCTGCGGTGGCTCGGACCGCAAAAGGGTGTAATTCACCTTGCGCTCGCTTCGCTCACCAATGCTTGCTTCGATCTGTGGGCCAAGGCGCGTGGCGTGCCTTTGTGGCGACTGCTCCTTGATCTGAGCCCTCGGGAACTCGTGAATCTTCTGGATCTGAGTTATCTGGAAGACGTTCTCACTGGTGAAGAAGCTACGGCCATTTTTCACCATCACCTTGCTGGACGTGGCGACCGGGAGCAAATTTTGCAACGTGGCTATCCGGGATACGACACATCCGTCGGCTGGTTCAACTACGAAGATCACCAGATAAAGGATCTGGCGCAAAAAGCGATGAGCTGCGGGTTTCGCGCCTTCAAGCTCAAGGTGGGATCGCATGACGAGCAACGCGATTTGCGGCGCGCGTCCATGCTGCGAGAGATAGCGGGGCCAGACGCGCTGGTCATGGTCGATGCCAACCAGCAGTGGACGCTTCCGGCGGCGCTTAAAATGTGCCAGGCTCTACGCTCTGTTTCACCCTATTTCATCGAGGAACCAACCCATCCGGATGATGTTTACGCCCACAAGAAACTCGCGGAGGCCATCGCTCCCGTTCCGATTGCTCTAGGCGAGCACGTTCCTAACAGCGTCATGTTCAAGAACTTCATGCAGGCGGGCGCAGTCCACTTCGTCCAGGTGGATTGCACCAGGGTTGCCGGGATTTCGGAGTTCCTCGCTGTCAGTTTGCTGGCGCGGAAGCTCGGACTGCCAGTAGTGCCACACGTCGGCGACATGGGCCAAATCCACCAGCATCTGGTCCTGTTCAATCACATCGCCATGGGACACGAAGCTCTGTTTCTCGAGTGCATCCCTCACCTGCAGCAGCATTTTGTTGCTCCGGTTCGGATTGAGAACGGAACGTACGTGACGTCACAAACCCCAGGCTGCTCGTCGGATCTGAAGGGGGTTAAGCCTGAGCGGGCAATGGCAATCCAGCGGTAGCTCCTACGCTGGGCCAAGAGAGGGAAGGCGCAGGACTACACCATATTTGCCGCGGAGATGATCCCAATTGAAACCAGGAGTACGCCGATTCCTATCCAGCAGTATGCCAGGGCGCGGCGGCTGGCGCTTTTCCACTCGCCTGAAACCGCACCCCAAAAGAGCGCCACGATAATGTCCAGGATCATAAAGATCGGCCAGCCGACTATCCCGCCCAGGGCTCCGAGCGAAGCCGCTCCCACGCCGTAAAGAATCGTTCCACCAAACCACAGCAGGCCTGTCGAGATGCCGAGCAACCAATAGGCAAGCGAGCTGCGTTCCCGATAGACGCTCCAGGTTTTGTTTCGATTGAGAAGATACACGCAGTAGACAAGGTTCGAGACGAATCCGCCGGTAACCGTCAGAGCCCAGATGGGATTTGCAGCCATGGCGGCACTGGCACCGGCATGTAGAGCCCACAACCTTAGCTCGTCCCCGAATAGAAAGCTGAAATTCAGCATGGACGAGAAAATTCCGGAGAAGACGCAAATTACCAATCCGGTAGCAAAGCCCGAAGCGGAGGAAGTTTTGGCCGAGTCACGTTCCCTGATCTGTCCAGCCCTTGCCAGAAAGGCCAGCCCAACCGTCATGACCACTGTTCCCAACATCAGGGCCAGCCCTCGCCTCTCGGAGAGTTGTTCGGGATGAAGAATTGCCAATGGAAACAAGGACCCAAATGACGCGGTTATGCCGAGGATCAGAGCGAACCCGAGTGCTATGCCTACGCGAGCGACGCCGAGCCCGAACAGGGCTGAGCCCACCCCCCATGCCACTCCGAACAGCGCAACTCGAACCACGGTGGCGAACGGTGCTCCCCGAAAAACTTCCTCCAGATTCGGAACGGTGGCGAGGGTCAGCATCCAGGGGAATACCAGGAGTCCGGAGAAGGCAAATAATAGCCAGGTGTTCTCCCATTGCCAGCCGGACATCTTCTTTATGGGCGCGGTAAAACTACCGTTCAACAGGGCGGCAAGAACCACCACCGTGGTTCCCCAGCCGATCATCGGGTGCATCAGATCTCCTGGAATGAAGCGCAACCGCCTGAGCTATGGCGAAGGCGGCTTCGGGTGCTCTGGTTCTGCTGTCGGTTTGGCGAATTTGGTGTCGTCCACGGCCACGTTGTTCCGGGCTTCCTCGATCTGAATGGTGAAGCGCGTGCCCGGGCGGGCGATAGTCCTCTGGAATGGCATCTTCACATTGCCTTCGTTACGGTAATCCGAATAGTCGATTTGTGTTGGATTGCGTCCCAACGGTGAATCAACATAGCGCAACATGCGTAGCAGCAAACCGGAACTTTCATCGAAATAAAATCTCACCATAGGCTCTCCGGCGTTGAAGCCGGAAACTACATACACGTCGCGATCGCCGATCTTCTCCGGCTTGCCGGTCTTCAAATCGCCTGACAATTCCTTAAAATGTATCGGCAATTGCAAATCACCTTCCAGCCGGGCCGAAATGGCCTCGGGCGCGGGGATGTCATGTACGAGACGCCCGGGGGCGGAAGTCCAGCCCGAGGTTCCATCGTACGTAGTGATGTTGTCACCGTTCGGCAGGTGGATGATTGTCATGCGCTTGCCCGGGGTTTTGCTGAAAATGTCGATCGGCAGCTGCCGCCCGCCGAGACTGATGGTCCCCTTTTCGACTCGGGTAGACAACTTTCCAATGGCTGACGCGCCACCAAGCACATCGACATATTTGGTAAAAATCTGCTCTGCGGTTGGCGCGTCGGCAGGGGCTGCTCCGTGGTCGTCTAGCACGTCCTCAGCCGCGGACTGAGCCCCTGCTTCGGTGATGATTGGCGTGGCCAGCGGATGAGAAGAGCCGCGATGGCAGGAGTAGCAGGTCACCTCGCGCTTACCCTCAAAGTTTTCGTGATTGATGGTGAACATCATCTGCATCATCTTCCGCGCTGTCTGCTTCGGCTTCTTGTCGTCCTTCTCAAACGCTCCTTCCACATGGCAGAAGCTGCATTCCACTCCCAGGGAGTAGGTTATGAACTGCATTGAGGGGATCAGTTGATCCGCTGGGATGCCCTTCAAACTCTGCACGTTCTTGTAAGCCTCTTCCGCCATCTTTACCTTGAAGGTCGCCGGTTTAGCCGGGTCGGTCTGCCCTCTCGCGGGAACACCGGTCGTAGAAAGTAGGACAAGGAGTCCGGCGCTCAACCAGACTCGGTATTTCTTATTCATGGATCTGTTCTCCCGAAGTTACAGGTGGATAGTCTAGCCTCTCAAGTTACAGAAACCACCATCCAGCGGATAGTCCACTCCGGTAATAAAAGACGCTTCATCGGAACATAGGAATAGAGCCAGCGAAGCGACTTCCTCCGGCTCTGCCATTCGTCCAATGGGTTGTGATTTGGATAGCTTTTCAAACATTTCCTGTTCGCATCCGGGGTAATTGTTTTTTAGATATCCATCTACAAAAGGCGTGTGGACCCGGGCCGGCGAGATGCAATTGCAGCGTATGTTGTGGGCGAGATAGTCCTTGGCCACTGAATACGTCATGGCGATCACAGCGCCTTTGCTCATCGAATACGCAAAACGGTCGGAGATGCCGGCGGAACCCGCAATCGAGGCCATATTAAGGATCACGCCGCCGCCGCTCGCTCGCATGCATACAACCGATGCCAGCATGCAGTTGTAATACCCCTTTACGTTCACGCGACAAATCCGATCGAAATCGGCTTCGGTTGTGGTCTCCAGCGAACCGACGTGTGAGACACCGGCATTGTTTACAAGAATGTGAAGGTGTTCGGAGCGGAAGAGCTCGCCAAAGATGGACTTCACTTCATCTTGGCTGGTTACGTCACAGCGGTGGGCCGACACCCTGCCACCGGCAGCGGTTATTTGCTGGCAGGTGTCATCCGCATCTTTGTCATTCATGTCGAGGACGCGGAGAGTAGCGCCGTGCGCCGCGAATCGGAGGGCGATGGCTCGCCCGATCCCGCTTCCTCCTCCGGTCACCACGGCAATCTTGCCGTCGAGGCGGAAACTTCTGGAACCAGTGTCAGGATCGTTCAGAGCGAGACGCCTCTCTTCCAGGGAATGAAATCTGCCTGACCCTTCAGTTCGGCCTTCGTATGGGCCTCGCCGCTTGCAACCTGGATCACGTATTCAAGGATGGTTTCGCCCATCTGCTCTATCGTAGCCTCTCCCGACACAATGCCGCCGGTGTCGATGTCAATAATGTCGCTCATGCGCTGTGCCAGGACGGAATTGGTGGAAAGTTTCACAACCGGCGCAATGGGATTCCCGGTTGGAGTACCCAGGCCTGTCGTGAACAGGACCACGTTTGCGCCTGCACCCACTTGGGCGGTGACGCACTCCACGTCGTTCCCGGGCGTGCATTGCAGGTTCAGTCCCGGCACCGTGGAAGGCTCAGTGTAGTCCAGCACGGCGGTAACAGGAGAGGTCCCTCCCTTCTTGGCTGCCCCCGCAGACTTCATCGCGTCGGTGATGAGTCCATCGCGAATGTTCCCGGGAGAAGGGTTCATCTCGAAACCGGACCCGACCGATCGTGCACGAGCCTCGTAGGCCCGCATGAGTTCGGCAAATCTACGCGAAATCTCCTTGTGGGTGCTGCGGTTAATGAGGTTCTGCTCCACTCCGCACAACTCTGGGAACTCCGACAGAATCGTCCTTCCGCCCAGGGCAGCCAGGAGATCGGCTGTATGCCCGATCGCAGGATTGGCCGATATCCCGGAAAATCCGTCAGATCCGCCACACTTCAAGCCCACACACAAGTGCGAGAGTCCGGCGGGAGCGCGTGTGGCATTGTTGGCCTCGATCAAGCCCATGAAGGTTTTCCGCACGGCTTCCGAAAGCAGGGTGAATTCGGAACCGCTTTGCTGCTGATCCAAAATGAACAGGGGCTTGCTAAAAGCCGGATTACGGCGGCGGATCTCTTGCAGCAAAGTTGCGATTTGTGCGGACTGGCAGCCCAGGCTGAGCACCGTGGCTCCGGCTACGTTAGGGTGGTGGATGTAACCTGCGATAAGGCTACAGAGATTGTTGGCGTCCTCTCGAGTTCCTCCGCATCCACCCTCGTGCAGCAGGAATTTGATGCCGTCGATATTCTGAAATACCCGAGCCCGTAGCGGATCCCCGCCGTTTGTCGCGGCAACCCTCGTCTGTATCTCTTCTGCCCTGCCTTCCTGGTACAGTTTCGCGAACTCGGCTACTTGCCTACGATAGGTCTGAGGCGTCGCGAAACCCAACTCCTCTTCAAATGCCTGTTTCAGGACGCCGATGTTCCGGTTCTCACAAAACACCAACGGAACCACAACCCAGTAGTTTCTTGTACCCACCTGTCCGTCGGACCGGTGATAACCCAGGAAGGTGCGCTCTTTCCAACGAGAAACGTCCGGAGAAGTCCAGTGGTATTCGCTGGACTGCTCATGGAAGGCACTCGCATGGTGTTGAACATTGCTTGTGGTCAGCCGTTCGCCTCGCTGAATCTGCTTCACGGCCGCACCGACCAGCACCCCATACATGACTACTTCATCGCCGACAGAAAGGTCCTCAGTCGCGAATTTATGCTTCGCAGGCACATTCGAAACCAAGGTGTAAGTCTTGCCCTCGAACTGTATGGGTTCGCCTTGATTCAGGTCGGCTAGCGCGATCAAGACATTGTCTCGGGGATCGAGTTTCAAAACTCGTGCTTGCATTCAGCGTCGCACTTTCATAGAAGATGGATAGAACATAGAGAGAACCAGGCTGCCTTCGTTTCCTGGAGCAGGTTACTGAGTGACTCCTGCCACCGATACAGGACCCGCCATCTTTAGCACGTATGCATACTGTCCTGGCAGGGTGATAGGCAGCGTTACCTCGATATCGGAGCCGTGTTGGGACCAAACCAAAGGTTTTGCCTCTCCCAGCAGAGAGATCTGCGTACCCGCTTTGGGCGAAGTCGACTTGAGTGTAATCGCGGGTGTCTTCGGCGTACCCAGCAGCGTAGCGTAAACTGCGGCGTCACTCTGGGTAAACCGGAGAGGAATGCCTTCGGAGGTTTTACCTTCCGCGGTCTGCCAGGGATGAGTGCCGTAAATGGCTTCGCCATTCTGCTTGAGCCACGCCCCGAGGGCCTCTAAACGCTTCATCTGGACCGGGGGAATGGTCCCGTCAGCTTCCGGGCCAACGTCAAGCAAAAGATTGCCATTCTTGCTGACGATGTCCACCAGCAAATAGATAAGCTCATCGGGAGCGATGGTTTCGGCTTCCCCTTCCGCCCGGTTGTAGCCAAATGACCTTCCCAGGCCACGGCATTCTTCCCACTTTGTCGGACTGATCTTGTCCAGAACCTGGTATTCCGGAGACTTGAAATCAGAATGCTTCACGCCAAAACGATCGTCTACAACGCCATCCGGCACCGCGTTGTAATACTCGGCCATGAGTTCAAGCGGGTGCCCCGATTTGGGATAGTCAATATCGTTCCAAATCACAGCCGGGCGGTAGCGTTGGATCAGTTCCCTCACCTGCGCGTCAGCGTACTTTCCATAAGCTTCGCTTTGAGGTTTCACACGTTGATAGTCGGCCGCGGTTCGAATCGGACCCGGCACGAATGTCCAGTCATAGCCGCCGGAATAATACAGACCCATGCGCAAACCCTGCTGGTTGACGGCGGTGGTGAGTTCGCCAACGATATCGCGGGTTGCATGTTGCCGGTCTACGGGCAACTTGGGATTAGGCGTTGCGCTAGGCCAAAGAGTAAATCCATCGTGATGTTTGGTAGTGAGCACGACGTATTTAGCGCCGGCGTCACGAAATGTCTTCGCCCACGCGTCGGGACTCCACTTCTTAATTTCCTGATCGAAGGTGGGGGCGAAGTTGTAGTAGTCGTAGTCGGCGCCATAGTGCTCGCGATGATAGGCCTGCGTCGGCGACCCGTCGATGCGCATCACGTTGAGGTACCACTCCGCGTAAGGATTGTTCTTGATGTAATCGGGCGCGGTAAAGTCGTGCTCGGGATGAACCAGCGGAGCCCATCCCGGAACCGAATACAGGCCCCAGTGAACAAAAATCCCCAGCTTCGCGTCGGCATACCACTGAGGAAGAGGATGCTGATTGAGCGATTCCAAAGTCGCTTGGTAGCGCGGCGGCGGTTGCACTTGGGTAGCTGCGACCGTTACCAAGCAAAGCATCAACACCACCACACTTCGGTTGAACAGCCATGACATGGACAGAACCGAAACCGCTCGAGTTTTCATCTCTCGCTCCTGTAGAACACTTTTGTTAGGGCATCTCGCAACAAACAAAGGGGATCACTTCGATACAGGCGCGCCCCAGCGAGGGGTTCCGCGCTTCTGCGCAGTCCAGTCAATCATAAAATCAAGCGCTTGCCAATGAATTATCGGCCATTTGATCGGCCTAGGGTGCCAATTTGAGCGCTCTTGCTACGTTCGACATACGAAAGCAACATAGACGAGACAGCAGCAGGCAAGATGGCCGCCAATATCGTCGGCGCATTCAATCAGTATTTTTCAGATGCACTGTCGGAAAAGATGCGCGACAAGACACGGCGGGCCGTTTTGGATGGCCGCTACGGTAGATCCAGAAGGCCACCCGCATCCGTCGCGAAACAGCCAGCGCCTACCTGAAGGTAGCCGGGATCGCAGTGCGGGCGAGGGTGCGTGGGGACGGCGACCGGCGGCAAAACCGGCCAACGGTGACCACCGGGTTTCGCGCAGAGGGAAGCGCCTCGGATGCAGAAAATCCCCAGCGCCGAAGACTGCGATCCCCGTAAAAAGGCCACGCTCGGGCACAATGAGCCACCGGGGACTCGCCGCCGGCTGCGGACACTTGGGATGATGGAACTCGCCAACTACTAGGTAAAGTTCGTTACGACTTTCTGGTAGAAGGTATGGTGCGAGCCGCGTGGCCCCAATTTGCTTTTCTCGCCGTATGACAAAAATGTATGTAAATGAGAATAGGATTGAGAATGCGATGTACGGTGTTGAAAACAGCATAGCAACAAAGCCATACTTGATTCCGTAGAGACAGATACGGCTTCTGAAGCAGCACGATTTGCAGCAGATCGTTTTCAGCCGGAAACGGCCAGTTGCGAAACAGATACAGACCCACGGCTGCACTCACCACAAAGCTCACTCTCAACCGCTCGCCTCACGACTCGATCCTCCACTGGCCTCTGCTGATTCTGTTTACATCTCGCCCACGACTTCTGTGCGAGGACGCTTTGCTTTCTCATCCCGCTGTGGTCCAGAGAGTGATGCTGAACCAGCAGATTCAGTCCTGTGGAGCGTGCGTTCCACATTGCTGCCAGCATTTCTCTACTGCTCGACCCACCGGGCAAATTCTTTGTCCCGTTTGAATACCAGTTCCAGTGCCTGGCTGATGATGTAATCCCGGCTGTCATCGATGAATCGGCCATACTTGTCAAGCGTGGCGAGCTGGTCCTGGCAGAGCTTCACCGTGATCTGCTGCTTGGCTCGTTTAATTCTTTGGGGAATGAATGAGGATGTCATGGTTTATCGCTCCTGACTTCACTGCGTTTCTATCAGCGCTTTCTGAGTTCTCATCACTGGAGGAATGCATCACTGACAGCAGTTCCTCAAGGGCGGGAGCGACCCCCGGAGTGACGGTAGGAACGAAGCGGGTTTGTGGCGGCTCAAGGGCCGCACAAACCGGGGTCGCTCCCGCCCTTTTCATGACCTCGCGGGCTGTGCTTTCGAGACCGTGGCTCCTTTCGGAATTCGTTTTTTCGCATCTGTTTATCGATGACAGTAGGCGGACCGTTCAGCGGAACCCATCCGGACCAAACCAACTATGGGAATGGTCCGCTGATCGGGCGGCTTTTCATGCTGGCATCATTCGCCAGAGGTCCCCGAAGAGCCTATGATCCGTAGTCAGCAGATAGGTAGTGAGCGAGCTCGACTGTCGTCCCGCGATGCCCATTGCGTTGAGAACAGCCGCCTCCCCATGCTGCTGCCCATGGCGTACTGGGCTTCATACTTCGACCCTCGGAACTCCCTTAACTCATCGCTGAGTTGGTCCAGCTGGCGCTTGTCGAATGAGGCCGTCTGCCGTCGCTCTAACAGGTCGCGATCGTGAAAATGATCCAGCCGTCGCGGGATTTCCGGATCGATGGGGATGCCGTTCGGACCCGTGCCGGAACACCCGAACAGGGAGGAGAAAATCCTCTCCGCCTTCGCAGACATGGACTCATCCGCTGCGACGTACACCCCCGGAACGAGCCAGCCGAGCGAATGATCTCTGTACTGCAGCCGGTAAGTGTCGAAGCCCGATGGCTCCCCGTCGATGTGGCAAAACAGACCACAGCATGCGCCGCGCTAGGCGCGCCCGAGAGAAGAAGAGCGGGAACTTGTCCACGAAGTATCGGGCCGTCTTGGTCCGGCCGTTTTTCGAGGGTAAACGGGCCCAGGCAAGTAGCTGCGATCGATTCCCAGCCCGCCTGAAAAGTAGTCCAGTTTCTCGGTTTCCATGGCCAGGTACTGATGCTCGCGACAGCAAACACGTAGTCGAAACCGATGAGTTTGATCTTGATGGAGTATGGTTGTCGCCATCGCCGGTTGCGATTGTCCTGCTCTCCGATTGCTTCGAAGGGCGGCTTGGTATATGCGGTAGATGGCTGCGTCGTGCGTGCTTCCTGCGGCTTCACAGGTCTTGCGTAGAACGTTTACGGCGACGACTGCCGGCGCAACTTCTCGAGGACCCGCCTGCCCGCCTTCATCAGCACGAGGAACGAGAACTTTTCGCTGCCTTTGCCTATCACGAGCCGGGGCTGCCGAACAAACTTCTGGGCCTTAGTTCCCGGAAGACCTGGCCCAATCTCTCGTTGTCATTTCCGTATCCATATTGGGCGAGTTTGGGAGCGGCCAGCGCGGAAGGTTGCTCGCGATCGCGGGGCAGGACGACTGCTTCCCGATCTTCTTTGCAGATTTCGGGACCGTAGGTCCAGTCGTTTTCGCAATTTTTCGTACTCGAACCGACCTGAGAGGTCAGCGTGCTCCCGAACCGCCCTTGTTGGCGTTCTTCCTCACTGGCGAGTGTAGCCGGAAAGAACATCACATGCTCTCGGGAACCTAACGGAAATATTGAATTCCAGCGAAAAGTGCGAATTGTCTTAGGCCGGGACACTGTTCTTGTGCCCGATGCTACGCTCGGAGGGTATTCGATCCAAGAATCATGAAGCCGCTGAGCTGGAGAACCTCCAAGCTCTCCAACGGAACGTGCAATTCGGTAGGCACGATTTCTTCAGATATTCGCCGCCGTGGCGCCGCAGCTGTGGGATTTCAGTAGACTCCGACGCTTCTGATAGGAATTTGAAAGAAACCAAACTCGATTGCACGTACGCTCAGCCTAGCCCGCAGCACCGGGCAGGCGGTGCGCTGGGCGGGCGAATTAAAACACGAGAAATCGATAAGCAGCTAGTAGTTCCTGCCGACGATGCTAAAGCTTGAAAAATATGCGTGCGGCATATGTTGTCTCAACGGAATTCGCCGAGTTTGATGGGGCCCCCCGCGAAGAAGAAATTCCGTGAGGTATCTGAGGAGGATGCAATGTCAGCCCGGCAGGGGCCGCCAGTCCGTCCCCTACCGCCAACACACTGAATTTCGAACCTTACATTGATGCAGCCGTTCCTGCTCGATTCCCTCCAGCCAGCCAGGCCCCGAGCCTAGAGCCGAATGACTCGGCAAAGCAGCAACGCCAGCGTTGCCTGCCTGATCAGCCCGTTCGACTAGGCGCCGATTGGAGGCTCACGGCCG
>CAWEZS010000013.1:0-19905 GCA_963813645.1 Terriglobia bacterium
TCCACTGCTCTAACCGCTGAGCTAAGGGCCCTCGGGAAGTCAACAGTTTCGCATAGGGCATAGACAACCACCAAACGTGTGGGGCGGACACTCTTGTCCGCCGCTTTTGAAGTTGCTTTTGATCTTGCCTTTGTTTTTGGATCTTGATTGCCGTTATCCAGGCAGCCATAACAGTCCAATTCAAAAGCGGCGCACAAGAGTGTCCGTCCCACACGAGACTGACTGGAGGTCATCTCCATGGCCCAATTTCCTTTTTATTCATTACTTTCGTACCGGGGCGCGAAACATTAGAAAAAGCTAAACTGTCACGCTAGATCGCAATTTTCGAAGCGCTTGGGCGTAATGCATAGACAAACAGAAACTGTCTTGGCGCGGGTCAGCCAACAGCTCTCGCAGCTGGAAAAGCGGGATGGAGAGCTGTGGGTGATCATCTCCCTGGCCGGCCTGCTGGTCGGCGCCGGGCTCTGCGCCGTACTTTTTCCTGCCGCCTTCCTCAAGGAAGGCAACATCCACTTTGAGATCACCGTATCGCGTCCCCTGGTACTCGGGCTGGTGGTGTTGCTGACTCTACTTAACACCTACCTGGTCTCCCGGCGCATGGAAATTCGCCGCCTGCGTGAAGAGCTGATCTCGCGAACCATTCAGCAGGAACTGGTGCAGCAGCAGTCGTTTACTGATCCGTTGACCGAGATTTACAACCGTCACTCTCTCGACGAGATGGCTGGCCGGTTCATGAGCCAGGCCCGGCGTTCGCGCAAGCCGCTCACCCTCATGCTGATTGATGTGGACCAGTTCAAAACCGTGAACACCCGCTTCGGACATCTGACCGGCGACGTAGTGCTGGCCAACACGGCGGCGCTGCTGAAGCATTCCGTGCGCGGATCGGACGCGGTGTTTCGTTATGGTGGCGACGAGTTCCTCATCATTCTGGCGGATACCTCCTGCGCCGATGCCCGTCATGTCGTCGAAAGAGTAAGAGCCGGTCTGGCGGATTGGAATCGGGCGGGGCACCTGGAAAAATTCGAACTAAGCCTGAGCATCGGGGTGGCAGAGTGGACGGAAGGCAAGACTCTGGACAACCTGCTCGATGGCGCCGACCACCAGATGTACGCCGCGAAGTCAGACAAGAAATTGAGCAAGGGTCAAGCCGCTGGAGTCTGAGAGAGTCGCAAGGATCCCAGAAATATTCCTGCTGTCATCCTGAGCGGAGCAAGATGTTTCGCTTGCGAAACGTCTTGCGCAGTCGAAGGACCCCTATAAGCTGATGAGTCTGCGACCGGGTAGGGGGCCCTCGACTTGCTCTCACCGCGCCAGCGCGGCTCGAGCCGCGCTCGGGATGACAAGGGGACTTTACATCAGCAGATCAGTAGCGCGCTGCACCAGCGGATGCTGCATCTCCTGCAGCTCGTTCTTCACCAGGTTGAGCCCGTACACGCATTGTTCGAAATTCTGCGAGAGATTGGCGAAAAGCGGCGCCACTTTGGCGTACTCGAAGTGCTCGAACTTGGAGACGATGTAGTAGCTTTCCTTGCCCGCTTTGATCCAGTCAACGAAATTTTCCATGCGGTTGCGGCGCAAACGGAAGTGGTTGATGCTCTCGGGAAACATGCCGGTAAAAAAGAGAGTGTAGTCGCCGATGTGTTTGCGCACCTGGCGCTCGCGGTCAAAGGAAGGTGCGGGACCGAACACGGGATTCGATTCCACCAGCATTTCGCCGACATCAGTCAGGGGCTGGCCCGCAGTGTTGCGGATCCGGAACAACTCCTCGACATCGCAGAACTCGGCCATCAGGTGGGCGACATAGTTCACGATCTGGGGATCGCGCAGTCCGATCTCTTCCGCATAGTGCCGGCCCACGAGCTCGATGAACAACTGCTGCAAGGGATGCGATTCCGGAATCATTCTGGATCTCACCTCCACCTTAAAAACCCCGAGTGACGCGGGGTTCGTTACAGCACTCCGATTGTCCTACTTAACCTCAGCTGGCTGGCCAAGGCAAGTGACTTTTGTAAGTCAGACAAATCGATATTTCCTATTTACTTAGAACCCCGCCGCGATCGAAAGGTTTCATGCCTGATTTGCTGTAGATATCTGCTGGCAGAAGACGCCATTGGCTGCTAATTCCGGTGGTTCACGACCAATTACAATGACTTGCGGAGGCAAAATGGAACGCACCAACATTTCCAGCGGCGTACAGTGGGAACCCATTGTCGGTTACTCTCGTGCAGTCAAGGTTGGCTCTTACGTGCACGTGTCGGGGACGACGGCCACAGGCCCGGACGGCAAAGTCGTGGGTGTGGGCGACGCCCGCGCGCAAACCATACAGACTTTGAAGAATATCGAGTTAGCGTTGGCGAAGGCGGGGGCGGCGATGAAAGATGTCGTGCGCACCAGGATGTATGTCATCAACATTGCCGAGTGGGAAAAAATCGGCAAGGCGCACGGCGAGTATTTCAGCGAGATCCGCCCGGCGACGTCGATGGTGCAGGTAAGCGCGCTGATAAGTCCAGAGATGCTGGTGGAGATCGAAGCCGACGCAGTCATAGGTTGATGCCGTGTGGGGCGGACAAGAGTGTCCGCCCCACACGCATTGACTTGATGTATCATGCCCACCCTAAAGACCAGAGGTGGACATGCGCTCTCTACTCAGCCTGATCGTTGCGTTGTCACTCGTCTCATCCCTCCATTCCCAGACTGCGCCGGCCGTCACGGTTATACGCGCGGGCGTGCTCATTGACGGTAAGTCCGACCAGCCTCGCCGCGATCAGGTCATCGTGATCCGCGGCAACCGCATCGAAAGTGTTTCGGACGCTGCCGCGGCGAAGGTTCCTGCGGGCGTAACTACCATCGACCTCTCGCACGCTACCGTATTGCCTGGCCTGATTGATTCCCACACGCATATCTTTCTGCAGGGAGAAGACCCGGCGCAGGGAGGCTACGACGCCAACATCCTGAAATATCCGTTGGCCTTTCGCGCGGCGCGGGCGACGGTTGCGGCACGGCGCGCGCTGGAACAGGGCTTCACCACGCTGCGAGATCTCGAGACGGAAGGCGCAGGCTACGGGGACGTCGGAATCAAGGAGGCGATCGAGGGCGGCTACATCCCTGGGCCGCGCCTGTTCGTCGTCACCCGCGCGATTTCTACCACCGGTGGTTACAACCTCGAAGGCTACGCTCCCGAACTCGTGATGCCCAAGGGCGCGCAGATCATTGATGGTCCGGTCGAAGCGCGCAAGGCGACCCGCGAACAGCTTGACCACGGCGCCGACTGGATCAAGGTGTACATGACGCATCGTTCCTGGGTGGGAAAGAATGGCGAACTGGTTTCCCAGCCCACTCTTACCGTAGAAGAACTGAAGGCGATCGTGGACGAAGCCCACGGCTGGGGCAAGAAGGTAGCTTGCCACGCCTACAACGGAATCGGCTTGCAGCGTGCCCTGGACGGCGGATGCGACTCGCTCGAGCACGGCCTCGAAATCACCGACGCGCAGATTGCGCAGATGGTGAAACAAGGCACATGGTATTGCGCCACCCTCGCACCCTACTATCACGACTGGGCCCCAGCCGACACGCCCAACGGTCAGCGCGATCGTAAACGCGCCTCTGACCATGGAGTGTCGTTCCAGAAGGCGCTGAAGGCAGGAGTAAAAATCGTTTTCGGCACCGACATCGGCGGCATCCCGTGGACGGAACCGATCGCCCAGGAATTCCCGCGCATGGCCGAGTTCGGCATGACGCCCATGGAGATCATCAAGAGCGCCACCTCCCGCCCCGCCGACATGCTCGACATGACCGGCCAGATCGGTATAGTGGCCCCGGGCGCCTACGCCGACATCGTGGCCGTAAATGGCGATCCGCTGCGGGACATCAACGTGCTGGGAGCCGTGACATTCGTGATGAAGGATGGTGGTGTGTTCAAGAACGAAGTTAAATGACGGGGAATTTCTTTGCGTCCTTTGCGGTCCTTTTTGCGCACTTTGCGGTAAAGACTTTGACGTTGTGTAAGCCACCCCAAAGCCATAACCGCAGAGTGCGCAAAGAGGACCGCAAAGGAGGCAAAGTAGCTGGACAACGCCGTCTGATGAATCTTCTTGACACTCGCGTCGCGCAGGTCATAATGCGGAATTCTCCGTGATCGTCGAGCGCCCGTACCAAGGAGTCTCTGATGAGCGTCCTGGAACTTTGCGATGCCGATGTTGCTGCTGTGCAAGTCGAGGTCAGTGCCGCCGACGCCATTCGCCTCATGCTCGACCGCCACGTCGGAGCCGTTGGCGTGGTTGACCGTGAAGGCCGCGTAGCAGGCATCTTTTCCGAGCGCGACGTCTTGCGCAAGCTCTCCCTGACGGGCCGTGATCCCGAGGCGACACCGGTGCGGGAACTGATGACCACTCCGGTCGAGCTGGCGACGATATCCACGCGGCCGGGCGAAGCACTGGCCATCATGCTGGAACGGCATTTTCGTCATCTGCCGGTAGTCGATAATTCCGGCAAGTTGCTGGGCATGCTATCCATCCGCAACCTGTTGGAGCAACGCATCGACGATCTCAGCCACGAACTGGATTCACTCGAGCAGTACGTCACCAATGACGGGCCCGGCGGCTAGACCCAACACCGCCAATCAACGCGATGCCTTCTTAGTAGACCGTCCCCAAGGAAGATTGGTTGACCCGCGATGATTTAATCTATATTGTATAGGTAATGCCTGAACGCGACTACCTCGGCGAATTCGAGCACGTGGTTGTCCTGGCGCTTCTGCGCCTACAAGATCGAGCGTATGGGGTCACGGTCCGGCAGGAAATCGAATTCCGTACGAGCCGAGATGTCTCAATCGGTGCTGTCTATGCCACCCTTGATCGTCTGGAGACAAAAGGGTACGTAAAGTCCCGCCGCGGCGATCCTACGCCAGAGCGCGGCGGACGTTCGAAACGATTCTTTCGCGTCACCCCCAAGGGAGTGGCTGCGGTGAGCCGCACACAACGGGCACTCCAGAGCATGACCGAAGGCCTTGATCTCATCCCGATCTACTCATGACATCCCGAGCACATTCCGTTCGCCCGCCGCGCAGTGCCGCCTGGCTTGTCAATCTATTCGCCCCCGCCGAAGAGGCGGAAGCGATCCTGGGAGATCTGCTCGAGGAATTTCTTCAGCTCGCGTCAAAATCAGGACTTTCAGTAGCTCGCAGCTGGTACTGGCGGCACACCGTGAAAACCGTCGCCCATCTCGCCTGCTCCGGATTGCTTGTGAGCCCGTGGTGGACCGCCGCTGTGGTGGTGGGCGGTCTTTTCCTGCACAGGTTCGCGGGCGTACTAACCGAGAAAACAATATTCGCAGTCCTCACCCGATACCGGGTTTTCGACCATCACTTTAATGCTTACGTATTTTTTGCTTCCACCGGGATTGAGATCGGGCGCCTAGTTTCTTCAGTGCTGGTTGGGTGTATGGTCGCGTTGGCGGCGAAGCGAAAAGAGATGGCTACAACAGCGATGCTGGATCTCGTTCTGTGCTTGATGGCTGCTGCTGCTCTGTTTGTGTCGCTATCGACTGGGCCGTACTTCTTTCTGTGGACTCTGCCCTGGCACTGCGCCGAATGGCTAGCGATTGCCATCGGCGCAGCAATCGTTCGAACGCTGAGATCGGGTACGATACCCGCGACGTCATAAGCGTAATTGCTCGCCATCTTAAGGGCGGCCTCCGGGTAAAATACAGACTCTGATGCGCAAAATCTCTGGCGCCCTTCCCAAAACCATTGCCGTTATTCGCATGGCCACAGCTGCGTTCTTTCTGCTGTTCGGCCAGTACAAGGTTTTCGGCTCGGAGTTCGCCCATGGCGGATTCCAGCAGTATCTTCAAGGTTTCATCCAGAACGGCGCGGTCAGCTTCTACCAGCCCATTCTGGCCAACCTGGTGTTGCCGCACGCGGTATTCTTCGGATATCTGGTGGGCGTGGTCGAACTGTTCATCGGAATATGCCTGCTGCTGGGGGTCTGGGTAAGGCCCGCGTCGGTGCTGGGCGCATTGCACATGCTGAGCCTCACACTCGCCACCTGGTGGGAGCCAGGACAAGGAATTTCCGTGTGGCATTACTTCGGCGCCGAGCTCGACCACCTGCCGCTACTTTTTCTGTTCATCATCTTCTTCGTGGCCGATGCCGGCCAGGAGTGGGGTCTGGACGGACACCGCCAATCTTCAAAAAAATTGGCATGACCCAAGTTGGGGGATCACCCAGAGCCGCGAAGCGGCGCAAGAGTAGAGCCCCGGGCGTAAGCCCGGGGTATGGCGAAAAATATTTGATCAAGCTCCGAAGGAGCGAAAGAAACCACCTTTACGAGGAACGAATGAAGAAAGCAGTAAGAAGGATTTTTCCCGCAATCGTTCTCCCCTTATTTTTCTTAGGCATTTCTGCAATTGCCCAACAACCCAAGGCCGCGGGCAGAGTCATGGTTCACGCCGGCAAATTGCTCGATGTCCGCAGCGGCAAGACCCTCACCGACCAGGCCATCGTGATCGATGGAGGCAAGATCGTCAGCGTCGGTGCCTTCGCGCAAGCCACCCGCTCATCCGGTGACCGCCTGATCGATCTGGGCAACGCCACCGTCCTGCCGGGCCTGACCGACGCGCACACCCACATGACCGGTGACCCGCAAGATGTCGGTTATGAGGGACTGGGCATCTCCATTCCGCGGTCAACCTTGATTGGCGCGCGCAATGCGCGTCTCACTCTCGATGCCGGCTTTACCACCGTGCGCAATGTCGGAGCCGAGGGCTACAGCGACGTTGCGCTGCGCGATGCCATCAACGCCGGCGATGTCCCCGGCCCGCATATGCTGGTGAGCGGACCTCCTCTCGGCATCACTGGAGGACACTGCGACGAAAACCTTCTACCCATCGAATATCACGTCACCGCCGAGGGTGTGGCCGACGGAGTAGAAGGGGTGCAGCACAAGGTCCGCGAAGTCATCAAATACGGCGCCGACCTGATCAAAGTTTGCGCCACCGGAGGCGTGCTTTCGCGCGGTGATAATCCCCAGGCGTCGCAGTACACGCTGGAGGAGATGAAGGCCATCGTGGCTGACGCGCATCGCCTGGGACGCAAGGTCGCAGCCCACGCGCACGGAGCACAGGGCATTCTCTGGGCTTCCCAGGCCGGCGTGGATTCTATCGAACACGGTTCCTACATTGACGATGCCGCGATTGCCGAGATGAAGAAGAACGGCACCTACCTGGTGCCGACGCTGTATCTCGCCGACTGGTTTCTGGACAACGCTGAACGCCTGCACGTTCCGCGGGAGATGGTTGCGAAAGGCCGCGAAGTGATGCCGGCGGCCCGCAAGAATGTCGCCCATGCCTTCGCCAGCGGAGTGAAGGTTGCGTTTGGCACAGATGCCGCGGTCTATCCCCACGGACTGAACGCACACGAATTTGCCGTCATGGTGAAGTTGGGACTGAGCCCGCTGCAATCCATCCAGTCGGCGACGATCAACGCCGCTGACCTGCTGGGTTGGTCAGACAAGATTGGGGCGGTCGAACCGGGCAAATGGGCGGACATCATCGCGGTGGACGGCGATCCGCTGCAGGATGTGACCACGCTCGAGCGCGTGAAGTTCGTGATGAAGGGTGGAGAAGTAGTAAAGAACGAATATGCGAAGTAAATGTGGGGCGGACACTCTTGTCCGCCGCCTATGACTTTGGTTTGCTTACCACATGAGAAGGAGTTCGCCGGAGTAGTCTTTCAGTTCAAAGTCCAGTTCAAAGTCAAAAGCGGCGGATGAGAGTGTCATAGACACCAAAGGCCGGCTTCTCAGCCGGCCTTCACGCAAAACGGAAACGAAAACTACTTCTTGGGTGCGATGGCGTCCTTGGCTGCTTTGGCGACGCGGAATTTGACGACTGTCTTGGCCTTGATCTGGATGGGTTCACCAGTCTGAGGATTACGTCCCAGGCGGGCCTTGCGATGAGCCTTCACCAGGCGGCCGAGTCCGGGGATCACGAAGATGCCGTTCTTCTTGGTCTCTTTGACGGCTACGTCAGTAAGCTGTTCGAGAAAAGCTGCTGCGGTTTTGTTGTTGGTCTCGAGCTTTTCCGCCAGATGGCGGACGAGTTGTGTCTTGGTCAAACCTGAAGCCATGAAGCCTCCTCTTGAGTTGATTGAAATTTTCCTGCGGTGTGCGGCTATCTTATACCAGCGTTCTGTGGAAAAGCGACGTTTCAGCCGCATTTTATGCGGATTTCTTGAGACAGGACTCTCAAAAGACCACAAAAATCGCATTCCTGCGGGTGTCAAAGCCCCAAGACGGGCCATTCCGTCAATGTAGGCGCGAGCGCCCGCGCTCGTGCGGCAGCGGCACGGACCACGTGGGGGACAGCCGCCCCGGCTGTCCAGTCGAGCAAAGCTCGACAGATTCTGTCGCCGACAGACGGGAGCTTCCCTTTGCCACACAGAACGGAGCTTCGCTCCGCCGGACAGCCGAGGGCGGCTGTCCCCACGTGGTCCGTGCCGCTGCCGCAAGAGCGCGGGCGCTCGCGCCTACATGCTGGTGTCATAATGGATTCAGGAGACACCAACACGTGAGCTGTGCGATTTGCGAAAAACGCAAGGAGAAACGTTTCTGCCCGGCGATCCATGGACGCATCTGTCCGCAATGCTGTGGCGAACAGCGCGAGGTGACACTCGACTGTCCCAGCGACTGCGTATATCTGCAGCAGGCTCGCGAGCATGAGAAACCGCGCAGTATGCGAGACCTGAACCCCGCCGATCTCTTCGTGCAAGTGGAGGTCGAAGACCAGTTTCTTTACCAGCACGAACATCTGCTCATGGGCTTGACCTTCGCTTTGTCCAAGAGCGTACGCGCCGACCGCAGCTTGAACGACGTTGACCTGATTGCGGCGCTCACCGCGCTGACCAAAACCTGGGAGACCCTGGTCAACTCAGGATTGGTCTACGAAAGTCCAATTGCCAGCCCTGCTCAACAGGCAGTCGTGGCCGAAGTGCAAAACATGGTGAAGGAATATCGCGAAGCCGAGCAAAAGCACCTGGGATACGCGCAACTCCGAGACTCGGAGGTGCTGCGCGCACTGGTCTTCCTCGTACGCATGGCCCACGGCCGCACCTCAGGCAGGCCAAGATCTCGCGCCTTCGTCGACTTTCTCCTCGCCCAGTTCCCGGAGAAAACATCCGGAGTCGCTGCGCCGGAAGAGGCTGGAAGCCGGCTTATTACACCGTAAGTGCGACCTCGGGCGTCGGACTTCGGACCTCCGCTGGACATCGGATCGGTGATTCTGGGTGGAGCAGCGCTTTAGCGCTGCATTTGAGCAAGTGCGACGGAGCGGCTTCAGCCGCTGAGGTACCTCAGGGGCTGAAGCCCATCGTGCGACAGCGGCAATATGCAGGCCTGAAGGCCTGCTCCACCCTCCCTGCTCCACGTTGCCTTGCTCTGCCCTTGGCTGCTGGACCGCTGCATCGGACGTCATAACTAACTTGAAGCTTTCCTATTCTTGGTGTGACCTTCGAGGTGCGCGGTCCGAGGTCTGAGGTCCGAAGTCCGAGGTCCGCTGTACGGTTTGCCCCGGCGGCAACGCATCTCTCAACTCGCGCACCGTCCGCTTGAATACCGGGTGCCGCGCCTCCGGCGCGATTTCAGCCAGGGGTTCGAGGACGAAACGGCGCTCGTGCAGAGCGGGATGTGGGATGGTCAGCCCCTGCATCTTGATGACCGAGTTCCCGAACAGAAGTATGTCAATGTCGACGGTGCGCGGGCCTTTTTTCTGTACTCGCCGGCGTCCCATCTCCCTTTCAATGTCGAGGATCCCAGCCAGCAACTGCTTGGGCATCTTTGCGGTGTCGAGCTCGACGGCGCAATTCAGGAACCATGGTTGAGCGGCGAATTCCACCGGCTCGGTTTCGTAGAACGATGAGACTGCCAACACTTTACCCAGCGTGCCCAGACGCTCAATTGCCGCCCTCAAATTGGCCGCACGATCGCCAAGGTTTGAGCCCAACGAAAGATAGACCCGCTTATGCATGGGCGAAGTCGTGTCCTTTTTCCCAGTTTCCGGTCTCCAGGAAAACAGCGACTGGCAGGCTAAGGGCGTGCGGCGAGCTCTCGCTACGGATGACTTTCGTCACTTTCGCGCCGATGAACCGGAAGCCTACCATGAAAGTTCTATGCCGTTGGAGTCGCTGCTGCTCAGCCGGGATCCCGAGGTTATTCGCGTCCTCCAGCCCGCCTTGGAAAAACTTGCCATTGAAGTTGAAGTGTGCCGCGGCGTCAGTTCCGGCCAGGAAATCCTGCGCACGGAGAAGTTCGACGCCATCATTGTAGATTGTGATGACCTGAAGGGCGCGCTGAGCGTGTTCGAAGGTCTGCGCAAGAGCGCCAGCAACAAGAATTCCGTGACCTTCGCCATCTTGAACGGCAGCACAACCACCCAGCAGGCATTCCAGATGGGAGCAAATTTTGTTCTGCAGAAACCAATTTCTGCGCTGAACGCGATGCGCTGCTTCAGCGCTGCGGTCAATTTCATGATGCGCGAACGGCGCCGCTATTTCCGGCACCCCGTAGAGATGTCAGCCACGCTTTCGTTCAGCGAAGGAAGGAACATGAAGGTGGCATTGACTAACCTCAGCGAGGGTGGCATGGCCATCTTCTTCCGCGGCCCGCTGCCCAAGGGTAGTCTCTCGACCGCATCGTTCAAACTGCCCGGTGCGGCCACTCCCCTGGAACCGAAAGTCCAGGTTGCCTGGATGGACGATTCTGGCCGCGCTGGCCTTCGGTTCATTGATGTGTCCAAGGAATCGCGGGCCCAACTGGACGCCTGGCTGGCCGAGCAGTGCGAGAAGATGCTGCCGGCTTCCCTCTGATTTTGTTCTGCCCCTGACTTCCCGGCCACTGCAATTTCTAAGCGAATCCAGTTTGAGACTTGCGGATTTTCACCTGGCCCATCAGGCTGGAAAGGAAATCCTAACCGAGGTCTTATGCTGTCGATTCACGTGAGAATTGATCGCGCCCAACGCCTGGTGCGCATGCTGGAGAGGGACGCGCCGCGGCTGGCAGTGCGTGTCGCGGAGTTGGCCCCTGAGCATCAACAGTCGGCCAAGAGTTATGCCGCGCAACTGACGGCTCACGCCCGGGCAGAGCTGGAAAAGCTCATCGAAGAAGGCTCGTACTGGGACCCAAACGACCCCACAC
This sequence comes from Terriglobia bacterium, assembly GCA_963813645.1. Classification (GTDB taxonomy): domain Bacteria; phylum Acidobacteriota; class Terriglobia; order Terriglobales; family Acidobacteriaceae; genus JAIQFF01. Next base: position 11,187 of record CAWEZS010000013.1, read on the forward strand.
CCCACCCCGCAGACTAGCAAGCAAAAATGTAGGCGCGAGCGTCCCGCTCGTGCGGCATCGTTCGTGGTGCTGCCGCACGAGCGGGACGCTCGCGCTTACATTGATCTGCTGTTTACCCTACTGGCTGGGCGGCTGCGTGCAAGAGGGGGACTACTGCTTCTTGTTCCTCTTCCACCGTGGTCTCTTCCCATAAGGTCCGGTCACGCAGGATGCGGGATACCAGCGCGGTGTGCATGGCGTGTCCGGCGCGGTCGGCGACGACGTTGCCCAGAATTTGTTTGCCCAGAAGCGCCAGGTCGCCGATCAAGTCCAAGACCTTGTGCCGCACGAATTCATCCGGAAAGCGCAGTGGCGGGTTCATCAGGCCCTCGCGCGTTAGCACAATCGCATTTTCCTGGGAGGCGCCGCGAATCAGGCCCTGCTGTCGCATAGCGTCGGCTTCATGCAGAAATCCGAAGGTTCGGGCCGCCGCGATCTGCGTCCGGTAGTTTCCGTCCGAGAGGTCGACCCTGAAGGTCTCTTTTCCGATCAGGGGATGGGGGAAATTGATGGCATACGAGACGGAATAAGTATCGGCCGGATACACGGCGATAAACTTGTCGCCTTCCCGCACCTCCAGCTCCCGGCAAATCCGAAGATAGGTGCGAGGTCTTCGTTGCTTGCGAATGCCAGCCTTAAGGATGGCGTCGACGAAAGGCAGCGCGCTGCCGTCGAGGATAGGCAGCTCCAGGTTGTCCAGCTCAACGATGGCGTTATCGATGCCGCAACCAATCAGCGCGGAGAGAAGATGCTCGGTAGTGGAGATCAGTACGCCCTTTTTCATCAAGCTGGTGGCATAGCTGACCCGGGCCACGTTTCGGCTGACGGCCTCCAGTTCAAAGCCGTCAAGGTCGGTGCGGCGAAAAATCACGCCCGATCCCGGAGACGCCGGCAGTATTCGCAGCCGGACGGGCGCGCCGCTGTGCAGTCCTACTCCGCTGCATGCTACTGGCGTACGGATTGTTTGTTCGTGTATCAAACGAGGTCGGTTATGTGTTGTTGGATGTTGAATTTACTCCGCCCGACGCAGGTTCGACTGTGGCTAATTAACCACACTCATGGTTGCGGAAAGCGGAGCGAAGTATCCTATGCTCCGTTATCCGTATGATTAAGAATAACTTAGCAAGGGTGATCGTTCAGGGCCGGAACCAAGGTGTTACTTCCTAGGTTATTCGCTGTTTTCAGGAATTTGACAGATCAGGGCTTCTTTTGTCCGGCTGCCGCCGTGGCGTCGAATTGGGAATCGCCGATGCCCTGGTTGTAGCTGACTGCGGTCAGGAAGCGCTGGCCGGACATGTCGCCATTGTAGAAACGCGTGATGGTGTGCGGCGTCATCACGCCCTGCACTTCACGGTAATTGTCGTAGACCTCATCTTCGATGTTGCGTTGGTTGTCGGTTGCGTCCCGCCACGAGTAGGTTTTTTTAACCGGCAGGTGATCGTCGATACCCACATACAGGGTCACGCCCTCATTGTGTGAATTCATGACCGTGACCTGCTCGACCGGCTTTTGTTCGGCCACAGTCTGCCCTTCGTAGAACAGGGCCACGCCCGGCTCCGACAGCCACTTTCTGAGAACCCAGTCCAGGGAGAAGTGCCGGCGCCGCAAATAATCGGTCAGGTCCTTGGGGTCCTCCGGGGTCGGGCCTTTAAAGGTAATCTCAGTTCCCTTATCACCGGCGTACACATAGATGACATCCCGCTGCTTGGTGAGTTCGATACGTTCCTTGTCGGGGTATTTGTAGAAGCGCCAGAAGAGGACTCCCAGACTGCTGGGCCGGCCGTGATGAAAGGTGTAGGTTCGGCCTTCCTGCGTAATGTCCTGAATATTGAGATAGGCCGATCCGCCCAGGGCCTGAATAGCCTGGTCCAGCACGGCGCGGGCTCTCTTGGCATTCTCCTGGTCCACGGGAATGGTCTGCGAGGGCGGTGCAATGTCGCTCTGCGCCAGGGCTATGGCGGCCAGAATGAGAATTGACAGGGAGAGCTTCATCATTCAGAAACGTTAGATGCAGAAAAAACGCCCAATGTTAGGCGCGAGCGTCCCGCTCGTGCGGCAGCGTCCCAGGTGCAGGAGCACGAGCGGGACGCTCGCGCCTACATTGACTAACCGACCAGCACCGCCCCGCCGTTCACATTGAAGACCTCGCCCGTGATAAAGCCGGCGTACTCCGAACACAGAAACAGGATGGGCCCGGCAATCTCCTGTGGCGTGCCAGCGCGCCCCAGTGGGATCCCCGAAAAGATGCGGGCGCTGGTCTTGGGGTCATTCAGGGCCGGAGCCGACATATCGGTATCCACCCAGCCTGGCGCCACGGTGTTGACGTAGATTGCGTCTCGCGCCAGTTCCGTGGAGAGTCCTTTGACCATGCTGATCAGCGCGCCTTTGGTCGCGGCGTAGTCGCAGTGAAAGGCTTCTCCGCGTTGGCCTGCGGTCGAGCTGACCAGGACAATGTGTCCGGCCGCTGTGCCTGACTTCTTCTGCTTCTTCATCTGAGCCACGGAATGCTTGACGAGGGCGAAGACGCTGTCGAGGTTAATGGCCATGGTGCTGCGCCATTGCGCGTCCGACATCTTGTCGATGGGCGCGTCCTCGGGAGGCCACACTCCATGATTGGCCACCAGGATGTCCAGCCGGCCGAAGCGTTTCACGGCCGCCGCGACCAATTCCTGCGCCGTCCCGGTGCCCGACAGATTGCAGGCCATGGCCGCGCAATTTTCCTCCCCCAGCTCTTTGACCAGTTGTTCGGAGGGAGCTTTGGCCTTTTCGTAGTTGAACAGAACGCGCGCCCCGGCGTGCACAAAGAGTCGGACCGCAGCCGCGCCGATGCCGCGTGAGCCGCCGGTAATGAGGGCAACCTTGCCAGTGAGAGAAAGAGGGATAGACATGCAGAGATAGTTTCCAGTTTCAGACCGGAATTGGCAAGTGCTTGCCCGTGTGGGGTGGACACTCCTGTCCGCCGCCGTTGAAGTTGATTTTGATGCAGTGATTGCCACCCCCACAGGATGGCGCCAAACCTAATGGGTTCTCAACTTCCCCAACTGGTCGTTCTCTCCGCCTTGAGTTCGCGAATCAGAATGCGCACCAGCATCCCGTCGTAACGCGTGCCGCTCAATTTTTCCAGCTCAGCCAGCGCCTGTTCGCTGGTCTTAGCCGGCGCAAAGGAACGCTCGCTGGTCATGTTCACGTACGCGTCGGTGATAGCCATAATGCGCGCCCACAACGGGATCTTCTCCCCCCGCAAGCCGTCCGGGTAGCCTCCGCCATCGAAGGATTCGTGGTGGTGCTCCACCGCCTCGCGCAACTTCTTGCCTTCGGGCAGGGTGGCAAGGATTTCTCCTCCCACCTCGGCATGCATCTTCAACACATAGAATTCGCCTTCGGTCAGCGGGCCAGGTTTATTCAGGATGCGTTCCGGGACAAAGAGCTTGCCCACGTCATGCACCCGGGCGGCAAAGGCCAGGTCGGCAATCTCTTCGGAAAGCATGCCGAGCGAGCGCGCGATGATTTCGCTGTACCGGGCCACCATCTCACCGTGCCCGGCGCTGTTCAGTTCCCGCGATTCTGCGGCGTTGGTCAGGGTCTCGATGGCCTCGCGCAGAATCTGGTCAGTGTGAGCTTCGTCCCCACACATCTTCTTCAGCGTGGAGATCAGTTCCTCCACATGCTCGGGGCCTGTGTGTTCGCGTTGCAGAAACCCTTCGATGTATCCGGAGATAAGCTGGCGCCGGACTGCTGCGTTTTCACCGCCAGAAAGATCCTTTGCGATCGATACCTGGTCTCCGCCGGCGCGCTTGGAGATGTACATACCTGCGTCGGCAACGCGCACAATCTCTTCCATGGAAAAGCCGTGGACCGGGAAACTTGCTACGCCGAAGCTTCCGGTGATGTGGTGTTCGGCCAGCATCGGGTCCTGCGAAATCCAAACCCGCAGGCGTTCTGCCAGGGTTTGCGCCTGCTCCACGCCGGTCTCGGGCATGAGAATGATGAACTCATCCCCGCCGTAGCGCGCCACCACGTTCGACTGCCGGCACTTTTGTTCCAGAAGGCGTGCGACACGGGTCAGAACCAGATCGCCCTCCAGGTGTCCCTTGGTGTCGTTTACGTTCTTGAATTTGTCCAGATCCATCAGCACTACCGAGATGGGCCGGCCGGAGCGAGAGGCGCGTTTTAGCTCCGAACTAAGTGCTTCAAAAAAGAACCGCCGCGTCTTGATGAGCGTGAGCCCGTCGGTGATGGATTGCTGCTGCAATTTCTGAAATACGAAAGCGTTGTGCAGCGCGGTGGCGAGCAGATCGGCCAGCGTGTTCATGATCAGCCGGTCGGCCGGTTTGAAAGCATCTTCTTTGTGGCTCTCCACGTTGAGCACGCCGAGAAAATTTTCGCCATATGCAATGGGAATGCAAAGCACCGAGCGCGCCCCAGGCAGAACGCCTTGCAGTTGCGCCTCACTGGTGGTCTGGACCAGCGCGGCCTCGCCCGTCCGCGCCACCCGGCCGAGAATTCCCTGGCCCAGCGGGATACGTGTGCCCAGCGCCTGTGCCGTGATGCCGGCCTCGGCCTTGATCTCGATCTCCTTGGTGCCGTAGTCGAGAAGGCCGATGCCGATGTGGTCGAAGCTGAAATTCTTCTGGATGTGGCCGACGATGTCCGCCATCATCTGCTCCGAATCCTCGCTCGAAATCGCTGTCTTCGAAATACTGTTCAGAAAAGCCAGTTGGCGTGACCGCCGTTGCTCTTCGGCGAAGAGGCGGGCGTTTTCCACCGCCACAGAAACCTGTCCCGCCGCAGTCTGCATGACTTCCAGGTCGCGTTGCTCGAAGGCGTACTCGCGCTCCGTGTTCATTGCAGCCATTACGCCGGCCGGACGGCCGCCCAGCAGAATGGGGGCGCCGCAAAAACATTTGGCAGGCCGTGGCGGCACATAGGTAACGCCCAACCTCTCCCGCGTCTTCTCCAGCTCCGCGCGAATCAGCAAGGGCTGCCCGCTGCGCACGATGAACTCGCTCAGGCCATTGGCCAGCTTGCGCGCGCGCTTGGGCAAAATCTCGCCTTTCTCGACTTCCAGTTCGAAGCGGACCTCGTCGCCTTCCTGGAACGCAATGTAGAACTCGGTGGTGTCGAAGATCTGGCCCAGTTCTTTGTGGACGGTACGCAGAATCTCGTCCTGATCGAGCCGCGAGCTGATGGCCTGTCCGATCTGGGTGAGCAGCGCAAATTCTTTGGTGCGGCGCTGCGCATCGTGCATGACTGCATAGTTTTCCAGGGTCAGGCCGATCTGCAGCGCCAGCCCGATAAGCAGGCGCAGGTTCGATGAACCGAACATCCGGCGCGCCGCATGCGGGAACAGGATCACGCCGAAATTGTGCTCGCGGGTCTGCAGGCTCACGGCCGTGACGTTGTAAATACGCTCCTCGGTCATCACCTCGCGAAATTGCAGAAAACGGCCGCCCGGAAACGCCGGCAACGGCTCGGGCATTTCGGGCACGCCGCGGAAGGTCACAAATCCGCCACGCCGGTAGGCCAGCTCGCAGACGTACTCTCCGGCTCCGCTTTTCTCCAGCCGCTCCAGGAAGTCGGCCGAGAATCCACGCTGCACCGAGGGCAGCACCGCGCGCCAGCGCTCGGAGATGCAGAGCACGGCTCCGCCCGCCGGCAGGGGCGCGACCAGGCGGTCCAGAATACTTTGCATGCTGGGGACCAGATCTTCGGCGGAAAGCAGCCGCGTAGGGTCCACACCCAATGTGGAAAACGCCAGCGCATTTTCCTGCACCGCGCTGCGCTCATTTTCCGCCAGCACCATCACCATCGCGATGCCCAGCGCCAGTTGCGGAATCGGGCCCAGCATGTCGGAGAGTTGCAGGTAAGAATTGCTGAATTGTCCGAACAGCATCAGCACCGACCACAGCGCCAGTGCCATCGCCAGCAGGGTGAAGGCCAGCGAATTTCTGCGGTGGGCGTAGCGATAGAAGAAAAAGGAACAATAGAGCAGCACCAGGGCCACACCCACTTCCAGGCGGAAGCGCGGGTCGGGAACGATTTCCGGATGAAACACCCGGCCCACCATGTGCTGTTTCAGATTCCAAAGGCTGAGGGCCGTGCCCCCCAGGCCGACAGCGACGTCGTACCAGCGCAGGCGGAACTTCTCGCGCATGAGGCGAGTCGAGATAAAGATGCACAGCGCCATCGCTGCCAGAAGCAACGAGGCCAACAGGGCCATCACAGCGGAGGGAGTGCGGAACGCACTCCAGGCATCGAGGATATAGTGGAGCGTATAAGCTCCCCATCCCAGTTGCCAGGCGCGAAAGTAGTCCTGCCGGGTCTGCTCGTAGAGGTAAGTGAAAACCAGAAAGAGCAGCAGAGCGACAACGGCCGGTACTACAAGCAAACTAATCGTGACGCTGTTCATGGCGCGAAAACAGCTACCTTCAGCCAGAGTGATAAGCAGTTTCTAACTATCAATGGTTTCACAGCGGTTCAGGCAAGACAATAGTCTTCTGTAACGCACCGGAACCACAGTCCGTAGGTGGTTTTCTCTTCCGGATCAATGAGTTGGATCGAACTTTGGCGGCGCGGCGGCTTGACGCTATATTTCCTCAGCCCGTACCATCAGGACACGACCTTTCGTAATGTCCCCCTCTTTCAGCACGCCGCCCGCAGGCCCACGAGTCCGCTTCGCACCCTCGCCCACCGGCTATCTGCACGTAGGCGGCGCCCGTACAGCGCTGTTTAACTGGCTGTTCGCTCGCCATCATGGCGGCACGCTGGTCCTGCGCATTGAAGACACCGATCTTGAGCGCTCTACGGCTGAGATGGTCGAGGGGATTTTGCAGGGGATGCGCTGGCTCGGCCTCGACTGGGACGAGGGCCCCTATCATCAGACCCAGCGCATTGAAATGTATCGCGAGAGTGCAGCCAAGCTGTTGACCTCGGGACATGCCTACTACTGTTTTTGCAGCAAGGCAGAGCTCGAGCAGCGCCGCGCCGTGGCAGCAGCCGAAGGCCGTTCGCCCCGCTACGAAGGCACTTGCCGGAAGATTTCTCGCGAGGAAGCTGCCCGGCGCCGCGCCGCGGGAGAGTCCGCCGCCCTTCGCTTCGCCGTGCCCGAGGCCGGCAGCACAGCTTTCGACGACGCCGTGTTCGGTCATGTGGAATTCGCCAATACTGAACTGGAAGACTTCGTATTGCTGCGCTCTGACGGCGGCCCTACCTACCACCTGAGCGTTGTGGCCGATGATGTGGACATGCGGATCAGCCACATCATTCGAGGCGCCGATCATATTTCAAACACACCTAAGCAGGTTCTGCTCTACCAGGCTCTGGGCGCTGCTTTACCGGTATTCGCGCATGTGCCGCTGATCCTCGGTCCCGACAAAACGCGTTTGAGCAAACGCCACGGCGCCACCAGCGTGATCGCTTATCGCGACGAAGGCATTGTGCCCGAAGCTTTCCGCAATTTTCTGGCGCTTCTGGGATGGACCCCGCCTGGTTCCGGAGCGCAAGACATCTCGACAGAGATCCTCGGCGACGAGCAACTGATAGGCCTGTTCGACCTTAACGGCATCTCGCATTCGAACGCGGTCTTCGATCGCGCCAAGCTGGACTGGTTTAATACGGAATATATCCGCGCCTATCCGGCGGAAAAGTTGCTGCCGCTGATTCAGGAAGAGTGGCATAAGGCAGGCCTCGAGCCCGCGCGCACCGACCGCGAATGGATACTCGCGGCAATTAACTTGCTCAAACCGCGGGCCCGCAGCCTGAAAGATTTCGCCACCTCCTTCCGCGCCTATTTCACCGACACCTTTCAACCGGATCCCGCGGCCGTCGGGAAATTCCTGGCGGATGAAAAAGTCCGCCGCGTATTGGTGGAACTTGGCGAACGCTACGCGGCGTCGGATGAAACCTTCAGCGAGACGGGAGCCGAAAGGCTTCTGCGCGACTTCGCTGCAGAAAAAGAGATGAAAGCAGGCGCGCTCATCAACGGCGCCCGCGTCGCATTGACCGGACAAGGCGTCGCGCCCAGCCTGTTCGCGGTCATGATGTCGCTGGGCAAAGATCGAACCGTCGTCCGCCTGAAAGCCACGCAGGAACTCGCCGCCAAAGTCTAATCCAGGTCGTGTGGAGCGGGCGCCCTCGCCCGCTGACAGCGTCCATCGGGCAAACCGCAAGTTTTCCTGCCTCAGATGTTCATCCGTCACAGACAAAAATGACTCAAGCTGGTGAAATCGGTTCGTGCCCATTGTCCCATCAGCCCCAAAGTATCAATATCGCCGCCGCCTCCCACACTTTCCAAAATCCGATGCCCCTCTCTTCATCACCTACTGCACTGCCGGCCCGCTGGTCCTACCCGAAGAGGCACGCGCTCTTGTCCTGAACCACTGTTTGCGAGACCACAGGGTAAGAGTGGAATTGTTCGCGGCAGTCGTGATGCCCGATCACGTCCACCTGCTGCTCGGGGTTTTGCGAAATGAAGATGGCTGGCCCTTCCCCTTAGTCCAAATCATGCAAAGTCTAAAGAGCGCGACCGCTCATCGCATTAACAAACTGCTCAGTCGATCTGGCCCAGTCTGGGAAGAGGAATCATTCGATCACGTGCTGCGCTCAGATGAAAGCCTGGAGGAGAAGCGCGAGTATATCCGGCAAAACCCTGTAAAGGCGGGACTGGTCCATACACCCGAGG
>CAWEZS010000014.1:0-94723 GCA_963813645.1 Terriglobia bacterium
TAAGTTGGGACTGGTTTGCGCTGAACGTCCCACTGCCGTTGTTGCCGGATCTGGCTGAGGTAACCCAGCAACTCCTCATAAGGCATTTCGAGCGCTGGAACCGATAGCATCCACCCAGGAAAGAACCATTTTAACCACAGATAAGCCTGAACGAGGAGCAAGTTTACGCGAAGCCGAAGGGCTCGACTGATCAACTCATCTGCCTCCTTGGCCAGCGCCGGATTCGCCCCCGCCCGGGCCAGGTGTCCCAGCTTGATCAGCATGGCAGCGTTGTTCTTCCACCAGTTGCAGGATACGTAGCGTCAGTCGGCAACGCGCTCTCTGGAATCGCCGGAAATGAACCGGCGAAAGCGATTCGCGGAGAAATTTTTCCTCCGACGGTTCGAGAAGAATCCTCAAGGCGACGAGATCGACCTCATGCTTCTTGCGTTCCCAGTCGTCCAGGCTGCGAATCTCGGGCATCCCTGAACGAAGAATCTCCCAAACCAAAAACAGAGACAAAACAGCGGCGATCACTATGATTAACGTTGATACCATTGCTTCACGTACTCACTCAGGGTGTCATGCCAGCTCGTCAAGTCGGTATCGGGCAAACGATCCACCACTTGCAAGGCCGGTGGTCGCAAGAAATAAAAGGCCCAGATCAAAACGCCGAGATTATATGCCGCGGGCGTCAGTAGCACAAAGACTGTGTCTGTTACCAGATGCAGATGAGCGCGAAGCTCGAGCAGAACGAGATCCAGCGCCGAGTAGGCTCCGAATCCGGCCGCGATTCCCAGTGAATAGTGATGCCAGGCCAAGCCGAGGCGGGACATGAAGAAAATCAGTACGATCAACAAGCCTACCTGCAACACTCGCGCTGATCGCTCCATAAGAAGGATCGACTCCAGCAACCGGTCGGTCCCGCGCGGGCCCTCACGGAGAAGTGAGAGTGCGAAGGCGGCAGCAACGAATGCCGCAATCCAGACTAGCTTGAAGACAAATTGCAGGAATTGATACGGTCGAAACAAATGCCAAAGAACTTCAAGAATTACTCCGAGGCTCACCAAGATTGCAGCTGCGTCTCCCCACCAGAAGATTGCGGAGTACATTTTTCCGGCGTATGGCAACAGCTGGAGGATGAACTCACGGGCAACGATGAAAACAGTATAGGAGAAGAAAATGGGAAATAATTTGGTCAGGCCGCGCCGCAGCATGACAAATGCAATGGCCGCCTGGAGGGTGACCGGGACAAGCCACAGGACAAACAATATCAAGTGGGCAAATCTCATGGGCCGCACGGGCAGGCTACTCGCAAACCGGTCAGCCCACAAGGCAGATCAGACGGTTCCTACCGGCATCGCCGGAAGGTTATTTCCCACCACAATGGCCGGGCGAGCACATCGGTGGCGGAGATCCGCCGTCGGCCAGAGACGACGTCGACATTGCGCCTAACAACAGCAGGGTAAGCAGCAGCAGGTGAGTCATCTTTTTCATGAAAACAACCTCCTTGAGATCAAGCACTAGGGATCAACATACTTTTTGGCGGCGAGAGGTCGGGAAGTGTTCGAAAATCGCGCGGTCACGCGATTCAGGTCGTCGGTTTACCGACAGGAAGGGGATGCACGCATCAGTCTATGAACGATGAAATTGTGGTACTTCGCCTATGCAAGATCCGCCCGATAGGCACGGACTGCGAGGAAAGTAACCTCTAGTCGTCGATTTTCCGACGCCGAGCCGAGAGCGATAGAGCAGTAACTGAGGCCTAGGCGCCAGCGCCGATATTCAAGAAACACTTGTTTGTGGAATGCTGGAAACGAACATTTCTCGCCCTTGGAAATGAACTACTTACCAGTTCATGATTTCTTGGGGTTAATGGAACATACTGCGGCTGACAATGCGAGATCATCCACTTTTTCGCGAGTAGTCGCGGCCAATCACCGGCTCATTGTTAGCCGCGCGACCACGCGCGTTACGAGAGACCAATTCCCAAAGTGATCTGTCAGAACGATGCGCTGCCCGATGACAATACGACTGGGACACGAGGAGGGGCACATGAGGTCCAAGATCTTCACTGCCGCAATCTTATTTGCAGCCTTGGCTCAAGCCAAAGAACCAAAGCACCATCAGACCGGGACCTTGTTGCAGATGGACTCGGCCGAGTGTGGTGTGGACGAAAACAGCGGAAAGAGCGTCGTCGGCGAACTCGTTGGGACCGATTCGGCCCATAAGAAAACGCACGCTTTGCTCTGCCAAGAATACCTCCTTCAGAGCGATACGGTGATTTACCGTATCCGCCCTCGGGACGAAAAGCACCCCGTTCTCTTGCCCGTAGGCGAGAAGGCGCAATTCCGTATTCAAAAGGACAAGATGCTCCTGCAGGTGGCAGACGTCGAGGAGAAAGAACGCGAATATAGCGTCGTCTCGATGACACCACGCCGGGACAAACAGCCTTCCGAAACCGCAGCGTCGAAATAGGCTCGCACTCCAATTAACCGGCGATGCACAAAGCCGAGAGAAGCTTTGGAACGCCACGGTGTCGGTAGTAAAATCGCGCCGCTATGAAACGTGGCAAAGAAGTTCGCGATTCCCGAGGCAACGCGATCAAAGGAGACGCACCGAATGAGATACCTGTGCTCATGTTCGTAATGGTAGAAAAGGAGACAGGCGCTTTCACTTTACGGTGTGTCTCAAACGATAGCGTGATAGATGATCTACGCAAGCAAGGTGCGCTCGACACTTTCCTGGCCGACGCCGATGAGCTGTACGCAGAATTTCGCAAGCGGTTTGAAACTCGGGAACGCCCAAACTGATTCTTTTGGTGGCCGGATCGCGAACCCTTTGCCCTAGATAGCCTGCGCCGTCGGATTTCCGTCGCGCGAAAACCCAACCTGGAAGCCGCTTTGGAGTGATCTACTTGGGAATCCACGCTCTTATTACTGGATACACTTCGTTCTTGTACGATTGACGCTGTAAAATTGCATATCCCAACGATCTAGCGATTCGGACGCGGGCAGCGCACAACACAATCCCAGGGGGAATGAGTGTACTCTTCAGAAAAAATGCTAGTGGATCAGTTTGTGTGTCTGTTGGGCAGTGGAGAAAATCCGTGGGGGCCGGTGACTGTGTCCTGCGAATTTTTTTACTCCCGCGGAAGGACCGACGTACTGGCCCTGGCCAATGATGACACTCTGATTGCATTTGAGGCCAAGCTGAAAGACTGGCGTTGCGCGCTGGATCAGGCGTACCGGAATCTTTGTTTCGCTCACAAATCCTTTGTAGTAGTGCCCAAGGCCACGGCGCTAACTGCTTTCGCCTACATCGCCGAATTTAAAAGGCGCGGCGTCGGCCTTTGCTATGTAGATAATTCGGGCGGCCTCACAGTCTTGGAAGAGCCCGAAACCGCCACACCCATCGAACCTTGGATCGCCGAACAAGCCGCGAGCCATGTTCGGAGTGATAGCGAGGCAGTGTGATGCCTGCTCCGGCACTGGAAGAAATCGCGCGTGCGATCTGCACCGGGGCCGGGTACACATTCGAAAAGAAATTAGGCGAAGGCGCCTTCAAAGAAGTTTTCCTGATAACCACCGCCAGCAAAGAGCCACGGGCGTTGAAAGTTCTAAAGCCAGGACTAGCATCGGAAAGAACAGAACGTGAAGTAGAGGCAATGACCCGATGTCGCCATCTAAACATTGCGTCGCTGGAAACCGTCGCCAATTTTGATCATGCAACCGGAAAATACACGTTCTTGGTTGAGGAATATATTAGCGGCGGGACACTAGATGAGTTGTTGCAAAAAGGACCACTCTCACGCGAACCAATCCTACAGTTGGGGGCGGCGCTGATCGATGCCGTTGCTCACGTTGCGTCGAATGAACTGGTACACCGCGATATAAAGCCCGCGAACATTCTTTTTCGAAGGGCCGATGAGCCGGTGATTGTGGACTTTGGGTTGGTGCGCGATTTGCGCAAATCTTCGGTGACGGTGACGTGGGCCACTTGTGGACCATGCACGCCGTTGTATGCTTCTCCTGAGCAGTTGACCAACGACAAGGCAATCATCGGTTGGCGGTCGGACCAATTTTCCCTGGGCGTGGTGCTTGCGTTTTCGGGTTTAGGGATGCACCCTTTCGCAAGGCCCGGTGATGACCCGGCACAGACCGTGCTGCGAGTCGAAGCCAGGCAAGGGCCTTCCACGGAGTTCATCGAAGCGGCGGGAAAAACTGGGCTTCCAGTCTTGATAAAAATGGTCGGCAACTGGCCCGTAGAACGAACTAGGAAACCTGCCGACCTGTTGAAAGCGTGGCAGAGCCAATAGGACTGTTGAGGAAAAATGCCTGCGTTCCACCAGATGGGAAACGATTCCGAGAATCTACTTGCCGAGCCTGATCTAAGGCGCTTTCAAGGCTGCGTTTTTAGCCCAGTGAATTACGACCAAGAAAAAGTTGCTGGGCAGTTAGCGCAACTTAGAGATCGGCCCGGATTCCGCACGGTGTTTGATCCGCAGTTATATATGCCACGAAGCAATCAAGGGTGCCTGCGCGACTGGGCGTATTTTCCAAAGGACGTAGAGACAGCCGACATCAGTTCCACGGCCTGGTGGGATGGTTTGAATGACGCGATTGCCAAGACGGTCGCGGAGCTAAATCCCACGGCGGTTTGCTCTCCAGCAGTCATCCCCAAAACTTTTCCCGACGAGTATTTCGCACAGCTAGTTAGAAGCGCCGCCGTGCTGCGCCAAAAATTAAGTGGTACAACAGTAACCACGATGCAGACTGTTGTAGCCAGCCTTGCGGATTTGGCAACGCCGGGCCGAGCAATGAAGATCGCATCAATAATGTCAGGCGCAGAGACGGACGAATGCTTTCTAGTTTTCATCGGGGACACGGAGCCCCGCCGCGAGCTTGCTGATCCCGAAGAGCTGAAGGGAGCGATGAAGTTGATCGCGACGCTGGAAGGAGCCGGCCAGAGAGTGCTAGTGGGATTTTGTTCCTCCGAACTACTGCTCTGGAAGGCTGCCGGAGCAACGTCGTGTGCCACCGGCAAATTTTTCAATCTGCGGCGATTTACGCTATCGCGGTTTATGGAGCCGAGTGGCGGCGGAGGCCAGTTGCCATATTTTTTTGAGGAAGCGTTGCTGGCTTTTTTGCGCGCATCTGACTTACTGAGAATCCAGCAGCGAGGGATGCTAAGTGCGGCATCGAATACAAACCCGTTCACCAAGGCGATTTTCGAATACATCCCGCAAGGCAAGGCTTGGGTTGCGCTGGGCTGGCGACAATTCTTGTACTGGTTTGCGGACGTGGAAGAGCGATTGCGCACCGGAACCGCAACCGCGGAGAATCTTGTGCTGCAGGCGGACACCAACTGGGGTCAAATCCAACAGAAGCCCGAAGTGATCATGGAAGAGCGCGCGAACGACGGCCAATGGGTTCGGCAGTGGAGACGTGCCCTAGTCGAGTTCCAAACCTTCAGCTGACCACGTGCGCGGGTTTCGGATCATCTCTACGACTGAAGCTCTATTCTTTTAGGCATTCGTTTTGCTCTACAAATCCGTCCTAACGCCCAAACAACGAAGCCCCACAGCCTTTCAGGCCGCAACCTTTGCATGTGGGTGCGCCTGGTTATAGGTGTCCATCATGAGTCGGGTCGAAACTTGGGCATAGTGGGCAGTTACGTCGAGATTATCGTGTCCCAGGATCTGGGCGATCACATCCAGAGGACAACCATTGTCGAGCATGTGAGTCGCGCAGGCATGTCGTAAAAGATGCGGGTGCATTGGTTGGAGTCCGCGGACCTTCGTCATGTGCAGCAGCATTCGGGAAATGCTGCGCACATCAATCGGCTCGATGTCTCCAGGGCTCTTCGCGTAGCGATTGCGAGCCGCAAAAAACAGAACATTTGTTCCTACCTTCAGGAACGTGGCTCGCGCGACTAGATATTCATCCACGGCTTTGCGCGAGTGCGGGTTCAGCGGCACCAGCCTCTGCTTCGCGCTCTTGCCATAAGGACCGCCTTTACCGTGGATCAGAATCGCTTTCTGCTCCAGCCTCAAGTCGTCGAGCTTGATATGCGCCGCCTCGGAGACGCGAAGGCCGGCGCCGTACAGCAGTTCGCATAGCAATTTGTCGCGTTCGGGGAATGCGGTCGGAAAGTCACCTCCGTCCAGCAGAGTAGTCATTTCTTCCTTGCTGGGGACATCCGGTAAATTGTCGGGCGTTTTTGGCCGCTTGATTGTGATGATTTTTTGGAAAGTATCATCAGGAATGATTTCTTCACTCGCCAGCCATCTGACGAACGATTTGGCCGCTGACAGTTTGCGGGATGCCGTTGTCTTGGTCGCGCCCCGCTTGTGTAGCATTGCCAGAAATCCGCGCACGATTTCGCGTGAGAGTCGTTCAGGACCCTGCTGAATCCCGATAAACTTGCTCAGATCCTCCAGATCAGCACGATACGCACGAATGGTACAGGGGCTTGAGTTTTCCGAACGTTTGGACAGTAGGAATCGCTCGATTACGTCCTTCATGGTTATGTTCCTCGCGGATGTGATTTGAGATACTCGGCCCGAATGCGTTCAGGATCGTCGTGCATATAATCCAGTGTCGTTTTTACGTTGGCATGCCCCACCATTTTCTGAACCACTCGATATCCCGCGCCGCCGTTAATCGTGTCCGTGACGAAAAGCATGGCGGTATTTGTGGGGAGGAGATACTGCGCCCTACAGCGGCGAGACTGACCCTGGTCATGACCTGCCACAGTCGTTGTCTAGTGATCTGACGTCCATTGCGCCCGATGAAGAGCAGACCATTATCGGGCTCGCGCACGAATCGCGGCCGCGCTGTTTCGAGGTATGAACGGATGGCATCCATTTCTGGCTGGTTGAGCGGAACGATCCGATCCTTCTGTCCTTTGCCGAGTCTGACCTTTGCCACCCCGAGCGAAAAATTGATGTCAGCAACTCTCAAGTGCGTCAGTTCACTGACTCGCACGCCGGAACCGTAAGCGACGTACACCAGCGCCCGATTCCTGATGTCCAGGGCGTGGTCGCTGCCGATCGATGCCAATGTCTGATCGACCTCCTCGCGCGTGATGGGGCGGATAATCGTGTTGAAGGCCTTCGGCGAACGGATGTGCCGCGTCGGGTCTTGGGGAAGTCCTCCCTCCTCAAAAACGAACCGAAAGAAGCTCCTTATTGCGGACAGTTTCCGCCTCGCACTTTTCGGCGACAGACCACTCTCTAGCAGCCCTAATACAAACTTGCGAACGTCATCCGTCGAGGCGGCCAGTAGATCCCTTGCCGATGCATACTTGAACTCACCCAAGTCCTGCTTGTAGGCACTGATCGTGTGAGCCGAATAGCTGCGCTCATCGGTCAGATAGTTTATGAATCGCGACACCCACTGATCGCCGGTCTGCTTCATTTGCCCACCACCTTTCCCGGTCCATCCGGAAGAGTCGTTTCCGTCCCCGCCGGCTTCCGAGCGCAGGACGTTTGAAGAAACATGAACGTCACAGTAGCCTCGGCGAGAGATTGATTGCCACCCACACAGCGCAGCGCGGCGGTCCGGGCAACGTCTGCAAGGCGATACCAGAAATCGAGGACTGATTGCATCTGACCGGGCTCAATTCCTGGGATTTTCTCCATCTGGGTGGCCACGCCTACTGCTTCTGTTGCAAGTTGAGCCACGAGCGCAAAAGCGGAGCGGATATCTCCAGCAGGCTTGGCCGCGGCTAGCTTGGCAATTTTCTCGTTGGTGGATCGCAACTGCGCCTCCTGGGCGGGCGGGAGTGGGAATCCTGTGACGTTATGCATGGAGCACCTCCGGACTGCCGTTCGAAAAGTCCCCGCAGACGTTTTTGGCACGCGACTGAGAGATGCGGCGGACGGTCCCGATCCCGACACCTAGCTCTTTCGGCGATCGTGCGCCAGGAAGCCCCTGAAGCACGGAGGGCCTCGACTCTCGATTCGTCCACGTCCGCCCGCGGTCGCCCGAGCCTGACGCCTTTGGCCTTCGCGTTGCGCAGGCCGGCTTTGACCCGTTCTTGGATCAGGGCACGCTCGAACTCCGCCATGGCGCCGAGGAGTTGCATCATCAGGCGGCCAGATGGCGTGCTCAGGTCAAGGTTGTCGCGTAGGCTGACAAAGGCGACGCCGTAGGCGTCCAACTCAGCCAGCGAAGTGACCAGGTGCTTCAGCGAACGGCCCCACCGGTCGATTTTCCAGACCAACACAGCATCGAACTTCCGGCTGTGGACATCAGCCATCAGCCGATTCAGCGCTGGCCGTGAGTCTTTGGAGCCAGAGATGCCGTTGTCGACGTACTCCTCAACAATCTGTAACTCACGGCGTTGGGCATACTCACGCAACTCCCGTAACTGCATCTCGGGATCTTGTTGGCCGTTGGAGGTAGACACACGTGCGTAGAGCGCAACGCGCTTGGTTGAGTTCATGGTCAGTCTCCGAACTCACGGCGCACTTGTCCGTCGAGACCCACCGATGCGGCTGGCTTTCGAAGGCCAGCGGCGAACATCGGGTTGGGCTTCACTCGAACCTGGGTGATCGGTTGGACTGGCGCCGACGTTTCAATTTCGACCTTCCAGTTCGCGGCCTTTTCAAGACCGTACAGCTTTTCGGCTAGAGTCAGCGCTTGGAGCTTCCAGTCGACCATGCGCCGTTCCTGGTCAACGAAGGTCAGCAGGTAGGGCGAATCGGTTTCTTGCTCGGCGCCGGCCGCACGCAGCTTCAGCAGTTCGACGCGCAATGTCTTTTGCTGGCCTTCCAGCTCAGACACGAGCGCGGCGAGCTCGAGCGTAGCGGGAGATTTGTTCTGAGGTGATGGTTAGGGGTGTCCGGCCTTGAGCCGGAAAAGGATGGATGGTAGTTTCGTGGGTAGCCACGTTTGCCTCCCTGTTAGGCGAACTGGTCAGGGCTGGGTGAGTGCTAGTAACACTCGCTCGGCCCGTTTTAATGTCCGAATAATCTCATCTTACGGCTAAGGTGTCAAGAGAGAATTATGAAATGTTTCTCCCTTGCGGCCAAGGTGATGTAATATTTACAGGCATGAGCGATGATGACATTGTTACCAAGGTTCTGGCAGAGATCGGCAGACGCGGTGGTCAAGCAAGGGCGAAGGCCCTAACCGCTAAGGAGCGGAAGGCGATCGCAACTAAGGCTTCGAGGGCAGCCGCGAAGGCGAGGACCCGAAAGGCGAAAGAACGGAAGACTCAAAATGGCTGAGGAGATCGTGCGCTGCCCTCACTGCGTTCTGGATGATCACTTCCGCCCTATGTTGTCGAAGCCGAAAGGCCTGTTTATCTGCACAAAATGTGGCCACTCAGCGAACCCCGAGAAACCAGAGTTTAAGTGCTTCAGTCAGAAGTGCGGAGAGTTGAATCGAGCCGCCTAAAGACGCTCAAGCGATTGCGTAAAAGCGAGGAGTAATGGCTGTGCGGGTAATTGCTTACATCGTAGCCGCCCTGTTCTCCGCGGGAGTCCTATTCTTACTCTTGCGCACGTTCGTTTTTCGCGACAGTTGGCGACACAATCAGAAGATTGATCTCAAAGAACTGCGCCGGATTGACATCGAATATGGACAGAAACAAGACCGCGACGACAGGTTCAAACGCTGAGCGTCACCGCTCGCATCGTGCCAGAAGTGCGGGGAAAAGAGAAACTGTAAATCAGTCGTGAGGCGAAACATCCATGAGAGCGTTGGTGACGATCGCGGTACTGGTCGTTTTTACTGCTGCATTCGCGAAGAATCGCAACCCGAAAGATTATCCGCAAGCAGCAAGGGTAGTCTCATTTGAGCGCCAGCCGTGCGTTCGTCAAGGGGTCGGAACCACACGTGTGTGCCACGTCATCACGTTCGAGGTTGACGGGCAGGTTATGACGGGATCTTGTTTTCGCTGCGACCCCCTAATGCCTGGCGAGACGTACCCAGCGCGGTTGGACCGCAAGGATCTTGTTCTCTACGTCATTCACCAGAAGGGAAAAGGGAATTGGGGACTAGATGACTACTCGATTGTCCAATTTGGAAAGTGAGCGGGGATGGTGAAGCTGGTGGAGGAAAATGCGTTCACACCATTTGTGAGACCCTAGGAAAAGCGCAAGGCCCGACCATGAATCGGGCCTTGCGGGTGCGACAAAGACGGAGGAGCCGAGCAAGCTCCCATGCAGAGTATAGCAGGGGTTTGTTCGCGCGTATCACCCATGCCGATTCTGCTTTTCCTGATATCAGCGGTCGCAACTACCTTGGCCAGCATTGCATTCCAGATCGGATTGGCAACGGGCCACTTCAAGTCATACGAGTGGGCGATGTGGCCCTTGTTTATCGCTTCAGGCGCATTGTGGATGATTTGGCTGATACTGGCGGTTCGCCACTACCTTGGAGAGAAGAAAAAACGAGAATTGCCACCTCCTCCACCCGTTCCACTTCCTCCACCCGCCGTCAATGTTCACTTTGAAAATATCGGTAATCCCGTTCACGATCAATCGAATCGTCAGACTATCGCTGCATCGCAGCCGGCCCAGGAACCGCGACCGTCTCCAATGCTTGAGGTTATAGACGATAAGAACATTCTGATCGCTTACAACAACGAATGGTACGAAGGAGATCCAAGAGCCCCACATTTAATCAGCAAAAAACTCAATGCCCACATCATTGTCTTTCAGAAGAAACCAGCCGTTCCAGGGGAATCGTGTTTGCCCCTTTCCCGCGTTTCCGCGCATCTGACATTTCGTGGAAAGGATGGTTCACGGTTAGACATTAACTTTGGGACGTGGCTCCGCGAGTACACGCATTACGTAAATTTTGTGCGAGCGGAGACGCACGCACTGGTCTTGTCTAGTGGAGTGAAAGCCAATGGCAAGAGTGATGAGTGTTTGTACGCTTTCGACAATCCACATCACACCGACCCGCGACACGCTAAGCCCCTTCCCGCTATTACAATTTTGCATGCTCCGACAGAAAAACCATTGATGGATAATTGCTCAGAAGTGGAAATCGCTCTGATGGCTGATCAAACTACCGTGTATCACGGTGCGTTTACATTCTTCCTCGATCCGGAGGGAACAATGAGGAACTTTAACCTAGTGAGCTAGTGTGTTTCACTTCTGCGGTGGGATTAACTTCTTACGGTCTTACGGAGCGCATGGGAATCGGCTTCAACCTTGAAGTTGTCCCCCAGTGTCCCCCAACTCTCGACGAGAGCCAACCGCTGCAAACGCTTGTTATGTAAGGGGAAAATCGATGCGCCCTGAGAGATTCAACACTCCCGAACATCTAGTTATAGGATAGCAGTTTGAGCAGGGTGAATGGGACAGGGCGGGCCAAAGTATTGTGTTCGGGGAATGAATGGGTTGAGGGGAAATTGGTCGGGGCGGGGCATTGACAGGGCGGCGGTTGCCGCGCGTCCTGGACGGTCACCCTTTGGCGTTTCCCGGGACACAAAGGAAATAAGACCAAGGTAACGAACTGCCGTTACGATGTTCGCCCTAGAATTATTGCGGCATTTTCAGGAGAATCCCTTGCCGCTTTTTGTGTCGCGCAATCTTGCTCTCATTCTTGTCCTGGCAGGTTCCGTGGCGTCGGCCCTGGATGCGGTTCCAGCAAAACCCTTGAGCGATGGCGATTTGTTGGCGCTGGTTGCGGGGAACGCTCTGCCTGAAAACATCGTCAATGAGATCAAGTCGCGAGGGTTGGGATTCCATCCCGATAATCAATACCGCGCGCAGCTGGAGACGGCTGGAGCAGAGGGCACTATTCTCGCTGCTTTCACCAGCGCAAAGATCACCGGGTCTGTGGAATCCTCTGGCGATCCACATCACATTGAGTTCTTAAAGCATTTGGCGCAGGCAGGTGGCCTTATGCGAAAGAAAAGTTATACCGAAGCAGTACGAGAGTTGAATGCGGCGCTGGTGGCCAATCCGGAGAACGCGAGTGTTGGATTTGTGATGGGGGAGTTGCTTCGCGAGCAGGAACGATGGATGCCGGCGGCCTCTGTGTATGGCGAAGTCCTCAGCCGGGATCCTGATTTTCCAGAAGGGCATACCAAGCTGGCCTTCATCTGTTACTCATTGGGAGAATCCGACCGGGCGATTACGGAAGGGAAAGAGGCTTTGAAGCGAACTCCCGAAAATGCCGAGGCTCACAAGAATTTGGGGCTGGCGTGGGGCCAGGGACGCAACTTTGCAGCGGCTACGTCGGAATATCGCGAGGCATTGCGAATCAAGCCGGATTACGCAGTTGTCCACTACGACCTAGGAATTCTTTACGACGATGAGCGAGATCCCGAATCCGCGATTAGTGAATACAGGAAATCCATTGCTCTGGAGCCGGGAATTGCCCGGTACCACAATAATCTTGCAAACGCATTTAGCAAAAAGGGTGATCGGGACGGCGCGATCCGGGAATATCGCGAGGCTAAGCGATTGGATCCCGATGACCTGAACGTACGCAACAATTTGGCCGGCACGCTGATTGATCGTGACGTGGATGCGGCGATTCTGGAATTTCGGGAGCTGGTGGCGATTGCTCCCAGATTTGAGTTGTGCCGGATTTGCTTCGGACATGCTTTGTATCGGAAAGGCGATTTTCCCGGCGCCGCGGAACAATACAAAAGGGCGCTGGCGCTCGATCCTTCGGATCCGGATGCGCATTCCGGCCTCGGTCTGGTGCTTGAGAAGCAGCAGAAACTGGACGAGGCGATAGGCGAGTATCACGCTGCTCTGCGGTTGGATGGCGACTCTGTGCTGGCCCACCAGGGTTTGGGGAGAATTGCCCTGGCGCGGAAAGACTTTGCCAACGCGAGCCGCGAGTTCAAGAGGGTGGAAAGTGTCGCTCCGAGCCAGTGGCAGATTCACAATCTGATGGCTCAGGCGCTGGTGGGAACGGGCGACGAGGCTGGAGCCGTGGCGGAGTATAAGGAGTCGTTACAGATATGGCCGAAGAACGGTGATGTCATGTCGAAACTGGCCGCATTGCTGGAAAAGCGGGGGGAATTTGTTGGGATGATGGAGCAGTATCGGGAGGCGGCGAGTATCCAAGGCCATCCTGAATGGCAGGCGCAGTACGAGGCTGCGCAGCAACGCGTGATGGCGCATGTCCAGTCCCTGAAAGCTACGGGACATGCTGCAGAGGCGGTGGAGCTGGAGTCGAGACTGGAGGCGATGAGTGCGGCGGGGAAGAATCCGGAAGCCGATTGGCGGGACGCGGTGAAGACGGCCCTCGCGGCGAGAAATGCAGGACGTCCTGAAGAGGCGCTGGCGGCAATGACCAAAGCAGTCTCTTTGGCGGAGAAGCTTCAACCCAGGGATTGGCGTCTGGTAGAGGCGATTGGCCAACTCGCAGGGTTTTATCAAAGTCAGCAAAAATTTGCCGAAGCGGCAGCGCAATATCAACGGCAGCTGGTGGTCACTGCGGAAGTATTTGGACCGCAATCGCCGGAAAATGCCGCGCCACTCACATGGCTGGGAAATAATTCGCTTTTGCAGCATGACTATGTTTCCGCAGAACGCTTCTACTTGCGAGCGCTTGAGTTGACTGAAAAAACCTTCGGACCGACAAACTATCGGGTAGCAGGAAGTCTGAATGACTTGGCAGCGATGTACATCGCCCAACGAAAGTTCGAGAAAGCAGAGCCACTCCTGTGGCGGTCTCTTACGATCGATGAAGCCTTGTACGGCTTTGACAATCCCAATCTGTGGGCCGATAACATGCGGCTCGGCGACATGTACAGTAAATGGGGAAAGTTCGAGAAAGCCGAACCTTACTATCGGAAACTGCTGGCTCTTCATGAAAAGAGTTACGGCGCCGACGACCCGCGCCTCTGCCCGACACTGCAGGCTCTAGCGAATGTGCTGACCAATGTGGGAAGAGTGGATGAGGCGCAACAACTCCGCGAGCGCAGTCAGGTTCTTATGGCGGCCATGGGTCAGAAGAGACAGTAAAGCCCGGCTCGCCACGGGTGCCTCTTCCAATCTTCGATTGGGTGGAGATTTTCCGTGGATTGCTCCCCGCATTAGAATGGGATGCGGAGACAGCATTCGGTATGTTTACCCCGCAGCCGATTGGATTTGTAAGCAGTCCGTACAAGGACACAAAAGAGATTCCCAAAGGTCTTGGCGCCAAGCACGACATGGACGGCGTGCTCAAGATACTGCCAGAGTTTGAGCCTGGGCTTGCTGACATTGAGGGCTTTTCGCATCTGTTCGTTATCTGGGAGTTTGATCGCGCGCCTCGAGAAGAATTGCGCGGTGCTGATTTGCTGGCTTCACCGCCATCTGACAATCGGAAGCATGGGGTGTTTGCTACGCGGTCTCCACGGCGTCCGAACCCGATTGGGCTGACGGTTGTCGAGTTGCTTCGCCGCGATGGCGTCGAGTTGCATGTTCGCGGCGTTGATATGCTGGACGGGACGCCTGTTCTCGATATCAAACCCTATCTCTCGAGCATCCCGGCCGAAAGACTTCGCCGCGGGTGGCTGGCGGAAGCTGAGGCGCGACACAAGCGATGACAGTGACGGGCGAAGTTACCAAAGTAATGAATGTCAATGCAGATCGCGATTGAAGATGCCCAGAGGTAGGCTATAACCCTTCCGCATGAGTGACGATGAAAAGCTTGCCCAGCTCTGTGCACAGATCGACAAGGAGACTGACTGGCAGAAGACGAACCAGCTGGTGGATGAAGTCGTGGCTCTGCTGGAGGCGAAGAAACAGGAGATAAAAAAATTAGAGGACGAGCTTCGTACGGAGATTGAAGTACGAGCAGCAAAACGGAGGGGTACGCGCCCCTGACCGTCATCACGTCATAATCTCAACTTCTTAGCAGTCCGACATCGATCTCATTCTAGTTCTTGCTGATTTTTTTCGGGGTCAAGTCGCAGGTCTGGTTTACCCGAGCCAGATTGAGGCCTGCGGGCGAAAATTCTGCGATTTCCGGCCCGTGTTGGCCGCGTAGTTCTATCTTGAAGATGTGTGCGCCGATCAATTCACGGGTGGTGCCCTTATCCACCGAGAGGAAACGGCCGCGGACCCAATTCCAGCCGTGGTTGCTGTGGGAGTCGTCGACGCGCACTAGGACCTCCATCTGCGGCTGTCCCCAAAAGCCGGGGCGGTTGGGCGGGCCCAGGCGGATGCCGGGATTGAAGTCAGTGTCGGTGTATTTGCCATTGCTGCAGGTGAATTGGATTCGCGGCTTATAGTCCGGATCTTCGCTCAGGTAGTTATCAGCCAGAAGTTCAAAGCGGACCCTCTTTGCGCCAGTCATCTTGTCTTCGGAATGGAACACCATCCACTTTCCGCCGGCGCTGACGCCGTCACTTTCGTCCTGATAAGGACTGAAGGCGACGCTTTGCGCACTGACCGCGAGGGCTGCTGCGCAGACCAGCATCAGGGCTGAGAAAAACGCAATGAGCCGGGCGCGCTGTTTTTGTGCATGAAAAAGATTTGACGTTTTCAATCTCTTCCTCCAAATATGCATGATTGCCATTACGTATATTGAACCCTTGATAGCGAACAAAAGTTGCCCGACCGCAGCACGGCAGGATTAAAAGTCTCTGTTCAAGCCCGTTCCTGGCCGAAAAGCACCACCTCCCTGGTGGAATTGGGCCATTGAAGCGCTGCAAACATTTGCCTATCCGAAGTCCTGGGCGATGAGACTTGTTGAGAACAGTAGGTTAATCAAATCGCCCGCTTCCCAACGACAATTGGCACTTGAGGTGCATCCTTTCTAGTGGCGGTTTCCGTCGAGGCATCCCGCCATGGTCGAAGGGAAGGACAGGTTATGAGCAGATTTGATTCGCTTAGATCGCTCGTCGCGTTTGCTGCTTTCACAACTCTGGCTCTCACACCCAATATGGCGTTGGCCCAGCATGGCGGTCACGGTGGAGGAGGCGGAGGCTTCCATGGCGGTGGAGGCAGCGGAGGAGGTTTCCACGGTGGCGGTGGCGGTAGCTTCCACGGCGGCAGTGGCGGGGGTTTTCATACCACGGGTGGTGGCGGCGGATATCGTGGAGGCGGCTCCTACGGCGGCTCGCGGTCTTTTAGCGGCGGAGGCTACCGCGGCGGCGGCGTTGCTGGCGGAAGCTTTAGTCGCGGATCAGGGGCGGGCCACTACGGGGCGGGCAGGAGTTCGTTCGGCGGATTTAGCGCGTCGCGCGGCATGAGCGGAAGAAGCGGCGGCTTTGAATCCGGCCGCAATTCCGCTTCGTTGGGAAATCATTCGTCGAATTTCCATTCGGCAATCCGCGATGGGCAGTGGCATTCGTTCGGCAACGGTGGCAATTCCTCACGGTTCAGCGGCGGACGCAACTCCGGAAACTTCAGGTCCTCGGGCTTGTCCGCTCGTAGCGGCGGGAGGCCCGACGGTCAGTGGCATTCTTTTGGCCCGTCCAGGGGCACTTCATCGGTTCGCAGCGGCGTTGGTTTCGGAAATTCGCGTTTCGGCAATTCGTCTTTCGCTGGATCGCGTTCCGGCCGCTCGACATTCGGATCGTTTTCGAATGCGCGCTTTGGATCGAACACCAACGCATTTCGCGGCTCCCGATTCAATTCCTTTAACAGCTACCGCGGATTTGGCAATCGAGGGTTTGGCAGCGGACTGGGCTGGCGCGGAAGCGGCTTTCGCGGTTACCGCGGATACGGTTACGGTTGGGGGAAAGGTTTTTGGCCCCGCTATGGTTGGGGTGGCGGCTTTTACGGGACGAGCTTTTTTGGCTATGGCTGGGGAGGTTGGGGCTTTGACGTGGGATGGCCCTACTGGGCCTACGGATGGGACCCCTGGTGGTACAACCCCTATTGGTATGCGCCGTCCTTTAGCTACTACCCGTACGACACCGGGTACAACAATGCGCCGTACGATCCCTACGATGCCAATGACTACGATTCGCGGGCAAGCTACTCGATTGCGCCGAGGCTGGATTCGGCAGCCCTACATTTCGATGTCAACGTTGGCGTGGGCGACTGATTGCTCTTCCACACCGGAGGGTGTCCAAGCCTTGCTTGGGCGGGATTTTTTTGTCAGTACCAATCGAGCTTGGATGTGATGGACGCCCGTCCTCCATTTACTGCGATTACTGGAATGTATTGCAGGACGCGATCGTGCCATCCTGAAAGCCACGCTGGAACCATTCGGTGCGCTGAGCGGAGCTGCCGTGGGTGAAAGTCTCGGGATTGACCGTCCCTCTGGACATGCGTTGCAGGCGATCGTCGCCGACCGCGGCTGCGGCCTTCAGGCCTGAATCTACATCCCCGGGGTCGAGGAGATTGCGCTGCTGGGTGGAGTGTCCCCAGACGCCGGCCAAGCAGTCGGCCTGGAGTTCCAGAGCGACCGAAAGCTGGTTGGCCGCCTCCGGGTGCTGCTGCTGTGCCTGTCGCATTTTGCCCTCGATACCGAGCAGTTTCTGGACGTGGTGTCCAATTTCGTGGGCCAGGACGTAGGCTTCGGCGAATTCTCCGGGGGCGCCGAAGCGCTGTTTGAGTTCGTCGTAGAAGCCTAAGTCGATATAGACCTTTTCGTCCTCGGGGCAATAAAAAGGACCGGTCGCGGATTGGGCCGCCCCGCAGGCAGAGCCGTAGTAGTCGCGATAGAGGACGAGCTTTGCGTGACGGTAGGGCACACCCTGCGCGGGCAGGATCTGGCTCCAGGTGTTCTGGGTGTCGTTCAGGACGAAGGTGACAAAGTCTACCAGCGGCTTTTCCTGCGCATCCCGTGCGGGATCGGGCTGGCTGACCGCGGTGCCGCCGGTGTCCATGGAACCGTTGCTGACCAGCGACAGGAAATCACGTTTGAAAATCAGGCTCAGGATGAACAGGACGATAATGCCGCCCAGGCCGAGATGGATACCGCCGGGGCGGAAGCCACCTCCACCACTTTCGTCGCGGCGATCTTCAACGTCGTCGCTGCTGCCGCCGGGTGTCCAGCGCATGGTTTCCTCGTTGTGCCTCGTACCGCTTGTAATCGCGTGGTTTAGAAGTGTTTCTTTCGCTGCTGCGGGGCTGGGTCGTTTTCGCGTTTTACCCAGGGCTTGCGCCCTGGGCTTTATTCTGGCACCGCTTTGCGGCTTGATCTTATCGCTTCGGGCGCCGAAATCTACTTCAAAGGCGGCGGGCGAGGGCGCCCGCCCCACACGGGCTCAACTTGTTTTCGGTTTGACCAGGTGGTAGAGGCCGAGTAGCACGATGGCTCCTACGACTGACATGATGAAACCTGCGGCTTGTCCTTCCTGATACCAGCCGATGGCGCGACCAGCCCAGGTCGCAAGGAACGATCCGGCAATGCCGATGAGCATGGTGATGATAATCCCGCCGGGGTCTTTGCCCGGCATGATGAATTTTGCCACGGCCCCGATGACGAGCCCGATCAACAGCGTCCATAGCAGATGCATAGGTTCCTCCCGCGCCAGGATGGCCGGTCCGTACCGGCCCCTCTCGGCGCGGCGGGAAGTATAGCTCAGAACGG
Source organism: Terriglobia bacterium (assembly GCA_963813645.1). Classification (GTDB taxonomy): domain Bacteria; phylum Acidobacteriota; class Terriglobia; order Terriglobales; family Acidobacteriaceae; genus JAIQFF01. The sequence goes on from CAWEZS010000014.1 coordinate 18,441, forward strand.
CGTCGGCCGTCAGACCTCGGCTGAAAACGGGCGTCGGCCTTCGGACCTCGGACCTCAGCAACATCCAAGGCCGCGAGGTCTTAGGTCTGACGTCCGAGGTCCGGTTTTACGCTGCTTCTGGAATGACCAGCTTCTGGCCGACCTTGATCTTGTCGGGGTCTTCCAGATTGTTGGCTTTGGCGATGGCCATGTACTTGTTAGCGTCGCCGTAGAAGTGCTTGCTGATCTTGGACAGGTTGTCGCCCGGTTGCACGGTGTAGTCCTGGGCGCCTGATTTGGCTTCGATGTCATGCTTCAGGTCGGCGAAGGTCGGGTCTACGGCCTTGATAGCGTCCCAGATGCGGTTTTTGCTGGCCTCTGAAACGGCGATGGCTTTCACATAGAGCTGGTTGCCATCCATGTTGACATTCAGAAGCTGAGCGCCTTCCTGCTGAATCTTGTTCAGAACCGGTTGGTATTTTTGCTTGAGTTGTTCAAATTGATCAGGCATGTGTTTCTCCTCTTATCGATTATTGGACGAAATTGCGAGCCTAGCTTAGGCGCACCGTGTAGATCTGCGGGGGCCATTCGTAGGCTGTTAACCGTATACCCTTCGGGCTGTGCAACGCAATCGGGGGCGGGAAGAGGCGTCGGCCGTCAGACCTCGGACCTCGGCAAATCGGAGCGCATCACCAAAGTTACCTTTGGAGACAACATCGAGCGGACCTTCGAATTACGTTCGTGATACACTGTTGTTGCGTCTAATACCACGGTTGTGGTGCGGTTGCTCTGGGTCGAACCTGAATTCCCGCCTAATTTTCCTCCGTTCGTCTTCGGCGTAAATAAAACTGGCAATGCTAGTTGCTGCTCGCCCGGAAGCTACGTGTGCGCGCCGCGATCGCTTCCGCCAACAGAAAAAGAGAAAAAACAATAATGCAGAGTTTTTCAGAATTACCTCTCTCGCCCTATACGCAAGAGAGATTGTCGTCCCTTAACTTTTCCATTCCGACCCCGGTGCAAGCCGCGGCCATACCGCAGGCCCTGGCGGGCAAAGATGTACTCGCTACTGCTCAGACGGGAACCGGCAAAACGCTGGCCTTTCTGATTCCGGTGATTGAGCGCCTGCTACAGTCCGGCAAGCTTGCTTCCGACAAATCCGGAATTGCGGCGCTGGTGCTGGTGCCCACGCGCGAACTCGCGATGCAGGTGGTTGACCAGTACAACGCCTTGCGAGGATCTAAATTGTCGCCCGCGGCCCTGGTCGTCGGCGGCCTGGCTGAAGGCAACCAACTGAGCGCGTTGCGCAGAGGAGCCCGTCTGGTCGTGGCTACGCCCGGCCGATTGGAAGACTTCCTCGATCGTCGTTTGATCAGTTTCCAGACGTTACAGGTACTGATCCTCGACGAAGCCGACCGTATGCTGGATATGGGATTCCTGCCGGCACTCCGGCGGATCTCGAAAGTCCTGCCCAAAGATCGCCAGACCATGTGCTTTTCCGCCACGCTGGAAGCGTCGGTGGCACATCTGGTCAGCGATTACACGAGAAACCCGGTGCGTCTGGCTTTCGGCTCGATCTTGAAGCCGTCGGAGAATGTGCGCGTACAGGCTTTCGAAGTCGCCGCCGACCGCAAGCAGGAGATGCTGCACCGTCTGCTTTCGAAGGAAACTGGCCGTTGCCTCGTGTTCGCCCGCACCAAGCGCGGCACCGAGCGCCTGGCCCGGAACCTGAATCGCGAAGGCTTCGCCGCCGCGATGATTCACGGCGACCGCTCGCAGTCGCAGCGGACGGCTGCCCTGACCGGATTTCAGCAGGGGCGCTTCCGCATCCTGGTGGCCACCGATCTGGCGTCGCGCGGCATTCACGTGCAGGACATTGCCCACGTCATCAACTACGATCTGCCCGAAGTGGCGGAGAACTTCATCCACCGGGTTGGCCGTACGGGACGCGCCGGGGAACTGGGCGTCGCCTCCACCCTCTTCGCCCGGGAACAGCGTTCAGACTTGCATCAACTGGAGCGTACCCTGGGAATCCGGATGGAGAGAATGCAAGCGGATGACACTCCCTTCGTCAGGCCGGAACGGATCCATACCGACGAGTCCCGTGAAGCGGCAGCCAGAGCTACTCTGGTTCGCCTTCCGGGAGAAGTCCTGCAAGTCCAAATGGGAAGCTAGAGCACGGCTCACGTAGGGGCGGGCGCCCTTGCCCGCCCAGCGGAGCAAGGCTCCGCCTCCGCCAAAGTAAATTGAACTTTCCTCTGGGAAGTCCGTACATAATCCCGGACATCCTCATGGCGCAGCTCCGCCTGATCTCGTTCCTCCTGATCTCGCTACTTATATTTCCGGCTGTTTCCTCGCGGGCAGCCCGGGCAGAAGACGCCTTGACCGCCGAAACCATCATGGCCCGCGTCGCTACCAACCAGGACCGCAGCGAAAAGCTGCGAAGCCAGTACATCTACCATCAGCACGTTCAGGTAATCTCCAAAAAGCCCGGCGGGAGAGTCCTGCGCGAAGAAACTGCCGACTACCACGTTGTCCCCAAGCCCGACCATACCGAACGAACGCTGGAGCGACTCACCGGCCGGTACTGGCACAAAGGCAAATACGAAGCCTTCAGCGGCGAGCCCGTGCCCGGAGCCGATAGCACTGACGGCGAACTGGTTCACGACTTTCGCGAAGATGTTACTGATGAGAAGTCCAAAGACGGGCTGGCCCACGACTTATTTCCGCTGACCACCGACGAGCAAAAGCAGTACAAGTTTCGCCTGCTCGACCACGAGCCGTTCGAAGGCCGCCAAGCTTACCATATCGCGTTCACTCCGCAGGACGCCGAGAACACGGATTGGGCGGGCGAGGCCTATGTCGATGCCCAGGAGTTCCAGCCGATTTACGTGTTTACGAAGCTGGCCCAGCCCCTGCCGTTCGGCGTCCGGAAATTTCTGGGCACCGACCTGCCTGGCATCGGCTTCGCGGTTCATTACCGGCGCCAGGACGATGGCGCCTGGTTTCCCACGAGCCTGGGCAGCGAGTTTCGCATCCGCGCGCTGTTCTTTTTTAGTCGCGTGATGACGGTGTCTTTGGAGAACAAGGACTTCGAGCACACCCACGTGCAAACCAGGATTACGGGGGCGGGCCAATAAGGATGGCGACGCGTCCTCGTTTCTCTCGCTGCCGCGCGGGCGAGTCGCCCGCGGCCACATTACATCCTTCCCGTATACTTTCTCCAGGAGTTCAACCATGGCGAGTTTGCCTGAGGGTTTTGCGGAGTTAAAACAGCGTATGCGGGCCATGTGGATGGCCGGCGATTTCGGTGAAATTGCGAAACTGAATTCGCAGGGCGCGGAAGAGTTCATCCAACGACTTCATCTCAAGCCTGGAACGAAAGTGCTGGATGTGGCTTGCGGCACGGGGAACCAATCCATTCCCGCCGCCCGAGCGGGAGCCGAGGTCATCGGCCTCGATATTGCCACCAATCTTCTGGAACAGGCCCGCAAACGCGCCGCCGATGAAAAGCTGAAGATCGAATTCGTCGAGGGCGATGCCGAGAAGCTGCCGTACGAAGCAGCGCGATTCGAGGTTGTGGTTTCCATGTTTGGAGCCATGTTCGCTCCCCGGCCTAATGTTGTGGCTACGGAACTAGTCCGCGTCTGCCGCCCCGGCGGCTCGATCGCCATGGGCAACTGGACTCCCGAGGGCTTCGTGGGCCAGATGTTCAAGATCACCTCTCGCCACGCTCCGCCACCGCCGGGCATGCCTGCGCCTTCGCTGTGGGGAGATGAGAAGGTAGTTACCGAACGGCTGGGTGGAAAAACCCGTCTTGAGATGACCAGGCAGCACCTGCTCTTCGATTATCCTTTTCCGCCATCTGATGCGGTGGCCTTCTTTCGAAAATATTTTGGACCCACTCAAATGACGTTTGCGCGCCTCGATGAAGCGGGTCAGAAAGCCTTGGCTGCCGACCTGACTGAGCACTGGAACAGGAACAATCAGGGCGATCCCAACCACACGGTGATAAAAGCTGAGTACCTGGAAGTCCACGCCACGGTAGTTTGAGGGCGTCCTGATGGCTATTGTCAGCTGGCTGTGCGACCATAGCAGTAGAGATGAGTCCTTCCTCTGTCTCTTTCAGGTCCCTGAACTAAGTCAGCCCATCTGAAGTTCGTTCCTCTTACTGCGAGATTTCAGGAGGCCTCGTGCCCCTTCCCCAAGATGACACTGTCACAAACGACATTAAACCCAAGCCAACCACGCACCATCGTCGGTCACCGGCTGAGAATAGCGCCCGGATTCGAGACCTCGGTTTCACCACTTCCAAACACATCAAGATGTACGGTGAGCGTTTCGAGCTGCTCTCAGATCCTTTTGAGGAGGGTTTATGCACAGTGGTTCGCGTTCTCAGCGGAAATGATCCGACGGTTCGGATCCTTCACCTGCCGACCGCCATTCTTGTTGGTACCTTGGATCGATTTCAGAAGAGCTAGACGCGGGTGGGAGCTGGCCCCTCTCCTATGGTTAACGCCGTGGTACCCACAAAACTGCTGTCAACTCTTGGGGAGTCGGGTATGGGGAGTCGGGTAATGAGTAATCTTGAAGTTTGGGAGTTTTTCGGGCACCTGCAATAATTTGTGCATGGGCCAAATGATGGTTTCCATCACCTACGTTTTCGCGAAGTACTCGAAGCCGGGTGGACACCCGGACCCGAGGCACTTCTAACGCATGGATATTATTTCCAAGATGACCGACATAAAATCGGATGAGCTGTTCATGGAGGAAGCTCTTCGAGCGGCCCAGCGTGCGCTTGAAGCGGGAGAAGTGCCTGTCGGCGCCGTCGTGGTTTGTGATGGCAAAATCATTGGACAGGGCGGCAACCGCAATCTCGCCGACTCTGACCCGACGGCCCATGCTGAGATCATCGCGCTCCGCGAAGCGGGTGCCACGATCGGCAACCACCGCCTGGAAGGCTGCGAACTGTTTGCTACAATTGAGCCGTGCGCAATGTGCGCCGGCGCTCTGATTCATGCCCGGCTGAAACGTCTGGTTTACGGCGCTGACGACCCTAAGGCGGGCGCCATTCAGTCGGTGATGCAGGTCTTGAATCATCCCAGCCTGAACCACCGCATGGAAATTCGCGGAGGCGTTTTGGCGGGGCGTTGTGCCGAGATGGTGCAAGCTTTCTTCCGCCGCAGGCGGGAAGAAAAGTCGTCAGTTGCCAGTTCTCAGTTCTCAGCGACGGACGACTTCGCCGACGACTGACGACTGTTTTCCGGAGAGGTGCGTGAGTGGTTGAAACGATCCGCCTCGAAAGCGGACATACCTTAACGGGTATCGGGGGTTCAAATCCCTCCCTCTCCGCCAGTTTTCTTCCTGCAGTAACTTCCTTCGTCTAACTTCGTCTAAGACTGGCGAGGTTCTGCCATGCACCTGCCGCGAATCATTGGCTGCGTAGTTCTGCTGGCGCTATCCGCTGGGGCACAGCGCGAGCGATTTCAAAGCGCCGACGTAATGTATGACTGGGTGGCGAATCAGAGTGGGCAGAAGTTGCGCACGTTTATTACGCGTCCCAAGACGGTTACGGGCAAAGTTCCGGTCATATTTTTTGTGGGATGGCTGAGTTGCGACACGATGGAATACCCGGACGCCAATACGCGCGACGGGTTTGGCATCTTCATGCGGCGACTGATTGAAGAATCGGGATACGCGACCTTGCGCATGGACAAGCCTGGAGTGGGCGAGAGCCAGGGCGATTGCGCCAAGGCAGACTTCAACAGCGAAATGGAAGGTTGGCGAGCTGCCTTCGACTCGCTGGCGAAGTATGACTTCATGGATCGTGATCGGGTCTTTATCGTGGGGCTGAGCAATGGCGGGGGTTTTTCGCCGCTGGCGGCGCAGCAGCATCCGGTGCGAGGCTTCGTGTCAGCGGGTTCATGGGGACGCACCTGGTACGAGCACATGCTGGAACTGGAGCGGCGGCGAATGACGGGAGAGGGGAAATCTCCGGCCGAGGTGAACACAGCGGCAAAAGTCTTTGCCGATTTCTACAACCTGTACCTGATGAAAGGCATGACACCCGGGCAGGTTATCGCTCAGCATCCCGAATGGAAGCAGTTCTGGTACGACACACCTGACGGCCAGTATGGACGTCCGGCGGCGTTTTACCAGCAACTGCAGGCGCTGAACCTGGGCGAGGCCTGGCAGAAGGTGAGCGCGCCGGTGCTAGTAATTCGCGGCGGCGCTGATGACGTTATGAGCCGGGCTGACAGTCAGGCTATCGCTGAAATTGTAAATCAGGCGCATCCCGGCCACGCCCGCTTCCTCGAGATCGACGGGATGGGACATGGCTTTACGGTGAACCACAAGTTTTATGACACACTGGTGCCGACCGTGCTGGACTGGATGAAGCAACAGCTGAACTAGTGGCAGCCTCAATCATCTCTTCTTGAAATACTGGACCTCGCGTTCATGCTTTTCCGCGGCGGCCCGGGTAGAGAATGTTCCCAGGTTCCGGCGACGCCCGGTCCTGGGATTTTTCTTGCGCGAGTAAAGCCGATATTCTCCGGACTGTAGTTTGCGAATCATAGGATTCTGAGATGCGGGCTGGAGCCCGACGGGTTTGCGCGGACGGTCGCAACGCGCCGATATAATCTTGACGAACCGAGAATTGACCATGGAAATTCGCCGCCTGACCCAAATCGATGCGGAGGCCTACTGGCAGCTTCGCCTCGAAGCGTTGGAGCGGGAGCCGCTGGCTTTCACTGACTCGGTTGCCGAACATCGGGCGATGACTTTGAAATCCATCAGAAATCGCCTGGGGACAGCTGACGACAACTTTGTTCTTGGGGCTTTTACTGATCGGCAACTGATTGGGATGGCGGGATTCTTTCGCCGGCGGGGCGAGAAGATCCGCCACCGGGGCGGGATTTGGGGCGTGTATGTTTCCGCGGAGTGCCGGGGGAAGGGTGTCGGCCGGGCCTTGTTGGGGGAGTTGATCGGGCTGGTGCAGCTTTTGCCCGGTATGGAACAGGTGGCGCTTGCGGTCAGTCGTCAGAATGCGGGAGCCAAGGGGTTGTATGAGTCTTTGGGATTTGAAGTTTACGGGTGCGAGAGGCGGGCTCTTAAAATCGGCGACGAGTATGTGGATGAAGAGTTGATGGTTCTGTATTTTGGGCGATAAGCGGGCCAAAAACTAGCCGATCTTTGCTCGGCCTGGACGGGCGAGGGTGCCCGTCCTCACGTGGCTTGTGGAGCGGCCCTACACTACGAAGTATTTTGCGCCGGGGTGGTGGACTACGATGGCTGACGTGGACTGTTCGGGATCAAGCAGGAATCCGCTGGTCAGGCGCACCCCGACATTTTCTTCGGGATGGAGCAGCGCGAACAGCTTGGTCTGGTCCTCCAGATTCGGACATGCGGGATAGCCGAAGGAATAGCGCGATCCACGGTATTTCTGGTGGAAGAGGTCGCGGATGTGGGGCGAATCTTCGCCCGCGATGCCCAACTCTTCGCGCATCTTTTTGTGCAGGTATTCGGCCAGGGCTTCGGCAGTTTCAACGCTGAGGCCATGCAGGTAGAGATATTTGGTGTACTCCCCGGCTTCGAACAGCTTCTGGGTTTCGACTGAGGCACGAGCGCCCATGGTGACCAGCGACAGTCCGATGACGTCCATTTTTCCCGACGACTTCGGCGAGAAGAAATCGGAGATGGAGAGTCTGCGGCCCTCGCGCTGGCGGGGGAAGGTGAAGCGCAGGAGTTCCTTCGAATTATCTTCCGCGTCATACACGATGGTGTCGTTGCCTTCGCTCTGGGCGGGGAAATACCCGTAGACGGCCTTTGGTTCGAGGATTCCGCTGGCGATGACTTCTTCTTCCAGCTTCTGCTTGATGGGACGGAATTTCTGCTCGACCAGGCGGAGATAGTCTTCCTGCGACGCCGTTTTCAGTTGCCACTGGTTCTTGAATAGTGCCGTTTCATTGATGAAAGGGAAGAGTTCCCGCAGGTCGAAATCCTTGCGCACTTTCACGCCCCAGAATGGCGGGGTGGGGATATTCGGCGCATCTTTTACGACTGGACTTCGCTCCGCGAATATCGGTCCGGTTTCTTCATCCACGGCGGCGGCCTTGGCGTACTCCTTGACGGTGCGCCCTTCCTGCAGGCGGGCTTGCTTCTTGCCATTGGCGGTGGCCAGGTCTTCCATGATGTGCAGGCCGGCGAAAGCGTCATCGGCGTAGAACACTGCGTTTGAGTATTCGCGGCGCAGGTCGTCTTCTACGTATTTGCGGGTAAGAGCGGCGCCGCCGCAGATCACCGGGAACTCGAGCTTCTGGCGTTCCAGGTCCTGGATGACGTACTTCATCTCGAGCGTGGACTTTACCAGCAGGCCGCTCAGGCCAATGGCGTCCGCTTTGTGCTCCATGGCGGATTTGATAATGACGTCGCCGGTCTGCTTGATGCCCAGGTTGACGACCTTGTAGCCGTTGTTCGAAAGAATGATGTCGACCAGGTTCTTGCCAATGTCGTGCACGTCCCCTTTTACGGTGGCGAGCACGATGGTGGCCTTTTGTGAGCCGGCCTTCTTCTCCATCTTAGGTTCGAGGTAGGCGACGGCCTGCTTCATCACTCCGGCGGAGTCGAGCACGGAGGGTAGTTGCATCTTGCGCGCGCCAAACAGGTCACCCACGGTGCGCATGCCATCGAGCAGCACGTTGTTGATCAAGTCGAGTGGAGAATACTGAGTGAGGGCCTCTTCCAGTATTTCTTCCAGGGTCTTTTTGTGCGCACCCTCGCCGACCGCTTTTTCGCCGTTTATGATGGCGAACTTCAGCTTGTCCTCGACCGACAGCGTGTCCACATGGGCGGTTGTCTCGGTCCCTTTGCCTTTCTTGCCGGCAAAGTGGTTCATATATTTCTGCAGCGGGTCCCCGTCGGACGCTGCGTCGCGGTAAATCAGCTTGAGCGCGAGGTCAACTTCTTCCTGAGGAATCTTGTATAAGGGATAGATTTTGGAATAGTTAACGATGGCCATGTCGAGACCATTATTGACTGCTTCGTGCATGAAAACGGAATTCAGCACGCGACGGGGGTAGGCATCCAGGCCGAAGGAAATATTGCTGACGCCGAGGATGGTCTTTACCTCAGGCAGCTCCTGCTTGATGCGCTTCACCGCTGCCAAGGTTTCGATTCCGGCCGAGCGGTAATCTTCCTGGCCGGTGGTGATGGGCAAAGTCAGGGCGTCGAAGATCAGGTCGATACCGCGCAGGCCGTATTTTTCTGTCGCCAGTTTGTAAATACGCTTGGCGATGGCGACTTTCTTGTCGGCAGTGAGGGCCATACCGTCTTCGTCGATGGTGAGAGCAATCACGGCTGCGCCGTAGCGCCGCGCCATGGGTAGAACTTTTGAAGTGCGCTTTTCGCCGTCTTCCAGGTTGATGGAATTGATGATGGCCTTACCTGGGATACGCTTCAGGGCCTCTTCGACCACGTCTGCTTCTGTCGAATCGACCAGGATCGGCGCCGGCACGCGGGTGGCTACCTTTTCGAGAATGGACGTGATGTAGCCCTTTTCATCTTCGCCGACGATGGCGCAGCACAGGTCGAGCATGTGCGAGCCTTCGTTCACCAGCTTCTTGGCCATGGCCAGAATGTCGTCGTACTTCTTGCCGCGAACCAGATTGCGGAAGTGCTCCACCCGCGTGGTCGTGTTCATTTCTTCGGCGACGACCAGCGGTTTGGGATCCAGATCGAGCGGAACGGAAGTGTAGGCGCTGGAGGCTGCGGCCGTAGGTTTGACTTCGCGGTGGGCCGGTTCGGCGTTGGCCACGGCATCGACGACTGCCTTCAGATGCTGAGGTGTGGTGCCGCAGCATCCGCCTACGATGTTCACACCGTATTCGGTCACGAAACGCTTGTGATATTGCGCCAGCTCGGCGGGGCTGAGCTTGTAGACCGCGTGTCCGCCTTCGTTCTGCGGCAGTCCGGCGTTAGGCAGAATCGAGATCAGCTTGCTCGAATTGAGACCGAGGAAGCGCACCGCGTCGTTCATCTCTTTCGGACCGGTGGCGCAATTGAGGCCGATGACGTCCACGTCGAAGGGTTCGAGGGCGGTGAGCGCGGCGCCGATTTCTGTGCCGAGCAGCATGGTGCCGGTGGCTTCGAGTGTGACTTGTACGGTAACGGGCAGGCGCTTGCCGGATTTCTGCATGGCGTCGAATATCCCTACCAGCACGGCTTTCGCTTGAAGCAGGTCCTGACAGGTTTCCGCAAGCAGGATATCCACGCCGCCTTCGATCAAGGCTGCGGCTTGCTCGGTGTAGCCCGCCACCATGTTGTCGAAGGTGATGTGTCCAAGCGACGGCAGCTTCGTGGTTGGGCCGATGGAGCCGGCCACGAAGCGCGGCTTGTCTTTCGTGGAAAATTGCAGTGCGACTTCTTTCGCAATCTTCGCGGCGGCGATGTTGATTTCCGCGACTTTGTCTTGCAGGTCGTACTCGGCCAGGACGACGCGAGCGCCACCAAAAGTGTTGGTCTCGACCACGTCGCAGCCGACCTTGAAGAAGTCGGCGTGAATGTCCTTGATAATGTCGGGCCGGCTGAGGACGAGCAGTTCGTTGCAGCCTTCCTTGCCCCAGAAATCGTCCACACTGGGGTTGCGAAACTGAATATTCGTCCCCATGGCGCCGTCGTAGATGACGACGCGGTCTTTCACGGTTTGTAAGAAGTCGGGCATTTTAAGACGATTAACGTCAGATCTCAGATCTTAGTTCTCGGTTCTCAGTTGGTGCCAGATGCACAAACGCCGGCCCGCTGGGGACCGGCGTCTTATCCTCTGACAGAATCTGTTGAACTCTAGCTCCCCTGCACAGGTAACGAAGGTGCGCCGGCTGCAACCTCGTCTTTATTGAACACCGCGCCGGCTCCCATATGGGCTGGCATGGGGGCCAGCATTTGCTCTTTGCGGTAGACCAGGTTGCTGGCGTTAAAACTGGCGATTTCGAAACCGTGGCCGTGGGTAATCGCGTCGGTGGGGCAGGCTTCCACGCAATAACCGCAGAAGATGCACCGGTTGTAGTCGATGTTATAGACCCGGGCGTAGCGCTCGGCCCCGCTGACCCGGTTCTCCGCCGTGTTCTCGGAAGCTTCGATATAGATGCAATTCGAGGGGCAGGCGGCGGCGCAGAGGAAACAGGCAACGCACTTTTCCAGGCCATTCTCGTCGCGCTGCAGCACGTGCACACCCCGGAAGCGCTCCTGAAACATTGCGCCCTTCAGCGGACCGGGCCCGTCGGGATAGTTCTCCACGATCGTGGGCTCGAACATCTCCCGAAAGGTGATGCTCATGCCTTTGGCGATGGCTGCGATGTTCTGAAGGACTTGCATACCTCTCTAGTATACCGAAAGGGTTGGATTGGCGCAGGCCGGCTCAACTTCAACATCACCCAACATCAACCCCAAAAGCGGCGGAGAGGAGTGTCCGCCCCCCACCGGATGGTTAGTGGTATGCTTACTGCGATATGGGCATACCGAGCCTGTTGCGAAAGATCTTCATGGTGGACCTGCTTCAGGGGTTGAAGGTCACGTTCCTTTATCAGGATCCGAAAGAGATTTATACCGAGCAGTACCCGCTGCAACGGCCGCAGGTGGCGGAACGCTACCGGGGAGCGCCGCGGCTGAACGTGAATCCCGATACCGACGAGACCATGTGTATCGCCTGCGATCTGTGCGCGCTGGCTTGTCCGGAAAACCTGATTGTGGTCTCGAGCGAACGCAACGAGAAAACCCGCCGCAAGGAACTCACTAACTTTACCTACGATTTGAGCCGCTGCATGTTTTGCGGTCTCTGCGAGGACGCTTGTCCTACGGACGCGCTGGAACTGACCCAGGATTTCGAGCTGGCCAGCTATACGCGCGAAGGGGCCATCTGGAACCGTGAGATGCTGGAGAAGGGGCCGCAGCCGACGCAGTACAAAAGATAGCTTTTAGCTCTTAGCCTCGGCTTGAGTCTCTTGCATTTAGACGTTTCAGGTTTGACCTTCGATTTGTCTCTATCTTCAAAGCGGACACAAATAGCCTTATGCTAAGAGCTAAAAGCTAATGGCTAAGAGCTAGCCTCCGGTTGTTGCTGGGTCATGCAGTGCATCGTTCCGAAGCCCCAAATTAGATCTCCTGAATAGATACCTACGATCTCGCGATCGGGGAAGAGGTCGGCGAGGATATCAAGTGCGACGCGGTCGTTAGGATCGTTAAAGACCGGGACTAACACGATGCTGTTGGCGATGTAGAAGTTGGCGTAGCTGGCGGGGAGGCGGCGGCCTTCGAAGGTAACCGGGCCGGGCATGGGGAGCTCGATGATGGCCAGCGGTTTGCCGTTGTGGTCATTGGCGGCGCGAAGGCGGCGGATGTTTTCTCGCAACGGCTCGTAGTTGGCGTCGTTGGGGTCAGACTCGACGGCGGTGACGACTGTGTCGGGGGCAACGAAGCGGGTGATGTCATCGACGTGGCCGTGCGTGTCGTCGCCGGCGATTCCGGAGTTCAGCCAGATCACGTTCTTGATTCCCAGATAATCTGAAAACAGTTGTTCGTAATCCTTGCGGGACATGGATGGATTGCGTTGCTGCGTCTTGCTGAGCAGGCATTCTTCAGTGGTGAGCAGCGTGCCTTGTCCGTTGACGTCGATGGAGCCTCCTTCCAGCACTACGCGCGATGTTTTGTGAACTGGGCGGATTTCTGCGGCGCCGGCCTCTTTGGCCATGCGGCTGCCGATTTTTTCATCGTGCTGGTAGTTCGGATATTTTGCCCAGGCGTTGAAGCGCCATTTGATAGCAGTCAGCTTTGGGGCCAACACAAGGTCCCTCGACTTCGCTCGGGATGACAGTGCAGGGAAGGCGGCGACGAAAGTGCAGCCGGAATCTCTTGTCCAGACGCGGTCCGTGGGCCAGCGGTGGAAGACGATGTTGTCATTCAGAGCGTTCGCCTTGTTTAGGACCTTACGGGCTTGCTTCTCCGATGCTGCGTTGTTGACGATCAGATCGATTCGCTCGTGGCGGGCGAGGTTGCGGATGATTTCGGCGTAAACCCACGGGATGGGATCGAATTTGCCGGGCCAGTCGCCGCGATAGTGAGGCCAGGCCAGCCAGGTGGAAGCGTGGGGCTCCCATTCGGCGGGCATGCGGTAGCTCGTATTAGGCGGGGCGGGTTTCATTGATGGGGAGGACAAAAGCAACGGCTGGGCGAGCCTTGCTCGCCCTGGACGGGTCCGAGACCCGTCCCTACACGGTTGGTGAGCCGCCATTTCTTCAATCGGTGAGCCTGTTGGTGATTTGGGAGTAGCTGTCGATGCGGCGGTCGCGCAGGAAGGGCCAGTTGCGGCGGACTTCTTCTACCGTGCGCAAGTCGACTTCGGCTACGAGGACTTCTTCTTTGTCGTGCGATGCTTCGACGATAACTCGGCCGAAAGGATCGCAAAGGAAAGAGGCGCCCCAGAATTCCAGACCATCTCCCGGGGCAGCTTTGCCGCGGATGTCGCCAGTTTCGTGTCCTACCCGATTCACGACCGCCACATACAGGCCGTTGGCGATGGCGTGGGCGCGCTGAATGGTGCGCCACGCGTCATGCTGGGATGCGCCAAACTCGGCTTTCTCCGAGGGATGCCAGCCGATGGCCGTGGGATAAAACAGAATCTCGGCGCCTTGCAGCGCGGTCAGGCGCGCCCCTTCGGGATACCACTGGTCCCAGCAGACCAGCGTGCCCACGCGACCCACCGCGGTATCGAAAGCGCGGTAGCCGAGGTCGCCGGGAGTGAAGTAATACTTCTCGTAATACAGCGGGTCATCAGGGATGTGCATCTTGCGATAGAGGCCGCGCTGAGCTCCATCGGCGTCGAAGACGATGGCGGTGTTGTGATATACGCCGGGCGCGCGCTTCTCGAAGACCGACGCGATCAGGACGATGCGAAGTTGCTTCGCCAGCGTGGCCAGGCGGTTGGTGACGGGGCTGGGAATGGGCTGCGCCAGATCGAACAAACTCGAATCCTCACGTTGGCAGAAATATTGAGTCTGGAAGAGTTCGGGCAGGCAGACGATCTGCGCGCCTCGCGCCGAGGCCAGGTGGATCTTGTCGATGGCGTGTTGCAAATTCCTGTCCGGGTCGGACGTGGTGGACATCTGGATGAGCCCGACATTGAATTTCTGCGGCGGCAAACAGCCCTCCCGAAAGAAAAAATAGAATAACAGTTTCGGGATTTCAGTTCTTAGTTTTCAGTTCCCGGTTGTCAGTTGGTGTGGCAATCGTTTGCGGGGTTCTAGTAGAGTAGTGCAGCATAACTTGGGGGTGTAATTGTGAAACACAACAACCATGACGGCGCGGGAATGGAGCGCCACCTGCACGATCCGATTGAAGACCGGCTGGTTCCGCTGGAACCGCTTGACCTGACTCGGGTGCACTCGATTGATGATCTGGTGCGTGCGATGTCAAAGACGGCATTCACCGGGCGGCAGGTGGGTGAAGCCGCCGACGTGCTGGAAGCCATGGCCCGCGACAAGGACTGTTTTGTGGTGATGACCCTGGCGGGGGCGATGACTGTGGCCAAGCAGGGCCTGGTGATCGCGGAATTGATTGATCGCGGCATTGTGAATGCGATCGTATCCACCGGAGCATTAATGGCGCACGGACTGGTAGAGGCGACCGGGCGCGCCCACTTCCGCTATAACCCCGAGGTGTCGGACGAGGAACTCTACGAGCAGGGCTACAACCGCGTCTACGACACGCTTGAGCCGGAGACCAATCTCGACGATGTGGAAAAGGTGATGGGCGAAGTGCTGGAAGAATGGGACCCCAGCGAAATACTTTGTTCGTACAAGCTTAATCACGCGATTGGTGAATACCTGGCCCGGACGGCCAAGGGGCAGCGGGGGATTTTGAAGTCGGCGTATGAAAAAGGCGTGCCGGTTTTTGTGCCAGCCTTTACCGACTCGGAACTCGGTTTGGATGTGGCGCTCTCCAATCGCATGCGGGAGTCGGCGGGAAGGCACAAGCTGCGTTTTGATCCCTTCGAGGACCTGGAACACTTTGCCTCCACCTTGCTGCGGCAGAAACGGCTGGGAATTTTTACCATCGGCGGAGGAGTGCCGCGCAACTGGTCGCAGCAGTTCGGGCCGTTCATCGAACTACGGCACCGGCGCATGGGCGAAAACGTTCCGTTGAAGCGTTATCACTATGGCTTGCGAATTTGTCCGGAGCCCGTCTATTGGGGCGGGCTGTCTGGCAGTCCCTATAGCGAGGCGATTTCGTGGGGGAAATTTGTACCGCCAGCCGATGGCGGGAAGTTTGGCGAGGTGTTTGTGGATGCTACCGTGGGCCTGCCCCTGATCGTGGCTGCGGTTCTGGAGCGGTTGGGAAAGAACGGGCAGGGTCAGAAGGTGAAGAAGGAGAAGGTAGGGGCGAGGAAGTAGCGGCTGCGAGAGTCAAAAGCTGCGCGGGCGGGACGCCGGCGCCACCAAGAGCAACGGCCCATTCGTTACTGACGATGGGCCGTTTTTATTCCTAATGGGGCTTCTTAGTCGAAGATCAGGACGGCGGAGGCGATGACCGTTGTCCACAGGCCGCGCTTGTCGCCTACCGCGGACTGGGTGACATTCGCAGTGCGGACAATCTTGTTCGAGATGCGATAAATCTCTTTTTTCTCGTCCCAGGAGCGGTCGGGATCGAATTCGACGTTGAGGGTGGTGGCCAGCATCTCGGCAGCGAGTTCTTCGGCGTAATCGCCAGCCGAGTCTTCGGTTTCACCGAAGGAGTGGTGCTCGCTGAGGTAGCCGTAGGTATTGCGGTCAGCGGGAATCGCCACGCCGATGCTGGATGCCAGCAGGCGATGGGGCTCGTGGGTGGAGTTCTCGGCCACGACGGAAAAGACCACCTCACCCGGGCTCAGGTACTTCAGCCCCTGGGAGCGTGGCACGAGCTTGCATTGTGGCGGAAAAATCGAGGAGACTCGAACCAGATTCTGGGCGGCGATGCCGGCGTCCCGCAGTGCCAGCTCAAACGAAGTTAGACGTTCGCGATGTTTCCCGACCCCCTTGGTAAAGAAAATCTTTTTGGGGACCATGTCTTTAGACAATTCGAGTTTCCTCCCGTGGCGCCTTGGGTAAATTCGCTAAGCCAAATTCGCTAAAACATAACATAGGCAGTTGCAGGGGCAATATGAAAATCAGGGTAATTTAGAAAAAAAGTGGCCTCAGGTGTCGAGGTGAATACTTCCGGCCGTGCAAGGCCCTACTTGACCGCGGACACGGAAAGCACGGCGATGGAATCGCCGGTGGCTTCGCCGGTGACCCTGGCCTGCTGGTCGGCCAGCTTGTCGAGTTGGTCGAGCGTGGCTTTGTCGCTGGTGTCGAGGGTGTATACCTTTTCGCCCACGACCAGAGCGTACTTCGAACCCTTGCGGATGCAGACGCGGGTACACTCGGAGGCTTCGCCGCCCATCATGTGGTTGGCGCCGCACATGGCATCGCTGACTCTGCCAGTGAAGGCCTGTGGCTTGTTGGCGGCAACGGCGAGGGTCGCAGCCATAAAGGCGAGGACGATGACAAATCTTGAGGGAGTCGAAGTCATTAGAAAACTTCTCCTTAGGTTTCAGGCTGACGCCAGTTCTTTCTTTTAGATGCCCCTACAAAGGATGGGCTCGCTTAATTTTATAGTGGCAAAGATCAAAACCCTTTGAACCGCAAAGGGCATCAAAGATGGCGCAAAGTGCGCAAAGAAATCCTACCTTATGGGATCGAAGCGCAGCGAGACATCCACGACCTTGTCCTGGTCTTCGGGCGTCTCACGGAAGCTTATTCTCCATTGGTCCGGCGGAAAGCTATCGCGAATCGAGTTCAGGAATTGCAAAGGATAGCCGGAATTATAGGTCTGGCCGGAAAGCAGCTTCCAATCGGTTCCGATGCGTTCGGCGGCTTTGCTGTCCAGGCCGCGAACGGTAAGGTCTCCCATCTTGTAAATGCTGCCCTCCTTCAGCTCAAACACGTACTTGACAGTGGATTCGGCATCGTTCATTTCAGGAGCCGGATGGATCTGAACTCCCATGTAGCCGCGGGTTCCGTAGAGACTCTTCAGGGCTCCGACGTCCTGCTCGGTCTGCAACGCGTTCGCGGTCTGTCCCGGTTTTAGTTGGATGATTTCACGCAGTTTTTCGACGGGAAACACGTCGCTGTAGCCGGAGAACTGGATTTCGCTGACCTTGTACTGACGGCCGGGATCGACAGGAAAGGCTACATCCACCAAAGTTTCTTCCGGTGTCTCTTCGACAACCTTGGGCTGGGGCCCTGCGATCTTGGCTTTGAGGTAGCCGTGTTCAAGAAAGACGGGGAGGAAATTCTTCTCGGCCTGAAGAGTAAGCCGGCTGCGCGAGTAATCCTGGCGGGAGAGTCGGCGGCCGGCAGCCTCGAGCTGCGGCATTTCCGCCGGGCCAGCGCCGCTGAAGGTGATATTGCGAGTGACAATGGGCTGACCCGTGATGCTGAACTCGAAAGCTTCCATGGGGCCATCTTGGGGACCGGCGCGAAGGTAATCCACGCGACCGTGCAGGTTGTGCTCGATGGCGAGGGCCTGCAAGGCTTCCGAGACCTGGTCGGCGAGGTTGCCGCTGACCGGGAGCTGGCCCTGGAAGAGGGGCTCGCGGGCGCTCAGCTTCTCATGCAGCTCCTGATCGGAAAGCCAGACGAAATTTTCGAAGCGCACGGGCACGAAGGGCTCGCTGTCGGTGACTTGCACCTCGAGCTTTATGCCCTCGGGGTTGAATTGAAAAGTGTAGGCGACATTGCTGAAGGCGCCGGTTTCGCCGAGGTGTCGGCTCACCTCTTTGAAGTCATCGTCAGTGACGACCTGTCCAAGCCGCAAGCCCGTGGCGGCGGCGATCTGGGCCGGAGTGTAGCGCGTCGAGCCCGTGGCGAGAATGGAGATCAGCTTGGAGGCCGACGGCGCGGCGGTTTTGGGAGGCTTGCGGGTCTGGGCCGGGAGCAGGCAGGCACAGGCCAGAAGAAAGAGGGGAAGAATTCGTTTCACTGCGAGGATTTTAACCTAACAGCCACTACGGTACACGTAGGGGCGGGCGCCTGCCCGGCGGAGCGGAGTTCCGGCGGTTTTGGCGGGGGCGATCAAATTCAAAACCTAGCCGAGCCTTGCTCGGCCTGGACGGGCGGGGGCGCCCGTCCCCACATGGTCCGGGGGGTGCGGGTTAGCGGGTGGGTACGGCGACCGGGTCAACTTTTTTTATTTTTACCGTGGTGTCGATGAAGGCGAGGGCGGCGCGGCTGAGGGCCTTGTCTTTGCGGAAGACCAGGGCCAGGTCGCGGCGAATTGGAGTCTCTGCCATGGGGATGGCGACCAATACTTTCGCCTGCACGTCTTCCTGCACGTTGGAACGGGCGATGAAGCCTACGCCTACGTCGGCGGCGATGAAGCGTTTCAGCAGCTCACTGGAATCGAGTTCCATGGCGTATTGCGGCTTGAGCTTGTTCTCGTGGAAAAGCTGCTCGAGGGCATCGCGGGTGTGTCCGGCCTTGGGCATCACCAGGGGAAACTTTGCCACTTCACCGATAGGGGCTGACTTCAATTTTGCCAGCGGGTGTCGGGGAGGCGCGATGACCACGAGCTCATCGCGATGGATCAGGACGACGGTAAGTCGAGCGTCGCTGACCGGCATGGACATGAAACCGAAATCTACCGAGTTGTCGATGACCGAGTCGAGAATCTTGCCGTAATCGGCGCGGGTGATGTTGACGGCAACGTCCGGGTATTGCCTTTTGAACTCGGCGAAGACCTCCGGGAGGATGTGCAGGCAGGTGCCTTCATTGGCGCCTACGATGATCTCGCCGCGGGGTACGCGTTCGGTTTCGGCGATTGCGGTCAGGACAGCCTTGCGGGCCTCGAGAATCTCCTCAGCATATTTCAGGAACAGCTTGCCCGAGGCAGTGATGGAAACTTTGCCGCCGGAGCGGTCGAGCAGCTTGGCGCCGACTTCTTCCTCCAGTGCTCTTATCTGGGATGAGATGGCCGGCTGCGTACGGAAACGCTTCTCCGCCGCGCGGGAGAAGGAACTGTGGCGCGCGACCTGGAGAAACGTTTCTAGTTGTTCGAAGTCCATAAGGAAGCCAGCAATTGGCAATTAGCAATTGGCATTTAGCCTGGACGCGCCGCTACCGGTGTTCGTGGCCTGTGCAGCCGTACAGCTGGGACCTGGCGAAGTGCTAATTGTCAATTGCTATCTCCTCGCTAACTGTCTGAAACTAAAACCAACCGGGCATAAAGCTTCGTTATCCGGGCCATAAAAACAATATATTTCCTTGCACAGCCTGCCTGCGGATAAAGTTACGGGCGGCTGACGCAATGCGAGATTGTAGCAGGCACGCTCTCTTTCGCCCTTTGAGGGCTTTTGATTTCATGCCTTTTACCCCGGGCTTGCGCCCGGGGCTCTAGTCTTGCGCCGCTTCGCGGCTTGGAATGCCTCTGATCGTGTGGCTGCGGGCGACTTGCCTGCGACGAACTGGCTCGAGACTCGCGGGCGAGTCGCCCGCGGCCACACAACATGAGCCACACAACTGGGCCACACGTCATCATCACTGAGATCAGGACGAGAATTGAAAGGAACGATCCATGGCTGACCCGAAAACCGTTCTGGAGTTTGTGAAGAAGAACGGGGTCAAGATGTTAGATCTTCGCTTTACCGATTTGCCGGGACTGCAGCACCATGTTTCCTATCCCATTGACCAGTTGAGCGAGGCTTCGTTCGACGAAGGTTATGGCATGGACGGATCGTCCATACGGGGCTGGGCGGCGATTCACGAGAGCGACATGCTGCTGATACCGGACCCCAACAGTTTCATTCTCGATCCTTTCACCGAAGTGCCGACGCTGGTGATGGTGTGTGATGTCGTGGATCCGGTTACCAAGCAACGCTATGACCGCGATCCGCGTTACATCGCGAAGAAGGCGGAAATGTATCTGAGCTCGACCGGGCTGGCCGACACAGCTTATTTCGGGGCCGAGGCCGAGTTTTTTATCTTCGACAATGTGCGCTTTGATCAACGCGAGCAGCATGGCTTTTACTTCATCGACGCGGAAGAAGGGCGGTGGAATTCGGGGCGGGTGGAGAACAACCAGGGATACCGTCCGCGCTACAAGGAAGGATATTTTCCGGTGCCTCCGACCGACCACTACCAGGACCTGCGCACTGAGATGGTCATGACCATGCAGAATTGCGATTTGGAGGTGGAGTGTCACCATCATGAAGTGGCGACGGGCGGGCAGACTGAAATTGACCTGAAGTTCGATTCGCTGGTGCGGTCGGCCGACCACATGATGCTCTACAAGTACATCGTGAAGAACGTGGCCAACCAGTACGGGAAGACGGTCACGTTTATGCCCAAGCCGATCTACGGCGACAACGGCAGCGGCATGCATACCCATCAATCGCTGTGGAAGGGCGGCAAGCCGCTCTTTGCCGGCGATGGCTATGCCGGGATATCGCAGATCGCGCTGTGGTATATCGGCGGGCTGATCAAGCATGGGCCCGCGCTGGCAGCGATCATTGCGCCGACCACCAATTCTTATAAACGGCTGGTGCCGGGGTTCGAAGCGCCGGTAAATCTGGCATATTCGCGGCGGAACCGCTCGGCGGCGTGCCGCATTCCGATGTATTCGGCGTCGCCCAAGGCCAAGCGGGTGGAGTTCCGCCCGCCGGACCCGAGTTGCAATCCCTATATGGCGTTTGCGGCGATGATGATGGCCGGCCTCGACGGCATTGAGAACAAGATGGACCCGGGGCAACCGTTGGACAAAGACATATACGACCTGGGGCCAGAAGAGCTGGCCAAGGTGCCGTCCATGCCGGGTTCGCTCGAGGATGCGCTGGACGCGCTGGAGCGGGATCATGCGTTCTTGCTCAAAGGGGACGTGTTTACAGAGGAGCTTTTGAGTACGTATGTGGAGTACAAGCGGACCAAGGAGGTGGACGCTGTGAGGTTGCGGCCGCATCCGTATGAGTTTGCTTTGTACTACGATATTTAGCTTTCAATGTCATCCCGACCGAAGCGAGCGCCAGCGAGCGAAGTGGAGGGACCTTGTGCTTGCTGAAGAACTGATATGAGTGTGAGTCGTTGGGGACAGCGCGTAGATACCCCCATTATCCGCTGGAAGCCACCCAAAGCACCTGTAGCGATCACTATCAAGCACAAGGTCCCTCCACTTCGCTCGCTGGCGCTCGCTTCGGTCGGGATGACAGGGGTTGGAGTACAACGAAAAGACCCGGCTTGGCGCCGGGCCTTTTCGTTTCTAGAGATGTTTAGACGAGGCTGCTGATGGCAGTTCGGTCGGTCCGTGCGGGGATACGCTCTACGTCCAGGCTCCGGACGGCTTTCACTTCCTGAGAATCTGGGAGGCCGAGCACGATGGCTCCCAAGGTTGAGTTGGATTTCTCCAGTACCATCAAGAGATATTTCTGGGCGACAGCGCGATCAGAAGGATGAATCAGCTTCCACCAGCGCCGAATGGACTCTTGAACCTCGACTGGGTTCTTGTCGCCTTCGACCATGGCGTCAACCAGCTTGTAGACTTTGCTTTTGACCGCTTGGTAGGAGATAGAGACCTCCTGTGGCATTGTTCACCCCCCGATGCCGTGTCTTGTAGCAATACGCGGGCCAAACGTATCCCTAAGTTAGATTGGGACTTAGCTGGGCCATTCATTCTAGTTGTTGGAGGAATAGAAATATTTGATATGAATTTACGTAGACAGGAGGGGACTCGGCATGCGAAATTCGCGTCGCGTCCGGCGGCTTATTTCTGACTCAGGTGCTTTTCCACGGCGGAGACCACTTCTTTTGAATCAGGAGTTACCGCGGATTCGAAGCGCTCGACCACGTTACCGTTGCGGTCAACCAGGAACTTCGTGAAGTTCCACTTGATGTCGCCCGCGATGCCACCCCCGGTTTGCTTGGTGAGGTACTGGTAGAGCGGCGTCTGGTCGTCTCCCTTAACCGACACTTTGCTATACATCGGAAATGTCACGTTGTACTTCCGGGAGCAGAAGGTTTTGATTTCTTTGTTAGTGCCCGGTTCCTGAGCGCCGAAGTTGTTGGCGGGGAAGCCGACGATCACAAAGCCCTGGTCTTTGTACTTTTCATACAAAGACTCCAGCGCGCTGTACTGCGGAGTGTAGCCGCAACGGCTGGCGACGTTGACTACCAGGACCACTTTGCCTTTGAATTTCGCCAGTGGCAGAGGCTTGCCGTCGATCGACGGTAGAGTGAAGTCGTAGATGTTCGCAGCGACAGCGGATCCAGCCATAAACGTTACCAGTCCCAGTACCAGAATTGTGCGGACACTTCCGTTGCGCACGGCTTTCATAGTGGTCTCCTTGGCGCTGCTGAACGTCCGGACGAGATTGAGGTCAGAATACGCGAGGGAACTGGGTCACGCAAGGCGTGTGGAGGACGGGGAGTAAGTAAGATTGGAATTTTCTCGCGCCGGTGCGGCGCCAACAAAGTAGCGCGTCCTCGAAACCTCCTTCATTTTTCATGGAGTACAATGTGGCGCCCGCGGGCGAGTCGCCCGCGACCACATAAGTCTATTTTCGTCGAGTACTGCAGCAACATTTCTTGCGGAGGCCTAATGAAGCAGGTCCTGCTGTGGATGTTTGTATGTCTGACCGTGTCTCGGGTGTTGTCGGCACAAACTGAACCTGCAAAACGAACCGTCACCCATGACAGCACGGAGCGGATGTTCCTCCCCCGCGACACCTTCTGGGGATATGGTCAATTTGACCTGGCGCCACCGCACAACGAGATTGATCCGAATCTGTGCCGCGCGGACGCGGGGATTGCTGGCGGAGCGAACAGTCCCTGCACCGCCTTTGCCCGCTACATGATCTCGGGATATGTGGAAGCGCATCCCTTTGGGCGCGGGCAATTCCGGAGGTTCTTTCTGTTTGGAGAGCCCCGGTTTCTCTTCGGCAAGAATCTTCCGCAAACCCTTTACACCTGGTCGATGGACGCGATTGGGCTGGAGAATTCGTGGGGTGGGGGACTTTACCTGGGAAAAGGATTCGAAATGCGGGTGACCCAGCATTTTCTGTTTACCCGCTTTGGGGCGCGGGACAGGAACCTGGGGCCGGCGGACCTGGGTCCGAACGGACCCTGGGGGCGCTACAACACCATTGGGGTGCGGAAATATTTCGGGACGAGGCGGTATTGAGGGTATGCTGACAATCCGAGCCGAGAGTCTTGCCTCCATCGAAACTGCCAAATGAGACGACCGGGACCGAGATCCCGGAGGAAGACAGCCGGGCTTTGCCCGGCCGGGCGGGTGGGGGCACCCGCCCCTACGTGGATCGTGGTGAGTCCATCGCGTTTCGCAATCCTGATGCAAAGAACAACCTGGCGCGAGTGCTGGGGCGGCTCGCGCCTGGGCTGGCTTCTGCCTTGCCTGGGTTGCTCGGGGAAGCTCCGGATCCGGATGGCGCCCTGCTTTTGTTTGAGCGGCTGATCGAGTCTCCAGAAGTTGTCCGGTTGCTCGACCAGCATAATTTTCTGGCGCACTACGCCATCGTGGTCTTTGGCCACAGCCGGTTTCTGGGGGACACACTGATCCAGAATCCGGACCTGCTGGCGTCCTTTCTGCGGGAGAAAAACCTTGACCGCAGTTTTTCCCAGGAAGAATTTCACGAAAGCCTGGCGCGATTCCGCGCCCGCTCCTCCGAGAGTGATGTGGCCCTGACGCTGGCGCGGTTCAAACGGCGGGAGTATGTCCGCATCATGTTGCGCGACGTGCTGAAGATCGCTCCCCTCGCCGAAACGACGGCCGAGATATCGGCGTTGGCGGATGTGCTGATCGAGGCGGCATTGCGCGACGCGGACAGCAAGCTGCAGCGGCGTCATGGAACGCCACAACATCTGGACGCACTGGGCCGGTTGGTGGATACGCCGTTCGCCGTCCTTGCCCTGGGCAAGCTGGGGGGAACGAGCTGAATTACAGCTCGGATGTGGACCTTCTGTACATCTACGGCGACGGCGAGGAGCCGCCCCGGACGCCGGTTTCAAACCGAGAATATTTCATCCGGCTGGCCCAGCATACGACCGAGATCCTTTCGCGGGTCACGCGGGAAGGGCCGGCATTCCGGATCGACTTGCGACTGCGGCCGCAGGGCGGGGAAGGCGAGTTGGCCATTCGGTTGTCGCAAGCGCTGGCCTACTACTCGGATACGGCGCACGATTGGGAGCGCCAGGCGCTGATCAAGCTCCGGCACACGGCGGGAGACATCGGTTTGGCGCGGGAGTTTATTCGTGCGGTGCAGCCCCATGTTTACACCGAGAAGGTGAACTTTGCCGCCATCAAAACCGCGCTGGTGGCGCGGGAGAAGATGCAGAAGCGGCGTCAGCTGGGAAAAACTCTGGGAGAGACCGATGCGACCATCGATGTGAAGATCGATCGCGGGGGAATCCGCGATATCGAATTTCTCGTGCAGTGCCTGCAGCGGGTTTACGGCGGTGCCGAACCGTGGCTGCGATCCGGAGGAACGCTGTTTTCGCTGCACAAACTGCACGACAAGGGGCACATCAGCGGCAAGGAATTTCATGATCTGACCAGCGCCTATGAGTTCCTGCGGCACCTGGAGCACCGGCTGCAGTTGCGCGAGGGCCAGCAGACGCACCGTTTGCCAAGCTCCGAATCCGATTGCCGGGTGCTGCAGCGCGCTTTGGAAGGTTATGCGCCGGGGGAATACCGCGTCGGCGATCTGGCGTCAGTGGTGCGACGGCGAATGTCGGCGGTGGCGGAGATCTACCAGCGAATTATTTATCAGCAGCAGACGCGCGGGCGGCAGGAGGTATCCAGCGGGGAATTCAAGTTGCTCAGCGCGCTCGAACCGGCGATCTCGGATCCCTCCAGCCAGCAGATTGTCGAACGCTTGGCGACCGACGCACCGGCGCTGTACGAAATTGCGAACCGGCGTGACCTGAGTGCGCAGGCGAGGAAGAATTTCTACCGGTTTTTGAGTTCGGCATTCAGCAGTTCGCAGCGCTATGCGGGTGTGCTGCGAAATCAGGAGGCGGTGGGCCGGGCCCTGGTCCTGTTTGAAACCAGCGACTATCTGACCGAGATTCTGATTCGCCATCCCGAGGAGATTGTCACCCTGGCAGAGTTAGACGAAGTCGCGCCGCCAACCGGCGGAAGATATCTATTCGAGAAATCCCTGGGGCTGGCGGAGACGGCTCGAGATCCTGTCTTCGCCTATCTGGCCGACTCCGCAGCATCGCCGGCAGAGAAACTGGCTTTGCTGCGTCAGCATTTCCGACATCGCGCGTTTGTCGTTGGAGCACGCGACGTGATTGAGTCGCGCGACGTGTACGAGTCGTTCGAAGCCACCACGGCGGCGGCCGAGGATGTGATGGCCACGGCAGTCCGCCTGGCGGAGGCCGAAGGACTGGCAGTCATGGCGTTAGGCAGGCTGGGCAGTGGCGAGTTTGATTTGTTGTCGGACGCCGATGTCCTGCTTGTGTGCGGCGAAGGGGACGACAGGATCGCGCTGACCAAGTGTGCCGAGAGGATGATGCACGCGCTGTCGGCTTATACCCGCGATGGCACGGTGTTTTCTCTGGATGCACGCTTGCGGCCGCGGGGAGGGGAGGGCGAACTCCTCTCCAATCCGGCGCAGTTGACGGCGTATTTCGAGCACGAAGCGCAGCCCTGGGAAGCTCTGATGTACACCAAGATGCGATTTCTGGCGGGCTCGCAAACCCTGGGCGACCGCGCTACAGGGACGCTGAAGACATTGTTTGAGAGATTCGCGGCCGACGCATCGTTTGCGCAGGCGGTGCGCGATATGAGGACGAAGCTGGAAGTCTCGGAATCGGCGGAGAAGAGTTTCAAGTATTCGCCCGGGGCGATCTATGACATTGATTTCATCACCAGCTATCTCCTGGTGAAGCATGGCGTGGCGGACAAGCGGGGAAGCTTGCGGGACCGGCTGTGGCGCTGCGTGAGTTGCGGCGTTCTCGACAAGAGCGATGCCGGCGTGCTCGACCATGCGGCCGAACTATTGCGCACTGTGGAGCACGTGGCGCGTCTGGTGGTAGGGCGGGCAGTCAAGTGGCTGCCGGCGACCGAACACGGACGTAGAGTCACGGAGAGGCTGGCGGGGAAGATTCTGGAGCGCGGGTTTCCGCAGGGGCTGGAGAGCGAGTTGGATGGGACGTTCGAGAGAGTGCGGGCAGTTTATGAGAGGGTGCTGGAGTAGTCGGTGAATGTGTGGCGCGGGCGCCCTCGCCCGCGCTTCAGTTGGCATTCAAATCAGTGATAGGGATGCATAGTTTAGTTCAGCTCTCCGGCATGCGGGCGGCGCCCGCACCACACAGGCCTTGCCACACAGGCCTTTTCAGTTGCGGCGGAGAGTGTAGGCGGGGAGTGGAACGGGGCGGCGGCTGCGTTGGATCAGCCAGACGATCAGCGCGATGATGCCGCCGAGGACGGCGACGGGCAGCAGGAAGATCAGAAAGACCCAGCCGTGTCCTCCTATGGTAGTGACATTGCCGGCCACGCTGGCTTGGGGGTCGCGTCGTAGGTCCCCGCCGATGGCGGTCAGGTCTCCCGCCACTTGGGAGCCGCTCTCGACCCGGGCATTGCCTCCGATTGTAGTCACGTCTCCCGCTATCGAGGCGCCGGATTCTGCAATTACACCTCCGGCAACAGCTGTGACGTCGCCAGATACCTGCCCGCGAACATAGATGGAGCAACCGACGCAGGTCACGTCGCCGACTTTTTCATCGGCCTGGATGTGGATGTCATGGTTCATCTGGAAGCGGTCGGGATTGGTTTCTGCAAAGGAGGCGGAGGGTACCAGAAAGATTGCGAACATACAGAAGGCTGGAAGGGGGAAGAACCGGGTCATGAGAGGCTCCTGGCCGTGCTTGCCGACAGTATATGCCTGCTGATCTCTGGGCGATAGTCGGTTGGAGGAGTCGTTGGCCCTTCGTCGTTGATCAATACTTTTGGCGTGGGCGATCATCATGCAGGCCATGGTCGAACGGCCAACGACCAAAGGCCCACGGCCAACGACGGGTCTAGTGTTTGGATTTCAGCGAGTAGTTTCTTACCACGCCAAAGCCAGTGACGCCGATGTGACCGATGGAGAGCCAGCGTTCCAGCTTGTGGTGGTTGGTGCGGTGGAGCAAGTATGACAGGCCTACGGAAGTGAGCGTTGCGGCGGCTTCCAGGCTGGCGAATGCGGCGGAGTTGTTGACAATGTCGTCGGGGATAAGAACTTCTTCGCGTCCGCGCGCCAGGAAGTTGCGGGTGGAGGCGTAGTCGAGACCGCGGAAGACGGCGACGCCGGAGAAGAGGAGAATGTTGGTGCGGTCCCAGAAGGCGTGCGGCGGCTTCTGAGAAGGGGCATCGGGAAGGGGCGCTGTCCTCGAACTTTCGTCGGGACTGGGCTGAGTTGATTGCTCGGCTGCAGCGGACTGAGCGGCCATGAGGAATGTCAACAATAGCAAGACAGCGGTTCGGCCGAAGCGGGAATCGTGGGACATGGTTGCATTGTAGCCGGGGCCGAGCTTCGCTCGGCTGGGCGGGCGAGGGCGCCCGCCCCTACGTGGCCGGGGTGCTTTATAATTGAGCGTTTCAGCCATCAATCGTTTTAACCAAAAAGTACGGAGGGGTTTAATGGCGGATTCCTATAACGGCGTGCCGGTGCCGGCGGATGGCGCGCGGATTACATACAGCAATGGGACTTATCAGGTCCCCGACAATCCGATTGTGCCTTTTATCGAGGGCGACGGGACCGGGCGCGACATCTGGAAGGCTTCGGTGCGGGTGTTCGATGCGGCGGTGGAGAAGGCCTACAAGGGCAAGCGGCGCATTGTTTGGTATGAAGTGTTTGCGGGCGAGAAGGCCATGGCGAACTTCCATACCTGGCTGCCGGATGACAGCGTTGCTGCCATTCGCGAATTTCGCGTGGCCATCAAGGGGCCGTTGACCACGCCCGTGGGGGGCGGAATTCGATCGCTGAACGTTGCGCTGCGGCAGATTATGGATTTGTATTGCTGCGTGCGTCCGGTGAAGTACTACAAGGGCGTGCCTTCGCCGGTGAAGCATCCCGAGCGCATGGATGTGGTGATCTATCGCGAAAATACCGAAGACGTTTACGCCGGTATCGAGTGGGAGCAGGGAACGCCGGAGGCGGCGCGGCTGATCGAGTTCCTGAACAAGGACATGCTGAAGGGCGGCAAGAAACAGGTACGGCTGGATTCCGGCGTGGGGATCAAGCCCATCTCGATCACCGGAACCAAGCGGCTGGTGCGGATGGCCATCAAGTTCGCGCTGCAGAGCGGGCGCAAGAGCGTGACGTTAGTGCACAAGGGGAACATTCAGAAGTTTACCGAGGGAGCATTCCGCAAGTGGGGTTACGAGTTGGCGACTGAGGAGTTTCGCGGTCAGGTCGTGACCGAGCGTGAGAGCTGGATTCTGGGCAACAAAGATAAAGACCCCAACATTTCGATCGAGCAGAATGCCGGGCTGGTGGAGCCGGGCATGGAGTTTGCCACGGAAGACTTCCGGCAATCGGTTTACCGGGAAGTGGAAGCGGTGCTGGAGGCGATTTATGCCACGCATGGCAAGGGAGCGTGGAAGAAGAAGCTCATGATCAATGACCGGATTGCTGACTCTATTTTCCAGCAGGTCGTGACCCGGGCCGATGAGTATTCGGTGCTGGCCTGTCCCAATCTGAACGGCGACTACATTTCAGACGCGTGCGCCGCACAGGTGGGCGGGCTGGGAATCGCGCCCGGTGCCAATGTCGGGGACGGCTATGCGTGCTTTGAAGCGACCCACGGGACGGCTCCTAAATATGCGGACAAAGACGTCATCAATCCCGGGTCGGTAATTCTTTCCGGCGTCATGATGCTGCGCTTCCTGGGATGGAATGAAGCGGCAGACCTGGTTGAACAAGGACTGGAACGCACTATCGAACAGAAGAAAGTGACCTACGACTTTGAGCGGCTGATGGAAGGCGCTACCAAGGTCAAGACCAGCGAGTTCGCGAGTTTCATCATCGAAAACATGGGCGCGGGCGTATTGACCGCTGCTGACTGACAATTCACAACCACAGAGGACACTGAGGACACAGAGGAATTCATGCGCAAGAAAGTGACGATTGTTGGGTCGGGGAATGTGGGCGCTACGGCGGCTCACTGGATTGCCGCCAAGGAACTGGCGGATGTGGTGCTGATCGACATCATCGAAGGCGTGCCGCAGGGCAAGGGCTTGGACCTGCTGGAAGCGATGCCGATCGAGAAGCGGGACTCATACGTTGTGGGCACGCAGGATTACGCCGATACAGCGAATTCCGACGTTGTCGTGATTACAGCCGGCATCCCGCGCAAGCCGGGAATGAGCCGCGACGATCTGCTCAACACCAACCACAAGATCATGAAAGATGTGGTCAGCAAGGTGGTGCAGCACTCACCGAATTGCATTCTGATCATTGTCTCGAATCCTCTGGATGCCATGGCCCAGGCGGCTTACAAGATGAGTGGTTTCCCGCGCGAGCGGGTCATCGGAATGGCTGGAGTGCTCGACTCGGCGCGCTTCCGGACGTTTATCGCGCAGGAATTGAAAGTCAGCGTGGAGAATGTGACGGCATTTGTGTTGGGCGGGCATGGCGACACTATGGTCCCGTTGCCGCGATATTCGACCGTCGCCGGAATTCCGATTACGGAATTGATGGATGCCGCGACCGTGGAGCGGTTGGTACAGCGCACGCGGGATGGCGGCGCCGAGATTGTGAAGTACCTGAAGACGGGGTCCGCTTACTACGCGCCTTCGGCGGCGGCGACTGAGATGGTGGAAGCGATCCTTAAAGACAAGAAGAAGATTTTGCCTTGTGCCGCTTACCTTCAAGGCGAATATGGGATCTCTGGTTTGTACGTGGGGGTGCCTTGCAAGCTTGGCGCCAACGGGTTGGAACAGATTATTGAGATCAAGCTTACGCCCGACGAAAAAGCCGCGCTGGATAAGAGCGCGGCTGCGGTGAAGGAGTTGGTGGCGGTGATTGGAGTTTAGAGAACCAGTTGTCCGATTTCAGTTCTCTGTTCTCAGATTCGTTCGATAGTTACTGATTTGACGGTCGCATCTTTTAGCGGTTTGTCTTGTCTATTGCGCGGGGTGGCTACGATTTTTTCTGCTACCTCGTAGCCTTCTACGACTTCTCCGAAAATCGTGTGTTTGCCGGTGAGCCATTGCGTGGGTGCAATGGTGATGAAGAACTGCGAGCCATTGGTGTTGGGGCCGGAGTTCGCCATGGCCAGCTTGCCGGGCTTGTCGAAACTGTGGGGTGAGCCCTTGGTTTCGTCCTCGAACTGATATCCGGGGCCGCCGAAGCCGGTTCCTGCCGGGTCTCCGCCCTGGATCATGAAGTCGGGGATAACGCGATGGAAGATGGTGCCGTCGTACAGGCGGTCTTTGCTTTTCTTGCGGCTGACTGGGTGGGTCCACTCGCGTTTGCCTTCGGCGAGTTCGGTGAAATTGGCTACGGTTTTGGGCGCGTCTTTCTCGAAAAGGCGGCAGACGATGGTGCCCTCACTGGTATTGATGATGGCGTAGGTACCGGGTTGACGAGGCATAGGATTCCTTTCACTGCGAAAATGCGACAGCCAGCGGGACGCCGGCGCTACTTTGGAGCGGTTGCGGGTGTGGCGGGCTTCTTGACGGCAGGCTTGGCTGCTGTTCCCGCAGAGGGCTTGGCTGCCGGAGTGCCTTTGGTGATTACGATGTGAATGATTTTGACCGGGCGATAGGGGCGGTCGTTAGCGTCGCGGCCCATCCGCGCGATCTGCTTTACCAGCGCGATACTGGCTTCGTCACATTGACCGAAGAGGGTGTATCCACCATTCAAACTCGGGTAGGGGACTTCGGTGATGAAAAACTGGGAGCCATTGGTGCCGGGACCAGCGTTGGCGTAGGCCATGCGTCCAGGGCGGTCGAACTTCAGACTTGGTGAGGTTTCGTTCTTGAATACAAAGCCCACATCGCCGTTGCCGCTGCCGGCGGGATCGCCACCCTGAATCATGAAGTCTGGAATCACGCGGTGGAAGATGGTGCCGTCATAGAGGGGGACAGCGTGCTTCTTGGCGTGCGAGATGGGGTTGGTCCAGTCCTTGGTGCCCTGGGCCAGGCCGATGAAATTGGCCACGCCGATTGGCGCTACGTCGGGGAACAGAGTGCAAGTCAGCTTGCCGGCGGTGGTCTCAATGATCGCCGTGGGCTGGGGCGATGTAGTGGTCGCCGGCTTGGCAGCAGTCGTGGCGGCTGGCTTCGTCGCTGGAGCGGTCTTGGCCGCGGGCTTGGTCTGCGACCATCCTGCTGAAGCCGCTACCATCGTCAGTAGACAGATTGAGATGCAAGTTCGCATGGAGGCTCCTGAGAGCCGGGCTTTGCCCGGCCGGGTAGGTGGGACACCTGCCCCTACGTGGTTTGTGATGACTGCGAAGTACGATTCTATCCTACAGTTCGGAAAAAGCTAATGACTGGTCGAACTCCGCGCGGCTTCGGCCCGCATTTCACGGCTTACGCGTTCTACTTCGCTGAAGACGCGCAGAAGATTTCCCCCGAGAATCTTCCGGATATCGTCTGCAGTGTAGCCGCGGTCGAGCAGGGCCTGGGTGATCCTGGGGAGGTCGGCGGCGGAATCGATTCCTTCTGGCATGGCGCCGCTTACGCCATCGAAGTCCGAACCCAGACCGACGTGGTCAACGCCTGCGACTTTGGCGATGTGGTCGATGTGATCGATCAAGGACTTGAGCGGCGGCCGGGGAATCTTGGCGGCCCATTGCCGTTCGATCTGATCTTTGTCCACATAGGTGACGGGTTTGCCTGCGGCTTTTAGTTCTGCGAGGCGGGTTGCGACCGCCGCGTTGGCGTCCTTCTGCTGGGCTTCGGTGGCTTTCCGATACTCTTCGTCGATGAAGCTGGAATAAAAGTTTGCCTGGACCACGCCGCCGTTTTTGGCCACGGCACGAAGCATGTCGTCTGTCATGTTGCGGGGATGGTTAGTCAAGGCGCGGGCTGACGAGTGCGAGGCGATGACTGGGGCCCTGGTGGTGGCGATGGCATCAAAGAACGTTTTATCGGCGACGTGGGAGATGTCGACCATCATGCCCATGCGGTTCATCTCGAGGACCACTTGCTTGCCGAAATCGGTAAGACCGTCGTGATGCTGAATTTTTGGATCGTTGATATCGCCGGACGAATCTGCCCACTCATTCGTGTTTGACCAACTCAGGGTCATATAGCGCACGCCCAGGCGGTAGAAGTCATGCAGCAGGTGGATGTCATTTTCGATGGAGTGGCCGCCTTCGATTCCCATCAGGGCAGCCAGCTTCTTCTCTTTGTGGGCACGCTCGATGTCGGCGACGGAGAAAGCCATCATCATGCGGTCAGGATGGCGCGCCGCTTGTTCGTAGACGGAATCGATCAAGTCGAAGGTGGATTTGGCGAAATGCCCGCTTGTGGTCTCTGGTTCGGCCCAGATGGAAAAGAATTCCGCGCCCAGATTGCCGGCCCGGGCCTTATCGAGGCTGATGTGGCCGATGTCTTTTGGATCAGAGTTGCCGATGTCGAAATTCTCGTAGAGAAAGCGCTGCGGGGTGTCGGCATGGGTATCCACAACGATGGCGGAGTTATGGATGGCACGGGCCTGAGGAGTAACGGTTTGGGCGGCTAGAGTGGCAGACAGGAGCAGGAAGAGGGAGGACCTGAGAACATTCATGGTTTTGGAAGGGCGTGAGCAGGGATTGTATACAGCGGCAAGGTCGGGCGTAAAGCCTGATGCCGCTGCACGACAACAGCAGATCCTTCGACTGCGTACATCGTTTCGCAAGTGAAACGTTGTACCACGCTCAGGATGACAATAATTTTACCGGAGATAACAGGCGGCTACTGGAGGGGAAGTTCGGTGGCTTCGGAAGCTGCGGGGATCGGTTGCTCGCCAGCCAGCATCATGGATTCGCGCCAGTCGGTGTAGCGTCCGGAGACCATGACGTGGAAGACCCATTGATGGCGTTCTTCTTCGGGTTCGATCAGGCCCTGGTCTTTCAGGGGCCGCATGTAGTCCTGGACCCACTTGATCTGTTCCCGGCTCAGGCCGCGCCGCTGAATGTCTACGGTGATGCCGGCGAGATGGGAAGAAGCAATTTCCCCTTCCGCCGGAGCCGCATTGCGATTATGGCGGCGAAGCTTTTTCTGGACCTTTACGGTTCGAACCGCGGAGTTCACCTGAATCTGGGCATGAAAGCGCTGGTAATAGGCTGCGCTCAGGTCATCGAGAAATTCACGCGTCCAGGGACGGCAATAGCGGCGGTCGGGATCGAGTCGTGGATCGAAGCGCAATGTGGGACCGGCAAGGATTGGAACCAGGTCCTCACTGGCCTTCAGTTGTTCCAGTTCGGCGTCGTCCTGAATGCGAGGCAAATCCATGCGATCAATTTCATGATTCTGCAGCAGCAGGGATTCGCGCGAGGGACGAAAAACTGGATTCCAGCGGAGGCGACGAAGGTGAGCGCGACGGATTCGATGCGTGCGACGCGGTGCCACGTAGCTGTGCAGAGCGAAGGCAGGCGCACAGACGGCAGCCAGCAAAAACAGAAGTGTCGCACTATGAATCTTACGGTTCACGAAGTGGCCTCAAACTTTTCTGTTGCTCCGTCTCAGGGCGCTTGAGACAGGCGCGTATTCTAAACTGCGGCTGCACAAAAACAAGGGCTTTTTTTGTGGCCCGGGGTAGCTCTGAAGAGCCCCCGGGCCGTTACCCTTGGTTACTGAACTCGCGCTAACGGCGCGCCCGTGGCAACCGCTCTATATAGGAGCAACCGGGATGCCAATCACGGGGTAAGTAATTTACAAGAGGTTACGGGCCGAAAAGCCCTATGCGCGCGCCTTTTGAATGACAAAGTGCGGGGCCGGAATGACAGTTTCCGACACGCCACTTTGGTGGTGTTACCGATGGGTCGCCATCTTCTGCGCGTTACTTACTAAACAAATCGCCTATAGCCTGTTTCATAACATCCCCGCCAACCTCAGCAATGGAGCGGGTGAGCGGGATGTCCTTGGGGCAGACCTCGACGCAGTTCTGGGCATACCCACATTCCTGAATGCCGCCATCGCCCATCAAGGCGACCAGACGCTCGCGCTTCAGGGCGGCCCCGGTGGGGTGGGTATTGAACAGGCGGACCTGTGAAATGGTGGCAGCGCCGACGAAGCCGGTATCTTCGTTGAACTGGGGACACGCTTCCATGCAACAGCAGCAGGAGATGCAGCGAGAAAGAGGATAGGCCTCTTCCTGCTCTTCCATGGTCATGCGAGGACCGGAGCCGAGGTCGTAGCTGCCGTCGATGGGCACCCAGGCCTTTACTGCCTTGAGATTTTCGAATAGGACGCTGCGGTCGACCGCCAGGTCGCGAACCACGGGAAACTTAGAAAAAGGCTCCAGCCGGATCGGTTGTTCGAGCTTGTCGACGAGGGCCGAACAGGCCATGCGGGCGCGTCCGTTGATCAGCATGGCGCAGGAGCCGCAGACTTCCTCCAGACAGTTTGAGTCGTAGGTGATGGGCGTGGTGGCTTTGCCCTCACGAGTAACCGGGTTGGCGGCGATCTCCATGAGCGACGAGATCACGTTCATGCCGGAGTGCCAGGGGAGCTCGAATTCTTCCCAGTGGGGCCGGACTTTGGGGTTCGGCTGGCGCTTGATTTTGAAGAGTACTGTTTTCTTTTCGGACATTTTTAGCTTTTAGCTCTTAGCCTTTAGCTCTTAAACCCTCTGTCGAGACGGCTCGGCTGGGCAGGTGGGACATCTTCGACAGCCCCTGCCCCTACGTGGGTGTTGCCGCTTACTTCACTGCGTCATACCTTCTTGGGCGCGGCTTGATCAATGAAACGTCCACCGGTTCGAACTCGAATTTCGGCTCGTCGGCATCCGGGGCGAAAGTTGCCTTCGTCGTCTTCAGCCAGTTCTTATCGTCGCGCTCGGGGAAATCTGGTTTGTAGTGTGCGCCCCGTGATTCGTCGCGCAGGGCCGCTCCTTGGGCGATCACGCGCCCCAGTTGAAGCATGTTATAGAGTTGGCGCGCAAAGATAACCGATGTGTTGGCCCATTGTGTCCGATCACTCAGGTTGATGTGGCGGAAGCGTTCCAGCAGTTTGCACAACTCGGCGTCGGTTTCCTGGAGGTTTTTGTTGTAGCGGATGACGGTAACATTCTTCGTCATCAGGTCGCCCAGTTCGCGCCACAGCTTGAACGGATTTTCGGCGCCATCCGCCTTCATCAGGGTGGCGTTATTTTCTTCCTGGCGCTTGCGCTCGGTATCGAAGTAGCCGTTGCTGGGAGCGGCCTTGAGGTTGCGGGCATAGTTCACCGCTGCGGGTCCGGCAACGAACCCGCCAAAGATGCAGGAGACCAGGGAGTTGGCGCCGAGGCGGTTGGCGCCGTGGTACTGATATTCGCACTCACCTGCCGCATAAATGCCGGGAATATTCGTCGCTTGCGTGAAATCAACCCACAGCCCGCCCATGGTGTAGTGCATGCCGGGGAAAATCTTCATGGGCACATCTCGCGGATCGTCGCCGACGAATTTTTCGTAGATTTCCAGAATGCCTTCGAGTTTGCGATCGAGAATCTTCCGGTCAATGTGGGTGAGATCGAGATAGACCATCGGCTTGCCGTCGATGCCGAGGTTGTTTTCGTACACCACCTTGTGGATGGCGCGGGTGGCGATATCGCGCGGCACTAAGTTCCCGTACTTCGGATACCACTCTTCGAGGAAATACCAGCGTTCACTTTGTGGAATCGAAAGCGGGTCGCGTTTGTCGCCGGGAGTTTTCGGGACCCAGACGCGTCCGCCTTCTCCGCGGGCAGACTCGGACATGAGGCGCAGCTTGTCTTCGCCGGGTATGCACGTGGGGTGGACCTGAATGAACTCGCCGTTGGCGTAAAAGCATCCCTGCTGATAGAGCGCCGATTGCGCAGAACCTGTACAGACGACCGAGTTGGTGGAGCGTCCGAAGATGGCGCCGTTGCCGCCGGTGGCGATGATGATGGCGTCGGCGGGGAAGGTGCGGACTTCCATCGAACGGAGATCCATGGCGCAGATGCCGCGACAGACACGGTTGGAATCGAGCACCGCCGATAGAAATTCCCAATGCTCGAATTTGCGGACTTTGCCCTCGGACTCGTAGCGGCGGACCTGCTCGTCTAACGCGTAGAGAAGTTGCTGGCCCGTCGTCGCGCCGGCGAAGGCGGTGCGATTGAAGAGGGTACCGCCGAAGCGGCGAAAGTCGAGCAGTCCCTCAGGGGTGCGGTTGAAGGGCACGCCCATGCGGTCGAGCAGGTCGATGATTCCTGGGGCGGCTTCGCACATGGCTTTAACTGGCGGCTGGTTAGCCAGGAAGTCACCGCCATAAACGGTGTCATCAAAATGCTGCCAGGTGGAATCGCCTTCGCCTTTAAGATTTTTGGCGGCGTTGATGCCGCCCTGAGCGCACACGGAGTGCGAACGCTTTACCGGTACGATGGAGAACAGGTCAACGTGTCCGCCCATCTCTGCGATCTTGATCACGGCGGAGAGTCCGGCCAGACCGCCGCCGATCACTATGATTTTCGGAGTTGATGCCATCTCGTTTGAGTTTCCTGTCTAACCCTATCAATACCTTTTAACCACAGAGGACACGGAGGACGCAGAGGAAGATCTTGCGGGTTGCCCCGTGTCCCCTGTGTCCTCTGTAGTTTAGTCCGGTTCGATCTTCCGAATCCCAGACTTTGCTCCCGCATACGAGTCGTGCACGCGGCTTTCCGGGCCTACCGGCTGCAGCGGTGTTTTCAAAAACGAGCGCATGGTGAGCGCCCCCACTGTTATGAACAGCAGCCCGACGGCGAAACAGACATAGCCGAAGCGGCGGCGGGCTGCGTCGCCCGTGGTGATCCCCCACTTGGCGGCAAACAGCCACAGTCCGTAAGCGAAGTGCCAGGAAGCGCAGAAGATTCCCACGGCGTAAAACGCGATAGCCCAGGCGTGTTGAAACTCCAGTTGCACCTTGCCGAAGGCGGCGTCAGGATGGGTCAGGATGTGTACGCCACTGAAGCGGAGATGCCAAGTGTGCCAGACGATGTAGCAGAAGGCGATGCCGCCGGTCCAGCGCTGCAATGTGAACATCCAGTTGCCGGCCCAGGGGTAGTCCGCAACGTTGCTCTCACCGCGGAACCAGATGTAGAAGCCATATAGAGCGTGGTAGAGAATCGGCAGCCAGATCCCGAACAGCTCCAGGTAGAACACGAACGGAAAGCTCGACAGCAATTCCACTTGCTTGGTGTACGCGGCGGGGCCACGCGTCGCAAATGCGTTGGACACGAAGTGCTCAACCAGGAACGCGCCTACCGGAATGATGCCGCTGAGGGAATGAAGTTTGCGCAGCAGGAATGAGTGTCCCTGCCCGGCCCGTAGAGGGGGGACGCCTTCGTGGGTGCTTGCTGGGCTGGCAGTTGTCGCCACTGGACCTCTTATGCGTTTAGAGATGACTGGAGAACCCTTTATTATCCCGGGGCGGGTGAAGAGAGTCAAGAACACCAGTTCCTGGTTCTCGGTTTTTAGTTCTTAGTAAGGTACCAGTCGAGGAATTGGCGGAAGGCTGCGCCGCGGTGGCTATAGTTGGCTTTTTCTTCAGGCGTCAGTTCGGCGAAGGTTTTTTGAATGGACGGAAAATAGAAGAGCGGGTCGTAGCCGAATCCGTTCGAGCCTCGCGGGGAATCGAGAAGTATGCCTTCAGCCTGGCCGCGAAATACGTTCAGGGTTTGTCCGTCGCGGGCGGCCGCGATCACGCATACGAACCTGGCGGTGCGATTCTCCGGGGGAATTTTTCTGAGTTCGCGAATCAGGCGCGCGTTGTTGGCCTGGTCGTCAGTGTTATTTCCCACCAGGTGAGGCTGGTCGGCGGCGTAGCGAGCGGAGTGGACGCCGGGAGCGCCGCCCAGAGCGTCGACTTCCAGTCCGGAGTCGTCGGCCAAGACGATTTCTCCCGGGGCGTATGAACTGTAGTATTCGGCTTTCTTGCGGGCGTTGGCTTCGAAGGTGAGACCGTCTTCGACGGCGGTGGGGATGGAAGCGAAATTCGGCAGAGATTCGATTTCGATTCCACGGGGAGAGGCGGCTCCGGCAAAGTCGCGAAGTTTGCCTGGATTGGTGGTGGCGATGAGGACGCGAGTCATAGCGGTAAAAGACGACGATTAAGGGGCATCAGCGCGAGTATCAGGATAACGCTTCCGAAAGAAATTAATCCTCCAATCTGGCGGTCGCGAGTGCGGGCGAATGTGACCTGGACTTGATGATCTCCTGCCTCCACGGGAATGACCATCTGTCCGGTGACTGCGAGCATTGTGGTTTGAACTGCGTGATGGTTCACCTCCACCTTCCACGCCGGGTAGTTGAACAGCTTGAGCACCAGTTTGCCGGGCTGGCTTACGTTTGCGCTGAAAGACTTTGATTCGGGGCCCCACTGGGTTATACGGATGCGCGAGCCGCCATTGCCCTGGAAAGTGACGTAGCGTGCGTCTTTCTTGATTTCGTAGACGTCGACGCCATTGGGCACGTACTCATCAATGCCTTCGTAGCCGGAGCCGTCCTGTTGATGGTCCAGCAGCTCGGCGATGTCGCCGGAGTCGTCCCACCACGGGGGCTGGATGCGATGCCACACCACAACCAGAACGGCCAGCATAGCGAGACAGCCCACGGAGCGGAGCAGCCAGCGTCGTGTCCCCATCGTGACCAGCAATGCGAAACCGACATTCAAACAGAGCAGCCAGCGCAAGGGAAGTTGCACGTAGCGCATTTCAGGGAGATAGCGATATAGCAAGAGGCTGATGGAGGTGAGCAAAAGAGCGGAGGCCACCCACCAGGCCGTGAGCATGGACCATAGCTCGGGTGTGCGGGTGCGCCAGTCGCGTGACAGAAACCAGAAAATGGCGATCAGGACAATCTCAGCGGCCGACACCAGCGAGATCAACAGATTGAAACGATCGTGATCCGGGTTGTTGAGGAAGGTGAAGATGAAATTGTCCTGGGGTCGGACGCCCAGGGACAACACCTGCGCGATCTCGACCCACTTCTGTTCGTAGAGAACCGGCAGGACGTAAAAGGCAGCCAGAGCTAATCCCAGTAGCATGGCCATGGCGCCGATGGCGAGAGGACGAAGAGAGCGGCTTGCGATCGCCTGCACCACCAGCAGCAGCGCCAGCGAGTAGGTGACCATTACGGCGCCCGGGACGTTGGTTAACCAGGCTGCGGCAATGATCAGGCCTAAAGAGAGAACCGTGCTTCGATCTTTCTTTTTTGGCCGCAGGAGGACCAGCACGAGCAGAGGAAGAAGCGCGCTGACCGATAGTTCGGCAAAGGAGCTACGCCAATAGACGCTCACGATGTGATACGGATTGACAGTGTAGAGAGCGGCGGCGAATGTGGCATCGCGGCGTGGCATGAAGCGGCGTGCGAGCAGGAACATCGAGCAGCCCGCCAGCGTGAGGGCGATCCATTCATAAGCTGTGGGCACGATCCACCAGGGAAGGAATGATCCCAGGGCTGCTCCCAATGTCCATGAGGCTGGGGGATAGAAAATAAACCGCGCCTCGCCGTATCCAAAGTGCGCGAGGGCCGCCCAGCGCGGATACAGGATGCCAAGCCTCCATTGGCTGAGCACTTCCATCCAGGAGTTCAAGTGAAATTCAAAATCGTGGCCGGAGGGAATTCCAAAGAATAAGGTCGGAAGGAACAAGGCCAAACTGGTGACCGTGATCGTGAAAACGGGGAAGCCAAAAAGCGGGCCGCCCTGGGGGGCTGGCAGGGAATCGGCCGCGGTTGCGGTTTCAGGCGGGCGCTGGGTGGGCACGGAACAGATTGTTGCTTAATGGACGGAATTGGGCAAACTCATTCACTAATGCTCGCGCGAATGATCCAAACGGGTTTGGCGTGTCGCGGGATTTTGACCACAAATTAACTTGCCTGAAATATTCTTGCGGTGGGCTCAGGCTAGACTTCGAAGCATAGGGTGGAGCAAGCCCGAGAGGGCAGTGAGGGTCTGCATGCGAGACGGCGTGCGGGCCCTTTTACTTTGGAGGCCTGTTTTTTCAGCGCGAGGAACACAAGGTCTCTCGACTTCTCCTTGCCGCGCGAGCGTGGCACGGAGCGGCGCTCGGGATGACAAGGCTTGGATGGTGGACAAGAGACACGATGGCAAGGCTTAGAGGGTGGACAAGCAATATTAGGAAGGCACTTCTTCGGTGCTGCGTTGCTGGCGGAGTTCCTGGAGGAAATCTTCCTGGCTGAGTGAAGCGGCGCGGTTTAGGAGATTGAGCAACAGGTCTTCGGGTTCGCCGGATGCCTGGTTGCCGCTGTAATCCTCGTCGTTGGCGGCGGTCAAGGCACGCGGAGTAATGAGCAATCGAGGCAGCGTTCCGGGACGGCTGGTGAGGAAATTGATGAAAGTCTCGACCTGGCCGCGCTGTTCCACTGTACCCGAGG
This sequence comes from Terriglobia bacterium, assembly GCA_963813645.1. Classification (GTDB taxonomy): domain Bacteria; phylum Acidobacteriota; class Terriglobia; order Terriglobales; family Acidobacteriaceae; genus JAIQFF01. The sequence continues at coordinate 59,003 of CAWEZS010000014.1, forward strand.
CAAACTCGATGCCCATGCCGAATTCGGGATGCATGACTCGAACCATGCCTTCGGCCTGGACTTCCATGTCTTCAGCTTTCAGGCAGAGGACAATTCCGGAACGTTCCGGAAACGGCGATACGGTTTCAACGTAGCAGCCACCCAGGCTGAGATCGGTGAGCTTGCATTCGGAAACAGGTTCAGGATCTTCGGGGAGAAATTCGGCTGCGTTGGCGACGACCCAGGCTTTCAGCGTCTGCCGAAGATTCTCCGGCAGGTCAATGTAGCGGACGCCAGATTCGCCGTTGGGATTGGCCCAGGCGACTTCACCGCGAATATCCATCGCGGTCTGATTGGGAAGCGCGAAACTTGCACTAATGATGGCGGACGGACAGAGCGGCTGGGCCGCCAGAACATCCAGACCGTCCTCGCTGAGATCAAGCAGGATGCCTTCCATCTCGGCGCCATTTTCGACCCGAAGTCTTACCGGAAGCTGGACCGGGACCCGGAAGGAGCGGCGGCGTTCGCGCTTCATCAGGGCCATGGCGGCGCGAAGGCTGGCTTCGGCCTGTTCCTGCGAAATGGGTTTATAGAGAACGAAATTTGCGCCGGCGCCGAAAACGTGGCGGACCTTGGTCTTGTCTCCCAGCAGGGCCACGGTTACGGTCTTGTGTGGGGCCGACGACTGGTAGGCGTTCTGCAGGACCAGGGCGGCGCTATGGGGATCGTCGTAGTCAACGATCACGGCGTCGAATTTCTGCTCGGTCAGGCGGCAAAGCGCGTCGGGGTATCCGCAGGTCTGTACGCCCAGGCCGAAACCGGCCAGGACGGACGTGAGCACGGACGCCGCCTGTTCGTCTTTGCAAACCAGAAGAGACTGAAATGTCATAAGCGGGCCCTGTGCCCGACCTCAACTCGTGCCGGATTAAGGCCAGCGCGGAGCACGTGGCGCAGTCTTGGGAGCGGAACTTACACCGCCCGAAGGAGCCGATCCGGCTCGAGCTGCCATGCTTCCCTGGTCCTCTACTTCGGCCAAAACCGTGCTTTCCTCATCGTCACTTTCGGCGAGCAGAGGGGCGACTTCGCGCAGTTTTTCAGCCGCCTGTTGCAAAGCCTCAATCTGTTTGCTGAGCTGGGCGAACTTGGCTTGCTTACGGCGTAAAACCTCGTGAATATCCTTCATTACATCCCCCTGTGGCGAATGTAAGTACAGAGGGCGTTAGGGTCAACGGAAATCCCCTTTGGGCAGATTACGGGGGTAACCGGGTGGGCGCTTCTAGCTGCTGGCTTCTGCCGGCTTGCTCGCAGCTCCGGCGTCTCGCCCTCTGCGGTCATGCGACCAAAACCCTGGCGGGCTCTGCCCGCCCATCGGGCCGGCAGGATGCCGGCGCTACGCCGGCACCGACCTCATGGCCTGTTCGTGCCAGAGATTGGCACGAACGTGGAATGTACAGTTTTTTTGCGGGGTCGTATCGTTCTTCTTGAGCAGACCTGGGGGAGGGCTGTTCGGGCGTCCCATAACTCGCAAGAGTTTGGGGCGCTTCTTATTTGCGGCTTCCTTTTCTTTCCCAGCTCAGGATCTGCCTCTTCTTGCCGATCCCTGCACGAGCGGGGCGCTCGCGCCCACATTTTGCACCAAAGCTTGCTTTTCACTTACCAGCAGTACTTAGTAGCGCGCCACGCGGCGAATAGTATGATTTGCGTGAGGATCACCGTCGATCCCTCGCCGCAAGACTTGGGGCGCGCGGCACTTCCTCCGACCGCTATTGGACAGAAAAGGGAACACCATGAGAATCGGGGTCACGTTGGGATTTGTGTTGTTGAGCAGTTTGTTGATGGCTCGGGATCCGGCATATGACAACTATGCCGATGCCAGCAAACTTATCGCGCTGGAAAATGCCTGGAACCAGGCGCAGGTTCACCATGACGCGAAAGCCGTGAGCAACCTGGTGTCCGACGGCTTTGTCTATACCGATTACGACGGCACGGTCATGAACAAGGCGGCGTTTCTTAAAGATCTGCAGGATCCGGACTATCGCGCCACCCTGGTCGCTAATGACGAAGCGCGAGTCATTTCATACGTCAACGCTGCGATTGTGGTGGGGAAGTACCACTCAAAGGGGACCTACAAGCGCCAGCCCTTCGAACACTACGGGCGCTTCACCGATACCTGGCTCTACCAGGACAACAAATGGCAGTGCGTCGCCAGTCACACCAATCTGATCAAGAAGTGAATCCGGAAATAAGTCAGGTAAGGGCCTGGGACGAGCCCGGACTGTTCAGCGCCCGAATTTTTTCCAGAAGCTCGGTCGCGGCCTGGCCCGCTTCCAGGGTGGAAAATTCCTCTCCGAGTTCAATGATCGGCGCCGCGCATGCGCTGCGGAAGGCTTCTTCTGCCCCGGGCGCCCCTCTGGGGCTGGGGCCCAGGAGCGCGAGACCCGGGCGGGTGGCGCGCAACAGGATCATGCCGTCGCGAAGGCTGTTGCTGGTAAGAACGTTGTAGCCGCCGTGGCCCAGCAATTCGCGCAAGTAGGCGAGCACATTGGCCGACTGGTCTATGCACAACACGGTGAGGCCGGTCTGCGCGACACGCGCCGGCGCGGCGTGCCGGTGGTAGAAGGCAAGCACGGCATTTTCTTCGGAATCGTGGATGTCAAACAGGGTGGTCAGGCTGGTGATCTTCAGGACTTTGTGGACGGCCTCTGGAACCTGACACAGCTTGAGGTCGCCGCGGGCGCTGCGGGTGCTCGTCATCAGGCGTACCAGCATTCCTAGTCCGTTGCTGTCCACGAAAACGACTTCGCCCAGATGCAGCACGATGTCGCTGCGGTCGCGCAGCAAGTCAACGATATGGAGATGCAGGACTTCGGTTTCTCCGGAGGCGATGCGCCCGCTACATCGGACGATGGTGACCCTCCCGACTTCGCGTGTGTTCAGTGAAAGCGGCACAGAAATCCCTCACGGATCGCGTTATTATAACGGACTACCGGGCCTTGATTTTAGCAACGCCAGTGCTGGAGAGGCTCGGTTGAATTCCCCTTCTTGCGATGGGGTCATCCTGAGCTTGCGAAGGATCTGGCGCGCACCGCATCTGTTCCCTCACGACGATTGTTGTGGTCCGCGCAAGATCCTTCAGGACTAAAGTCCCTCAGGATGACGGGCCGAGCATGTGGGGTTTCCCACAAAATCATGACGCAAGATCGCGCCCACTCGACTGTCGCCGAAGCTCTGCGAAGCCCGGGCGTGGTGGAATTCGTGAGAGCCTCGGTGAAGGGCGGCTACATCGAATTCTTCGGCGCGCACAACGATGAAGTCTGCGGCATGGTGGACCAGGCGTTCGACAGACTTTCCCAGAGCCAAAGCAATCGGGTCAGTCCCGGAGAAGTGGTGAAGGTGACCTCGGCGCTCTTGCATGACACCTTTAAGAAATCGGACCCGTCGTTCTGGTTCAACCGGATTTATCACCAGTACAAGACGCAAACCAAGCCGGAAGCTGACTTTCAGCGGCTGCAGAAACTTTTACCAGGGCAGAGCGTACTCGACTACGGCTGCGGCAGCGGCTACTTGTCCGCCCGTCTGGCCAAGGGTGGATACAGAGTCTTCACCACCGATGTGCTGGATTACCGCTACGCGGAAGCGCGGCATCTGCCGTTTGTTCAGATGTCATCGGCAACGGACATCGCTTATCCCGATGACAGCGTGGATGTCGCCGTGGTGCTGGCCGTGCTTCATCACATCAATCCGGATGACTTGCCGCGCGTAATCCAGCGGTTGAGAAAAATCGCCCGGCACGCCCTGATCAAAGAGGATAGTTACGGGTTGCCGGACAAGATTGAAGGCTTAACCGAGAGTCTCGAGACGCAACCTTTGCTGCGACGCTTCGTGGCTATGCCGCTGGAGGTACAGCAACAAGTACTGGCACTGATCGATTTCTTCGCCAACGCAATTGCTCAGGGGCTTCCGGAAATGAATATGCCTTTCGAGTTCAAGACGGTCACGGAGTGGGAGCAGGTATTGCTTCAGAACGGATTCAGGGTCAACAAAAGCCTGGTGGCCGGTTTTGAACCCGGGCTGATGCACAAGAGCTGCCATGTATGGCTGGTGTGCGAGCGGACAGGATAGCTGCTCAGCGTGAAAGTGGCGCAGAGCTGGGGAAGCTGACCGCAACGACTTCGTTCGAGATGAAAGAAATGGTGATATTGGTTTCTCGTTCGAGGTGCGGCGCAGCGCCGGAAAACGGTTCGTAACGCCATTGCCGCACGGCTTCGATTGCAGCCGCAGCCAAGGTACGGTCTCCGGTCAGAACTCTGACCCGGCTCACCGCGCCGTCATATTCCACTACAGCCTGAAGAGAAACTTTGCCGCGAGCCTGGGTCTCGGGACAGACCGGATAAACCAGCTTCTGCGGGCGGCCCGAGATCTGCACTCGAGGGGAATCGGCCACCGCCGCGGAAATTTTAGGAGAAGGGGTTACCGGGTGATGAATGATTGCTGGGGTCTGATTCGTTTTGCCAATGGCGGCAAGCGTTTGGGCAGGCGCGGTGATGTCTTGTGGGATGTTGCGAACGGGCGGAGCAGTGGTCCGCTGAACATCCGGGGCGGCTGTCCCCACGTGGGCTGTGGTGACCTCTCGGGGATTCGCAGCAGGTGCGACACTGGCCGGAACCGGGTCTTTCTGCGGCACATCTTTCTTCGGTACATTTTGCGGGACGGCATCGCTCGCGGTTACCGGGGGTTCGTCCGTGCGGCGCGCGGCTGCGGCCGTCTGAGTGGAGGATGAACCGGCCACCGGTTGAGCTCTCATTTGATGCCAGGCCAATATTGCGATCGCGAGCACCACGGTAGTGGTCGCGACTTTCAGGATCATCCGGTTCAAGGTCAATCGAGCGTGGAAGGGTTTGGAGCCGAGCGACAAAGATGGCCTGAAGTCTTCCACCGTGCCGACTACAACCGCGGCGTGCAGTTCATCCGAGCTGTAATTGGATGCTTCACGATACAAAGACCCGATGAGCTGCTTTTGTCGGGCGCTCAGAACGTTTTGCGGAAGGCTGCGAAAATTGCGGAACATCCACAAGAGATAAAGACGGTCCCAACCCGAGGCGGCGACATATTTGACACCTTGATCGGTCTCGAGTGCGACGAGAATTCGCTGTGGGAACAAGGGAAGCTCCGGGGGGATGTGAATGCTTACTGCCTTAGCGCAGTTCGGCTGCCAGACACTGCCTGGGTAACTGGTTACCACGAAAGATGTTGTGGCTCAGCGGGTTGGGCGGGGTGGGCTGAAAGTGCAAAACTTTTCATTCTTGCCCCACCTACGCGGACGAACTGCACCTCGCAGAACTCCGGAGCGCAGACAATCCGCTACCAAGATGATTCGGCGGCCGCGGATCGGCACTCGCTGAGCCGGTCCCGGGTCATGCTATCCTCGACGCGATCAAAATCTTACGCGGTGGTTTTGTGCGCAGGATCCTCTGTTACTGCTTCGTAAAATCTGCAACCCGACCCACGCAGAAGGGAAGGAACTCATGGCGATATCCAGAAACACGACTGTGGCAGCCATTGCCGCGCTCTCGATCGCTGTGGCCGTAGCGGGCTTCCAGTTGGAGACGACCCGCGCACTGGCTGTGCCTTCGCCGCAGGGCTCGATGGGAAACTCGGCCTTCCTGGGCGCATGGTGCGCCCAGGGCGATCCCACCAAGCACTGTTCCATCAGCGGCAACGGAGTCTTTCTCAGCTTCACCAATGAGAACGGCGACACTTCGACTGGTCACTTTGTGGGGATGTCGCAGAACGTGGTGAGCGCCGACCAGTGGAGTTTTGTGCAAGGAACGTTGAGCGGGGATGGCCACACCATCAACTGGTCGAATGGCACTTACTGGACGAGGTGCTCCGGCGGAGGCGGTCATCGCGCCCCCAATCTAGACGGGACGTGGTATCGCGGCGGGGACCGCTCACAGCGCTGCAATATCCGGCAGAGGAAAAGAAATCTTCAACTGCGCAACGAAAGCGGCCAGAGCGCGAGTGGCTCTGTGGACCGGCGCGGCCATGTGACCAGCAATTGGTCCGGAACGCAGATTGGCGGGACGCTCAGCCCGGACGGCAACACGATTTACTGGGACAACGGTACGTCCTGGAGCCGCTAGGTCAGGTCTCCGGACAGCGACACCTTTGATAACCTGAGAGTGCTATCAGGAACTCAGTCCGACCCATGCATCTCTTCGATCCGCAACTGCGATCATGATTACTACTTCGAACTCCTCTTTTTCATGAAGAGGAGCAGGACGCCCAATCAATTACTCGATGTTCGACTGAACCCCATCCGCGATTTCCCGGCTGTCCTGCGCGCGAACCGAATTTGATCCACAGCGGATAATCCCATCCCTGGCGCATCATCCAATACAACCGAACCGCCGGGTGCCCCAGACATCGCGCATTTTGTGATGTGTGGGATCTTGCTCAACGCGACTGAAGTTCAATCGACTTGGAGGATGTTGGCACTCTCTCTCCCAGGAAACCCACTCATTCGCAAGACACGCGAATGAGTGGGGCACCCCGGCAGGCTTCCTTCAGTATCGGATGCGCGGTTCCGCGTCTTTCCAGAGGGTGAGAAGGGCTTGGATGGGCTTGGCTACTGCGGCAGCCCCACTTTCCGCACCAGTTCAGCAAACCGTGGGTCGGAGCGGATGGAGTCGAAAATGAAGTCAGTTTTCAAACCCGTTAGACCAAGATCGCGCACCTGAGAAGCGGTGTTGAGCCACCGGAAAGCCTGATCTTTATCTCCCAAGTCCGCACAGAGTTCAGCAATCCTGTACGCAGAGTAGTAGCTTGCCTTACGTTGCGCTTGCCGGGTTTCAATGCCTCTCGTAAGAGCACCCTTCCAACCCGCGGAACGAAATCCTTGCTCCAGGGCAGAAGCGAAATCAGATTCGTTTGAGTCGCCGGAAAGCTGGGCATCGGCCTTCCATTCTTCGATGACCTGCGGGTACATGCGTTTTCCCCAGTACGCGTTGGCTAAACAAGAGTGCGCTGGGGCAAATGTTGGGTCTTCAATGGCAACCTTTTTGCAGACGGCAATGGCCTCGTCGTACTGTCGCGCGTTGATGTAAACACTGCCCACACTTTGGCTGATGATCGGCGACAAGGGGTCAAGCTGGTGAGCACGAGTGATTTCAGCAAGGGCTTCCTGCTCCCTGCCACCAATCGATGCAATATCCTCTGCGTACCATTTGTGTGCCATGGCATCGTTGGGATCGAGTTCGAGAGCCTTCCGGTACTCAGCCTCTCCTCCGGCGAAATCCCACTCATAATCTATCTCGTTGCCCCCAATAACAGCATGTGGATGGGCCAAGGTTTCGTCCAACTCCAGCGCCTTGCGGGCGGCGGCATTCGACTTTGGAAAGCATTCGCTGGGAATTCCACCGTAGTTGGGCAATACGTTATAGGCATCGGCCAGACCCGAATATGCCAAAGCGTAGCCGGGGTCTTTGGCGATGGCTTGATTGAAATAGGAGATTGCGGCGGCAATGTCCGAATCGGTTCGTTTGTTCCAATAGTAGCGGCCCTTCAAATACAACTCGTAAGCCTCGGGATTTTGCGTGCCTTGTTTTGTGACCTGCTGTTTCTCAGAAGTGTTCAGACCGGAACGCAGCTTTGCCGCGATGTCGCCCGCAATGTGCTCTTGCAACGAGATGATGTCTGTACTCTTGCCGCTGTAGCGCTGCCCCCAAATTTCGGTGTTGTCCCGAACGTTGGTCAGTTCAGCGCTCACTTCGACGCTGTCCCCGTGCGGCGACACTCGGCCGGTCACCAGTGCGGGTACGCCTAGCTCGTTGCCGGCCTTCTGCACATCAATGTCCTTCCCCTTATAGCGGAAGACCGAGTTGCGCGACTTCACCTTCAGGTCGGGCACATGGGCGAGGTTGCCGATCAATGATTCGGTGATGCCGTCGCTGAGATAGGCGGTATTCGCATCTCCACCCCCATTGGTGAAGGGCAGCACTGCAATGGAATCAATCTGGGCTGCCCTGCCAGATCGCAGGTACCAAGTGCCAGCCGCAGCCAGCCCGATGACGACGATACAGGCAGCTAGGACAACCCCGAGCGTGCGACGTTTGAGCGGCTTGTCGGGCGATGCTTGAGTGGCAGTGATTTTGGTGGATTCAGTATCGCGCTTCAGCCGCTGCAAATCGGTGCGGATGTCGGCTGCGCTCTGGTAACGTAGGTTGCGGTCTTTCTCCAGGGACTTGTTGATGATGTCTTCCAGCTTGGGCGGAAGATCGGGATTCAGCCGTACCGCCGATGTTGGTGTCCCATCCAAAATGGCTTTGAAGATCACACCTGAACTCTCTCCCCGAAACGGCAAGGTCCCTGTTGCCATCTCGTACAGTACCGCGCCGAAGGAGAACAGATCGGTGCGGGCATCGAGTTCCTTGGCTCGCACTTGCTCCGGTGACATGTAGGAAATCGTACCCACCGCCGTTCCCGGACTGGTCAAGTGCTGTTCGTCAATCGTGCGCGTCTGTGTATTGGCGGGTGCGTTCTGACTCGAAGAACTGCCAGCAGGTGCGACCTTCGCTAGTCCGAAATCAAGAATCTTGGCGTGCCCACGTTCGGTGACAAAAATATTGGCGGGCTTGATGTCTCGGTGGACGATACCCTTCGAGTGGGCAGCATCGAGAGCGTCGGCAATCTCAAAGGCCATACCCAATAAAACATCGGTCTCAACGGGTTTTCCTGCGATGCGATGCTTCAGCGTCACGCCATCCAGAAACTCCATGGCAATGAAGGCTCTGCCATTTTCCTCTCCGATGTCGTAAATGGTGCAGATATTCGGGTGGTTCAGCGCCGATGCAGCTTTGGCCTCGCGCCGAAATCGCTCTAGAGCTTGGCGATCTTGCGCTACATCTTCGGGTAGGAATTTAAGAGCGACAAAGCGGTCGAGGCGCGTGTCCTCGGCCTTGTACACGACACCCATCCCGCCGCCGCCCAACTTCTCAACGATGCGGTAGTGCGAGATGGTCTGGCCGATCATGGAGTCGAGCCATGGTAGGTGGGTCGCGAGGGCTAGTCAATGAAGGCCGGTCAGTTTGCGGTATCTTAAAAAGTATCCTGCCGGTCTGGACCCATCTCAGCTCTCTTCACTCGCGTTCCGAGCGTCGCGATAGGTCAGGGGCCGGTTTTGATTCTCTCCAGTCACGGACAAAACACGGACAATTCGTGGGTCTGATCGCGGGCAGAAATTCTAAGTTATTGAAAGAATGGTGCGCCCTGAGAGATTCGAACTCCCGACCTTCTGGTTCGTAGCCGTTGCCGCACGAGAAACCAATGACTTACACGGAATGCTATGAATTGTGACGGAGTGCGACAGACACCTTGTCCAACTGGGTTCTCCAGCGCTATCGCGACACTCCGTCACACTCGGTAGGGTTAGGTGGTGGGCACAAAACTGGGCACAAAGGTCAACTCGGCTTTCCTCTGGAATTGTCTAGGGGTAAGCGGCCCCTGTGGCATATGGATGCACCTGCCCGTGCCCGGTTGAGAAAAAATTCGGCAAAGTTTCCACTTGAGGGGGGAGAGCTGCGGTGGCTCAGGCGTTCTACTCCTTTTTCGGTGGTGTGTCAGTGCATGGAAAGGCAGAATTCAACGCCCTCACTACCAACTCCACCGTCATGTGGTGCGCTAGCTCTGGATTGTTGCGAATGTACTTCAATGTGATTCGAAGAACCTGACCCATAGGGACTTCAGGGGGTAGGCAAAATGGCACAGGATATTTGGCTTCATCCCCGCCGCCTAACCAGCTCCGTTCTATCTTCACTCCGTCAATGACGCCAGTAAGGTAGACCCCGCACTTGGTGGTCTTTAATATTTCAATAGTGGTCAAGTTGCTCATGTCGGAGGTGGCCTTTTCATAGGCAGAGCACTCTTCTATGAAGACGTTGCCCGATTCGTCTAGTTGCGCAGCGGTGGCGAGATCGCTGAGTACCGATAGCATGAGTAGTGCCAAGAGGAAACGCATTTTTCTCAACCTCCAGAGGCGGCGCAATTCCGAACGAGCGATGACACAGACCTGCTACGCGTGGCAAGAAGGTTCCTCGCGCCGGTGATCTCGGCTGGCACAGGTCTGGGCCTATACCCGCTTCCTCATGCTCGATCAAGGGCAGTGGCTACTCAAGAAGTAGGCAGCTTGATCGCTCCCATCCGCTCCGCTTCACGGATCGAGGGTCGCTCGCCGCTCGCGCACACCGCGCTCGCCCCTCGCTCCCTAGAGGTTGCTGCCCTTCGTTGTGGCATTTGCAGAGGGGATTACCGACGACTCGCGGAGAGACCCTGTCGGAATCCGGGGTTGTGAGTGGATTTTCGACGGAGTTACCCATGGGCCTGCGGCCCACCCATTGGAATGAAAATTGGTTCGAGTCGGTGCGCGTAGGATCAATCAAGTGGACGGCAAAGGTCGTTTGCACTCTGGATAAAGCGAGGCCGTGACGGAGTTTGATCTGGGACGCGCGTTTTGAACCAATCTTTGTCCACAAATGGGGCAATTTTGGGCTGTGCTGGTGTGGATGGCAGACCGTGGGGAGTGCTCCCGAAGAAAATCGCTTTACAGTATTCGAACAAGCGAGACGAGTGTACTATGTTGCTCTTTTCAAAGCCAAAATGGAAATTCTGGCTTAAGCTTCAAACACAAAAGCTGTCGCACGGGCTGATTCATCTCGCCGCCAGGAGCCAGCCATGCTCACGTCGATTCGGTCGCGAATACGCGCCTCAGTCCTGTACTCATTCGTTTTTGCCAGCATCGCGCTTCTCTCAGCCTGCAGCGGGGGCTCCAGCGGAGGCAACAACAACGGCGGCGGTTCGCCGGGCGCGCCTGTCATAGCGAATACTCAGCCTCTGGCCGGAACCATCAGTTCAGCCTACTCATTCACCTTCACGGTCTCGAGCGGCGGCCAAGCCCCATTCACTTGGTCCGAAACCGGCGCTCTTCCCAACGGCCTAATGCTTGCCTCTGACGGCATACTTTCCGGCACGCCCACCGCCTCCGGCTCATTTCCCATCACCGTAACGGTGAAGGACTCCGCCTCCCAAACCGCGACAAAGGACGTCACCATCCAAATTAATTCCATGATTAATTCCATGCCCGCCTTTACTTTCACGGGCAGTATGGCCACGCCGCGCATTTTTCACACCGCGACGCTCCTGTCCTCAGGCCAGGTTGTCGTCGTCGGTGGAAAAGACAATAACGGCAACGCTGTCGCCACCACCGAGACTTACGAACCCGGCCCCGGCACTTTCACCCCTGCTCTGACTACTCTCAATCACGCGCGCTTCTCCCACACCTCGACTCTACTCGATGCTTTCACCATCCTCATCGCCGGTGGCACAGGTCTCGCCGGCACCTCCCTTTCATCCGCTGAGATATACGATTCCGAGACCGGCAGTTTTTTGAACACAGCCGGACCTATGACTACCGCCCGCTCTCAGCACACCGACACAATGCTCAGCGACGGCACCGTGCTTCTCGCTGGCGGCGTAGACGCCTCCGGCAACGCCCTCGACAGCGCTGAAATCTACCATCCGGCCACGGGAACGTTCACCGCTACCGGCCACATGACTATCGCCCGCTTCCAACACACTGCCACCATGCTCGACGGCGGCACAGTCCTGCTCACCGGCGGCGTCGATGCGACCGGCGTCACCACTGCCACTGCGGAACTCTACGATCCCGCAACGCACACTTTCACCGCAACCGCCTCGATGTCCGGTAGCCGCGCCCAACACATTGCTACCGCGATAGGACTCGGCGCAGTCCTGGTCGCTGGCGGATACAGCAACGACGGCCGGACTGTCACCACGCTCGCGTCTGGACAAAGTTACAATGGCGCGTTCACTCCCTTGCTTACCGACATGATCGAACCTCGCGCGCAGACCACCATCACCTCACTTAGCGGCAGCGGCCTTTTCATTCTCACCGGCGGAGCCAAGTTCGTCTTGGCAAATTGCGGTAACAACTGCGTCACTGTCGTTCCCCAATCTCTGTCTACCACGGAAGGATTCAGCAGTTTTGACCTGGACTTCTTCCCCGAACCCTCCATGAATACTGCCCGGCGCGGACACACCGCGACTTTGCTTGCCGACGGCAGCACTATCCTTATCGTGGGCGGTGCAAATTCCACACTGGGCGCCCGCAATGAGCTCGTGGATACTGTCCTCTCTTCAGCCGAGCTCTTCCACTAATTGTGTCGGTTTTTCTTGGCGATTCTGGGCCGCAGGCCCATGTGAACTCACAACAGGGATTGGGTCGTCCTGATTCTGGTCGCGTGCCGACTCCGTATCACTCAGTATCTGTGGAAGAGATACCTGGAACAATGTTTCACGACAGGCTTGACCCGGTATCGCCAGCCAGTGCTAAACTCCCGCACATGAATGCATTGCAGGGAGCAATCAAGACGCGATTTCCGGTATGCGGGCAATTCATCGGCAAGGTGCTGGTGACCTGCCCGAATTGTGGACGGGGAATCCTGTCCCGCCAGAACTGGAATACCTGGAAAGTGACGTGCAAGAGTTGCGAAACCATCATGCTAGCCTCCATCCTGATCCGCGTCCCCAGCAAACATGCGCTCAAGCGCAAGTATGTGAGACCCCGCGATTCGATCATGCCCAGAACGGTTGTATTGCCATGGAAGAGTGGTGAACCGGCCAACCTGGTCGAGGTTGAAGATGATATTACTGATGAGTTAACTCCCGAATAACCACCCTTCGGTGCGGGTCCAGTATTCCCCGTCACCAGTTCTGCCCATCAACACCTCCTAGAGCATCGCCGGATTCGGATGACATAGGCCACAAACTGGGGTGCCATCCCGGAGTTTCCACCAGTCGAATTCGTTCCGGGGATGGACGTAGCAACGTGTCCTTCCATTGTTTCCACCAGCAGGGGCAACATCCGCGACAACCCGCGTATTTACTGGCGATTCCGCACTTTCAGCAGCCGCAACAGGAGACCCTTGTTGCCCCTCTCCATTTGTGTTGAAACCCGCATGAACACTGGCTTGTTGCCCCTGTTGCCCTTCGTGCGCCGATCCCGGAGGGTCATCGAGATAACGCGCCCAACTTTCCTCAAGATCAGCGCGCAGGTATCCTTTGCGCGTTCCTTGGTCGAACCTAATATCTCTGGGCAGGACGTCAAAGGGACTGAGCAGGCGAGACAGCTGGAAAGGGCCCAGAGGCTTGCCGCGTTCGAACTCTGGCCAAGGCGCTTCTTCAATCCCTGTCAAGTGGTGAAGCAAATCGTAAGTTGACAGGCGGTCCGATCCTTGTCTTCGGAAAGCCTGACGGATGTCGGCCAGCAATCGCAAGTTGACCGAATCGTCGCGAATCCAGACGCCTGTGCACAGTTCGATAAGAGCTGCACGTGCGCGAGCAGGCCACTCTTGCCCGGCGAGGTCCGCAATTGCGAGCAAGGGTTCGCAAACGTCCTGCTGTCGATCATTTAGCTCGTCTGGAAGCTGCGGTTCGGACTGCCGCAAAGATTCGAGATTGGCAGCGACCCATGCCTCAACCTGCTTCTTCAGTTCAGCGGCTTCCGGTTGCACCTTTCGCTTTCGGAATCGCTCGCGTTGCTCGTCGCGACGTGCACGTTTAAGACGGATCGGGATTGAGCGGTCCTCGACCGTCTGAGGCAGGCGTCCGATACCCGCAATCATCTTCGGTGAGAACGTAGAAAAGTCTTGCGGCTTCCAATCGTTCCCCGATTGCACGGACATTGAATAGCTTCCATCACGCTCGAATCCTGTGTTGAGGATGCCGCGTAATGCCTCCGAATAGTCCTTGTCGCCCTGAAAGGCTGCGTCTGATTCATCCAGCAGCAGGGTGGGATGCTCATGATGTGTCTTGCGAACTAAGGCTGAAGCCGTGACGCGTCCCGTAAACCACGGCTTGCTCACAATCAGCCGTTCGACTTCTAGGAGCCGAGTCTTGCCGGAGCGTTTGACGGGAGAGTTTGGGCTGAGGTAGGGCGTGAAGTCCGCCGCTCCAATTGCGTGGGTATGTATCGTCCAGATCGCACATACGTCAGCCTGGGCCTGTGACAATGTGACAAAGCGTTTGATGAATCTGCCCAGATCACTGAGAAGCCTTGCTCCGTCGATGTTCCCACTCATTGGAGTTTGACACCCTTAGCAGACCTCGTGCCTGTCTGGATTAGCCGTGCAACTTCACTGTCAGGGATCCGAACAAGTCGCCCAACATGAATGATCGTCAGTTTCCGTTCATGAATCCAGCGTCGTACACATGACGGTTTGACTCGCATCGTGGCGGCAAATTCGGGAATCGTAAGAAGTTCAGCCTTGGGTGTCATAGAAAAAAGCCTCCATCGAGTGGAGGCTATAATGGGACGCAGACCACACGCTACGTAGGAATATGCTTTGGGATTTTCTACATGTAGAAAAATCGTGAAAGGCTATTCTTTCGACCCAATTGGCAGGTCGCGTGCCTTGCGCTCCCGAGCCCGAGCTGGTGGATGAGGCACCTCAATCCGATATTTTCTTAGAACGTCGCGGAGTTCATGAACTTCCTGGCGAATCGATTCCTTGCAGCACTCATCATGAGGTCGCTTGTTGCAGTTACAAACGGCTTGAGTGACATCGATCCATCTGAGCGATGGGTCGGCGGCCTTCAACTCGAAGGCTTTACTCCTAGACGCTTTCGATCTGGCGGCCTCCCGCGCCGCCTTCGACCGAAAACCCTTTTCGCTGTTTCAGCAGCTTCCGCGATCTGCTGTCCGGAGAAGCTCCAGGTCTGAAGACGTTCCACCCAGGAACCAACATCCTTCTGAACTTGCTCTGCTGAAGCCTTCGGAGTCACTCCTACAATCCAAGGGGCAAAGTCAGTCAGCGCCGTTGCAAGTGCGCCTAGTTCGTGATCGAGCATCTCAAGCGTGAAGCCGCTCGTGCTAGCGAGATCCGTCACGGACAAACATCTCGTAAGAATCTCTTCAAGTATGGCTGCAGTAGCCGGACATTCTGCGCGCAACTGCTGAAACCAAGGTTCAGCCAAGCACCCCAGAATGGAACTCAAGGCCACCTCCCGCGTGGTATCCCGATTGTGGAGAAGGTCGGCAGGCGGGCCGGGATGCAGCCGCTTTTCGGGAGCTACCCTAGCCGACTATGGCATAAGTGTATCGTGAATCTCTTGACAAGTAAACCTAAACAGATTAGGTTACTTTCGTGAAGACTTCGGAGCTAAAGCAGTTCACCAGTTGGCTAGGGAAGCGCAGTTACAAGGCGCGGCTGGAGCGATTCGGAATCGAGCGCATCCAGGAGATCGCCCGCGAAAATGGCAAGCTCGGCGGTCGGCCCAAAGGGAGCGGCAAGAAGACAACGAAGGGAGGCAAATAGTGAGCATCTACAAGCGCGGTGAGGTGTACTGGTACAAGTTCATGTGGCTTGGCAAGGTGGTACGCGAATCAACTAAGCAGGGCAATGACAAGGTGGCGCGGCAGATGGAGGCGGCGCATCGCACAAGCTTGGCCAAGGGTGAGGTCGGTATCCGGGAGAAGAAGAAAGCACCGACCTTCGACGAATTCGCAGAGAAGCAATTCCTGCCGTGGGCTGAGTCCACCTTTTCAGCGAAGCGTAAGACGTGGCTCTACTATCGAAACGGGGTCCGACGCTTGAAGAGCTATGCTCCGCTTGCTTCGTTGTCATTGGATGAGGCGAGAGTGGGAGAAAAAGTCTCGGGATACGTCGCACACCGTCAGGCAAAGAAACTAAAGATCGCCAGCATCAATCGCGAATTGCAAGTGGTCCGAAGGCTGCTTCATTTAGCGGTCGATTGGGGATTTGTAGAGCAGGTTCCAAAGACAAAAATGCTTAGCGGTGAGCGGCATAGGGAGTTCGTTCTATCGCAGGAAGAAGAGGCCAAATATCTTGCGGCTGCGCCAGAACTGCTAGCCTCCGTTGCAATTGTGCTAGCAGATACGGGAATGCGTCCTGAAGAATGCTACAGGCTCCAGTGGGAGTACGTTACGTGGGTCAATGGTCGCAACTGTTCGTTATTGGTGACTCATGGTAAGACGGCAGCTGCGCGTCGCGTATTGCCAATGACCCCGAGAGTAAGGCATATTCTAGAAACACGCTGGAGTGCCCAAGGTAAGCCGGCGGAAGGCTACGTCTGGCCGGCACCGAGCAAGAGCGGCCACGTGGAGCCGTCCAGCCTCAAGAAACAGCACGCCAAGGCTCTGGCGCTCTCAGAGGTGCGCCCATTCGTTCTCTGCAGCCTTCGTCACACCTTTCTTACGCGCCTGGGCGCGTCCGGCTGCAACGTCTGGACTCTCGCGCGGATCGCTGGCACAGCTCAATCGCAATCTCCGCTCGTTATGTTCACCCTTCCGAGGATTCGGTCCTCACCGCCATGTCGAGCCTAGGTGGGCACAATTCTGGGCACAGCCACGAAATCCCGCCTAACGCGCAGTCACCGGAGAAGCTGCTAACTGCTTGAGAGAAGAGAAAAAGTATGGTGCGCCCTGAGAGATTCGAACTCCCGACCTTCTGGTTCGTAGCCAGACGCTCTATCCAGCTGAGCTAAGGGCGCTTGTTTTCAATCACTTAGCATTTCAATTCCATCTTCGGAAGCCCCGCAACCGTCTGGTAGGAGTAAGGCGGTTGCTGTCGGTTGCGTTGCGAGAAAACGGAACACTCACGGGAGAATAACATAAAGATCCAAGCCACAGGGAGGTCCGCGCCGATGCGTTTGCCTCGCTGAAATTATTTGATTTGCAGTGGTGGCACCGTGAAGAATCAAATGAGGGCCATGAACCCGATACCGCGGTGCCCACGATGCTCTGCGCGGCTCGTTTGGCCGATCATGCGCAAGGATGCAATGGCGGAAGCGTAGGCAAGTCAATGAAGGCCGTGGAGTTGGCAGTATCTCAAGAGGTTGTTGGCGAAAAATCAATTACACGCAATTGACCTAGGGCCGGGATTGGCGGGGCCTGGGCATTCTCTCCCCAAATTCCTATGGGTCGTGCCGCATCTACTGACTGCGGAACAAGAAAAATGCGACTCCGAGCGCGATGATCGCTAACGCCCAGAAGGACGGCGAATGCAGTACGTAAGCTTGTCCGCCTGCGACGGCGACTAACCCCGTGTCTCCTTGCTGCTTGACGAAAGAGACAGTCTTCCAGTGCAGCCAGGCGAGAAAACAGAAGTAGGTCACGACTGAAGCGATCAGTCCGGCCACAATCGGCTTTAGATAGGGCACGCATGCCTCCTCGTTCGCTAGAAGAGACTGGCACCAGAATTTCACTAACGAAACGTCGCCGTATCTCGCGGAGATGGGCGGTCAAAACGGTAACCACAGAAAGGCTTAAATTCTAACCCATACGCCGTCCCGCTCTTCCAAAGCTGCAATGATCCGCCCCGGAAAGTATTGGCCTTGGTCCTTGCCGCAATGTCGGTAAAAGTTCATGACCTCAGCCCAATGACTGAACTCGACATCCACACGGCATTTAGTTCCGCAATTGCAGGTGAACTCCGTCCGCCTCCACTGATGCGGGTAATCTATCGGGTTGGCACCCATTGGCGTTTACCTCGACGTGTCCCGCGATGCTCTGGGATCGTTCTTGAACCAGAACGAAAACCAGACGAAAGTCGCACTGGCAAAGTCCCCCCACTGGTTCGTATTTCGCCTTGTGGACACGACTGCCATTATAGAGCCGCATGGAGCTGTGCTCCGACGACAAGGTTTCTTCGCGCAACTTTTCGGTAAGCGAGGGCAGTCAACCACCCCATTTACTGTCGGACATGACCCTCGGCTGATTGACCTCTCGTGGAAGGATAATCGGACGCTGCTTATTCGTTACCTGAGCGACTCCGCAATCCTGCCGAATTTCGCTGTCAATCGCAATGGGAAGTCATTCAAATTGAGTGCGTCGGATATGCCTCAGATTACAACAAGCCCGTTCGCAAAGCGCCAGCCGTCCAGAGATGGCTGTGGTGAAGGGCCGAAGGTTGTTGGCGAAACATCGCCATCTCATCACGGGTTCCCGGACAAAACGGCTTGCTGTGTTTACCGGACCCGAGCCGACAACATGAAACTATGGTGGCAAGCCTCGCACGGAGCCGGGGCAAAATTATAGATAGCCAGGCCCACGGCCATCAGTGGGTCTCGTCGCGGGGGTATACCCGGTCTGCCCTTTGCCCCAAAGAATTTCTTTCCGCCCCAGTCCCGTACGAATGCCCAACCGTACTCCGATTCGCCTACGCGAAGGAGAGTTCGTGAGCACCGGCCAGCGGGCCCATGAGACCCTTACCGAATTGCCCACGATGCTTTGCGCGGCTCGTGCTCAGGTGGCCGCGGCTCACTGGCTACTTGGCTTGCCCGAGCTATCCAAACTGCAAGCGCCGTTTCATCTGCAGAAGAAACCGCAGCGCGTGCTCGGGTATAATCTCATGAATGGACGACGCGGCGGCAACCCGAAAGCTGCTTCTGGCGCATAAGGCGACTACCGAAGGCAAGGTCTTCTTTTCGGAGAAGGGCTTAGTGCAAGATTTCAATCGTGGCGGCGATCATGTGGCTGGATTGTTGCGGGGACTCGTTGGCTAGGGGCGCGGATCTAAAGCGAACAAGAAATATAATGAAGAGCTACTTTCGAATCTCATCCCCATCACAACGGCCCACGGTATAGCCTGCTCCCATCGGCCATTTGACTTCGTTTGGCGTTTCACAGTATGGACATGCTGCGCGTTGCGACACTTCGTGCGTTCCTTCGGTAGGGCCGTCGATCTTGATGCATAGTTTGCAGTGGAGACAGCGAATTGTCTTTGTCATTTCGGTCGTTTTTACTCCACTCTTCCCGCTCTCCGCGTGGACTCCTTCGATTCGTTTCCGCTTGGCTGACAGCTTTAAGTCAGCTCGACCTTCAGTTCGCTTCGCCGGTTGGTATTGCACTCCGGGAATCCATTCAACTTCAATGCCGCCGAATCTCTTGCGTTTGTCGCTGACAATCACTCCAAACTCCGGGCCCGAGAAACTCTACGCTGCTCCCGGATAAGTCAGGATGTCAAACTCCGCCATGAACGCGCAAGACCAATAGCGTCAAATCATCTTCCTGCTCACCGGAAGCAAACTCTTTCACTGCTCGATCCACACATTGCACAGTGTCCAGGGCCTCAAGGTGACGACTACGGCGCAAGGTCTCGACGAGACGAGCCTCACCGAATTGTTCCCCGTTCTTATTTGTGGCCTCGGTAATCCCGTCGGAATAGATGCCCAAGACATCTCCCGTTTCCAATTGCACTTCGGCCACAGAGCATTCCCAATCGGGAAATAGCCCCAGCACTGTCGCCGTCGCTTCAAGCCTGTCTACCGATAGTCCCTGGCGCAATAGCAAGGGGGGATTATGCCCGCAATTCACATAACGCAGCTTCCGCGTCGTGTCGTCGTAACACCCGAAGAAAACAGTCGCATAACGACTCCCATCGGTATGCTCGTAGAAGTTGCGATTCGCGGAAGCCAGTACTCGCGGCAGATCCTTTGAGCTGATTCCGAGGTCGCTCCGCAGGTTCCCCTGCAACTTGGCCATCAACAGAGCTGCCGCGACGCCCTTCCCCGCAACGTCGGCAACCACAAAACCAATTTCGCCTGAAGCTAGATCGATAAAATCGTAGTAATCCCCTCCAATCGTGCGTGCCTCCGTGCACTCGGCGGCATAGTCGAGAGTTTTTGAGAGAGGTTTGCCCTGTGGGAGAAGCCTGCGCTGCACGGCATGGGCAACCTCAATTTCATGGAACAACTGTTCCTCCCTCGATTGTTGAGACCCGTCCAACTCCCAAATATTGGCTTCCGGCGCTAGGCACTCCACTCCAAACTGACCTTGTGTGGCTGTACCCGGAACTCCGGTCCAGACCACTCGAAATGGCGCTGTTCGTCCACCGCACTGGATCTCAACAATGTCGTTGAGTGTAGGGAGTTCTTTCAGACCAGCAAGGCGTGCCCCGGAAGTTGAGACATCGAGAGAATGGCCGAGTTGAGGCTTCTCATCCGCCGCAATACGGCGCACGTGCACAGGCAGGTCCATCATGATTCGGTTCTGCCGCCGAGCGAACCTCTTGTGCAGTTGTAGGTTTACGTGACTGAACCGGGGTAACTCTTTGAGGCTTTCTCGTGCGGTACGACATTCTTCCTCGGTAACGAATGGCCCGAGCTGTAGGCCTGCCTTTTGTGAGGGAGGGGACGTTGGCGAAGAGGTCTCCGAGATGTACCACTCGAAGGTGCTGGCGAGAATTTCCATTGGGACTCACTCAACCAGCCTCCCAGGACGAAGGATATTCCCGGTTGAGCCTCGGATGAGGTGCTGCGAGACCTTGACCGCGATTGGGCCGTTCCTAGATAGTGGTCTCGAATCGAATCAGAAGATAGTTACGAAAGGGCCCCTTTCTTTTCCATAGTTGGTGACGCACCGAGAAAGGGTATAGGCCTCTGCGCCCCTGGCGCCCTACCTCTCGCACTGTGCGTACCAAGTACGCCTTGCTGCGATCTCTGCGATTCGTTCGAAAGTCCCCGCCCAGGCACGCTACCGCCATTCCTAAGCTGCTTCCAGGCGGCGGCCAGCTCCTGCATCGCCTTCGCGCTGGGAAGTGCCCTGGCCCGATCCTGCATACGAAGCGTGCGCTTCGGTAGAAATCTTGAAGCGCCGAGGTGCCCATCAGCGAGACCCTGCTCTGCAACTCTGCCAGGGCTTTGCGCGAGAGAACTTTGTCGGGAGGTCGTGGGCGTGTAGTTTTGGAATCGCCTGTAACGTCAACCGACAGCGTTTGTCCAAACAATTGCACAAAAGAGTTTCCACTTCGCGATGACGGAGAGAATGTGGTACAAGTTTTCGGTGTTGGCGAGAACTGGGAGCCTGATCGCTGTGGTCGCCATCGGTAATATTGTTGTTCGAGCCGGGTCGCGCCGTCGGGGAGGGAAAATACATGAGTAGGTTGGGAAAACTCACATTAGAGTTGGCTGTGGTCTTCTGTTTGGCAGCAACAACCGTGATGGCACAGCAGGCCAAGGACGTGCCTTCGATTATCGACGTACACCTGCACGCACTACATGCTAGTTCTTTTGGCAGCCCGACACCACCAGTGTGCACTGGTGACAAAGATCTGGCCTTCGCACCCATCGACCCAAAGAATGGATATAGCCTACTCAGCACGGAGACGTGCTCTGCGCCAATGCAGGCGCCTCAGACTGATGAGCAATTACAGCGCGATACTTTCGATCGACTGGATAAATACAACATCGCGGCGGTGACCAGCGGCAATCCTGAGTTGGTAAGCAAATGGCGCGAGATCTCTCCGAAGCGAATCATTCCTGGCCTTGCGTTCAATCTTGACGGTGCACCCAGTGTGGAGACGTTACGGCAGCTCTATAAGAGTGGTAAGTTCACCGTCTTGGGCGAGGCCATGACGCAATACGAAGGTATTTCTCCCGATGATCCGGCTTGGGAGCCGTATTTCGCTCTTTGCGAAGAACTGGATATTCCCGTCGGAATCCACACGGGACTGGGACCACCTGGCGCTTCTTACTTCAGCTCACCCAAATACCGCGCTCGACTCAGCAACCCTCTGTTGTTGGAGGACGTGCTGGTGCGCCATCCAAAACTGCGCCTCTATGTGATGCACGCTGGCTGGCCCATGAGCGATCAGATGGTTGCTCTTCTTTATGCGCATCCCCAGGTATATGTGGACGTTGCCGTGATTGATTGGGCCATTCCGCGCAAAGAATTCCATCAGTATCTGCGCCGTCTCGTGGAGGCTGGATTTAGCAAGAGGATCATGTTCGGTTCCGACCAAATGGTCTGGCCCGGGGCAATCGACATCGCGATCGAGGGGATTCGTTCCGCAGACTTTCTCTCGGAAGAACAGAAACGAGACATCTTTTATAACAACGCAGTCCGCTTTTTCCGATGGAACGCGCAGTGAGTCCTCGGACGCGATAAGGTACCGCCATTTCCTGACCTGCTTCCAGGCGCTGACCAGCTCCTGAATCGCCCTCGCGCTGGGGAAGTGCCCAGGTCCGATCCGGCAGGTGAAGCGTGCGCTTCGGTAGAAGTCTTGAAGGCCGAGGCGCCCATCATCGAGACCCTGCTCTGCAGCTCCGCCAGGGCTTTGCGCGAGAGGACTTCGGGAGGTGGGCGGCGCGGTGTAGTTGGTGAAATCGCTGTTTACAACATTTATCTTTTGACGCGGTTCCGTTCTCTAGTCGGCTCCCGGCCCCGAGGTTAGTCCGAGCAGCAAGGGTTGCGACCCGTTGCGGAGCATGTTCTCGGTATTATCGTTCGGCGCGTTCGGCTCACCTAGCGGAAAACCCCAAATAAAAGTCATGCTGGTGGCATCTCCCGTAGCGCGTAATTGGTCGAAAGTAGGCACGTCCGATTGTGGCCCGACAAATGTCCAGTCGTCTGACTTAGCTTGCGCATGTGCGGACAGCCATTGCTCTTCGCAGAGGACTGCTGACTGCATCCTTCCAACGTTCTGGTTGACCTCAGGCCACGTCAGCGTTCGCTGCATGACTATCGTAGCCCGCCCGCGTCGCTTGTGGCGGCAGCATGCGTGCCAAGCGAGACTACGCGATGTTGGCCATGCTGTTCGGGTGTGGCTTCCGCAGATCGGAGTTGGTCGGTTTAGAGTTGGATGAGGTCCAGATGCGGCAGGGGCACTGGGCAGTGGTGGACCTGATCGGCAAGGGCGGCCACATCCGCACCGTTCCGATTCCAAACTGGGTCAAAGCAGCTCTCGATCAGTGGATACGAGCAGCCGGGGTTACGGAGGGAAGGATCTTCCGGCCGTCGCCAGGGCGGGAAAGGTATGGGGAGAAGGCATCTCGCAGAATGTTGTGTGGTACGTCGTGAAGACGTGCTGCGAGAGAGCGGGCTTGGAGCATATTGCACCGCATGACTTGCGGCGAACCTGTGCGAAGCTGTGTCACACGAGCGGCGGCGAGCTGGAGCAGATTCAATTCTTGCTGGGTCATGCATCGGTCCAGACGACAGAACGCTATCTCGGCTGCAAACAAAATCTCGGGCATCCCGTGAACGATCTGTTTGACCTCAGAACGGACGGACAACCGCAGAGAACGAAAACTGAATCTGTCGCCGTGAAGGAATCCTTACCCGTAGAAATAGCCTCCGGCCAAGGGATAGAATGCCGCCACGGAGGATCGGACCATGACCAGCCCGTCTGCGACTCAAGACCGCTATCCCTACCAAAACGAACCGATTTGGTCGAGGTCAGAAAAGGCCCTTGCGCGCAAAGCCTTCGACGCTGCCCTGAGGCGAGAGCTTCACGAGGTGATTCAGGAAGCAAAGAAGATGGCCGGTCAGATCAAGCAGTCGTCGGATCTGTGGGACTTGGAACATTACTTGACCGAACGCCATAAAGACATTGCACGCAAATACGACTTTCGCGGTTCGCGACTTACAGATGTGTTGGGGAGACTCTTATACGAAAATCGACTCGGCGAGGAAGATCTGCGCGGATTGCGGGAGGAGAAGATGAAATCAATCCGTTCTCTCGCTCAGTTCTTCAGAGACAGCGCAGCCTGATCTGCATTCTGAGCGCTATCAGGCTGATTTCAACAATCAACAAAGCCTGCGCTAGACTTGCTTTTGAAATGGCGACGCCTAACCCTTGGGACGAGTACCGAAGGAGAAGAAATCTGGCGTGGTTTGCGTTCCTCGGCTACGTACCAGTTTGCTTCATTGTAGCGGTGCTTTCGATGCGTTTGTTCGCTACATTCATTCCAGTTTTCGTGGTCGCGATTTCATGGGTGGTTTTCTTTGTCATCGCTGGGAATCTAGCCGTACGGTTCCCTTGTCCAAGGTGCGGCAAATGGTTCTTTGCCAAATGGTGGTATCACAACAATTTCGCGCGGAAATGTGTTCACTGCGGCTTACCCAAATGGGCAGCCCCAAATGCAGGATCGAGTCAGTGAGTGAAATCGCCTGGTTACAAGAGTCTGTGCATGACGAATCTGAGTTTAAAGGTGGAATCGAGGTAAAAAGGTTGACGTCCAAATAGAGGTTAGAAGGCCAGCAGACGCAATGATCCACAGCTTCAACACTTGATGCCTAGGCCGTGGGGCCGCTTTCATTAAACGAGCGAGTTGTGGCCTCAGGGAAACTGCAGTTGCAAAGCATAGATTTCCTGAGTTCCTGTATCCCGCATCACCAGAGGAGAGCCGTCGTAGGCTATCTTGCTCCACAATCCAAAAAGTCCATTGGGGCGGCGTACTTCTTTAAGGCTCGCTATGGTTTCGAACTTCTTGCCCGGAATCTGCAGCCGTCGAATTTCACTTTGTGAGAAGTCTTCAAAATAGAGATATTTTCCGTCGTGCGACCAGTTGGGAAAAGCAAAGGCTCCTTTCCCCAGTTCCAGCCATTTCTTTGTCGTGAAATCGAAAAGCATCAGTTCGGTTAAACCGATCCGTAACGCCGCAATGTAGCGTCCATCTGGCGACCAGCGGGGCGCAAACAGTCCCTCGGATCCAGGCAGTATAGACATCTGACTGGTTCTAAGATCCACCACTTGGATCGTGCGTGATTCGGAACTTGCAAATTCCACGTTGCGTCCGAACGCCAGCGAGTTTCCGTCTGGGGACCAGGTGGGATCCACTTCGTCGCGTTGCTCAGATGTCAATTCCTGAGCGTTCCCTCCTGCGGCTGATACCAGGACGATTTTCGTCACCTTTTCCCGCGGCGAAGTGAAAGCAATTCTCGTGCCGTCAGGGGACCAACTGGGGTTGAGAGCTAGGACGGGAGGAAAAGTGAGTTGAAGCCGTTCGCTTCCATCAGCCCGGCTTCGCCACAAAATGGCTTCAGGAAAAGTTACATATGTAACCCACTGTCCATCACGGGAAAATTCCAGGTGAGATGCCGAGATCCCCCCTAGAAAGGGCACGAACTGTCTCGAGCCAACGTCGTACCGCACCAACTCGCCACGCAGTTTTTCGCCGATTACAAATAGTTTCTTTCCGTCTTTGCTTGGGAGGGGATTCGAAAACGACAAGGGACCGGTCGTAAGCTGGACAGGTTCAGTCGTGATTTTTCGAAAGTTACCAGCCGTCTCCGCCCGAATCCATATGTTGGAAACATTCTGTCGCAAGCTTTGGAATACGAAGTATTGGCCATCGGGAGTCCAGCGGCCGCAACATTCATTTGGCGGGTCATTCCAGCCCTGCAGCAGAGGATGAAGCCCGCCTCCGTCGAGCGCGATCTCCCACAGCGACGAAAAATTAGTCTTAGGATCATAGATGGTGAATCGCAAATGGCTGCTGTCGGGCGAAAAGACTAGGGCGAAGGGTATTCCGTCAACTGTTGTCAGCTTGTGACTGCCGCTTCCATCGCTCTTGACTATGTACAGGCTGGACTCAGTCGCGTACACAATCTGTTGTCCATCCGGTGACCACCCTGCACTGTGGGCAGTCACGTCACCCAGCCGGCGTGCGGACCCCGAAGGTAGGGGGAGCAACCAAAGTGGCAATTCTCTTTCGGCGCCGGTGACAAAGCTGCCGGCCAGAAGTGAGGAGTGGTTTGGTGCTATATCGAAGACCTGAACGTTTGGAAACGGCGTGGCGATCTGCGAGGTTTCTCCGCCTTCGGCTGATACCTGGACCAGAGCCCCGTGGTCGGCGACACCTTCTCCCAAATAAAGGCGCGCACCGTCAGTAACGAAGTTCAGCTTGGGGAGCAGATCATTGGTGATCGGTACTGAACCCACCACCCGCGGAGGGGGGAGCGCGGGACGAAACACCCAAGCCAGCCCTGCGGCTAGCAGGACCGCAGCCGCTCCCGCTATTCCCCACGACCGGCGTCGCGGGAGTTGCGCGCCAGTGGCTGAGGCGATTACACCTGCGGTTGTTCTACCTGAGTCCAGCTCTCTTTTCAGACGCTTGAGATCTGTGGATATCTCCGAGGCGGTCTGGCAGCGCAAATTCCGATCCTTCTCTAGCGCCTTGTTGATGATTCGCTCCAGCTCAACTGGCGACTCGGGGCATAAGAGCGCAATAGAGGGCGGTGATTTGTGCAGGATCGAGTCGAAAACCATGGCGGAAGTGTTCCCGGAAAACGCCTGACGGCCAGTTGCCATCTCGTACAAGACTGCCCCGAACGAAAACAGGTCCGTTCGCGAATCGAGGTCCTCTCCTGCAATCTGTTCGGGCGACATGTACGCGATCGTCCCGATCGCGGCCCCCGGGCTGGTGAGCTGTTCTTCTCTGAGACTCTCGGTCAGAGCGTTGGTGGTGCCAGCAGCATCCGCAATCCGGCGACTGGTTCTTTTAGCCAGACCGAAATCGAGGACCTTTGCCTGACTCCGCTCCGTGACAAAGATGTTCCCCGGCTTGATGTCCCTGTGAATAATGGTTTTGGTGTGCGCAGCATCCAGCGCCTCTGCAATTTGGATCGAGAGATCCAGCAATTCTTTGGTGGGTACCGGCCCTGCGTCGAGTCGGCGCTGGAGAGTCCGGCCTTCAAGCATCTCCATGGCGATAAAAGGCTGGCCTTCATATTCATCCACTTCGTAAATCGTGCAAATATTTGGATGATTTAAAGCAGAAGCAGCATGCGCTTCGCGCTGGAATCGGGCTAGAGCTTGTGAGTCTTTATTTACTTCGTCAGGAAGGAATTTGAGAGCCACAAACCGGCGCAACTTCAAATCCTCCGCCATGTATACGACACCCATGCCGCCGCCACCAAGCTTCTCCACGATGCGGTAGTGCGAGATGGTCTGGCCAATCATGCGCAAGCATGCTATGGCGGAAGCGTAAGGTAAGTCAATGAAAGCCAGAGAGTCGACGGCATCTCAAAGGGGTGGTTGACGAGCACGGTAGGGACAGCCATCACTGGTTGCCCCCCGTACGGACCCGGACGGGCGCTTATTAGCGCATCCGGTTCTTATCGCGGATGACTAGCGGCGAAGCGAGCGTCAGGAAAGGGATGGAGCGCTCGCGGTTGGGGAAGCCAGCGCTGAGCCAAAACGAGGATGCGCGTCCAGTTGATCCGGCGTTTCTGGCTTCGACGGCGAATGGTACGCCACCAGAGCGCAATCACCCGATCCCGAAACGCACCCAGACTCGTGAGGTTTCCCGGTACCGCGTAGTAGTTGAAGTAGCCTTGTACGACCGACCTGAGCCACTGTCCGGTTTGGGGCACGGGATCGTGCATGCGCACGCGGAGTTGCTGCTTAACCTGTCGCAGCTTGGCTCGCATGCGCTTGCGGATCGTGGTGCGCCTCACCATGAATCGCCCTAATCCATTCTTCCCGCTGATGTGCGTGAAGCCTAGAAAGTCGAACGTTTCCGGCTTGCCTTCCCCTCTTCGTTCCCGGTTTTGTTCGGCAAACCGACCGAACTCAATCCGGCGCGTCTTGTCAGGGTGGAGCTCCAGCCCAAACTTTCCCAGACGCTCCCGCAAGTTCTCCAGGAAGTGATCTGCGTCCGTCTGATACTGGAATCCCGCGATGGTATCATCCGCAAAACGGATGACCACCATCTCGCCTTGCGCATACTTCTTGCGCCAGACGTTCACCCAGAGATCGAAACTGTAGTGGAGGTAAATATTCGCGAGGAGCGGTGAAATCACCGAACCTTGCGGGCTCCCTGTCTTCGATTCCGACCACTTGCCGTCCTCCATCACCCCAGCCTTGAGCCATTTCTGGATCAATCGCAGAATGCGGGGGTCGGCGACGCGATGCTCCACGAACTTGATCAGCCAACTCTTGTCGAGGTTGTCGAAAAATCCTCGAATGTCGGCGTCCAGAACGTAGTTCACCTTCTTCTTCAGGAGCGCATACGACAGCGCATCCAGCGCATCATGCTGGCTGCGCCCCGGGCGAAATCCATACGAAAAGCCGAGAAAGTCTTCCTCGTAAATCTGGTTGAGGATGGTGGCCACGGCCTGTTGGACAAGTTTGTCTTCCAAAGCCGCAACCCCTAATGGACGTTGCCGTCCATCTGCTTTCTCGATGTATACCCTTCGCGATGGCTGCGCGCGATACGCTCCACGATGAACTCGGCCGTGGAGATCGATCAGTCGATCTTCAACTCCGATTTCATACTCCTGCCATGTGACCCCGTCCACTCCAGGTGCGGCTTTCCTCTTGAGCGAGTAAAAGCTTTCTCGCAGCAGATCGACGGTCAGATGGTGGAGCAAGGCGGTGAACTTCATCTCCTTATTGTTCCTTGCTGCTTTCCGCACGCCGGCCAGCCCCTGGGACACACGTACCCCGCTCCGTGTCGGGTGCGTGTTAGGTTGACCAGCGTTCTCCTTGATCAGCGGCCTTCCCTCCGCACTCTCCGCCAACGGTTTCCCGTCTTTGTTCGAATGGTTCATAGGTAATACTCCGCTGTGTGACTCCTCAGAGACGTACATGCGGGCCGTGTGGCCTAAGCCTTCTCCCGCCGACCTGCTGCCTGGTTGAGTCGCAGGTGTCTCCGAGGTCTCCCGGTTCTCGTGCTTGAAGTTTCTAGGCGTGCCTGGGGTCTTCGACTACGCCGGACTGAACACGGACTCGCGCTATCGCCCCTGTTCATGTTGCCTTCCGCGCATATTAACCGCGTCGGCGTCCGGGTCGTATGTTTTCGCAGCTCAATAGCCCACCCCGCCTATACCCCTGTCTACGCTTCGCTGTGTCCCTCGCGGTAGCAGCGCAAGACTCGGGGCCGAGCAGATCGCTAGTCCTTTCTCGTAAGAATTTTCCATTCTCTGCTTCAAGCCGGTTTATCCCGGCGCACTAACATCGCCATAGCACTCACGACGGCTTCTGAGCGCTATCGCCTGTTTTCGCCAATTGACGATTCTTCCAAGAAGCTTAGTGTCGCTCAACCGCGTCCGTACGCAATCTTTGCCCGCTGGTGCTTGCCCGCTTGGGCAGTCGAGCAAACTTAACGTGCCTGGCCTGGAGACGCCTGGCCTGGAGACACCTCGCAACTAACTATTGGGGCCTACCTGCTTCAGCCTGTCGGAGAGTTTCTGTACTTGTTGGCGGTTAAAATTGGTCACTCCAAAGTCCGGCGTCAGGAAGTCCTCGGATTGCCACTTCGGCCGCATGATTCCTGTATCTGAGTGTGAGTTTGAGCCAAGCAAGAGATGTCCTAGCTCGTGCGCCATCACCATACCCAGAATCGTCGCATCACGGGCCCGCCCGCCGCGATGCAACTCCAGGACTCGATCATAGAAAACATCGCAGAACATCCCCCAGCCATCGTCGCCGAGAAATGCCACCCCGAAAGCGTCGGCAACCAGCGTCCGCGGCTGGTGTTCGATATTCAGCACTAGCTGGCGGTGATCCGTTGCTGCTTCGCATCGTTCCAGTTCCGGTTCTGCCTGAGTGCGGCAGTTTCTCCAGGCAATAGAAACTCCGACCTGGTCGTAAATCTTGGCCGCCATCTTTTCCGCGGCGCGGACCGTGGCCGGGTTCGCTCTGGCGCGATTGAACACCGAAACGACAATCTGCTCTGTCTCTCGTCCCGCGGCCACGATGGGCAATGCCGCAAGACTCGCCACAACCCAGACCCGCAGTAGTTGGCTCCACATGGTCCACCTCCGCGGGATCAAAAATCCATCCCGCAGACGCGTACCTCAATGCCGCGCCGCTGACCACCGAGTCGTATGTCGGTGACAAGCTAGGTCGTTTGTGTGCTGTGGATTAGGAGGGTGGATAACGCAGATCTCGGCTCCTGAAAGTGCTACACTGAGCCGGTCAGACGAACGGGGTTATAGTCCCGTGGCCGAAAACTCGGCGATTCGCTTCAGCGTCTTCGAGTTGGATCTGGAAAGCCGGCCAGAGCCTCCCGCGCAGTTCCTCGCGAGTAACGCGCAAACGGAGGGAGATCGGGTGCGTGTGAGTCTGCAACTGATTGCGGTAGACAATCAAGCCCACCTATGGGCAAGCAGTTATGATCGCGGCCGGAGCGACATCTTGCTCGTGCAAGCCGACATCGCCCGCGCGGTTACCCAGCAGATCGGGCTCACCTTGACCCCGCAAGCGCAAGGGAGTGGTTTATACAGCTACAGCGCAGCTTCGCACACTCCGCCTTGGCTTCCTTCAGGATAGGAATGTCAGAAATTAAGGCTACGGTAATTCCACCTCAAGCGAGTAGATCTCGTCGGTACTCACGTCGCGAACCAAGAGGACTGAGTCGTCGGGCGCGAGCCCACTCCAAGCCCAGCCGTACTTGCCATATCGGCGCATATTTCTCAAATCAATGAGGAGTTCGGGGCGAGTCCGTCCCACTTTTGCGCGAAGGAAGGCAGATTTTTCCGTGGAGGTATTGTCGTAATAGACGTACCTTCCATCGTGCGACCAGGTGGGAAAGCCAATCGCACCCGGTTCGTCGATCCATTCTGTCCATTTCTGTGTTTTGAAGTCATAGAGCATAAGTTTCTTGGAGTCAGCGGAAAGAGCTGCGAGGTACTGGCCATCCGGCGACCAGCGGGGAGAGTACAAATCGTCCGAGCCCGGAATGGTTGAGATGTGCTTCGAACTCAGATCTATTACGTCGATTTTCTTGGTGCTTGCGGCGCTGTATGGGCTGCGTCCAAAGCAAATCCTTTTTCCGTCCGGTGACCAGTTTGGATCCGCGACAGCGTCCTTCCCGCCAACGAGTTCCTGAGCTGTTCCGTCCTGAGCTGATATCAGGAATATTTTCCAAGGCTGACCGGATTGAAGATCGACATAGGCGATCTGGGTACCGTCCGGAGACCAGCGGGGCAAAAAAGCGGCAACGGGTGCATCGGTGAGCTGCTGCCGTTCGGTACCGTCGATACGACTGCGCCAGAGCGTACGCTCAGGGTATTTAACGTACGCAACCCACTTACCATTTCGGGAGAAGTCCAGTTCTCCTGCCGACATTCCCGCAAGGAAGGGCATGAAACGCTGTGACCGTCTGTCATAACGTACGAGTTCACCGCGGCGAAGCACACCCTCTGCAAACAGCCTGGTGCCATCAAGAGCGAGTACCGGGGGACCAAATGACATGGGACCAGTCGTTAGTTGGAACGGTGCCGACGAAAATCGGTGCGGGAAATCCCGCGACTCCCACTGTGCCCAAACATCGTCTCTGTGGCCCGAAACGTTTCTGATAAACCTGCGCCCGGAAACGCTTCTGACAAACAAGTAGTAGCGGCCATCCGCGCTCCAAACGCCACAACACTCGGAAGCTGGGCCGTTCAGGCCTTTGAGCGCGGGGTGTAAATCGGTACCGTCTACTCGAACCTCCCAAATCGAGGGCGAATCTCCCTGGTGCGCGAGCGTGAACCGAAGGCGACTGCCATCCGGCGAGAAGCGTATCCAGTGTGCGGAGTCCGAGACAGTAATCAATTTCCGAGGGCTGGTGCCATCCGTGTTGGCCAGGTAAATGTCTGGTCCTTTGGCAAAAGCCAACTGGCGGCCGTCCCGCGACCAGACACCCGAGTGTCCAATAAGGTCGGGGAGAGGGCGCGCACTGCCACCCGCAAGGGGAAGAGTCCAGAACTGTGCTTCAAGATCGGTTCCCATTAGATTACGCGCCAAGAGCTGAGAGTGATCGGGAGAAATGTCCATTAAACCGATATTGGGAAATGGAGTGGCTATAACCGAAGTATCGCCGCCGATGACCGACGCCTGCGCCAGGAATGCACGCGCTCCGTTAGTCTCAATGAAGTAGAGCCGTGACCCGTCAGTCAAAATAACATCTTGTTTAGGAACGCCGTCGTGCGTGATTTGGGTGGTGTTGAGGACTCTTGGTGGAGGGAGCGGCCGAGCGAGCCAGATCAGTATTCCAAGAAGAGCGATGACCAGCAGCGCTGCGGGGACGGCGATCTTCCAGAGCCTTTTTCCGTCAGCCGCTCGCGGTTTCGCGACCTGAACACTATCCTCCGGGCCCGGTTTAACAGCCGCTTCTGGTGAAGGTGCCTCAACTTGTGGCGCTCCATCCTGCACCACGGGAGCAATGAACCGATAGCCTCGTCGAGCAAGCGTCTCAATAAAAACGGGATTTTCCGCAGATTCACCCAACGCATCACGCAATCTCTTGATGGCGGCATTGAGGCTGTGATCGAAGTCAACGAAGGTGTCTGCCGGCCAGAGCTTTCCGCGCAACTCTTCTCGGGTAATCATCTGCCCTGGTCGTTCAACCAGGGCAGCCAATAGTTGCAGCGGTTGTTCCTGTAGCTTCACCTTGAGTCCCTTCTGCCGCAGTTCTCCCGTGTGTAGATTGAGCTCAAAGGTACTGAAGCGGATGATTCGAGATGAGGAATTTGCTGTCACGGAAGCGCCCCAGGTGGCCGAAGTTTAGCACCTTTCGGGCGCGGTTCCGACGTGTGCCCTGTACGAGGTTCTGAGATCAACGAGTTCTGGATGGTCATTTTCATTAGGATGACCACCACTCACAAAGCTTAGTTGCTTGGCTAACTCCCGAATCGTCGACTAACTTGGAAACGATGACCGCTGCTGTTGTAACATCGCCATTTCACTCAGAGCCCCTTGCCGGGCCGGGTCAATGCATTATGGGAGAGCGGCCCTGTTGAGTGGAGTAAAGCGAGATGTAGGGCAAGAATCAGAGGAGAAGATAGGCAAATCGGCTGAAGAATGACACTTTACCTGGAGGGAAAGAGCTCCGTTGAGCGCGAATGATCTTTCCCTCAAGGAGGCAACTGCATGAGTCGCGAGATCAAGTATATCGGCATGGACGTGCACAAGGAAGCGATTGTAATCGCCGTCCTCAATGGCAGCGGCAAGCTGGTAATGGAGTCCATTGTCGAAACCAAGGCCAGCAGCATTCTGCAGTTTATTCACGGTCTGCGGGGTGAACTGCATGTCACCTGGGAAGAAGGGACCTGGGCGGCCTGGCTCTACGATCTGTTGCAGCCCCAGGTAGCACAAGTGCTGGTGTGCGATCCGCGGCGCAATGCCTTATTAAAGGAAGGCAACAAGAGCGACAAGATAGACGCGCGCAAACTGGCCGACTTGTTGCGCACGGAATGCTGCGCCCGGTCTACCACGGAGAACATGGACTGCGGACGCTGCGCGAGTTGGGGCGCAGTTATCAGACCCTCAGCCAAGACCTGAACCGGGTGATGAATCGGATCAAAGCTCTGTATCGCGGTTGGAGCATCCCTTGTGCAGGTACCCAGGTGTAGGCTCCGCGTTATCGGGAAGAGTGGCTACAGAAGATCGAGCATGCCGGCGTGCGCCGGCGTGCCGAGCTACTGTATCAACAGTTGGATGGATTGCAGGGATTGCGACGAACCCTGCGCCCTGAGTTATTGGCGGAGAGCCGGAAACACAAAGCTGCGAAACTACTACGTCAGATTCCCTGCATCGGTCCGATCCGAGCTGCCCGCTTAATCGCGTTGATGCAGACGCCGCACCGGTTCCGTAGCAAACGGCAACTCTGGACCTATAGTGGACTGGGCATCGAGACCCGCGACAGTGCGCAATATCGCTACGTGCACGGACAACTGCAACGTACGAAAAAACCGCAACAGATTCGTGGTCTCAATCAGAATCACAACCACGAAATGAAAGAGATCTTCAAGGGAGCCGCGACCCGAGCCAGCTGTGGTGTGGGTCCGTTGCGCGACTTCTATGTGGCGTTGCTGGCGAAGGGCATGAAGCCCGAGATGGCGCGTCTGAGCTTAGCCCGAAAGATCGCGGCCATTGCTTTGACCCTTTGGAAGAAGGAGGTACGTTTCGATGCGGAACAACTGAAGCCGCAAGCAGCTTGAGCGTTGCACAGAACTCAGGTGGTCTCCCAGGTTTCACGCCGCGGTGGTGACCCGTCGGTTCTGGCGATGCTCGGGTTCGAGGGAGAGTATCCATGCACTCATTAGGCGTCCCGGGTGCTGCCATCAGCACCCAGTCTCCGGGTCAATCCTATGCCCCCTCGGATAACCCGAAAAAGCCATAGGCCTCGAGCCTCAGGGTCGAAAATCCACCGCGCTCATGCTGCAGTGCCCACCGGTTCGACCCTGTAGCCGAGGTTTCGGAGTTCCCGGATCATCCTACTAGTGCGCTGTCGTCTTGACTTTGTATTCACGGATGGTCCTCTTTCTTCGTAACGGACTCCCTGGTGCAGAATGATCCAGATCAGGCGACAGAGCCGATGGGCGATGGCGCCGATGGTCTGATTGTGTCCTCGGCGCGACACCAGTCGGCGATAGATGATCTCGAAAATGGTTCCTTTCGCTTTGACCGCCGCGTTGGCAGCTTGATTGAGAATGCGCCGCATGTGGCGGTTACCTTTTGGGGAGCGGTGGCTGTGGGACACTTCCGCGCTCTCTTCGTCTCCGGGGCATGCTCCCACCCAGGAAGAGAGGTGCTTGCCGGAAGGAAATGTCGCTGCTGTCGCCCCCACCTCGGCAATGATCTGCTGCGCCGAATCCACACCCAGGCCGGGAATTTCCGACAGCCGCTGGACGGACTCCGAATGCTGACTGAGCAGCGCCGCCATCTCTTGGTCCAGTTGGCCGATCTGCTGCTCGATCAGGTGCAACTCCTCTAGGAACATCTTGAGCAGTCGGCGGTAGACGGGTTGCAGCTCTGTGCAGGCGTCGAGCGCGTCGCACAACTGTGCCTGTGTGGCACGCAACTTCTTATCGGCCAAAGCGGCCAGGGCGGCCGGATCGGTTTCTCCGTCCGCGATCGCCTTCAGCATGCGTCGTGCACTGACGCCCAGAAGATCCGAGACCAAACTGGACAACTTAATGTGGGCCTCTTCCAGTAGAGCCTCCAGTTGGTTTTGCAATCGCACTTTGTTGCGTGTCAGCTGGTACTTTCGGCGTGTGACCGTCCGCCATAGCCGCTGTTCGGCATCGGGCACAAAACTTCAGGATCAGCTCGTCGGCCACCAGCCGCTTTACCAAACGTTCGGCGTCGGGAAAATCCTTCTTGCGTCCGCGCCGTCCACGATTCGATCGTGCTTGCGCCAGATGGAGCGTTCCCGACATTGGGCCTGCACCTGCTCGCTTTTGGCAGCTCGGTTTCCAGTACCGTTCCAGTGCTCCCCAGACGGGTTGCCAATATTGTGCAGTCGATTCCATCACGACTTCCTCGACCTCGTGCTCGATCAGCCATGCGGCCAGCAATCGCAGTTGCTCAGGATTGCTACCGTATCGGATCCGTTCAAACTGGTACTCCCCCTGAACTTCAACGTCGGCCACGACCACAGCCAGCATCTTTTTATGTACGTCGATTCCCGCTATCCTGTACGACATAACGTCTCCTCCTGGCGGGAGCGGAGAGCGTGCTGCGAGTTCCTTAAGCAGGGTCACAGGCTATCGCCGCTCTCACAGCAGGGGAGAGACAACGCCCAATTATTCGCTCAACCACGCACGCTCCGGATCAGACACATAGACGGCCTCAACTTCTCCACTGAGACTTCAATCTCGCCGCTCCGAGCCTCTCCTATTCTGCATTCGACTCGGAGTAATTTTCATGAGTTTTCGCGGGCCGCAGGCCCTACTCGACACATAGGATGATGGTTGGCACTTAAGCCAACGGTTGGCTTGCGCAGCTTCGCAACGAATGGTGTCGGGACCGCTGCATGAAACCCCTGAAGGCAGACCCGCAACTGCGATGGGTATCCCTGTCGTACTCTGTGGCGCTCCAGGCGTTGAAACCAAAATCCTCTCCAAGAAGAAGGGGCCTGGATGCAAGCACCGATCGAGGTTTCACGGAGAGGAGTGGAGAAGTGTTTTTGCTTGACATCCTCTCTCTAGGATGA
>CAWEZS010000015.1:0-55272 GCA_963813645.1 Terriglobia bacterium
GGTGCTGTGCCCGATGCACCGCGGCCCGGCAGGCGCCGGCAACCTCAACCAGCTGCTGCAGGAGGCCCTGACCCCGGCCCGCGAGGGCGCGCCGGAGCGGCGCTACGGCGGGCGGGTCTTCCGGATCGGCAACAAGGTCACCCAGCTGCGCAACAACTACGACAAGGGCGCCTCCGGCGTCTTCAACGGCACCGTCGGCGTCGTCACCGCCCTGTCGGCCGAAGACCACACCCTGACCGTCCGCACCGACGAAGACGAACAGGTCGACTACGGGTTCGACGAGCTGGACAAGCTGGCCCACGCCTACGCCGTCACCATCCACCGCTCCAGGGCAGCGAATATCCCGCCGTCGTCATCCCGCTCACCACCAGCTCCTGGATGATGCTGCAGCGCAACCTCCTACGCGGCGTCACCCGCGCCAAAAAACTGGTCGTGCTAGCCGGATCCCGCCGCGCCCTGGCCGCCGCCGTCCGCACCCGCGGCGCCCGGCACCTCGCCCTCGCCCACCGCCTGCACCCGCATCCCCAGCCCATCCCTGAAACGGGTGAACACTGGGCCGACTCGGCACTGCGACACGCGCTGCCGCACCTCTCGATCCACCTCGACGGATTGGTCTTGCTGGCAACCGATCGGCCAGGGAACGGCAGACCGATATCCGATTCTGCCTGAAATGAGGGCGTTGCCTGCGCGAATATCTATGCATAGCCCGGCATACTCACTCACGGATCGCACGATCTCGTCAGGGATCGTAGCGTATGTTGCCATTCTGACGGAGATTCTTCCCGCCGAGTCTGAACGCCTTGTCTATTTATTCTGCGGTCCGGTCAGTTGCGCTCAGAATATCCGGTTCTGGTGCTGATCTCTTGAGATTATCTAGCCTCGGCACAGGACAAGGCGGTAACCATTTGTAGGCTACTAATCAGGCTCTATAGGCGGCGGGTCGCTGCGATCAGCGACGCGATCTGGTCCGCGGCGGCGCTTGCTTCATAGGCTCGCTGGCCAAGCGCGGCTAGGTCGGCGGAGACCTTGCCGAGGGCCTGTCGTAATCGCCCGGCCAAATCTCTTGCTGGGCGGTCATGGTAAGCCTCGAACTCGACCTCTATGCCTGGTCCGGCGGTTGTCATGTCGCTGAACCGATGGATCGCCGCGGCCAGGATCCGCGGCGCCCGCTGCGCCTCGGCGCGAAGTTCCTGTTGCAGCTCGGCGGTGGTCCGCTCGATGTCGCCCCTCAGCTTGTCATGCCAGTACGAGGTTAGCTGGTCCGGCCCGACTGGGTCGGCCGCGGAGTGGCCGCCGGGTTCATACCAGGTCAATGTGCGGAGGACCGGCAAGCCCGCCCGGAAGAAGATGCTGCCGTAGCTTACATGCAGGCTGAGGAGCCATTCGGTCGCTTCGGCCAGCTTCCTCGCGTTGTGCTGCCGCGCCAAAGTGGCGAACGCAGCCAGGTCAGAGTGGTCGTCGGTATCCGTAGGGATGAGTGCGCCAGTGAGCCTGGCCCTCAGCACGCCAACCACCGTGCTCCACAGCCGGTCTGTTGAGCGTCCGAAGGCAGCGTCGATTCCGCTGAACGCGGAGGCTATCATCTGACCCGCACTGCGATATTGGTGATCGAGTTCCTCCCCGAGGGAGCGCCCGGTGATGGCACCAGCGAAGCTGTCCAGCCACTGCTGCTCCGATCCGGCACCGAAGCCGACG
The DNA here is from genome assembly GCA_963813645.1 of Terriglobia bacterium. Classification (GTDB taxonomy): domain Bacteria; phylum Acidobacteriota; class Terriglobia; order Terriglobales; family Acidobacteriaceae; genus JAIQFF01. The sequence goes on from CAWEZS010000015.1 coordinate 1,696, forward strand.
GCAAGCCATTCCCGTATCTCGGCGACGGCCCTTCCCGATCTCGTCGTCCAGTTCGCTGATGGATTGCCCGGCCGCGAAGAGCTGATCGTATTCGCCGCAGACGCGGGTCAGGTCACTGGCGATATGAAGTTTTAGCTCCCGGACCCTCCCACGCAGCCGCGCCACCGGATCGGGCAGGTCGGCCTGCCAGCTTCCGATCCGGCGCGCAAGCTGGTCGGCCAGGTTCCGTGCCTGCGTCACGATTCCTGATATCTCGGCGAGCACGAACATGGCTGCGTCCCGGTCCATGTCAGCGAGCCGCTCTGCGAGGAGGCTGAGTTCGGGTTCCAGGATGGCCTGGGTTACCTCGTGGAGCCTTTCGATGTCGCAGACCCGGACGTCGATACCCAGGTTCCTGGCATCGGCCGTGGTGCGGGCTAGCGCGCTGTCGAAGTACTCGCTCGGCACGTCGGCGTCCCGGTTGATGACGTAGTGCACGAAGTCGCCGCGCCGGACCCGGCCGAAGCGTCGTCGGCAAGTTGCACTGAGGCCCAGTCTGCGTCCGTGGTTGACGCTTTAGTCACGCGCTTGACAATGAGCAGGAGGTCCACGTCATTACGCAACTCGGTGAGGAACCGCCGGTGGATGTCCAGCCCGGCCTCGCCGATGCCCGGCAAGTCGATCAGGATCAACGGTACCGCGCCGACCGCGGGATACTCGCAGAAGACGTCGATCGACCGGACTGCGTGATAGGGCCGCTCCCGAGAATCTTCCTCGGCCGGGTAGGTGGCGAACGGCCGCAGATTCTCGAGGGAGATCTGCAGGGTGCCTCCCCGCAGTAGGTTCTCATAGCTGGTCAGCGAGTCCTGCGCGATCCGCAGCCGCCGCCGGTAACGCCCCGTTTCCGGGTGATTGGCCGAGACGCGGCCATCCTCCTGGTACTCAGGGAAACGGCGGAACTCATCCACCGTGCTGGGCGGGTTTCCGGGAATCTGGGCACGCTCGTGCAGGGGGACGAGCACCTCGGCGCGGAACGTCTCCCAAGTGTGCAGGGTCAAGACGGCGTGTCCGGCTCCCGAGCGCGGCTCGTGGGAGATCCGGACGGGCGTGGCGGTCGTCGACGTGTAACGGTTTGACGGGACGCTGCTCCGCCCAGGCCGGTCAGCTTGCGCAGCAACGTGCTCTTCCCGGCGCCAGTGGTGCCCATTACGGCGATGTTGATCGTTCGCCGGTGGATCCGCTGCCGCAGCGCGCCGACCGAGGCCGCCGCTTGCGTTATAGCCGCAGAGAGGGAAGTCGCTCGCTGCCTCCAGTCGTTACCCTCGGCTAGGTAAGCGGCTGTGTCGGTGAAGACTGCGGCATCTGGACAGCGTCCGGTGCCGTGATGCTCGCCGCGGCGACGGCCAGTTCTCCGGCGGAAGTGATCAGGTCCCCGCACGAGGCTGCAAGGCTTTTCCCCAGCTCGCGGTGAGGCCGTCGACGAAAGCCCGCTGGGCCTCGCGTGCTGCCAGCACGGCTGGGATCTGCTGCTCAGTGCTCATTGCGCTCCCGTCCGTTTCCGGCAGCTCCGGAGAGGTGCAGGGCTCGCTTGTCGTGGTGGCAGCGGCAGGCGGGCGGCTGGCGGGTTCCCCTGTCAGGTAGGTCGCGAGGTCACCGTAGATCCCGCCGAGCCCGCGCAGCACGCCAGCGGCGATCCGGGCGAAGGGCAGACTTTTCCTCAGGCAGTGCGTCTGTGCCCGCCGCGACGGCGAGCGCGCGGAAGTCCAGGGTGCCGCCGAACCTCTTGGCGACGGCCCCGGACACGCCGCTGAGGACCTCCAGCACGCCCAGCGACTCGCGCTCGGTAAGCCCGCCAAGGAGTTGCTCCCGGACGCCGTCGCGGAACTCATACATCACCGTGTCCGGATCCTCGCCGGGGACAGCGGGACTCACCCTGGCAAGCAGCCCGGAAAGGAAGACCTCTGCGAGGTGCTCAGGAGCCGATTCCGGCATCATCGCCTGTTGGACCAGGCGCATCACGGGCAGGACCAGGGGGGCCGCGGCCAAGTATCCCGGCCAGTTCGAGCGCCTCGGGTGAGGCCTCGTGATCGGAGAACATCCGCAGCCGCTCGCTTGCGGGGACATCGCCGCCATCCGGAAGGTCGGCGTCCCTCGCCTGGTGGTGAACAGCGGCGTCGCGAACATCTGGGCTTGCTGCTCGCCCATGCCGCCGACCATGACCGCCCAGAGGCCCCAGCCATTCGGCGCTCGGATACAGGACCGGAACCCAGCCGACTGGCCGCCCAGGTGCCCAGTCATCGACGTGCACAACGTGGAACGGCCACCGCGAGCCGGGCCTCATCCGCGCCGTGACGGCTACGGTTTCGAGTGCGGTGCGGTGCCATAGCCGACGCGGAAGAACCTGGATGATGGCCAGCGGGCAAGAGCCTGCCCACGGAAGAAGGTGCGTCATCATCTCGCCGCCGTGCCAGCCCTTTCCAACCGCGTCGGTCAGGACGAGGACCGCGCGGCGACCGGTCGGGTCGATCAGTTCAGTGGGGGAGCGCGTGATGGCCGACAGGGCTGACGGGGCCGACGGGCGCCTGGAAAACGGCACGAGACGCGGGTCTGGCTGATCACTGTCGACTGCCCATGCACGGACGTTACGGAAGGCACCGTGACGTTCGAGCAACGCATGCAGCTGCGCTGCGGTCTGCTGCCAGATCACCATGGAGGCGCTGGTGTCGACCACCAGGTCAACTTGAAGCCACCGCTCGGTTCCCTGCTGCCATACCGGCAATATGAGTCCGGTGTCGCCGAACGCGGCCGCGGTAGCCTCCTCGTCGAGCACCATTATGTGCGTCCTGGGCGCGCGCCGCTTCAGCGGGCGAAGCGCCCGGGGATCTTCCAGCGCGTGCGGAAGCGCGGTTACAGCGGGAACGCGCACCGACGCCGCCGGGTGGCCGACCGCAGTGTGCCTTGATGGCAGCGGATGAAACTCGACATCATGACCCGGCGACAGAGCCGACGCCACGGGGGGTCCGTCGACGCCGCTCGCCGGTGGTTCCGGCCCAGCATGTCTCACTGGTTCACCCACGGCGGGGTCCGCAGAGACAGGAGGCGGTGCCGGCGCCGAACCCGGGGGACGCAGGAAACGCGCCATCCACAGGACGTCCGCGACCTCTTCGGCCGGCAACCGTCCTTGAGCCCATCGGAGATGAGCCGGGCGATGTGGCCGAGCAGGTCGTCGGGCACGCGAGCTCAGCCTTCGTCCAGCGACCGCAGCAGGTGCTCCTCGATCAGCGCCCGCCCGCCGCCATCGTCCCACAGTCCGGCGGTGGCCATCATCAGCGCGTTGAGAAGCTGGTCGTTGGCCAGGACAGCGGCCTCCTGTGTCTGTTTCCTGAGGAACTCCGCGATCAGCTGCTCGCGTACCGATTCCGCAGGCGGACCCTCGGGTTCCAGGTGGGCTGCCACCATGCGGGCGAGTTTCGTTCTAGACGGCGGGGGAATCTCAGGCGGATACACCGGCGCAGGAACGCCTTGGGAAGATCACGCTCGGCGTTGCTGGTAAGTACCACGAACGGAAACTCCGCGCATCGGACCCTGCCGCCGTCCAGAACCGCGGTACCGCCTGGGTCAGCCGTCGTAACCTTGATCTTCTCCTGCTTGAGCCTGGCCAGCTCGGGGATGATGAATTCCCCTTCCTCGAAGATGTTCAGCAGGTCGTTGGGCAGGTCAATATCGCTCTTGTCGATTTCGTCGATGAGCGGGACCCACCGGCCGGCGCTGCGGCAGGAGGGCGGTTCCCAGCGGGCCCAGGCGCACGTACGTGCCGATATCCGGTAGCGGAGCGGCACCGTCTCCGCCGGGCAGCCCGCCCGCAGCCGCCTCCCTGCGCAGGCTCACCTCCTGCAGCCGGCCTATGGCGTCGTAATGATAGAGGCCGTCGAGCAGGGTTGACCGGCTGGTGATGGGCCAGCGGAGTACCGGTCCGAGCCCAAGTTCGTAGGCCACGCTATAGGCCAGGGTGGATTTGCCCACCCCTGGCTGGCCGGTCACCAGCAGTGGCCGACGGAGATGAAGGGCCAGGTTGACGAGGTTGATCTCGGTATCGTCAGCCTGGTAAGCGGTTGCCTGGCGATACCGGCCCAGCCGTCGCGAGCCTACAGCGTCGAGCGACTCACTATCGACAGAAGGTCTGGCCACCTCGTCAGCCACTCGCCCGGTAAAAGAACGCCATGGCGGCGGATCGGGAATTTCGGCCCGGCTGGGATGCCCTGTCCCGCGATAGATCCACCAATCAGGGCTGGTCATTAGACATTCTCATCATCGCCCGTATTGCGGTGCCGTGAAACTGCGTTTGGAAGGATTGCCGGCATCGGCCGGATGATCCAGCAGTGGGACGATGTCGCGCATCGCGCCGTCGGCAGAACCCTCACCGTCTGCCGTCAGGCGCCGCCACCTGCGGACCGTCTCGCTCAGGTCGCGAAGCTTCACCTTCTCGAGTAGGCGCTCCAGGTCGTTCGCGTCCCTGTCGTCCCTGCACCAGACCAGCAGTGGGATGCCCTCACTGATGGCGTCCTGTACTCCGCGCAGGCAGACATCATCTTCATGCCGGTAGGGAAATGTAAGAGCTAGTCCCGCGGTGAAGTAGTTCTCGGGCCTGGCCAGCCAGCGGATGATGTCATGCTTGCCTGTAAGGTGTACGATCCGGCCTGCCGTTCCCGCGCGCTCGGGCACGACCGCGTTCCCGTAATGCAGCCATCCTATCCGCTCACCGAGCGGTCTGGCGTCCTCGGAAACCAGTATTTCCCATTTCTCCAGCCATGGCTCATGAAACCATCTTTTTTGCTGCCGGTCCAGCGACCGCACGACGACCGGGAACCGGTAACCGATACCCAATAGCCATCCTCATCAAGACCCCAGCGCTCGACCGGGTGACCCAGCAGCGGCCAGGGCAGGACAAACTCGACCGCCGTATCGGTGCGAGCGCCGACAGTTCGGCTCAGCCCGCCCGCGAGCCTAAGGAAACGTGCCCCCGGAATCATCGATTTCCTGGAGTGAGCAATCTCTGTCAAATCGCCACGACGCGATACGCTCCCTTCGGCCGGGCAGCACATCGAAAACCGCCGCGTAAATGGTGTACCGAGTCTGCGATCCTGGCGCTGATATTTCCCCAACGAGTATCTGAAGAATCCTTCCATAGGGAATCTGAGCGCCGGCCCAACCAGGTCCGCATGGATGTCACCCAGGGGAATCCCAAGCCCGTCAGCGATATTCTCCACTTCCGCCTCAAGCCGGAAGCGGTCATCGTCTTCCAGCGAATCGGCCAGCAAGGCAAGGAACCGCACGACCACGGAGCCCTGGCAGGCGTGCTTTCCCTTGCCCCATTCAGCTTGTGCACTATCCCTGGCAGATCCTTGGCTCCCCGCAGCGGTACCGCCTTGCCAAAGGCGGCCTGGCGAGCGAGTTCGTGGAAATCGGCGTAGCCGTACTCCGGGGACATGTCGGCGATCACGTCAAGAACTGGGACAAGCTGATCCATACTGAGCGCGGTCAGCCCCTTTAGCGCAGCATCGCAATCCTCGAGCCGGGCAAGCGCGTCGCAGTTGGGATGGAGATCCTTCATCGCGGCGGCGAGCGCTGCCAATGCCGTGCCCTGCTCTTCATGGGCTTCGCACGTCCGGACAATGGCGTAAACATCGTCATGACTTCCGTCCGCGAACGGCCCCGGCATGCCAAGCTGCTCGCCCATGCGCCGCATCAAACAATCGCGAAATCGAACGTCATCCATTGACGGGCAGGCAAGCAGCGATTCGGCCAGCTCACGCGTGAGCGCTGCCGTCCACGGCCGTGCAGGCCGGTCATCCAAACTAGAACCCGTGAGGCTGCCGGAGGGCCAGCCCCCGCCACCGCGGCCAGACCTTGCTAATGGTCTCCACCGGAAGCAGATAGGCGTCAGTATCTCCCTCACCGCACGCCGCCAGCATTCCTAGTATCGCGCCCGTTTCCCGGTGCCATACCGGGCCGCCGCTGAACCCCCGCCGCACCTGGAATCCATGCCCATCGACATTTACCTGGCCGCCGCCTCCTGCCACCTCTCCGAGCTCGCCAGTTACGTGCACGCCCTCAGGCCGCCCCGCCACCGGCCCCCAGAGCTGCGCCGCGCCACGGGCGGCGGTGGATGGCCGCGGCGTCGGCACCCCGTCGGGTACCTTGCCGGATTACACCGTCGAGAACTTGTCTTCCCTTCTCCATTCAGCGAATAACATTTCGCTCGCCATGAGTGTCGTACTCATCGCGATTGCCACCCTGACTTTAGTCACTGCCGGAACCGGCATTATGAATATCATGCTGGTCAGTGTCTCCCAGCGAACCCATGAAATTGGAGTTCGGAAAGCGCTGGGCGCGCGACCGGATGAGATCAGGATCCAATTCTTGTTGGAGGCATTCTTTATCAGTTTTGTCGGGGCCGTGGTCGGAGTAGTGACAGCGCTTGGACTCGTCTGGTTGGTCAGACGCTTGAGTGAGGGTATCGTTCCGTTAGATATTTCCTGGATGGCGGTGGCAGTTGCGCTCGTGGTCTCCAGTTGCGTCGGAGTGCTTTTCGGATACCGTCCCGCTAGCGAGGCGGCGAAGTTGAACCCAATCGATGCGCTTCGGATCGAGTGACCGTCAATCGCCCTCAATCTTCGCTCCAGGAGGCTGTAGATCCTCGTCAGTCCGGACATTGCTCATACGGCGGTAGTGTCTTAACACTGTGTTGCTGAGTCCAATTTTTGGTTAGTAGATTGCGTTGTTACAGGCGGCATAGAATTGCCGCCCACGGAGGTACAGCGTGAACATCGCAATCTGAACCTCTGCAGGCAGTCGATTTGCTTCTCGACTCTCAATTGACATCTATGCCGGTTCTAACCGCTTAACTCAGTGTTGCTGGGAGAGCGCTGCTTGAGCGGCCCCGAATCTAGTCAGTATTCACGGAATTCGCCGAGTTTGATGGGGCCCCCCGCGAAGAAGAAATTCCGTGAGGTATCTGAGGAGGATGCAATGTCAGCCCGGCAGGGGCCGCCAGTCCGTCCCCTACCGCCAACACACTGAATTTCGAACCTTACATTGATGCAGCCGTTCCTGCTCAATTCCCTCCAGCCAGCCAGGCCCCGAGCCTAGAGCCGAATGACTCGGCAAAGCAGCAACGCCAGCGTTGCCTGCCTGATCAGCCCGTTCGACTAGGCGCCGATTGGAGGCTCACGGCCGGATTTCAATCTTGGAGTGCATACATGTCCAGCCAGTCTTCGATCCAGCCCCTGATTAGAGATCAACGAAAAGAGTCGATTGCCGCAGCAGATCCGCCACAACCGGCAAGAATGCAGGTCACCAAGATGTTAACCACCAAGGAAGCCGCTGCACTCCTAGGTCGACCATCATCGACACTCGAGCGCTGGCGCTGTGAAGGCCGAGGGCCCGATTACGTGAAAGAAGAGGGAGGAGTGCGATACCATCAGGAGCATCTGCGGGAATACATCCGCAGAAACACGCGGACATCTTCCGTGCGAGCGCTCGTGGAGACCAAGCGTGGACCTTTTTAAGAGAGCTGGCCACCCTTACTGGTGGTATGACTTCACGATCCGCGGGGAACGTTTTCGCGGATCAACCAAAGAAACCCGCAAAACTGCCGCTTCTGAGAGGGCAGCAAAGCTTTTGGCAGCAGTTGCTGAAGGCAAAACACAAACTAGCAAAAGAGCTCCGATGCTGTCGGTGTTCGTTGTGCGATTCATGTCTTATGTTGACAATGCGAAGCTTGCGGCAAAGTCCAAGAGCTATCTCCGGAACGGATGGCGTCTCTTGGAGCAGACAGGCATTGCGAGCATGAAGATGGATCGCATCACCGCAGAAGACGTGGACGCGCTGGCCTTCCCTGGCGGCCCGTATAACATCAACTGTGCCCTGAAGACCTTACGCCGGATGCTACACAAGGCAGAAGAATGGGGGTTGATTGCGAAGGCCCCCAAACTGAAGTTGATGAAAGAACTCGGCCGCACTCTCAGGCTGGATCAAGAGGCGGAGCGCAAGCTGTTGGCTGCTGCCGACCGTTTGCTAGAGAGCGCCAAGTGGACTCCCAAAATGCACGCCACTTTCCGCGACGTGGTTGTTCTAGTCCGTGATACCGGGATGCGCAACAAGAAAGAGCTCTTTTGTGCGCGCATCGAGGACGTGGATTGGAAGAACCGCGTATTTTTCATTCCCGATAGCAAAACCGAAAACGGCCGTAGGTTCGTTCCACTCAGTGATCGCGTTCTGGATTTGCTGAGAGGTCGCTGCGGGGAACGGCGCGAGGGCTGGATCTTCCCGGCCTTCTCAGCTTCGGGACATTTGACAACCGTGGACAAGAAATTCCGGGACGCCAGACGCGAGGCCGAACTTCCGGAAAAACTGGTCCTGTACTGTGGACGTCACGATTATGGAACCAGAGTGCTGCAGGGTACCGGCAATCTTGCGGTCGTCATGCGCGCGATGGGGCACGGCAGTCCGACAACAGCAATGAAGTATCAACACCCCGAACTCGAGCAGGTGAGACGCGTCTTGAACGGGACAAACAGCAACCACGATCCAGAAGGTGGAAGTTACGGCACATTTTACGGCACAGTTACCAAATAGTAAACTTGGTAAGTAATTGATTTATATGGTGGGCAGTGCAGGACTCGAACCTGCGACCTCCTGCTTGTAAGGCAGGCGCTCTAACCAACTGAGCTAACCGCCCACTCTGGGTGGACTTCGTCAATCTTACCAAGAAATCTCCTCCTCGATAGTGCGTGACTCCCACGCTGGGAACCGGGCGTTCCCACTCCGCTGGCCGGGCCGCGACGCCTGTCCTCCATCTCGGAGTCTCGCTGTTACAATCGGCGGGAGGGGGAATCTAAGGAAATGGAGAACTTATCCAGTATTGTTAGTCAACTGAAGAAAGAGCGAGACCGGGTACAACAGCAATTGGTGGGACTGAATGCGGCGCTCGCCGCATTTGCCGGAGTCTACAGTAAGTCCGCGCCAGCGGCCAAGAGAAAGCGACGTCCCATGAGTGCCAAGGGAAGGGCTGCAATTCGCCGTGCTCAAAAGGCCCGATGGGCAAAGGTTAGGGCGGCAAAGACATAAGTCCGACTGCTCGTGGAGGACAGGCCGCAACGCCCGTCCTCCATTAACCTCGACATTCCCTGCTAGACTGGCGCGGTGCGCCGCCTGATCATCAACGCCGACGATTTTGGCCTCACCACCGGCGTGAATCGCGCCATCGTGGAAGCGCACGAACATGGTGCCGTTACTTCAGCCACGTTGATGGCCAACGGCCAGGCCTTTGCGGATGCGATTGGGCTGGCACAGTCCCGGCCCCGGCTGGGCGTGGGTTGTCACATCGTCCTGGTGGACGGCGCTCCGTTGCTCGACGCGACGGCAGTCGGCAGCCTGTTGGATCGCCGCGGCAATTCCAGCGGCCCACACTTCCGCGAAGGAATCGCCGGGTTTGGCGCGCTCGCCCTGCTGGGGCGTCTGGATGAAGATGAGATCGAGGGGGAAGCAACCGCCCAAATCCGCAGGCTACAAACGGCCGGCATTACCGTCACTCACCTCGACTCCCATAAACATACACACCTTTTCCCGTGGGTATTGCGCCCGCTGTTGCGGGCGGCCGCGAGTTGCGGCGTGAGGGCGGTACGGAATCCATTTGAACGAATGCAGGGCTCGCAACTGTCGGCTTCGCCCAGCTTGTGGAGACGATGGATAGAGGTTGGTGTCCTGCGCGGCTTGGCCCGGCAATTTCGCGAGGCGGTACAGCAAGCAGGAATAGCAACCCCGGATGGGACCCTAGCCATTGTCGCCACTGGTTCGCTCGATGAGCGTTTACTCCGCCTGATGGTGGAGAACCTCCCAGATGGAATCTGGGAACTGGTTTGTCATCCGGGCTACAACGATGCAGATTTGCGTGGAGTCCGCACCCGGCTGCTTGAGTCCCGCGAGCAGGAGCTGCGTATCCTGACCTCGTCGTCTACACGCGATCTGCTGGCCGCGAATGAGATTGAGCTGGTTTCCTTCCGTGAATTGGCAGTTGCGGGATGATTTTCGCCGCGGTCTGATGAACCATACACGCAATAGACACGGCGATGACAAACGGTTCCGATGCTCCGAATTATGATTAAATGCTAACGGTTTGCTTACGCGGAGCGTTTGCAACCTTTCATGTCCGACAAACCAGAGCCTCGACTAGATGTAGACCTTTCCGTCCGAGTGTTTGGCATGGGTGCGAAAGGTCGTCCATTCCTGCAAAACGTCCAGGCCCGGAATATCAGCCACCGCGGAGCCAAGCTCTTCGGCCTGGAGACCCCGTTAAAACCGGGAGATGTCATCGGCGTGCAGTTGGGCGACAAGAAGGCCCGCTGCAAAGTGATATGGGTGGTCGATCCCGGGCTGGCGCAAAAAATCTCAGTGGGGGTAAACCTGATCGAGGGCCAACCCTGTCCCTGGGAAAAAGAGATGGAGCAGACCCAGCAGGCGTCAGACCCGGCGGTTCGAATCGCGCCGGCTGACGAAGACAAGAGAAAATTTCCCCGGCACCGCGTTCCCTTTCCCATCGAAATACGCGACCAGGATGGCGTCGGATCGCACATGAACACGAAATCGGTAGACATAAGCGCTCGCGGCTGTTATGTGGAGACCATGCTGCCGCTTCCCGCAGGCAAGGTTTTGAGCATCACCTTTTGGCTGGATTCTGAGAGGGTCAGGACCCCTGCTGTGGTCCGATCGTGTGACGGCGGAGTGGGCATGGGCATCGAGTTCACTGGCCTGGACGATAAGACAAGGGAACGATTGCAGCAACAGATCGAGACCATGGCCGCGGAGCCGGAAACTTCCCAAAAGAGTCCGGGCGAAGGCTAGCACCTTTCTTTCGATGTTTCTGGCATCAAACACCAGGCAAAATCTGAATCCGGGCTTGCCGCCCGCCATCGAATGGAAAAGGCGCGAGCGCTGATCCGGAAGGGACAGGTATGAAAATCGGCATCACCTGCTATCCAACCTATGGAGGCAGCGGCGTGGTCGCGACCGAGCTTGGGCTGGAGCTGGCGGAGCGTGACCACGAAGTTCACTTCATCTCGTACGCCCAGCCCATTCGCCTGAGCGGTCCCCATCCGAATATTCACTACCATGAAGTAGAAGTCTCTCGTTATCCTTTGTTCGAGTACCCTCCTTATGATCTGGCGCTGGCCTCGCGCATGGCGGAGGTGGCCGAACTTTATGACCTCGATCTTCTGCACGTGCACTATGCGATCCCCCACTCGGTGAGCGCGCTGCTGGCGCGCCAGATGATGGCGGCCAAACCGCGCGGACGCAAACTTCCATTCGTGACCACGCTGCATGGCACCGACATAACACTGGTTGGACTCGACCGGTCTTATCTCCCGATCACCCGCTTCTCCATCGAGCAGAGCGACGGGGTAACTGCTATTTCGCAATATCTGCGAGAGCGCACCCTGCGCGAGTTCGATATTCGGAACGAGATCAAGGTGATTTACAACTTCGTCAATTGCGATGTGTATTGCCGGGGCGAAGAGGTTTCTGAACTCAAGCAGGAGTACGCACCAAACGGGGAGCGCCTGCTGGTACATCTGTCAAATTTTCGTCCGGTGAAGCGCGTGACGGACTGTATCGAGGTTTTTGACCGGGTGCGTAAGAAGATTCCTTCGAAGCTGCTGATGATGGGCGACGGTCCCGACCGTTCGCGGGCAGAATGGCTGGCGGTACAGAAGGGCATTCACAACGACGTGATCTTTCTGGGCAAACAGGAGCAAGTACAGGAGAAGCTGGCGCTGTCCGACATCCTGCTTTTGCCCAGTGAACTGGAGTCGTTCGGACTGGCCGCGCTCGAAGGCATGGCGTGTGAAGTGGTGCCCATCGCTACCCGCGTGGGCGGCATCCCGGAGCTGATCGAGCACGGAAAAAGCGGGTACCTGGCTGACGTCGGCGATGTGGACACCATGGCGCGTTACGCCATTGAATTACTGAGCGACGAAGACGGGTTGCACACGATGGCGAAAGCCAGCCGTGCGGTGGCTCAATCGCGCTTCTGCGCCAGCCGGATCATTCCGCAATATGAAGAGTTTTACCGGCGCGTGTTGGAGCGCGCCTCATAGAAGGCTTCCGGAATCGCACCTGTTCCCTGCAGGACAGGCAATCGCAGGCGGACTAGTGTTCCCTTCCCTTCGCCGCTGTCAATGGTCATCCGGGCAGTGTCGCCGTAGAGAACCTTCAGCCGCTCGGACACGTTCGCCATCCCAATCCCGGTTCCGCCCACGCCACTGGGCCTTTCCACCAAATTGGCCGAGCCCATGCCCACGCCATCGTCCTCAACTTCAATGATGAGATGTGATTCGGTGAGCCGGCTGCGCAGGTAGATGCTGCCGCCGTCGATTTTCGACGACAGGCCGTGCTTGATGGAATTCTCGACCAGCGGCTGCAGCAACATGCTAGGGACCATGATGTCGAGCGACGAGGTCTCGACTTCCTTCACCACCCGCAATTTATCGCGGCCGAAGCGAACCACTTCAATGTCGAGATAGTTGTCGATGAATTCCAGTTCTTCGCGCAGCGGAACAAAGGCGTCGCTGCTATTGAGCAGGCGGCGCAGAATGTTGGCCAACTTTAGGATCAACTCGCGGGCTGTGTCGGGATCAAAGCGCACCAGAGAAGAGACCGAGTTCAGCGTGTTAAAGAGGAAGTGCGGGTTGATCTGATTCTGTAGTGCCTCCATGCGGGAGTGAAGCAACAGTCGCTCCTGCTCTTCCAGCTTGATTTGAATGCGAACGCTGTTCCAGATTTTCAGTTCCGTTCCAATGACGGTGACCGAGGTGGCGTAGATCAAGGCTTCCACCCACCAGGTCGGTGATTCCAGGCTAAATGTGCGGCCGGGTGCAAAGCGCGAGAGCTCGGTCTGCACAAAACGCAAGGCCACGATGGTGACGAAAAACATGGTCTGCCATTCGAACGGGTGCGGCGTAGGCAAGTTGCGCCGAATCCAGCGGTAGATGCTGAGATCCACAAACGGCGAGAACGACCAGATATCTTCACGATTGGGGGCGAAGATGCGCAGTTGCCCTGCGACGAAACCGCACAGCACGTTAAAGGGCAACGTTGCCCACTCTCCATGCCAGACTGCGGGAAGCGCCAGCAGAATGCCCCCCAGCGCGCCGGTAAGGCGTCCGCCAACCACGCCCAGCAGCACCGTGGTCTCGAACGACAAATCGCCTGCCGCAAAGCTCCTGGCGCCGAACCGAATCCACACACCCAGCGCCAGGGGGATGCCGATCCACAGTACGAGATAAATTTTTTGCTTCCAGTTGCGTTCATCCTGGAAGAGCAGCGACTTGAACTCCACCGAGCGACCCAGAATACTGGCCGCCGAGGCGGCCACGCCCAGCTTGATCAGCAGATTGATAAGGATGAGTCGCTGTTCCATTTTTCGGTGAAATCGCGGCGGACACGAGGGCCCGCTGTGGGAAATGTAGCATGAGGCTGTCATCCTGAGCGGAAGGCAAAGTTCGCTTCGCGAACTTTGCATGGAGTCGAAGGACCCCTATGAGCTGTCTGTCTCATTGGCTTAGGATCTTTCAGCTTCCGCGCAAATTCAAAACTGGGAATCCTGCGACGCAATTAAGCTTATAGGGGTCCTTCGACTCGCGCCTCTGCTTCGCTTTGCGAAGCAGAGGCTGCGCTCAGGATGAAAGCTAGTAGGGCCCGATGATGCCGCCGATTTGTCTTGACGCCGGCGCCTTCCCCGTCGGCTTCTGGCTCTCGATTACGTCGAGATACTTCAGACCTGAACCCGTGTTGAACAGCACGACTTTGTCGCTGCCGGAGAAGAAACCGCTGGCCCGCAACTTGCGGTAAGCCACCAACGATGCCGCTCCTTCCGGCGCCGCGAAGATTCCTTCCACCCGGGCCCAGTGCCGGAATGCCTCCATTATTTCTGCGTCGGATACGGCGAGGGCGATGCCCGAGCTCTTCTTCAGAATTTCGAGAATAAGGTAATCGCCGTAGGCCTTGGGGACGCGAAGTCCCGCAGCCAGGGTGGAGGCGTCAGCCCAGAAATCTGCAGTGGGTTTGCCTTCATCCCACGCTTTAACGATGGGGGCGCAACCGGCAGATTGCACAACCACCATTTTCGGTCGTTCAGGTCCAATCCAGCCCAGCGTTTCCATTTCAGTGAAGGCCTTCCACATGCCGAGCAGTCCAACTCCGCCACCGGTTGGATAGATGATGCCCTGAGGCAGCTCCCAGCCGAGCTGCTCGGCTACCTCGTATCCCATGGTTTTCTTGCCTTCGACCCGGAACGGCTCTTTCAAGGTGGAGACATCAAACCATCCTTCTTTCTCTTTGCGCTCGGCGACCATGCGCGCGCAGTCGCTGATCAGGCCGTTGACCAGCGTTAAGTGCACTCCGTAGCTTTCGCACTCTACGCGGTTGGCCAGCGGCACATCTTTGGGCATAAAGATGTGGGCTTCGAGACCGGCGGCGGCGCAATAGGCGGCCAGGGCGCTGCCGGCATTTCCCGCAGAGGGCGCGGCCAATTTTTTCAGGCCATAGGCTTTCGCCATGGTGACCGCTACCGACATCCCACGCGCCTTGAAGGAGCCGGTCGGGTTCAGACCTTCGTCCTTAATGAAGGCATGGGGAAATTCCCGGCTGGACAACATTGGGGTAAACCCCTCGCCCAGGGAAACGGCGGGTGCATCCGGCAGGACTTCGGCGTAACGCCATAGGGTTGCCGGACGTGTGGCCAGGACAGCACGGCTAAAGTTGCGCTTGAGGTTTTCCAGGTCGTAGCGAACGTAGAGGATGCCGCCATCGTTGGGGCAAATCGTCTGCGGGCGGTCGGCACTGATGTGTGCACCACATTTGGTGCATTCCAGGTAGGCTATGCGGGACACCTCGGGAGTTTAGCATTCCTGATTGAGAGTACCGCTCTAGAGTAAAGCTCGGCTGCCGGATTGAAAGCCAGGGATTTGCAACCCAGTTTCTAGTTTTCGGTTCTCGGTTCTCAGACGGGCAGGCGGTTTAGCAGAGCATTGGCCTTGCGGAACCATGGGCGCTCGCGGCGGCGCAGGTATCCCGGCATGGTCGGCTTTTTTGCCAGGATTTGCCGGGCCCACTCCCGGGCGTCGGCGTTGCGTTGCTGGGAGGCCAGAAAGCTGGCGTAGTTGTAGTAGGTCTCGGACGCCGTCGAAATCTTCGTCACCTGCCGAAATAGCGCTTCGGCCTTTTCGGGCTGGCCGCTGTTAGCGTAGGCGTGCGCGAGCAGTCCCGCCGCCCGATGAAAATCGTAGGTTGGATCGGCTGCTACAACGCGTTCGAGATCAGGCAGGGCCGCGGCAAAGTCTTCCATCTGGATGGCCGCCACGCCGCGACGGTAGAACGGATCTGGCGAGTCGGTGCGGGATGAGATCGCTTTGTCGTAGGCCTGCCGGGCTCTTAAAAACTGCTCTTCTTCGAGGTAGAGGTCTCCCAGTTCTTCGTAGTTGCCGGCGGAAGGGTTGTCAATGACCGCCGCCTCCAGCTCGCGGATGCGTTTGCGGCGCGGGAAAGCCTTGAAGGACTGGCGCAGCAGTCCGGCATCGGGCACGGCTTCGACCGCGATATACACCAGGGCGCCCAGCCAGCCGCCGATGAGGATGATCCACAGCCAGAAGGTATCCGGGCGGCGGCGGATGAAGTGAATAATGGCAAACGCCTGCAGCAGGATTCCCCACCACGAAAACGCGAAAAATAGTAATGATCCCATTCGTCGATGCAGAGTATAGTACGCGGCCTGCAATGCCAACGGGGTGGCTGTCCCACGGGGACGGTGACTGCTAAAATCGTTCTGGTGAAACCTCCCATCCGTCTCCTGGGTGTCGATATCGACGGCACCCTGTTGAACCCTGAGTTTCAGATCTCCCCGGCTGATATGGCAGCATTGCGCCGTGCCCATGAGGCAGGGGTCGAAGTAGTCGTGGTCACCGGGCGACGCCACACCTTTGCCCTGCCCATCGTACAGCAGCTGGGATTCGACTTGTGGGTCATCAGTTCGAATGGGGCGATCACGCGCTCGCTGGCCGGGAAAACCTTTCATCGCGACCTGCTTCCTGTCGACACCTGTCGCCGGTTGTGCGCCGCCATGTATGAATTTCGAGGCAATACGGTCCTGACCTTCGATAAGGAAACCAAGGGCGCGATTGTGCTCGAGCACATGAGTGAGCTGAGCGCCAGCATTCAGCGCTGGCTGGAAAAAAACCTGCAATTCATTGAGGTCGTTATACCTATTGAAGACTCGCTCACCCGCGATCCGGTGCAGGCCATGTTCTGCGGCTCGATCTCGCGTATGCAGAAGGCGTTGGCCACGCTGGCAGCCAGTAACCTGGAACATGACATTACTGTGCTTCGGACCGAATACGAGGCCCGCGATCTGTGCATGGTGGATGTGCTGAACCAGGGCTGCTCGAAGGGGCATGCGCTGGAACGATGGGCGGGTCATCGCGGCATCCCGCGTGAGCAGGTCATGGCCATTGGTGACAACTACAACGACATAGAAATGCTTGCCTTCGCCGGAGTGCCGTTTATCATGGGGAATGCGGTTGAGGAGTTGCGCCGCAACGGCTGGACCGTGACTCTGTCGAATGATCAGAACGGCGTGGCGGCAGCCATCGAACAGGTGTTAAGTTCTTCGTAGCGTCGGCGCTACGAGTTCAGGTCAGTATGATTCTCGCGAAAAAAATCGGGTTGGCGATCGGGCTGCTCCTTCTTGCCCTCCCGGCCATGGGCACTGACCTCGCCATCCTGCATAACGGCTTTTCGATCCGCCACGAGCGCCGGGAAGCCGTGGGCTCGGTAACTCGCCTCTATCTTGGAAACGGCAAGGATTACGTTGATATTGCTACCAGCCAGATCGAGCGGTTCGAGAAAGATCAGGCGCCGGCCGTGGTACCGGCATCGCTGCCGGCCGCTGCGTCCCTCACGCCGGCGCGGTCAGCGAAACCGACGGCGCTTAAGCCGCAGGATCTCAAAGAAGTAATCAACACCATCAGCGACCAGCACCACCTCGATCCTGATTTCATCAGCAGCGTCATCCACGCCGAAAGTGGATTTAATCCACGCGCAGTTTCTCCCAAGGGAGCACGTGGTCTTATGCAGCTGATGCCCGGGACGGCCTCGAAGCTGGGGGTGTCCAACGCCTTCGATCCCCGCTCCAATGTGGAGGGCGGAACCCGCTATCTGAGCGAGTTGCTGGAGCGCTATAACTTCGACGTGATCAAGGCGCTGGCCGCTTACAACGCAGGACCGCACCGCGTGCAACAGTACGGCGGCGTGCCGCCCTACTATGAAACCCGCACCTACGTCGCACGGATTGTTCGTGACTACAATCGCAAGAAAATTGCGGAGCGCAAAACCGCCGCAGCGACGGCTAAAGTCGCCCGGACCAAGCCCGCGAGTCCCAAGCCCCCAGCAGTTGTGAAGCAAGCCTCCCTTCCCAAGGTTGCGCCCCAGGCTGCGCAATAGGTGTCCTCGCCGCTACAGCGAAGCCTTTAGCAGTGCCGTCTCCCACATACCGGCGTCATCCTGAGCTTGCGAAGGATCTGGCGCGCAGCGGATATACGCCGTCACGGCCATTGTGGCAGTGCGCGCCGGATCCTTCAGGGCTAAAGCCCTTCAGGATGACGCCAGAGGCGTTGGCGCGTTGACCCCCGGGTCTCCCTCATTTACCTTGGATTGAGCGCTGTGCTCGATGGCCTAGGTCCTCCCCTGACATGGATAGAAAACGCGTTCTGATTACCGGCGGAATCCTGGCTGCCTTCACGTTGTTGGTGTATTTCCAGTTCCGTCACTGGCGAAGCTTCGACTGGACCACTTTCTGGGCAGAGACCGAGCAGATCCGACCGTGGCATATCGTCCACGCCGTCGGTCTTATATACATTGCCTATGTATTGCGGGCTGTCCGCTGGAAGATTTTCCTACGCCCGGTGCGCCCTCACGCATCCTGGCTGGAGCTGGTGCCCCCAACCCTCATCGGATTTACTGGATTGGCGCTCCTCGGACGGCCGGGAGAATTTATTCGGCCCTATCTGATTGCCCGGCGGCAGAAGCTGCCGGTTTCCTCCCAGGTCGCGGTCTGGGCGGTCGAGCGCATATTCGATATTGGGGCCTTCGCTGTCCTGATGGCGGTGAGCATTTTCCTGCCGAGTTCGAGAAGGACGCTCCCGCACCCGGAGTACTACACCCGGTTTCGTGACGGCGGATTTCTCTTCTTTGGACTGGTCGTGGCGCTGACGCTTGGAGCCGTAGTCGTCAGCCGCAAGGGGGAGGCACTGGCGAACTGGGTGGAACACCGCTTCTCCCATTGGGGCGCCCGTCTCAGCCATCGGATCGCTCTGAAAATCCGTGAATTCGGTCAGGGACTGAATACGATTCACAACCCCGTTTCCCTAATCATGCTGATCGTTGTCTCGATCGCAATGTGGTGGATTATCGCGGTCGCCTACCATGAAATTACGCTGGCCTATCATCAAACGGCGCATGTCTTCGGAGAAGACCCGCTCGATATCCGGCTGGTGCAGGTGCTTCTGCTGATGGGTTCGAGCATGCTGGGATCGGTGCTGCAACTGCCGGGCGTGGGCGGAGGTTCGCAGCTGGCCACCATCGCCGCCCTGGAACATATCTTCGATGTGCCCAAGGAATTGGCCGCCAGTTGCGGCATCATGCTCTGGCTGGTGACGTTTGTCGCGGTCATACCGCTGGGTTTGCTGCTGGCCCATCACGAGCGGTTGTCTTTGCGCAAGCTCTCCCAGGAAAGTCATCAGGAGGAGCCGGAGGCTGCCGTTCCGGTTACGCCTCCCGCCGGATGAGCTCGGGCGTCAGACATCAGACCTCGGACGTCGGACCTCGCACCCTCGCTTCGCCTTTCGCCGAACCCGGAAAAATCCTACCCACAAATCAGTGAGGGTGCCCGGGTCCGACGTTCGATGTCTGAGGTCGGAAGTGTCGCCTGTTACAATTGCAAGCGACGACCTCCCCGTCTGACATGAAGTGTCCTTTCTGTGGCTTTGAAAATGACAAAGTGGTGGACTCGCGCGAGAGCAAAGAAGCCGATTCCATCCGTCGCCGCCGCGAGTGTCTGAAATGCGGCAAGCGCTTTACCACCTACGAGCGGATCGACGAGATCCCATACATGGTGGTCAAGAAGGACGGCCGCCGCGAAAAATTTGATCGGCAGAAAGTGCTCAACGGGCTGCTGCGGGCTTGCGAGAAACGCCCTGTTCCGATCAGCCGTCTGGAACAGATTGTGAACGAGGCGGAAGCCTTCGTCATCGAGTCGGCCGAACGGGAGCGCAAGACCAGCGAAGTCGGCGAGCTGATCATGAACCGTCTGCGCCGCTATGACAAGGTGGCGTACGTACGTTTCGCTTCGGTTTATCTGGACTTCAAAGACGTGCAGGAGTTCATGGCCGAGTTGAAGGATTTGTTGAAGACGAAAGAAGCGCCTGACGTTCGTAGCAAAGGCGCGGTTAAGACGTAGTGGTTGTGTGGGGCGGGCGCCCTCGCCCGCCTGGCTGTATGCAAGGCAAGAGCAGCAAGTCGAAGTCAAAAGCGGCGGGCGAGGGCGCCCACCCCACACATTCAAGAATATGGCTTACAAGGTCACACTTATTCCCGGCGACGGCATCGGCCCGGAGGTGATGCAGGCGACTGTGCGCATCCTGCAGGCGACGGGAGTGAAGTTCGATTGGGAAATCTTTCAAGTTGGTGCCGAGGCCTATGCCAAGTATCAAGAATACATTCCCAAGGAGCTCATCGAATCGGTCGAACGCACCCGCGTGGGACTGAAGGGACCGGTCACCACTCCGGTGGGCGAAGGATTTCCCAGTATCAATGTTGCCCTGCGCAAGAAGTTCGAGCTGTACGCCAACTTCAGGCCCATTCGCAATCTGCCACATATCCCGACCCGCTATCCCGGCGTGGATCTCATCATCGTGCGGGAGAATACCGAGAGTCTATATTCCGGCATCGAACACGAGGTGGTGCCAGGAGTGGTCGAGAGTCTGAAGATCATCACGGAGAAGGCTTCGACCCGCATCGCGCGTTTTGCCTTTGAATACTCCCGCAAGAACCGGCGCAAGAAGATTCACGCTATCCACAAAGCCAACATCATGAAGCTGTCGGATGGACTGTTCCTGCGCTGCTGCCGCGATGTGGCCAAGGACTATCCCGAGATCACCTATGGCGAGCACATCGTGGACAATACCTGTATGCAGCTGGTGATGAATCCTTATCAGTACGATGTGCTGGTCATGGAAAATCTTTACGGCGACATTATTTCCGACCTATGCGCCGCGTTTGTCGGTGGACTGGGGTTCGTTCCAAGCGCCAACCTGGGCGACAGCTGCGCCATCTTCGAAGCGGTGCATGGATCGGCGCCCGACATTGCCGGCAAGGATCTGGCCAACCCGACGGCGGTCATTCGTTCCGCCCAGCTGATGCTGCGTCATCTCGGCGAACACCACGCCGCGGACAAGATTCACGATGGCCTGGAAAAGGTCTATCGCACCAAAGACAAACTCACTCGCGATGTCGGCGGCAACGCCGGCACCTCGGAGTTTGCCGACGCCATCATTCAGTTCATGGAAACCAGCACGGACGTCCCCGCCCAGGCCGAATCCTCTCACGCATAAACTTTATCTGCTCTGTCATCCTGAGCGCAGCCACTGGTTCGCGTAGCGAACCAGTGGCGGAGTCGAAGGACCCCTATGAGCTGATCTCTGCCGGCACTCTTTGGCCCGGCTTGAGCAACGTACGTTGAGATTCCCCGGAAACGCCGGTGGAAGAGTAGGGGTCCTTCGACTGCGCAATTGCTTCGCGCAAGCGAAGCAATCACTCCGCTCAGGATGACAGCGCAAAGAATCGCCGCGCCCGCTGCAACTCTTCGTTGACGCGGCCCACAGGTTTTGAGTAACATCCTCCTTCTTCAAGGAACCCCGGGGGATGGCTAACCCAACACGGCGGCTAGGAATAGTTCTCTTTCAGCTCGGCGGCCCTGACACGCCGCAAGCTATCGAACCCTTCCTTTTTAATCTTTTTTGCGATCCCGACATTATTGATTTCCCGTTTGCACGCATTGGACGCAAGCCCCTGGCCAAGCTGATTTCGAGCACGCGAGCCAAGAAGGTCCTGCATCACTATTCGGCCATCGGCGGCGCCTCACCCATTCGGCGGTTCACCGAGCAGCAGGCCGAAGCTCTGCAGGACCGGCTCCGGGCCGATGGCATTGACGCTCGTTGTTTCGTAGCCATGCGTTACTGGCACCCGTTCACGGCCGAGGCAGTCGAACAATTGCGGGCGGCGAACTGCCACGAAGTTGTCCTTTTACCTCTTTATCCCCAGTATTCCAGCACGACAACCGGGAGCAGCCTCAACGAATGGCGCCGCCTGTTTCCCGACGATGTGCCGGTACAGACGATTGAGACGTTCTACCGTCACCCGCTTTACCTCGACGCGCTGGTCGAGAAGATTGACGAAGCCTTGGCGCGGTTTCCGGACTCCGGTTGCCCCGAGATCGTGTTCAGTGCGCACAGTGTTCCGGTATCAGTGATCGCAAAGGGCGATCCCTATCAGCGCCACATCGAAGAGACGGTCGAACTGGTGATGCGGCGTGGCCGCTGGCCCTATCGCCACCGGCTCTGCTATCAGAGCAAAGTCGGCGCCAGCAAGTGGCTGCAACCGTCGCTGCACCGCACCATCCGCGACCTGGGGACCGAGCGGATCCGTGAAGTTTGCATCGTGCCTATCGCATTTGTTTCCGATCATGTGGAGACGCTGGGCGAAATTGATCATGAAGCGCGCGAAGAAGCTGCGGAAGTTGGAATCCAGCAGTTCGAGATGACGTCTGGCCTGAATGACTCGCCGACGTTCATCGCGGCTTTGGCGGATTTAGTAGTCACTGCGGTTGGCGCCGACGTAGAGCGGCTAGTGGCAGCGGATTGAATACGACCACGTAGGGGAGGGTGTCCTCACCTGCCCGGCGGAGCGCAGCTCCGCTGGTTGTAACGAGGGAGATTGAGCTGTAGCAGTCATCGGGTTCGGTCACCAGGATTGTGATGACTAGGTCGTGATCATCAAGGAGTGAAGGAACGGATGGCAGACGAGTCCAAGACCGGAATTCTCGGGCATCTCCCGCCTTTGCCTCGACCGGCACTCAACAACTCCGTCATTGGCATGGAGCAGGCCTATCGTCAGCGCAAGGGCCTTCAACTCCTGACAGACGCCGACATCGAAGCGCTTAAAGCCGGTCAGCCTATGCCGTGGGAAGTTGGCGGTGTTGCACCGCCAGCCGCGAGCGCACCCGCCGCCAGCGTCGCGAGCCCTGCTGCATCGGCACCGGCAACTCCCGCAGCCGCGCCTCCCGCTGCGGCGGCGGGAACCATCAGCGAAGAAGTTGCCAAGTGGGTCGCGCAGGGAAACAAGTGGAGCAAATCCACGATCGCTGCCGAGCAGGCACGCCGTGGACGCAAAGGTTTGCCTCCGCTGAACAACGCGGAGATGTCTGCCCTGTTGGGCGAACCGGTAGAGGCGAGCGCGCCTGCTGCAACAGCCGCCGCTCCAGCACCCACTGCAACCGCTCCGGCGGCCAAAGCGACAAGCGGTCCGATCAGCGCGGAAGTTGCAAAGTGGGTTGCGGAAGGAAAGAAGTGGAGCAAGTCCACCATCGCTGCTGAACAGGCGCGGCGTGGACGCAAGGGCTTGCCTGCCCTGACCGATTCCGAAGTTGCCGCACTGCTGGGAGAGCCTGCAGAAGCGCCGGCAGTAGCAGCGGCTCCAGTTGCAGCGGCAGCTGCCAAACCTGCGGCAGCGGCCCGCCCTTCAGCCGGCCCTCCCTCGGCTGCAGCGACAGTTGCGCGTGGCGGCGAATCGAACACTTACGTTGGCACACCGGCGGTAGGAACATCCCGGGCTGCGGCTTCGGCTGGTGTGGCGTCGGTCGGGCCCGATGATAGCGAGATCAACCAGGGGCGCCGGAGATTTGCCTGGGCTGCTTTCGCGGCCTTCATGACCGCGTGGTTCATCGCCTTCTTCCGGTTCTTCCTGCCGCGCACGCTTTTCGAGCCCGCTACCTCATTCAAGATTGGCTATCCGGCCGATTTCGGGTTGGGCGTGGATACAAAATTCCAACAGAAATATCGCATCTGGGTGGACCGCACGCCGGACCGCATTTTCGTGATTTACGCGCGCTGCACTCACCTCGGCTGCACTCCCGACTGGAAGCCAGCTGAGAACAAGTTCAAGTGTCCATGCCATGGCAGCGGATACGACAGCGAAGGCGTCAACTTCGAGGGGCCAGCGCCGCGTCCTATGGACCGGGCCAATGTTTCGATTGCTCCCGACGGTCAGATTCTGGTGGATGTATCGAAACTCTACCAATGGCCTAAGGGACAGCCTAGCGCATTCAATGATCCGGGGGCGTTTCTGCCGACTTAGAGAGTCTGTCGAGCTTCGCTCGACTGGGCCGGTGGGGACACCTGCCCCTACGTGAGATGGAAGAGGTTTCAATGCCTGAAGAAAACGGAAGCGGCAACGGGAACAACGGGAAGCGGGTCGGGCTGCTCGAGCGGGTGAAAGCCGGCGTCAAGGAAGACGTCCAGTCGCTCAAGACCGACATGCCGGCGAAGGCCAAGGAGCAGATTGAGGGTCTCAAGGATCCCACCAAGACCCAGGTCTATACCTCGATCTTCCGCCACAAGCATGACGACACACCGCGTAATCGCGCGCTGGGTGTGCTGTCTAACGTGTTCCTGCACCTGCATCCGGCGAAGATCAACCGCGATGCGGTGCGCTACAGCTATACCTGGGGCATGGGCGGCATCACCTTCTACCTCTTTATTGTTCTTACGCTCACGGGCGTGATGCTGATGTTTTATTACCACCCCAGCAAAGTGCAGGCCTTCCGCGACGTTCTTTATCTGGAGCACGACGTACCTTTCGGCAAGCTGTTGCGCAACATGCATCGCTGGGCGGCGCACCTGATGGTAATTGCTGTCTGGCTACATATGTTCCGCGTCTTTCTTACAGGCTCGTATAAAAAACCGCGTGAGTTTAACTGGAACATTGGCGTGCTGCTGCTGGTTTTCACGTTGCTGCTTTCGTTCACCGGATACTTGTTGCCCGACGATCAGCTTGGATTCTGGGCAGTGACAGTGGGAACGAATATGGCGCGAGCGACGCCGGGCCTGGGCAACGAAGGTCCGTTCGGACACATGTTGGGCATGACGCCATATAACGACGTTCGTTTCGGACTGCTCGGCGGTTCGATCGTGGACGCGAACGCGCTGCTGCGGTCTTACATCTGGCACTGCATCGGAATTCCGATTGTGGCTTCGGTGCTGATGATTGTGCACTTCTGGCGGGTACGGAAAGACGGCGGCATTTCAGGCCCGGCGGCGGTGGTGCTGGCATCGGAAGTGAAGGAACCGAAGAAGTAGAGGCACGGGTTTTCGTAGCGCCGGCATCTTGCCGGCTGGCTCGGGGGGTCTCGCCCCCGGCGGTGGGCGGGACGCCCACCGGACAGCCGGCGGGACGCCGGCGCTACAAGTTCGGAGCAACTATGGATTGGCGGCAACTTTGGGAGATATGTTCGGCGCCTGACAATGTGCCCATCGTGGGACTGATTCCGCTGCTCGTTTTCTACATTTATCTGGCGTGGAAGCAGGCCAAGGCCAACGATGAACTGATCGGCCAACTGGAAACCAATCCGGCGATGGCCAAGACCCATCATCGCAAGAGCTGGCCTTTCCGGCCGGGGTGGCAGAAAGAGATCCATGTCTGGCCATTTCTGCTGCGCATAGAGTTTCTCGCTGCCATGATCGTCACCATCATTCTGATGGTGTGGTCAATTACGTTGAACGCGCCGCTGGAAGAGCCGGCGAATCCCAACCTGACCATGAATCCGGCGAAGGCGCCCTGGTACTTTCTGGGGCTGCAGGAGATGCTGGTGTACTTCGATCCGTGGATCGCCGGCGTGGTCATGCCTACGCTGATCATCGTCGGACTGATGGTAATTCCTTACATTGACACCAATCCGCTGGGCAGCGGTTACTACACCTGGAAGCAGCGCAAATTCTCCATCAGCACATTTCTGTTCGGCTTCATCATCCTGTGGATCGCGATGATCATTATTGGGACGTTCATCCGCGGCCCAGGTTGGCAGTGGTTTTGGCCGGGACAGACATGGGACCACAATCGTCTTATTTACGAGGTGAACCGCGATCTGCCGGACTTGTTCGGAATTACTTCGAACCTAGCGAAAGCGATTTTCGGCGGCATTGTAGTGGTCGGATTCTACGTGGTGGGCGGTTTCCTCATGCACGCCCTGTTCCGGCGCTACAACCCGAAGGATTACAAGCGAATGAGCTTGCTGCAGTACTCCATCATGATGTTTTTCGTGCTCAGCATGGTCGCCCTGCCGGCAAAGATGCTCCTGCGGTTGGCATGGCATATCAAGTACGTGTGGATAACGCCGTGGTTTAACGTTTAGAACCCGTCGTTGGCCGTTGGCCTTTGGTCGTTGGCCAACGTCAACTGCTTGCGCTGGAAGCCAACGACCAACGGCCCAGGACCAACGACGGTTTGGAGGATTCGGTGCCACCTGTCCCCGAGAAGGACCCGATTGTAAGCAAGTCTTACGCGGCCTACTACGTCATCTCCATGCTAATCCTCATGGTGACGTTGTTCTGGGCGCTGTGGGACGAGTCCTTTGCGCAGCGCCCCTGGAAAGCCTACCAGCATGTTTGGAGAGAGCGGTACACGGCTTTCCTGAATAGCGCGAAGTCGAAGTCGTCGCAGTCGGTGAAGGAAGTCGAGCAGGAGTCGCAATACCAGCAACTGGAACAAGCCTACAAGGACGCCAACGAGACTGCCCGGCCCCGCCGGGACGAACTGCAAAAACAGATCACCGATTTGAGCGCGAAGATTCTCGCGGTGCAAAACGTTTTTACCGATCGGCGAGCGTACGTCAATGCGCTGACCTACGAACTCGAGACCGAAACCGGCGCGTCCGGCAAGAAGAGCAAGCAGCAGGACATTGACGAGTACAAGAAAGAGAAGGCAACCGTCGAGTTTCCCGACGGCCACAAGCAGCAATTCAACTTTCACGAACTGGAAGAGACCTACAACTCACTCAAGGACCAACGGACGAAGCTGAGCGCGGAACTCGGTGAAGTGCTGAAGCCGGTGACCGAGGCCAGCAACAAAATGTCTTCTTTCGTTTCAGACCACATGGTGGACCTCACGCCCACCCAGATTGACGGTTTGAAAAAGAAGACCGAAGAGTGGGACGCCAAGATCGTCCAGATCAACGTCGCGGATGCGAACATTGTGGACCGCTGCGAGTCCTGTCACATGAACGCCCGCGAGCCGCTGCGGATTTCGGCGGCGGTCATGACCGGCAAGGGCGAGAAGCGTCCGGATGAGTACGCGCGCGCCTTTGTCAGCCATCCCGACCCGGAACTTTTGAGCACGCACGATCCCGACAAATTTGGCTGCTCACCCTGTCACCAGGGCAACGGCCGGGCGACCACCAGCGTCGAAAAGGCGCACGGCAACTACGAGCACTGGCTGTGGCCGCTGTTTCCGAAACAGAATGCCGAAGCCGGCTGCCAGACTTGTCACTCTGCCGATATGCACTTGATGGTTGGTACTGTGGGCGAACATATTTCCGGCGGCAAATTCCTCTACCGCCAGCGCGGATGCATGGGGTGCCACCGCTACGAAGGCTACGACAGAGAACCCGAAGAGTTGACCTCGATCGCGCAGCAGATGAAGTTGTTTGAGCAGCAGAAGATCGACAACGCGAAAATTTCGGCCGACTTGATGAAGCAAGCCGATGCTGCGTCGAGCAATGACGAGGCCAACCGTCTGAACCAACGGGCAGTCGCGCTCCGCGTGGCCAACAGCAAAATTGATGGCAGCATTCAGCAGCTTGATTTTCAGACCCACAACCTGATGCAGGATGTGAAGAAGATCGGGCCAAATCTGAAGGACGTCCGGCTCAAGTTGAATCCGAACTGGATTCCGGTGTGGCTGAAGAAACCGACCGATTTCCGTCCGACGACAAAGATGCCGAATTTCCGTCTGACCGATCATCAGATCCAGACGATCTCGGCGTATCTGTGGCAAGCAGGATTCACCGATCCTCTACCCAAGCAGAAGGCGGGCAACGCCGAGCACGGCAAGCAACTGTTTGAAACCCGCGGCTGCCTGGCCTGCCATTCCATCGGCGAAGGCGATCAGTTGCAGGGCGGAACGTTTGCCGCGAATTTGACTCGCGAGGGCGAGAAGGCGAATTATGAATACCTGGTCCGCTGGATTCACAATGCGCGGGAGCGCACACGGCCTTACTGTCCGTACGAGAAAAAAGATATCGGGCCCGAGGATTACGCCAAGAAAGGCTTGCCATACCAGTTCGATCTGCAGCACAGCCAGTGTCCTAACGACGGTCATGAACTGCAAGTGCAGAACATGACCGTGATGCCCAGCCTGCGTTTGTCTCCGGACGACGCGCAGGACATCGCTACCTACCTCATGGGTCAGAAGAAGGAGGAGCCTACGGCTTATGCCGCGGCTCCCTATATGAATGATCCTGAGCTGAAGGAAGAAGGCAAGAAGTGGATTCGTCATTACGGCTGCGCCGGGTGCCATGAGATTTCGGGCTTCGAGGATGAAGGCCGCATCGGCACTGAGCTTACGTACGAAGGCAGCAAGCCGATCGAGCGTCTTGACTTCGCTTTGTTCACGGAAATTTCGCAGCGCGGAGGCAAGAAGTCCGAGCCCATCACCGATCCTGAGGATCGGGCGCGTCTGCCCGAGGGTCCCGCAAAAGAGCCGTGGTACGACCACAAAGGATTCTTCGAACACAAACTCGCTGAACCGAACGTTTACGACAAGGGCAAGGTGAAGTCGGAGACAGAAGTACTCCGCATGCCTAACCTCCATCTATCAAAGCTGGAGATTCAGGACCTCACTACGTTCCTGCTTGGCAGCGAGGAGAGTTCCCTGCCCCCGGGCTATCAGTACAAACCCGGCGACGCACGGCGCGACATTCAGGAAGGCTGGTGGGTAGTCGAGAAGTACAACTGCATGGGCTGCCATCAGCTCACGCCGGAGCAGACCACGATCCTGATGGGGATGAAGCACTATCAGGATGCGCAGGAGCAGTTGCCTCCGAAGCTTTTGACCGAGGGCGCACGCGTCGATCCAGAGTGGCTGCGGAAGTTCCTGTCGAACCCATCGCTGAGCACCAGCGACACGAATCGCAACGGCGTGCGGCCGTACTTGCAAGTGCGCATGCCGACGTTCTCCTTCTCCGATAATGAGCTGCGGAAGCTGGTGCGCTTCTTCCAGGCGCTATCGCAGCAGCCGATGCCCTACATTCCGGAGCAGGTGCCGGTGTTGACGCACGAAGGAAAACGACATGGCGCGAAGCCTCTTCTCGAGCACGGCTGCACCTTGCCTGAAGTGCCACGCCACCGGCGATCCGCAGCATGACAAGATCGCCACCGCGCCCAACTTCCTGCTGGCGCGAGAGCGCTTGAAGCCGGATTGGGCCGAGCGCTGGATCCTTGATCCCCAGGCGATCAGTCCCGGAACGGCCATGCCTTCAGGGCTGTTCAAGCGGGAAAACAATCACTGGGTGTTCTCCGGTCCGACTCCGCCTTCGTTCCAGGGTTATGAGAAAGATCAGAGCAAGCTGCTGGTGGATTACATATTCCAGCTGACGCCGGAGGAGCAGCGGAGGGTGGCGGCTTCCATGGGACGAAGCCAGGCTTTGGTGCAGCCGCGTAATAACCAGATTAGGCAGAAGCAGGCCGTCAATCAGGCTGGGGCGGCAAGCAGTGGCGGTTCGCGGTAGAATGTTTTGCTTAAGAAATGCGTCCTTGGTCCTTGGCCTTTGGTCGTTGGCCTCTCGCTACAGACGTTGATTTTAGCCAACGACCAACGGCCAACGACCGACGACATTCTGCGACTTACATCTGACGAAAGGGCGACATCATGAATAGGAAAATATGGGCGGCAATGTGCGTGCTCTGCCTGCTGGGAGTTCTGGCAGGTTGCAGCAAGAAGGAAAACACCAACGAAGAGCAAGGCACGTCGCCGAGCTCAGAGGTAAAGCCAGCGCCGGCCTCGGCGCCAATTGATCCCGCGACTGCGGCCAGCGTGAGCGGCACGGTGACCTTCGGTGGGACAGCCCCCAAGGGTCAGAAAATTGACATGAGCCAGGACGCAGCTTGCAAGGGTAGCAACACGGCAGAAACCATCGTGGCCAACGACGGCAAGCTGGCCAACGTTTTCGTCTACGTGAAAGAAGGTCTTGGTAACCGCACCTTCGACGTTCCCAAAGACTCGACCACGATTGACCAGAAGGGTTGCCAGTACCATCCCCATGTATTGGCGGTGATGACGGGTCAGAACATCGAGATCCGCAACGACGACGACACCACTCACAATATCCACCCCACACCGAAGGACAACCGCGAGTGGAACGAGTCGCAGCCGCCCAAGGCAGCGCCAATCGAGAAGAACTTCGCCCGTGAAGAGATCATGCTGCCGGTAAAGTGCAATCAGCATCCCTGGATGAAGATGTATGTGAACGTGGTAAAGACCCCGTTCTTCGCGGTCACCGGCGCAGATGGCAAGTACGAGATCAAGGGCCTGCCGCCGGGAGACTACACGATCGCGTTCGTTCAGGAGAAGCTGGGCGAGCAGACACAGAAAGTCACGCTGGCCGCCAAAGACAGCAAGACGGTCGACCAAGGCTTCAAACCCGAGTAAGTGCCACGAAAAATGTAGCGCCGCCGTCTCGGCGGCTGTCCGGTGGGCGTCCCGCCCACCGCCGGGGGCAAGATGCCCCCGGGACAGCCGGAAGGACGCCGGCGCTACTTAACCCCCAGGAGCTTTTCTGAAGGCCGCTGCCATACCGTACAACCGGGCCCATCACAGGTTTGCCGTCTTTGCGGCGTCAGTGACATTTCTGCTCATCATTGCCGGGGCGCTCGTGACCAGCAATGATGCTGGGCTCTCGGTCCCGGATTGGCCAACGTCGTTCGGTTCGCTCTACAAGATTCCGCAGCTGGTCGGAGGCGTGAAGTTCGAGCACACCCACCGCATGATTGCTCAGTTCGTCGGATTTCTGAGCATCATCCTCACGGTCTGGACCTGGCGCGCCGATCCTCGCCGCTGGATGAAATATCTCGGCGCAAGCGCTTTGGGCTTGGTCATTGCGCAAGGGATTCTGGGCGGACTCACGGTGCTTTTCTATCTGCCACCGGCGATTTCATCTGCCCACGCCGCATTGGCGCAGACATTTTTCTGTGTGGTGGTTCTGATTGCGGTGTTCACAGGCCGAAATTGGTTGGAAGAAACTCCGCGTGTCGAGAACGACGAGCTCCGCCCAACTCTTTTCACGCTAGCTGTGCTTTCGATCCTTGTGCTCTATGTTCAGTTGATCCTGGGTGCGATGTTCCGCCATCACGGTTTGAGCTGGTGGCCACACGTGTTGAATGCCGGAGTCGTGGCGATCGTGCTGGCCTGGACAGCGATCCGCGCGTTATCGCAATATTCCGCGATTGACTCTATAAGACGGCCTGCTATAACTATGCTCGCGCTGATGATCGCTCAACTCTGCCTGGGTTTCGTCGCGTTTCTTACCCGGGTGGCCTGGGGACATGATGCGGTCCAGCCTGAATTCCCCATGGTAGTCTCGACCGTGGCGCATGTTGCCGTAGGGGCGTTGCTGCTGGCCACAACCGCTGTACTTGCGGTGCAGGTGTGGCGGCATAGTCTCGTAGCGGTCGGAGAACACATTCCCAGTCGGGAACGGAAGCCGGTGGCGGCATGAGTACGGCAACACAACCTCTGGTGGTCGCGCGCAGCGGCGCTCTGACTCTAGCGCGTGACTATGCCGAACTGGCCAAGCTGCGCGTCACCAGCCTGATTATCATGACCGCTTGGTGCGGATATTATTTCGGCGCATTGAAATCGGGCTTCTCTTCTCTCTCCTGGTCTTTGTTTCACACTCTGTTGGGGATCGGCTTGGTTTCAGGCGGCGCTGCCGCCCTCAATGAAGTGATGGAGTGGGACACCGACAGCCGCATGCGCCGCACCGCGCAACGTCCCATCCCGGCTGGACGCTTTGGATTCGTCCATGCCACGCTAGTCGGCGTGGTGATGACGCTCGGCGGCGCTCTCTACCTCGGCCTCGCGTTGAATCCGCTGACGGCATGGCTGGCCCTGGCTACGTCGGCCGTCTATCTCGGAGCCTACACGCCGCTGAAGAAGATCCACCCGATTTGCACGTTCGTCGGCGCTTTCCCGGGAGCTATGCCGGGAGTGTTGGGCTGGACGGCTGCGCGCGGCCGACTAGATTGGGGAGCGTTGGTGATGTTCGCCATCGTCTTCTTCTGGCAGTTCCCTCACTTTTATTCCATCGCATGGCTCTATAGCCAGGATTACGAAGATGGCGGCATCCGCATGCTGCCCGTGGTGGAACCGGACGGAGAGTCCACCACCAGGCAAATTTTGCTGTACTCGCTGTCACTGATTCCGATAAGCCTGCTGCCGACTTTTTTAGGGATGTCCGGGAAACTGTACCTGGCCGGGGCAGTACTGCTTGGAGCAGCCCTTTTCTATTTCGGCTGGCGGCTGGCATCTTTGAAAATGGCATCCAATACAGCGAGATCCAAACAGCGAGCACGGCAGTTGTTACAGGCCACGGTATTGTATTTGCCGCTGCTGTTCGCGCTGATGATGCTTAACACCAAGTCATAGCCTCCGGGCCTTCCTACGGCTCAAAGGCGTGTCCAAACCAAGCACAGCTCCACGGTTCCGGATAAAATAGGCTGTGGTCTCCAAAGCCCCCGATTACGTCGCGCTCGACCCGCAAAGCAGCGCCACGCCCGCACTTCCGGCCGTAATCTCGGTCCAGGATCTTGTTCACCGTTATGACGGCCGCACCGCACTCAACGGCGTTTCGTTCGACGTCCGCCACGCTGAATTGTTCGGACTGCTAGGGCCTAACGGCAGCGGTAAGACCACCATGTTCCGCATCCTTTCGACCCTGATGGTTGCAGGGGGTGGCCGCGCCGTCATAATGGGATTTGACGCGGCCAAGCAGCCGAACGAGTTGCGGCGCCAGATCGGAGTCGTGTTCCAGGCCCAGAGTATTGACCTGAAATTGACCGCGGCTGAAAACCTGTGGCATCAAGGCCATCTTTACGGATTGCGTGGCACTGCACTGAAATCACGGATCACGGAGATGCTCTCCAGGGTTGGGCTGTCGGATCGCGCCAGGGAAAAAGCGGAAACATTTTCCGGCGGAATGCAGCGCCGGCTGGAACTGGCCAAGGGTCTGCTCCACCATCCCGCCGTTCTGCTGCTGGATGAACCGACCACCGGGCTTGATCCCGGTGCGCGGCGCGACCTGTGGCAGTATCTACAGATCTTGCGCGACGAGGAAAAAGTCACGGTGATTGTGACCACGCACCTGATGGAAGAGGCTGAGCGCTGCGATCGTCTGGCCATCCTGAATGAGGGAAAGCTGGTGGCGCTGGGAACCCCCACCGAGCTCAAGCGGGAAATCGGCGGCGATGTGATTCTGCTGGATGCGCGTGACGCGGAATCCATGGCGGAGCGCATTCGCGCCCGCTTCAACCTGGATGCAAAGGTGCTCGCCGGACAGGTCCGGCTGGAGCAGGAAAATGGCCACCGCTTCATCACCGATGTGGTCGAGGCTTTCCCCGGCGAGATCGAATCCATTTCCGTGAGCAAACCGGCGCTGGAGGATGTTTTCATCCATCGCACGGGCCACAGATTCTGGACTGACGATGCCGAACGACCGTCGTAGTGCCGGCCTCTGGCTGTCGAGGCGGCATCTCGCCGCCCCCCGCGTAGTAGAGCAATTTCTTGCTGGCGACGGATTGCTTTTAATCAAACGGCGGGCGGGACGCCCGCCGGACAGCCGGCGAGCCTGTCCTGAGCGAAGTCGAAGGAACGCGGGCGCTACCAGGAGCTAACTTATGATGCTGCCTTTCAATTGTCCTGGGACTGGTTCCGCTGGCTGGAATCGCATGGACCATCCAGAACGGAATGATCACAACCGTTGATGGCCTTTTATGAGCATCATCATGCTGGCGCTGTCGGGCATACTTTTCTTGAACGCATTTATGGAAGCCCGCAAGAAGTTCATCATGAAGAAGGCGCCGCAGGCGCAGAAATCGAGCTGACGTGGCGACCCAGAATGCAACTCTCCAGCCTTATCCTCTTCCCCAGACGGGCGTCCTGTTGCCTGCATTTACCCTGTGGTGGCGGGAGCTGGTCCGGTTCTATCGCCAGCGAGCGCGCGTCGTAGGCGTGATTGCGTCGCCGCTGCTGTTCTGGGTGGTCATCGGATCGGGTTTCGGCAGTTCGTTTCGTTCCGGCGACGCGGCCGGACAGCAACACTACCTGGATTACTTTTATCCCGGCGCCCTGATCATGATCGTGCTGTTCACTTCGATCTTCACCATGATGTCGGTGATTGAAGACCGAAAAGAAGGATTCCTGCTGTCGGTGCTGGTGGCTCCGGTGCCGCGGGCGGCGATTGTGCTGGGCAAGGTGTTGGGTGGAACCACGCTGTCGGCGATACAGGGTCTGATCTTTCTCGCGTTTGCTCCATTGGTTGGTGTGCATCTTACGCTCACGAGTTTCCTGCTGGTGGTGTTGACTGTCTTCCTGGTGTCTTTTGCACTGACCGCGCTGGGATTCACTATCGCCTGGTCCATGGATTCGAATCAGGCCTTCCATGCCATCATTAACCTGTTCCTCATCCCGCTATGGCTGCTCTCGGGCGCGCTGTTTCCATTGAGCGGCGCTTCGGGCTGGATTCGATTCCTGATACGAATCAACCCGCTTACCTACGGGGTTGAGGCGCTGCGCGACGCGCTGTATCCCGGGAACCTGGCGGAATTCCCACTGGCTTCGTCGCTGGCGACGCTGGTGCTGTTCTCCGCTTTCATGTTCGGCCTGTCTTTCGTGATGATAAGCCGCCGCACCACCAAACCCGCCGCCTGATGCAAGTTTCCGCACAATACGCCGTCTATCCCGTAATTGACGCCGTGCTGAATGGCACGAGCGCGGTGCTGCTTCTGGTGGGTCGAGCCTACATCAAACGCGGACGCATGGCGGCACACCGCGCGGTCATGATCACCGCGCTGGTTTCCTCCACCCTGTTTCTGACTTCATACCTCTACTACCACTGGCACGTCGGCTCGGTGCACTTTCAGGGACAAGGCTGGTCGCGTCCGGTCTATTTCACCATTTTGATCTCGCACACCATACTGGCGATTGCCATTGTTCCCCTGGTGATCATCACGCTGAGCCGCGCGCTGCGCGAGCGTTTCGACCAACATCGCAAGATTGCGCGCTGGACGTTTCCGCTTTGGCTGTATGTGTCGGTGACGGGTGTGATGATTTACGTGATGCTGTACCACTTGTTCGCGGCTTGATTTAGTTCATTTACCACGGAGACTCAGCCTCCGTGGTGAAATTTCTTATGACGACGGTAAAGCTCAAAATCGACGTCTCCGGCACTATCGGGGACGAGGCCTGGCGCAACCTGCGCCAGTTTGGCGAAATCCAGAGCGCAGCTTTCGGTGCGAAGTTCGGATCTGGCGGGACGTGCAAGCATGCCTCCGCCCAGCCGCACGCCAAAGGCGAATGGATCGGCGCGGAGATCCGGCTGGAAACGCCGTTGCTGGCGCAGTACGCGGTTTCGCATTATTTGGAGCAGGAACGTGTTCTGGACGCGGACGTTGTGGATTAGACCCTGTGCAGCGACCGCTTCTGGTATAGTTTTCGTGGATTCAGGCATGTCAGCACTTCCAGACTCTGCTCAGGAAACCCCGCTCCCAGACACAGAAGTCGTCCTTCCACCCGCCAAGCCGCGCATGTCCGCGCGCAACCGGCTGCTTTTTTTCGCCACCGGCTGGCTGATCGTTCTAATGCCCTTTCTATTCTGGTGGAATACCTGGTTCGGGCGGCAACTCTCGGACAAACAACTCGCCGAGTACCTGCAGGATGACAAAAAACCGCGTCACATCCAGCATGCCCTGGTACAGATCGGCGAGCGCGTCGCTCGCAATGACCCCAGCATCACGCATTGGTATCCGGACGTGGTTCGGCTCGCTTCCTACCCGATTGAGGAAGTCCGCAACACCGACGCCTGGGTCATGGGTCAGGATGTGAGCAGCAAAGACTCAGCTAGCGCGGGATTTCACGCGACGCTTCTGAAAATGCTGGGCGATTCGTCAGAGATGGTGAGAGGCAACGCGGCGCTCTCGCTGGTCCGCTTCGGAGATGCCACCGGGCGGCCGCACATTGTCGCCCTGCTGCAACCCGCCAAAGTCACCGCTCCCCAGGCAGGAAAAGTCACCGATTCAAGTTCTCTGGGAACGCCTATTCATCAGGGCGGAATCATCGCGAAACTCGAGTCCGGGGGACAAACCGTTGAGGTGCGTTCGCCTATCAACGGCCGGCTGCGCCAGCTATCCGTCCAGACCGGACAGACGGTCGCCGCCGGACACGAGATCGCAGCCCTTGATCCGGGAATAGACCAGGTCTGGGAAGCTCTACGCGCGCTGTATCTCATCGGCCAACCGGAAGATATCCCCGCGATCCAACCTTACGAACGGGAGTTGCCGGAGATTCCCGACCATGTGCGGCAACAGGCGGTGGCGACTGAGCAGGCGATACGAGGGCGGGCGAAGTAAGTTGGATTGGGCGAGGCCTGCTGGCGCCAGTGTTTCTGGAACTTCAGTTGTCGGTTTCTAGTTCTCGGTTCTCAAAACGGCATCACTCCGACTTCTTTTTCCACTTCGGCGGTGTCTACCATCACGATGGCATCCCATGGGCAACCATCCAGGAAAGAGCCATCCGGGCCCTTGCTGGTGCACTTGTTACAGCCAATGCAGAGAATGGGATCCACCTGGATGCGGCCGAAGGGGGAATTGTCCTCGTCCGGTACCCAGAACATGCAGTCTTCTACTGGACAATATTCCACGCATGCTGGCGAACCGGCGCATCCGGTACAGCATTCCGTGATGACCGCCAGCTCTTTGGGTTTTTTCTTGCGCGCGGTCAGAAGACCCTTGGACCTGGGTTCGTGTTTGAACTCGTCGGGCACCATCCCGACGATTCCCCTGAGCGGTTCTTCAGGCATCGGGGGAATTATAACCTATAGAGCGGCGTCGGACCTCGGACTTCGGACTCTGCCTGAGCCCAAGATTTGAGGGCCGAGGTCCGACGTCCGAGGTCTGCTTTCAACACATCGCTTTGCCGGGATTCTGGTATAGTGGCCTTCCAGCCCCTCTAATTCCGTTTATTTCTCCGGCTCCCAGGTTTAATACCCAAAACAAAAAGGGGCGGAAGGAGCAGCATTTATGGCAGGCAAAAGTTTGAATCGCGTCACATTGATCGGCAAT
Organism: Terriglobia bacterium; assembly: GCA_963813645.1. Lineage (GTDB taxonomy): Bacteria > Acidobacteriota > Terriglobia > Terriglobales > Acidobacteriaceae > JAIQFF01. The sequence continues at coordinate 38,223 of CAWEZS010000015.1, forward strand.
CTGGGCAAGGATCCCGAGGTAAAGTTCACTCCCAGCGGCACGCCGGTGGCAAAGATCGCTCTCGCCACTAACGAGCGTTTCAAGGACAAGAACGGCGAATGGCAGGACCGCACCGAGTGGCACAACGTCGTGCTGTGGCAGCGTCTGGCCGAAATTGCCGGTGAGTATCTGAAGAAGGGCGGCAAGGTGTATATCGAGGGCCGCCTGCAAACCCGCTCCTGGGACGACAAGCAGACCAATCAGAAAAAGTACATGACGGAAGTCGTGGCCAGCGACCTGATTCTGCTGGGTGGCCGTGGCGAAGGCGGCGGCGGGGGAGACTTCGCCAGCAGCTCACGCAGCGCGTCCGCCGGGGGGAACAACTTCGATCAGCGCATGCCGGAAGCCGAGCCGGCGGCCGCTTCATCGCCAATCAGCGACGAAGATATTCCGTTCTAGAAGTAGCCGTCGTCCATCGGAGGGTGCCCCATCTTTGCGCGCCCTTTGCGCAAAGGTGGGAACCTCGGACGCTTGACAGCGAAATGCTTCCACTCGAGATTCACCCTCAGAGTCATATGAAACGCTTCATTACATCGGTCCTGCTCGGCACGCTTCTCTACGTGCCCTCCTCTGCGTTCGCCAAACATCACCACCGCCATCATGACGATGCGCCATCAGGCGGCAATTTCGATTACTACCTGCTTGCTCTCTCCTGGGGTCCCAACTACTGCGCCGGTCATCCCAGCGACCACTCCAGCGAGTGCAAAATCGGCGGACACACCGCCTTCGTCCTGCATGGCCTCTGGCCGCAAGCCAACAATGGAGCGCCGCCCATGTCGTGCACTACCGCCAGTCCCGTGGCCAGCGATACTGTGGACCATATGCTTAACTACATGCCGAGCCGCGGGCTGATCCAGCACGAGTGGCAGAAGCATGGCACCTGCACAGGCCTGGCGGCACAGGATTACTTTGCCCAGGTCGAGCAGGCTTACAAGAACGTGCATGTGCCGGAGCAGTATCCCGGGTTGGAGCACGAGCAGCAGTTCAACGTGTCGGACTTGGAAAAGAGTTTTGCCGAGGCGAACCATGCTCCGCCGGAGGCCTTCCACGTTTCCTGCCATGCCGGAGCGCTGGTCAGCCTGGAAGTTTGCGTGGATAAGAATCTCCAGTATCAAAGCTGCACCCAGAGCGTGCGCGAGTGTCCGGCCAATCAGGTGGACATGCTACCGCCGCATTAAAAGAGGAAATAGTCATGCCCGAAGATCTCGCCAGCCAAACCTGCGTACCCTGCCGCGGTGGCGTACCTCCTCTCAAAGGTGCGGAACTGAAAGCCATTCACCAGAAGGTTCCGCAGTGGAAGGTGGTCAACGAGCACCACATCACTCGCGCGTTTACCTTTCCCGATTTCAAGCAAGCGCTCGACTTTGTTAACCGTGTGGGAGAAGTGGCGGAACAACAGGGACATCATCCCGACATCCTGCTGACTTGGGGCAAAGCGGAAATCACCATGTGGACGCACAAGATTGACGGCCTCACACCAAGCGACTTCATCATGGCTGCCAAGATAGACAGGGTTCTGCCGGCATAACCATGGACCACGTGGGGACAGCCGCCCCCGGCTGTCCGGCTGCGCGAAGCTCAGCAGATTTTTGGCGGTTATTCGTGGACCGGACAAACCCCTGCCGAGCGTTGCTCGGCCTGGACGGGTCGGAGACCTGTCCCCACACAGTCCGTGCCGCTTCACCTTCCTAGCCGGCTTCGGCCGAAACTTCCCCTGGCTTTACGATCTTCATCGCCCACGCCCACAAGAGCGCCGGAAAAATCATGATGAGCCCGGTGACTGACGCCACCATTCGCGCAGAAACTCCCCTATCCAGAAAAACGCCACAGACATAAGCGCCGATGGCGATGGTCAACATGGAAAAACCGAGGTCGGCGGAGAAGACGCGTCCGCGGAAGCGATCTTCGGTGTTGAACTGCAACAGCGTGGTGGAAAAGACCCAGACAGTGGATCCTCCACAATGGGCCAGCACGATCCACAAGCACGCAACCCACACATTCGGAGCCGTGCCCAGGCCAAAGTATCCCGCACCAATTGTCATATAGCCGAACAGAATGCCCAGCCGCAGCCGGTTGTCAGAGTGGCCGGCCCAACGGGCAGAGACCAGAGGCCCCATGATGGCACCGATGCCACGGGCTCCTAACAGCAAGCTCATACCCAGCATGGCGCCGCGCTGAGGATCGATTCCACGCAAATGTACGTGGAAATATTGGTGTCCCATAACGGTAAAGAGCACCCAACTGGGCCCGATCATGAGTTCGCCCGCCTTGGCGAATACCGTTGAAAACAACCGGGAGTCTCGACGAACGTAGCGCATGCCCTCTACCATTGGCGAAAGGTCAATCGCGTCGCGCAGCCGCAATCGTGCGGATGCCTGGGCATGCGGTTCGGCAAAGATCATTCCGCGAATCAGGATCGCTGACGCCAGGAATGACAGTGCGTTCAGCACGAACACAGCATCGCGTCCCAGCAACGCGGCTACTACTCCCCCGACGGACGCGCCAATCAGCAGATTGACCGACCATGTCGCCGAGGAAAGTGTATTGGCCACCAGCACGTCTTCCCGGGCAGTGATATTAGGAACCACCGCAGTGCGGGCGGGCTCGAAAAACGCGGCCATGACGGTCTCAAACAGCAACAAGGGATAAACCAACCACACGGTAGAGCGCGAGCGCACCAGCAGCATGGCGAACACGATCACCATTCGCACCAGGTCGGCTGTGATCATCACTCGCTTCCGGCGCACGCGGTCGTTGACGACGCCAGCCGCAGGACCAACAAAGAACTGAGGAAGGACTTGCAGCACCAAAGCCAGCGCCACCGAGCTCGCGCGGCCGGTCAGTTGCAGCAGCAGACTGTAGATCGCCAGGGTATAAAACCAGTCACCCAGTTCGCTGACGATCTGCGCCAGCCACAGCCGCCGGAAGTTGCGGTTATTTCGCACCAGCCGCAGATACGCGGACAGCGATATCGACGTGGATGCGCGCTCGGGTTGCGGGTCCATAAATCGGCATCGGGCGTCAGACCTCGGACCTCCGCTTAAACGCCAAGATCGCACGGCTGAGGTCCGACGTCCGAAGTCTGACGTCCGACTAACGACTATAATCTACCCATGCTTGATGAAAACGAGTTTCGCAAGCGCGCTGATACCGCGCTCGAATCCTTGAAGAAGGCTCTCATGCAGGCCGAGGAGTCGTCCGACATCGAAGTGGAAGACCAGTCCGGCGCGCTGCATGTCTCGTTCGAAGACCGCAGCAAGTTTGTCATCTCTCCCAATGCTCCGGTACGGCAGATCTGGATCTCTGCCCTGGCCACCAGTTTTAAACTGGACTGGTCGGACCCGGATCAGGATTTTGTATTGTCTAAGACAGGAGAAAGGCTCAAAGTCCTGGTGGCGCGATTGATCAACCAGCAACTGGGTGAGGAACTCGTCACTCTGGCGTAAGCCTAGGTGCCAGAAAGCGTTTGCCTCAAGTGCGTTGCAATCTGCCTGCCGTGAAATCTTCCATTTTCGATGAATATTTCGTTTGTCTTTGACCCGGCCACAATCACTCCCGCCACGTAGATCCCTGGCACGTTGCTCTCGAGAGTCAGCGGATCGCACACCGGGCGGCACTGTTCGGCGGACAGTTCGATGCCCATCGAACGCAGGAAATCATAATCGGGATGGTAGCCGGTCATGGCGAAGACAAAATCATTCTTCAACTGGACCGGGCCTTCTGGAGTTTCGAGGTTGACGTAGTCAGCTCCAATTTCCGCGACTGTGCTCCCGAAGTAAGCAGCAATTTCGCGGTTCTTGATCCGGTTCTCGATGTCCGGCAGGATCCAGTATTTGACGTGGTTATGCAATTTTGACCCGCGATGCACCAGGGTGACGCGCGCTCCGTGGCGCCACAAATCAAGAGCCGAGATGGCGGCAGAGTTCTTGCCTCCAATGACTACAACATCCATATCGAAAAACGGGTGCGGTTCGCGGTAGTAGTGGAAAACCTTGGGGAGATCTTCGCCGGGAATATTCAGCGGGTTGGACAAATCATAGTAACCCGTCGAAACAATGAGCTTGCGGGTGCGGTAGTCATAGATCCGGCCGAGGCTGTCGGTCGCGGTGATCTGAAAATTGTTGTCGCTCCCCGTCACCGTCTTCACCCACTGGTACTGGCGGACGTCGAGATGATAGTGCTCGGTCACTTTGCGGTAGTACTCCAGCGCCTCCTCCCGGGTGGGCTTCTGCCGCGCGGTGCTGAAAGGAATGTCGCCGATTTCGAGCAGCTCCGGTGTGGTAAAGAACGACATGTTCGCGGGGTAGTTAAAGATCGAATTGACCACGCATCCCTTGTCGATGGCCATGGTCTTGAAGCCGGCGCGCTGGGCTTCGATTGCACAGGCCAGTCCTGTGGGCCCGGCGCCGATGACGACCACATCGGCAGAAGTGTCTGCCGCGCCTTTGCTTTGTGGACGCGGAAGGGTGTCGGGAATCTGCTGGGTCGGTTCGGAAATCTGTTTAGTCACCAAATCGTCGTCTCAGGCCTAGGAGTGGCTGGCCTTGGAAGCTAAAGATTCTAGCATGCAGGAAAGATGGGTTGTGTTGGGCGGACACTCCTGTCCGCCGCCTTTGAATTTTCGATGCCAAGTGTTGCTCGCTCCCCGACGGACTACCCGCGAACTGTCATCCCGAGCGAAGTCGAGGGGCGTTGAGTTCCCGCCTCCCCTGGCAGAAGCGTCTGTGACGGGCGTCACATTTTGTGGCGCATGCCCGGCGCAAGGTCCCTCGACTTCGCAGGGATTCGCTTTGCGAATCTCCTGCTCCGCTCGGGATGACAGGTAGCGGGAATGGCTCCTTTGCGAAGTACTTTGCGGCAGAACCCGTCTCCGCTTCGTGACTCTCGTCCGCGTTATAATTCCCGGTTGCCCTAATCGGCACGAACCGACATGGCGGCGCCACCTAAACCGAAGACTCGCAACGAATCCGACAGCATGGGACACATCGAGGTCCCGGCCCACGTTTATTGGGGCGCTCAGACGCAGCGCTCGCTCCTCCATTTCAATATTGGCCGCGACACCATGCCGCCTGAGCTGATTCGGGCCTTTGGCATCCTCAAGAAGGCTTGCGCTCTGGTAAACCAGGACCTGGGAAAGCTTTCAGCCGACAAAGCCCAGCTTATCGTGCAGGCCGCTGACGAAGTCATCGCCGGTAAACTCGACGACCAGTTTCCCCTGCGCATCTGGCAAACCGGCAGCGGCACGCAGACCAATATGAATGTCAACGAGGTCATCGCCAACCGCGCCATCGAGATAGCGGGCAGCGAACTGGGATCGAAGAAGCCGATTCATCCCAATGATGACGTCAACATGTCGCAGTCGTCGAACGACACTTTCCCCACGGCGATGCACATCGCAGCCGCGGAGCGGGTAAGGAACGCGCTGATTCCCGCCATCCAGACCGTCCACGCTGCCATCGCGGCCAAGGCGAAGGAATTCAAGGACATCGTCAAGATCGGACGCACCCACCTGCAGGATGCCGTGCCTCTCACCTTCGGGCAGGAATTCGGGGGTTGGGCCAGTCTGCTGGAGCGCGACATCAAGCGGCTGCACCAGGCCCTCGATGGGCTGTACGACCTGGCCATCGGCGGAACCGCTGTGGGCACGGGTTTGAACGCGCATCCGGAATTTGCCGAGCGCGCGGCGAAGAAGATTGCTGAGCTTACCGGACTTCCCTTCCGCTCCCATCCCAACAAATTCGCCGCGCTTTCGGCGCACGACGAGATTGTCTTTGCTCAGGGCGCGATGGAAACACTGGCCGCTTCTCTGATGAAGATTTCGAACGACATTCGCTGGCTGGCTTCCGGTCCACGTTCGGGCCTGGGTGAACTAATCATCCCGGAGAACGAACCCGGGTCTTCCATCATGCCTGGCAAAGTGAACCCCACGCAGTGCGAAGCCATGACCATGGTCTGCGTACAAGTCCACGGCGCAACGGCTGCGGTGGGTTTTGCCGGCTCGCAAGGCAATTTCCAGTTGAATGTTTACAAGCCGGTGATCATCTATAACTTCCTGCACTCGGTCACCTTGATCACGGACGCCTGCCACGGATACGTCGAGTACATGCTCAAGGGTATCGAGGTAGACCGCGCCAAGGTGCATGCGCACCTGAAGAACTCACTCATGCTGGTGACTGCCCTGACTCCGAAGATTGGATACGACAAGGCAGCAAAGATCGCGCACACCGCTCACGTGGACCACACCAGCCTGCGCGAAGCGGCGTTGAAACTCGGATATCTCACGGAAGAGGAGTTCGATCAACTGATGCAGCCAGAAAGAATGACGCGGCCATAAAAAACTATGGATCGGCAAGGCCGAGCAGCGCGGCCAGGCGCTCCCGCACGGCATTCATGACTGCTGCCGGTGCAGTCTCGGCGTACCTGGCATTACGCGCCCGCCAGTCAATGTTCTTGATCGCGTCAGCGAGAACAACTCCTGTGGTTTTCATCTGAGCTGTAAGCTGGACTTCGAAGGGGTAACCCTTCGTCTGATTTGTAATGGGAACAACGATTGCAAGTCCAGTCTTTGAATTGTAGATTTTAGGGGAGAGTACGAGCGCGGGACGCCAACCACCTTGCTCGTGACCGATTCGTGGGTCCAGATCTATCTTGATGATGTCCCTCGCATCGGGAACGTATGCAGCCACTTACCAGACTTCCTTGCCAACTGGCTTAGACCAGTCTTGCTCCGGGTGCCGATTTTTTCGAGTAATGCCCGCGACGAGGGACTCGATCGTCAGCTTGGGGCTCACCGATTCGATGGTGATGCGGCCTTCCTGAACATGGATCTTGAGTTCGTCGCCTTCCCGCAGACGCGCCTGTTCAACCACCGCTTTAGGAATGCGAACGGCTTGACTGTTGCCCCACTTAACGAGCTGAGCACGCGTGGCTGGCATCCGGAATCTCCTGTCCTAAGTATATACCTATGTATATACGTATCAAGCAGATTGTTGGCCCGCGTTTTCAATCACATGAGCGGCGGTCGAAGGGGTGACGGGTTCCGCGCTCTTCTTCTTCGCGGTCGTAATCGTAACTACGCTCACCAAAACCAGCAGCGTCCCCAGAAGCGTGCGCGCGCCGATCGATTCTCCACCGAAGAAATAACCCAGGCACACCGCGACCACCGGATTCACGTAAGCGTACGTTCCCACTTTCGTCGGCGACTCATAGTGCAGCAACCATACGTAGGCGGTGAAGCCCACAATCGAACCCGCGATGATCAGATAAATCAGAGCGAACCAGGCGTTTCGGGATACCGTTTGCACATGAAATCCGGAAAACTCGCGTGACACCGCGGCCAGCAGGAAAAGCATCGCTCCTCCGGTGACCATCTGCGCGGCAGCACTCATAGCCTTCGACGCCGGGAGCGGAATCCGGCGAGTGAGGATCGTCGCAATCGACCAGGTGGCAGAGGCCACCAGCAGAGCCAGCGCGCCCGCCCGGTCTATGGGGGCCTCGCCCAGGGAAAAGGATCGGTTCATCAGAACCGCCACGCCAAGGATGCCCACGGCTAACGCCAATCCGAGTCTGACGGTGAGCTTCTGCGTGCGCAGAAAAATAATCTCCAGAAGCGCAATAAACACCGGGATGGTCGCCAGCACCACCGCCGTCACCCCGGAAGGTACTCGCTGTTCAGCCCAAAACAAGCAACCGTAGTCCAGCAAGAAAATCAGCGCACCGAGAGCGGAAGCCGAAACCCATTCTCGCCGGCTGGGTGCCGGAGTGCCCTTCAGGCGCAACCACGCATAGAGGACGACTCCGGCAGTGAAAAAGCGCACTGCCGCCAGCAAGAATGGTGGAACCTCATGGACCCCGATGCGGATCGCCAGAAAGGTCGATCCCCAGACGAAGTAGATGATCCCGAACGCCAGCAGGATTTTCCATGAAGGAGGTCGACTTTCAATCGGCATTCTTTTATTTGCTCCAGTCCCGCCGGGGTTCCGCGCGTAGTGGGTTTATAGATGTCCGGACATCCCGTCTCGAACCATGTTTGTCGTATGAAAGGTTCTTATTGGCGAGAGGACTTTCGTTCATCTCAGTGTTAGAGCCTGCTCTTGGCGAATGACAACCCACTCAATCCTTCAACCTTCGGCAGCTCCACGCCCTTCGTCGCCACCAGAACATGAAAACTCTCGCCCATGCCTGCCGGAGTTACCAGGTGCTTAAGTTGCAAGGCAACCTTGGCGCGTTCCTGCGGCAGGCGGCAGTCTTCAAAGGCGTCGCCAAATTGATTGGTCTCTCCGACTCCCATCAGGAATTGTGACTGGGTCAGAAGCGGCTGTACTTGCATGCCGTTCTCTTCCGCCGCTGCCGAGAGAGCGGTGAAGTTCACATGCGCCGTGAGGTCCTGCTCGCCCGGCGCTTGGTAGGGATCGGGAGAAGCAGAATGCTGACGATATGCCATCAGAGTTCCGCGGTGGCAGCCGGCAAGCTGTTCCGGTCGAGTGTAGCCATAATCAATCGCGATGATAATCCCCACTCGCACCGATGCCGCAAGGCGTCCCATATAGCGATTCGCGAGGAGCGGAACTTCGATGCGTTCTCCCGGCTCGGGATGTACACCGTAGCAGTCGAGAAATTCCAGTTCTTCCGCCGACAGCGGGACCCAGGTTTCGCCGAAGCCCCCGTTCTTCGTGCAAACCCGAAGCGCTCCCTGTTGGCTCACAATCTCAAACGGAAGAGCGTCGAAGAATTCGTTGGCGAAGACGATGACCGGAACCTCTGCCGCCAGAGCCCGCTCGTCCATCGCGTTTCTTAGCGGCACTAAGGGCGTTTCTCTGGAGCGCCGCGCCTCGTCCTTCGTCAGGTAGAAACTGTCGCCGGCGTCGGTGGGCGACGCCGCATCGCGCGACCAGGTGACTTCAGGCGTCACGTCAGGCGCAGCGGTAAACCAAGGTCTGAGCCGCGGGGAGACATGATCTTCGATGGCATTCTCCTCGACTGAAGACACAACACCCTCTTCGAAATACCTGGCGAGCACGTCCCTGAGCTGGGTCCGTAATTTGGGAGAGCGCTCCGCCAGCGAGTAGTGCAGGGTGTGGAAGAATTCGGAGAACTTCTTCTCCGACCAGGTAAGCACGTCCTGGGCAAACAGTCCGCGGCCAGGGCCGAGTTCCAGAATTTCAATTTCGGCCGGCGAGCCCAAGGCCCGCCAAATTTCTTCGAACTGGCGCGCCAGCAGACGTCCGAAGACGGCATGCACGTCGCTCGAGGTATAAAAGTCTCCCGCCTTCCCGAACTGCTCGGCGTTGCGCGAATAGTAGCCCAGTTCGGGATGGTACAAGCACAGCTCCATGTAACGGGAAAACGGGATGGGCCCGTGCTCGAGAATTTCCTGTTCGATGATGTGGCGCAGGCTCACAAGCCGGTCCGTTGACGCTCGGCCCGGTCCTGGGGCGTGCGGATAAACATCTCGACCATGTAATCGTGCAGACAGTCGTAGAGCTGGCGCTGGAATTCCCATTCGAATTGAGGATGGTCGAGGTCGCGGGGATGAAGTTCGAAGTAGTAGGTATGGACAGGGACTGGCGGATTTTTGAAGTCGATGATCACTTCTACAGCTTCGCCTTTCGCGCGGGCGGAAAAATTCAGCAGTGGATGCTCGTAGAGTTTCAGTTGAGCCAGGACGCGTTCGAGGCGCGGGTTTAGGTCATCGGTCACCTGATGATTCTAACGGGAGTTTGGGTTCGTGTGGGGCAGGCGCCCCCGACCGCCGCTTTTATAGGATTCCACAGGCCGGTATTGATCTTGGGGCTTAATCTTCAGATCTCAGTTTTTAGATCTCAGATCTCAGTTATTCGTATCGCAGGGCTTCGATCGGGTCGAGTTTCGCTGCTTTGATGGCGGGCAGCATGCCGCTGATGATCCCCACGAAGCTGAGAATACCAGTCGACCAGATGAGAGTGGCAGCGTCAATGGTCAGGTGAATGTCGCCCTCGTCAGCTCCCTCCTGAAATGCGCTCCACAGGGTAAGCGAGGGAACCGACCACGAAACCAGATAGGCGAAGGCCACACCCAGCAACCCGCCCAGCGCGGTGATGACCATGGCTTCGGCCAAAAATTGGAACAGGATGTGCCAGCGGTGCGCGCCCAGCGCCTTTTCGACGCCGATTTCACGCGTCCGCTGGGTTACGGAAACCAGCATGATGTTCATCAGTCCCACGCCGCCGATTCCCAGCGTGAGCAGGCCGATGAAGCCGAGCAGGATCTTGATCCCCGTGGTGATCACGCGCAGGTCCAGCAAGTCGGAGAAAACGTCGAACAGAAAGACCGCGCGCTCGTCCTTGGGATCGAAGCCGTGATGGAAGGCCATTGATTGCCGCAGCGCCTTGACCACCTTGGCATTGTCACCTTCGTATTCCATGACGATCGAATTCAGGTAGTAGGTGTCCTTGAGATCGCTCATGGCGCTGAAAGGCACGTAGATGTGCTCGTTCAGGTTGTCGTCACTGTTGTTGATGACGTGTTTCAGAATGCCCACGATCTGATAGGAGATGCCGTCCACGCGGATGCTCTCGCCGATCGCATTCTGACCGGAGAAAAGCTTCTTCTTGGCGTCGGCTCCGATAAAAGCTACGCGCGCATGGGTGAAGTCCTCCGCTTCGCCGAACGGAGCGCCTTCGGCAAATTCCATGCGGCGCATGCGGGCATAATTCGCGTACACGCCGCTCACCCCGTAGTTGGCGCTGCGCGTGCCCCAGGCCACGTTGCATTGTTTGAACACCTCGGGCGAGAGCCGTTTGAGCAGAGGCACTTCGTCGCGGATGTAGTCGAGATCTTTGATTGTAAGACGGACTTCACTGCCCGCCTTGGTGCCGCCTGCCTGATGCGAAGTGCGACCGGGAAACACGAAGACCAGGTTGGTGCCGAAACTGCGGAACGCCACCCACAAACCACGCTCGAAGCCCGCCCCATAAGCCAGCAGCAGCACCACGGTAGCGATGCCCCAGGCCATACCCAGCATGGTAAGGATGCTGCGGCGCTTGTTGTGGCGCAGCGCGCTGTAGGCCTGGGTTCCGAGCTCGTGGATCACGGCTATTCCTGCCTCATGGCTTCGACCGGGGCCAGCAGCGCCGCCTTCCGCGCCGGATAGATTCCAGCCACGATGCCGGCAACCGCCAGGGAGAGAATCGCTGCAAGGGCCGACATGGGGACGATGCGCGGCGTGTCAAATCCCTGCGGAGCCGGCAGTTGGGCCAGCGCGGTCACGAAAGCAGTCGCAATCAAGAGTCCGATTCCTCCGCTGAAGACGGTGAGAAAAGCGCCTTCCACAAAGAACTGGGTCAAGATATTTTTGTAAGTTGCCCCCAATGCTTTGCGCAGGCCAATCTCGCGGGTGCGCTCAGCCACCGAGACCAGCATGATGTTGACGATGCCGATTGCCCCCAGGGCAAGAGTCACAAACCCCACCACACCAAGAAAATAATCCATGGCATCGAAGATCTTGTCTACGCGTTGCGAATTCTCAATGGTGTCCCAATCTTCGAATGCGTCTTCCAGTTTGGGATCGAAGCCGTGGCGGCGGGCAATGATCTGGTGAATTTCCTGTTTGGAGCGCATGTGCTCGGCTTTGATCAACGGCCGGTAGTTGATGAACGAAAGGGCGCTCTCGGAGTTCTCCTGCTTCAGGGGAAACAGGTTGCGCATGGTCTCAACCGGAACGAAGATGCGGGCATTGGTGCCGTTGTTGCCGTCTTTCCCTACTTTGGCCAGCACCCCGATGACGTCAAAACGAATGCCGTTCAGCAGCATGGTCGCGCCCACGGCAGGACGGCCAGGGAAGACATTCTTCAGCAGCTCCCAACCGACTACGGCTACCCGCCGGTGTTCCGTGTTGTCCTCATCGTTGAGCCAGCGGCCAGTCCCAATGGGTACATTGCGAATCTGGTTATATTCCGGCATCACTCCGAATACCTGGCCGTTGGTCGAACCATACTCGCTCACGGCGCGGATGTCCTCGCGGTTGATCACCGGAGACACGAAGCGCAAGGTGTGAGCCTCATTCCGGATGGCGAGGTAATCTTCGTATGTAAAGTGATAAGTCTGCCCGGATTGCAGGTTTCCCGCCACCGCCGGAATTCTTCCCGGAAAGATAAACATAATGTCCTGGCCGAGAGTCGCCAGGTTCCTCACCTGCCCGCTGCGGAAGCCCTCTCCCAGACCCACCAGCAGCAGCAATGAACCGACGCCCCAGGCGATGCCGAACATGGTCAGAAAAGAACGCAGTTTGTGCGCCCATAGCGTGGCCAGGGACTGACGAACGATTTCGAGGAGCACGTTCATAAGCTTATCGTTTCAATGGCAACCAAGAAAGCCAGGAAGTAGACCTGGCCCGTACCCGCCTCAAGTTCAATATTTATTACGCCGCCGAACCGCGGTTGGTTCCCACAATCGTGCCGGCAGTCTTTAGACCGTGTTGCAGGGCAAAAGGATAGCCCCATTTTCGGGTCGCACCGCCTTCCCCAGCCGCAGTGCTAACCAGGCCGGAGGCATAGCGTCTAATCGACCGTTCCGATTTGCCCGGGCACCCGTTATTTTCACCAAAAAATACAATTTCGGGAGGTTACACCGTGTTCAAACTGTTTGTTCGTGTTCTGTTTGCGATCGAAGGATTGCTGCTGCTTGGGTCCCTGGGTCATGCGCAGTCATTCCTTTTGGATCTGCCGCGGCCCAGCCAGCATGCCGTGGTATCGCAACGAATTGGAATTACCGATGTCACCGTCAACTATCACCGCCCGGTGGTCAATAAGCGCAAAGTGTGGGGCGGCCTCGTGCCCTACGGCCAGGTGTGGCGTGCTGGCGCCAACGAAAATACGACGATCAAGTTCACGGATCCGGTAACCATTGAGGGCAAGCCCCTGCCCAAGGGCACCTACGGATTGCACATGATTCCGGGAGAAAATGAGTGGACTGTCATCTTCTCAAAGAATTCGACCTCATGGGGGAGCTTCACCTATGACCAGGCCGAGGACGCACTCCGGGTCACGGTAAAGCCCCAAGCTGCGGAGTTTCACGAAGCCCTCGCCTACGACTTCGACGATGTGGGTCCGGATGCTTCGGTAGTCACCATGCGTTGGGAGAAGGTCGCCGTTCCTTTCAAGGTCGGCGTGAATACCCATGAAATCGTAGAGCAGAACCTGCATAACCAGCTTCGCGGGTTGGCCCAATACGCGTGGGACGGATGGGACGACGCAGCTAACTACCTGCTCCAGGAAAAGATCGACCTCGAAGAAGCGCTGAAGTACTCCGACAAGTCGATCCTGAGTGAAGCGCGCTACGACAATTTCATAACCAAGTCGAAGGTGCTGGAAGCCCTGGGCCGGAAAGACGAAGCCACCGCCGCGCGCAACAAGGCGCTCGCCATGGCAAATGCCGTCCAGTTGCACGGCTACGCTCGCCAGCTGCAACTTGACGGCAAGCAGAACGAGGCGTTTGCCATCTACCGCGACAACGCCAAGAAAAATCCTGATCAGTGGATCATTCACGTTGGCTTGTCGCGCATGTATTCCGCACAGGGCGATTTCCCAAACGCAGCCAAAGAAATGAACATAGCCGTCGCCGGCGCGCCCGACGGGCAAAAGCAGCCCTTACAGGCGTACGCCAAGCGCCTGGAAGCGAAGGAGGATATCAACAAGTAGGTTTTGGTAGCGCCGCCCGTCCCGGCGCTGTCGCGGGGGTGTCCCGCCGCCCCCGCCTTCGAGGGCGAGACGCCCTCGGGACAGCCGGCGAGACGCCGGCGCTACATGTTTAACCAGGGAATCCTTCCGCGTCACTTACCACCGTGATTTCTCTCCCCATGCGCCTTCCCACTTCCACCGCGGTGGCGAGGGTATAGTCGTCGGTCTCCCGGCCGCGGATGATTTCCAGCCTTCTCTCGCGATCAACCGGTTCCGCAAAATGCATGCCCAGGCAATTCCGCGCGCGATAGGTGGCGCGGGAAATCTCGGTGATACTCAGGGACGAGAGATGAGAAGCCAGGATGGTGCCGGGACGGCAGATTTTGTCGAGCAGGGTGAAGATCTCGATCTTCGATTCCAGTTCTTCCGGAACCGCCTCGATCACCAGGTCGGCCTGGCGGGCAGCGTCTTCGACAGTGCCGGCATACTCCAGACGGGAAAAAGCCAGATTGGCAGCATCAGCCGTAACCCCGCCTGAGTCCACGGCACGGTCAAGTTGAATGCGAATTTCGCTCTCCGCCCGGCGCAGCGCGTTGGGCAGCAAATCCTCCAGGATCGTGCGGTAGCCACCCTGGGCAGCCAGCTGCGCAATGCCTCGGCCCACGGGACCAGCGCCGATGACGGCGATGGTCTGGACCACAGCCACTACTGCCCCTTTTCCAGTTGTCCCAGGACGGAGTTCAGGTTGGTGCTGGCGGAGCGAATATTTTCGGCGAGACGCTTGCGCTCATCGGCTTCCATCAGAGGAATGGAGGCGCTGATGCGGCGCAGCGTCGTGTTGATGTCGTCGACGTAGTTGATGAGACGGATGAGTTCCCCGGTAGCTGCCATAGTTGGACCTGCTCCTATTGCCCTTTTGGGATACCTCCATTCTCAATGGTGCGCACAGATTAGTAAAGGCACCACAGGCATGCGTGCGCACCTTCCGGCAATACGCCCAAATAGGCACTCAGGCCGCGAGGCCTTCAATTCGTTGCAGAATGCCGCTGAGCCAACGCCCTCAACAACTTCCCTTGAGGCCCGCCCCCCGTTTATCACTTTGGTAATGCTCGCTATCGATGTTATTTATGCGCCATTCGGGTCCCGGGCGAATCTAATTCGTATGACAGATAAACCTTTGAAGCGTTACCTTTTTGCGAGTGATTTTGACCAGACCCTTACTTTTGACGATTCCGGGTATGTGCTGAGCGAGCTGGTGGGCATCCCGACCGCGGAATTTGAGCGTAAGGCGCAGGGTATGGCCAAGCTGAACCTGGTACAGCAGGGGGCAGAGTTGTCCTATCTGCTATTGCACGATCCAGAGTTCCGCAAGAAAGTACGCAAGCAACATCTTTACCAGGTCGGCAAGACCATTCGCCTGAAAGAAAACATCGAGTTGCTCTACCAAGTGTTGAAGAACGGAGTGGATGGCTATCACTTCGACTTTTATGTTCTCTCTGCGTCTCCGGTTGAGGTCATTCAGTCAGCGCTCGAGGGCATCGTTCCGCAGGACCATATCTACGGAACGGAGTTCATCTACAACGCCGCGGGCGAGATCGAGAGCCTGGTACGGGCAACAGCTGGATACGGCAAGGTCGCAGCGCTTGACCAGTTGCAGGCTGAGCTACAGATCGGGCCGGACCACATCATCTACACCGGCGATGGCAGCTCGGACATCAATGTAATGCTGCACGTCAAATTGCGCGACGGGTTCACCATTGCGGTGTCGGAATCCAAGCACATCTCTCAGATTGCCCGTAGGACGGTCCTCAGCACCAACGCCCTGGCGGTCCTCGGACCGATCCTGGAGGAAACGGTCGGCTGGGAGCGGCCACGAATCCGCCAGTTCTTCGAATCTTATGGAATGTTGATTCAGGAGTGGGACAGCGTACGCACCGATTGGCTGACCCTGCGGCCGGCGATCAAGGAAGCGGTGTCCGAGGCAGTGACCGCCGGAGCCTGAATCCACTAGCCAGTTCCCTTCATCTTAAGTGACGGGCGTCACCAGCCATGGCGCAGCTTTGGTTGCGCTATGGTTGCGCTACGCGGAGAATAGAACAATCATGCTTCGAGACAAGAACCTGATCCCTCTTTCCCACCAGCACCAGCATTGCCTGGCGCTGTGTGTGCGCCTGGATCGCGCCATCCAGGCGGGTGGGGTGGACCTGGAAGCATGGCAGGCGGAAATCCAGCAGATCTTCGAACAAGAGATCACCTTCCACTTTGCCGCCGAAGAAAAAGAGTTGTTTCCGGCAGCTTCACGATTTCCGGAGTTGCAACCGCTAGTCCAGGAACTGCTCACCGGACATGTTTTGCTGCGCGATTTCTTTTCCCGCGCCGCCGCGCGCAAATTGCATGTGGCCGGTTTACAAGCCTTGGTGGAAAAACTGGCGTCCCACATTCGCAAGGAAGAGCGCGAGTTATTTGAGGGCATGCAGCGTCTGATGTCGCCAGAAGAACTCTCTTTGGTCGGCGCAGCGCTGCAGGAATCGCTGACCGATGCTTCGAATGCGTGCATTTTGCCCACGGTAGCCACCCGGCTGCGGCCCAAGCAGTAACTTGTCATCCGGAGCGGAGTAGGCCGATTCGGACGAACCGGTCTGCGGAGTCGAAGGCCCTACCTTTCCACGAACGTTTCAAGCGATGCTCTGCAATCGCGCCCCGAACCAAGACTTCAAGCAGCCGTTAAGCTGATAGGGGTCCTTCGACTCCGTGATTGCTTCGCGAAAGCGAAGCAATCCTTCCGCTCAGGATGACGAGGATTTAGGGGTGTAACTGAATCCCAAACATTATTTTGTTCATCTAGCAGATATGAACCAGGAAGTAACTCTCGTTTCTGTTACGAATTACTCCGAGCCTTCGGTCCAGACCTCGAGTGGTAGCCCGGTCAACGATTCTGCTTTGCTCGATGCCTATTCGCAGGCGGTAGTGGGCGCCGCCGAGAAACTCAGCCCATCCGTGGTGAAGATTGATGTTGCACAAGCGGGCAAAAGCCGCTCGGGCGAGCCCCGGGAACGGCAAGGTGGCGGCTCGGGTTTCGTGTTCACGCCCGACGGGCTGATTCTCACCAACAGCCACGTCGTCCACGAAGCCACGCGAATTCAGGTCTCTTTCGCCGATGGGCGGCGATTCCCTGCTCACACGATCGGCGACGATCCCGCGACCGACCTGGCTATTGTGCGCGTGGATATTCCCGATAACGATGCGCCTCACCTGGTGGCTGCGCCGCTGGGAGATTCTCAGAAGCTGCGAGTGGGACAGCTGGCGATCGCGATTGGAAATCCTTACGGCTTCCAGTACACGGTGACAGCCGGCGT
>CAWEZS010000016.1:0-254335 GCA_963813645.1 Terriglobia bacterium
CCCAGTGTACGGACAGAATTAGTGTGTTCTGCGCTATGCTTTTGGCTGCTGCTCCCCGCCGCTTGGGACCGAGGTGCTTCTACGAAAGAAAATCAAAAATCCTGGGTTGCGCGCCCTGCAGGAGCGCGGCATGGAGGATCTGTGTCCAGGATCGCCGCGATCAAGTTGGGCTTGCTCTTGCCTTCGAACGCCGGGCCGCCGGTGGCCATCTCGTAGGGGTCCGCCGCCTGAGAATTTACTGGTCAAGCGTCGGCGAAGTCGGCCTGGCTGCGGATTCAATCTGTCAACCGCGTGTTTGCTCTGACACTTACGGGGTCAACTTGACTACGCGGATGGGAAGGTTTTCGAGTTCCGCCAGTTTCGCCGCTCTGAGGCGACGTGCCCCGGCTACAACTTCGCACTTACTTTCCTCCAGTTCGCGTACCAGAAGAGGGGCTAGAATCCCTTGCGTCTTGAAGCTGGCGGCCAGTTCTTCAAGGCTCTTTGCATCAAAGCGTTTGCGGGGATTGGTGGCTGACTCCGCAAGCGCGGTGAGTGTTGACTTCTTCTAATTTCATGTTTTTTCCCTTTCTGCCGTTTCCGGCTTGTTTCTTTCTTCACTAGAGCGGCAGCGGGAAGAAACAAGGCGGAACGGTGAAAGGGACAGAACGGAGGCCGAAGGAGGGTGGCAGGGCGTGAGTGAAAGCGCGGTGAGTGCCAAACGGGGTTGGGGTTAGTTTGGCGCGAAACCGGCGCAGTCCGAAACGCCCGTCCGAGCCGCGGCCAAGCGGCGTCCACCCGGAAGAGGACGAAGTGGAGGGAAGATGGCGTTGCTTACCGCTGAACTTAAATGGGGTTGTCGCTGGTTAGTTGGAGGTGTTTCGTCGAGGCTAGAAATGTCTGCTCCAATGAGATGTAATTGTTATGAGATCCGCGCGTCGTTAGAAGATTAGAAATGCGCGCGGATAAGGGACGATGTTCCGTCAATGAAGAACTCGACGAAAGGCGCATTCGAGAAGCCGGATGATATTGGTCCCGTGGTGAGTCAAGGAACAAGCCCGGCAGCGAGCGGACCGGCAGGAAGCCTCTTCGAGGGCCAGGTCGGTGCTTTCTTCCTGCTGTCTCTGCTCGTGCGCGCAGAACCACGCGGGCTGCCGGGAACGATGCCCCGGCCCGAGGTCATTTGTCCGTTCATTGTTGGGGATCTGTCGACGCTTTCCATCCGACTCTTCAACCCAAGAGAAGTTTTGATCGTCCTCAAACTTTCTTGTGAGAAAAAGGCGATTGAATTTCACCTTTTCGCGCTCTTTGGCAAACCAGAGAACATAATCAAATGTTTGGGGAATCGCCTCGACATATCCGGTTGGGCTACCCGCGCCGGTGGTTTTCCGAAACACGATAGTAGGCATGGCGTTCGCTGTGCCGAACACCTCATTTAGCAATTCGCGGACGTGGTGGACGTTGTCGTCACTGATCTGCAGGAACACACTCCCGCTTGAGCTCAGCAGATCCTTGGTTAGCAGCAGTCGGTCCCGCAAATACGTCAAATAGGAATGAATCCCGAGTTCCCATGTGTCGCGGAACGCACGGATCATCTCAGGTTCCTGGGTCAGATCATCATCTTTGCCATCTTTAACATCCCGTTTGTTCACAAAGGGCTGGAAGTTAGATCCCCACTTAATGCCATACGGTGGATCGATATAGGCCATCTGTACTTGGCCTGCCATTCCTTCCTTTTCGAGTAGGGAGTTCATGACCAGAAGTGAGTCGCCTGCAATCAGACGATCTGACCAACCGTGAGCATGACGGTAGAAGTCAATGCCTTCTCGCAGGGGCGGGTTTTCTTCTCTCCGTTCAAATAACGATGGTTGAACTGGTAATGCATTGCCGTTACGTTTTCGCACTGCATCAATGATCGTGTGGCGGTCGATCCGCTCATGTACGTGCAAGGAAACGGTCGGCACTTCAAAGGAGGTGTGCTCCTTTTTCCCCGCCCACACCAGTTTCGGATCGAGATGCGGATCGTAAGCCAGTTCCTGGCGAGGCTTCACCGATGGCACTGGGGCGACGTAGTCGTATGTTTTATGCGTGGGTGCAACCGGATCGGTTTCCGGTGTCACCAACCCCACTGGCGGGTTGTTGATTCGTTTCTTGTCAGTGTGCTCATAGCGCTCTATCGGACGCTTTGGCGGCTTGCCGCCGCTGGTCTTTCCTCGCGGCATCTAGTTGTTACCTCTTCACATGTTGAGCTATTGGGGGAACGTTGAATTCTAAGCTGGAGAAGGTCCAAAAGCCAGTGGCGGGTACTATGCGGTAGGGGGATCTGGGCGCGGGTCACAAGTAAATGAATGGCACTCCATCATTCTTGAGACGCTGTAGCTCAGAACCAATGAAAGCCAACCTGAATCAACCGGACTGCATGCGCCAGCGCTGATCGAATGGACCAGCGAACCATTCGGGGGGGAAGGCAATTCTTGCGTAGGGATTCTCAAGCACTATGGTTCGGATCGTCCCCTGATACGAATAGCTCGTGCCGCCCTCGGGAGAAAGCTGATGGAGCAACTCGAATTGGTCGGATGTCTCGATCTCATGCCCTTGCTGCCTCATGGCGTCCAATCTTTTCCAAACATCGAGCCATAGGTGATTGAGTTGGTAGGGAGCCAAAATCGCAATTGCGCTGAACGTCGTGTTGCAGTCAGGTCTTAACTCCGCGCGTCCGGAGTAGTGATAACGGCTTGGCTCGGCTCCGACAGGACTGTCCGTCTGGCGGAGGTACTCTCCAAAGGCTGCGGAGATGACGGCCTGTGGCTGGACGCTTCGGTGGAAATTGCTATTCCAGAGCACCAAGGAGCAGCAATCGTCTCGATGCTGTTTGAACTTTTCCGCGGCTTTTCGAATCTTCTTTCTAATCGGGGGGCAAGGACTGAATCCCCCAGTCGGTTTTATGGCGGGTTCGTCGAATTCCTTTACTTCAAATAGGCATATCCGCGATCTGTGTTCGACTTTGTAGTCGGGCTGCTTTTGAGCCGAGGGCGGAACGGAACTCCATTTTACGCTCAGGGTATCTAAATAGCGTTCGAACGCCTTTTCGGACTCAGTTTTCAGTGCCATCTGATTCTTTGCTCCAATTCAGATTTGGAGTCCAGAGACGGGCATTGGCTTTGTCGGAGATTTCCCGGAGACACACGGCAGAAGAAGGCACAAGAGAATGCGAGCGGCGAGAGCCCAAGTTCTGCAGACGAATCCTGGAATAGGGTTTGGGCATGAACCTGGCCAGCAGGCCGTGCTGCTCGGCGACGGTGCGTGGCCGAGAACCAAATGTTTGGCGGATTCTGATGGAATTCGACACTTCCTACATCTTAACGAAAGATGGATTGCCTCCCTTTCGGCAACTCTTGACTAACTCTGTCTTTCATTGAATTCCGTTAGTTTGGAGTCGATATGCCAGCCCAGCCTGTTCTTGTCTCAGCCCCACTGTCCCAAAACCAAGAACCGTTCGTCGACGCTGATACAGCTGCGGCCTTTGTGGGCATCACGCGTCGCACCCTGCTTCAGAAGGTGAGAGCGGGCAAGATTCCAGGGCACGCTCTGGATCCCGATTCGAAGAAGAAGGACTGGAGGTTCAAACTCTCGGAGGTAGACCGCTCTCTGTGCTGTGCAGTAAACTCGCGACTGCAGCCACCTGAGCCAGCAAACAGGAGGATTTGAATGGCCAGGTATCAGAACGGTTCTGTTCGTATTGAGCAAAGATCAGACGGCCCAACGTGGGTGTATCGCTTTCAGGTTACGCGTTCCGATGGAAAGAGAGTCGAACACAAGACCGCACTCGGTCTGGTGAAAAATATCGGCTCAAACGAAAAGGATGCGTTGCTGGAAGTGGATCGCCAGCGGCTCAGGGAAAACGCAAACCAACATCAACCCTTCCGTGGCAAGCCGAAGACATACGGGCAGCTCTGCCAACACTATATGGAGAACGAGCTCCAGCAAGACCAGTCGAACGCAACCATCGAGAAGGCATATACGACTGCGGAGACTTATAAGCGGATTCTGAACAAGCGAGTGATTCCTCGCTTTGGCCGGAAGTCGCCGCTGGCGATCGAACCGCTCGAAGTCGAAAAGTGGTTGAGGGAAGTGAAGCGGATCGAGAACCTAGAGAACCCCACTCTGGACAAGATCCGGCGGGTAATGAATCTCGTCTACAAGCACGGGCAGCGTTATGCGCTCATCCCTCGCGACGAGTCGGCCAACCCCATGAATTGGGTTCGGCAGAAGACGACGAGCAGCTATACCGCGGTCATCATGAATCCACGGCAAGCCTTCGAGATCCTGCTGAACATCCCGGAGCCTCGACGCACTCTGGTTCTTACAGATGCGGCGACTGCTCTCCGAGTATCAGAGGTCCTCGGCCTAATGTGGATGGATCTGGACTTCGAAGAGCAGGTGATCGAAGTGAAGCGTGCTTACGTATGGGCACAGTTCAAGGCTCCCAAGTCGAGAGCCTCGAAAGCCCCGGTGCCCATGCACCCGATACTTGCCGGCTTTTTGATGGCGTGGAGGGAGGGGACGCCTTTTGCGAAGGATAACGATTACGTCTTCCCCAGCTTTCGGCTCAAGGGCAAGAAGCCACTGTCGGCTTCCATCATGGCGCAGAAGTATCTGCGTCCTGCTGCCGTCAAGGCCGGCGTCATCAAGGAAGACGAACGAGTCCGCTTCGGTTTTCACAACTTCCGTCATTCCCTCGCTTCGGCGCTGGTGAAGCTGAAGTGTGACCCAAAGACGGTGCAGGGCATCCTTCGTCATGAAGACGTGAGGACAACCATGCAACTCTACGCGCAGTCCGACCAGGAATCGAAGCTCGAAGCACAAGGCAAGTTCCTGGAGCTACTGCTCGGAGACAAGGCTCACCTGCTCAGGGAGACGATTCAGTGACGTATCTTGGGCCAAACCTTGGGCTGAATAAAACCGGCGAAAGCGCACAAGTCCTTTGGAATGATGGTGGCCAGGGACGGAGTTGAACCGCCGACGCCAGCCTTTTCAGGGCTGCGCTCTACCACCTGAGCTACCTGGCCACGTTTTTGGCTCACAGCTTGTCTGCCGGCGCCGGGCGCGTCGTGGGGCACGCGAGGACTTGGACGGAATTGCCAGTCAGTGCGGGCGGTCAACTAAGCTGGAAGCGTTTGGAACAGGCACGATTATAGCAATGGAGTCGGGTTCGCTCAAATCGCCGGCGCGCCGCGGTGCCGTTAGCGGGGCCGCGATGACGCCACGGCGCCGTTCAGAACGGAAAATGCGCAGCGGTTCGACGCCACCCAGTAGGCGATTTCGCGATAGTCTTCTACGTCGAACACGGCCACGTCCGCGTCCTTTCCTGCTTCGATGGATCCCTTTCGCTCCTGCATTCGCAAAGCCCAGGCTCCGTTGACGGTCGCTGCGGCGATGGCCTCGGCGGGAGACATCTGCAGGTGCGTGCAGGCCAGCGACAGTACAAAGGGCATGCTGGCGGTTGGGGACGAACCGGGATTGTAGTCTGTGGCCAGTGCTACCGCCGCTCCGCCGTCGATCAATTTGCGTGCCGGAGGGAATTTTTCCAGGCCCAGAAAATAATTCGCGCCCGGCACCAGCGTTGCAACGGTTTCGGATTTGGCGAGTTGCCGTATGTCCTCGTCGCTGACGTGATCCAGGTGGTCGAGGGACGCGATGTTGAAGCGCAACAGCGGGCGCAACTCAGTTTCGCTTAGCTGGCAGATGTGAGCCCGCGCTCCCAGGCCATGTTTCTTGGCGGCGTCAAAGATTTTTTCGGTGTCTTGTGCGCTAAAGGCTCCGCGGTCGGTGAATACGTCCACAAATTGTGCCAGCTCTTGTTCGGCCGCAAGCGGGATCATCTCGCTACAGACGACCTCCACATATTCTTGCGATCGCCGGTGGAATTCCTTGGGGACAACATGCGCGCCCAGCAGGGTCGCGATCACCGTGCCTGGCCATTTGGCGGCCGCGCTGCGGATGGCCTTCAGCGATTTGATTTCGGAGTCGACTGTCAATCCGTATCCCGACTTGGCTTCGATCGTGGTGGTTCCCTGCTCGGCCATCTGGTGAAAAACGTCCAGCACTTTTTCCACCAGCCGCTTTTTCCCGGCCTTGCGCACGCCCTCGACACTCGAACGAATTCCGCCGCCTGCTTCTGCGATCTGTTCGTAGGTTCCTCCGGCAATGCGCTTCTCGAAATCCACCAGCCTGGGCGTGACGAATACCGGATGGGTATGCGAGTCAACGAATCCAGGGAGGACAACCTGTCCGGCGCAATCAATCTCGACTATCTTTTTGCGATTTCGTTTCAGCCAGGGATCGCGCAGCGCGTCTTTTGTTCGGCAGGCAAAGACAATCTTTCCGCCTGAGCAGAGGACCGCGCCATCCTTGATGATGCCGAGTTCTCCGAGGTCGGGACCGCGGCGGGGGCCGGGGGTTCGGGATCGCAGGGTCAGCAATTGGCTGATGTTGACTAGCAGCAGCGGGTGGTTTGGATTCTCGTTCTTAATTGGAGGAGTCACTCGACGCTTAGTTTAGCAGCGACTGTGTAGGAACGGGTCTCCGACCTCTCCAGGCCGAGCAGGCAGGCTCTACTAATTGTGTGGGGCGGGCACTCCTGTCCGCCGCTTTTTGGGGTTGATTTTGCTTTGGATCTTGATGAGTTGGTCTGGCTCCAAAAGTCAAAGGCGGACAAGAGTGTCCGCCCCACACGGCTGTACCGGCGGCCCTCCTACTTCACCATCGGCACCTTCACGCCGGTCTTCTTCGCGAAGTCTTTTGCCTCGCCGTAGCCTGCGTCTACGTGGCGGATCACGCCCATGCCCGGGTCCGTCGTTAACACCCGCTCGATTCGCTTAGCCATCATTTCCGTGCCGTCAGCGACCGTGACCTGGCCGGCGTGCAGCGAATAACCAATGCCCACACCGCCGCCATTGTGGATTGAAACCCAGGACGCTCCCGCCGCGGTGTTGAGCAGGGCGTTGAGCAGCGGCCAATCGGCTACGGCGTCGCTCCCATCTTTCATGCTTTCGGTTTCGCGGAATGGGGATGCGACTGATCCGCAATCGAGATGGTCGCGGCCGATGACGATCGGCGCCTTGATTTTCCCCTGCTTCACGAAATTGTTCATGGCCAGGCCGAATTGCGCGCGCTCGCCGTATCCCAGCCAGCAGATGCGCGCCGGCAATCCCTGGAACTTGATGCGTTTGCGCGCCAGGTCAATCCAGCGGCGGAGAATCTTGTTTTCTGGAAACATCTGCAGCACCAGGTCATCGGTAACGGCAATGTCAGAGGGATCGCCCGACAACGCAACCCAGCGGAACGGTCCGCGGCCCTCGCAAAAGAGCGGGCGGATGTACTCTGGAACAAAACCGGGAAAGTCGTAGGCGTTCTTCACTCCGCGCTGGAAGGCGAACGTCCGGATGTTGTTGCCATAATCAAAAGTTACCGCACCCATTTTCTGCAGGCGCAGCATGCCTTCGACATGACGCGCCATCGAATCTAAAGATTTCTCCTGGTAGGCATGCGGGTCGCGCTGCCGCAACTCCAATGCTTCCGGCAGCGTCATTCCGCTCGGAACGTAGCCATTCAGCGGATCGTGTGCCGAAGTCTGGTCAGTCAGGATGTCGGGCAGCACGCCGCGCTCGGCCAGCTCGGGAATAATATCGGCGCAATTCCCCACTAGCCCAACCGAAACATTTTCTTTTTTGCGCACTGCGTTTTTCAGGATGCGCAGCGCTTCGTCGAGGGTTGTGACCATGAAGTCGCAGTATCCCGTTTTTAGCCTCTTCTTAATACGCTCGGCGTCGACGTCAATCCCCAGGAAAGCCGCACCGGTCATGGTTGCGGCCAGCGGTTGTGCGCCACCCATGCCGCCCATGCCTCCGCTGACGATCAGCCGGCCTGCGAGATCGCCGCCAAAATGTTTTTCTCCCGCCGCCGAGAACGTCTCGAACGTTCCCTGCACAATTCCCTGCGAACCGATGTAGATCCACGAGCCTGCAGTCATCTGCCCGTACATCATCAGGCCGGCGCGCTCCAGTTCGTTGAATTTCTCCCAGTTGGACCAGTGCCCCACCAGGTTGGAATTCGCAATCAGCACTCGCGGCGCATAGTCGTGGGTCTTGAACACACCCACCGGCTTGCCGGACTGGACCAGCAGAGTTTCGCCATTCTCAAGGTTTCTCAACGACGCCACGATTGCGTGATACGCCTCCCAGCTGCGGGCTGCCCGTCCCGTGCCGCCATAGACCACCAGATCCTTCGGCCGCTCCGCGACCTCTTCGTCGAGGTTATTCATCAGCATGCGCATGGCGGCTTCCTGCTGCCAGCCTTTGCAGGAGATCTGGGTGCCCCGTGGCGCGCGGATCGGGGTGTAGGTTGAGGGAGTGATTTCGGTTTCAACCGGCATGGTTAGATGTTAGTGCCTGGGCGGGAAGTGTTCAAATGTCGGGGAGATTGTTTGGTTTGTGTTCATGTGGTCGCGGGCGACTCGCCCGCGAAACTTTGAGTGCAAGTCTAAAGCCGCGGGCGAGTCGTCCGCGACCACATAACCAGATACACACAACCCATAGCCCTACCAGGTGCTGTAGGCAGTGCCGTCGCTCGAGGTCTGTGCCGCTCCGCTGTGCACGTCGCTGATGCCGGGTTCCTGCTGGTCGACCGACATCACCGTGTCTTCCTGATCGACCGTCCAGGTGCTGTTGCTGCCGGTCATGGGATCCATCGGGATTTGCTTGATGTAGCCCGCCTGCACCAGGTCGTCGAGTGATTGCGGCGCTTTCTGTTTGTCCAGGGTGTATTGCGAAATGAGCGAGCGCAGCTGGAACAGGTCCTGCCTCAGCACCGACTCCTTGGCTCGCAGGATGGATTGGTTGTAGGCCGGAACCGAAATCGACACCAGGATCAGGATCATGCTGATGACGATCATCAGCTCAATCAGGGTGAAGCCGCGGCTGTTTCTTGGTTTCGCCATTACCAGGTCTTGTATTCCGTGCCGTCGAGTCCCGTGCCCTGCGCCTTGGTGAATACGTCAAACACGTTCTGCCCGCCCCATGAATCCGAATCGGGATCGTCCTGCATGGAGCGCAGACCCCATTCCGTGCTGCCGGTCATCGGGTCCTGCGGAATGCGGCGCAGGAAGCGTACCTTCTTGCCGCCCACGTCAACACCCTTCACCAGGGTATCGAGATCCGGAGGATATCCTTCGGTACCTACCTTGATCTGGAACGCGTTGCGATCGGCGGCATCCTTGTAGCGGTCGATGGCATCGCGCAACTCCCAGAGAGCGCTTCGCAACTCGCGTTCCTTCTCGCGCTTGATGACCACACGCGCCATGGGCAGGGCCAGTCCGGTCAGGATCACCAGGATGGCGGTGGCCACGATCAGCTCAATGAGCGTGAACCCGAGTGGACCACGAGTAGAGGCGGGTTTCAAGGCAGCAAACTTCATCAGACATTATCGTCGAAAACGGACTGGACTTTAAGCCGTCATGCGCTACTGTACCGTGACGGTGGCCACGGCCCCGGCTACAGCCACGGCCTGCATGGCTGGATCCCGCGCCCCGCCTTTCGAGATGGCCAGAGTGGATTGTCCGCTCCCCTTAGCCAGGAAAGTTAGAGTCACTACGGTGCCCTGCCCTGAAACGCCGGTGGCTCCCGGTGGCCGGGTCGCGGTGATCTGCAGCGCTCCCGTGGTATCGTCGTCGCGATGCACCAGCGCTACCGGCTGTCCATCCTGCGAAAGTAGACCCCCGTTCGAAACGTTTACCACCTGCAGAACTTTGGGATCGTAGCTTACCTGCAAAGGCACGGAGTATATGTTCTGTGCCCCCCGCATCAATACGTTGATCGCGAAAGTAGAGCCTTGCGCCTGTGTCATGCTGGCCGGATCGAATGCGAAACTCGCGGTGCCTGCAGCCGTCTGTGGTGCGGGTTGCGACGGAGGTGTCGGCATCGGAGCCTGTGCGGCCGGCGGGGCTGCATCGTTCGCCGGCACTGGAGGCGGCGACTGGGCGGCCCGACGCAACTCGATAGCCGACGCTGTGCCAACTTCCAGAGCCCGCTCATTCAGGTCGGTAACATCGCGCGAGCGGATAATGTGCGGGATCAGGGCAAACACGATCTCGTTTTCCTTGTGCTCGACGTTGCTCTGGGCAAAGAAGTATTTCAGAATCGGAATCTGCGCCAGCCCCGGGATGCCGCTCAGGGACTTGATGTCCTGGTCCTCCAAAATGCCACCCAGGATATTTACTTCGCCTTCCTTCAAACGGATTTCATGTTCGATCTTGCGCTGGCCGATCACGGGCTGGCTGATGCCGCCAATGTTCGACTGCCCGGTCACCGAGGAAATATCCATCAGGATCTTCAACGTGACTTCGCGCCCGGCATGCACCTTGGGCGTAATGTCGATGTTCACGCCGACGTCGGTGTATTGAAATTGTGTGTTGACGAGAGGATTGATGCCCACGCCGCCGATGCCGGGCTGAAATGATCCGGTCGCGATCGGAATCCTGTCGCCGATCTTCAGCGAAGCTTTCTGTCCGTCCACCGCGCGGATCTGCGGATTCTGAATGATCTTGGTGCTGCTGTCACTGAACAACGCGGTGGCCGTGGCGGGCGGAATCGTGACCGTAAAGTCGGTCGCGTTCAGGTTCCCCAGCCGGTTCAGGTTGACCTGGTTCGCGGTCCCCGAAGTGCTGGTGCCGGTCGTCGAGGTGCCGGTGCCGGTGCTTGTGGTCGTGTTGAGGTTATTCTGCAGGGCAACCGTAGCACTGGTAGGCGGACTGATTCCCAGGTTCCGCGTCTTGTCGCGGCTGACTTGCATGATGGCGACTTCGACGATCACTTCCGGACGCGCCTTGTCCAGATCGCCGACTAATTTTTCCGCCAGCGCAATCTGGTCAGGAGTTCCGCGCACCACCAGCGCGCCCTGCGAAGGCAGGGGCTGGATGCGGGAAATTTCCAGGATTTGACGCAGTGCGTTCACCACGTCCTGCAACTCCGTCGGCTGCGAAAGGTTCGCGAGATAGAACGTCTTGATGACGCTTTGTTCAATTTCCTTGCGCTTGGCAGGATTGTCCGACGCGACGAAAATTGTATTCGGTGTCACCGGCCGCCAGAAGGTCTTCGATTCCAGCGCGATGATTTCCAGAGCTTCCTGTAGCGTGACGCCATTCAACTCGATCTTGATCCGCCGCGAAGTGTAGTCCGGGTCGAACAACACGTTGATTCCCGCCAGCTTGCCCACGGTTTCGTAGATGACCTTGGTATCCTCGGTGAGCTTCAGAGTAATGGGGACATTCGAGATGGCGGCCAGATCGACCGGCCCCTGGGCCTCCTGCACTCGCTTTTGCAGGCCGGTCGGCGGCCGATCTACGCTGGTCGGCGCAGGTGCGCTGCCCGCGTCAATAATTAATTTCTGAGTGCGCCGGATTTCCTGCTGCGCAATGAAACTTGCGGAATCAATCTCAGCCGCTTTCTGGAACTCGCCCAGGGCTTCCTGTAGTTTGCCTGCTTCCCGCAACAACTGGCCGCGATGCACATGCGATGCGCCGGCCAGGAACCGGGTCCGCTGGTAGGAGGCGCGGTAGGCCAAATCTCTGGGCTTTTGCTCGTAGGCCTGCTTGTAGAAATCGAACGCGGCTTCGTAATTCTGGCGAGCTTCTGCGTCCTTCCCTTTGTTGTATAACGACTTGGCGCTATCGGCGGCGATAGGCAAGGCCACCGCCAGGACAAGCAATGTGATTGCTGCCGGGCGAATCAGGCGTGTCTTCACTGGTCCCTCGCAGGCAGTCTTCCCTCGGGGATCGGCCGAAAACCCCGGGCTAGGCCGCTGAAAATGCGCAGATTTTAGAAGTAAGCTGGCTGATTATAGCATCGGCCCTCAGCCGTGGAAGTTACTGGTCTGGTAGCAGTTACTCATTGGGACTAGTCCCAACGGCGTTACCGCCAAAAACCATTTCGGACGAGCTTTCGTTGCGCTTCGGATCGCAACCTCCATGAGTTGGGATGCATAATCTCGTGCAGGCGCAAGCCGCGGCCACGTGGGGGCAGCGTTCCTCGGCTGTCCGGCGCAGCGACCCTCCGCTGCTTCTAGTTCAAGAGAAACCGTGTCGAGCCGGGCTCGGCCGGACAGCCGAGGGCGGCTGTCCCCACGTGACTGCGGACTAAGATAAGCTAGTTATCAAATGGCGCGTGCGACTACACATCAGACCAAGCCGAATGCAGAGAAGAACCCCCGCCGCGACCCCACCGCCGCCGGACAGCGTGATGCCGCCGTCAACCGGGTCGCATCCCATAATTATTTTCTGCTGGAAAAATTCGAGACCGGGGTGGCTCTGACCGGCACAGAGGTCAAATCCGTCCGCGCCGGACAGGCCAACCTCAAAGACTCCTACGGACTGCTGAAAGACGGCGAACTCTGGCTGCTCAACTGCCACATCGGACCGTACGACCACGGCAACATCTTCAACCACGCGCCCCTGCGCACCCGCAAATTGCTGGTCCACAAGGAAGAAATTCGCAAGCTCATCGGCAAGACCCA
Source organism: Terriglobia bacterium (assembly GCA_963813645.1). Lineage (GTDB taxonomy): Bacteria > Acidobacteriota > Terriglobia > Terriglobales > Acidobacteriaceae > JAIQFF01. The sequence continues at coordinate 12,547 of CAWEZS010000016.1, forward strand.
GCAAAAAGGCCTGACGCTCATCCCCACACGGATGTACTTCAAGAACGGTAGAGTGAAGGTTGAACTTGCCCTGGCCAAAGGTAAGCAGCTATGGGACAAGCGCGAAACCGAACGCCGGCGCACCGCGGACAAAGAGGCGAGAGAAGCGGTTAACCGGTCGCGCAAAGGGCGTTAGATAAATGTAGGCGCGAGCGCCCCGCTCGCGCGGGGAGCGTTCGCGGCCGATACAACCGTAGCACCCCAAACCACGCAGCTCGACGGCTCTTATTGTTGGAGCGAAATTCCTGAAGGGGAAAAACAGCGGAGCTTTCGCTCCGCCGGACAGCCGAGGGCGGCTGTCCCCACGTGCCCCGTCGCGCTGCCGCACGAGCGAGGGCGCTCGCGCCTACATTGCCATTACGGAAACTTATACCCTGGTTTGAGCTCGCAGCGATACACCTTCGTCTGATCCCTATTCACGCGCGCATTGCAGTCCGCCCAGCTTAGGTAAAGATTCGGTCCGAAGGGGAAAGTGATGTTATTCCCGTTGATTTCGGCCAAAATGCTGACCCCTTCCGCCGAGCCGGGCACGGTAAAGTTCAGCGCCTGGCCGAAGATCACGGGATGGGATGTCCGGACCATGTCGCTGACCATGGGCCGAAATACTTCGGCTTCCAATAGAAAGGTAGCCGTATCCGACCAGTTCCGGGCCGATACTTTTACCTCGCGGCCGCCTTGCAAAAAATCTTCCGCTTCAATCTTGGTGAACGGACACGGCCCCGCGATGCACGACGTGCGGGCGTTGCGAAATTCATTTCCCTCCCCGGCATCGAGCGACGCCGAACCCACCGCCGCCTTCCATTTTCCATCGGGCGAGCAGGGCGGCTGCTTGCGGCAAGGCACGTTTCCGGTGTTGGCGACTTCGAAGGCCTTAACGGCGCTGCCCACGTTGGCCGTATTGGTGGTCTTGATGGAATACCGGGCCAGTACGTTCGACACCACGATAGGAGGACGATTTGCCGGGTTGCCCTGCTGTGGCAGGGGCACCATGCGGGCAACGTATAGCTTATCGCCTACGTACTCTTTCAAGTCGAGCGGTTGGTAATCCGGATGCCGAAGTTGGAGCGTGACCGGGCGGCCGATCCAGAGCCGGTTGCGCAACAGGACGGTGTACGCGCCCGAGGCATCCGACTTTCCCCCGCCGATGACCGCGCCACGATAGAGCGCGGTAATTTCAACATCGGCCAACGGCAGTTCCTTCGTGGGATCCGGGTCCTGCTTGACCACCGCGCCGCTTAAAGTCAGAGGCCGGGTGTGCGGGCGGGTCAGCACGATCACCAGAGCGATTACTCCACCGACGACCAGGGTCGCCGTCCACATGATCAGCCTTCGCTTTCGCGTCATCCTGCCACCCTGGAGATATTCTACGACGGCCGCTTGCAGACCCGATTTTTAGTCTCCCACCATCTTTCGTCAAGGTCTTTAGTCTCAGGTGGTGTAACCATTCCTGTTACCATCGTTTGCGCTCGGGCGTCGTTCCTCAGGGCTGGATCGTTTAGATTTGTGAAGTGGATGAGAGGAAGTTTGGCCCCATAGCGCGCTCCCGCCGCGATTTTCTCAGACAGATGGCCAGCCTGGGAATTTGCCTGCCGGCGTGCGCGGAATTGGCATCCGCCTCTTTCCTCTCCCCATCGCCCGAACAGCACGCCCGGCCGGCGCCTCCTCCGGTCAAGACTTATCTTTCCCCAGACGATGACCAGTTCCTCGACGACCTGGAGAGAACGACGCTCTGCTACTTCTGGGAGCAGGCTAATCCCCAGACCGGGCTGGTCAAGGACCGCTGCAATGCCCGCAAAGCCACCACCGACAATTCCGTAGTCGCCAGCATCGCGGCCACCGGGTTCGGGCTCTCGGCGATCTGCATTGGAGAGAAGCGCGGCTTTCTTTCGCTGAACGAAGCGCGCACCCGGGTTCAGAACTGTTTGCGTTTTCTTTGGAAGACCCTGCCTCATCATCGCGGATTTTTCTATCACTTCGCCAACGTCAACACCGGCGAGCGGCTGTGGGACTCGGAAATCTCTTCCGTAGACACTGCAATTCTGCTGTGCGGCCTCCTGTGCTGCCGGCAGCATTTCGAAAATTCCGAAATTCGCGACCTGGCTCGCGCAATCTTCGATCGCGTGGACTGGACATGGCTTTCTGAAGACACGACCCTGCTGCCTCACGGATGGCTGCCCGAAGCCGGCTTTCTGCCCTACCGCTGGGATTACTACAGCGAGTTGATGATGATGTATCTGCTGGGTATGGGCTCGTCTTCACATCCCCTTAAGCCGGAGACCTGGGATGCATGGAAGCGGAATATTTTTGAATATGACGGCCTCCGCTACATTGGCTCGTTCGCCCCGTTGTTCGTGCATCAGTATTCGCAGGCCTGGTTCGATTTCCGCGGCAAACGCGATCGCTACGCGGATTACTTCCAGAACTCCGCCATCGCGACGGATGTACATCGCCGCTTCTGCCTCGAACTGGGAAAGCAGTTTCCCAACTACAGTGATGATTTGTGGGGCATCACCGCCTCGGATTCCGAAACCGGTTATGTGGTTTGGGGCGGGCCTCCAGCCATGGGTCCCATTGACGGCACTGTCGTTCCCAGCGCGGCCGGCGGCTCAATTCCGTTTCTTCCCCAACCGACAATGCGAGTCCTGCGCAACATCAAAAATCGCTATCCGGCCGCGTGGTGCACCTATGGATTCGTGAACGCCTTCAACCCGCTGAAAAACTGGTATGACAACGACGTAGTCGCCATCGACACCGGAATCACCATGCTTATGGCGGAAAATGCCCGGACCGGCTTTGTTTGGGAAACTTTCATGAAAAATCCAGAGGCAGCTCGCGGTATGCAACGGGCCGGATTCAGAACTTATTATCAGCCGCCGGCAAATCAAAAACCTGGACCGCCGTCGAGTGCGGGCAGTCCAGGTAATTCCATCGCGGATTCGCCAACCGGCTAGAAGTTTGGCGCGACCGCCTGATGTTCTGACGGACTTGACGAGTCGGCCGGGGTGGTTGCGGCTACCGCTGGAACCGGAGTCTGGATTTCCGGCAGCACGACTGGCTGAATTTTTACCGTCGCCAGAATCTTTTCCAGCCGGGCAAACACTGCCTGACGATCTACCGGCGTAATTTCTTCCGCCTTGCCGTCATCGTTCGTGGCGATTCCCAGGGCAAATTCGTAGCAAGCCCCGTTGTTGAAGGCGTGATAGTACTTTGCGTCTGCCTGTTTCGTCATCGCGCCGCCCTTTTTTTCAACCTCATGGAACTCAGTGGCGCCAAACTTCACTTGCTCAATCTTTACCGGAGTTGAAGTGTCGGTTCCTGTGCTCGACTCGGGAACTACAAATTGGGCACAGGCGTCTGAGGTCATGCCGGGATTCACGCTGACGTTCAGGAAGGCAGACTTGAAGTCGGTTCCGGGATACGAGTTGCCGGGCATATCGACCCCCGCCAGTGCGACTCCGCCGGGGTGGGCAAAATTCATTGGCAACGGCTCGGCCGTGGCAGAGGTCGTCGACCCGGTCGTCAGCTGGTAATTTCGCGGGAAGTTGAATGAGAGTCCGTACTCCCGGTTGACATAAGAGAGAGTCGCCGCCCGGTGCTTCTTTGCCTTCGCTACGACCGGCGCGGGAGCCGGAGTTGCAACTGAGGGAGCGGGCGCCGAAACTGGCGCAGTGGGTTGCACGAGTTGCTGCACTGCTACCGGCCTGGTGCTTCGAGAGCAGCTGCCGATAACGATCACAGCGGCAAACATCGCAAGCGCTCCCAGCGCGCCCACGGTTTGGTTCTTGATCGATCCATCTTCGTGTTCCACAGCTGGTTTCTGCTGCGTATTGTTTGACTGCCTTCCGGACAAATTGAGTTGCGTCATATTTTCCTCCAGGGTCACTGCCCACCAGAGAGATCGCACGGGGGGAACCATCGCAGAAGGCACTGATTCGGCGCGGGTTACTTAGGGTCGGGAGGAAGCAAGCTGTGGATCGCGAAACACATTGTGGATGCGCACCCACAAAGCGGATTGAGCGGTCCACAGACAGGCAAGAACGGCGAAGACCCGGCCGCCGACAAGGGTGGAGCAGCGCTTAAGCGCTGCCTTCCCAGCTTAATCTTGGCGAACGGCTTCAGCCGCTGAGGTACCTTAGTCAACTGAGGCCATCCCATCAAAACCATCAACCTGAAAGCGCGAATGCCTACGGTCGCAGAGGCTTTGCAAGATCTCGATCGCGAACTGGGCCGCGCGCGTCAGGCCGGATGCGGGGTCGTGAAGCTGGTCCATGGTTACGGATCAATCGGGACCGGCGGCGAAATTCGTATTGCGGTGCAAAGACGCTTGACCGAGATGGCCGGTCGAGGGGAGCTTCGCGCCTGCATTTTTGGCGAGGACTGGGCCAAATCGGACGAGCAGGCGTGGGCCCTCATCAAGGCCCGTCCCGAGCTGAAACAGGATCACGATCTGGGCAGGCGGAACCAGGGAATCACGATCGTCGTGCTTTGACTTGTTTCGGGAGCGCGTGTCGCAATGTCATTTCTTCACGAAGGCGTCATCCTGAGCTTGCGAAGGATCTGGCGTGAAGCGCATGTGCAGCCGGCTTGCGAGCGTGGCAGTACGCGCAAGATCCTGCGGGACCAAGGTCCCTCAGGATGACGCCGGTGACGGTCATCCGCAACCTCTTGCGCAATTCCCTTCCCGCCAACGATACTGGAACCACACACAATCATGAAAACCATCCTTTCGCTCTCCAACCCCGCCGACGTAGAAACCGAATGCCTGGTCGCGATCGTACTCGACAAAGCAGAAAAGAATCGCGGAGACAAAGACAAGCCGCAACTCTCGATTGAAACCTTGGACGCGGCTGTCAAGGATGCCGCCGCTGACGTAATCGCCGGGGGTGAAGTCACCGGCAAGCCTTTTGAAACAACCCTGCTGCATCACCCGGCGAAACTGAAAGCTAAGCGTCTGTTGCTGCTCGGCGGCGGCAAAGCCAAGAGCTTTTCCGCATTTGACCTGCGCCGCCTCGCTGGCGCCGCTGTACGCACGCTCAAATCGAAGGGTTTGCGCAGCTTCGCATTCCTCGCGCCGGAAGCCGGCTTGAAGGTGGAGGATTCGGTGAAGGCGATCGTCGAAGGCGCCTTCGTGGGCAACTTCGACCCTGATTACTACAAGAGCGATCGCATGGACCAGAAGATTGACGCATTGACCGTGGTCACGCGCGGTGATCAGGCCAAACTGCAAGCGGCCGTGGACGAGTCCCGCATCGTCGGTGAATCGCAGAATTTTACTCGCGACCTGGTCAATGAACCTTCCAATCGCATGACTCCGACCATCCTCGCCGACCGTGCAAAGAAAATGGCGGCGGAAGTTGGCTTGAAATGCGAAGTTTATGGCGCGGACAAAATCAAGGAACTCAAGATGGGAGCTTTTTGGAGCGTCGCCCAGGGCTCCGACGAACCACCCGCGCTGATCGTTCTGCGCTACGAACCGGCGGGCGCTCCGGAAAAACCGGTGCTGGGGTTGGTGGGAAAAGGCATCACCTTTGACACTGGCGGCATTTCCATCAAGCCCAGCGACGGCATGGAAAAAATGAAGTACGACATGGCCGGCGGTGCGACCATGATCGGCGCCATGCGCGCTATCGCGCTGCTGAAACCCAAGTTGAAAATTACGGCCATCATTCTGGCTACGGAAAATATGCCGTCGGGCAAGGCACAAAAGCCCGGCGACGTGCAGATCGCCATGTCCGGCAAGTCGATCGAGATCATCAATACCGACGCCGAAGGCCGCCTGGTACTGGCCGACGGTCTGTTCTACGCACGCCAGCTCGGCTGCACCCACCTGATTGACGCTGCCACGCTGACCGGCGCGGTTGTGGTCGCGCTCGGTTCGATCAATGCCGGCATCTTCGCCAACGACGAGGCCATGTATAACCGCTTCAGCCAAGCGCTCGACAAGGCCGGCGAAAAAATGTGGCGCATGCCGCTTGACGATGAATACAAAGAGATCATCCGCTCCAGCATTGCCGATATCGTCAACTCCGGCGGACGCTGGGGAGGCGCCATCACCGCCGCCATGTTCCTCAAAGAGTTCGCCGAGGACACGCCATGGCTGCACCTCGATATTGCCGGAACCGCCTGGACCGAAGAGCAAAAGCCGTGGATCGCCAAAGGGCCCTCTGGAATCGCGCTCCGCAGCCTGGTGGAGTTTGCCCGGGATTTTGCCGATAGCAAGGGGTGAGACATCCCGTCCGCCCCCATTCGCATCTGATACCGCCGATGGACGCTCGGGTCCATGCACCCAATCGGCCGTCTGGAGGCTTCAATGAAGGCACTATTTTTGGTGGGGCTAGCGGTTGTTATCCTGGGGATCCTGTCGTTTTTCGTGGCGATTCCCCACTCCGAAAATCATGGCATCAAGGCAGGCGACGTCAACATTGGCGTTCAAACCCATAGCAGCGAGAAGGTCGCACCCGCGATCAGCGCTGTCCTGCTGGTGGTCGGAGCCGGGCTCATGATCGCCGGACGCGGCAAGAGCTAGCCGCGGCAGTGACGTTCTGGAGCCTCTCTCTTCTGTGATTTTGTCACAGAACCGGCAAAAGAAGAATTGAGGCATCACCCGCCTCGCCCGAAAGGCTCCGGACTAGCCGGAGCCGATCAAGCACCTCATGAATCACCACCGCCGCTAGTGATGGTCGTCACGATCGTGGTCGCGGTCCCAGTCGCGATCCGTGTGCCACTGGCGGTCGTGACCGTTCCACCAACCGTGATAGGCGTTCCAGCAGTGTTCGCGTTCGGCATTCAAATCACGGCGCCGCTGGTCCGCCTGGTGGCTGCGTTCGCCGTGTTTGCGAATCGCCTCGTCAAGTTTTGCTTCCCTGCGTTCGATTTCACGCTGACACTTCGCGTTTGCCGAATCGGCATATGCCGGGGGTACGGCGACTATCGCCGTGCCCAGCGTCATCGTCATAACTGCTGTTGCTGCGAGCCCTTTCAGTCCTAGTAGTTTCAAGCTTCCTCCTGTTGAATCGAGTCGCACCATTTTGATCGAAAATCGGGCTTCGAAGTTGCCCGGTCGTCGATTATTGTGCTTCGCGTCCCATTCCGGGCGCCGCGATCCAACATGGGTCGATCCCCTGTCAAAAGGGACACAGTAGGACACCCGTTCGTCGATCGGAACTTCCTAGCGCAGATCTGGAAGCGGCTTGGCTACCCCTGGCACTTCGCGAGGGTAGTCCTTGCCTAACAATGCTGCTACCGTGGCGGCCAGCTGCGACTGGGTGACCGGACCAACATTCTCGCGTTCGCCTCGATCAGGAGTGTCGGGGCCGATTACCGCTATCCAGATATTCTCCGATCCCTTTTCATCCACTCCGTGTTCCCTCCACTCGACCAGCCCGCTCCCCCGTCCGTGGTCAGTGGTGAGAATGAAAGTCGTCTGGTCCCGATACTCCGGCAAGGCTTGCATGGTTTCCCAAAGCTGTTGCACGAAATGATCGAAGCCGTGCGCGCTCTCCAGCAGCAAGTCGTAGCGGCCCTGGTGGGCCCAGTTATCGGTCTCGCCATAGCCCACGAACAGCACTCGCGGATGCCCGGTCTTCACATAGTCCAGCAGCGGCACCTGAATGAAGGAATTGTAGGTATCTTCGTTATCCAGGGGAGTGGTGGTGCGGTAGAGTTCGTTGATGAGCTCCTGACGCGGTGTCAGCTTCCCTTTCTCCGGCAAGTTCCATCCAGTTTGCATGACCAGGCCGCTGCGTTTTTCGTTGAAGATGTCCTGGAAAACATTCCACGTGCCGTAGACCGCAACTTTGCCGTGAAACTCCGGCATGCGATTGAGCCATTCCAAAACTGTGACGTTGGGATTGGGCCCGAACTCGTTGCGATCGATTTTGGGATCGGGATATCCGGTGAGCATCTCGTTGTAGCCGGGGTAGGAGAACGCCATGCCGTTGGTGACGCGGGCAATGCTGCCCTTGGTTTGATTGCCGAAGATTTGTCCTTGCTTGGCAATCACGCTCCACAAGAAAGGAAACAGCGCTTTGCGGCGTTCGGCAACATCGTCGCGCCAGAACTTGCGTCTGAGTTCATCAGGGTCAGCCCAGATGCCGCCGTGCTCTCTATCCATGAGGGTCGGATCGGCGCCGGTGAAGATTTCCTGCCAGCGCAATCCGTCGCTGACGATCAGGACGACGTTGCGGGTTTTCAGGGGCGATGGAGTCTGCGCGAAGGCTGGTGGGGCGGTGAATGTGACAACTAGAAATATCCCGGCTGCCACGGCCCGATTCAGTTTGTTCACAATTTCTCCGTTGATCGGAGATCATTGTGCAACGCGTCGACACGGTCAGGCAATTCGCCCGTCAAGACCAAGGCGTCATCCTGAGCTTGCGAACAGCCTGCCCTGAGCGAAGTCGAAGGGATCCGGCGAGGAGCGGATGTGACGCGCGCCGGGCACCCGTGGCGCTACACGCTAGATCCTTCGGGACTGAAGTCCCTCAGGATGACGCAACAAATATGAGGTTTACCGAAACGGATTGGCTCGGCAAAAAGAAAACGGGCGAGGACGCCCGTTCTCCATTTTGCACTTGAGAGATCTGGCTAAAAGCTAAGAGCTAGGAGCCGCTTTCAATTGATATCAAACTGCTCCTGATGCAACGCCGGATCGCTCTTCACGATCACTGTCTTTTTAGTCATCTCTTCCATCTCGATCAGCGCCTTGCCGTTGTTGGCCTTGAGCGCCTTGGCTACTTCGGGATTCACCCGCAGCATGACGTCCGCATGCTCCAGGTGTTTCGCGATCTTGCGCATTTCGAGATAGATCTCGTTGCAGATCGTGGTCACCGATTTCACGAAGCCAGTGGATTGGCAGTATGGGCACGGTGTCCCAATAGTACGCTCGAGCGACTGCTTCACCCGTTTGCGCGTGATGGCCACCAGTCCGAAGTCGTTAAATTGCAGGACTTTTGACGGCGCCCGGTCGGCACGCAGCGCCTCTTCCAGGGCCTGCATGACTTTCTGGCGATTGCGGCGTTCGTCCATGTCGATGAAGTCGATCACGATAATGCCGCCCAAGTCGCGCAGCCGGATCTGGCGCACGATTTCCTTGATGGCGTCCACGTTGGTCTTGACGATGGTGTCTTCGAGACGCGTCGTCTTGCCTACGTATTTGCCGGTGTTGACGTCAATCGCGACCAGCGCTTCGGTCTGGTTGATGACTATGTAGCCGCCACTCTTCAGCCAGACTTTCGACTTGAGCGCCTTGTTGATCTCTTCGCTGAGTCCGAACTGTTCGTAGAGCGGCGTTTCTTTGGTATAGAGCTTGACCCGCTTGACCAACGCAGGCTGGAAGCGGTTAGCGAAACGCAGGATACGTTCGTACTCCTCGTCGCTGTCCACCCAGATGGCGGAAAAGTCAGAGGTGACCTGGTCGCGCAGCACGCGCTCGACCACGTTGAGATCGTGATAAATGAGCGTAGGTCCCTTGCCGGCATCGGCGCGAGACTTGATCTCGGCCCACAAGCCTTTGAGGAAGCGAATGTCGGCGCGCAGATCTTCTTCCGCGGCATTCATAGCCGCGGTACGGACGATAAATCCGCCGTGTCCATTTTCGCGCTCGCTTTGAATGATGCGCTTCAGCCGCTGGCGCTCTTCTTCCGAGGCGATTTTGCGGGAAACGCCGGTGTGATTCACCGTTGGCATGTAGACCAGAAAGCGGCCTGGCAGCGCAATGTGGCTGGTGATGCGTGCGCCTTTTTTACCGATGGGCTCCTTGGCAATCTGCACCAGGATTTCCTGCCCTTCTTTGAGCAGGTCGGTGATCAGCGGCATGTTCTGCTGCTGGTTGCTGCGGGAGCGGCGTCCGCCGCCACCACCGCCACGGCGGCCACCGCGCTGCGGCCGGCGATCGTATCCCGGACGCGGGGCGCGCTGGGTGTAGCCAGCGGTCCCGGCCGGTGCGCGAACTTCGGCGCGGGCTTCGGTCATTCCTGTGCCACCGGCCTCGGCAGCCAGTGCGGCTTCCGCTTCGGCCTGGGCTTCGTCGAGCTCGGCTTCGTCTTCCGCTTCCTCGTCCACTTCGTCGGCTGCCGCGATGTCTACTTCTTCCGAGGAAATCGGTTCCCCGGAGAACGGCACTGCATCGACCGCCACGGGTGAAGGCTCCGCGGAAGCTGCGATTTCCCGCGCCGGTTGCTCGTGATTGTTTTGGTGATCGTGCTCACTGGCGGCGTGGGTCTCTTCCTCCAGTTCCTCGAAAGCAGCATCTTCTTCAAGCTCTTCGACGTAGTGAGCGAGGTCGGCTTCTTCCTCTTCGATCTCTTCTTCTTCGACCGTGCCGGCAGCCGCAGGGGAATGCTCGGCCACTCCTACGAGCTTGCCATCTAAATCGCCGGCAGTTTCGTCATCGTCCTCTTCTGTGGCTTCGCCGCCAAACACAGCCGCCACATTCATCTGGTGCAGGCGCTGTTGCTCGCGGTCCCAGGCGCTCGATGTATCTTCAGAGGGCGATTCGTGATGCACCGGCGACGCCTTTTCGTAAAGGTCCGGCTGCGCTTCAGGCGCAACCACAGGGGGTGAAGCAGAGGCTGCCGCAAAAATAGGTTCATCGTCGGCAAAAACTTCCGCAATGGGCTGCGCAGGCGACTCTTGAGGCGCAACAGCAGGCCGTTCGCTGGCCGGCGCTGGCCGGGAAGGTAACGCCGCCATCCGGGAATACTTAGAGATCGACTCTCCCGGCAAAATGATGGGCTGGTATCCCGGCGGCGGGCCGTATTCAGAAGGCTCAGGCCGTTCCGTCCGGGAAGGGCGTTCGAATCGTCCGCCTCGATCCGACGATTCAGATCGCACTGGACGTTCATTGCGTTCAGGACGGTCGTTTCGCTCGGGGCGCTCAGTCCGTGAAGCCTCCCGCGGCGCTTCTACCGCCGGGTTGGCGAACTTCGATTCCGGCATGCGCTCCCCGCGGCGTCCTCGGCGGCGTCGGCGGCCGCGAAAGCCGCCCCGATTGTCGCGGGACTCACCGGGCGCGGGAGCCGGCGCCTCGCGATCCTCGGTTCCTGCTTCAAAGTTGTCCTGCGGCTGTGATGCTTCGGTTACGGGTGCAGCAAATGTTTCACCGCTGTGGGCTTCAGCCTGAGGTTGCTGCGGATGGCGCTCCAGCACAGGCCGGTTCGTAGGAACTTCATCAAGGTCCTCGGAATCCTCCAACTCCATAAAGTCGGAGACATAAAGGAACGCGTCGCGCTCCAGGCCAATGTCAACAAAAGCCGATTGCATTCCGGGAAGAACGCGGGTGACGCGTCCTTTGTAAATGGAACCTGCCAGGGTGTATTCGTTCTCGCGTTCGAGGTAAATTTCAGCGAGTAGGTCGTCTTCGACCAGGCCCACCTTGGTTTCGTGGGGCGTGGAAGAGACAAATAGTTCTCTAGTCATGCGAACTCCGGTCGCGGGCCGTCAGGCGGCCGCGGGATCACCGGATGGAAAGCAGGAAAAGTCTGGGAAGATCAAGCGCTGCGATAGCCACCCTGGACAAGGGACAGCCCGGGCCCCGGAGTTCTCTCCGTGGCCGAATCCGTTGCGTAAGCTTAGGAATCTTTTGCACTTATCGCTTTTGCGCTTCGCCAGGTTTGTGACCGCTCTCTCAACTCTGAGGGGGCCGTTACCGGCCTGGCAGCGCCTTTGCTTGATCCTGCCCGGCTTTAACTGCTTTTCTAGCCGGCGTGTGCCCTCTTTACGCGAGGGCGATCGTAATTAATCTTTTTCCGCGCGGATGGCAAGCGCGGGCTACCCCCCTGCCATTCTTCATCCTGCGTCAGTTCACGAAACGGCGCATGCGGACATTCATTACGATGCCCAACGCCAGAAACATAAACAGGACAGAAGACCCGCCATAACTCATCAGCGGCAGGGGTATTCCGGTGACCGGCATAAAGCCAACCACCATGCCGACATTGACCAGAATGTGGAAGCTAAGCACCGCCACCACACCCATCACTACGAACGTGCCAGCGCGGTCGGGCGCCGTTTGCGCGTTCTGCGTCAATCGCATCAGCACTATAAAGTATAGCAGCATTACCGCCAGGGCTCCTACAAAACCATGTTCCTCGGCGAATGCGGCAAAGATAAAGTCCGTTTGTGGGACGGGTAGAAACGCTAAATGGGTTTGGGAACCCTCCGAATTCCCCCATATGCCGCCCGACCCGACGGCAATTAACGACTGGTTAACCTGGTATCCGGAGCCCTGGCTGTCGGCCTCCGGGTGCATGAAACTGGTAAGACGATCGCGCTGGTAGGGCTTCAAAGCATGCCAAGCCAGCGGCAACAGCAGGGCCGCAGCGATGGTCACGATGGCTGCCTGCTTGAAGCGCACTCCGCCCAGAAACAGGCCGACGACCGCAATCGGCAAGTAGGTAAGGCTGGTTCCCAGGTCGGGCTGCCGCAAAACCATGAGCATGGGAACCAGCACAATGGCGCCCGCCTTCATGAAATCCGGCCAGGTGAGGTCCCGCTGGTGCAGGTCGGCGAAGTACTTGGCTACCGCCAGAATCAGGATCAGCTTTACCCATTCGGACGGCTGAAAGTGTGCTCCCCCGGGCATTTTGATCCAACGCCGGGCGCCCAGATATTTCTGCCCGAACAGCATCACGCTCATCAGGGAGACGATGGCCGCAATATACAGCCAGTGCACCCGGTCGAGCAGCTTCTGGTAATTAATCAGGCTGACCAGAAACATGCCGGCCACGCCGCCTAAGATCCAGTAAATCTGGCGGATATGTGCCCCGGCGAACTTGGTATGGAGGGTTGCGCTGTGAATTTCCATGACCCCAAGCCCGCAGATAACCAGGACGAAGGTGAAGAGCAGCCAATCAAAATCGCGAAATGAGATGTAGCGGGACATGGGTTCCTAGTCAGTCTTCAGTCGTCGGTCGCTTTAATTCGTCGTTGGCCGTTGGCCCTTGGTCGTTGGCGAGCCCAGCCGGTTCGCCGCCTGGTTACTACTTTGATTCCTCCGTCTCCGCTCTCGCAAAGTAGCGCCGCCGTCCCGGCGGCTGTCGTGAGGGCGTCCCGCCCTCACAGCCGAGGGCGAGACGCCCTCGGGACAGCCGGCAAGATGCCGGCGCTACTGTAAACCTGGCGCTGCAATCGCTAGTGGCGCCCTGGACTTCGACACGTCTAATTCGAAGTGACCACCATGGAGGTCATCGTCGGACCCGGACTGCGCATTCCAAAGCGCGCCTACATCTACTCTTCCTGAGCTTGCGACCTTCGTCGGCTGCCGGCGTTGTTTGTCCACGTACGCCTTGATCACCTGCGTTGCCAAACGGGCCGCCAGCTTGCCGTGCTCGCCGCCTTCGAACAGCACTGCAACGATGATGTCCGGATTGCGCCGGGGCGTGAAACCCACGAACCAGCCATTTTGATTCAGCGCTTCGTTGTTCTGGTGCAGCGCTCGAACTGCCAGCGACACGATCTGCGCCGATCCTGTCTTTCCCGCGATATCGACACCCGGGACGTGCGCCGAAGGCGCGGTGCCTTCCGGCAGGAGCACCCGCGCCATCGCATCCGTAATGAGATTGAAGCCGTCCGGATTAATTGGAATATTGGTCACGTCCGTGTAGTGATGGGTCTCAAGGTACTCCGACGGCAGGCCGGTCGGGCTGGCGACATGGGGCACGACCATGCGGCCATCCATCGAAATCGCGGATATCGCGCGCATCAACTGCACCGGCGTGGTCGCTACCGCTCCCTGCCCGATGCCCACTGAAATGGTTTCGCCCGCGTACCACTTTTGCTTGAAGTTACGAATCTTCCATTCCTCCGACGGCATGACGCCGGTGGCCTCTTCGGGGAGATCAATTCCGGTCTTCTGACCTAGTCCCATGGCAGTGGCGTATTTCGAAATACGATCGATGCCCAGCTTTTCCGCCAGCGTGTAAAAGAAAACGTCACAGGACTGGTAGATCGCCCGGGTGAGATCGACGGCGCCGTGGCCGGTCTTTACCCAACAGCCGAAGCGGCGGCCATAAAACGTGGCGCCGCCATTGCAGTGCACGTTAAGAGTCTGAGCGATACCTTCCTGCCAGCCCGCGACCGACATGAGGATCTTGAAGGTCGAGCCGGGCGCAAGTTGCGCCTGTATGGCCTTGTTCAGCAGCGGCTTGTCGGGATCGGTGACCAGCTTGTTCCACTCTGTTCGTGAGATGCGGACCGCGAAATCATTGGGGTCAAATGTCGGCCGGCTCACCATGGCAAGGATTTCTCCGCTGCGCGGATCCATCGCGATCATGGCGCCGTTCTTGTCTCCCATCGCCTCTTCAGCGGCAATCTGCAGATCAATGTCCAGGGTCAGTTTGAGGTTGTGCCCGGGCACGGCCGGCTTCTGGTCCAGCTCGCCAACTTCCTTCCCTTTGCTGTTGACCAGAACCTGCCGCGAGCCATTCTTCCCCATCAAGACCTGGTTGTACTGCAGTTCGACGCCGGATTTGCCCACTACGTCGCCCGGGTTGTAGAGCTCCCAGCGCGCCTGGTTCAGCATCTGTTCGCTGACTTCACCCACGTAGCCCACCAGATGCGCCATGAAGCCATTGCGCGGATACAGCCGGCGATGCGCCATGATGGTATCCAGCTCGGGCAATTCGTTGCGGTGGGACTCGATAAAAGCCAGTTCATCCGGAGTGATGTCTTCCTTGAGATAGATGGGCTGGTACTGCGCGGTCCCGGCGAATTTCTTCAAGCGGTCCCGAACTTCCTTGGGATCAAGGTGCAGCCCTTGTGCGATCAGGTCCGCGTCCCCGGAAAGATCGCGAGTAGAATCGCGCAGCAGCAGAGCCGTAAACGAAGGATAGTTGTCCACGATGGTGCGGCCCTCGCGGTCGAGGATCTTGCCCCGGGGCGCGAGAATCGGGACCTCGCGAGTCTTGTTCTTCTCCGCCAGCGCCGCATAGAACTCGCTCTGCACCACCTGCAGCCGCCACAGCCCATAGGCCAGCACCAGAAAAACGACGAGGATGATGTATTGCACCGCAGTCAGGCGGGAACTCGATACTTTTTCGTCGCGGCCAAACATGGGAATAGTCTTCGGTCGTCAGCTGCGTCGTGGTCGTTGGTCGTTGGCCCTTGGTCGTTGGCCAATCACGTTACTTTTTAATTGTAGACCGGCGGGGAACCGCTTTTGTTGTCATCAACGGTGACGGAGGGACATCACCGGTTGGATGGACGAGCGGCTGGGGGATTTTGCCAACGACCAATGACCAACGACCAACGACTTCTCACGCTCTCTGCTTAAACCGGTCCAGCAGCGTAAACAGTATCGCTGCCGTGGCGGCGTTGAGCAGGGCGCCTCCGATTTCGTGTCCCCAACTCCATTGCAGGGTCAGCTTTACCAGGCCGCGCGCTACCGTGAAGTACACCACCTCGTGGACGGCGTAGAAGAACAGGGTCACCAGAAAACGGGCGCCAACGTTGTCGACGTCCAGCTTGGCGCCCAGCGACGAGGCGCCGAATCCGACGACCGTCTTCGCGATGCCGTAGATTCCGATGGGCTGGTGAGTGAGCGAATCCTGCAGCAGGCCGATCAGTGAGCCGGTCAGCAGGCCAGCCACCGGGCTGCGCCGCGCCACAGCGAAGAAAATCACCACCAGCAACGGCAGGTCGAAGAGCGAAAAGAAATGGATCCGCAGCGGTAGAAAAGCCTGCAGAAACAGGGCAGCCAGCGGGATCGCGATCGCCACCGGCGCACTGAACCGGTAAACCTCCACCTGGTCCTGAGATGTGTAGGTGATAGGCACGCTAGTGCGGTTTATCCTCCGACGTCCCAGTTTCCGATGCAGTAGGTTGGGCTGGCGCTGAGGTCGCAGCTGGCTTCGCCGTTTCCTGTGCCTTCCTGGCCGCGGGCACTGTCTTCTGTGCTGTCGCCGGCTTCGCCGGGGTTTCGGTTGCCGCCGGGCCTGGGTCCGCTGCAGGCTTGTCCGGGACCGAAGGCAGACGCTGGGTCAGAATGTCCACCGCGCGCACTGAGTTGGTCTCGGCCAGGTTCGGCGCTCGATCTTCTTTCTTTGTGATGACCAGAACTTCTTCCAGCCGGCTCAGGCTGGCTGTAGGTTTGACCCGGATATTGAGAAAAAGATCCGCGCCGGGCGACACCTTCATGACCGTCCCGACCGTAATGCCCTTGGGGAAGATCTGGTCGCCGCCGCTGGTCACGATCAGGTCGCCAGGGGCCACTTGCTCGTCGGTCATTACTTTTTCCAGAATCACTTCGCCGCCCGCCGTGCCCTTGATCACTCCCTGCAGGCGCGACTTGTCCAGGATGACGCCCACCCCGCTGCTCTGGTCGTTGATCAGGAGCACCTGCGCGGAGGACCCGTACGCCCGCAACACCCTGCCCACCAGGCCATCGGCCGTAATCACGGCCATGTCCTTCTCGACTCCGGCCGAGGTGCCTTTATCGATATAAATCGAGCGCGACTGCTCGCTGCCGCTGGAACCGATGACCTGCGCCGCCACGGTTTTCGCGATGTACTGTTCCTTGAAACCCAGCAACGCCTGCAGGCGGCGGGCTTGCGCTGCGTCTTCGGCGAGACGAACCTGGTCCAGGCGGAGGCGCTCGATCTCGAATTTCAAATCGCGATTTTCCTGCCGTACCCCACGCAAGTAAATGTAGTTGTTCCAGAGGCTGCCCAAACCGTTCTGGCACCAGACCAGGGCTTTCTCGAGCGGGGTGACGGCACTCACCGTCCACAGGCGGATGATTCGGGTAGACTCGTCGGCGCCGGAGCGGCGTTTGACCTGGACCGCCAGACCCAGAACCTGTACGAACAGGATCGCCACCAGGATGCTGACGTTACGGTAGCGGCTCATCAGATTTTCCATGGAAGTACAGTTTCGGGTTTCCGGTTTCTAGTTTCTAGTTTCTGCACCGGCGGCACCATGGATGGTTGCGACGACTGGCTCGAGACGGGCCAGGACGCCCGTTCTCTATTCAACACACTGGAAACTAGAAACCGGAAACTAGAAACTGGTTCGCAGCTATTCGATCGAAATTTTTCGCAACAGCTTGAAGTCGCTGAGCATCTTGCCCGTGCCCAGCACCACGCTGCACAGCGGATCATCGGCGATCGAAACCGGCAACCCGGTTTCCTCGCGAATGCGTTTGTCGAGATTCTTCAGCAACGCGCCACCGCCGGTCAGCACAATGCCGCGGTCGCTGATGTCGGCGGAGAGCTCGGGAGGCGTGCGCTCAAGCGCAACCCGAATTGCATTCATAATGGTCGAAACGCATTCACTGAGAGCTTCGCGGATTTCGCTGTCGTCCACCGTGATGGTCTTGGGCACGCCTTCGATCAGGTTGCGGCCCTTGATCTCCATGGTGAGCGGCTTTTCCAGCGGATATGCGGAGCCAATTTCCATCTTGATCTGTTCGGCAGTGCGTTCGCCGACCAGCAGGTTGTATTTGCGTTTCAGATAGTTCATCACCGCTTCGTCCATCTGGTTGCCAGCCATGCGCACGGAACGGGAATAAACGATGCCGCTGAGTGAAATTACTGCGATGTCAGTGGTGCCGCCGCCGATATCCACCACCATGTTGCCGCTGGGTTCGGTGATGGGAAGTCCAGCGCCGATGGCGGCCACCATGGCCTGCTCCACCAGATAGACTTCGCTGGCTTTGGCGCGATAGGCGGAGTCCATGACCGCGCGCTTTTCCACTTGCGTAATTTCCGAAGGCACGCCGATCACGATGCGCGGATGCACCAGCATCTTGCGGTTGTGCGCCTTCTGGATGAAATAGTTGAGCATCTTCTCGGTGACTTTGAAGTCGGCGATTACGCCGTCTTTCATGGGCTTGATGGCCACGATGTTGCCGGGCGTGCGGCCCAGCATCTCTTTGGCTTCCTTGCCCACGGCTTCGACTTCACCGGTGTTCTTGTTGATGGCGACGATGGAGGGCTCGTTGACCACGATGCCCTTGCCGCGCGCGTACACCAGCGTGTTAGCGGTCCCCAGGTCGATGGCAAGATCGCTGGAAAAAATGCTGAACAGCGATCTCAGGTTGTGCAGGCGCGTCGAAGAATGGAATCCATTAGATGACATACGCGATTTAGCTCTCTCGAACCGCTGTCATTGCCGGGCGTACCCGGTTGCTTCTGCGCGGATGGGGGGCCGTGTCCATAATTCTATGGGAAGAACCCCGTTTTGCCGTCAAACCAAAGTCCCAGTACCTCGGGTAATCCTCCCGAAATCCCGGTTTTTTACTCGCTGAACCCCAAATCCATCCAGGGTTCTTTGCGTCCTTTGCGGCCCTTCTTTGCGAACTTTGCGGTTAAAGATCTGCCTTAAAGCAAAATCAAATTCTTAACCGCAAAGTTCGCAGAGAAGGGCCGCAAAGAACGCAAAGAAAACACTGCCCCTACTGAATGACGATCTTTTTCTGCACCGTATTCACTCCGCCCTTGGCGTTCTGCGCCGTAATCGTGACCAGGCTCTCACCCGGCGGAAGGGGCGGCATAAAGTAGTGAAAGCTGCCATCGGCGCCGACCACCGGCACTTCCCTGCCGTTAACCATCACCCGCGCCCCAACCTCGGTCTTACCGGTCAATTCAATCACGTGACCGTGCTGCATAAACGGATCCAGCTCCAGATCGATGGCGGTCGTGTTTTGTCCCTTGGGAATGATGGTGAAGCGGTTTTTCTGGCTCTCTACCGATTCCTTGTCTTCGGCGTCATAGGACTGGACCAGCCAGTAGTACGCGCCTTCCCCCAGCCCGGACACAATCACATCGGCCGTGGTCACCCGGCGATCCACAATGGTCGAAGAAAAATACGGGTTATGCGATATACGCAGCCGGTATCCCACCGCGTTGGTCATGGGGGTCCAGGAAAACTCCACTGGCTTGGAGGCGCCCGAGGTAAAAATCGGCATCATGTTGGCCGGCGAAATCGGCGTCGGCGGCCCGATCTCCTTTACCTTGGCCATGCGCGGCGACTGCGACTGGAAAGCCACTTTCTCCCAATCCGCCAGGTGCACGACCTCGCCGTTGCGGCTGATTTCTCCCGAACCTTTCTTCAGCAGGATCTCGTGCTGGTCGCCTTTGGGATCGTTATGCACCATGGCCGCGCTGTCTGGCGCCAGGGAGGCGGTCGCCCCGGCCACAATGACCTGGGACTTCGATCCCTGGACATAAGTTGCAGTCGTGAGATCCACCGTGCCCGTGCTTACCGCGACCGACACGTTCGTCTGCTGCTGGTCATTGGCTGAGTTTTCTTCAATCACAATCAGCGAATCCTGCTTTACCGTGTAGTTGGTGCCGTCGCTGAAGACGATCTTGGCCATGCCTTCCGAACCAGTCTGCACCACGTCACCCTTCTCCAGCGGGACGTTGTAGTCGGCGGTTACCCAGCTGTTGCTGCTGGCTTTCTTGACCCGGACGGTTCCATCGAGTGCCGTAATATGGGCTTGCTGCGAGCTTACGTTGCCGGCCTTGACCTTGCCGCCCGCTCCCGCGATCGCCTCCAGCAAGCTGCTGCCGAAGTTGGTGACCGACTTCATCTCCTTTTGCGTGAACTGCGGGAACGCGAAATTCATGCCCACACCCAGGACAATCACCGCAAAAAGCGCCGCCAAAGCCACGCTGCGGTAGGTGACGGTCTTCCACGCTACATGGATTCCAGGTTTGTTACTCGAAGACACAGAGGCCACCGGACGCCAGCCAAACCCTAAGAATATGGGGTATCTCCGAGAGTAGCACAAGGATAACTGGCAGGGCATGGTTGATTACCTTGGGTCATACCTCCGGCGGTCATGTCCTGCGGTGCTGGGTGAGTAAGGGTCGAAGTTTTCTGTGTCATCCTGAGCGGAGGGGGAGGTTTCGCGTGCGAAACCTCCCGCGGAGTCGAAGGACCCTTATAAGCGGATGAATCCGCGACCCGGTAGAGGTCCCTCGACTTGCTCTCACGCGGATCGAGCCGCGCTCGGATGACGCCTACGGTTGAATCGTGACTTCGACCATATTGTCATCGGGCACGCGATCGATGAGCAATAACAGTGGATCGATTCCGGCTTTAGCGGGAGCTTCATCGGTGGTAAAGCTGTAGCTGGCTTTGCCGCTGGTCATGTGCACGCGCTCGCGGTGCAGGACTTTGCCAAAGCGCTTTCCCTTCTCGGGAGCGGACAGGGCCCCCACCTCGATCCAGTCATCCACCGGAACTTCGGTTTCGTTGCCCTTTTCGTCGGCCTTGAACTTGCGCGCCTCGGTTTCGACTGTGACCTGATATTTGCCGTCCGGCCCTTTATGGGCGGTGGCGGTCACCGCCCGGTTGGAGAATAGCGTGATGTCATAAAACAGGTCCTGTAGCAGGTACTGGAGTTGCGGCGGCGTCTCCTCGCGCAGCGCATCAACGAGCGCGTACGACGTCGGATACGGCGGCGGCTGGTATCCATACTTGTTCAACACCTTCCGCAGAGCGCGGTTGACCGCTTCTTCGCCGATCATTTCGCGCAGGTAGTACATCACCACGCTTCCCTTCCGATAGTGGATGTATCCCTGCGATGCCTCTACCCGCAACAGCGGACGCTCTTTGAGCAACTCCGCGCCGCGCGAACGCAGGTAGCTGTCCATTTCGTACTGCAGGAATTTGCGCATGGTGTCGCGGCCGTATTCTTTTTCCATGGTCATCAGCGCCGAGTACTGGGCCAGGGTCTCGACCAGGGACGTCGCGCCCTGCATGTTCGCGCCGACCACCTGATGTCCCCACCATTGATGTCCCATCTCGTGGGCGACTACGTAGAAGACCATGTCGATGTCGTCCGGCTTCTCGATGCTCTCGATGAAACCGATGGACTCCGAGTAGGGCATGGTCCCGGGGAAGGCCTCAGCGAAGCGCTCCAGGCGCGGGAATTCGATGATGCGCGCCTCCTTCTGCGGATACGGGCCGAAATTTTTCGTGTAGTAGTCGAAAGATTTCTGCACCGAGTTCAGCATCTTGGGAACGTTCCAGGGCTGTTCTTTGAGGTAGTAGACCTCGATCTTGATGCCGTTCCATTCGGTGCGGGCAATTTCGTAGCGCGCGGAGAGGAATGAGTAATAGTTCAGTCCAGAGTGGTCCAGCTTGTAGTGAAAATAGCGACGGCCGTTTTCCGTCCACTCCCGGTCCAACGAGCCCGGGGCGATCGCGATCTGGTCGGGCGAGGTGCTAATGACGGTTTCGACATTCACCCAGTCGGAGTTATTGCTGATATAGCTATCGTGGCAGTCGGCGGTGCAGTTCTGTTCGAGCTCCGGCATCAAATTTTTTTCTTTAAGTCCGAAGCGTTTGCGTTTGTTCTTGTCGTCCAGTTCGTTGCCCGCCTGATACCCAATCTGGGGGACGATGCGGCTATGAATGAAGGTACCGTTCGGCAGTACTGCGCGGTTGGTGAGTGAGTTCTCGAATCCGCGCACCTGGGTCTTCAGCGTGAACTGCATCACGCGAGACTCGCCGGGCTGCATCGGCGTAGTCAACGAGTAGACCTGGTAGCGCAAACGCTGGTCGTCCTGGGAGAGCCTGGCGCCGGGTACGTCAATCGTGGTCTGGTAGTCCTTGTCTAGCGTGAAATGGATTTCGGTCAACGGCTTTGCGGTCTGGTTCACGATGGTCTGCTGGCCGCGCATGGTCATGTTCCGCGATTCGGGATAGAGGTCGATGGCGTACTTCACATCGATAATCCGCGGCTCAGGCTGCTTCTCGAATTTCTTGTATGTCTTCTCGTAGTCCGCCAGCAGGCGGTCGGCGTCATTTTCGCTTCGGACCGTGTTCAGGATTTTGGTGTTGTAGAAAATCCAGCCGCCGGTGGCGACAAAGCAAATCGCAGCCGCTATGGCCACAAAACGTACAGCCCCGTGGAAGCGCAACCTCGCATTTCTGATTCGGCTGCGCCAGCTGGTTTCGCGTCCGCGCTGCCACAGCAGAATTGTGGCCGCCGACAGGAAGATGCAAAACGCCGTCCAGTACAGCATGAACCAGGCCCAGCTCTCGATGAACGGAGCGTATCCGTAGAAATCGGAGTAGGTCATGGTCTGGGCCTGACCGAACTGCACCAGGTAAGTGGCGATGTGTAGCGGCGACCAGATAAAGGTGGTCAGGATCAGGAAAGCGATGTATCCGAAGTAGCCGACGTATTTGTTGGGCGAGATGACATGAATGAAAAACGCGAGAATGGCCAGAAAAACGAAGCCCAGCAGATCCATGCCAAAGAGATTCGCAATATAGAGGCCGAGCTGGTAGCGATGATATCCATGAAAGAACTGCACCAGCAGAGCGGCGCACATGGCCACGCCGAGAATGATCACGATACTGCTCATCAGGGCCGTAAGCTTGGCGAGATAGGTGGGCCACTCCGGGTTGGGAAGCGCATCGTGCACTTCGTCGGTACCGCTGTCCCGCTCCTCCCACGCCAGGACGCCGGCGAAATAGGTGATCATCGCGATGAGAAACAGGTAGAGTGTCCCGGCTATGACTTCGAGCAAGCGGTAGGTGACCGGCAGGAACGTGTTGCCAAAACCTTCGGTGTTGCTGTAAATCAGCGCCGGCACGCAATTCAACAAGGCGAAGGCGGTGATAACGATGAATGAAGTCGTCTTCACCAGACGTCTGAATTCAATTTTTACCGTGCCCCAGAATTGCAGCCACTCCGCGCCCGCGCCGAAGTTTCGGGCGGCCACCGGAATCGCCGCAGTGGTGACCGAGACGCTCTCCTGAGCTTTGACTTTCTTTTTTCTCGGACTCCTCTCCGCAAAACTGAATCGCCAGTAGGCAAAGGCAAAGACCAGGGCGCCAACCCCCAGCCAGATCAGCCGGTTCCAGAGCATGTAACCGGAGTAGCCGATGGCCAGCGTGTTCTTTTCCGCTACCGTCCAGTACTTGGTTGCGTACAGAAAAGGATCGATGCCGAAGGGATCGATCAGGGCCGCCAGCTTCTGGTTCTTCAAATCGCTGGTAAGCACACGGGAAATTCCATATCCCGCCAGCAGCCCCAGGCTGCCCAGAAAAGAAACGACCGTGCTTCGCGTCAGCACCGCGATGGTGAAGATAATGGCCGCGATGAAGAGCGTGTTAGGAACGGCAAAAACCAGAATCGCCTTCCAGTGTGCCGCCCATACCACTGGCCCCCAACGCTCCGCATCCACCCATGGCATGTACTTCGCGGCCAGAATCCCCACGGAGACGCCCAGGAGAGGAATTACCGCGATCAGCGCTGAACCCAGAAAGCGTCCGGCCAGATAATCCAGTTTGCGGATGGGCGTGCTGAACAGAATCTGATGAGTGTTGTGGGCAAAATCACGCGAAGCGGCCGAGTTCACGAACGCCGTCGTCATCAGCAACGTTAGCAGGCTGCAAACCGCGTAGAAGTTCTCCACCACCCAGGGAGCGTTGCGGTAGGTGTTTTTCAGCGAGCTGCCGACGGTGATCTGGTCGCTGCTGGCCGCTCCGAAAAACATCAACGCCACGATCAGGAAAAAGACCCAAAGCATCCAGGAGCGTAACCAGAACCGGACCTCGAAGTTGAAGAACTGTTTGAACATGGCTGGCCTCAGGCGATCCCGGAAATGCGACTGAAGAATACGTCTTCCAGGTCCGCGCTCACCGGCGTGAAGCCGTCGCCGGGATTCTCAGGCGAGTAGATGTGGATGAGCGGCTTGCCCGCAATCAGCTTGCTGGAGATGACGCGATAACGCTGTTCATGATCCTTGACCTGGGACTTGGCCACCGATTTCTGCCAGATCCGTCCCTCGAGAGACTTAACTGCTTCTCCGGGAGCGCCGGCAAAGAGCACCTTGCCCTGGTGGATGATGGCCATGTTGGTGCACAACTCCATCACGTCTTCGACAATGTGAGTAGAGAGAATGACGATGACGTCTTCGCCGATTTCGGAGAGCAGGCTGTAAAAGCGGTTGCGCTCTCCGGGATCGAGGCCGGCCGTCGGTTCGTCCACAATCAGCAGGCGCGGGTTGCCCAGCAGGGCCTGCGCAATCCCGAAGCGCTGGCGCATACCGCCGGAAAATCCCGATAGCGCTTTCTTGCGGTGCTCGTAAAGATTGGTTCGGTTCAGCAGCGCTTCCACCGTTTCCTTGCGCTGCTTGGTGTCGGTAATACCCTTCAGCAGCGCCAGGTGATTGAGCATTTCCTGCGCTGAAGTCCGCGGATAGACGCCAAACTCCTGCGGAAGATAGCCCAGCGTCTTGCGCAGCTCCTGCTTCTGGCGCAACACGTCCAGTGTTCCCAGATGAATCTGGCCGCTGTCGGGCTCCTGCAGCGTTGCAATGGTACGCATCAGGGTGGACTTGCCGGCGCCGTTGGGGCCGAGCAGTCCGTACATGCCAACGGGGATGGTCAGAGAGACGTTGTCCAGCGCGCGCACGCCGTTTTTGTAAACTTTGGATAAATTCTGGATCTGCAATTCCACGAAGATCTGCTCCTGGGGCGCCGTCGCGACGTCCTCGTCTCAATACGTTGCCGTGGGCTGAATGGTTCCCTGCCCTCGGGAAGTTCGCGATTCTGTACTCTCGCAGGGGCCTTGTCAAGCAGAGGCGACAGCAGAGGCGACGGCGCTAAATCATCAAGCACGGAGGATAGAGAGGACACTGAGACTTTGCGGTTTCGGTAGGCGAACCGGACATTCCTGGCCACATGTATTCTCTACGGCGTCATCCTGAACGGCCTTCAGGCCGTGAAGTATCTTGCGCGGGGTCGGCGGGAGCGCTGGCCCGCTCGACACCACAAGAACCTCAGATCCGTCTCGATCCGCGCCAGATCCCCCACCCGGCTGAAGCCGGGTTCAGGATGACCCGGTCTCGGTGAGTGAGCCGAATTTATGCCGCCATCCCCCAGGGCCTAGCTTCGCATCCTCTGTGTCCTCTGTGGTTAATGATTTGTGCGGTCATCGCAGGTCATCGCAGGCCGCTTGCCCGACCCTTAATCCCGCCTGTAGCATAGAGGTTCACGCATTCTTTCCGGCAACTCAGGAGAACTTATGGCAACCGATACTCTGACCAGCCCAGCCATGCTCGGCAGCAGCACTGCACCCAAGGTCTACAAGAACTTTATTGACGGCGAGTGGGTGGAATCCTCGACCGGAGAAACTTTTGAAAATCGCAATCCTGCTGACACGCGCGACGTAGTCGGCATCTTCCAGAAATCGGCGAAAGCAGACGTGGATACCGCGGTTGAAGCCGCACGCAACGCCTTCACCAAATGGCGCCTGGTGCCGGCCCCGCGCCGCGCCGAAATCGTATTCCGCGCCGCCGAAATGCTGCTCGAGCGCAAAGAGGAATATTCCCGCGACATGACCCGAGAGATGGGCAAGATTCTCAAAGAGACTCGCGGCGACACCCAGGAAGCCATCGACACCGCTTACTATTTTGCCGGCGAAGGCCGCCGCATGTTCGGGCCCACCACGCCATCGGAGTTGCCTAACAAGTTCGCCATGGCAGTGCGGACTCCCATTGGCGTCTGCGGCATGATCACGCCGTGGAATTTCCCCATGGCGATTCCGTCATGGAAATTGCTGCCCGCCATCGTGTGCGGTAACACATGCGTGATCAAACCGGCACAGGACACGCCACTCTCGACTTACAACCTGGTGCGGACGCTGTCTGATGCGGGCGTACCCAAGGGCGTGATCAATATCGTTAGCGGATTCGGTCCGGCAGTGGGTGGACCGCTGATGGAGCATCCGGAAGTTCGCGCCATCTCCCTGACCGGCTCCACCGCGGTTGGACGCATTGTCGGCACCACGGCCGCGAAAAGCTTCAAGCACTGTTCGCTGGAGTTAGGCGGCAAGAATCCCATGATCGTGCTCGACGATGCCAACCTCGATCTCGCGATCGAAGGCGGCCTTTGGGGCGGCTTCGGGACGACCGGCCAGCGCTGCACGGCGACCAGCCGCATCATCGTTCAAAAAGGCGTCTACGCCGAATTCGTGGAGCGCTACGTAGATCGCGCCGAACGGCTGAAAGTTGGCAACGGCCTGGACGAGAACACCGAGATGGGACCGGCCATCAATGAAGCCCAGCTCAAAACCGACCTCGACTACGTGGAAATCGGCAAGTCCGAAGGCGCGAAGATGAAGTGCGGCGGCAACCGCCTTGACCAGGGCGAATATCAGTACGGTTACTTCATGGAGCCGACGGTGTTCGTGGACGTTGATCCCAAGATGCGCATCGCGCAAGAAGAAATTTTCGGGCCGGTCGTGTCCATCATCCCCTGCGAAGATCTGGAAGATGCGATCGCCATCGCCAACGGCATTGAATACGGCTTGTCTTCCGCGCTCTATACCAAGGACGTCAACAAGGCGTTTACCGCCATGCGAGATCTGCATGCCGGCATCACTTACATCAACGCGCCTACCATCGGCGCTGAAGTACATCTGCCGTTCGGCGGCGTGAAGGCCACCGGCAACGGACATCGCGAAGGCGGTATGGGTGCGATTGATTTCTATACCGAATGGAAGGCGGTGTACGTGGATTATTCCGACCGCCTGCAGAAAGCGCAGATCGATAGAGTGGATTAACAGTCGTCGGTCGTCAGTCGTTAGGCTCGGCAGTCTGGCAGACGCGGAAATGCTTTGCGTCCTTTGCGGCTGTTCTTTGCGACCTTTGCGGTTAAAAGCTTTGCTCTAGACGGAGTCCCATGCCCAGCACGCAAATCCGCGAAGTCGCAGCCGCGCAGCGTCTCGATAACGTCCGCTATGCTATCCGCGATCTGGCGTCGGTAGCTGACGAAGTCACAAGGCAAGGCCACAAAGTTCTGGCCCTTAACGTCGGCGATCCCAATATCTTTGATTTCAAGACCCCGCCGCATCTGATCGAAGCCGTCTACAAGGCGATGCGGGATGGCAAAAACGGCTATGCCCCGTCGCCCGGCATTCCGGAAGCCCTAGAAGCCATTCGCGGCGAAGCGGAGCGCAAGGGTATTTCCACCATCCAAGACGTATTCGTGACTTCGGGTGCCAGTGAAGCGGTAGATATATCCCTTACCGCCCTGGTCAATCCCGGCGAACACATTCTGACGCCCAGTCCGGATTATCCCCTGTACTCCGCGGTGCTGTGCAAACTCGGAATTGCGGTCACACCCTACGACTTGAACGAAGACGACGGCTGGCAACCCGACCTGGTTGACATTCAGCGCAAGATCAATGGACGCACTCGCGCCATTGTGTTGATCAATCCCAATAATCCCACGGGAGCAATGTGCTCCCGCCGCATGCTGGAACAATTGGCGGAGCTTGCACGCCGCAATAATCTGGTCATTTTCGCCGATGAGATTTACGACAAGCTGATACTGGATGAGTCGGAAAAACACCAGCATCTCTCGATCGCGGCCATCGCTCCCGATGTTCCGGTCGTGACTTTCGGAGGATTATCCAAGAATTATCTGGCGCCCGGCTGGCGCATCGGATGGGGAGTGGTGAGCGGCGACGCCGCCGGCGTAAAGCCTTACATCGAAGGTATTCACCGCCTGCTGCGGGCGCGCCTGTGTGCCAACCATCCCGAACAGTACGCTATTAAACCCGCGCTGGACGGGCCTCAGGACCACCTGGTAGAAGTGCGCAACAAGCTTCGCGCCCGCCGCGATCTCACGGTGAAATGGTGCAATTCCACTCCGCGCCTGAGTTGTGTGTCTCCCCGCGGAGCTTTCTACGCTTTCCCACGCATTGACATCAAGGAAGGCGACGACGTCTTCGTCAAGGAGTTGTGCCGGGCCAAGCACGTGCTCGTGGTCCACGGGTCGGGCTTCGGTCAGAAGGCTGGCACCCGCCACTTCCGCATCGTGTTTCTGCCCGATGAGGCGACGCTGGCTAAGGCTTATCAGTCAATCGGCGAGTTCATCGCGGAGCGATACAAGTAAGAATGTTGTGGGGGGGAGCGTCCCGCTCGTGCGGCAGCGGCACGGGTCCGTGCCAACTTTTCCGCGCTGTCCTCCGAACAGTGGAGTGACGAGGACGGGGCGCGATTTCACTGATAGCTGACGGCTGAGAGCTGTCCCTGGTTACCCTGATGACGAAAGTTTGGAAAACATAATGGTGTACGAGCCATTCCCTTGGTCTTTCTCCTAAAATCTGCTTAAATCACGACACAGCCTCTCCCCGCGGACGTTCACGTGATCGACATCCATTGCCATATTCTGCCTAAGGTTGACGACGGTCCTACGTCATGGGAGACGTCGCTGGAGATGTGTCGCATGGCGGCGGCGGACGGCATCGAACACATCGTTGCCACTCCCCATGCCAACGAGCGCTTTCGCTACAACCGGCCTGATCTGGCCAGTAATCTGGAATATCTGAAGACTTTGGTGGGCGAGAAACCGCGGTTGACCCTGGGCTGCGATTTCCATCTTTCTTACGACAACCTGAAGGACGTTCTGATTTCGCCGGAGCGTTACACTATCGAAGGCAGCCACTACCTGCTGGTGGAGCTGAGCAACTACAGCATCCCGTCACAAATCAACGAGTGCTTCACCCGGATGGCGGATGTTGGCATCACGCCAGTCATCACTCATCCCGAACGCAATCCAATCCTGCAACAGACCCAGGAGCGGGTCCTCGAGTGGGTGGATCAGGGTTGTGCGGTGCAGGTGACGGCTTCAGCAGTCACCGGAATGTGGGGACAGAAAGTTGTGCGCGCTGCGGAGTGGCTGCTCGAACGAGACGCGGTGCACGTGCTGGCCACCGACGCCCATGACACCAAGCACCGCACTCCATCGCTTTCAGCGGCGAGAGACAAGGTAGCCAAACTCTGCGGCGATGAAGTGGCCCGGGCGCTAGTGGATGACAATCCTCGCGCGGTCATCAGCGACAAACCCCTGCCATACTTTCCTAATCCAGTAATGAAGAAAAGCCGCTAATCCTGCGGCGGACGTCAGACCTCGGACGTCAGACCTCGGACACTTAGATTTCGATCTTGGTTATTGGCCTTCAGCGCTCGGCAATAGCACAGTTCCCAGGGAAACAGGAAGTCTGAGGTCTGAGGTCTGAGGTCTGAGGTCTGAGGTCTGAGGTCTGAGGTCTGAGGTCTGAGGTCTGAGGTCTGAGGTCTGAGGTCTGAGGTCTGAGGTCTGAGGTCCGACGTCTGAGGTCCGCTCTTACCTTTGAGGCGGGGTCACCATTGCAGGGCTTTGGCCCATCATCGACGAGCCGTGGGATTGCTCCGGTTGCGACGTCATGGCGCTTTCCGGATTCAACAGATGCTCGTGATCGGGGCCCAGTCCCATCTTGATCAAGGCCCGTGAATCAGGGACCGATTTGCTTTGCCAGCCATGGTCCGCCTGATAGCGCTGCATTGCGGCCTGCGATTTTGCGTCCCAGGTTCCGGAGGCGGCGCCATCGAGATAGTGTTCGCGAATCAGGGCTTCCTGGATCTCGCGGGCGCGTGCCGGATCGATCTTCTGCTGTCCGCGGCGCGACTTTGCGCTCTTGCGTGATTTCTTGCTCTTGCGGGAAGTCGAGTGCGCCGACACATTTTGTAATTTTGCCGAAGTAGTGGTGGCCGGAGTTGCCGCAGTTGGCGACTGGCTCTTGGTCTGCGCCGAAACTCCACCGCAAGCCAGAAGCACAGCGCAGCCTGCGCTCAAACAGGTCGTCGAAATGGAGCTTCTGAGTTTCAAGGTCGTCGTCCGGAGTAACTCTCCGCCCGGTTACCAGCCATTCATGACCGAGCAGGCAGGGTAAACCATCCCCGCCTCCAGTGCCAGCCCTGTTTGTGCCAGCTTCGAGTTACGGAAGTGTACCGGCCAGAAAGATGGTTCCACCATCTCGGCCGCCGCCCCGCTGGCGTACCAGGAATACGACATCCTGCCCGCTCTTCAATGTGGCGGAGACGCGGGTGAATTGCTCTTCGTTGTCCACGGGGTGTTTGTTGATCTCTAGGATTATGTCGCCCCGGCTCAACCCAACGTCCTCGGCAAACGATCCGGTCTTCACATCCTTCACGATTACGCCTTTGGCGGCAGGCACATCCAGCCGGTCTGCCATCTCCTGGGTCAGGGTCTGGACGCTTACGCCGAGTTTGCTTTCTTTGGGTCCGTTGTCTTGGCCGCCTTCATCTTCGTCGCCCAGGCGGGCGGCAAACAGCTTCGCCCGGTCGGCCACGGTAGCCGTGAGTTCCTGCTTCTTGCCATCGCGGATGAATCCGACTGCAATTTTCGAACCCGGCTTGCGGGCGGCAATATCGGAAACCAGTTCATCACCGTTCTTCACCGACTTGCCGTCTACGGAAACAATGGTATCGCCTACTTTCAGGCCGGCCTGTTCCGCCGGACTGCCCGGGGTCACGTCTGAAATGGTGACGCCCGAGCCGGTTCCATAGACTCGCGCGATGGCAGGATTATCCAGCGCGTTAAACATGATCCCGATCGAGCCG
Source organism: Terriglobia bacterium (assembly GCA_963813645.1). Classification (GTDB taxonomy): domain Bacteria; phylum Acidobacteriota; class Terriglobia; order Terriglobales; family Acidobacteriaceae; genus JAIQFF01. The sequence continues at coordinate 42,960 of CAWEZS010000016.1, forward strand.
CGGGAGACCCGGTGATCGGGGCCGACCAGCTGGTTGTAAACCTGCGCCACGGTATTCGAGGGCAAGGCAAATCCCACGCCGGCATAGGCGTTGGTGTCGGTAAGAATCGCGGTATTGATGCCGATCACTTCGCCTGCCATGTTCACCAGCGGACCTCCGGAGTTGCCCGGATTGATAGCGGCGTCGGTCTGGATAAATGACTGGAACTGACGCTGGGGCACGATGTTGCGGCCCTTGGCCGAGACAATGCCGGCGGTCACGGTCTCCTGCAATCCAAACGGGCTGCCCACGGCAAGCACCCAGTCGCCTACTTGCATGCTGTCAGAATTGCCCAGCTTCGCCACGGGAAGCGGCTTGTCACTTTCAATCTTGATTACGGCAAGGTCAGTTTCCTGGTCCGATCCAACCACTTTGGCGTCGCGCAGCAGTCCTGGCGGATCGTCCTGCAGCTTCACCCGAATCCGGTCGGCCTTCTCCACCACATGCCGGTTGGTAACGATATAACCTTTGGCATCCACAATTACGCCGGAACCGAGGGACCGCTCGCGGATCGAGCCGGCGCCCGGGCCACCCTGGCCTCCCTGTCCACCCTGACCACCGAAAAAGCGGTCGAAGAAGTCATCGAACGGGTTGGCGTCGTCGTCTCCGCTGGGAGCGCCGCGGCGACGATGGGGGGTCTTGATGGTGGATTCCGTGTTGATGTTGACCACGCTGGGTTCGAGTTGCTTGGAGATTTGCGAGAATTGGTTGGAGAGCACCTGGGGCGAGGGCACGGTCAAAGGGGCAACATCGGAGGAGGATTTCTTGTCCTGGCCCTTTACACCCGACGAGATCACGGTCCCGATCAGGATGCCCATGGTCAACGTAATCAAAATAGAAATGCCGTACGCGAGGCGATTCGCCTTCAAGCGTACCCAAAGAGCGCTTGCGCGCTGATGCATAATGACTTCCTCCGATGATGACCTGCGAGGTTGATTATACCTACTGGGTTAGACGCGGACAGCGCGAAAAGTGTTGCGGCACAGGCCCCCACGTAGACACGAACCACGTAGGCCCGGACTCCCTCGTCCGGGCGGGCGAGCGAAGCTCGCCGGGGAAAGGGAGGTGGTCACTCCCCATGCTGGCTGGGGACTGCGGCATGGTCTGGGGATACGGCCATTGATTCAGCACTTGCTTTCTCTTCCGAGATCAGGAGGCCGGCCAGAATGCACCCTGCTCCTATCCCCGCCCGGGTGCCTAGACGCTCTCCCAGAAAAATGAACGACGTCAGCCAGGCAAACACCGGTTCCAGAGTAAAGATGAGCGCGGTATGCGTGGCCGGCGTGAATTGCTGCGCCCACGCCTGGATGGCGAAGGCCAGCGCCAGGCTCAAAAAGCCGGTGATCCCGATTCCCCAGAGCACCCTCGCGGACCAGATAACATAAACTTTCTCTGCCAGAGGAAAGGTCAGAATCATCAGAAGCGCGGTCACGGCAACCTGCACCACCGTGATCTGCTGCCAGCCCTGGGTCCGGGTCGCGTGCTCAATAAAGATGATGTGGAAAGCAAACACTACGGCCGCTCCGAGAGTGAGCAGGTCGCCATGATTCATGCTCCGAAGATTGAGTCCGCCCCCGGCCGTCGCCGGGATGGTCAGAAGGTACAAGCCGACAAATGCCAGCACCACGCCGACTGAGGTCCAACGATTGAGACTGCGCTTCCAGAACAGAGCCAGGAGTATCGGAACCAGCACAACCGAGACTCCGGTCAGGAAAGCCGATTTTGATGGCGTCGTATATTTCAAGCCTTCAGTCTGCAGTTCATTCCCTATAAAGAGGAAGAAACCCACCAGCAATCCGGAGCGCAGCGAACTGGCGGTAAGACGTCCCAGCTCGCGGTAGAAAACGACCGCCAGCACTACCGCCGCCAGGCTCATGCGGACCGCGTTGAAAAACAGCGGAGAGATATCCGCCAGCGCATTCTTGATGACAACAAAATTCGAGCCCCAGATGAGGGTGATCAGAACCAGAAGAATGTGGGCTTTGAGCGAACGGGACACGAGTCAAGAGTAGCAAAGGTGGGAGGTGTTCGGATCAGCAAGCGAGTTCACTTGGCTTCGTACACGGTCTTCCCGCCCACGATCGTGCGCAGAACCTTGGTTCCGAGAATCTTTTCCGGAGGCACGGCAGTGATGTCTGTATCCAATACGACGAGATCGGCCAGCATGCCGGGAGCCAGCTTGCCCTTGTTCTTTTCGGCAAACTCGGCGAATGCCGAACCGGTGGTATAGGCAGCGATGGCCTGTTCTATGCTTAGTTTTTGTTCCGGATAGTATTCCTTCTTGCCGTCTTCGCTTTTGCGGGTTACGGCGGCGTAGAGGCCGCGGAATGGGGCAACCGGCTCGACCGGATAGTCCGTCCCGAAGGCCAGCCTGACGCCCTTCTTCTGAAATGACGCCCAGGCGTAAGAATAGGCTGCCCGCTTCGGTCCCAGCCGGGATTCAGCCCAGTTCATGTCGGTAAGCACGTGACTCGGTTGCATGGAGGCGATGACCTTCAACTCTTTGAACTTCGCTATCTCCTGGAAATTCGTTACTTGCGCGTGTTCGATACGGAAGCGGAGGTCTGGGGCGGATGCAGGCGAAGGCGCTGCCGAGCTGCGCTCGGCCTGGGCGGGTCCGAGACCCGTCCCCATATGGTTCGTGGTGGCCGCACGGTCTGGGGTGGCGGCGGCAAAGGCGCTCAGGGCCATTTGGACGCCCTTGTCGCCAATGGCGTGGAAGCCGATCTGGAATCCTGCGTCTACTCGTTCCTTCGTCAGCTTTATTAATTCGTCCTGATCGTACTGGGGCAGTCCGGAATTGGTTGAGTCGTCGGCGTAAGGTTCGAGCAGAGCCGCGGTGCGAGAGCCCAGAGAGCCGTCCATGAAGCCTTTGAGCATTCCGGTGTGCAGCAGGTTGTCCGACTGGGGATGCGCGGCGCGATGTTCAAGTAATACCGGCAAGGGGTCGTTGAAGAGCAGCCATTCCGTGATTCGGACGGTGAGCTTGCCCTCGCGTTCAATTTCTTCGAAGATCTGGAAATCATCCCAGGAGAGTTTCGAATCCTGATAATCGGAATTGTCCTGTACCGAAGTGATGCCGCTGCGGGCGAGTTCCTGCAACCCGGCTTCAATCGCCTGCCGGCGCCGGTCGTGATTGGGCTTGGGAATGACCGTAGTTACCGCCTGGCGCGCGGTTTCGCGGACGATGCCCGTGGCCTGACCTGTCGCATCGCGATCAATTTTTCCGCCTGGCGGATCTTTGCTGGCCACCGTGATGCCCGCCAGTTGCAGGGCGCGCGTGTTGGCCACGGCGATGTGGCCGTCTACGCGTTCCAGGAACACGGGATGGTCCCTGGTCACTTCATCAATGTCCCAGCGGCTCGGCAGTTCTTTCACCGGCCACAAAGTCTGGTCCCAGCCGCCGCCCAGAATCCACTCGTTGGGCGCGGCGTTTTGAACGCGCGCCCGAATTCGATCGCGAAACTCAGTCAGCGACTTCACTCCCACCAGGTCAACCGTGAGCCGCTGAAAACCGGCGTTGGCCAAGTGGACATGGGCGTCATTGAACCCCGGCATCACGAAATGCCCGCCCAGGTCGATCACTTCAGTCGACGGTCCCTTCAGCTTCACGATCTCGTCATTCCGGCCCACGGCTTCAACCCGTCCATCGTGCACGGCCATGGCTTCCACGCGCTCGATGGCGTGAAACGAGGAGGTCTCCACGCCGGTGTAAATGTTCGCGTTGAGAAAAATGATGTCGGCCCTGGGTTGAGAAGGCAGGCGCTGCGCCGTAGCCGTCGCAGTCATCGTGGTCACAGCCACTGCCATGAGAAAAACATGGGCCGACAACTTCATAACGCCACTCCAGCGAGACCGATCAGAGTCAGCAGAATGCGCTTGAGGCCAAGCTCGCGTCCGCCGCAGTCAAACCATTCCTGCAAGGTGTGCGCCCCGCCGCCGGTTCCGCCGCCTCCGATGGCAATGGCCTCGAGTCCGAGCGACAGCGGGATGTTGGCATCGGTGGAAGCGCGTTGCACTTGCGCAACGTTGCCCAGTTGCGCGTCCACGGCACGAATCACCTGCAGGATGCGGGCATTCGGATACAATTCACCCGCGGGACGATTTCCGATCACGACCACTTCAGAGCTCACTCCAAAAGGCCGCCGGCGCGACGCCGTGGCGCTCTCCGTGGCCCGCGTTTCCTGTTCCACAGCCTGATCAATCGCCTGCCGCAGAGCGCGTTCCAAGCGCTCCATTTCCGTCATTGAGGTAGAACGAATGTCCACCCGCATGCTGGCCGATTCCGGAATCGAATTCACTGAAGTCCCGCCACGAATCACTCCCACGTTGAAAGTGGTCTTGGGCGACGCTGGCACCGGAGTCTGCGCGAAGGCCTGCACGGCTCGCGACAGCACGACGATGGGATTGGGCGCGCCGAAATCGCTCCAGGAGTGTCCGCCGGGGCCGCGCACAATCACCTCGAAGCGGCGGCTGCCCAGGGCCTCGGCGACGATGGTGTCTGCGCCTGCGCCGTCGAGCACCAGGCTGTAGTGGATCTGGTCCTTCCAGCGCGGCTGGGAAAAGATGTGGCGCATGCCGCGCAAATCGCCTTCGCCTTCCTCGCCGACGTTACCGATAAACAGCAGAGGCAGGGCATGCCGGATGCTCAACGCCCGCAACGCCGCCACCATAGCCAGCATCGCGGTCACTCCGGCGCCGTTGTCCGAAACGCCGGGGCCGTATAACCGGCTTCCCTGTTGCTGGATGTTCAGCGGCGTGCCCGCAGGAAAGACCGTGTCCAGGTGAGCACTGAGCGAGACGTGGCCATGCCCATATCCTGCATGCGTACCGAAAACGTTGCCCACCTCGTCGGTGTGAACCGATTCCAGTCCGAGCTCGCAAAACTTGTCGGCTAGCCACTTGCCCCGGGTGCTTTCGCCAAAGGGAGGCGCGGCAATACGCGCCAGCTCCAACTGCCACTGCGCGAACTGGGGCTCCTGAGCGCGAAACCAGGTAAAGGCCGAACGAATCTCGGCCAACGAACAAAGGTGTGCAACTTCCTGCTGGACGCCAGGAAAAAGATCCGATACGTCGGCTTGCGATCGAGGCATGGGAAAGCAGTTGTCGGTTGTCGGTCGCCGGTCGTCAGCCTTCTTGCAACGGCGATTCGATTTCGGCTGACGACTGACGGCTGACGGCTGAATTTGCCATCTTACAACGCCTTGCCGGTGGTTACGTCTTCTTCCGTCCCTTATCGATGCGCACCGTCGGCATGGCAAAGGCATCGGAAAACTCAAGCGTGACCACCCAACCTCGGCGAACGTTGCTCACCAGGGCGGGCCGAAAACACGCAAGACACGTGCCTCCGCGCTGGCGGACACTGGGATAGACCACTCCGGCCGATCCCTGGTTCAAGAGCTCGCGAGCGAGTTGTTGGGACTTTGCATAGCTCATCGGATCGAGGCACTCGGCGTATTCAGAACCCTTCCGGATGTCGTGAAATCCGCCGCGGAAATCGGCCAGATACTCGCGGTAGGTCGCGGTTTCGCTTTCTCCCCACTTCACCTCGCGCAAACTCTGGGCAAAGTGAAAAGCGACTTCAGCCTGGGCCGCATCGAGCGTAAATGCGCAGTACCAGGCTCCGCGCTCGGCGCCATTGAACCGGCTGCCATCGGGACGGGCGTGTGTAAAGGCCGCGTTCACGATGTGCCAGCTGGGAATCCCGAACACCAGTTCGTGCACGGTGATCCCAGGCAGCAGGTTCGCTTCCCCCAACAAGCGTTCGTTGGTTGCGCCCTCGATCTGGAAAAGATCGTGCAGGTGCTGCGGATCGGACGTAAGCCGGGCCAGCACGCTGGCGCCGTCTTCACTGTAGCGTGCGGGAACCAGGCGATGGGTGTCGTCTTGATGAAGCTGCGTAACCCGAGGCGCCACTAGCGACCGCCGCGCCGCGCGTCGACCAGCTGCCGCACCCGTATCATGGCCGGAACTCCGCCTTTGATCATCGAGACCAGTGGCGATTCACCACCAAACATGGGATTGCTATTGGGCAGCTGCACCCATGCGTCAGCCAGCTTCTTGCTGTACAGAATATTCAAAGCCTTGAAAATTCCCAGAAGTAATGAAATCCGGGTGAGCTTGTCCTGGTCGAGAATTTTTGACGGACGCCGCTTCAAGCTGTAATACGTGCCATTGGAAATTCCGCCCAGGAGGCCGCGGGCATCTTCGTCGCGCAGCTTCCATACGTCGGCGAGCCGGAAGAAACCTATCAGGGCCGAGGGGCTTAGTCTCTCCTGGATTTTCTTGCTGGAGAAATCCGCTGGCTTTTCCAGAGCGATTCCGGCGATGTGGGCATTCGGTGAAGCCGTCATGGATACTCCATTTATGTGTATATATTACTCCATATATGGAGATTGTCAAAATTGACGTCTCTCAGGTAGCGCCGGCCGGCGCTACCTAGCTTGTGGCGGCCAGCCTGGCAATTGTGCCGATTGCTGTGTTTGCTGTCTTTGCGGGATCCTTGGCGACGTTTGCGGTTAAAGACTTTGACTTGATCGTTCGTAGCGCTGCGCGACGGGCGGGACGCCCGTCCTCCACCTTCCTTCTACAGGCAGTCGCGGATTTCTGTTTCGGTGAGGGTATGGTTCGATGCTTTGGCGCGCTTGTAGATTCTGTCCACGACTTCGTCCGTCGCCGCGACGCCGTGGCGTTCCAACCAGAACCGCACATTCGACTTTCCGCTCATGGGACCGATATCAATGATCTGCTCCAGCCCGAACATCTGCGAGGGGACGCCGGAGTATACGGCGTTCGCCAGTTCGATATCTTTCTTCTTATAGGCCTTGATGACGGCCGCCGCGTGCACTCCGGTTGCGGTGCGGAACGCGTCTTCCCCCACCACCGGATAGTTCGCCGGGATAGGCACGCCCGTGGCCTTCGAAACCGCCTGACAATATTCCTTCAGCTCGGTCAGGTCTTGTTTGGCCCAGGGAGGAATGCCCATGAGTTTCAGATTCACCAGCATCTGATCCATCTGCGTATTGCCAACACGTTCGCCAATTCCCAGCGCGCACGCGTGCACGCACTCCGCGCCCGCCATCAGCGCCGCCATTGAGTTGGCGACTGCGAGACCGCGGTCGCAGTGTCCGTGCCAGTCCACGCGAATCTTTTCTCGCGATGGCTTCACTACCTCTTCGAGGACAAAGCGTATCAAGGCGAAAGCGCCCATGGGAGTGGCGTGTCCCGCGGTATCGCAGATTACGATGGCCCGTGCTCCGCAACTGATGGCGGTCGAATACAGGCGCTTGACCATTTCCGGATCGCAACGGCTCGTGTCCTCGGTCACATACATGGCATCGAGGCCCAGCGAAACCGTGAACTTCACTGCTTTCTCCGTGGTCTCGAGCAGGAAGTCGTCGGTCCAGCCTTCGGTGTAGCGGCGAATCGGACTCGACCCAATGAAAGTAGCAGCCTGAATGTTGAGCCCGGTGCGCTGGACGATGTCAGCAATCGGCCGGATGTCATTCTCATGGGTGCGCGCAGCACAGTTGGCGCGAATCTTCAGCTTGTGGCGGACAATCTCGTGAGCCAACGCCTCGCAATCCGCGAGTGCACGCGGTCCCGCGCCCGGCAGCCCGAGGTCGAGCGAGTTGATGCCCAGGGCTTCCATTAAATGCAGGATCTGAATCTTCTCCGCAATCGAGGGATCGCGCACTGAAGGCGACTGCAGCCCATCGCGCAGGGTCTCATCGTTGAGCAATACTGGCCCCGCGGGCCGCAGCCGGGCGGCATCCATCTGGTTCCAGTCGTAGATGAGTTCGGAAGTGTTCAAAGTGATGACTCGTCAAGAGGCTTCCGGCTGAAACGGAATTCTCGATTTAAGTTGCGTGGCCAGTCCACTGCGGGTCCTTCTCCGGCGCCACGATCTCGCCGTCGCGCATATGAATGATTCGATCGCCATAGGCAGCGGCTTCCGGGTTGTGCGTAATCATGAGAACGGTCTGCCCCAGTTCCTGGTTGGAATGCCGCAGCATGGCCAATACGATTTCGGAATTCTTGGAGTCCAGATTGCCGGTGGGCTCGTCGGCCAAAACAATCGCCGGCTTGTTGATCAAGGCCCGGGCCAGCGCCACGCGCTGCTGTTCGCCGCCGGAGAGTTCGGAAGGCCGGTGACGCAGGCGTTTGTCGAGTCCTAACAGGCCCACGATCTTCTTGAAGTATTCGGCATCGTAGGTGCCGTTCGTGCCGGCGATATCGAGAGCAATATCAATGTTGGATTGCGCATCCAGGGTGGGCAGCAGGTTGAACTTCTGGAAGACGAATCCGATCTTGCGCTTGCGCAGCCGGGTGCGTTCCGCGTCGGAAAGTTGCGCGAAGTCGTCGCCATCGATGACGACATGGCCGGAGTCGGCGCGAGTCAGGCCACCCAGCAGATAGAAAAGGGTGGACTTGCCGCTGCCCGAGGGGCCCACGACGCTGACAAACTCTCCCTTTTGCACAGTAAAAGAGATACCCCGGAGGGCGGGAACATCAATTTTGCCCACGCGGTACGTCTTGCGCAGTTCAACGGCTTCGATGAAGGCAGGCATCCAACTGACTGATACTACACGAAGCCAACGTTGCGCGGGACTGCGTTGTGTCTAAGTCTTTGCGCGAAGAAACCCAAGAGTGAAGTTCCGCTGCGAATTATGGGAAGCTCTGATAGGGGGAACGCCTCAGGCAGCGCCGGCCTCTCCCGCAGCCTGGGCCTTGGACTGGGCGCGATGAGGGCCGCGTTTGCGCACCAGCAGCAAACGGATTCGCTCGAGCAATTCCACGGGTGCGTACATGCCCTTGGGCAGGAAGAGATCGGCACGTGTATCGCGATCGTAGATCCTGACTTTCCCGGAGAACAGAATTGCAGGAGTTTGCGGCGAGATTGTCTTGATGGCCTCGATGAGCGAGCTTCCATCCACCCCGGGCATGATGAGGTCGGTGAGCACCAGATCCACACCGCCTCTTTTGAAGCACTCGAGAGCTTCTTCACCGCTGCTGCAGGCGATCACACGATAGCCGCGCGTTTCCAGCATGACCTTGCGAATGGAGAGGGACTGTTCGTTATCGTCTACGCAAAGAATGGTTCGTTTCGGCTTCATTCCGGCTTTAGTCCTGCTTCCGAGACGGCAGCCTGAACCTGACGAAGGCAGCCAGAGTTTCACTCACTTGTTGGTTGACGTGGAGAACTGAGAGCGAGACAAAATGCTAACGGCAGAAGAGTCGGCTGTAAAGTGCCACCGATGCTAATGGTCTATTAGCCCCATTGAAAAACATCCCGGGTTGTGCACTCCGTATTTTTTCACGGCAATCAGGGCCGTTGGCTTAGAAAGAAACTTCTCCGCGCAGGACTTCCACAGCACTTCCTCCCACGCGCACGTTGACCACTTTGTTATCACGGCGCGAAGCCCGCACAAGAATCCGGCTCGGCCGAAGCATCTCGACACCTTGCTCAATGAGAACGTGCTCATCGGGCTGAGCCACTCCGTGCGCCACCATCCAGGCGGTAGCGCAGCCAGCAGCTGAGCCTGTAGCTGGATCTTCGCCGCCGTAGAACAGCATGCGGGCATGCAGGCGGGCAGCAGGATCGACCGTCTCGCGGGTCACGAAATAAAAGGCAGTGCCTCCACCCGACTGCTTCAAGTACTCACTTGAACTAGCAAGATTCACTTGCAGGCGGCGCATGACGTCCAGCCCGCGCAAGGGAACAACCGTGAAGGGCAATCCGGTCGAAACGGTTTGAATGGGGAGCGAGGGGTCTATGTCGCCGTCGCGCAAACTGGTGGCGCGCACCACGGTCTCGCGATCGTGGATCAGCCCGAATTTCGGCTCAACCTGGGTCATTTCGCCAAATACGGGCTGGCCTGATTTCTCTTCGAAGCGTACTGGAACCCGGCCCACGTTCAATTCGAGGGCTACTTCTCCGGCGCCCGCCGAACCGCGCAATGCAAACGCTGTGCCCAGTGTTGGATGTCCGGCAAATGGTAATTCCTCCTGGACCGTGAAGATGCGGACCCTGACGCCACGCTCGCGTTCGATAGCTGGATCACGCCGCAAGACAAAAGTAGTTTCGGAAAGATTCATTTCACGAGCCAGGGTTTGCATCATCTGGTCGTCGAGCCCGCGTGCATCGCGGAACACTGCCAGAGAATTGCCTTCGAACGGACGCGAGGTGAAGACATCGAGTTGCACGAAGGGAAAGCGGCGAGTCTCGGGGGGCATGACGATTTATTGTAGCGTCGAACCACTCGACTTCCGTTTCAAAATTCTGGCGCGCCTGAGATTTCATAACAGGAGCAACAGTTGGTACAACCCACGTGGGTAGTGGGTCAGTTTGAATCCTCCTCTTCTCCTGACGGGGTCATCCTGAGCCTGCGAAGGATCTAGCGCGCGGCGTATCTGTACCCTCACGGCAATTGTGACGGTGCGCGCGAGATCCTTCAGGACTGAAGTCCCTCAGGATGACGCCCGTGTATGTGGATTCGTCCAAACTGACCCACCACCCGGTTCGTGGCAATGTTTGACTGAATTTCCGGGGCCGCGTATCCTGTCTTTTGTATGCGAAAGCTCTGCACTCTGTGCGTCCTCTGTTGTTGTAGTCGGACGCCGGGGTGTGGGTAGCGCAGCAAAGTTCCCGACACCCACCCGGCCGAAAGCGGGTGGGTTTCTTTTTGTCTTGATTCCCACCCGTTCATGAAAGCCTCGGCGGGAAGATCAAAATCCCGGCCATCCGGGATTGACCAAATCAGCGACTGAGGAGAGTAAAAATGAGCACCGATACCTTAACTGAAACCACCAGCATCCCTCGCATTAATGACGTGGCCCCGGACTTTACCGCCGAAACCACGCAAGGCACCATCCACTTTCACGAATGGATCGGCGACGGCTGGGCAATTCTGTTTTCACATCCGAAAGACTTTACTCCGGTATGCACCACCGAACTGGGTTACATGGCCGGGCTTCAGCCGGAGTTTGCCAAGCGCAACACAAAAATTATTGGACTGAGCGTTGACCCGGTGAGCAGTCATGGCAAGTGGGCGGCGGACATCGAGGAGACGCAGGGCCACAAAGTAAACTATCCGATGATCGGCGACCCCGAGCTCAAGATCGCGAAGCTCTACGGCATGCTGCCGGCCAGCAGCGGGAGCACGTCGGAAGGCCGCACCGCGGCGGACAACGCGACCGTGCGCACGGTTTTCGTGGTGGGGCCGGACAAGAAGATCAAACTGCAGCTCAGCTATCCCATGAGCACCGGCCGCAACTTCGACGAGGTTCTGCGGGTCCTCGACTCCATGCAGCTGACGGCCAAGCATAAGGTTGCCACGCCGGTGAACTGGAAGCAGGGCGATGATGTCATCATCCTGCCGGCGGTTTCGAATGATGAAGCGCAGCAAAAGTATCCTGGTGGCTGGAAGTCGCCCAAGCCGTATCTGCGCATCGTCCCGCAGCCGAAGTAAAGCAAAACAGAATCGGCCACGGATTCTCCCGGATGAACCCGGATCTGCTTTCAGGATTTATTTTTGAAGGTTCTGATCCTTGAAGATCCGTGGAAATCCGTGTCTGCTTTTTGCCTGTGAATTTCGGAAGCGCATGGGCTCCGGTGAACCTCACGGTCTTCAAAACCGGCGGGCGGCGGGTCACCCCGTCGCCGGTGCGTTCGACTCGCACACGCTTCCGCCATCGTCGCTGATCCGAGACTACTCATCTAGATGGGGTCTTCTCTGGAGGTACTTCGTCGGTGGGCAGTTTTTCATCGAGTAGTGATAGATATCCACTGAGAAGGCGGTAGGAGTCGTAGTAGTCCTGCTGGCGAACGGCCGCATACGTATCTTTTGGGGTGTGCAGGATGGGGATCGTCTCCTGGGTCAGAGAATGAACAATGATCGCCGGGATCTTGCGCTGAATGAAGGACTCCTCGTCTGACTTTCCGACTCTATCGACGTTAACTCCGGTGAGCGGCAAACTCATTGCGTGCGCCAGCCCGTACAAGGCTTTCACCAGACCTGGATTCGACCGGCTGACCCAAACTTCCGTGGGCCCGAGTCCAAGCGTGTCCATGTTCACCATGGCGCGCATTTTTGCCACTTCCGGGGGCGCAAGGCTTTCGACGTAGAAGCGAGACCCAACCAGCCCTTTCTCTTCTCCAGAAAAAGCTACGAACAGAAATGTGTGCCGCCGCTGCGGTTGGTTTTCGAGGGACTGATAAAGGCTGGGTAGCATGGAGGCGCCGGTCCAGTTATCCACCACTCCCATGCCAGCGTCGACATGGTCAAAATGCGCGCCCACAACGACGGTTGAATCGGTACTTCCGGGTAGGACACAGATCAAGTTCGGCTGTTTTAGCCCCTTCACCCCTTGCTCCGCCAGGTTGTTCCCGCGGCATCCGGCGGCCTCAAACATTGCCTTCAGAGCGGACTCTCGCTGGCTATCGTTGCCTTTGTAACTTTGGAGTCTCTGCTCGATCACTTCCCGGCTCACTACGAGAAACTTGAGCTGGGCGGAAACAGGTAGGACCGCAACCATCAACGTGAACGCAACTGAACGAAGGACCTTGGGTGACATTTCCTTACTGGTTTCTCGTTCAAGTCTTACATCCTGCAGCTTCTCTATCCTACAATGTCGAATCCCGCCGTTCGCGGGATGGCCTGTCCCAGCGCGAACCAGGATCCATCGCACCTTCCTGAATTAGTATAAAATTCTTCTGCGTGTAATCACGACTTACAATCGCGGCATCGCTATCGTTGAATCAGAGTTTTTCCTGCGCTCCGGACGTCAAAGGCAAAGACTGTGAACCAACGGGTGTCACAACGGACCCGAACCCAACTCGCATTTGGCGCGGCTGTGATCCTGCTGGTTCTTTGTGGCTTGGCCACCTACTTTGCGGCGGTCCGTCTCCGCACCGCACAGGCCTGGGTCAGCCACACCCGCGATGTTCAATCCGCTCTGTCCGACGTCAACAACGTGTGCACACGGGCCGGGCGCGCGCGGACCCGCTATGTGGACAGCGGCAATGAATCTTTTTTCGAGGAATATCAAGCGGCGGCGGATGAGATTCCGGCGAAATTGAAACTGATCGAAGCCCTGACGTCTGACAATCCCGGGCAATATGACCTGGGCCAAAGGCTCGCCCGGACTACCAACCGCCGGCTAGACCTGTTGAACCGGTCCGTCCAGTTGAAGCACAGCGGGTCAGCCGATACGCAGCAGCAGGGACAACTGCGGCAGGAGATTATCGATGTGTCGGTAGAAGCCGATTCTTTGCTGCAGAAGATGCAGGACCGGGAACAAGAGCTTTTGGACCAGCGCCGGGGACAATCAGAGCGGCTCTTTCGCATCACTGCATACATCTTGTGCGCCGCCTTCGTCGTGGCCCTCGCCCTGTTGTTCCTGCATTACCGGATGCTCAACGCGGAGTTGAAAGCGAGAGAGCAGGCCGAGGCGTCATTGCGCACTCTCAGCGTGCGTTTGCTGGAACTGCAGGACCAGGAGCGCCGAAAATTCTCCCGCGAACTTCACGATAGCCTGGGGCAATACCTGGTCGGCGCAAAAATGAACCTGGCTATGCTGGACAAGTCGCTGCCGGAAAATGCGCTGATTGGCGAGTGTCTGAAGCTTCTCGATCAGGCCATGATCGAGACCCGTACTATCTCGCACCTGTTGCATCCACCTTTGCTGGATGAAACCGGTTTTGCGTCCGCGGCAAGATGGTATGTGGAGGGGTTCGCGAAACGCAGCGGCATTCCAACGGCTCTTGACATGCCCGAAGATTTCGGCCGACTGCCCAGTTCCCTCGAGCTGGCTTTGTTCCGCGTTCTGCAGGAAAGCCTGACCAATGTCCATCGCCATTCCACGAGCAAGCGTGCGGAAGTCTCCCTGAGACTGTCCGAGAGCACGGTAGTGCTGCGGGTGAGAGACTACGGCAAGGGCATTCCGCCGGACGTTCTGGACCGCTTTCGGCGCAACAACGCCCACGGTGGGGTGGGGTTGGCCGGGATGCGCGAACGTATCCACGAACTTGGCGGGCAGCTGGAAATGGAATCAGACAGCAGGGGTACTCAGGTCGTGGCAACTCTGCCGCGGTCGGAACGAAGAAATTCAACGGAAGTGTTCGCGGCGGATTAACTCCGGTACGGGCGTCACCCTGAACGGTCTTTAGACCGTGAAGGATCTGGCGCGGATTGTCCAGGGCCTCGTTGCCCGTGCGCACGACTCCCCAATATTAAAAACTGTGCCGATACGCGCGCGAGATCCTTCACCCGGCTGAAGCCGGGTTCAGGATGACGCCGGTGGTGAGGGCGGTGGTCTGGGAAAAAAACGGGCCCGTCGATGATCAGTACCGATCAGGTCACAATTTCTTGCTGAGATCGCTCGACATGCCTCCCGCTGCGGGCACGTAACATTTCGTGACGTAATCCATCACCATGCGATTGGCGTTGAAGCGCCAACCCAGGGTCCGGATGGTGCGCTTCATGCGCTTGATCCAGCCCCGGGGCAAACCATCGCGATCACGATCGTAGTAGAGCGGGATCACTTCTTCGCGCAGGACGCGATACAAATCTTCTCCGTCGCGATTATCGTGAATGCTCATGTCGGAATGGGTTCGCCCGCTTCCGATGGCGAATCCATTCAGGCCGTCGTAGGCCTCGGCCCACCAGCCGTCGAGAACCGACAGGTTGAGACCGCCGTTTAAAACCACCTTCTGACCACTGGTGCCTGAGGCTTCAAGCGGTCGGCGCGGATTGTTGAGCCAAACATCCACGCCCTGCACGAAATGCCGGCCCACGTTGATGTCGTAGTCTTCGACGAAGACGAATTTGTCGGCAAATTCCATGTGGCGCATCAGTTTGGCGATCTGCTGCAGCACTTTCTTGCCGGGTTCATCGCGGGGATGAGCCTTCCCGGCAAAAATGAACTGCACCGGCCGTTTGGGATCATTCACCATGGATGTCAACTTTTCGATATCGGCGAGAATCAGGTCAGCCCGCTTGTACGTCGCGAAGCGGCGTGCAAATCCGATGGTCAGCGCATCCGGGCTCAAGACCCGGCTCAGCCGCGCCAGCATCTCGGGAGACTCGTCGCGGCGCTCGGCCTGCTCGACTACCCGGTGGCGCACAAAATCGAGTAGCCGGGATTTCAGGTGGAGGTGCGTTTCCCAGAGTTCAGCGTCATCGACGTCCTCGATGCCTTCCCAGATGGCCGGATCGGCATTGTTCTCCTGCCAGCCCGTGCCCAGATGTCGATCGTAAAGGCGGAACATCTGCGGCGCCAGCCAGGAAGGGACGTGCACGCCGTTGGTGATGTGCCCGATGGGAACTTCGTCCTCGGGCTTGCCGGGATAGAGGCCGGTCCACATATGCCGTGAAACTTCTCCATGCAAAGCGGAAACAGCATTGGCCCGGCGCGCGAGTTTCAAACCCAGCACGGTCATGCAGAAGTCTTCGCTTTGGTTTCCGGGATTCTCCCGTCCCAACTCCATCAACTTGTCCTGGGAGATACCTAACGCGTCGCGCATCGGACCCAGATGTTCCTCCATCAAGTCGGCGTAGAACCGGTCGTGGCCGGCGGGAACCGGGGTGTGGGTGGTGAAAACCGTCTCGCGGGAAACGCGGCGGACGGCATGATCGAAGGCGATACCCTCGCTCTGCATGCGGTCTCGAACCGCTTCCAGAACGGCGAAGCCGCTGTGACCCTCGTTCAGGTGGAGAACACCGGGCGTGATGCCCATGGCTTTGAGGGCGCGAAAGCCTCCGATGCCGAGGAGCAGTTCCTGGCGGATCCGGATGCGCGAGTCTCCGCCATATAGGCGCGAGGTGAGTTCGCGATCCTCGGGATGGTTGCCTTCAATGTTGGAGTCGATCAGAAACAGATCGCAGCGCCCGACCTTCATGCGCCAGACTTTCGCGCGAATGATTCCGCCGCGCGTTTCCACCTGCACCGTGACGGGCTCGCCGTTCCGTCCGATGGCAGCTTCCATGGGCAGCTGGTTGACATCGGTCTGGATGTATTCTTCCTGCTGCCAGCCGGTGCGATCGAGGCGCTGACGGAAGTATCCCTGGCCGTAAAACAATCCCACCGCGACCAGCGGAATACCGAGATCGGACGCGCTCTTGACGTGATCGCCGGCCAGCACGCCGAGTCCGCCGGAATATTCGGGAATGGAAACGTGTAAACCAAATTCGGCTGAGAAGTAGGCGACGGGACGAGGCCGCAGAATTCCGGCGTGCCGTGCGCCCCAGGTCCGGTCGGCATCGAGATACTCGCGCTGCCGCCGGTACGCATAATTAATCCGGCTGTGCAGCACCAGCTCACGAGCGCGCTGTTCGATCACAGCCAACGGAATCTCCGAAAGCAGCGCGACAGGATTGTGATTGAGTTGCCGCCAGCGTACCGGATCGATGTCGCGGAACAAGCTACTGGTGTCGTGGTCCCAACACCACCACAGGTTTCGGGCCAGCGCCCACAGCCGCTCCTGGGCCGGCGCGATGAAGCGGTCCAGGGTGCGGGCTTCGCTTACCACCGAACCAACCTGGGCTGCAGCCTCAGTCAGCATCCGGATTTCATCCTCGCGGAAGACCCGGGGGGCGATCGTCTGGACTACCAGAACTCCCTGGAGAACGCCGCGATCAATAAGAGGAACTCCCAGGAAGGACTGGTAAGCCTCTTCGCCAGCCTCACTGAAGTATTTGAAGCGCGGATGGTTTTTTACCTGCTCCACCGCAACCGGACCTACCCGCTCAGCCACCAGGCCAGCTAGACCTTCATGCAAACCCATGCGAAGAGTCCCAATACATTGAGGGCGAAGCCCCAGGGTTGCGGCCAGCACCAGGTTGGCGCGGTCCGGCTCCAGCAGGTAAGCGGAACAAACATCGGTTTGAAAGCGCCTGGCAATCAGGGCGACCACATTCATCAGGGTCTCGGCCGACTTGCCCCCCTCGGCGGCCAGATTTCCGATCTCTTCGAGGGTCAGTACATAATTTTCATCATTCGCGGCAGCGGGTTGGCTCATGTTCTGGATAGTCTCGTCGTTGGATTCACGTCAGGATTTTATAGCGTGCTTGCCAGCTTCTTAGTGTAACTGCTGGATCATGAAGCGCCTAGTTTACGAATGGGCTCCCCGCCTGCTGCACAGTCCGTTTCGGGTTTTCCTGACGGGAAACCTTAGCCGCTGGATCCAAACTGAGTCCAATCAAATTTCTTTATGCGGGGGATGCGATCCACGTTTCGCATGAACGGTTCGTGCTGCTGCTTGAGGCGCTACCGAAAGCGGGTAGGTACGATTTGCGCGATTCGGCGAGGAGAAAGATTTCTTTGTTTTCGTAACCTACAGAAAATACATGCCATGCACTTTGGCAAACCAACTGCAATATCCCGGTTGCTCAAATCTTCCAGGAGGACACGCATGACTGAAATGAACTGTCATGATTGGAAACAACTGGCCGAGGCGGCGCGTGATGAAAAGGACCCCAATAAGCTGATGGAGTTGATTCAACAACTCAATCGGGCGCTGGACGAGCACATGAAGAACCAATTTCCGCGTTCCACTGAAGCCACTGGCTGAGCTCGCTAGTCTTGCCCTGGTCGCCCAAAACCAAATTCCATCGCTTTGTCAATGCAGACCCCCTGTCGCATGCACTTGCATGTAGAATCTCTCCCGGAACCCAGGGACATTTCAAAAAGAGTCGTAGCAAAGCGGTGAACCAAGAAGTCGAGCGCGCACTAGCCCCAAGTCTGGGACCTGAGACGGTGATCATGATGGCGGAGTGTGAAGACAAAGTAGCGCTGGTGACAGGCGGAACCTCGGGCATCGGCCGCGAGACCGCGGTTCTTTTCGCCAAAAGAGGTGCCCGAGTTGTGGTCGCGGGCCGCCGTGAAGATGAAGGCAACAAAACGGTTGACCTGATCCGCAGCGCCGGCGGTGAAGGAATTTTTGTCCGGACGGACGTGTCGCGGGCCTCTGATGTCAAAGCCGTGGTGGAAAAAACCGTCACGACTTTCGGTGGGCTCGACTATGCCTTCAATAATGCCGGCACCGAAGGTAGTTGGGTGCCGATCGTCGAGCAGAGCGAGGAAGACTGGGACCGGACAATTGACATCAATCTCAAAGGTACATGGCTGTGCTTGAAATTTGAGATGCAACAGATGCTTAAGCAGGGACGCGGCGGGGCCATCGTCAACATGGCGTCGGTTGCCGGTTTCATTGGAGGGCATGGGGTGGCGACATATTCCGCCAGCAAGCATGGCGTAATGGGACTGACGAAGTCGGCAGCGCTCGAGGTGGCAAAAAATGGAATCCGGGTCAACGTGGTTTGCCCGGCGGTGATCGAGACTGCCATGGCCGAGCGCTTGTTTGGACTGCCGGATGCCAACAAGAGGTCGCTCGGGCTCCATCCGATTGGCCGGTTTGGCAAACCGCTTGAGGTGGCCGAGGCGGTGGTGTGGATGTGCTCCAGCGCAGCCAGTTTCATGACCGGCCAAAGTCTGGTTCTGGATGGGGGCTTTCTCGCCGGTGTTGCACCGCCGCCGAATTAGACGAGCGGAAACTAACTAAGGAGCAACTCGTGACCAGGTGCTACCGCAATCTGTTTGGTTTGATTCTGTTCGGGTCGTTGGCATTTTCGCCCTCGTCGTTTGCCCAGTCAGCCGCCGGCAAGCCTGAGATCCTGGTGATTGACGCGGCCGCGCCCGCTCATCCCTTCCCTCATTTCTGGGAACACATGTTTGGATCAGGCCGGGCCGTCCTGAGTATGCGCGAAAGCTATCGCCAGGACCTGCGCCGGGTAAAAAAAATAACGGATGTGGAGTACATCCGTTTTCACGCCATCTTCCACGATGAGATGGGCGTGTACGACGAAGACAGCGCCGGCCAGCCGGTTTATAACTTTTCTTATGTTGACCAGGTTTATGACGGGCTCCTGCAGAATGGCGTCCGGCCGTTTGTGGAATTGAGTTTCATGCCTAAAAAGCTGGCAGCCAAAGATGCGCCACATGCTTTCTGGTACAAACAAAATGTCGCGCCTCCGAAAGACTGGGCCAAATGGGAGGAACTGATCTACCAGTTTACGAAGCATCTGTCAGACCGGTACGGTGCGGATGAAGTTGCCAAGTGGTACTTCGAAGTGTGGAACGAACCCAATATTGATTTTTGGGTTGGCGAGCCCAAACAATCCACGTACTGGGAGCTTTACGATCACGCGGCCGCGGCGGTGAAGCGAGTGAACTCCCGCTTCCGTGTTGGCGGTCCTGCCACCGCGCAAGCCGCATGGGCCGATGCCTTCATCCAGCATTGTGTTGACAAGCACATCCCGGTTGATTTCGTTTCCACTCACGTATATGGAAACGACGGCGCGCAAGATGTGTTCGGCACCAACGAAAATATCTCGCGCGACCGCATGGTATGCCGCTCAGTGAAGAAGGTTCATGACCAGATCAAGGCCTCACCCCTTCCCAGCCTTCCGTTGATCTGGAGCGAATTTAATGCAAGCTATAAGAACGAGCCGGAGATCACTGACTCCATATATATGGGTCCGTGGATGGCTGATACCATCCGCCAGTGCGACGGCTTGGTGGATGAGATGTCGTACTGGAGTTTCTCCGACGTTTTTGAAGAGCAGGGAGTGGTCAAGAAACCTTTCTATGGCGGTTACGGCCTGATTGCCGCCGGAGGAATTCCCAAGCCGGCCTTTGCGGCGTTCAAAGTTCTGCATCAGCTTGGTAGTAAACGCATCGCGCTGGATTCCGATTCGGCGCTGGTGACCCGGGCCTCGGATGGCTCGTTAGTTGTCGCGGTATGGAATATTATTGCTCCCGATCAAGCGGGTAGTGCCAAGTCGGTCGTCCTGCGATTCAAGAATGTCGGGAGCGCACGTCGCGCTTCGATTTCGCGAGTTGACCGGGACCACGGCGATCCGCATCCTGCGTACGAAAAAATGGGATCGCCGATATACCCCACCCAGGCGCAACTGCAGAAGCTGCGCGATGCGGTGGAGCTTGGCGCGCCGGAAATTCAGGAGTTAAAGAACGGCGAGCTTAATGTGACGCTTCCGCCGAATGGCCTGGCAGTGATCGAGATCAAGTAGGTCTGGGGCGGGCGCCCTCGCC
This sequence comes from Terriglobia bacterium, assembly GCA_963813645.1. Lineage (GTDB taxonomy): Bacteria > Acidobacteriota > Terriglobia > Terriglobales > Acidobacteriaceae > JAIQFF01. The sequence goes on from CAWEZS010000016.1 coordinate 63,111, forward strand.
CGCCGCCGCTGACGTTGATTTTCTAGTTGCTGAAGGCCTGTGCGCCCAGGTGGTTGCACCCTCAGGATGGGCGGCTAACGTCCAAGTCAAAGGCGGCGGGCGCGGGCGCCCGCCCCCACACGACCCTAGTTAACTCAATGAGTCGACAAACCTTACGCCCCAGTGGGGCATCTACACCTCTCGGCAGTCACAGTCCGGCCTCATAGGCTCTGCGGCGATTATCTTCTATGATTTGTCGGTATGGCTTCTGGAAACCTCTCAACTTAGTTAGGATTCATTCATGGCGGAGCAGCAAAGCTTCCTGAGTAGCTGGCAGGAGCGCCTCACGGCGCTGCGTAATACCCCGCCTGTGCTGAAAATCGTGTGGCAGTCCGGTCCCGGAGTAGTAATTTTCGGACTGGTCTCTCGCCTCTTCGCCTCTTTGTTGCCGCTGGCGTTGCTTTGGATACCCAAGCTGATCGTTGACGCCATCGTTCACGCCAAAATTGCCCAGCAACCTGTATCCCCAAGATTGTGGTGGCTGGTAGCGAGTGAATTCGGGCTGGCGGTGCTGGGCGGCGTTCTGGCGCGCGCGATAGATTACTCGGACTCGCTACTCGCGGACAAGTACACGCGCCACGTCAGCATTCAGGTGATGAAGCACGCCGCGGAGCTGGACCTGATCGCCTACGAAGATCCGGTGTTCTACGACCGGCTGGAACGGGCGCGGGTGCAGGCAACCGACCGCCTGGGCATGATTCAGCAGATCGGGCGGCTGATTCAGTTGGTCATTACGACGATCACTTTATCGGTCACTATCGTCGTCTACTCGCCGTGGCTGATGTTGTTGCTGATTGCGGGAGTGCTTCCGGCATTCCTGGGCGAAAGCCATTTCGCATTTCTCGGATACGCGAAGAATTTCCGGCAGACGCCGATCCGGCGGCAGCTGGATTATCTGCGCCAGGTCGGCGGCAGCAAGGAGGCTGCGAAGGAACTCAAATTATTCGGGCTGAGCAAGTTTCTGACCCTGCGCTTTACCAAGCTTTCCGACGGGATCTACGAAGAGAACGTGGCGCTTTCCCGGCGGAAATTAGTCGCCGGCGCTTTTCTGTCTGTGATCGCTTTCATGGGCTACTACTCGGCCTATGCCTTTGTGATCTGGCAGACTGTCATCGGCACGTACAGCCTGGGATTGTGGTACCTGCTGTCGGGCGCAATCCTGCAGGCCAGCAGCAACATTCAGCAAATATTCTCCACCGTTTCCGGCATCGCGGACCAGGCATTGTTCCTCACCGACCTGCTGGCCTTCTTTGACATGCAGCCGACCATCCAGTCCAAGCCGGATGCGCTTCCTGCGCCGCGGCCGATCGTTCGCGGATTTGAATTCCGCAACGTGTCCTTTCGCTATCCGGGAAGTTCGCGGCTGGTGCTCGATGGCCTGAACTTTCATCTTCGTCCCGGGGAGCGGGTTGCGCTGATTGGCGAAAACGGCGAAGGCAAGACCACGATCGTTAAGCTGATCACGCGGCTTTACGATCCCACTGAGGGCCAGGTGCTGCTCGACGGCATTGACCTGAAAGAGTATCGTCTGGAAGACTTGTATCGTGAGATTGGCGTTATCTTTCAAGACTTTATGCGCTATGAGATGACGGCGCGCGAAAACATCGCGGTGGGACGGATTGAAGAGATTGACGACCTGGCGTTGCTCGAAGCGGCCGCCCGGAAGAGCCTGGCCGATGCGGTGATTGCGAAAATCGGAGGTTACGATCAGATGCTGGGGCGGCGCTTCGAAACCGGCGTCGATCTTTCCGGCGGTGAGTGGCAGAAAGTTGCGCTGGCGCGCGCTTATCTGCGGGATGCGCAACTTCTGATTTTGGACGAGCCTACCGCCGCGCTCGATGCGCGTAGCGAGTTTGAGGTTTTCCAGCGCTTCGCCGAACTGACGGCGGGAAAAATGGCGCTCTTTATTTCGCACCGCTTTTCCACCGTGCGCATGGCCGACCGCATCGTAGTTCTGGCCAATGGAAAGATCGCGGAAGAGGGAAGCCACGACCAACTGGCACGCCTGGGCGGAAGGTACAAAGAGATGTTCGAACTGCAGGCCGCCAGTTACCGATAGACCAGACATAATATTCACAAGTAATGCCGCCAGATACCCATATCGAGATGTTGAACGCCGAAGCTGAGCGTGTGCCTGAGCCCCCCAAAGAAACCGGGCCCAACCTGGAGGCTTTGAGCCTGGCGGCCGCTGACCTGGGGCGAAGGCTGGTTTGGCTGCCCGGCACGCGCTCGTCCCAATTCTTCTCCGAACGGTATCGCGCCCTCTGCCGCGCCATCAGACCCGTCCTGCGGCATTTTCATGGGCCCGCGCCCAAGAGTGCGGTGGGAGACGACTATCGCTGGCTGAACGACAACCTCCGCCTTCTGCATGCTGAGCTCCGGGGTACGAAGGAAGGCTTCAAGCTAGTCCGCAAACTTCCTCACGTCCGCACGCCGGACGGAGCCATAACTCCCCGGGTGGTGGCTCTCGCTGCGGGATTTCTCGCGACCAGCAGCTACGATTTCAGCGAGAACACCCTGGTCTCGTATGTGCAGGCTTTTCAGCAGAACACCGTCTTGAAGATGGTGGAATTGTGGGCACTGGTTCCAGCGCTGAAGCTGGTCCTGCTGGAAGAGATCGCCGCCCGGGGATCGAAAGTGGCGGAGGACCCAGCCGGTTCCTATGGAGCGGGCGTTTGCGTGCGGAGCCTTCGCGATATTGGCCACATTTCCTGGAAGAGTGTTCTCGAGCCCATGGTCCTGTTCGATCGCGTTCTGCGCCAGGACCCGGCCGGAGCCTACGCTCGCATGGATTTTGAGAGCCGCGATCTTTACCGCACCGAGGTCGCGAACTTCGCCGAGCACTCCGATTTGACCGAGGCGGAGGTCGCGGCCGCTGCGCTGGCGCTGGCCCGCGCCGCTTACCAGGAAACCCATGCCAGCCCACGCCTGGCGGCCCGACGGGGGCATATCGGGTACTACCTTCTCGCAGAAGGAACAACCGCGCTCGCCGAGCGAGTAGGCTTCCGGCCGCCGCTGGGCCAGCGGATTGGGTCTTTCTTGCGCCGCCATCCCAACGAGTTCTATTTGCCGGGGACAGAAATCCTCACGCTCGCCATCATGTCGGCGATCGTGCTGCTCTTAACCAACACTTACACTTCTCCCGCCCTGATCTTCTTCTCCATGGCGATGTTGCTTTTGCCGGCTTCGCAGAGCGCCATCCAGCTGGTGAATTACCTCATCACTTCGATGCTAGAGCCGCAGATTCTGCCGAAGCTCGATTTTTCGGAGGGAGTTCCGGACAATTGCCCCACTCTGGTCGCCATCCCCAGCATGCTGTTTAACGAGGAACAGGTCCGTCGACTGGTGGAGGACCTGGAAGTTCGATTCCTGGGTAATCACGATCCCAACATTCATTTCGCCTTGCTCACCGACTTGCCGGACACCCCCGTACCGGCGTCCGAGGCTGATCCGCTGATTGATTACTGCGCGCACCTGGTGGGCGAACTCAACGAGAAATACGGCAGCCAGGCCTCGGGATCGTTTCTTCTCTTTCATCGCCACCGAGTTTACAACCCGCGGGAACGAGTGTGGATGGGTTGGGAGCGAAAACGCGGCAAGCTGATGGACCTGAACAAGCTCCTGCGTAGTGAACACGACAGCTTCCCGGTGAAAGTCGGCGATCTTTCGATTCTGCCGCAGATTCGTTTTGTGATCACGCTCGACTCCGACACGGAATTGCCTCGCGGCTCGGCCGATCGCATGATCGGGGCGATGGCACATCCCTTGAACCAGGCGATCATCGATCCGGACCCGGAGAAAAACATCGTGGTGGCCGGCTACGGCATTATGCAACCGCGCGTGGGCGTAAGCGTGCAGAGCGCGTCGCGTTCCCGGCTGGCCAGCCTGTATTCGGGAGAGACTGGTTTTGATATTTATACGCGCGCAATCTCCGACGTGTATCAGGATTTGTACGGAGAGGGCATTTTCGCCGGCAAAGGGATCTATGAAGTGGATACGGTGCATCGCGTACTGGACCGGCGATTCCCTCGCAATGCGCTGCTCAGTCATGACCTCATCGAAGGTGCATACGCGCGCGCCGGCCTGGCCAGTGATATCGAGATCATCGAGGATTATCCTTCGCACTACAACGCCTACAACCGGCGCAAACACCGGTGGCTGCGCGGAGACTGGCAGATTACGGGCTGGCTGCTGTCGCGCGTGCCGGATGAGTCGGGACGCAAGGTCCCGAATCCCATCTCGCTGGTTTCGCAGTGGAAGATTCTGGATAACCTGCGCCGCAGCCTGGTTGAGCCCGCCACTTTCCTGCTGCTGGTTTTCGGCTGGCTGATACTTCCGGGAAATCCGCTGTACTGGACGCTGGCCACACTTGGCATTCTGTTTGTCCCAGCCTGGTTCCAGTTCTTGTTCAACCTGGTGCGGGCTGCGGTGGAACGGAAATCGCAGGTGGTCAAGGACGCTCGCACCGCCCTGCTGAGCGCCAATGCCAACATGTTTTTTACGTTGTCCTTCCTGCCGCACCAGATGCTGCTCTCGCTCGATGCGGTGGTGCGAACCCTGGTCCGGCGGCTGGTAACCCGGCGGCGGCTTCTGGAATGGGAGACTGCTGCGGAAAGCGAGTTGAGCGTCCGCAAGCGGACGCCGGTAGATATCTACCTCGATTGGATGCCTGCGCTGGCGCTGGCATTGGGCGTACTGGTGTTCTTCACCGCACGCCGCGCTTTCTTCTCCGCGCTGCCCATTCTGCTGCTCTGGGCCTGCAGTAAGTGGATTTCGATGTGGCTCAATCTGCCGTCGCGGGCACTGCGGAGCGAGACCTCTGAAAAAGACGAGTTGTTTCTGAGCGGAACCGCGCTCCGGACCTGGCGGTATTTCGCTGAGTTCAGCACCGAAGAACACCACTGGCTCATCCCCGACAACGTGCAGGAAGAACCTGCGGCGGTCGCGGGACGCATGTCTCCCACCAACCTGGGTTTTCTCTTGAACGCTCGCCAGGTGGCCTGTGAATTTGGCTTTTTGACGGTTCCTGAATTCGCCGAACAGACGCTTCGTACTCTGGCGACCGTAGCCAAGCTGCAGCGGTCACACGGCCACTTGCTCAACTGGTACGACACGCGCACCCTCGAACCGCTGCGGCCCCAGTTTGTTTCCTCCGTGGATAGCGGCAACCTGGTGGCGTCGCTCTGGACATTACAGCAAGGCTGCCTGGATTTTTTGCAGCGTCCGTTGTTGGAGAAGCAACTGGCGGAAGGCCTGGCCGATCATCTCCGGATTCTGGTTGATGGGGATGCGTTTCCACAAAAGCGCTTTCGAACTTTTCTGGACCAGATCAGTAAGAAAAGCTGGCTCCAGCGATTGTTGGCGCCCTCTGAAGAGGGATTGCTGGAGAGCGACCTGGAGAGAAAGAATCCAAAATACGAATCGGACTTGCACTGGTTCGCCACCGAGTCTCTTTCCCGTGTCAGAAATCTTAGAAAGGCTGTGCAGGTTTACGTTCCGTGGATGCTGCCGGAGTTTGTCCCGCTCTGGAAAGACGCCTCGCTGGGCTTCAAATTCGACTCGCAAGGCATGACCATCCAGCGCCTGCCGGAAGTCGTGGACCAACTCGCGGCCCGTTTGCAGTTTGCTCTCGACCATGCCAACGGCTCCGGCGAGAGCAAGGCCCTCTATCAGAGGCTGCAGGCCATGTTGCCGGATGCACGTTCGCGCGCCCTCGCTCTCATCGAAGATCTCACGCAGATCGCCGAGTCAGCCGGGAAGTTGGCGGACGAGATGGACTTCCGCTTCCTGCTCGATCCGCGGCGCAAGTTGCTGTCTCTCGGTTTCGAAGTGGATACGGGAAAGCATGCGTCTGCCTGTTACGATTTGCTGGCTTCGGAAGCGCGCATCGCCGTATTCGCCGCCATCGCCAAGGAAGATATCCCGCAGGACGTTTGGTTTCTCCTGGGCAGATCGCACACCCGCGAGCACGGCCTCCCCATTCTGCTCTCCTGGACCGGGACCATGTTCGAGTACCTGATGCCGGTGCTGTGGATGCGTACTTTTCCCAACACCCTTCTGGATAATTCGCGCATTGCCGCGGCTCGCCTGCAACAGATTTACGGCGGCGAGAAGAGCGTGCCGTGGGGAATTTCGGAATCGGCATACGCCAAACGCGATGACGCCGGGAACTACCAATACCAGGCGTTCGGACTGCCTGATATTTCTCTCCACCAGGGCGAGCCCGGCTGTCTGGTCATTTCTCCGTATTCCACATTCCTGGCTCTGCACGTTGACCCCACGGCGGCCTTGCGCAATCTGCGCCGGATGGAAGGCGAGGAATGGTTAGGTCCGTACGGGTTCTACGAGTCCGCCGATTACAGCACTACTTCGGGACGCCGCTCCTGGCGTCATCGGCACGAACTGGTGCGCTGCTGGATGGCCCATCACCAGGGCATGAGCCTGATCGCTCTGGCCAACTTTCTCCATGATGGCGTGGTGCAACGCTGGTTTCATGCCGACCGGCGGGTGCAGGCCACGGAGTTGTTGCTGCATGAAAAGCCCGCGACCAACGTCAAGTCGTTGCGCCAACTTTATGGCGCTGCGGCGTAGAAAAGCGTAAAGGTTTTTCGAAACCCGACTAGGAACTTGTGGTGGACTGGTATTCATCCGCCAGGTTTGACTCGGGAAGCTCAAGCCCCCAGTTCTCCCCGACAGTGCCGAGTCCTTCCAAGCCGACCTGATACTCGCTGGTTCCTTCCATCGGCTTGACCCAGACCACCTTGAACTGGATTCTGCGCTGCCGGTATTGCAGCGTCAGCTTGTCGCCGGTCTTTAATACATGGCGAATCGCGCCGAGCCGGGCGCCGTTGGGAGTGATGTCCAGAGTGTGGGCCAGTTCATTGATAGGTTTGTTGGCCGAGTCTTTCCCCGAGATCCGCACCGGCAAAACCATTTTGATGCGTTTCTGTCGCCGATTCCCTTTTCCCAAGGAAGCCCCCGATGCGGCTGAATGACCTGCCCGTCGCCCGACTTCCAACCGCACTTAAAGGGCCACCGCGCGGCAGCGCTGGAAATTAAAGGCGCTTTCAGAATCAGGAATTTAGGGGTGATCCTGGGTCAAGTGAACGACTTCTTTCATGTCAAGTGACGCTCTGGATCAACGGTATTGACAGATTTTGTCAAATCGTCAGAGTCGTTGGTGGGCGAAGTTGAAGATGTGCCTACGACGTCGCGCCGGCGGGACGCGACGCTACAGCGCCGCAATTCGGGCAAGCATGGAACTCCTCCAGGAATCCGCCAAGATGTTCGTCCATTCCGGGGAGGTGCGAGTCGGAGCCACGCACCAGCTTGTCAGAGTGATGGTTCATCTTAAACCCGCATTTCGGGCAGATCATTTTTTCAGAGAGTAATGTCATTGCGATCAGTCCTCGTATGCTTAATCGAGAGGAATTTGCTCACGTCCGTGGCGCAGGGTCCTGGCCATCCAGATCAGTTCTTTCAGAAACTTGTCGACGCGACCGATAAAGGCTTCATCCAGCAGCATGCCATCTTTATCGAAAACTCTCTGCACGCTGGAGAAGTTTACGTCCCAGAAAATTGTGACCAGTCCCAGCTCCCGCATCACCGGAAGCAGATTCTGGATGACCCGGGCCCCGCCGAACGGCCCGGCGGAAACGCCGACGATTCCGACTGCCTTGTGTATGTATTCCTTGAGGCAACTGTCGAGAACGTGCTTCAATAAGCCGGAGTACCCGTGGTTGTATTCCGGCGCCACGATGATCAACGCGTCGGCGCGCTCCATACTGGTCGAGTAGCCTGGATCCTTGATGGCTTCTCCCGCATCATCCGTGGGCAGCGGGATCCGGGCGATGTCGATGAGTTCGGTTTCCACCCCGGCGCGCTGTACGACTTCCTGGGTGACAAGGCGGGCCACGTGGAGGCTCATGCGGCCCATTCTGGCCGTGCCCAGAATCACGGGAATGAACAGGGGCCGATTCGCGTTCATGAAATTACCTCTGCTCGTGGGATTCCGCCATGCCGGGAAAGTGACATGGTCTTGTCACCTCTGAATCGGCCAGCATCCAAGGCCGGCGGATCAGATCTTACATGCAAACGCTGGTTGCTCGCATACTCAATTTGCTGGCCGCCAAGTGCAGGTTGGCGATGAGTTTTTTCGTTCGAGCTGATGGTTCTCCGTTAGTTTAGACCGGGGGGCCGAATCAAGCAGCAATCCAGGGAGAACTGATGAAAGGCAAGATTACACTCGTTACCGGCGCCAATGGAGGCCTGGGAACCTACGTCACGCGTGCGCTGCTCGATGCCGGCGCCACGGTTGTAGGCTTGTCGCGAAAAATTGAGCAATCAGAATTCAACAGCCCGAACTTTACCGCGTTGCCTGCGGAAATTTCGACGGCGGCCGGAGCAAAAGCTGCGGTGGATAGTCTGGTGGCCCGCTTTGACAGGCTGGACGTCCTGGTTCACACCGTAGGTGGATTTGCTGGCGGCCAATCGATCGCCGAAACCGACGACGCCACGTTCCAGCGTATGTTCGACGTGAACTTGTACGCCACATTTTATCTGCTGCGGGCGGCGGTTCCGGTCATGCGCAAGACTGGGGATGGGCGCATCGTCGCCATCGGTAGTCGGGCTGCGCTGGAGCCCGGAGCAGGCGTTGGCGCTTATAGCGCTTCCAAAGCCGCCATGGTCTCGCTGATCAGGACAGTGGCGCAGGAAAACAAGGATGCAGGAATTACCGCCAACGTAATCCTGCCCGGCACGATGGACACGCCGGCCAACCGGAAGTTCATGCCGAATTCGAACTTCTCCAAATGGGTTCGTCCCGCAGCGGTTGCGAGCCTGATCACCTGGCTGGTCAGCGATGCCGGCAAAGATGTTAACGGAGCAGTAATGCCCGTCTACGGCAGCGAGGTCTAAAACCACGCTTTGTGTTGGGCGGACCTTGTCCGTCCCTTTTGACTTGTGATTGCAGACCTTCACTTGTTGGATGCGGACACGGGCGGGTCAGGCGCCAGACGGGCGGGACGCCCGTCCTTCATCGTGAACTGGGACGGCGTTGGGCGAATTCCCTTTACGTCCTCGACGTAGGCTCGCAACACTTCACCCACACTCCAGGCCTGCGCAACGCATCCGACCGGACGCTGCGGGGCGTCACCATCGAAAATTTCCGAGATATGGCCCAGCGCGGCATCGGACAGATGGTTTTTCAAGGGCATCAGCCATTCGGATGCCTGATTGCGCGCGGCTTCGCTCGCTCCGTTCACTTTCACATACGCAGTGATAAATGGGCCGATCAGCCACGGCCACACCGTTCCCTGGTGGTAGGCGCCATCGCGTTCGACCGGGCCTCCCTGATAACGCCCCCGATACTGGGGATCGCTGGGTGCGAGAGTACGCAGACCGTACGGCGTCAAAAGAAGCTCCCGAACTTTCCCGACTACACTTCGGGAGCGGTCCGGCGACAACATGGTGTAGGGCAGGCTGACGGCAAAGATCTGATTGGGGCGGATGGAAGCGTCCGGCGGGCCACCGTTGACCACGTCGTATAGACAACTGTCCTTCTCGTTCCAGAACAGGCGATTGAACGCCCAGTTCGCCATCGCCGCCATGTTGCGATAACGCTTTTGGGAGGCTTCGTCTCCAAATCTGCGGGCCAAATCTTCCATGATGCACAGCGCGTTGTACCAGAGCGCCTGAATCTCCACGGGCTTTCCGCGGCGCGGAGTCACAACCCAGTCGCCGACTTTGGCGTCCATCCAGGTGAGTTGTACGCCGGGCTCGCCGGAGGCCAGCAAGCCGCTAGGATCGACCTTGATACCGTAGCGCGTGCCGCGAACGTGCCAGGAAATAATGTCGGTGAACACGGGATAAAGTTCGGTGCGGATAAACGCTTCGTCTCCGGTGTAGGCGAGGTAGGCGCGCGCGGCTTCAAAGAACCAGAGCGTCGCGTCAACCGTGTTGTATTCCGGGATCTCGCCAGCATCCGGGAAACGGTTGGGCAGCATCCCCTGGTCCATGTGCCGGGCAAATGTGCTCAGGATGCTGCGGGCGACTTCATGCTTTCCGGTGGGAAGGGTGAGGCCGGGGAGGGAAATCATGGTGTCGCGTCCCCAATCGCTGAACCAGTGATAGCCGGCGATGATGGTCCTCTGATCGCCCCGGGCGACGATGTACTGGTCGCTGGCAGCAGTCAGGCCCTGGGCAAACTCGTCCTTTATCGGAGAGGCCTGTCGCGCAATCTGGCGGCGTTTGATCTCGGCTTGACGATAGTGGCTCGCCTTCGCGACATGGCGGCGTTCGATGGACGCAATGATCGAGGCATGGGGGTTCGAAAGCAGGTCGAAGCGCAGGATGTAGTGATTGAAAAGATCTTCGCTGAAATCCAGGCCACGCTCACGCTCGATATCGTATTCAAAATTCCTGTACCAGTCGCCGGTCTTCTGCAATTCAATCGCGTTGTGGGCCAGAAACAAAGTAGGCAGTCCGGGGTAAGGCGCCACGGCCGCCAACTCTGGCGCCTGCTCCACCGAGGCATTCAGCCCGCCATTGGCGTGGGTCGTGCTGTGATAGTCGCGGAACGCGACTAGCGGCCGGATTTCAAAACGCAAGCTCTTGGGCGATTGCTTCGTGCTTTTGAGTTCATACTGCACCACTGTGGTGTTTTCGCCGTAAACCATGAACACTGTCTTCTCGATCACGATACCTTCGACTTCATAAGTAAAGACGGGAAATGGATCGAGGCGGAAATTTGTGAGGTAACGAAAGCCCTCGGGATGGACAACGCCCGGATATCGGTTACAGGAGAGGTCAAACGGCTGGCCATGAACCAACAGAGTCTCTTCCAGCTTGGACAGAAGAACTTCCCGGCCGACCGGCGGTTTGGTGGCTGCGACTAACAGGCCATGATAGCGGCGCGTGTTCAGGCCCGTGATCGTAGACGAGGCAAAGCCGCCCAGGCCGTTGGTTTCCAGCCACTCGCGACGAAGGGCCGCATCGAGATTGCCGCAGGTTTCTTGGTTGAATTCAATCATGCGGGATCATATTAAAAACGACGCCCGAAACACGATCTACGTAGGCCCGGATGCCCTCGTCCGGGTGGGCGAGCCGAAGCTCGCCAAAACTCGCGTAGCGCCGCTCCGTCGGGCGGCGTGCGGGCAGCCGCCCTCTACGTGGCCTGTGCCGCTACCTGGCAGAACACTTTGATCGCTCCTGTGGGTGAAGTCAACTGGCTGATCCGCCGCAAAATCAATCCGCGGCCGCGACCCGTGGCGGTTGGGGATTGGGCTTTTTGCGCGAATGCGCTTCCCCGCTCTGTTGCATCAACTTGGTTACGACTCCGGTCCAGCCGGTTTGATGGCTGGCGCCGACTCCGGCGCCGGAGTCACCGTGGAAGTACTCGTGAAAGAGCACCAGGTCGCGCCAATGCGGATCGGTCTGGAATTTCTCGATATTGCCGAAGACCGGACGGCGGCCTTTTTCGTCGCGCAGAAACAGGTTGGTCATGCGGCGCGACAGCTCGCCGGCCACCTCCCACAAGGTCATCATCTTTCCTGACCCGGTCGGGAACTCCACCTTGAAGTCTTCTCCCAGATAGTGGTGGAACTTTTGCAGCGACTCCACTATTAGAAAGTTGGTGGGGAACCAGATGGGGCCGCGCCAGTTGGAGTTTCCCCCGAAGAGGCCGGTTGTGGATTCTCCCGGCTCGTAGTCCACCCGATGTTCCATATCGTTTACGTTGAGCGTATAGGGATGGTCACGGTGATACTGCGACAAGGCGCGGATACCGTACGGAGAAAGAAACTCCCTTTCATCGAGCATGTACGTGAGAATGTCACGCAGCTGGTCCGGGTCGGCGATGGAGAGCAGCCGGCGAGCGCCCTTGCCCTCGGTAGTCATGGAAGCAATGTTGTCAGTGAGATCGGGGCGGTTCTCCACGAACCACTCCAGCCTTCGTTTAAAACCGGGATGCCGGTCGAGCATTTCCGGCTCCAGGGTTAGGACCGCGAAGAGAGGAATCAAGCCCACCATGGAGCGAATCTTCATGGGCACTTTTGAACCGTCGGGCAGGCGCAGAACGTCATAGAAGAATCCGTCCTCTTCGTTCCACAATCCCATACCATCATGGCCGCGGTTGCTCATGGCGCGGGCGATATAGATGAAGTGTTCCCAGAACTTGCTGGCGACATCCTCATAAGCCGGGTCTTCCCGTGCCAGCTCGAGGGCTATGGCCGCCAGGTTAAGCGTGTACATGGCCATCCAGCTGGTCCCGTCGGATTGCTCGAGATAGCCTCCGGTGGGAAGGGGCGCACTGCGATCGAACACGCCGATGTTGTCCAGTCCCAGAAATCCGCCTTGAAAGATGTTCATGCCGGAGTTGTCCTTGCGGTTCACCCACCAGGTGAAGTTCAACATGAGTTTGTGGAAGACCCGTTGCAGAAATTCGCGATCACCTTTCCCCTTGCGTTTTTTGTCAATCTTGTAGACGCGCCATGTGGCCCATGCGTGCACCGGAGGATTCACATCGCCGAAGGCCCACTCGTAGGCAGGAATCTGTCCGTTGGGATGCATATACCACTCACGCAGCATGAGAACAAGCTGCTCCTTGGCAAAATCCGAGTCCACCAGAGCCAGCGGAATGCAGTGAAACGCCAGGTCCCATGCGGCATACCAGGGATACTCCCATTTGTCGGGCATGGAGATGACGTCCGCGTTATAGAGATGTGGCCACTCATGATTGCGGCCGTTGCGGCGCTCCGGAGGCGGAGGCGGATTCTCGGGGTCGCCTTCGAGCCACTGCTTCACCACATAGTGATAGAACTGCTTGGACCACAGCATGCCGCCAAAGCCCTGGCGCATGACATTTTTCGCATCCGGTGAAAGGTCTTGCGGGATGATGGTGGCGTAAAACTCGTCGGCCTCACTGAGACGCGCCGCAAAGGTCTGATCGAAGCCCTCGAACGCATGATTTTCCTGCAGATCGGTTTTGGTGAGGCGCAACCGCACGACAACGGTTTCGCCAACCCCCAGGTGGAGTTTGTAATGCGCCGATGCCTTCGTACCGAAGTGCTCCGGATTTACAGCTTCCCTGGTGCCGTGCACGATGTAATTGTTGATGCCGTCTTTAACATAGGGAGTTCGATTCTCGACTCCAAACAGACGCCTAACGTTGGTGTCATTCCCGGTAAAAAGCAATTCTGGCGAACCCTCGCAATGCAACCAGCGACGGCCTGAGTCAGGATGATCCAGAACAATCGTCGGATCAGGCGAATCGCTTGCCTGTTTGAGCCGGGGCTCGGGATTTTCCTCGCCCCATGACCAGATATTACGGAACCAGACAGTGGGCAGCAGGCGGAGGTTAGCCGCTTCGGGGCCGCGGTTTGCAACCGTGATCCTGATCAGGATGTCTTCCACATCCACCTTGGCGTATTCCACGAATACATCGAAATAACGGTCGTCGTGAAACACGCCTGTGTCCATGAGTTCGTATTCCGGCTGGTCTTTGCCCCGCCGCTGGTTTTCGTACACCAGGCCAGTGTAGGGAAACTCCGATTGCGGATACTTGTAGAGATACTTCATGTAAGAATGCGTGGGAGTGCTGTCCAGATAGAAGTAGTATTCCTTCACGTCCTCCCCGTGATTTCCTTCATTGCCGGTCAGACCGAAGAGCCGCTCTTTGAGGATGGAATCGCGTTCGTTCCATAGCGCCACCGCAAAACATACCGTCTGCTGGCGGTCGCTGATTCCGGCCAGGCCGTCTTCATTCCAGCGATACGCACGCGAGCGGGCGTGATCGTGCGGCAGGCTCTCCCAGGCATTTCCGTACGGACTGTAATCTTCGCGGACCGTGCCCCAGGCGCGCTCGCTGAGGTAAGGCCCCCAGCGCTTCCAATGCTTTTTGCGCGCTTCGGATTCCGCCAGCCGTATCTCTTCCTGCGTCATGGAACCTTCTCCTGTCCTGGATCTCGTTCAGCAATCGTTTCACGTCGTTTTCGATCAAGGCCTGAGATTCGCGCGAACAATGCCGGAATACATCGAATTATCCTCCCTGTTTTTGCTCGATTTCAACCGCCTGACCGTCGAGGTCTCGCAAGTCGGGCAGCAGAAAGACGGTTCGGGCCAGATCGGAGGTGAGCGTTTCGGGCCGATAGAACCGGGTCAGAATTCCGTCCTTCCACACCAGGAGATCTGGATTATTGCGGGCAAATTCTTCCCAGCTCTGGTTGCTTCCAGCCCGGGCCATGCGCTCCCGAATAAGAAAGACATAGGCCCAGGTTATGGTCTGGTGATAGAGCTGCGGCTTCCCGCGCAGCTCGGCAAATCTTCGCAAGGCGTTGGAGAATGCCTGGAGGGCCTCAAGGACCGGGTACTTGGTTAGATAAAGAAACGCGACTCGGACATGCTCGCGATGGTGAAAGCATTCACCCGGAAGCGTGCCATCCTCGAATTGCTCCATCAGTTCCTGATCAGTCATCGAGATGGCCCGCGTTTTTTCTCGTCTTCCTTCAGACGATGGCTGGCCCTCGAATCCAGCTCCAGACCGTAGAACTTCTTAAGCTCTTTTATCTGCTCCAGGGACGACCGGGTAAACGGGGTCTTGCCGTCGAAGGCGTGCAAGACGATTCCCTCCAGCAGATCGCCCAGGGTCAAGTCGTGGTACTCGGCGAAGGCCTTCAGCACTTTCAGCAGGCGCTTTTCCAGCCGAACTCCGGTCTGCACCCGTTCGACCAGAATTCCTGCTTCGCGTTTCATGGTACCAGTGTACCACGGTACGTTGCTCAGTAGCGCCATCCTGAGCGGTCACGTGGCCGACAGTCGTGTGGCGCGGGCGCCCTCGCCCGCGGCTCTTGACTTTGACTTTGACGTTCTGCTTGGACTGGTGCCTTTCAATGCGCTGCCAGCAGTCGCGGGTGAGGGCGCCCGCGCCACACGAGCACAGCAATAAATTTCTCTTATCTCTTCCATAAATTAATGTTTTTAAAAGTATTTGTGATAGGCGCGAAAAGAATTATGCATTGGACTCTGACAGGCGCAGGGCGGTACTGTGCACCACGCTGGTAACCGGGTGTGCACCTAGGTGCGCAACGAAAACGTGACTAGGGGAGAAAGAGGGTTTTCCAGATGAATTGTGCCTTCCGTTGGAGGGTTTTGGTTTTGGCTGTGAGTCTCGGAATTGTGTGTGGCGGGGCGAATCGGGCTCTGGCTCAGACCGAGCCTGCGACTGATCTCTCCACCCGTATCGATTCCTTGGAAAAACAACTGGCGGATCTCAAGAGTCAGATGGAGGCGCAGAAGGCTGCCGCCGCTCCTGCTCCCGTCCCCGCTGCTGCTGCGGCCGCACTTCCCGCCGCCGCGCCAGCTACTCCACCGCCAACCGGACTCGCTGGACTCCTGGGACCAACCACGTTGAGCGGGTTCGTCGATGTCTACTACGGCTACAACTCGAACCAGCCGGCTGAGCGCAGCACCGCGTTGCGCAACTTCGACGTCAACTCCAGCCAGTTTGCTTTGAACATGCTTGAACTGGTGGCGGACAAACCTGTGAGCACCGATACCGGCCGGGTTGGCTATCACGTCGCTCTCGGTTTCGGGCAGGCCATGAACCTGGTGAACGCGGGTGAGTTTGCGTCGCCCACCATACCTGGCACCCCGCTGCTGGGCCCGCCGGCCACCATTACCAACTTCGACCAATATCTGAAGGAAGGATATCTGGAGTATCTCGCGCCCGTGGGCAAGGGTTTGCAGATCAACGTCGGGAAGTTCGTGACCCCGGCTGGTGCGGAAGTCATCGAGACCAAGGACAACTGGAACTACTCTCGCGGACTCCTGTTTTCATGGGCTATTCCCTATTTCCACTTTGGCATGAGCGGGAAGTACGCCTTCAACAGCAAGTTTGCGCTAACCGGCTACCTGATGAACGGCTGGAACAACAGCGTAGACAACAATAGCGGTAAGACTACCGGCTTCACGGCCGCGTGGACTCCCAACAGCAAGTTCGGCCTGATTGAAAACTATCTGGTGGGGCCAGAACAGGGTGACGACAATTCGGACTTCAGGCACCTGACCGACACCGTCGTGACCTATAACCCGAACTCAAAACTGTCCCTGATGGCGAACTACGATTATGGTCACGATCGAGCGCAGCCTCTGCTCCCGGGATCACCGACGACCCCAGTATGGTGGACCGGAATAGCCGGATACATCAAGTACGCTCCCAATGCCACTTGGGCGATCGCCACTCGAGGCGAATGGTTCAAGGACCACAACGGGTTCTCAACCGGCACGGCCCAGAACCTGGGTGAATTTACCCTGACTCTGCAGCGCATGATGGCGAGCAAGATCATGGCCCGGCTGGAGTTCCGCCGCGACATGTCGGACCAGGATGTTTTCCCGTACCGGACTGGTTTGTTCAGGGATTCACAGAACACCGTGACCCTTGGCATGGTGTACGCATTCAGCAGCGCCGATGCCAAGTAGTCAGGAGGCAATCAGCTTGAAACAACCGCAGCTTCGCCTGGTGTCTGCGTATTTAGAGGAAGAACGACTTTCACCCAGCGGCAGTGATGCCGCTGTTATGTGGGCTAACGGCTTGGGCTCAACTCAAACCACCCCTGGTTCTTAGCGCCCAAGCCGTGCCCGCACCAATTTTGTACTTGCAGGAAGCGAACAGGTTTTTGTAGGAGGCAGGTTTGGCTTTTACTTCGGACAAACACAACGAACGGGGTCGTAAGCTTGCCCCGGTTCAAATACTCAACGTAAGGAGCAAAGCAATGGGCTCGAATTCGAAGCAGGGAATATATTTGGGAACCACTCTAGTCGGCTTCACGTCCTTCGTGGCTGGTTTGCACAACGGTGGCGGCTTGGGCGTGGTCTTTGCCATTGTGGGAGCAGGGCTACTGTTCGTTTCTGGCGCCGGCTTTTACAAAATCAAGGCTGTATAACTCGCACTTGACGCAGTTTAACGAAAGAGGAGAACCACATGAAGCTCGTTGGAGTCTTACTGGCGCTTTTTGGATGGTTGCTTCCGGTTGTCGCGCTCAACATGACTTCGTCCACCGGGGCGAGGATGTTCCTATGCATCCTGGGAATCGGCATTACGTTATTCGCGATTCTCAGCCTCGTGAACAAGGCTCACCAGAAAGAAGCAGTCTGGAAACAGTGACGACGCGGCAATCGGTTCAGGCTGGACGGATTCTTACATTGGGGACGCGGTGACGATCAAGCCCGCGTTCAACCTCACTAGGAGATATGCAATGAAATGTTGCACATGGTTGAAACCATGTTTGTGGGCGGCGATCGCAGCGCTGCTCGTATGTGGTCTACCGGCCTGGGCCCAGGGACAAACCGCTGCGCCCAGCGCTCCCGCTGCTGCACCCGCACCACCACCGATCGCTGTCGATGCACCTCTTAATGTCAGCGGACCTTCCGCCGATGATCTAGCCGCTGGTGACCCCAGTGGCACCAAGACCGGAACCGCGAATGACGTGGTTCACGCCGACCCGGCCAAACCTCTCACCCTGGTGGATCTGGTGAACCAGGCGGGGCAAAACCGGATCGCCATCAACTTCGTCTGGACCCTGGTCACCGGGTTTCTGGTCATGTTCATGCAGGCTGGTTTCGCCATCGTCGAAACCGGACTGTGCCGGGCCAAGAATGCTAACCACACCATGATGATGAACTTCATGGTTTACGGCTTTGGTCTGTTTGCGTATTGGGTGTGCGGATACGCTATTCAGATGGGCGGAGCTGCCGGCACTTCAATGCTGGGTGGCGTCAACCCGCTCAACCATGAGTTCACCATTCACCTGCTCGGACACGACTGGGGGCTTTGGGGGACCAAGGGCTTCTTCCTCTCCGGCGCTACGTATGACGTCGGCGTAATGGTTCTGTTCCTGTTCCAGATGGTCTTCATGGACACCGCTCTGACCATCGTGACGGGTGCCGCGGCCGAACGCTGGAAGTACGTCGCCTTCTGCGTCTCGTCCGTTTTCCTGGGCGCAATCACGTATCCCATGTTCGCGAACTGGGCCTGGGGCGGCGGGTGGCTCTCCAAGCTCGGCGCCAATTACGGATTGGGCGCTGGCTACGCAGACTTTGCCGGCTCTGGGGTGGTGCATGCGGTGGGTGGCATCACAGCACTCGCTTTATCTCTCATCGTGGGTCCTCGCATCGGCAAGTACAACCGCGACGGTTCGTCGAATGCCATGCCCGGACACGACATGGTGATTGTTCTGACGGGCTGCTTCATTCTGGCCTTCGGCTGGTTCGGATTTAATCCCGGCAGCACGCTCGGCGCCTCGGGTGCCTTGCGTATCGGTACCATCGCGGTCGACACCATGCTGGCCGGATGCACTGGCTCATTTGGTGCAGTTCTCTACATGTGGATCAAGTACGGTAAGCCCGACGCTTCCATGGCCGGCAACGGTCTTTTGGCGGGTTTGGTAGCCATCACCGCCCCCAGCGGCTACGTCAATACACTTGGGGCGACCATCATCGGCTTCGTCGCTGGCTTGCTGGTTTGCGTCAGCGTCGAATTCGTCGACCGCGTTCTGCGCGTGGATGACCCAGTCGGCGCCATCTCGGTTCACGGCACCAACGGGCTTTGGGGAGTAATCTCGGTCGGCCTGTTCGCCGATGGCACCAACGGGGTCAAGGGATTATTTTACGGAGATCCTACCCAACTGGTGGCTCAGTTGATCGGCGTGGCGACGTTGCTGGGCTTTGTCTTCTCGCTGTCCTATGTCGCTAACATGGTAATTCACTTCATCGTCGGACAGCGGTCCGCGGCAGCGGATGAACTCGCAGGCCTGGACATCCCGGAAATGGGAGCCCTGTGCTATCCCGAGTTCGTATTGAAACCAGACACTTCCCACAGCGGTGCGGCAGCCAGCGATTTCAAAGCTGGCTTGCAGGTAGCACGGGAGACTGCATAAATGACAAACGCCTTTCCTATCAACGGTGAGTTCGGTGGACATTCCCTTACCTGGCAGTGTCCGCCGATGCTTGGCGTCGCCCCGGAAGCGCTCGAGTGCTTTCAGGAAGGTGTGGAACGGCTTCAAACCGGTGACGCGGGAGCAGCGCTGGCTGCGCTCTCCCGCTGCACCGAAATCGAACCATCATTTGCGGAGGCCCATGTTTTTATGGGCCTCGCCAATGCGTTGAGCAACAAGATCTATCCGGCGATCGATCATCTCGAACTTGCCGCCCAACTCCAACCGGACAGTTTCGCGGCGCACTACACGCTGTCACAACTCAACTTCAAGCTGCGCATTCCGCAGAAGGGTTATGCCGCCGCACAGGAAGCATTGCGCTGTGTCACCACGCTGGAACAGCGCAAGATGTTGACCCAGTTGCTCAAGGAAGAGCGGGCTCGCGAACGAGACGGAATTGCGCGACCCTGGTTTAACAAGCCTTACAGCAAGCCCGGGCTGTTTATTGCGGGAAGCGGCCTGGCGGCGGTGATCGGAGCACTTCTGCTGCACGTTCGCTGGTAGAGTGAGTGAGAGGAGCATCAATGCTGGATACATTTCTGGAAACCTTGAAGAAACAGCGAATGGCCTGGTCGTGGGCTGTAATCATCGGCCTGTTCCTGGTGGTTGCCGGTCACGCACCTGTACTGCCCGTAGTTGCCGGCTGTTTGCTGGCGGTTGGAGTTTCCGTCCTGCGCGCCTGGCCCCACCGGATGGGAAAAGCACCCATTCGAGGTGCCTAGCCCCGCTTCCCGTTATAGTTGGAACCAGGAAAACCCGGATATCACGTTCGGACGCGATCGAAGGGTTGGACGCAGCACGGGTTCGCGTTCGCCACACACTGAGTACCGCGATTTGCAGTTTTGTGAGCTCTGAAATTCGAATGCTTGAGGACAAACCACAATGACCAAACTTGAAGCAATAATTCAGCCCACCAGATTTGAGGCGGTCAAGGAAGCTCTGACAGAACTTGGGGTTGATGGCATGACTATATCCGACGTGCGCGGGCACGGACGGCAAAAGGGCCACACCGAAGTTTATCGTGGCCGTGAATATACGGTTGACCTCGTGCCCAAGATCAAACTCGAAATGGTTCTGGCCGACAACCTTGTCAACGCTGCGATTGATGCCATCGTGAAGAGCGCTGGAACGGGAAAGATCGGCGATGGAAAGATTTTTGTTTCCAAAATTGATGAAGCCATCCGGATCCGAAACCAGGAGCGCGGAGTGGCGGCACTCTAACGCACCGTCGCGGTCGATTCCAGACGGAAATCCCAGCGCATTCGCCGCTCAATTCGTTAGCGGCCAGTGCGCTGGGCTTCGTCTTTTGCGTAGCGACGGCCGGCGCTATTTTCCTCAAAGTAAGGGGTCCGCCATCATCAATCAGGAAATCATCGATCATCCAATGATGGACCGGCATGCCACGGATCAGCCTCCGAGCGCCCCTCCGAGTTCTCCCGCAGTGGTGATGTTGTCGGGCCGAAATTTCGTGCTCGGCTGTGCCGTGGTAGCCGGCATGTTGTTACTACTGGGCCGGGCTGAAGCCCTCCCCACATGGCTGCTGGCGGCAGAGGTGCTGACCACAATCCTCGGATTGTTCCTGTTTGGCTCCTTCAAGTATCAGATCCACAAGAACGCCCTGACCTACGGAATGCTTCTCATCGTTGTCGCCACGTTCTGCGGCCTTCACACTTCGGAGTGGCAGATCGAGATTGCACAACACGGCTGGTGGCAGTGGGCGCAACAACACGTACTTTCATTCCGGGGACTGGACGAACTTGTCCACGCCGACACGATGTTATTCATCCTGGGCCTGACGTACTTTGTCTCCGTTATCGCTCAAACCCGCTTACTGGAGGGCCTCACCTTTTCCCTGCTGCGGCGCAACCGGGGCGACATCCTTTCTACGGTGATTGCAGTGACCGCCATCGTTGCGATGGCCTCCGGTGTTCTCGACGGGGTTTCGATGATCGGCCTGACTATCCGAACCCTGGTCATCATCCTTCTGCTGGCGGCGGCGCCGATGGCGGATATTCGCAATGCGGTCATGGTCTGCACCACGGTGACTACGATCTGCGGCATCTGGCTGGCCTACGGCGAACCGCCCAACCTGATCATGAAGGCCAACCTTTATCCCAGCCTGGGAAACGCTTTTTTTCTCATCTATTGTGCCCCGGTTGCGGTGGCCTCGTACCTGGTTGTCGCGCGACACATTCGAAAAAGACTGAGAGGCCGAGTCGTCGATCTCGACACGATGGACGTAATCGACGCGAACGCGGAGGATGTTCGATTTCTGCAGGCGACTCGCCACGGCGAGGTGGTCACGCCGATTGAACTCGTAGAAGACCATGCCGCGGAGCTCGACGGCCGTGCGGAGTTTGTGCTGGAACGGCTGCGAGGCGGTGATTCTTTAGGACTCGCCATGGTTCGGGAGCGAGTACCCGAGAAGATCCGTAAGCGCCTGCTGGGCCACTTGGTGAGCGAAGACCTAGCGGATTCACTTGATCGCCACTACGTGCTGGCCGCCTCGGGCGACCACCATGGAGCTTTGACCGAGGAACGGTCAGTGGACGAGACGCTCGCTTCCATGGCCCAGGTGAGGCAACGCGCTCAAAAGGTCGGTGCGCTTGCGCTGGTACCCTTCGTTGGCTTCCTGGTACTCCATGGCTTCCACCATGACACGCCGCTCTTCCTCGCGTCGTTCGCGGGATTTGCGGTGGCCGTGCTGGGCATCGCCAGAATTCCCAACATGCGCGCTCTGGCGCTTCGCGATGCCAGGCACGAATATGCCGAATACTACTTTTTGTTTCCGCTCTTCCTGTCCATCACCCTTCTGACCAATGCCGGCTTTTTCAGCCAATTGCAGGGCCTGATCCATCACGGGATTGAGACCCTGGGTCACGCTCACGTAGCGTTCGCCCAGTTTCTCGGTTGCACCTTCCTCTCAGCCATCCTGGACAACAACATTGTTGCGGACTTCGCTTCTCGCGGGCTCCACAACCTGGAGACCTCAACTCTGCATCTGTTCGCACTGGCCCAGATTGCCGGCTATGCGCTTGGCGGGTGCTGGACGCACATCGGGTCCGCACAATCCGTCGTGGCCTATGCCTTCATTCAGCGCGACGTGGACGAAAAGTACACGCCGCTTCAGTGGATCAGGGAGATGACCCCGGTCATCGTGGAAATGCTGGGAGTAATCGCTGTAATTCTTTATGCTGAAAGCGCTTTCCTGAAGTGGCTTTCCTAAGCAGGGCTGGTCCGCAACGGCATTCGCCCCCCGGGCGCCCATAACTGTTCCGAATCGGGCGCATAAAAACTATGGATTAGCCTTCGCAGTCCGGAAATCGCATAATTGGCACCCGGGGCGAGCTTGCTGGTAAATCCTCGAGTTCAGGGTCGAAGCCGTGGTTCCTCCTTGGCAGCCGGAGTGTCATCGCTCCCAAGCCCATCTACGTCAGGAGACCGGAGTCCGATGCCAGTGCTGGTGAATAGCGCCATATCGCACGACGCGTATCAGGCCGAGTCGGAAAAGATACGCGAGCGCTTCGAGGGGTCACACAACGGACAGGCTGCAATCCGCGAGCGTTCGAATCTAACCGATTCATTCATCAGCGAGTTGTGGAATCAATTTTCCCCGGGCGCGCCGGACCGGATCTGCATCGCTGCCCTGGGCGGCTACGGCCGTCGTGCGCTGTTTCCCTGTTCGGATGTAGACGTGCTTTTCCTGCATGATTCGTCCCTGAGCGAGGAAGCGCAGAAGCGGGTGATCTCGCCGATTTCTCAGGCTCTCTGGGACCTCCACCTCCGCGTCGGCGCTACCACCCGTTCCCTGGCGGAGTGCGGCAAGTTGCACCGCGACAATCTGGAATTCAACATCTCCCTTCTGGATTGCCGCTATATCTGTGGCGACGCGCGGCTTTTCGACCAACTGCGTTCACAGGTGATTCCGAAAATGGTCGGTCGTGAAGCTCTGGAGTTGCAACAGCGGCTGATCGATCTCACTTCCGCGCGTCACAATAAATACGGTCACACCATCTTTCATCTTGAACCCAATATTAAGGATTCTCCAGGCGGCTTGCGGGACTACCAGGTCGCAGGCTGGCTCAGCCTGATTTCTCAGTTGGAGAAGACGGGTATCTGGCCCGCGCCTGAGAGTCTCTTGCCGGAGGCTTTTCGCGCGGAGTGTGGGGCCGCTCTGGACTTTCTTTCAGCCGTACGATGTTTTCTGCACTACCGTCAAGGCCGGGACCTCAATCAGCTGACCTATGAGTTGCAGTCCGAAGCGGCTGCGGCAGGCATAGGACTGCCGGATCGGGCGCCAGTGGCGGCCGCCGTCTGGATGCGAACTTATTTCCGGCACGTCCGGTCAATTTACCGGCTTACGGTTCTGTTCGATGAAGTTCCGCCGTCGCGCTCCGGGCTCTATCGCCTGTTTGAAAATCGCAAGTCGCGCCTGTCTAATGCTGACTTTTCCGTGGTCGAGGGCCGGGTCTTTCTGCGCCAGCTTTCTTCTGTACAGGATCCGTCCGTCCTGCTTAGCCTTTTCGAGTTCGTTGGCCGTCACGGATTGAAGTTGACCTCCGAAACCGAACGCTGCGTCGAAGCGTCGCTTCCCAAACTTCGGCAGTGGGCGAAGGATTCTCCCGAAGTCTGGTCATACTTCAGGCGAATCCTGGTATCGCCTCATGCCGGAACCGCTCTGCGCGCCATGCACCGGCTGGGCGTGCTGGTCCTGCTGTTTCCTGAATTTCAAGCAGTCGATTCGCTTGTCATTCGCGATTATTACCATCGCTACACTGTGGACGAACATTCGCTGGTCGCCATCGAGAACCTACACGCGCTGCACACGCCCGACAGCGAACTGGAACGCCGCTTCCGCGACATTCTGGATGGGCTCGAACGTCCTGACCTGCTCTTTCTCGCCCTATTGCTTCACGATGTCGGAAAAGGCATGCCCGATGATGATCACGTGACTGGAAGCCTGCAGGCTTCAGCCACTGTCCTCGACCGGCTTCGTCTCGAAGCCGCGGACCGCGAGACTGTCGTTTTTCTGATTGCGAACCACTTGCGAATGTCGTCAACCACCATGCGCCAGGACATCTTCGACCCCAAGGTGGTGGCCGAGTTCACGGAGTGCGTGGGCACGACCGAACGGCTGAAGATGCTCACGCTGTTTACCTACACCGACATTAAATCGGTGAACCCCGAGGCACTGACGCCATGGAAGGCTGAACTGCTGTGGCAGTTGTACGCGGCCGCGTTCAACCATCTGAGCCGGAGCGTGGACGACCAGCGTCTCACGCAAAGTGTTTCCAACAGCGAATGGATCAAGGAAGTTGTCACTGCGGCCGGGGAGCCGGATGCGAAACACATCACTTCGTTCCTGGAAGGTTTTCCCAAACGTTATTTGCTGATGCACTCATCGAACGAGATTGTGGTCCACTGCCGCATGTACGATCGCCTCAAACAGAAAGATGACGAACCTCAGATCGACATACACCGTCGTGACGGCTACTTCGAACTGGTCCTGTTGACCCTCGATTGTCCGGGTTTGTTTTCGCACGTGGTGGGAACGCTTTCATCCTGGGGAATGAATATCCTGAAGGCAGAAGCATTTTCCAACAAGGCGGGCGTGGTGCTCGACACCCTCCGCTTCTCTGACCGGTTCCGGACGCTGGAGCTTAACCCTTCCGAAATCGACCGTTTGAAGCGGAAACTCGCCGAAGCCGTATCGGGTGAGATCGATGTTGTGGAACTCATGGAGACGAAATTCAAGCCGGCATTGCAGAGTCCGAAGGTGACCGTCGAGCCCAGCGTGCAGATTGACAACAACTGTTCACAACACAGCACGTTGATCGAGATCATTGCCCAGGATCGTCCCGGGCTGCTCTACGATATTAGTTCGGCCATGGCGGAACTCGGCTGCAATATCGAGGTTGCGATCATCGACACTCAGGGTCAGACAGCAACTGACGTCTTCCATGTGACGTGCGCCGGCACCAAGCTTGACCTGCGGCACCAGGAAAAAATGCGGACCGCTTTGCGGGACCAGCTGTAAGTCATCTTCGCTCAGCCAGATATCTTCCAAGCGCGTCCCTCCAGTCGGGCATCTCGATGCCGTGCTTCTCCAGACTCTCTGGCGACAGCACGGAATACTTCGGACGTTCTGCCGGGCGCACGAACTTGTCGCTCGTAGTCTCGCGGACGACTGTGCCGAGTCCGGCGCGGGCGATGATTTCGCGCGCAAATTCGTACCAGGAGCATTCACCGCGGTTGGTGACGTGCACCATGCCGCTCGCGTCCTGGCGGCATAGCCCAATCAGCGCGCGGGCCAGATCTACTGAGTAGGTGGGGGAACCGCGCTGGTCACCGACTACTTCCAGCTGTGGCCGGGTCGCAGCCAGTTTCAAAATTGTGTCAGGGAAACATTTTCCGCCGGTACCGAAGAGCCATGAAGTCCGCGCGATGCAGCACTGCGGGAGAATCTGCTCAAGCTGCGCCTCGGCCTCCGCCTTCGACTGGCCATAAACCGTGTGGGGCGAGCGGGGATCGCCGGTAGCGTAGGCAGTCGACTTGGTGCCATCAAAGACATAGTCGGTGCTGAGCAAGAGCAGGCGAGCACCTTGCTGTTTGGCTACCTGCGCGACGTTGACCGCCCCGCGGCAGTTCACATTGAAGGCCAGGTCGCGATTGGTTTCGCAGCCGTCAACATCGGTGTAGGCGGCCGCCAGCACAATCCAGTCGGGCCGGCTCGTCTGGACCAGATGCAGCACCTGTTCCGCGTCCCGGATATCTCCATCCGCGGACCCGAACCCCGTCACCTCATCTTCTTTCCATTCACGCATCAGCGCCTTTCCCAGTAAGCCTGTGGCGCCGAAGATAGTGACTCGCATGTGATCTGTTCCCCGCTTTACTGGGGTGCCCCGAAGACTTATGAGTACTGGGTGGCAATCCACTTTCGGTAGCTACCGCTGGTGACGCCTTTCACCCACTCCTCATTCTGCAAATACCATTGAACGGTTTTGCGAATGCCACTCTCGAAATTTTCACGCGGCTTCCATTTGAGTTCATGTTCAATCTTGCGCGCGTCAATGGCATAGCGGCGATCGTGACCGGGCCGGTCCTTCACAAACGAGATCAACTTTTTGTGGGGCAGAACCGGATCGTTCGGACACGATTGGTCCAGGATGGCGCAGATGGCCTCTACGATTTCCAGGTTTCGCTTTTCGCCGCCGCCGCCGATGTTGTAGGTCTCCCCCACCCGGCCCTGGGCAAGGACCCGGCGTACAGCATCGCAGTGATCTTCGACGAACAGCCAGTCGCGCACGTTCTGCCCGTCGCCATACACCGGCAAAGGCTTGCCGGCGCGGGCATTCAGGATCACGAGCGGGATCAGTTTTTCGGGGAACTGGTAGGGGCCATAGTTGTTCGAGCAATTGGTCGTCAGCGTCGGAAGCCCGTAGGTGTGGTGATAGGCGCGCACCAGGTGGTCCGCTGCTGCCTTCGATGCTGAATAAGGACTGTTCGGTGCGTACGCCGTGGTCTCGCAAAACGGCGGATCATTCGGGCCCAGCGACCCATACACCTCATCGGTAGATACGTGAAGCAGACGAAACGACCTGCGATCCGCATCCGACAAGTCCGCGTAATAGGCCCGCGCTTCTTCCAGGAGACTGAATGTCCCGGAGACGTTGGTTCGAATGAAATCATCCGGTCCATGGATCGAACGGTCCACATGACTTTCGGCGGCAAAATGGACGATGGCGCGTGGCTTGTGCTGCTTGAACAATCCACGCAGCAACTCGCGATCGCACACGTCTCCCTGGACGAAGGAATACAGCGGGTCAGCTGCGACCCCAACCAGGTTTTCGAGATTGCCCGCGTACGTCAGTTTGTCGAGATTGACCACAGGAGTCTTTTCCTGTGCGATCCATTGCAGGATGAAGTTGGAACCGATGAATCCAGCTCCTCCGGTCACCAGAATCGTTTTTTCCATATAAGCGGGTCAGGCCGGGTTGAGTCGTGGTCATTCGGCGACGCCGCTCTGATTGTAATCAAAGATAAGGAGGGAACGGGGTTGTCCCAAGGTTAATTGTCCCCAACGTGACCACGAATCGGCAAGGCCGCATAACAGGCTGTAGCGAAAAGAAATGGAGGCAGCTTACGTCGCTCCCGGGGGTTAGCACCTTTGATGAGTCCAACTAGTATTTCTTCGGTCTGATTGTTGCGCTATTGGCGATCCCGGGATGTGATCAACCCGCAAGACGGGCACATCCTCTGCGACCCCTATTCGGCGCCACTTCGACTGCTTTGCAAGTGCATCCAGAGCGTGCATGTGGGCCAACAGCGAGCAGATGAAATATCTCATCGAGGCCGTAAGCCAGGTTCCTTCGTTGCACATGTGAGCGCGCGCGGGATGCGGTTGCTGACCCCACGCGAGGAGCAGGTTGTTGCCCTGGGAGCCGACGGCTTGAGTAATCGTGAGGTGGCGCACGAACTCGCTCGCAGCGAACACACCATCAAGAATTATCTGTTCCGGATCTTCAACAAATTGGGCATCTCGAGCCGCGTGGAGCTGGTCCTGTACGCGATGAATCACGGCGGCTCCCGGCAAGCTGAATGGGGAGCGGGAGCGAGAGCCTGAATTGCGGTGTGCGCTCTGTCATCCTGAGCGGAGTGGCTGCTTCGCGAAGCGAAGCAGCTGCGCAGTCGAAGGACCCCTGTAAGCTAAATCGCAGCCGGCGTATCGAGGCTTTCTGCCCACATCGCATGGATGCTGGAAAATTCCCTCGCGCCTCGGGTCCTCTGAGCTCATAGGGGTCCTTCGACTCCGTTTACTCATTCGCAAGCGAATGAGCAAACTGCGCTCAGGATGACAGGGGCTGAAATTGATGTGGAGCGGCACAAAGACGAAGCCTTCAGCCATCACCTGGTCTGCGGCATTTTCTTACAAACGATGACGGTGTGTCCGGTCTTGGAGTCGATCCGGGTCGTGACCGGTTCACAGCGGCACGAGACCGTGTTCGCGTTCTCCTGCTTGGTTACTACACAGTGCTCGATGACTTCGGCGGTTGGCGGCGGCATTTGGCTGCGAACCGGGGCAGGCACGGCGGCCGCAGGCGGAGGAGTCGCAGGTGCGGCAATCGGCTTCTTCTTGGCCGAACACCCTACCAGGCACAGAAGCAAAATGAGCCACAGGTTTCTCATTCGTGAATAACAAACCCAATGGGCACACTATAACCTTCCCACGCTACCCAACCTATAGCATCAGCGATACCAATAAGCCCGCGAGGGTGCCCCGTCCCAAGTTCCGCCTGGGCGGGGATTTTAGTCTGACGTCGAATAGTCCCCCAACAAAAACCCCCGCCCAAGCAAAACTTGGACGGGGCGCCCCTTTCAGAATTCACCTACATCAGCGCATACAGGAAGCCATCTGTGCTGCCCACGTAGATGACGTTATTCACCACCACCGGCGATGAAAGGATCGCGCCCACGGTCATCATCTTGCTGACGCCGATGACCATGCTCTCGTAGAAATTGTCTGCGAAGGCGGCTTCGTAGTTCGGCGTTCCGTCGGGCTTAGTGAGCGCCGGACCGTTCTGCCGTGCAGCGTCCGTCTCAAATGTCCAGACCGGTTTCTGGCTGGCGAGATCGATCGCGATCAGCTTTCCCTGGTGCGATCCGATGTACAGCATGCCGCCGGCAATCGCGGGAGAAGAAAATAGCGGCCAGTTGCCGAACTTCAGCGAGAAAACGGGGGTTCCTGCTTTGGCGTCCAGAGCGTAGACCATCGCAGTGTCTGACGTGGCGAAGTAGACCTTGCCATCGTGGATGGCCGGCGACGTGATGACCCAGGAACCCTTGTTGTTGAAGGCCCATTTTTTCTCCCCGGTGCGGGCGTCGAGGGCGTAGAAATTCGAGTCGCGGCAGCCGAAGTACACCACTCCGTCCGTGACCGCTGGGGAAGACTGAATGCCGACCTGGTTGTAGATGTTCGTGATCTTCTCCGGTCTTGAAGCGCCACTTTTCTTTTCCCGAGGCGGCATCGAGCGCGTAGAAGTAGCTGTCCCAGCTTCCAATGAACAAAGTTCCGTCCGAGATCGCGGGAGATGCATGGACGACATCGCCAGTTTTGAATTTCCATTTCAGCGTTCCGGTTGAGGCATCGAGTGCATACACGTTCCCGTCACCGCTTCCGAAATACACTGCACCGCCCCACAACGCCGGGGACGACAAGTAGAAATCGAAGGGATCGGGCATGGTTTCCGCCGCAGGCTCCGAACCATGCAGATGCCTGGCTTCGAAGCGTTTCTCTCCTTCGGTCTGAAACTTCCACTTCAGCTTGCCGCTGGCCGCGTCGACCGCATAGAACCTTCCGCTATAGCTGCCGAAATATACGACTCCATTTTCTACTGCAGGCGAAGACGTCACTCGCACTCCAGTGAAGAGCTTCCATTTCTGCGTTCCCGACTCGAGATCCACGGCGTAGAGGTTGCCGTCCGTGCTTCCGAAAAAAGCCATCTCGTTCGCCACCGCGGGCGACGAGATGACCTGGCCACCAGCGTGGAATTTCCATTTGATCTGGCTGAATCGGGGAACTCCGGTCGCGTTGTATACGCCGGTATGGGCCAGGTTCCCGCGGAACATGGCAGCATCCTGAGCGAGAGCGGTCAGACTAAGAAGGAGCATGGCGAGCAGACAACGGCGAGCCATTTTCATCCGGAATAGACGAGGAAATCTGGATAAGGTCACCACAAATCACGTGGGGACAGCCGCCCTCGGCTGTCCTGTCGAGCGAAGCTCGACTGCTTCGAGACAAACCTTAGCTTCGCCCCGCCGGACAGCCGAGGGCGGCTGTCCCCACGTGGTCTGTAAAAAGGGAAGCCGAAGCTTCCCTTCTAATGGATTTCTGTTTGAAAACTACAGTGCAGTGCACACCGACTTCACTTCGGTGTACAACTCCAGCACATCGTGGCCCATTTCGCGCCCCCAGCCCGATTGCTTGTACCCGCCAAAGGGCAGAGCCGCGTCGAATACGTTGTAGCAGTTGATCCACACGGTACCGGCGCGCATTTGGGAAGCCAGGCGATGCGCCTTCGCGACATCTTTCGTCCAAATGCCGGCCGCCAGTCCGTACACCGTGTCGTTGGCTTGCCGAAGCACGTCATCGTAATCGGTGAACGGAATTGCGGACACCACCGGGCCGAAGATTTCCTCGCGCACCACTTTCATGTTTTCGTTGGTGTTCACCAGAACGGTCGGCTTGACGAAGTATCCTTTATCGCCATGCCGCCCGCCTCCAACCACCGCTTTCGCGCCTTCGGAACGTCCGGATTCCAGGAAGCCACAAACCCGGTTGAGTTGTTCCTCGGAAACCAGAGGACCCATATCGCTGGAGTCTTCCCATCCCGGACCGACGTTGATCTTCTCCGCCTTCGCCGAGACCCCTTCAACCACTTGGTCGAAGATGCTCTTCTCGACATACAAGCGAGATCCCGCGCAGCAACACTGTCCGTGATTGAAGAAGATAGCGTTGGCCGAGCCGGCAATGGCTGATTTCACATCACCGTCGCCAAAAACGACGTTGGGGGATTTGCCGCCCAACTCGAGCGATACCTTCTTGAGGTTGCCGGCAGCAGCCTGAAGAATCAGCTTGCCGACTTCGGTGGAGCCGGTGAAGGCCACCTTGTCGACATCCGGATGCGATGCCAGGGCAGCACCCGCGGTTTCGCCATAGCCCGGGACGATGTTCACGACTCCGTCAGGAATTCCCGCTTCCTGCACCAGTTCGCCCAGCCGCAGACACGTGAGCGGGGTCTGCTCGGCCGGCTTGATCACCACGGTGCATCCCGTAGCCAGAGCCGGGCCCAGTTTCCAGGCCGCCATCAGCAAGGGGAAATTCCACGGGATAATCTGACCAACCACTCCGACCGGCTGACGCAAGGTGTAGGCGAAGAACTTTCCGCCAATCGGAATCGTATTGCCCTCGATCTTGGTCGCCCAGCCCGCCATGTAACGGAACAGGTCAACGGCCAGCGGGACGTCCGCCACCCGTGCGACCTTCAGAGGTTTTCCATTGTCGAGCATTTCGAGCTCGGCAAACTCTTCCAGGTTTTGCTCCAGTAGATCTCCCAGTTTCCAGATGAGGCGTCCGCGCTCGGAGGGCGTCATCTTTGACCAGGGACCGGTTTCGAACGCGGCCCGAGCGGCCTTGACCGCGCGCTCGATGTCTTCGCGATCTCCCTCGGCGACGCGTGCCAGAACTTCGCCCGTGGCTGGGTTGTAGGTGGGGAAAGTCTTGCCCGAGGCGGCTTCGACCCACTGTCCGTTAATCAGCATCTTGCGGTTCTTGGAGATATAACTTGTGACCTTGTCGTCCATGTGAACGCTTGACAATACGGTTGCCATGATTCCCTCCTCAGTTGCTAAGTTTCAGATAGGCGTACATCGAGGTACCGCCCCAGGACGGGGCAAGAGCAGGGCGTCCCGCTAAGCCAAATAATAGCCGAGTTCGTATATCCAACCGGCCAACCATTACCCACACCACCGGGGATTGTAGCTCATCCCGCTGCAACGGGGGGAGTGAACCGTTTTTCAGGCAGTGGCTTAGGTTCGAAGCATGCACCCAACGTCCTCAGGGCTGTCATCCTGAGCGCAGCCTTTTGTCCTGCGAAGCGGGACGAAAGCAAGCGAAGGACCTGTGCATTCCTGGTCAAACTTCACTGGCCTAAAAGCGGTGGGACGCTGCTATCTTCTGGAAATGCATGGGTCCTTCGTCGGGAGCCCTTCGCAAAGCGAAGGGCTCCGCTTCCTCAGGATGACAGCCCTGCGAGAGTTTAAACTGAGCCACTGCCGTCCTCAATGCCCGGACCAAAATGCCCGGACCAAGATAATTGGCTTTCAGGCTACGGACGGTGGTGAATCGTGTTTGTTTCGCGACCCACTGTGTCTACAATGGATTATCACGCCCGAGGTGCCATTAAAGATGCTCGATTCGCGCTCGCGCCGTTGGACGGTGATTGCCTCCGGCCTGCTCTGCGGGGCGCTGGCCATCGTTGTGCTGTTCACCAATCGCGGCGCGTTCTTCAGTCCGTTGGCCGTGGTGGTGATGGGCGCCGTTGGATTGGCTGCCGTCCTGCTGCAACTCCGCCTGCAAAATCGAGATCAGGCGCCATCATCAAGTTCCCCCGCCTGGCTGAATGTCCTGGGCATTCTCTTTGCCCTGGCGGCTTTTTTTGCCGACCTGCTTCATAGCACTCCGCAAATCACCGAAGCTCTGGCTCTGGGAGCGGTCGCAAGCTTCGGCGTAAGCGGTGTGATCATCCTGCGCAGCTTCCGCAAGCGCGCCCCTTCCAAATGAGTTCGGGCGCGTCCATTCTGCTTCCCGACCAATTCAATGCCGCCACCTACTTCATCGATCGACATCTTGACCAAGGCCGGCAAGAAAAAGTTGCCATCGAGGCAGGAGAGGCCCGCGTTACCTATCGTCAGCTCGCAGAAAAAGTAAACCGCTTCGGAAACTCGTTGCGGCAGCTCGGGGTTCGAATTGAGGAACGCGTTCTGCTGCTCCTGCTCGACGGCCCCGAGTTCGCCTTCAGCTTTTTCGGGGCCATCAAGATCGGGGCTGTTCCAGTCCCGGTCAATACTCTGCTGAAACCTGCCGACTACCACTACATCCTGAACAACTCGCGAGCGCGGGTGGCCGTGGTCAGCGAATCGCTTTACCCGCAGATTCAGGCCAGCCGCAGCGAGCGCTTGCGTTATTTGCAGCACATCATCGTGGCGGGCGCCACACCGACGACCGGAACCCTGCCTTTCGCTGACCTGGTAGCGCAGAATTCTTCCCAGCTCGAAGCCGAAGCTACCAGCAAAGACGATGCTGCTTTCTGGCTTTATTCGTCCGGTTCAACCGGCCCGCCCAAAGCTTGCGTCCACTTGCAGCATGACATGGTGGTCTGCGCCGAACGGTACGCCAAAGGCATTCTCGGCATGAACGAGAGCGATCGCTGCTTCAGCGTGGCCAAACTGTTCTTCGCCTACGGACTGGGCAATGCCCTCTATTTTCCCCTCGCGGTCGGCGCGACCAGCATCCTGTGGCCAGGACCGCCCAAGCCGCAGCACGTATTCGAAATCATCGAACGCCACCGCCCCACTCTGTTCTTTTCCGTACCGTCAAATTACGCCGCCCTTTTGACTCATGAACCCGGCGAAAGGCACGTGGGGACAGCAGTCCCCGGATCCCCGGGCGCGCTGAGCCCGCCCGACTTCGACCTCTCCTCGGTCCGCTACGCCATCTCCGCCGGCGAAGCCCTACCCGCCGCCATATTCCAGCGCTTCAAGCAACGCTTCAACGTGGAAATTCTCGACGCCATCGGCTCCACCGAAGTCCTGCACATGTTCATCGCCAACCGGCCCGGCACAGTGCGTCCCGGCTCCAGCGGCCAGATCATCCCCGGCTACGAAGCGAAGATTGTGAACGAAAGCGATCAACCAGCGAAGCCGGGTGAAATCGGCAACCTGCTGGTCAAAGCCGATTCCACCTGCTCCCACTACTGGAACCAGCACGAGAAATCCAAGAACACAATCGAAGGCCACTGGATCCGCACCGGCGACAAGTACTACCAGGACAGCGACGGATATTTCTGGTACGCCGGCCGCTCCGACGACATGCTGAAATGCAGCGGCGCCTGGATCAGCCCAATTGAAATCGAGAGCGTATTGATCGAGCACCCTGCCGTTCAGGAAGCCGCGGTAGTCGGCCGCGAGGACGACGACCAGCTGCTGAAGCCGGCCGCCTACGTGATTTTGCGGAATGGCACGCCGTCCACGCCCGCTCTGGCTCGCGAACTGCAGGAGTTTGTAATCAACCGCCTGCCCATCTTCAAGCGCCCACGCTGGGTAGAATTTGTGGATGACCTGCCCAAGACCGCGACTGGGAAACTGCAGAGATATAAATTGCGTGAAAAGGCAGCCAAAACCTGACTGAGACGATGCCCTTCCGACTCGGAGGGATGATCCGTAATGCCGGACCCTCGTATACTCTTAGTCGTTCCATCCTGTCATCCCGACCGGAGCGCAGCGAAGCAAGCGAAGTGGAGGGACCTTGCGTTCCCGGCCCCGGTGCGTAAACAGATGTCGGCAGCACGGGAAAGCGATCCATGGCGACACGGCACGTCGAACCAAGCATTGACGAGTACCTCCGCAAAAGGCTGATGCCGGTGGAGGGCGCGATCCCGCACCTGGACGGGATCGACATGTATGGCAACTCCATCCCTGCCGCCACGGTGGGCGGCGATCTTTTTGAGTACATCAATTTTCAGCAGCGATACAACATTGACGCTCGTATCGCCCGCGCTCTCAAGCTGTCCCAGGACTACCTCGAACCTCTTCCCCAAGGCCAGACTCCACGAAACTCGGTGGATGCGCATGTGCAGTGGCTGAAGAACAGGCCGGGCTACAAACCTTCCGTGGCTGCCGAGTACAGACGAGCCAAGAGTTCTGAACAGTTGAGAATTGCCGAAAACCTGCACGAACTGTACACCACGGCTGGCGTGCTTCTGGTGGATGCTCAGGGTCACGGAATTATCTCCGCGAAGATCGCCTCAACCGTACACGACACTTTTCATTCACTCATGCTTTCGGAACTCGATCACAGCGGAAAGACAACTCCCGGGTTCTTCGAGAAGATCAATCTCAGGCTGGCGCAGTCCGTCACTGCCCGGAACGCTCTGGGACGCGATCCCAATGACAATTCCCGCGAGATCGCGACCATGCTCTATGGCGAACTCCATCCCGGCGGGAATTTTCGTTTCGTAAATTTCGGCCACCCGCCTCCTCTGGTCTTTTCCGCCGAATTCGACAAGTTCATGGAGATCGACGACGCCCGCATGGTGCAGTTCCTGGCGCTTGGCTTGGAGATTCCCGAAGACCATCCCGACCGGAACAAGTATTTCTCGATGGCGCTCCGGACCAGGCAGATCAACTCGTCGGACGTGGCAGAAATCACTCTCATGAGCCCGGGAGACCTGCTCTTCCTCTACACCGACGGGGTCTACGACGGTAGTGACGAGCAGGACCGCCGTCAGATTGAACAGGTGATCCGCGAACACAAGCACGAGGCGGCGAGAGAGATCTGTAATGCGATCCTGCAATTCGCGGTCATGCAGGACCACCACTTGCAGGAAATCACGGAAGACGACCGCATTGATGACAAGACTGCGTTTATCATCAAGCGTCGGTAGGCGCTAGCGGATTCACGGAACGCCCTTTAAGTACGATTCCCTCTCCCCCTTTGTCATCCCGAGCGAAGTCGAGGGACATTGTGTTGGCTCGGGGCGGCAATGCAGCCACCGCAGCAACCGTCAGCCGGCTGCCTGTGCCACGAGCCAGCACAAGGTCTTTCGACTGCGCGAAGGGACTCGCAAGCGAGTCCCTTCCCTTCGCTCAAGATGACAGGTTTTGGGGGGGAGGTTGACGGCTTTAGCCCCTGAAGTACTCTACTTCTTTACCTGTATTCCCAGTTCCTTCAACTGCGCCTCGCTCACCGGCGTCGGTGCATCCACCATCAAATCCACTGCCCGTGCGGTCTTGGGAAATGGAATCACTTCGCGCAGGCTGTCTGCGCCGGCCAAAATCATCACGATGCGATCGAGTCCCAGCGCGATTCCGCCGTGCGGAGGCGTGCCATATTCCAGCGCTTCCAGAAAGAATCCGAAGCGCGAGCGCGCCTCTTCCTCGGTCATCCCCAGAGCGCGGAAGATCTTGCTCTGAATGTCCTGGCGATGAATACGGATCGAGCCCGAGCCCAACTCGGTGCCGTTCAACACCACGTCATAGGCCAGCGCACGAATTTCTCCCAGCGGAGAATTGGGATCGCCCGTCGTGTTGTAGCTCGTCTCGAGCTTGGCCATGTCCTCATCGTGGAGCGATGTAAAGGGGTGATGGGCGGCGTTCCATCTGCCCGACTCCCGGTCCCATTCGAACATGGGGAAATCGGTCACCCAAAGGAAGCGGTAATCTTTTGCCGGATCGCCGGTCTTGGCAAAAGCTCCATGCTTGGCTGCGTACTTTTGCGCGAGATCAAGCCGCAGCTGGCCGCACGTCAGGAAGAACTGGTTCGCACTCTGCTTGGACTCTGCCTTGCGCACTACCAGCAACCACAAATCTCCCGGCTCGACACTCGCAGCCTTGAGAATTGGCTCTAGCGAATTGGGATAGTCCCGCGCAAAACGGTTGGGGTCGGTCATCAGACTTACATATGACGTCCCCAGCGCATGCGCGAACGCTCCGTAGGTTCCGATGGTTCGCCGCTCAGTCCCAGAAATATCTCCAGCTCTCGGAATCCGTATCAGCGCCGAAGTAAAATCCGGACTGACTTTGAATGCAGAAGTGAATCTGTCCAGCTCCTCCGGGGTAAACGCCGCGCGCACATCAGCCATCGCGGGCAGGCGCATATCCGGCTTGTCGCTGCCATAGAGGCGCATGGCCTGGTCATAACTCATGCGCGGAAATGGTGTCTTGATCTCATGCCCCGCAGCTTTGAAGGCAGACGTCAGGAAACCTTCGACCACTTCCCATACGCGTTCGGGCTGGGGATAAGACATCTCCAGATCGATCTGGGTAAATTCCGGCTGGCGATCGGCGCGCAAATCCTCGTCGCGGAAGCAGCGCACAATCTGGAAATACTTATCGAAGCCCGAGATCATGAGGATCTGCTTGAACATTTGCGGCGACTGCGGCAAGGCGTAAAAACTTCCGGGCTGCACCCGGCTGGGAACGAGATAGTCGCGCGCGCCTTCCGGCGTCGAGCGCGTCATGAACGGAGTTTCGATCTCGAAAAACCCCTGCGCCGAAAGATAGTCGCGAATGGCGAGCGCAACCTTGTGCCGCAGCTCGATGTTGAACTGCATGGCGTCGCGGCGCAGA
This sequence comes from Terriglobia bacterium, assembly GCA_963813645.1. Lineage (GTDB taxonomy): Bacteria > Acidobacteriota > Terriglobia > Terriglobales > Acidobacteriaceae > JAIQFF01. The sequence goes on from CAWEZS010000016.1 coordinate 100,040, forward strand.
TCAATATAGCGATACTTCAGCCGCATCTCCTCGTTGGGCAGCACGGTTTCGCTGGGCAAGAAGGGCGGCTGCTTGGATTCATTGAGGATGCGCAACTCTTCCGCGATCAACTCCACCTCGCCGGTGGCGATGTTCTTGTTCACCGTGTCCGGGACGCGCTGCTTGGCTGTGCCGACGACGGCGATGACGTATTCGTTACGCAGCGCTTCAGCTTTCTGGTGAACGGCTGGGTCGCGCTCTTTGTTGAACACCACCTGGGTCACGCCGCTGCGGTCGCGAATATCGATAAAGATCAGGTTGCCCAGGTCACGCCGCCGGTTCACCCAGCCCATGAGTACAGCCTTTTTGCCGGAATCAGCCGGACGCAGAGCGCCGCACATATGGGTACGTCGTAGATCACCAAGAAAATCGAGCAAGTTGTGCCCTTCAATGAAGAATGGAGTCGTAAGTCGAATTAGATATTATAAATGCAGGCGCGAGCGTCCCGCTCGTGCGGCGGGGGCCAGGAACCAGTTTTCAAGTCGAACTCAGTCAATCGGCCGCGCCGCGGTAGCCTGCTGGAACTTGAGCCGCCACTGGTCGTCCTGCTTGACCCAAAGATCGGAGATATGCTGATAGCGCGGCGCCAAACCGGGCGCGTCTCCCTCAGGCATATGAATGATGCAGTCGTAAGTGACAACTGCGACCTCGTCGTCAACCGGCAGAACTCGGAGATTGTAAATGTAGAATTCTTTCAGCTCGCCATCGCGCGCAGTCTCGACAAACTCTTCTTTGTCATGCAGCTTGCCTTCACTTCCCACAAATACGAAGTCATCGGTCAACGTGCGTTTCAGGAAGTCTACGTTTTTGCTTTTTTGAGCTTCAGGAACCGCCTTGGTATGGGCAATCAGCGTCTGCTCCAGTGGACTCAGCGGCTTCGACGAATTCCCTGGCCCTTGCGCTAACGCAACTAGCGAAAAGCTGAGCAAGCAGGCAATGAACGCTAGATTTCTCAGACTTGGTTTTCTCATAGTGCTCTCGTCAGCAAAATGGCACGCCATTTCGGCGGCCCAAGTACCCCACCTTCGGCGTCATCCTGAGGGACTTTAGTCCCGAAGACCCTGCCCCGAGCGCAGTCGAGGGGAGCTGGCGCGCAGCTTTTACGACTTTGACCGCACATCCGCTTCGCGCGAGATGCTTCGCGAGCTCAGCATGACGCCGGTCTTAAGAAGAGCGAATGTCGTTGACCTGCAAGGCTACTTCGCTTGAATCCTACCCGCCAGTTCAGCGCGCGCGACTGAAACCTGCTCTCCGGTTTCCTGGTTCTTGAGCGCGAACGAACCTGATTTGACTTCGTTTTCGCCGACGATCAGGACATAACGTACGCCCAGCTTACTTGCGGCCTCGAACGATTTCTTGAGACGAAGATTCTCGTCCCCCAATTCGACCACTAAGTCATGACGGCGCAGCTCTCGCGCCAGCCGCGCTGCTTCGCGATCCATACCAGCGCCCAGAGGGGCGATGTAAACATCCGGCTTGACCTGTACCGCCTCAGCCGATTCCTGCAAAGCAAGCACCAGCCGGTCCTCGCCAATGGCGAAACCGATTCCGGGAGCGCTGGGGCCGCCGAGTGACTCCGAAAGCCCGTCGTAGCGCCCGCCACCGAGGATCGCATTCTGCGCCCCTAAAGCGCCGTGGGTGAATTCGAACGCCGTGCGCGTGTAGTAGTCGAGCCCGCGGACAAGTCGATCGTCAAGCGTAAATGGCACCCCGACCGCTTTCAGAATCTCCTGCACCTGTTCGAAGTGCTTGCGGCAGCCCTCATCAAGAAACTGGCTGATGCGCGGCAGCTTGTCGATGATCGGCTGGTCCTGGGGAACTTTGCAATCAAACACCCGCAGCGGATTGGTGACAGCGCGGCGCTGACAATCCTCGCACATGCCGGAAACCACAGGCTCAAGCGCCTTACGCAGAGCTTCGTTGTACACCGCGCGGTCGTTGGGGCAACCGACCGAATTCAGCTGCAGCGTCCAGTCTCGGATGCCAAGGCGGTCGAGCAGCGTCGCCAGCAGTTCGAGAACTTCGGCATCGCGCGCCGGAGACTCGCTGCCCGCGCTGGCCGGCCCAATGACCTCCGCGCCAATCTGGTAGAACTGGCGATATCGCCCTTTCTGCGGACGCTCCCGCCGAAACTGCGGACCGATGTAGTAGAGCTTGTTCAGCCCGCGGTCCCAAAGTTTGTGCTCGATGTAGGCGCGCACGACGCTGGCGGTATTCTCGGGGCGCAACGTGAGCGACTGGCCCTTCTCACTTTGGGCGCGGCCGCGGTCTTCCCACGTGTACATTTCTTTCGCGACAACATCGGTCTCTTCGCCGACACCCCGAGCAAAGAGTTCGGTCGATTCAAAAATCGGCGTGCGTATCTCGTGAAAATTGTAAGCGCGGAAAACATCACGTACTGCGGCCTCGACGAAGTTCCATAACGCCGTCTCCGGCGGAAGAAGATCGCGGGTTCCTCTTACAGCTTTGATCATGAATTGAGACCAGCTCTCAGTTTCAGGTTCTCGGTTCTCAGTTGGTCGCGAATGGGAGCGAGACGCCGTCCGAAAGAATACCTCAAACGATTCACGCGGCGAACTCTTCGTCACGCGGCACTGGCATGGGCGGAGGCACACGGTCCGTCACTTCGGCAAGCGCAGCGAGCTTCTCCGCCAGCGCGCGGGTCAACGACCCCGGCTGATACCGCCACCGAAAATTCCCATCCGTAACGCTGGGAGTATTCAGGCGGCCTTCGCTGCCCAGTCCCAACACATCCTGCAACGGGACCACCGCCAGGCTGGCTACCGACTCTTGCGCCAGACGAATGAACGCCCAGTGGATACCGTCTTCGCACGGTCCCACATACGCCTGAATCGCGCGCCGCTCACTCTCTGACACGCCTGACTTCCACCACCCCAGCGTAGTGTCGTTATCGTGAGTGCCGGTATACACCACGCGATCCGGCGTGAGACGGTGCGGCAGATAAACATGGGCGCCGGCATCGGAGAAACCAAATTGCAGCACCGCCAATCCCGGAATCTGGTGACGCTCGCGCAGGGCATGCACTTCAGGCGTGATATGACCCAGATCTTCCGCGAAAAAAGGCAGCCCGCCCAGGGTGTCACGAAGTTTGTTGAACAGCTCGTCTTTGGGACCGTCCACCCAGCGGCCATTTACCGCGGTCGGGTCGTTGGCGGGAATCTCCCAGAATTGTTCGAAGCCCCGAAAATGATCGAGGCGGATGTAGTCGCAGGTCTCGGCGCCCCACCGCAGGCGGTCAATCCACCAGTCGTAGCCGCGCGCCTTGATCGCCACCCAGTCATACAGAGGAGTGCCCCAGCGCTGGCCCGTAGCGCTGAAGGCGTCGGGCGGGACGCCGGAAACGGCCTCGGGCTCGAGATCGTCCTTGCGCAAGCGAAAGAGGTCGCGATGCGCCCACACATCGGCGCTGTCGTAGGCGACGAAGATGGCGATATCTCCGACCACGCGAATTGACCGCTGCGCACAGTAGCGGCGCAGGGCGTGCCACTGCTCGTAGAAGAAGAACTGAATCACGCGCCGGAGGTCTACCTCAGCCGCCAGTTCCTTGCGGGCCGTGGCCAGCGCCGAAGTTTCGCGGCGGGCCAGTGGCCGCGGCCACTCCTTCCAGCATTTCCTGTCGTAGCGTTCACGCAACGCATCGAAGAGAACAAAATCTTCCAGCCACCAGGTATTCCCCTCGCAGAAACTTTCAAAGCGATTGCGGGCGTTGCCCCGGGCGTTCTGAAGAAAATTCCGGGCTGCCCCGACAATCAGCGGCAGTTTGCGCTGAAACACTTCCTCATACTCGACTGCTCCAGTCTCGCGGGGCAGGCTGGCCAGCTGTGGTGCGTCCATCCACCCATGCTCTGCCAAACGCTCCAGGCTTATGAGCAACGGATTGCCGGCAAATGCCGAGGTCGAAGAGTAAGGAGAATTTCCGGTGGCCGGGGGCCCGAGCGGCAGAACCTGCCACAAACCCTGGCGCGCCGACGCCAGAAAATCGGCAAACTCGTAGGCGGCGGGGCCGAAATCGCCAATACCACCGCGCGCAGGAAAAGATGTCGGGTGCAGCAGGATACCGGTGGCACGGGGGAATAACATCGTGGACTACCACGATGCTACCAGCAATTGTGGAAGTGTTGGGCGTCCCCCGCTTTACTCTCCCTGTTCCGGGGCGGCCTGCGAACGGGTCAGGTTCTTCATCTCATCCGCGTTGATCTGGATTTTTCCCGCCTTTTCCATCTGCGCCCGCAGATTGCTCACGAACAGGCCAAACATTTGCTGCTGCTGGTTCTGGATGAGCGCATCCCGGATCTGGTCCTTCTTGGCATCAAAATCCTGAGGCGTCGGCTCTTGCTTTTCCGTGACCGACAACACGACTCCGGTATTGCCGTTGGCAACCGGTCCGCTTATCTCACCGATCTTCAGGCTGAAAGCTACCGACGCGCCGCCCGACATGGATCCAATGTCCGGAACCTGTCCGTCCGGCAGCACAAAGTCGCTGGTCTTGATGGTTGCGCCGGCTTCCTTCGCCGCCTTCTTAAGGTCGTGCGCAGCCTTGGCGCGATCGGACAGCTCCTGGGTCTTCTGCGTAAGCAGAGCAGCAACGCGCTCGTTCCTGAACTCTTCTTCCACCCGGCTGCGAATCTCTTCGAACGTGGGAGTCGAAGCCGGCTTGACTGCTAATACCTCGAACACGGCATAGCCCTGCGATACCTGCACCTGGTCGGGCGGCGCTTTTTCCGCTTGGCCGAATACCGCGCTCATGAATTGGGGCGCACTGCCGATGCCCGGCAAGGAGTCGGTGCGGCTCACAAAGTCGGTGCTGATGACATTAAGGCCCTTGGCTGTGGCAGCTTTGTCGAGTCCCCCGCTGCGCGCCTGCGACAGCAACGCATTGACCTGATTTGCGGCAGCCTGGGCAGCCTTCTGTTGCTTGATGGAACCTTCAATCTGGTCTTTGACCTCGTCCAGAGACTTCACATGGGCGGCCTGCTTGTCGTCGAGCCGGATGATGTGGAAGCCATAGCTGCTCTGCACCAGGCCGCTGGTGGCGCCCTTGGCCAGGGAGAACGCGGTCTGCTCGAACTCTGGCACGGTGCGGCCCTTGCCAATCCAGCCCAGGGAACCGCCGTTCTTGCCGCTGCCCGGATCTTCGGAATATTTCTTGGCCAGCTCGGCAAAGTTTCCGCCCGCCTTCAACTGCTTCAGGACGTCTTCCGCCTTCTTGCGCGCTTCTTCCACTCCCTTGGGATCAACCTTCCCGTCCGGACCAGGCAAAGGGGTCTTGATCAGAATGTGGCTCACATTCACTTGCTCGGGCACGCGGTAGTCGTCACGGTGCTGGTCGTAGTAGGCCTGCAGGTCTTCGTGAGAGACGCTGACTCCCGCTTCGATCTTTCCGCTGTCCAACACGACATACCGGACCTTGCGTTTCTCTGGAATCGAGTTGTTGTAGGCTGCCTTGTTGCGCTCGTAGAAGGCCTTCAACTCCGCTTCATTGGGATTGATCTGCTTCAGCAAATCATCCTTCCGGATGACGGCGTACTCGAACTTGACCTTGGTGTTTTGCCTGGCAAATTCCTTGCGCACATCATCGTCCGTAACCAGCGCGCTGCCGGTGACGAGATTGCGAAGCTTATCCAGCAGGATCTGGTCTCTTAAGCCCTGTTCGAACGTGGACACGCTCAAGTCGGCGTTCTGCAGGATGTTCTCGTATTGCTGCTGGCCCACAAACTTGCCGCCGGGGAAGAAGGTGGCGGCGTACATCCCCTGTTGCAATTCGTCGCGCGCTTCGTCGTCGGTGACCCGCAAGCCCAGCCTCTGCGCTTCGGCGACCAGGGCCTTCCGGCTGATCAGGGTTTGCGCGGCGCGTTCGGAAAAGTAGGGGAGCAGCATCTCAGTTTGAGCGCCGCCGCGAGGAAACTGCTGGCGCAGCATCATCCGGGCCTCGCGCTGTACGTCAAGCGTTGTGACGGGCTCGCCCGCCACCTTGGCCACAACGCCCTGCCCAGGCCCCCCCAGGCCGATGCTGTCGCCAATGCCGCCCGGCACCAGTGTGATCACCATGGCCGCACAAATCACCAGCAACATGCCGCCGAGAATGATCTTCTTGGTTGGGCCAGGGGTCTGCAGAAATCGAATCATCGTCTCATCACTCCAGAATTTGAGGCGGAAACGTTAATTATAAACTACACGGATCAAATGGAAGATGGGCGTCCCGCCGGGTGGTGGCTCAATAGAGAAGTCCATCACCCAGGCGTCATCCTGAAAGACTTCAGTCCTGAAGGATCTCGCGCGGATCGCCACAATTGCCTCGAGGGGGCATATCCGCTGCGCGCCAGATCCTTCGCAAGCTCAGGATGACTCCGTCATGAAGTGCGAGGAGATTCAAACTGCACCGCTACGCCGCCATCTCAGGAACCTCGAAGAGACGGGCGGGACGCCCGTCCTCCATTACATCGCGAAAATCAGCCATTGAAACGTATTAATACTACGTGTTATTAAGCTAAAGTCGTCTTCGAGCGTTCCGGCTGTCCAGTGGCGCAAGCAATCAAATGCGACATAATGGAGCGCGCCCTTGAAAACTAATCCAAAGGATCTCTTGATGAAGAGGAACAAGAGCAGCCTACTGTGCATTCTGGTGCTGTCTTTCTCCGGTCTGATTTCCGCACAGGAGCCGAGCCGTCCCCATCCTGAAACTTCCCTCCAGCTGCGAGACGGCTGGTCGCTACAGTCTTCCAGCAAAGTGGATGCCAAAGGTGAGACCGTCTCCACCCCCGCCTTCCAGCCCAAGGATTGGTATGCCGTAAGCGTGCCCACGACGGTGGTAGCGGCATTGGTCAAGCAGAAGGTCTATCCCGATCCGTTTTTCGGAACAAATCTGCGGACGTTTCCCGGCGTCACCTATCCTATCGGCGCGAATTTTTCCAACATCCCCATGCAGCCGGACAGCCCCTTCATCGTTCCCTGGTGGTATCGCAAGGAATTTGTCCTGCCCGCGGGCTTCAAGGGCAAGACGATCTGGCTGAATTTCGGCGGCATCAACTACCGCGCTAACATCTGGCTGAACGGCAAGCAGCTCGCCAAGTCTGAAGATGTAGCCGGAGCCTGGCGAACCTACGAGTTCGACATCACCAGTTACGCTGTCTTGGGAAAACCGAATGTTCTGGCCGTGCAGGTCTTCTCCCCAACCGACACCGATCTGGCCATCACCTTCGTGGACTGGAACCCTGCGCCCCCCGACAAGAACATGGGCATCTTCCGCGACGTGGATATCACCACGAGCGGGGCTGTGGCCTTGCGTTATCCCAGCGTAGCTTCGAAAGTAGATTCGCCGGCCAACGACAAGGCTCATCTCACGGTCACGGCGCTTCTGAAAAACTCAGCCAATCACCCGGTGAAAGGAACCCTCAAAGGCCAAATCGAGAAGACCGAATTTTCACAGGAGGTCGAGCTCGGACCCGGCGAGTCAAAGGACGTGACCTTTACTCCCGAGCAGTTTCCCCAACTTAGTCTCGACCATCCGCGCCTGTGGTGGCCGGCGCAGATGGGCAAGCCCGAGCGCTACAGCCTCACCCTGGAATTCAACCTTGACGGCAAGTCTTCCGACCGCTCGGAGACAGAATTTGGCATTCGCGAGGTGAAGTCAGAGGTATTTTCGGCCAACCGGCGCCTGTTTTCCATCAATGGCAAGAACATCCTGATCCGGGGAGGCGGCTGGTCTCCAGACATGATGCTGCGCGATGACCCGAAGCGGCTGCGCAATGAGTTCCGCTATGTGCAGGACATGGGGCTGAATACCATTCGCCTCGAAGGCAAACTGGAAACCAAGGAATTTTTCGACCTGGCGGATGAGCGCGGAATTCTGCTCATCGCCGGCTGGTGCTGTTGCGATCACTGGGAGCACTGGCCGAACTGGAAGCCGCAGGATTTCACCATCGCGGAGCAATCGTTGCGCGACCAGATTTACCGCCTGCGCGGCCATCCCAGCCTGCTGGCGTGGATGAATGGCAGCGACAACCCTCCCCCGCCTGACGTCGAACAAACCTACCTTAAAGTAGAGAAAGACCTGCTGTGGACGAACCCGGTGGTATCGTCCGCCACCGCAAAACTTGCCGGCTTCTCTGGTGAAAGCGGCGTGAAGATGACCGGACCATATGAATACGTCGCGCCTTCCTACTGGCAGACCGACAAAACCGACTCATCCCGCCAGTGTAACCAGGGGGGCTGCGGAGGAGCTTACGGCTTTAACACCGAAACCAGCATGGGACCAGCGGTTCCGCCGATTGAGAGCATTCGCTCCATGGTTGGCAAAGACCATCTTTGGCCGATTGACGATACCTGGAATTATCACGCGGGCGGTGGGGCGTTCAAAGACCTCCACGTCTTCACCGACGCGCTGAACGCGCGCTTCGGTCCGGCAACCAGCGCCGAAGACTACGCCGTCAAAGCGCAGCTGCAGACCTACGAAGGCGTGCGCGCTATGTACGAAGCCTACAGCCGGAACAAATACACTTCCACGGGCGTGATCCAGTGGATGCTGAACAACGCCTGGCCCTCGATGATCTGGCATCTCTATGACTTTTACCTGCGCCCAGGCGGCGGCTACTTCGGCGCGAAGAAGGCGATGGAGTCGCTGCATCCGGTGTATGGCTACGACGACCACTCAGTCTGGCTGGTCAGCAGCCAATACGAGGACGCCAAGGGTCTGAAGCTAGCCACCCAGGTTCTCAACCTCGACATGAGCGAGAAGTATTCCGAAGAGGTCTCCCTCGATGCGGCTGCCGACAGCACAAACAAAATCCTGACTCTCCCCGATATTGACAGCCTGAGCGGGACATATTTCCTGGTGCTCCGGCTGCGCGATTCTTCCGGCAAACTGGTGGGCTCGAATTTCTACTGGCTTTCCACGAAGCCCGAGACTCTCGACTGGGAGAAATCGAACTGGTACACCACGCCGACCTCTTCTTACGCCGACTACACAGCCTTATCTCAGTTGCCCAAAGTGAGGCTGAAAGTTGCAGACCGCACCGAACGCAAAGGCGAAGAGGCGATTACCCACGTCACGTTGGAAAATGGCAGCAAGAACCTGGCGTTCTTTGTGCGTCTTAAGGTGAACAAGGGCAGAGGTGGAGATGAGATTCTCCCCGTGGTCTGGCAGGACAACTATGTTTCACTCCTGCCTGGTGAGAAGCGGGAAGTCACGGCAACCTACCGGGCACAGGAACTGGGATCGACCCAGCCGGCGGTCGAAGTCAGTGGCTGGAATGTAGAGTAAGAAAGATCGATCAAGGGTGGAGCAGGGCTTTCAGCCCTGCATTACCGCTACCCTTTGCGGCCGGCTTCAGCCACTGAGGGACTTCATCGAGCTTCACCATCACGGATGGTGTAGGTAAACTGCTGAGCACTCGCCACCAGGTTCGCCGCTTTGTTGCCGCCGTCAAAATTGTCCTGAGGTACCTCAGCAGCTAAAGCCGTCCGATACCAGCCTTTAAATGCAGGCCTGAAGGCCTGCTCCACCCAAGGGTCGAACCCCGGAATCGGCCTCATTTCTTAGTGGCTGGTCGGCGGAGCTCGCGTATGGTGCGCTCGTGCTCAGAGTCTTCGATAAGCTGAGTGAGCCGCTTCAGACGCGTCTCTTCCTTTTTTGCGCTAATCACCCACCAGCTCGCGGTTCGTCGATACCACGGCGGGTGCGCCTGGAAGAATTTCCATGCCTTCTTGTTGGCACGAAATTGCTTTTCATACGCGCCACTAAGCTTGGCGCCCTTCCTTTGCTCGTAACCGTAGATTTCGGAACGCTTCCCGGTTCGCAGCTCGAAGGCCTGAGTGCCTTTGGGCCGCATCAAGCCCAGCGCGCTGAGCTCTGCCACCCGCTTGATGTTTACCGCGCTCCAAATGCTCTTCGCACGCCTTGGTGTAAACCGAATGACGTAGCTGGTTTCGCCGAGACTCTTGCGCACGCCGTCAATCCATCCGAAGCAGAGCGCGCCATCCACGGCTTCAGGCCAGGTAATGCTGAGTTTGCCGGAGCCGACCTTATGGAAGCCGACCCATAGTTCCTCATGTTTCTCGTGGTGCCGTTCCAGCCAGGCGCGCCAGGCGGACGGTGATGAAAAGAACTTTGGCTTCATCGTTTCGGTGCTCAACCAGCCTCAAGATGAAAGCTGCAAGCGCTTACTCTTCTTCGGGTGGCACATCGAAATTCACCAGATTGCTCTGGAAGCCTCGGGTCTTCCACGCGCCATAGGCGATCCCGGCGATCATCCAGATGGATCCCGTGATCAGCGCCAGGTTCGATAGATGGATCCAGATGAACAGGCAGATGATGAATCCCAGCACTGGCGGAATCAATTGTCCCAGGGAACGGTCTGCGCCGCGAATGTAGTAGTGAGTGAGCGCCGCCAGGTTGACGCCCATGAATGCGATCAGCGCGCCGAAGTTAAGCAGCTGCGCGCCGTTGTCGTAGGTGATGAGGAACGCCCCCAGTAATGCAATCACGCCGACGAAAATGACGTTGTTGGCGGGAATCCGGGTCCTGGGATGGATCGCGCCAAAAAATTTTCTGGGAATCGCGTCGCTGCGTCCCATGCCATAAAGCAGGCGGGCCGCTCCGAGTTGCGATCCCATGCCCGACCCTACGGTAGCAATCAACAGCGTGATGCTGATGGCCTTGGTCATGAGAGTCCCGCCAGCGATCGCAGCCACATGGCTGAATGCATTCTCCACCTCGTCGGCCGAGAACTGGTACTGCGAACTCAGCAGTTGCGCGCCGTAGACTTCAGCCGCGGCCAGGAACCCTGTGATGACGCAGACCAGCACGGTAGCCAGAAAAATATTCCGCTTGGGATTATCCACCTCTTCCGACAAGGTGGAAATGCCGTCGAACCCGATGTAAGTGAGCACCGCGACCGAGGTACCGTGAAACACGCGGTTGATGGTGAAAGTCTCCGGATTGTAGAACGGACGCAGGAAATAGGCCTCGGGATATTGCGGCAAATGGAAAATGTAGCGGATGGTGTACCAGAAAAACGCCAAAATCACCGCTCCCATGATGGCGCATAAGGTCGAATTGATCCGCGCCGAGGTTTTCACCCCTCGCAGATTCAGCGCCGTGAACAACAAGGCAAAAATAATCGGCCACAGCAGCCCGGGATACGGAATCTGGTACCGCGTCCCACTCAACAGATCGGCCATCGCCTTGGAACACCAGATGGTGCAGATTAATGGATTCAGCATGTAATCCATCGTCATGCTCCAGCCGGTGACATAGCCGAGAGAGGGGTGGAGAGCGCGCCCCACATAGGTGTACGCCGAACCCGCGCTGGGATACACCCGCGCCATGCGGCCATAGCTCATGGCGGTAAAGACCATGGCGACCATGGCGATCAAAATCGAAGTGACCACGTGGCCCTGGCCGGCGTTGCTGAACACTCCGTAGGCAGGCATGGGCGCGGTCGGCTGGATGACGATGATCCCGTAAAGAATCAGGTCCCAGAGGGTAAGCGATCGGCGAAGCCGCAAGCTTGAGGAGGAGGCAGGGCCGGCTGGAGTGGTTTCCATTCCCGCGTATTGAATTATGCCGTGTGCGGCGCTGTCAACGATTAAAACGATTTTGTGGGCGGACACTGCTGTCCGCCGGTCTTGACTGGAGTTGACTGCGAGAGGTCTTTCACGGCCAGGTGGTGTCGATTAAAAGCAAGATCAACTTCAAAGGCGGCGGGCGAGGGCGCCCGCCCCACACACGAACTTACTTTTTCGGCGCGACTGTCAGGCCGAACACCGATGTCTGTCCTTGTCCCGCCACATTCAGCCCGCGGACTCCCTCCTGGTTGGGCAGGTAGAGAGTCTTGCAATGCTCGCAGCGATAGACCTCAGCGTCTGGCCCCCAGGCCTCTGCTGCATCGCCACAGGACTGCTCGACTACATCCGTGGTGTAGAACCAGCGCTTCAGATGTCCGCCGCAGAATTTTCCCTTGGCGTCTTTTTCGTTGCAGGAACGCTGGCCCGGCTTCTTGATTTTCACCTTGTGATGGGGAAGCTGCGGAGGAGCAGTCACGCTTTCGGTAGTGGCCAAGGGCTATCCTCGTCGCTGCGGCCAGCGGCCGCCGGATTTATCGATTCATTTTACTCGAAGGCATTTCTGCGAAGCTATCGCGGCGTCAATCGAATGGCTGCTTGGGCGGGGCCTGCTCCGGTCCCACGCGGCCCGTCACGATGTCAGCCACGAAATAGTTTTCACCTTTCACCGGCACGCCCGCCATCCGCCGCAGCATCGCGATCTGGCCCACGTGGGTCAAGGCATCGGCCAGTGGCCCCTGCAAGAGCTTCTCCGCCGGCGCATGCAGCGGCTCCGCCGAAGCCAGATAGTCATCGAATTTCGTTAGCGCGGCAAAAAACCGGCCGGTTTCTTTGTCCCAGGCCAGAGGCTTCGAGTTATTCCAACTCTGCTTGCCTTGAGCGATGGAGAGTCCCCAATCGAGCAGGTCGCCTATGTGAGCCAGAATTTGTGCGGCGGTGCGCCCCGACTCGCAGCTGCGAGTCTCGGCGAATCCTGCCGGGGCGTTGCGGACAGCGTTCCCGCCGCGATAGGAAAGCGTGGCCAGAGCGTGGCGCAAGAAATCGCGTTTCGGATCAGAATTAGAAGTCATGGCTCTTTCCCCTTTTATTCAGATTTCAAAGCGGCGGGTGAGTCGCCCGCGACCACACATGCCCGACATCGGCATTCAGTACTCTACGTTCATCAGGCACAAGCCGCTGGCGGGGGCTGTGGCTCCCGCCGCAGACCTTGAGCGCGATTCCAGAATCCGCTTCAAATCGGACGGCTTCAGCGTCCCCTTGCCCACCAGCAGGAAAGTTCCTACCAGGTTGCGCACCATGTGGTGTAGAAACCCGTTGCCGCGCACGGTGTAGACAAATTCATCGCTTTGCCGACCCCAGCTTGAGCTGAATATTTGCCGGACATTCGACAGTTCTTCCCGTCCCCGCTCCGGATCCACCGCGGCAAACGAGGTGAAATCATGCTCGCCGACGATCAATCCGGCTACCTCTTGCATCTCATCTTCGTCCAATGGATAGGGATAATGCCATACATAGCGGGCGAGAAAAGGCGGGCATATTGCGCCGCGATACATCCGGTAGCGATAAGTCTTGGTACGGGCTGACTTCCGGGCATGAAATTCGGCAGGCGCCTCGGCTGCCTCCAACACCCGGATCGCGGCAGGCAGAACATCATTCAGCGCGATCACCAGGTTTTCTGGCGGGATAGGCGATTGCGTGACGAAGGTTGCGACCTGGCCGAGGGCGTGTACTCCAGCGTCGGTACGCCCCGAGCCCTGGGGCGGGACTTTCTCGCCGGTCACCCGTTCAATGGCCAGGGCCAACGCGCCCTGGACGGTGGCCGCCTCAGGCTGGACCTGCCACCCGAAGAACTCCGTGCCATCGTAGGACAGGACCAATTTGAGATTGCGCATGATGATTTGTTTGGAGTCGTATGGGGCGCGATCGTCATCCAAATCTGTGGCCAATCTTTACAAAGCTTTACCGGGCGCACCGGGAAGATTGGCCAAGGGCGTCAGCTATACTATTTCATTCAGTCAGCGCCCCGGGACGAAAAGCAACGTGGTGGTGTAATTTGAAAATCCCCAAAGCATTGTCATTCCGAAGCGCGGTTTGTCGCGCGAGGGATCTGCCGTATCGCTGCTGGCGGCAAGCAGATTCTTCGCCGGAAGGCCTGGCTTCGGAATGACAAGGGGCGGGGTCAGTTCCCGCAAACCGCACCACTACGAAAGCAGAAATAGCGCCGGTGAGCACAAAAATGAAACCTGGCGTCCATATTTTGCGTACCATCGCTTGATTTCCAGAAGCCTTTAGCGCTCTTCATCATCAGCTTGTGCAGGGAGAGAATCGAATGGTTTTGTCTGCATTGCAATATGCCCTCCGCCGGACGCTTGCGGTCGTCCTGGCCTGTACTTTGACTGCCGCCGCCTGGTCCCAAAACGCGGCCCAGCCTAATCAGTCGGCGCCTGAGGGTCCAAAACCACAGCGCTTCACGGTGGAGAACTACACCAAAGCCCGCTCGCACTTCCCCAACCCCATCGCCCCTTACCGGCCACAGTACATGCCGGCCCCCGATCTGAGCAATACGCCGCGGGTGGAGCAGCTGCTGCGCGATGGAAAGCTCTACTTGTCGATGAATGATGCCGTGGCTCTCGCCATGGAGAACAACCTCGACATCGCCATTCAGCGCTATAACCTGAACATTGCCGACACTGACATTCTGCGGGCCTCGGCCGGCGGAAGCACCCTGGGCGTCAACAGCGGCACCGTCTCAGGTACACCCGGGGGAGGGACCGGCGGCCTCAGCGGATCGGTTGGCTCCGGCACCGGAGGCACCAGTGCGGGCTCGGGCGGCGCAGGAACTGGTACCGGCGGATTGGTCAACTCCACCTTGGGAAGCGGTCCGGCCATCACCAGTTTTGATCCCGTCCTTACCGGCACGCTCCAAATGGATCGGCTGTACACCCAGTCGGCCAGCATTTTCAGCCCCATCCCGGTATCCAATCAGAATACTGGGACTGCGAACTTCAGCTACCTGCAAGGTTTTAAGACTGGCACGAACTTCTCGGTAGGCTTCAACAACACGCACACCACGACGGATAGCCCAACCGCTACTTATAGCCCGACCCTCACTTCCGGTTTGAATTTCAGGCTGACCCAACACCTGCTGCAGGGTTTTGGCTTTGCGCCCAACACGCGATTTATTCGGATTGCCAAGAATAATCGCGAGATTTCCGACATCGCATTCCGGCTGCAGGTCATCACCACCGTGGACCAGATCGAGAACATTTATTGGGATCTTGTCTTCGCCTACGAGAACGTGAGAGTGCAGAATGAGTCTCTGACATTCGCCCAGAAAACGCTCTCCGACACCCAGAAGCAAGTGCAGATCGGCACCCTGGCTCCCATCGAGGTGGTGCGGGCCCAGAGTACTGTTGCCACCGACCAGCAGGCCCTGACGGTGGCGCAGACCAACCTGCAATTGCAGCAGTTGTTGATGAAGAACGCACTCAGCCGGACTCTGGTCGATCCCCGGCTGGCCGATGCGGAAGTCATTCCCACTTCCACCATGCAACTGCCGGAAACAGAGCCCGTAGTTCCGACCCAGGATCTGGTGAACGACGCGCTTAGCCATCGCGCTGAACTGGCGGAGGCTCGCATCAATTTGGCCAACACCGAAATCAGCAACAAGGCCGTCCGCAGCTCCTTGCTGCCGACTCTTGATCTTTATGCTTATTACGGCGGATCGGGCCTGGGCGGAAACGTTGCGCTGCCCAACTGCCCACCGGGCGGTGGCGGCGCGTTCGAAGCCTGCTTCAACCCCGCCAACGCAGCACCACCCTTCCGCAATGGCGGCCCGGTAAGCTACAGCAACGCTCTGGGTCAACTAGTGGATTCCAGCGCTCCAGACAAGGGTGTGGGCTTGAGCTTGAATATTCCCCTGCGCAACCGGGTAGCTCAGGCGACGCAGATCCGTTCGGAACTGGAATATCGCCAGTCCCAGATGCGGTTGCAGCAGCTGGAAAATCAGATCCGCATTGAGGTTCGGAACGCACAGTTCGCAGTGCAACAGAACCGCGCCAGCGTGTCCTCGGCCCAGGCCGCGGTGGATTTGGGCCATCAGTCGCTGGACGCAGAGCAGAAGAAATACGCCCTGGGCGCCTCCACCACGACTCTGGTGCTGCAGAACCAGAGCGCCCTGGCGCAAGCCGAGTCGACATTGGTCTCGGCCATGGCGGCCTACGAGAAAGCCCAGGTTGAACTGGATCGCGCGACCGGCCTTTTGCTCGATCACGCCGGAATCCAGGTCAATGATGCCGAACGCGGCGAAGTCACCCACATGCCGAGCATTCCTTTTGTTGCTCCCCGGAAGGACGTGCCCGGCTCGGTGATGCCGCAGCAGCAGTAGGGGCATGCTGGTGTGGGCGGACACTCCTGTCCGCCCCACATGGCCTATTTGCCGGGCATCGTTGCGGCCATTCCGCAAGCGCCGTCTCCCGGTTTATTCTCTCCGCGTGCACCTCTCCGTCGTCCTGATCACCCATAACGAAGAATCCAACCTCGCGAGCACACTCGAAAGCGTGAAGCCCCTGGTACGTGAGGGCCGGGGCGAAATCATCGTTGTCGACTCAGGTTCGACTGACCGCACCGTGGACATAGCGAAATCGTTTGGCGCAAAGGTTTTCGTTGAACCCTGGAAGGGCTATTCCGCACAAAAGAATTCCGCGATAGAGAAAGCAGGCGGCGACTGGATCCTGAGCCTGGACGCAGATGAGGAATTGAGCGGGCAACTTCAGCAAGCCCTCGCCAACGCGCTGGAAAGCCTGGAAAGAATCGACGCACTGCGCCGCCAGAGCGATGCTCATCCGTTCATGAGGGAGGACGCGCAGGCAGAGCTGGAAAGTTGGGTCAGCGGAAAAGGCGATCAGGAACTCTGCGGGATTTGGATCGCACGCAAGAATGAATTCCTGGGGCAATGGATCCAACACGGTGGCTTCTGGCCAGATCCGAAGCTGCGGCTCTTTCGCCGCGGTCGAGGCCGCTTCGAGGACCGTGCGGTTCACGAGACCGTCATAGTCGACGGAGCCACGGCCAGGCTCAAACACGGTGCGATCCTGCACCATTGCTACCCTACGTTCTCCGACTACATCGCACACATGAACCGCTACTCTTCGCTGGGCGCGGAAATGGCGGTCGCCGAGGGACGCACCGGATTCAGCGTTATCAATATCGCAGTGCGGCCGCTGCTGACCTTCATCTATAACTATCTTTTTCGTCTGGGCTTTCTTGATGGACGCAAAGGCTTGCTACTGCATCTTTACCACGCAGTTTACGTTTCGTGGAAATATGCCAAGGTGTGGGAGTTGGTCCACGTGCGCAAATCCTAACCGGCGCGGGTCCCGTCCGGCACAGGATTTTCCGGCATCGCCAGCACCGGCCGCACGCCGTCGGCATAACCAATGTCGAACAGCATCCCTTCCGACAGTACGCCCCGCATCTTGCGCGGCTCCAGATTGACCACGAACAATGCCTGCTTGCCGACTATCTCCTGCGGATTGGCTCGCTCTGTCTTCATTCCGGCGACGATCGTACGTTCATGATCGCCGAAGCCGACCCGCAACAGCAGCAGCTTGTCGGAGTTCGGCACGTCCGCTACCGAGACGATCGTGCCCACGCGAATGTCGATCTGGTTCAGTACCTCGAGAGAAACCACGGGCTTGATTTGAGCAGTCATGCTCACAAGATAACCACAGAGGACACTGAGGACACAGAGGAAAATCGTTTAGGTCTTCTCTGCGTCCTCTGTGTCCTCCGTGGTTAATTTGTGTCTGACGAATTCAATGATCTGGGGCGTGACGTAGGGCGGCGGAGAAATGCGAAACATGGGGCGTCGAGCGACAGGTTTCAGCGAAGTCTCCCGCCACGCCGCATCCGTCCTCTCGCTCTGGTGCAGAATAACCGCGTCCGCCCGATCAAGAAACTCCTGGGCAGATTTCTTGAAATCCGAGGTGGCGGGATCAAGCACAGTGAGATAGAGATCAGGACGCAGAAATCTGAGAATGCTGTTCGACTCGAGAATCGCATTCTCAGCCTCGGCCAGTTTGCCACGGACCGCCGGCATGCCCTCCGCCAGACGTCCCTGCTCAGTCCGCACCCACCAGGCACGCGCCGCCCCCGCAGCCAGGAATCGCGAAGTGTCAGATTCCCCGGAGCGGTCCAGTTCTTCGGAGATCGCCCAACTGTGATCGTCAGTCGCGCAGTGGCAGGGTTCTCCATCCATTGCACAAACGCCGTGCCCGTATTGCGTGATTTTGAACGCCGTCCAGTGGTATTCGGGTAAGGCGGAGATCAACCCGGCGACCACGCTGGTCTTGCCGACGCTGCGGGAATGTCCGCCGATAACGATGAGGGCCATGTTGAAACCGTCGTTGGTCATTGGTCGTTGGCCAAGGCTTACGGTCACTCATGGTTTTGCCAACTACCAACGACCAATGACCAACGGCTATTTCTTCGCCAGCCGCGCCACCGCGGCCAACTGCTTCAGATACTCGCGCAGCGGGCGCGCCGGAGTGCCCCAGAAAGCCACGCCTTTGCCGCGCAGAACTTTGTTGGGCAGAACGCCGCCTTGCCCACCCAGCATCACGCCTTCTTCGATGCGCGCATGTTCCCCGATGCCCACCTGGCCACCGAGTACGACATTCTTCTCGATCACGATGCTGCCGGAAAGCCCGGTTTGAGCGGCGATAACGACGTCTTCCCCGATCTGGCAGTTGTGCCCGATGTGCACCAGGTTATCAATCTTGGCGCCGCGGCCGACGCGTGTAACTTCCAGCGCTCCCCGATCGATGGTCGTGTTGGCGCCGATCTCGACGTCGTCAGCAATTTCCAAGGTTCCTACCTGGGGAAATTTCTCGTATGCCCCGCTAGCCCGGTCGCGGACATAACCGAAGCCGTCACAGCCCAGCACCGTTCCGGCGTGGACAATCACACGATCGCCAAGTCGCGCGCCGGGATAGATCGTCACATTGGGATAAATCTCGCAATCACAGCCGACACGAACACCCGCACCAATGACGGCGCCCGCGCCAATCCAGGTGCGATCGCCGATCTCGACCTTCTCGCCGATCACGACTCGCTCCGCCACGGTCACGTCTTTACCCAGCCGGGCTGAATCATGCACAACGGCGCTGGCATGCGTCCCAGGCTTGCGACCGGGTAGAGGACAAAGAAGTCGGGCGGCTCGTGCGAACGCCAGCTTGGGATGCCCGCAAATCAGAAGAGGCTTGGAGGTTGTGTTTCCTCTTGCGAACTCCCCGGCGATTACCGCCGCGGCGCGAGATGCTAACGCCGCCGGCAAGTTCTTCTCATCGTCGACAAACACCAGATCCACTGAGGCCGCCCGCGCAATGCTGGCGACACCGCTGACGGTGACCGCATCATCGCCCACCACTTGCCCTTTTACGGATTCGGCAACCGTCCTGAGTGAAAGGACCATGATCTTTAGTATACGTTCAGGCGGAAAGCGAAAAGCTGAAGCGAGCTTAGAATAACGAGATGGAGAAGAAAATCTTCTGGATCAGCTTCACCATCCTTGGGCTGGCCGCAGATTTCATCCTGCCCCTCTGGTGGGCCCTGGCCGCAACCATCCCGGTAGCGTATGCCAGCTGGTGGATTGCGTATCGCAGCGATTGGTTTTAGCCGAGCAATTAGCAATTAGCCATTGGCAGTTAGCTAAATGCCAACTGCTAATTGCCAATTGCTGCCTTCCTCAGTACAGCCCCGGCTCTCCGGGCGGCCTTGTCTTCCAGCGTCTATGAACCCATAGCCACTGATCGGGATAGCGACGCACGTAGTCCTCGATGATCTTCGTGAACAACTGGGTGTTGGTGACGATGTCTTTTTCGTCGTCCCCGGTGCGCACCAAGTTGACGGCGGGATCGAACCGGAGGCGGTATTTTCGCAGGACAGGGTCCCAGATGGTGAAGCCGGGGACCACAGCGGCGTCGGTCCGCAGCGCGATTCTTGCCAGTCCGCTGGCGGTGCACGCCGGAATGCCGAAGAAATTTACGAACACTCCCTGCGGCGGAGTCATATTGGTGTCCATCAGCAGGCCGACCACTTCACCCGCCTTCATCGCCTCCAACAGCCCGCGCACGAAATTGTCTTTGCTGACCGTGGAGTTGCCGTGCATCGAGCGGTAGCGCTCGACCAGCCGGTCGAGATAAACGTTGTCCAGGTTCCGCACCACCACGTGCATGGGGTGACCGTGCAGAGAGTGGACAAAGGCGGAGAGCTCCCAGCCACCAAAGTGAGCGGTAAGAAACAGCACACCTTTGCCCCGGGCGACGGCCCGTTCGTAATTCTCGAAGCCGTCGTAAACCATCACCCGGCCTACGTTCTCTTTGGTGTATCGGGGAAACTGGCAGACCTCAGCCAACTGACGGCCGAGGGAGGTGAATTCTCCGCGCAGAATGCGGGCGCGTTCGCCGCGGCTCTTTTCCGGCAGCGCCATCGCCAGGTTGCGCATCCCGACACGGCGCAGGCGGGAATGCAGCAGGTAAATCATCCAGGCCAGAGAAATTGCGGCCGCCCGCGACAAAGGACGAGGCAACAGGCTGAGAATCTTGATGAACGGCCACGCAAGGGCGTACTCGAGTCGCTGACGCATTAAGGGAGAAGCTGGGTGACGGTAGCAAGGGGCAAGTGGGATGTCAAACGCAGAGGGCTCGTGTAGGCGCGAGCGCGCTCGCTCGTGCAGCAGCGCCACGAAAGCTGCCGCACGAGCGAGGTCGCTCGCGCCTACATTGAACCCGCCTTATTTCGCGGCTGCTGTCTTGGCCCACTTGGCCAGTGTGTTCAGGAACGGATACGCATTGGCGGGAGCATCGATCGTGCCCGTCAGCGAGGTTTTGAAGGGCACCATGCGGCCGTAGAACTGGCGGGTGGCGTCTTTGTCCTGACTAATCGCGGCGCCGCTCAATTCCAATCCCGCAAACAATCCACGGGCGCGGGAATAGCTGAGCACCTGCGCCTTCAGTTTCCAGTCCGTATCGGCGGCCGCATGACGGCCAACTGGTCCAGCGGCCACGCTGGCATCGGCTCCCAGTTTGAACTCGCTGCTCAACAGGTTCTTCATGCCATCGTCGTTCATGATCAGCATGACCAGGTCCACCGCCTGGGCGCCGATCTGCAGACCGAAGCTGCCGCCCTTGATGCTGAAGAATGCCGGAGCGCTCCAACCCTTCGGGGTGCGGCAGCTGGCGACGCCGCGTCCGAAGCGGGCGCCCACGATGAATCCACCTTTGAGCATGGTGGGCACGACGGCCACGCATTGGGCCGATCCCAGCACCTCTTCCGGAATGCCCTGGTCGGGCGCCGATTCGATCTCATCCAGCACCGTGCTGGCGGCCTTGACGCGGTCTTCGGCCTTGTTCTGGTCTTCGTCCTCATCCTTGGCGAAGGTGGAAACTGTGAGACACAACACTACACACAGAAGCAGCAGTTTTTTCATTTCTTCCTGACTTTCCTGAGGTTAGGTTTTTGTTAAACTCAATACGTTGATTCTAACGGATTTTGTGAAGAATGCAGACATGGGGACTGGAGGTGGCTGGGTAGTAAGTGGGAGCGGCAAAAAAAATCGGGGCTAGCAGCGGTGACCCTAAATCTCCGCTTCCAACCCCGTCTCCCAGGTTCTGTGGTAGGTGAAGCGAGTATGCGGGTCGCCCGATGAACCGACAAGATTACCTAGGTCATTGTCCTAAAGTAATCGCCCCAGTCTCGGTTGTTCAACCTCAAACCTGTCATCCCGACCGAAGCGAGCGCAGCAAGCGAAGTGGAGGGACCTTGCGTTTCGCGGGCTGCTTACTTCGCCGTAACCAGCGAGTGCGTGATGGCGTGGACCGAAAGCGCAATCCGGTTCTGCACTCCCACCTTGCGCATCAACTTGGCGACGTGCGCTTTGACGGTGCGTTCCTCGATCCCGAGAGCAGAGCCAATCTCTTTGTTGGAGCGGCCCGCCACCAGCATCTCCAGCACTTCCTTCTCGCGGTCGGTAAAGGTCACGCGGCCGGCGGGAAAGATGCGGCCCGGAGCTGAACTCACACGCTCGATGAACAGGGAAAGCACACGCCGGGGCGCCCACACCGATCCCTGGTTCACAATGCGGATAGCCTGCACAAACTCGGTTGGCGATGCGGCTTCGTCCACATAGCCCTTGGCCCCGGAAGCGATGGCCTTCAAAATGGTTTCCTCGTCCATGCCCGAACCTGTCACAATAATGCGCAGGTCAGGACGGCTGGCTTTCAGGCTGGCCATCAGGTCGAACAGGTTCTGGCCGTTGCGGTTTCCCAGCAATACCAGGTCAATGTTGGGCAGGCTTCCGATGTCGGGCAGGGAGGCGGCGATCAGCTCGAAATCGGTCTCCGAGTCAAACAGGGCGCGAAATCCAACAAAACGCAGTGGATCGCTCTCCACTACCGCAAGGCGGATGACCGGTTTTTTTGCGGGTGAAGCCTTCATGGCAGTTGCAGCCTTCATAGGGTTTCCTGTTTGATAGGGTTTCCTGCTTTATCCAAAAGCTGGGTTCAGCATAACTACATTTGCCGCCGATGAGAACATTGGACTATCGGGCAACGATTACGCCGGTAACGTGGCAAGCATCTAAAATCTGACGGGTAAACGACGAGGTAGACTAGTGAAACGACGTATTCGGTGGGCCGCAGCGCTGGTGCTGGTTCTAGGCCTGGCAGCCGCCGCGCAAACTCCGTATCAACCCAAGTTCAAGGGCGACCCCGCGAAATCGGACTCGGAAGCCGCAGCCCTGGGCTACATGCGCACCGTGCTGCGCGCCCAGAAGATCTACTACAAGAAGAACAACAAGTATGCAGCCTCACTCGCAGATCTGGTCCATACCGGATCGTTTACTAAGCGCATGGTGAATCCGGACCGAGGCGACTATTCGGTGGGCTTCCGTCCTAACAAGGACGGCTTCGACCTCACGCTCACGCCCAAACAGATTGACGCCGAGCACAGGTCGTTCTACGCCGACGAAGACAATCAGATCCACGCAGACGACCAGGCTCCCGCATCGGAGAAATCGCCGGTTGTGAAATAACAGAATTTCAGATTGAAGATTTCAGATCGAAGATTTCACAATTAGGTCCCGGAGGGCCGGGAAAATCTTCAATCTCAAATCCTGAAATCTGAAATCCCTTCGCTACCCGCCCGAAATCTCTGCCGCCTTGCCATTCCGAAACGTAATGGTCACGGGCTTCCCGCCGTTGGGATAGTGCACTGTCTTCACAGCAGGATCGCTCGAGCGGTCCGGAACTCCCATCCCAATCGCGAAGTACGCCTGAAATTCGTTCATCCCGGGCTTGATCTGATGTTGCTCAATAGATTCCCAAACATCCGCCGGCCAGTGCTTGTACAACTCGCGCGGATCTTGGACGAAAAACATTTCGTCGGAGTAGATCTGATAGCTGTCGCCAGCCTGTGATCCGATCGGCACGGCATAAGTCTTTCCTTCTTGTTCGAATACTGCCATCACCTGGCGTTGATGCGCAGGCGTGGTGTCGGTGACGACGTCCTTGATGTCCAGCTCTTGGATCGGCAACAGCAGGCCGGTCTCGTGGGAAAAATCAGTGTGGCGGCTGGCACGATCGTAGGGGTAATACGTGAAACGGTAGCCTTCCTTGACCCAAGCCGGCTGTTGGGTCAGTTGTTTCGCCGACTTCAGATCGTAAGGATAGAGCTTCTTGGGAACCACGTAATAATCAGGATTCAAGGGCGGCGCCTGCTTTGCAGCTTGCTCGGCTCGCTCGCTGTGCCGCTCGTACACCACATACCCGGCCCGAAGCGCGGCCACCGCGATCGCGATCACCAGCACCAGCTGAATTTTCTGTTTGGCTTCGGAAGTCATAGGGTTCTACCTGAAACACCAACGCCAGTTGGGCGTGTAAACTATCCATACGAACACTCCACCTGCCCAGGGAGTGCCGATCTGAGGAGAATCCATGGCTACTCTCACCGAGGACGAAGTTTTAAGCGCCTTGAAGCAATGTTACGACCCGGAGATTCCAGTCAACATCGTAGATCTGGGGTTGATTTACGGCGTCCGTTTCGATCCCGCGCCCGAGGAGAAACAAGACGTTACGGTCGAGATGACCCTGACGGCTCAAGGCTGCCCGTCGCATGTCCAGATCGGAGAGCAGGTTAAAGCACGCGTGGAACAGATGCCCGGCGTACGCAACGCCACGGTGAACGTGGTCTGGACTCCGCCCTGGACCCCAGAGCGGCTCAGCCCCGACGCCCGCAAGACTCTAGGCATCGAGTAACGACGTTGCAAAGTAGCGCCGGCGTCGCCGGCTGCCCGAGGGCGTCCCGCCCTCGGCTGCGGGACTAACTGCTGCTCAGCAACGAATCGTACCAGGTCCCACGACTCTCTGCCGCATCCGCCAACCGGTCTCCCACCCGGGTCGCGACCGCAAGAAAATGGTTGCCGCGCTCGATGAAGTCGGGGATCCGATCGCGCACTTCGGCAAATTTTTCCGGATACTCCGAAGCAATCGCGGCTATGCCGACGCCGGCCAGAATCACGCCTGCCGTCCACTTTTTCTTCAGAAACAACGCCGTGCCTATGCCGGCCGCACCGCTTACCAGCGCCACCTTCCAGTTTTCCATTCCACCCTCCTCACGGAATTCTACGCCGGGATCAAACTCGCGATCCCGAAAATGCGATACCTTATACTGCCAAACTTACCACGGAGGACTTTGATGCTGAAAGCAGGCAGAGCATTGCTCCCTGCCCTGGTTTTTTCATTTCTTCTTGCGACCACCACGGCCCAGACTGAACCGCGCGCCCGAGACCTCGGCGTCCCCTTTGACGGCACTCCGGGCCCGTTCAACGCCATCACCGACGTAAAGGGCGTGGAGGTTGGACACACCACGCTTATTTCCGGCAGCGGCGCTCTGAAAGTCGGCGTCGGCCCAGTGCGCACCGGTGTGACCGCCGTTCTTCCGCGCGGCAAGAACTCTCTGGACGCGGTGTTCGCCGGCTGGTTCACACTCAATGGCAACGGCGAAATGACCGGAACCACATGGCTTGAAGATTCCGGCTTCCTGGAAGGCCCCGTGATGATCACCAACACCCACAGCGTGGGCGTGGTCCGCGATGCGGTGGTCGCATGGCGAGTGAAGCGGGCTCCGCCGGACGACCAGGGCTACTCGTGGTCCCTGCCGGTGGTAGCCGAGACTTCGGATGACGACCTCAATGACATGAACGGATTTCACGTAAAAGCCGAAGACACTTTCCACGCGCTCGATACGGCCAAGGGCGGCCCGGTGGAAGAGGGCAGCGTTGGCGGCGGTACCGGCATGATCTGCAATGAATTCAAGGGAGGAATCGGGACGTCCTCCCGCGTGCTCGATCCCAAGTACGGCGGGTACACGGTTGGAGTCCTGGTGCAATGCAACTATGGACTTCGCAGCCAGCTACGCATTGCGGGAGTGCCGGTGGGCCGCGAGATCGGTGATCACACCGTCCGCGAGGATGAATTGGGATCGATCATCGTGGTGGTGGCTACCGATGCGCCGTTGATTCCCACGCAGTTGAAGCGCGTGGCCCGCCGGGTGTCGCTGGGTTTGGGCAGGGACGGCAGCTTCGCCTCCGACGGTTCGGGGGATATTTTTATCGCGTTCTCAACCGCAAATCCCGGCGCCGCCGGGTCGAAAGGCGTGCGCCAACTCACGATGCTCCCCAACCAGCGCCTGAACCCGATCTTTCTGGCCACGGTTCAGGCCACGGAAGAAGCCATCGTCAACGCTATGGTCGCGGCCAGGACGATGAAAGGCATCAACAATTTTGAGGTCATCGGCTTGCCTCACGACCGCCTGCGCGAAGTGCTGAAGAAATACAATCGGCTTGCGAAGTAGATATCGTTCGTCATGTGGGCGGGCGCCCTCGCCCGCCACTTTTGAAGTTGAAGATCAACCTGCGGCATGCACTCAAGTCAAAGGCGGCGGGCGGGGGCGCCCGCCCTACACCAGCTTTAGTAGATGGTGTAGCCCGGGGCCGGTGTCCGCAGGTCTGGCTTTGATGCCATCAGCAATAGCGCTCCCATTTTCTTGAATGCCCGCAAGTCATCGAGGCTGTGGAAGGACTTGGTCTGATAGTCATCCGGCGTCGGCGTATCGTCCGGGATTCGCCGCGCTTCGACCTTATCGAACGCGTGCTTTTTCAGGAGCTCGACATACTCCGCCTCAGAGCGCACGTGCACCGGGACTTTCAGCTTATCCACCCATTGCAGCGAGTAATGATTGTCGCGGTATAAATTGATCAGGATGAACAAACGCCCGTGCGGCGCCATGACGCGAAAAAGTTCAGACAGGGCCCGGTCCTGGTCGGCATAGTAGTAGAACGATTCCACGGACAGAACTTTGTCGAAGAAATTTTCCTCCCACGGTATCTGTTGCGCCGATCCCCACACGTACAAAATATTTTCGAAGTCTTTGGAAGCCGCCCGGGCCTGACGGACCATTTCGTCGGAGACGTCGAGACCTACAACCTGGCCAAAGCCCTCGGGCCCGTCGCCCACCAGGCGTGAGAGCAGCCGGGTGGCCCATCCCGATCCGCAGCCGAGATCGAGTACCCGCTCACCGGGACGGAGATCCATCAGCCGCAAGGTTTTCTCGGTGATGTCGAGATGATGGTTCTGCATCTTCTCGCTTTCACCGGCCAACGCCCAGCGATTGAATTCCAGTTGCAGCTTCTCATCGGGAGTGGGAGATTTGTCGGTCAGATGGCTCTCCTAATGTAGTTTCCGGTTTCTGGTTTCCGGTTTCAAAACAAGGAACTAGAAACCGGAAACTAGAAACTGGAAACTGAAGAATATGCTACATTTGCCATCCTCATGAGCTCAACTCCGCAGCCGGAGCCTGACCCCGAACCACTCTACTGCCCACGGTGCAGCCAGGAAGTCTCCGATCCGCTGACTTGTGGCGACTGCTCCGCCGTCATCTGCCGGCGCTGTGGAACGCCGCTCGAATCTCCCGACGAACTGGGGATGGGATAGATAATGGACCCCTCAACCGCCACTCCCTCTGCCACCCTCAAATCCGCAGACGCCCAACCCACCCTGGTTCGCGGCCTTTCTCTTCTCGACTCGGTGCTGCTGCTCGCAGGCGGCATCATCGGGTCTTCGATTTTCCTGACAGCTAAAGATATTGCCGGCCCCCTGCCGCATCCCCTGCTGTTTCTGCTCGTCTGGGTGCTGGGAGGGGTAATCTCGCTGTGCGCCTGCGTCGCTTTTGCCGAACTAGGCTCGATGTTTCCCGACTCCGGCGGACAATATGTTTACCTGCGTGAAGCCTACGGCGATCTCCCAGCGTTCCTCTATGGCTGGATGCTATTCAGCGTAGCCAACGGGGGCACCATTGCCGCTTTGTCGGTGGCTTCGGCAGCGTATCTGGGCGGAATCGTTCCTTTTATTTCGCAGGAGCATGTGGTGTTCTCGGCCGCAGGGATCGTGCTCACCCGCGCTCATGTGTTCGCCCTGATTTCGATCATCGCCGTTACCTGGATCAACGTGGTTGGACTGCGCTGGGGCACAATCTTGCAGAACCTGGCCACGTGGGCGAAGTTCGCAGCAATGGCGGCATTTGTGATTCTAGGATTCGCCATCGGCAAGGGCGACTGGCATCACTTCACAGCAGCTCCCGGGCAAAGCCTGACCCTGGGATTGAGTTCGGGACAATTGATTTCCGCGTTCGGCGTGGCTTTGATCGCTGTGTTCTGGGCCTATGACGGATGGGTCTACATCACCTGGGTCGCAGGCGAAGTGAAAGATCCGCGCCGCAACGTGCCGCTGGCAATGGTTCTGGGCGTGTTGGTGGTCGGCGCGATTTACATCGCGATGAACATGACCTACATTTACGCGTTGCCGTTGGATGAGATCGCGAAACACGAGACTATCGCACACGCCGCGGCCACCGCTCTTTTCTCTCCGGCGGCGGCGCTTTGGCTTTCGGCGCTGATCGCGGTTTCGTGCTTCGGCGCCATGGCCAGCTGCACCATGAGCGGCGCGCGAGTTTATTACGCCATGGCGCGGGACGGCGCGTTCTTCCAGAAAATGGCGGAGGTCCATCCCAAGTGGCGAACCCCCGCCTTCAGCCTGATCGGGCAAGGAATCTGGGGCGCGATTCTTACCGTGAGCGGCCGCTACGACCAGCTTTACACCTACGTGATGTTCGGCATGGTGCTCTCGTACACCATGACCGTGCTTGGGCTTTTCATTTTGCGCTGGAAGCGGCCGGACATACCGCGTCCCTATCGTTGCACCGGATATCCCTGGCTGCCTGGGATTTATGTTCTGATCGGCGGCGCCTGGACGCTAAATACCATCTTTACGCGGCCCGTGGAGTCTCTGGCTGGAACGGCGATCGTGCTGATCGGTGTCCCCGGATATTTGTATTGGAAGCGCATGAGCGGGGATGCGCTGCGATCTTCTGGACGCGAATCGTGAGAAGAGAGGCGTCATGCTGAGGGACTTAAGTCCCCGAAGCATCTCGCGCGTAGCGGAGCGGTTGCCGGGGCGAGCAACGATCCGCTTCACGCCAGATCCTTCACCCGGCTAAAGCCGGGTTCAGGATGACGCCATCGTGGATGGAAGAGACCGCGGTTGGCAGACGCCCGCCATCTCTTTACAATCACCTGACTAACAAATCGCCCTGACCTTCCTGGAGAATTTCATGGCTGACCCTCTTCTGATCGCCAAGGGGGACAATCCGCTGTACCTGTTGCCCGGCATGTCGAACCGACACGGCCTGGTTGCCGGAGCCACCGGCACGGGCAAGACCGTCACCCTGCAGGTGATGGCGGAAAGCTTCAGCCGCATCGGCGTGCCCGTTTTTGCCGCCGACGTGAAGGGCGACCTCTCGGGAATCAGCCAGCCCGGCAGTGACAATCCCAAACTGCAGGACCGCGTGAAGAAGCTGGGCCTGACCGGCTTCAGCTTTTCCGGCTGTCCCGTCACCTTCTGGGATGTCTTCGGCGAGCAGGGCCATCCCGTTCGCGCCACCATTTCCGAGATGGGCCCGTTGCTCATCAGCCGCATCCTGAATTTGAATGACACCCAGTCCGGTGTCATGACCCTCGTCTTCAAGATTGCCGACGACAACGGCCTTCTGCTGCTCGACTTGAAAGATCTGCAAGCCATGCTGCAGCATGTCGGCGATTCAGCCAAAGATTTCCAGACCCAGTATGGCAACATCTCACCCGCCAGTATCGGAACTATTCAGCGTGCCTTGACTGCACTGCAGCAGCAAGGCGGCGACAAATTTTTCGGCGAACCCGCGCTGAACTTCGACGACCTGCTGCAGACCGATACCAGCGGCCGCGGCGTCATCAACATCCTGGCCGCCGACAAGCTGATGGGCTCGCCCCAGCTCTACGCTACGTTTCTGCTCTGGATGCTCTCGGAACTGTTCGAGAAGTTGCCAGAAGTCGGCGACCCGGAAAAGCCCAAGCTGGTTTTCTTTTTCGATGAAGCCCACCTGCTGTTCACCGACTTGCCGTC
Organism: Terriglobia bacterium; assembly: GCA_963813645.1. Classification (GTDB taxonomy): domain Bacteria; phylum Acidobacteriota; class Terriglobia; order Terriglobales; family Acidobacteriaceae; genus JAIQFF01. Next base: position 129,214 of record CAWEZS010000016.1, read on the forward strand.
AACCCTGCAAGCCAAGATCGAGCAGGTGGTCCGGCTGATTCGATCCAAAGGTGTAGGCGTTTATTTCGTCACCCAGAATCCGTTGGATGTGCCCGAAGTCGTTCTCGGACAACTGAGCAACCGGGTGCAGCATGCGCTGCGGGCATTCACGCCCAACGATCAGAAAGCCGTGCGCGCGGCGGCCCAGACCTTTCGCACCAATCCCAAGCTGAATGTTGAGACCGTAATCACAGAACTCGCGGTCGGCGAAGCCCTGGTTTCCTTCCTCGACGAAAAAGGAACTCCCGGCATTGTCGAACGCGCGCTGGTCTGTCCGCCTCACAGCCAGATCGGGCCCATCACTCCCGCGCAACGGCAGCAGATCATTAGCAACTCGGTAATATTTGGGGTCTACGAGAAAGTTGTGGATCGTGAATCGGCGTATGAGCGGCTCAAGGGCAAAGCGCAGCAGTCTCCGGCGCCAGGTACAAATCAAACCCAGCCGCAGCCGGACAAGCCTTGGTACGAGAATCTGCCTTCCATCACCCTGCCCTCAAGCCTCGGTGGCGGAGGAGGAAGACGCGGCGACACGGTCGTCGATGCCATGATGAAGAGCGCCGCCCGCTCCATCGGGAGTTCTGTGGGACGCCAGATTATCCGCGGAGTGCTGGGTTCGCTTCTCGGCGGAAGCAGCCGGCGCTGATACAGTCGACAAGATTTCTTAGGTTTCTGGAAACACGACAGTCCCTACACGCAGAGTGGACGAAACTGAACCAGCCTCCGCCCCGACCAACCTAAGCGCCACCCAGCGCTTCCGCCCGCAATCCAGAGAACACCAATCAGCCCAAGGCGGTCATGGGCTTCCGCGATCTGGTGCTGTTCTACGTGGTCACCGGCGTCAGCCTGCGCTGGATCGCCACCGCTGCCGCGGCCGGTCCCAGCTCCGTCGTCATCTGGATCGGCGCCTTTCTGTGTCTTCTACACTCCGCTTGCGCTGTCGGTGATCGAGCTTTCCTCGCGCTATCCGGAGGAGGGCGGGAGTTTACGTCTGGGCGAAGCGCGCGTTCGGCGATTTCGCCGGTTTCATCACCGCCTGGACATATTGGATCTGCAACCTGCCCTATTTCCCTGCCGTGCTTTACTTCGCCGCCAGCAACGCGCTCTACATTCGCCACGACGCTGGGGCCACTTCTCGAACAATACGACTTTCTACATCGTGTTCTCGCTGGTCGCGCTCACGCTGGCCACGCTGCTGAACATCGTCGGGCTCAACGTAGGCACGTGGCTGCACAACGTGGGCGCGCTCGCCATGTGGATTCCAGTCGGCATCGTGGTGGCGATGGGGGCGGTGGCGTGGCATCGCTACGGAGCGGCAACTTCTTTCACGATGCACTCCATGACACCCGAGCATCCAGATCAAGGACATGATTTTCTGGTCGGTGCTGATTTTCGCCTTCGCCGGATGCGAGACCGCTTCGATCATGGGCGGGGAAATCAAGAACGCCCGCCGCGCCATTCCACGCGCCCTGTTGATCGCCGGATTGACGGTGACATTTTGCTACATCGTCGGGACGATCAGCGTGCTGGTGGCGCTGCCGTCATCGGAAGTCGGCAATCTGCAAGGACTGATGCAGGCCATCATCGAAGACCGCAGAGCGCGTCGGCTTCTGAGGGCATAATTCCATTCGCGGCGTTGCTCATCATGCTGAGCAACGTTGGCGCAGCCGGCGCGTACCTGGCTGCAGTGCGCCCGCTTGCCGTTCGTGGCCGGAATCGACCGCTTTCTGCCCCCCGTATTCGGCGCGCTGCATCCGCGATGGAAAACGCCGTGGGTCGGCCTGCTGACCCAGTTCGTCTTCGGCGCGCTGTTTATTTTTCTGGGACAAGCCGGCACCAGCATCAAGGGCGCCTACGACGTGCTGGTCAGCATGGGCGTAATCACTTACTTCATTCCGTTTCTGTATCTGTTTGCGTCCATGTTCAAGCTGCAGACGCGAACCAGCTGGACCAGACGTAATTCGCGTCCCTGGCGGGAAGCCGGTAGCGAGACTGAGTCGCAATCGTGGGCTTCTCGACCACGACATTTACGATCGGATTGTCGCTGATCCCGCAACCGGATGAGCCCAACAAGCTGCTGGCGGTAATTAAGATCGTGGGGCTGTCGGGCTTGCTGGTGCTGATCGGCGCCTGGATTTACTGGGCGGGAAAGAAGAGGGCACTGGGCTCTTCGTAGCGCCGGCGTCCCGCCGGCTGTCTGGCGGGCGTCCCGCCTGCCCATCGGGCCGGCCAGGAGGCCGGCGCTACTAAACCGGCGTCGCCGTCTTCCGCTCCGGATTGAAGAACGGCATCTTCACCACCTTCGCCGTCACCTGCTGCCGCATGGCTTCGATGGTAATTTCCAGTTGCAGTTTGGTGCCGACCTGCGAGTGTGCTGTGTCCACACTGGCCAGTGCAATCATCTTCTTCAGCACCGGCGACCAGGTGGTGGTCGTAGCCTTGCCGACCTGCTTGTCTCCCAGATAAAGAGGCACAGCCACGCGCGAAGCCTGGCTGGGTGCTGCCGGCGAGAGCCCGAATTCTTCATAGCGCGCCTCGACCTCAGGCCAGTCAATTTCGAGTCCGACGAACTGACGCGGCACACCTTGCTTTTGCTGCTGCGCCAGTGCAGCCTTGCCGATGAAGTTTTCTTTCTCGAGGTGGACCATCTTTCCAAAGCCTAATTCGTAAGGAGAATATTTTTGCGACTCAATGAGCGCTTTCTTGGCGCTGGTGTAGTCCACTTCAATCAGCAGCAATCCGGCTTCGACCCGCGCCACGTCCAGCGCCAGCATCCCAGCGGCGTGGATATCGAACTGTTTGCCTTTCTCCATCACTGCATCCCAGACTTTCACCGCGTCAGTCCAGGGCACCCATATTTCGTAACCCAGGTCGCCGGTGTACCCAGTGCGGGAGATGTCAACGAAAACGTTGCCGATCTTGCCCCGCGTCATGCGGAAGTATTTGAGATTGGCAATGTCCGCTTCCGCCACGGCTTTCAGCAGCTTGCCCGAGGTCGGTCCCTGCAATGCCAGCGCTGCAACTTGCTCGGAAATGTCTTCGACCTGGACGTCCATGTTCAGCCCGTTTTGCCTGAACCAGCGCAGGCTGGGATCAGCAGCGGTCCAGCGATACTTGTTGTCTTCGAGGCGCGTGATAGTGCCGTCGTCAATGACTTTGCCCTGCTCGTCACACCAGCAGCAATAGATCACCTGGCCCACTCTCACCTTGGTGATATCGCGTGTGATGATGCGGTTCACCAGCTTAGTGGCATCTTTGCCGGTGATCAGATACTTGTAGAGGGGCGAAATATCAATCAGCGCAGCCGCGTTGCGGATGGCGTTGTACTCGTGCTCGTGATGCACCTCATACACGCTGACGGCGTAGTACCCTGACCACTCACGGTAGTTGAGGCTTTGGCAAAGCGGAAAAGTTCTCTCGTGAAATGCGGTTCCGACTGGCAAAAGTCAGCTCCTTCGATCTCCGTGTCCTCTGTGTCCTTCGTGGTTAAAGATATTTTGTAAACCACGGAGGACACCAAGGACGCAGAGGAAACCTGTGCTGGATTATATGCAGTCTGGCTCGTTCCCAGCAATTGGTGAAGCGGTTTGCACCTGACTCTCAGTCAGGCCGGGACAATTTGTACAGACAAAAATTATGCTTCCGGCTACAATCAATTTCGCCCTTCCACAAAGGACACGGTGATGCGCTCCTCCTCCAACGCGATGCTGAGCTGGGCCGTACTCAAAAGCGGGCTCTGACTTCCTTCCTGACGTTTTCCGCAAACGGGATGTTCGATAGAGTCATCCCGCCAGCGTCCCGAATATTCCTGTTAGAATCCCTGCGACTTGAGTTCAGCGCCCGGCGCTAAAGGTTGATATGGCTGCTGCCAACGGCAATTCGAAGTACGACGCAATCATTATCGGAGGGGGCCACAACGGCCTCACCACCGCCGCCTACCTGGCGCGCGCCGGGAAAAAAGTTCTGGTACTCGAGCGCCGTCACGTGCTCGGCGGCGCCGCGGTCACGGAAGAAGTTTTCCCCGGATTCAAGTTTTCTGTCTGCTCCTACGTAGTCTCGCTGCTGCGCCCGGAAATCATTCGCGATCTCGACCTCCCCCGCCACGGCCTCGAAATTCTGCCGCTCGATGGCACGTTCACTCCCATGCCGAGCGGAGACTATCTGTGGCGGGTTAACGACCACGGCAAGACTCATCGCGAGATCGCGCGGCACTCGAAAATTGACGCCGAAGCTTACGACGAATTCGGCAAGGCGATGCAGGCCATGTGCCGCTTCGTGAAGCCGATCCTGAGCATGGTGCCGCCTGATCCGGCCACGCTGAATCCAAAAGAATTGATGAAGCTGCTGTTCATCGGCCGCCGCTTTCAGGGCATGACCAGCGAGGACAAGTACAACCAGGTGCAGTTGATGACCATGAGCGCCATCGACTTCCTGGACCAGTGGTTTGAAACCGATGTGCTCAAGGCGACCATGTCGGCGTCGGGCATCATCGGAACCTTCCTCGGTGTTCGTTCGCCAGGAACGGCTTACGTTTTGCTGCACCACTACATGGGAGAAATTGACGGGGCCTTCCGCTCCTGGGGATTTGCCCGCGGCGGCACTGGCGCAATTTCGAATGCCATCGCCGATGCGGCCCGCGAGGCCGGCGCCGAAATCCGCACCAAGGCCCCGATCGCGCAGATCATCGTGAAGAATGGCAAGGCTAAGGGTGTGGTCCTCGCCGACGGTGACGAAATTTATGCTGACATTATTTCGTCCAGCGTCGATCCCCGGCTGACCTTCACGAAATTTCTCGAAGCAGGCACTCTGCCGTCGGAATTTCTGGAAGATGTAAACCGCTACAAGTACCGCGGATCTTCAGGCAAAGTGAACCTGGCGCTCGACGCGCTGCCGAACTTCAAAGCCATCCCCGGCCCGGGCGCACATCTCCGCGGCGCGATTTCCATTTCTCCCAGCGTCGAATACATGGAGCGCGCTTACGACGATGCCAAGTACGGCAATTTCTCCCGCCGTCCGTACATTGACATGGTGATTCCCACGCTGACCGATCCGTCGGTCGCGCCGCCGGGCAAGCACATCATGTCGTGCTTCGTGCAGTACGCGCCTTACAAGCTGCGCCCCGGACTCAACTGGGACGATCAGAAAGAAGCCTTCGGCGACAACGTGATCAACACCATCGCCGAGTACGCGCCCAATATCAAGGACATCATCCTGCACCGCCAGGTGGTCACGCCGCTCGATCTGGAACGCGAGTTCGGGCTCAGCGAAGGAAATATTTTTCAGGGCGAGCTTTCTCTGGAGCAACTCTTTTTCCTGCGGCCGGTGCCGGGTTGGGCGCAATTCCGCACTCCGATCAAGAACCTGTACATGTGCGGATCGGCCACGCATCCCGGCGGCGGCATCATGGGCGGCCCCGGCAGACTGGCGGCGCTCGAAATCCTGAAAGACTTCAAGGGGGCAGCCTAAGGTGCCCGAAGCAAAGAACCGCGACGTCGTAATCATCGGTGGTGGCCATAACGGCCTGGTCACCGCCTTCTATCTCGCCAAAGCCGGATACAAGCCGCTGGTGCTGGAGCGCCGCGCCCAGCCGGGTGGCGCGGCCATCACAGAAGAATTTCATCCCGGCTTTCGCTGCTCAACCCTCGCTCATTCTGCCGGGCCGCTGCGACCAGATATCGTTCGCGACATGCAACTGGAAAAGCACGGCCTCAACATGATCGCGACCGAGGTTTCGGTGACCTCGCTCTCGCCCGATGGCCGAGCTCTCATTCTCTATAAGGACACCGAAAAGGCCGCGCAGGAAATCGCGAAGTTCTCCGAGAAGGACGCGAGCAAGTATCCCCAGTTCCAGGCGTCGCTGGCCAAGATGGGCCGCGTAATCGGCAAGGCGCTCACGCTGGCTCCGCCGGACATAGACAATCCTACATCAGGCGATCTCTGGGGCATGCTCAACACCGGACGCGCCGTCCGCAACCTGGGCAAGCGCGATATGTACCGCCTGCTGCGTTGGGGGCCGATGGCGGTCGCCGATTTGGTTGCGGAATATTTCGAAACCGAATTGCTCCGTGCCACCATCGCGGCGCGGGGAATTTTCGGGACCTTCCTCGGTCCCTGGTCCGCTGGCAGCAGTCTCGTGCTTCTGATCCGCGCCGCTGGCGACGAACAGGCCCCAGGCACTTCCTGGTTTGCGACTGGCGGCATGGGCGCTTTAACGCAAGCCATGGCCACCGCCGCGCAGCAAGCCGGAGTGGAAATACGCAATGGCACGGAAGTCATCGAAGTTCGCGTCAAGGATGGCATCGCCAGCGGCGTTGTGCTCTCGAATGGCGAAGAGATTGCCGCCAGGGCGGTCATTTCGAACGCGGATCCCAAACGCACCCTGCTCAAACTGGTGGATCCGGCGCAGCTCTCGCCGGATTTTGTAATGAAGCTGCAACACTATCGCATGCCGGGCACGGTCGCCAAAGTAAACCTCGCGCTCTCCGGACTTCCCAGGTTTACCGCGCTCGAAGGCGAAAATCACGATCGCGCATTGAGCAGCCGCATTCACATCGGTCCGGAAATCGATTATCTGGAACGCGCCTTCGACGAATCCAAGTACGGTAACTTTTCCAAACAGCCTTATTTAGAAGTTGCGATCCCGTCGCTTACCGATCCCGGCCTCGCGCCCGAAGGCAAGCACGTGATGTCGATCTATATGCAGTACGCACCCTACAAACTAAAAGGTAGTGACTGGGAAAAACAGCGAGTGCCGTTGGGCGACACCGTGGTCAAGACGCTGGCGCAATATGCTCCCAACCTGCCGGAGCTGATCTTGACCCATCAGATCATCACCCCGCAGGACCTCGAAGAAACCTATGGCCTGACCGGCGGCCACATCTTCCACGGCGAACTCTCTCTGGACCAGTTCTTCACGATGCGTCCGCTGCTGGATTGGTCGCGCTATCGTACGCCCATCCAGAATCTGTACCTGTGCGGTTCAGGGACCCATCCCGGCGCAGGTTTGACGGGCGGCTCAGGCGCCAACGCCGCACGCGAAATCCTGAAAGATCTCAAGAAGTAATTGTTGTCATCCTGAGCGCAGCAAGATCGCTCGCTTGCGAGCGATCTTGCGGAGTCGAAGGACCCCTATGAGCACCACAGGCTGCGTGGGGACAGCCGCCCTCGGCTGTCCAGGCGAGCCAGGCTCGCCAGTCCGGTCCGTACGTCGAAACTTGAATCGGCCCCTGACCTTGAAGAACCCTGCGGAGCTGCGCTCCGCTGGACAGCCGAGGGCGGCTGTCCCCACGTGGCCGGTGGCGATTATAGGGGTCCTTCGACTGCGCGGCTGCTTCGCGGAGCGAAGCTGCCACTCCGCTCAGGATGACACGCTGGTGGTCCCCATTGTGACTTTGGTGCCACTCCTTCGGGAAAACGATTGTGCCCTAAGCCCACGTTAGGTTTTACTAATTCAAACCTGTGTTCTCAGCATTCCGCAGGCTCAACAAAGCGGGAGTGACAGTGTGGTAGAGGATCCCAAATGGGAGTTGGCCATCCTGGCCACAGTGCAGGGCTTCTATGAGAAGCTGCTGCAGGATTCCATTGGAGGCGAAATCCCGGTTCCGGCCGGCCTCGAAGCTATTTCGCTGCAGGAGGGCGATGGCGAAGTCCACGCCACGCTCGACCGCATGCGACGCTGGTTGCGTTTACTCGACCAGGCCATCACGCCGGCCATGCTGCGACGCGCGTTCACCACGGAGACCGACCCCGAAATCGCCGAAGCCGTGCTGCGTTATTTCACTCGCAAGAAAGACACCAGTGACGTAAACCGCGACAAGACCGACCTGGTCGCGACCTTTCTTTACCGCCATCCGCGCGTGCCGGGACAATGGGAGCGCCGCGGCTTTGGGCTCGACGGTTCGCTTCCGCTTTCGCCTTTCGAGATCGCTCTGATTGAAATTCTCGCCGACAATGACGTTCCCTTCCTGTCCGAGGAACACGTACAACTGCTGCGGCGTTTCGACCCTTTGCAGGAGGAAGCCCAGAACTGCCGCGACCTGAACTCGCTGCTCGACTCGGATATCATCAGCCGCGTCCGCGAACTCAAACAGGCGCTGGATTCGTCCTTCTATCATCCTGGCGTGCTGGCCACGATCGCGCCCTATAACGCCGCTTTCGGCGCAAAGTTTGACGAGTTTTTCCGTGCCGCAGCCGCCGAAATAAGAGAGTTCGCTTTAGCTCTGCAGGAGCAGGGTGGCAGCATTCTGGGCAACGTGGAAGGCGTCGACGTCACCGTCGAACATGTTGCCGCTCTCGAAGAAAGCGAATTGCTGAAGATTGACTACAGCACCGCGCTGGAAAAGTTTCGCCGCGTTTCCAAGCTGAAGCAGGCCCTGGAACGGCGCCCACCGATTCGCCGGATGTCCTACTCCTCCTCGCTTCCAACTCCCGCGGCCGCAAAGAGGCCGCCGACCATCACGGCGTCCCCCGCGCGTCCCCAGCGGCGTGCGGTCGATGTGCAGGCAATGCGGGCGGCTGTTACGCCGCAACAGATTTCGACCGAAGAGACCAAAATCCGCCAGGTCGAAGAATCCATCCGGATATTCGTGCGCGTCGCCGACCCGAAGTTCCGCCAGGTCGTTCCCATGCGGTTCTTCAACCTCACGCTGACCCGGGCCGAAGCGGATGCGTGCAGCGCGGAATATCTGGAGGAGAAGAGTCCCCGCGGCAGCGTTGCCCGCGCGCTTCTGCGCATCGTGTCGGTGGTCGCTCGCATGTCCACCGAACTGGAAGAACTCAAACGGGCGGAAAACTCGCCGTCATTGTGGAAGCTGCATGCCGACTCGCTGGTGACTCTGCTTGAGGTGGCTTCTGCGCTGTCCGAAAGCGCTTCGCGGGTAGCCGCCGAAGAGAGAGACCCAGGCAACACCGCAGCCGGAGAGACCATTCAAGTTTCGTTGCAAAGGCTCCGCCACCGCTGTGCTCTCATTGCAGACACACTGGGGCAAACTCAAAAGGTGTAACCCGGCGGCAAGTGCGGGGACCGCTACGCCACCCAACCCCGTCCTGAATCAGTAAACCGCCCGAAGGGTTCCGACTTGCCATCCACGCGCCCACTCAGGCACCTTATAGCCTTGCGCTTTTGAGGGCGGGCCATAATGAACGCTGTCGACGAGAAGTTTTTTCAGGCAAGGATCACCGAGCGCCGGGATTTCGCGGCTGACCTGTGGATGATCCGCGTCCAGCCCAACGGCGAATTCAAATTCGCTCCCGGCCAGTACGCCACCCTGGGGGTGCAGCGCGCGGAGAAGCGTTCGGAGCGTCCTTACTCGATCGTCTCGTCCCCGTACGAAAACGAAATCGAATTCTTTTTCGAACTGGTACCCCATGGCGAACTGACGCCGGACCTGTACAAGCTGCAAGTCGGCGATGAAATGCTGATGCGCAAAGTTCCCAAGGGACGCTTCACCCTCGACACCAAGAGTGGACGCACCAATCACCTGCTGGTCTCGACCGTCACCGGAATCGCGCCTTTTGTCAGCTATGTCCGCACGCTTTACAAAGACTGGAAAGAAGGCAAGTTTGCGGGCGAGCAAAAATTATTTATGCTCAATGGCGCCAGCCGCTCTTGGGAATTCGGCTACCTCGACGAACTGCGAGAGTTCGCCGACGAGGTGCCGTGGCTGAAGTATGTGCCCACGGTCAGCCGTCCCTGGGACGATCAGAAATGGACGGGCGAAATCGGCCGGGTGGATGATTTGATCCGCAAATATACTGACGTGTGGGGCCTTAACGGCACCAATTCGGTCGGCTATTTGTGCGGCCATCCCCAGATGATTGAGCACGGTAAGGGAATGCTGCAGCGCATCGGCTTCAGCAAGGAAGTTTTAAAAGAGGAAATCTACTGGATTCCTGGCAAGGAGACTCCGGTCGCTTAGGCTGCCCGCCGCTATGTCTCCGCCGGAGCAAAGAAAACCAGCAGCACAAGTTCTTCAGCAATGTCGTAGAAGCGATGTTCCACTTCCGCCGCTACAAAAATCACACTTCCCTGGCTGATGGAACGATCCTCCGCGCCCACACGCATGCGCGCCCGGCCGCGCACAACGTAATACATTTCGTCTTCCTTGTGGGGCTTCTGCGGATCGGTGGCGCCTGCCGGTAGGGTGTACACTCCGGCGCTCATCGTTGGGACACGGAGGAATTCCAGGTACGACTTCCCTGCCAGCGCCCGCTGTTGCTCTAACCGATCCAGTTCGAAGAATTCTTCTTCTTTCATCTCTATCCCCTTGTCATCCTGAGCGTAGCGTGTCCGTTCGCTCGCGAACGGAGACGCGGAGTCGAAGGACCCCTATAAGCTCAAGGTACGCGTCTTTCTTCTGATTCTCACCACAGGCCACGTGGGGACAGCCGCCCTCGCCTGTCCGGTCGAGCGAAGCTCGGCAACTTTTGCCCAGACCACAAACAGCGGAGCTGCGCTCCGCCGGACAGCCGAGGACGGCTGTCCCCACGTGGCCTGTGGTGCTTATAGGGGTCCTTCGACTGCATGGCTGCTTCGCGAAGCGAAGCTGCCACTCCGCTCAGGATGACAGCCCGCGAAAGCATATACAGATTGAAACTAGAATGGCAATCGCCCCCGTGCAAGTTCCTAAGATCAACCTTTCTCTGTCATAATCTTTCTCCCATGGACCTCAAACACCGCAGTCGTGGCATTACTGACGGACGTGATCGGGCGCCGGCCCGCTCCTATTTCAAATCTATCGGCTTCACTGACGCCGACCTGGCCAGGCCCATCATCGGTGTGGCCAATACCTGGATCGAAACCATGCCTTGCAACTTTCACCTGCGCCGGCTCTCCGCCAAGATGAAAGAAGGCATTCGCGCCGCCGGGGGCACACCCATGGAATTCAACACCATCGCCATCAGCGACGGCGAAACCATGGGTACCGAAGGTATGCGCGCCTCGCTGGTCAGCCGCGAGGTGATTGCCGATTCGATTGAGCTGGTCTGCCGCGGACAGTTATTCGACGCCGTCGTCTGCGTTGTCGGCTGCGACAAAACTATCCCCGCCGGTGCGATGGCACTGGCCCGCTTGAATATTCCCGGCCTGGTGCTTTACGGCGGCACCATCGCGCCCGGAAATTACAAAGGCAAAGACGTCACCATTCAGGATGTATTTGAAGCGGTTGGTGCAAATGCCGCCGGAAAAATGAGCGACGCGGATTTGCTCGAACTGGAAAATGTTGCCTGCCCGGGCGCGGGCGCCTGCGGCGGCCAATACACCGCCAACACCATGTCCACCGTGATGGAGATGATCGGCCTTTCTCCCATGGGCTTCAACAGCGTTCCCGCCATGGACCCGAAGAAAGACCAGGTCGCGTATGACTGCGGGGCCGTGGTGATGGATCTGCTGAACCGGGGCGTCAAACCCAGAGACATTCTGACGCGGCCTGCGTTCGACAATGCCATCGCAGGCGTCGCGGCTACCGGCGGCTCGACCAATGCGGTTCTGCACCTGCTCGCGATTGCTCGCGAGGCCGGCGTCCCGCTGCACATTGACGATTTCCAGAAAGTCAGCGAGCGCACTCCGCTGCTGGCGGACCTGAAACCTTCTGGCCGTTTTGTAGCTTCCGATATGCACCGCGCGGGAGGGATCCGCCTGCTGGCCCATCGTTTACTGCAGGGCAAACATCTTCACGAGAGCGCGATGACGGTCAGCGGCAAGACTATTGGCGCTGAGGCCGGAACCGCGGTCGAGACCCCGGATCAGGAAGTAATTGCGCCGCTCGACAAGCCGTTGAAAAAGACGGGAGGCCTGGTGATCTTACGCGGCAATCTCGCACCCGAGGGCTGCGTCGCAAAAATCAGCGGCCACGAACGCCTGAGCCATCGCGGGCCGGCACGGGTCTTCGAATCCGAAGAAGACGCCATGACGGCGGTTACCGAAAAGCGCATCAAGGCCGGCGATGTTGTCGTGATCCGCTACGAAGGGCCGAAAGGCGGCCCCGGGATGCGCGAGATGCTGAGTGTGACCGCAGCGATCGTTGGCGAAGGCCTGGGCGGATCGGTTGCATTGCTGACCGATGGACGCTTCAGCGGCGCCACTCGCGGCCTGATGGCAGGCCACGTGTCGCCAGAAGCCGCGTTGGGTGGCCCCATCGCCGCCGTGCATGAGGGTGACACCATCCACTTCGACGTGAATCAGCGCATTCTGGAAGTCGAGGTCAGCGACACTGCTTTACGCCAGCGTATGGCCCAGTGGAAGCCTCCGCAGCCGCGCTATCCAACCGGAGTGTTCGGCAAGTACGCAGCGCTGGTTTCGTCGGCTTCGGAAGGCGCGATTACCCGGCCGAAGTGAGGCAGTAGGTATTAATAATGCGCCGATGTTCCACTTCAATCGAGAAGTCTGTCACTCGTCCGCCCCGTCTAATCCAATGAAAGGCGCTCCAATGAAGCTCGCCTCTTGTTCCCGCCTCGCCATCGCCGTCCTTTTGATCACGGTCATAGCCTTGGCGCAAAGCCCGTCCATTCCCGCGCCACCGGTAACGCCCAAGCGCCCAGTCACCGACGAATATCAGGGCGTCAAAATCACCGACGACTACCGCTGGCTGGAAAATTGGGACGACCCCGAAGTCAAGCAGTGGAGCGCCGCCCAGAATGCACGCAGCCGCGAGTATCTCGACCATTTACCGTCGCGTCCCGCCATTCGGCAAATGCTCAAAGAGGCGCTCGGTGCCAGCTCCGCCGCCTACTACGATCTGCAATTCCGCGGCGGCACTCTGTTCGCCATGAAATACCAGCCGCCACAACAGCAGCCCATGCTGGTGGCCCTGCCTTCGGCCGATGATCCGGCGGGCGCCAAGGTCATCTTCAATCCCAACGCATCGAGCGCCAAAGGCTCCACCGCGGTGGATTTTTATGTTCCGTCCCTGGACGGAAAATTCGTCGCCGCCGCACTTTCCGAGAACGGATCCGAAGATAGCTCCGCTCATGTCTTCGAAGTGGCCACCGGCAAGGAACTGTCCGACGTAGTTCCTCGTGTCAATTTCGCCACCGCCGGGGGAAGCCTGGAGTGGAAAGGCGACAGCTCAGGTTTCTATTACACCCGCTTTCCGCAGGGCAACGAGCGCCCTCCCGAAGACGCCAATTTCTACCAGCAGGTCTACTTTCACCGGCTCGGGACCGATCCCAAGGAGGACACGTACGTCATCGGCAAGGAGTTTCCCCGCATTGCGGAAATCAAGCTGCAGAGCAGCGACGATGGTCAGTGGCTGATCGCCGCGGTAGCCAATGGCGACGGCGGCGAGTTCGCGCACTACGTCATGGACCCAGCCGGACACTGGACCCAGGTGACGCATTTCGCAGACAGGATCGTATCCGTCAAACCGGGGCCGGACGCCGCCCTTTACCTGCTCTCGCGCCAGGACGCGCCGCGCGGCCAGATCCTGCGCCTTCCGCTTGCGCATCTCGACCTCGCAGACGCCAAAGTGATCGTGCCACAGACCTCAGGGCCAGCGGCCGATGAGAGTTCCCGGGCTTCGATCGAAGATTTCGCGCTCGTACCCGGACACCTTTACGTCGCTGATGTCATCGGAGGACCTTCCCGCATTCGCGCGTTCGATCTCCAAGGCCATTCTCTTCCCAGCCCGCCGCTACCGGCGGTTTCGGCCGTGTACCAGATGGTGCCGACTCGCGGGGGCGACGTGATTTTCAGCGTTTCTACTTATCTCGAGCCCTCCGCCTGGTACCGCTTTGACGCGGCCACTGGAAAATCCGTTCGCACGGCTCTGGTTCGCACTTCTCCCATCCACTTCGACGATGCCGAAGTCGTCCGTGAGTTTGCCACTTCGAAAGATGGCACGCGCGTCCCGCTGAACATCATTCGCCGCCGTGGCACCCGGCTCGACGGCAGCAACCCCACGCTGCTCGAAGGTTACGGCGGATACGGCGTTAACATGCAGCCGTACTTTCTCGGCGCCTTCACCCGGGCCTGGCTCGACCAGGGCGGCGTTTACGTAATGGCCAATCTCCGCGGCGGCGGCGAGTACGGAGAAGAATGGCACCAGGCGGGTCGGCTTACCCGCAAGCAAAACGTCTTCGACGACTTCATCGCCTCTGCCCGGCACCTGATTGAACGCCGGTACACCTCGCCCGCTCACCTGGCCGCGATCGGCGGGAGCAACGGCGGATTGCTCATGGGCGCAGCTTTCACCCAACGCCCCGATCTTTTCCGCGCCGTCGTTTCGTATGTCGGTATTTACGATATGCTGCGGGTCGAACTCGATCCCAACGGGGCCTTTAACGTCACCGAGTTCGGTACCGTAAAGGACCCTGAACAGTTCAAGGCCCTGTACGCCTACTCCCCATATCACCACGTCAAGGATGGAACCGCGTATCCCGCAATCCTTTTCCCCACAGGAGAGAACGATCACCGCGTGAATCCCATGCAGTCGCGAAAGATGACGGCACGATTGCAGGCCGCGACCAACTCAGTCCACCCCATCCTGCTGCGCACCAGCTCCAACGCGGGCCACGGCATCGGAACCGCAGCCGACGAACAGATCGAGGAAGAAGCGGACGTGCTCAGCTTTCTCTTCGATCAATTGGGGATCAAATACTCCGGGAAAATGTAGGCGCGAGCGTCCCGCTCGTGCTGCAGCGGCACAGACCGCGGCGCGGCGGACGGACAAATGATAGAAGTTCCGCTCCGCCCACGGGGGCACAGCTGTGCAAACTTTTGCGGAGTTCCCGTATAGACAGTCCTTTGGCCGCAGAAAAGTCCAGTCCCATCAATCACTTGGCAAAACAGATCTTTGGCAGCCAAACTGCCTTCACAAGATCAGGTCAGCGAGCACAAGCGGTGGTCAGTACCCGCTAAGTTCGCCGGCTCAGCAAGATGTGAGCCGCCAAAACTGTCTGGAGAACAGCTTTTCGGGGGAGAGGTTGTTCAGCGAGCGCCTTGGACTTAACCGAGTCCAGGGCGTTTCGTTTTGTGGGGTCTTTTTCCCAGGATCTATTTCCTATGACCTGCGAGCCGGCGCCGGGCCTGGAGGCAGAATCTCAGGCTCTCCGGTGTGAATCTGCTGTCGGGTCACGTAGAAAACGGCAGCTGTCCAGGTGGGAAACAGGTCGAAGCCGGGAACGAGTTCCGCGGCGAGCGTAGGCAGAAAAGCCCAATGCCATCCCAAGAGCTCGATCAAAAGCACGGCCGCCGCGGCGTCGAGCGCAATATCCAACGGAGACAGGCCTCCGGGGGCAAAAAGAGGCAAGGCGACGATCTGGATGGCGTCGGCCGCGATCGCAACCAGCCAAGCCAGCCGGAGCTTGGGCGACTTGATCCCTTTTAGAAAGTCCAGCAGCTTCATAGAAGCCTACGGTCCAAGGATACACCTGAGAGGCAGCGGGTAGGAACGTCTTTGGGTGGAGCAGGGCTTCAGCCCTGCATGCCGGTGAAGCTGAGCGTTGGGCTTCAGCCCCCTGCGGGACTTCGTTTACAGGGCCAAAGGCCATTCGAATTTGGATTTCTTATGCAGGCCTGAAGGCCTGCTCCACCCAGATCCATTAGCCACCAGCCGGCGGAGCTTTCAGTGGTACCTACTTCGCCGTCGCTGGCCGCGCCGGGGTGCCGTCTGCCTTCACGTAGTGGGCGTACCAGGCGAGGTAGCGTTCGAGCCGGTCCTTGATATGCGAAGGCGCCTTGAACTCGTGGTATTCGCCGGGATAGACCACTAGCTCCGTTTCGCGGCCCAGAGTTTTCAAAGCCTGATACATCTGCTCTCCACCTAAGATCGGCACATTCGAGTCAATATCGCCGCCCATGAACAGAGTGGGCGTGGTGACATTCGCAATCTTGTAAAAGGGCGAGACCTTGTCCCAAACCGCTCGGTCCCTCCAGGGATCTCCCAGCTCGTAATCGTAATCGCGAGTGTACTCGTCGTGTCCGTACATGGAGGCAAAGAGCCCGGCACCTGCCCCTGAAATGGCAGCTTTGAAGCGCGTGGTCTGGGCAATAATGAAATCGGTCGAGATGCCGCCGTACGACCATCCCCCCACGCCGAGCTTGTCGGGATCAACCATGCCCTGCGCGATGGCATAGTCGACCATGGCCATGTCATCCTGAAAGTCCTTGTTCCCCCAATCGGCGTCAATTGCCTTGGCATAAGCCTGTCCGTAGCCAGTAGATCCGCGCGGATTGGGATACAACACCACGTAGCCGTTGGCCGCAAAGAGCTGCGCCAGGTGGGTGAACTCGGCATAGTAAGACCAGACCGGTCCGCCATGCGGACGCAGAATGGCCGGATACTTTTTCCCCGGCACGTAGTCGAGCGGCTTGTAGAGATAACCGGAGACCGTAGTGCCGTCCTTGCTCTTGAATTTGACGTACTCCGGCGCTGTGAGTTTCAGCTGGGACAGCAGGTCGTCGTTGGTGTGCGTGATGCGGGTTAGCTTACCCCCGGCAACGGTGAAAACTTCGCTGGGGCGATCCATGGTGGTGACCTGCGCCGCCACGTCGCCAGACTTGGCAACGGAGTATCCGTACACCATAAGGCGGCCGCTGATCGGACGTGTGACCTCGCCGCCACCCGCCGGAACCTGGCAAAGGTTCTGCGTACCGTCATCGTCCGCGATGAAATAGATGAATTTACCGTCGGGGGAGAAGCGCGGCTCGCTGGAGACGCGGTCAAAGTTCAGCGTCAGAACCTTGGCTTCGCCGCCACTAGCAGGAGAGACCGCAACGTGGCTGGTGGCATAGACGAGCAGCTTGGGTTCGAGTTGGGTCACGTAGGCGATCCACTTCCCGTCAGGCGACCAGGCCGGCGAGTCGTCGGATCCGAGATTCGTCGTGACCTGCGTCAGGTGCGCGCCCTTGTCGGTGTTGTCGGCAGCCACGACCCAGATGTTCGAATCGTAATTGCGGTCCGCGTCGGGAGTGGAGCGGTTGCTGCTGAAGGCGAGATACTTGCCGTCGGGCGACCACGCCGGGTGCTTATCATCGAAGTCGCTGGATGTGACCTGGGTCAGCGTCTTGCCGGCGAGATCGAAGACGTAAAGATGAGTGCGGAGCCGCTCCAGGTAGCCAATTTCATCCTCCTTGTACAGATAGCGGTCAATCACCCACGGACGCTGGGCTTTGGGCTTCTTGTCTTTGATCTCCTTGCCCTCGCTCTCCTCTTTGGTCCTTTCCTCAGCTGCCTCCAGGTCCTCCGGCGACGGGTCTTGTAGCACCATGACAATGCGTTTGCCATCGGGCGACCAGGCGAAATCTTTGACGTCTTGAGCGGTCTTGATGAGAGGCTCGGCCTCTCCGCCGAGGCGGTTCAACAACCAGACGTAAGTCCGACCCTCATTGCGCTTGGAAAGAAACGCGAGATATTTTCCGTCCGGGCTCCAGCGCGGATGCTCCGACGAAGTTTCATCCGAGGTCATGGCCACGGCATCACCGCCCGCCGCCGCCACCATCCAGATGCGCGTCTTGTCCTCATCATCTTTCAGCGATGAAGTCGAGACCGTGTAAGCGATCCAGTGGCCGTCCGCGCTGATCTGCGGGTCATCAACCTCTCGCACCTGAAAATAATCGTCCACGGTGATGGGACGGGGAGTTGCGGACGTCGCTTCCGCACTAGAGATTGTTGAGGAGAACGACAATGCGAAGAGAACCGCGAGAGCAAAAACCTGTGGCCGAAGCTTCATCCCTGTGACCCTTGGACACAAACAAATGTAAATTGGAAAAAACTGTCGGAGTGTAGCACACAAAGATTGATGTGGTCGCGAGCGTCCTCGCTCGTGCAGGCGCCATCACGAACCACGTGGGGACAGCCGCCCCCGGCTGTCCAGTCGAGCGCAGTTCGACAGCGTTTTGCTGAGGACCAAACCTGGCGGAGCGTTGCTCCGTCGGACAGCCGAGGGCGGTTGTCCCCACGTGGTCCGTACCGCTTGTAGGGGTCTTTCGACTGCGCGGCTGCTTCGCGAAGCGAAGCAGCCGCTCCGCTAAGGATGACAATTACGCGATCACCGGAGCATTGCTGACTCCGGCCGTTCCAAACACGCGCCGGTAGCGTTCGATTTCGGAAGGCGGGCCCAGCGCCTTCGAATAGTTGTCGGAGAGTTTGACCGCGGGCCGGCCGTCAACTTCGGTCACTTTGCAGATCAGGCTCACCGGATCGAATCCGCTGTCGCCAGCCGGATCGCAGCCGCGGAAATCATTTGTGAGCAAAGTGCCCCAGCCGGCGCTGAAACGTGCCCGCCTTCCCGGCGTCCACTTCTTGCGGTCCAGGAAATCGGCCGCATTGCGAAAATCGTTTGGAGTCGTTCCGCTCGCCAGGGTCCCGCCGAAATAGGCATGAAGGCCGAGGATCACATCGACCTCGAGCGCATCCGAGGCGATGATCAGTTTGTTATGAGGATCTCGGCCGCGCGCCTTCAACCACTCGATGTATTCGTCGCCCGCGATATACGGGTCCTTGCTGTCAATGCGCTGACCGGTCCAGTCCGCGGCCCACTCCGGCGCGTCTTTCAGAAACTGCGTGGTCCCAAACGTGTCAGGCAGCATGATGAGAAGTTCACCCTTGTAAGTGCTCTGCCACATTTCGAGGACGCGATACTGTGAAGCTTTCAGAACGCGATCATCCGGCGCCTGCGCGGCCAGGACCATCGGAATCTCATGCGCGTTCGTTCCAATCGCTTCAAGATCGTGCTTGTGGGCCAGGAATGCATTCGAGGTCCCAGTGAAAGCGCTTCCCAGGTTCGACGCCATGGCCTCCACCACATATTCCTGCCACAAGAAACTATGACGGCGGCGGGTGCCGAAGTCTGCTACATGCAGATCGGGAACGCCAATCAATTGCTCGATCTTTCCCCACAGCTTGGTTTTCGCCCCGGCATACAGGATGTCGAGGCCGAACTCGCTCAGCTTCTTCAGGCCGGCCCTGGTCTTCAATTCATCAATGATCGCGAGGGAATAAAGTTCCCACATCGTGGTATCGGTCCACAGGCCTTCGAAGGACAAATCAAACTGGCCGTCATTGACTGACAACTTGTAATCCGACAATTTGAAGTCCCGCTCCAGCCACGCGAGGAATGCCGGCTCAAAAATTCCGCGTTGACCGTAGAAGGTGTTGCCCGCAAGCCATACCAGTTCCGACTTGCGAAAGCGCAGACGGCGTACGTGTTCGAGCTGCGCCGTCAACTCTTCGAGCGGAAACATCTCCGCCAGTCGCACCGACGAAGTGCGGTTCACCAGCGAAAATGACACCGGCGTTTTGGGATAGTGCTTCCAGATGAACTGGAGCATCAGCAGCTTGTAGAAATCGGTGTCGAGCAGGGATCGCGTAACCGGGTCCAGTGCCCAGTTGTGGTTATGCGCGCGCTCTGCGAAGTTCACAATCATCCGTCAATATCCTAATGGTGGTGGAGGACGGGCGTCTCGCCCGTCGGGCACGTACTGTGCTCGACCGGCGGGACGCCCGTCCTCCATTAAGCCTCAATGCGACAGCGCGTTTTGCAAATCGTCGGCCGCCTTGTTGATGCCGGCGGCAACGTTCTCGATCACCTGCGCTACCTGAGGGATCTGCGCGTCGGCTTCTTTCCACTTCTTCGCGTCCATGTATTCACGTACGGCCGCGATCGGCTTCGCTCCGTAACCTGTGTAGGCGCCCGGCGCGTAAACCTGATTCTTGAACCAGGGACGCTCCGGCAATCCCTTCTCATTCAGGAACAGCCGCGAGATTTTGAGCAAGTCGGAATTCACCCGTTGCAGCGACTGCTCAGAAAGAGCGGGCGAACCCTTGGCATGCCAATCTGACAGTGCTTTTGAATAGCGGTCGGAACTCTTCTTGAGCAATTCAATCGCGTTCTTCATGGGAGAAAAATTCATGTAGGGCGGCACGGCCTCGACCGGAGGCGGCACGGATGGCTTGCGGGGATCCGCGATCGCGGTGAAGACGCCTTCCTGCAGCTCCAGATTGCGTTCAGTAAATTCGTCCTGCTTGTCCTTAAGTAACTTCTCCAGCTCTGCCTCGTACTTGGCAATGGCCTCGGCCTGGGGAGAGTAATCCACAGGAATCAGGTCTGCATTCGCCAGGCGCATCATCGCGGTGCCGGCGGTTTGCGCCAATGCGCGCCCGTAGGAGAAATCAGTGTCGGCGAAGTGCGTGTACCAGTAGAAATCGTCGTAGATGGAATGATACTGGTCGCCATCGTCCTCGTCGCCGAATTCAACACTCAGGGTCGAGATGCCGGCAAAGTCCTGGAAAGCGGTGTAATCCGATCCGTCCCCCACGGCTTTGACCACAAGGTCGCTGCGCTTGCGAAGGTCTTTGCGCTCCTCCGCGTCTTTTGCTTTGGCAATGCTCGACAGATGCGAACGTTGAAAGACTGAGGTGTGAGTTTCCGGGTCCTGAATATCGCGAGCGACTCCGCTGATGAAGGTCTGCAGGTCCTGGGTCCCGCCCGGAAAGAAAAATCCTCTCTCGTTGCCATCTGAATTGACGTACGCGACGGCGTGCGCTTTCAGCTCATCCAAATGATCTTCTACCCACTCGACCGATCCCAGCAGACCTGGCTCTTCACCATCCCACGCGCAGTAAATGATGGTGCGCTTGGGAGTCCATCCCTGGCGATGAAGTTCGCCCAGCATGCGCGCTTCTTCCAGCATCGCGGCCTGGCCGGAAATTGGATCGTCCGCGCCGTTTACCCACGCGTCGTGATGATTGCCGCGCAACACCCATTGTGCGCCGCCATCCGAGCCACGCAAGGTGCCGATGACGTCGTAGATTGGTTTGATGTCCCAATTGGACGCAACTTTGAGATGCACCTGCGCCGGCCCGGGACCGATGTGATAGGTAATGGCCAGCGCGCCACGCCACCCGTCAGGAGCGACCGGGCCTTTCAGCGCCGAGAGTAGCGGAAGCGCATCGGCATAAGAAATTGGCAGCACCGGAATTTTCGTAATCGTCTTTGCATCCTTGATTGAGAGGCGCTTAGCGTCCGCAGTTGCGGCCACACCCGGGGTCAGCGGATCACCCGGATAGTCGGTATCCATCACGCTGCCCCGCTGCACTCCCTCTCGCGGCCGCCAGCCCCCGGAAGGATAGTCGTCGCCTTTGTAGTATCCGTCCCCTCTCGGGTCCGAATAGATGATGCACCCGATCGCTCCGTGTTCCGCGGCGACCTTGGGCTTGATGCCGCGCCAGCCGTCTCCGTAGCGGGAGATAACGATCGCGCCCTTGACTGAAACTCCCAGACGATCGAGCTGCTCATAATCTTCGCGATTGCCAAAATTCACATAGACCAGCGGGGCCGTAACGTCTCCGTCAATCGAATAGGCGTTGTAGGTCGGGAGTTGCTCATCGGTCTGTCCGCTGGTGGGATCGACCGGCAAAACTGGCTCCTGCATCTTGGCCTGAAATCTGGTCGGTTGCAGCATTTCCACCAGGCGAACTTTCGGAGTGGGAAACAACACGTTGTAGGTTTCGATCTTGGCCTCGAATCCCCACTCTTTGAACTTGGCCAGAATCCATTCGGCGTTGTCTTTGTCGTAGGGCGACCCCACATGATGAGGACGCGCGCTCAGGCGACGCATGTTCTCGCGAATGTTGTCCGGTGAAATGCCGTTCTGGAATTTCTTCTCCCAATCGGTCTCAGGCGGAGCGCTTTGTGAACTATATCCTGTGATTGGCGACGGCGTTGGTACGACTGTGGCCTGTCCAAACCCGGGCTGGGCCGAAATCAACTGACTCACCGCGAGCAGTGAGCCGCATATCCACCGAAGTGTCATGAATTCCCTCTGGTTGAAATGGTAATAGAAGCAACGGCGGAAACTGCCTTCCGATGCACGGTCCAGACACAAAAGATTCGCGGGTTGGATCGCCTCTGCCCCGTGCGCCACATTCGCGATATGGATTCTAATGGATATGGAGCACGGGCGTCGCGCCCGTCAGGCAATGGCGTGTGAATGATGGGCGGGACGCCCGTCTTCCAAATGTTGATTCGCTGGCCGGGTCCTACGCAAGCTCAGAATAACCCCAACGATCAAGATGGGGAAACTCAAATTGAGCCATTGCCCCAGGGGAAACGGATCCTTGTAAATAACCGAGTCACCATCCATCGTGCGCGGGGTAATCGGGTCACGCCCAGAGTCGGGTATCTTGGCGCAATCTGGCGATGTCCCGGCTCGGCGCGCTCCCGAAGAAGCGGCTGTATTCTCGGCTGAACTGCGAGGCGCTTAGATAGCCCACGCGCTGACTCGCAGTACCCGCATCCATCATCGTGGACAACATAAGACGTCTCGCTTCCTGGAGACGCAGTACCTTTTGATAATGCAGCGGGCTCATCGAAGTGACGGACTTGAAGTGCTCGTGGAAAGAAGAAACACTCATATGCACCATCTCAGCCAGATCTTCGACTTTCATGGGCTGATGGAAGTTGTCTCGCAGCCAGGAGATCGCCTTCGCGACCCGATGCACGCTGGATTCGGCAAAGCCCATTTGCGCCACGCGAACGCCGATGGGGCTGCGCAGGAGGCGGATCAGAATCTCGTCCACCACAAGTGGGGCGATCAGTTCAGCATCCCCGGGTTGCGCAAGACACTCCATTAACCTCGTCGCGGCGTTAACTATGCCCGGGTCGGCCGCAGTGAGGTAAACTGCGCTTCTTTCCTGAACTAGCGGCAGACCGCGGGGAAACACTTTCAAAACCAGCTCGGCGATTTTGTGCGGGTCGAGGTCGAGCCTTAGAGAAAGGTAGGGTTCGGATTGGCTGGCTCGCGTGACTTGTGCAGCAACCGGCAGTGCAACGGAGAACACGATCATGCGCGACGCGTCGTACTCGTACACCTCGTCGCCTACGATGACTGTCTTCGCCCCTTGTGGGACGATGCACAACGAGGACACGCTAAGCGCATGTACACACTCCTTGTTTACACGCGAGAAGCGACTGGCGTGCACTCCAGGAACGCGCAGATCGAAACTGCCGTCGTGAGGGGCGTAGGCCGCGATGAGGCGGGCCAACCTGGCTGTGTCCGCTCCGTTTGGGCTCGCGCCGTCACCTACCCGTCGCAGAGAGGCCACTTTGCCGTTTGTCTTCACGCGTTCGAGGACATCGCTTTTTGCAATCATCATCGCCTTCCGGCGCTGGTTTAAGTCTTCAAGACCGCCTGCACGTAGGCAGGTTTCATGGGCAGCCGCCGCATTACTTTTCCGGTTGCGTCGTGGAGGGCCGCTGCGATCGCCGGCGCAGCCAGCGCATTCGCCGCTTCCGATCCGCCACCGTAGGTACCGACTTTCGGATTGTTGAGCAGCACGACTTTGATCTCAGGTATGTCTGACATGGTCAGGATGGGATAGGAAATCCAGTCAGTCCTGGGTGATTCCGCTCTCATCAAACTTCACCTCTTCGAGCAGCGCATGGCTGATTCCCATCACCACTCCGCCTTCGACCTGCCGCTTCAATTGCGCCGGGTTCACGACGATGCCTGGATCGACCGCGATCGTGCACTTCTCAACCACGATCACACCCGTGTACTGGGAGTGACGGCGATGTGGCAAACGCAGGCCCAGTAGGTTCCACTGCGAAACATCAGCGAAACTCCGCGGCCTCGCACCGGCGTTGATCCGGTGGATACAGCATCAGGACGCGGTGAGGGGCGCGTGTCCCAACCGGAAGCATCACGCACCGCTTTCAGCACACCGACGACCCGCTCTTCGTTCGCGTGGTCGATACGGAACTGCATGGCGTCTGCGCCTGCGAGCGCTGCTGCCTCGCTGATCGCCAGTTCGCGCGGAAAGTTCTGCTGGAACTGCACCGGCGTACGCATGCTGTGGTCGCGGAGACCGACGGCGAGAGGCGACGCTTTCTGTCCCACCTGGAATGTGCCGTGGCCGCGCTCCACCACATTCGGAACCGGGGCGTAGACCCACGGGATCGGAAATGCCGTTGGCCGTCGACGTTGATGAAATCAGATGTGACGTCGGGAGCCGGCATGGTGGGCAGCCCCGCGAGGACCGCACCGATGGGCCGGTCGTCCTGCATGGCGGGCATATAGTGGTCGACTTGATACGCGACGATTTTGCCTTTTTCGTCGACGGCAAGCTGAATATCGGAAAAAGCAGCCGCCGATTGCGTGGACCACTGCATGTCGTCGGCGCGCATCCACTGCACGCGCACCGGTTTGCCGACGGCTTGTGACAAGATCACTGCCTCGTCTTCCGCGCCAGCGTTCCCGCCGTTCGACCTTCCATAGTGGCCCGGGCCCGGGATACGCATGCACGATCACATGATCGGGCGTGGTGCGTAGCATCATCGCAATTTCGCCCCGAAGCTCCTGTGGATTCTGGTTGTGGGTGTAGATGTGCACCGTGCCGTCCGGTTTGACATCGGCAACGGCCATGGTTGGGCCAATCGGTGCGTGCTTCATGTACGACAATTGATAGGTGGCGGAAAGCTTCTTCTGAGCCGACGCGAGCACCGGCCCTACATCGCCTTTGTTCGCCCTCGCTCTTCGCGACGGGCGCGGTGGTCCAGTCGGCCTCTTTCCTCAGGTACTGGTAGAGTCTTTGCATTGCCGGGCAGGCCCTTCCACTCTGTCCACTTCGTGCTGCCGGCTACCTGCTCGGCTGCCTGGATCGCCTCCCACTCCGTGGGAGCGACCACTCCGACGAGATTGCCCTTCACGATGACTTGCGAGTTCGGAAACTTGGTTTTGTCCAGTTGACCGACGGACACGAGAGTTGAGCCCGAGCGTCTTCGGATGCACCACGCGCGCGTGCAACATGCCCGGAAGGCGCACATCGGTCGCCCAGGTTTCCTTCGCCGCCACCTTCGAACGGATGATGGAATTCGTGAAGGACTTGCCGATGACCGTGTACTCACTGACGGGCTTCATCGGCGGATCGCCCTCGACTGTCAACCCCATGATGCTGGTGAGGTCTCCTTTGACCGGAATCGTGAGCTTCAACTGCTGGTTCTTTATGAGGTCACCATACGAAATGCTCTTGCCGCCTCCCGAGACGATTCCGTCCTTGACGGAAAGCTTTTCTTTCGGCACGCCGAGTCGCTCTGACGCCAGGTCGAGCAGAGCCTGGTAGGTATACGCGGCGACCTTACGGATATTCGGCGTTCCACGGCCGAGGAAGTCGAAGGCGCCGCTGCCGTCCGGCGTGCGATCGGTGTCTCCCGCCACTACCGTGGTGATCGCTTCGAAGGGCACGCTCAACTCGTCAGCCACAATTTGCCGGTAGGCCGTAAAGATTGTGCCCTGGCCGAAGTCGCTCTTCCCGGTGCGAATCAGAATCGTGTTGTCCGGGTGAATTTCAATCCAGGAGCTGGCGAGAGTTGGATCGAGCGAGTTCTTCAATGCAGCGGGCTTCTGCGATATCGCCCTTCAGAAGCTCCGGACCAACCAGGCTGAACCCCACGACGAGGACGCCGCCGGTTTTCACGAATTGACGGCGCGAAAGTGTTGCTCCGAAAACATTTCCTGGTTTTTCGCTCATGGTTGCCATCGCTTACCTCCCCTTCGCCATGATCGTGGCGGCATGTTGTACGGCTTCAATGATCGCGACGTAGGTTCCGCAGCGGCAGAGATTTGGCGACAGCTCCGGACGTGGTGAAAGCCTCTTTGATTTGCCCGGTCGTCGGATTCGGATTGCTTTCGAGCAGTTCGGTTGCCTTGATCATCATTCCGTTCTGGCAAAAACCGCACTGGGGAGTCTGCTCCTCGATCCAGGCTTGCTGTACGGGATGAAGCGTGTCTTTCGCTTCCGCTATCGAGAGGCCCTTTTGCTTTGCCCACCTCGCGGGCAGACCTTCGAGCGTGGTGATTTCCTGGGTGGGAGCGACGTCTGAGAGCGACGTAATGCAGGAACGCACTTCCTTGCCGTCGATCAGAACGGAACAGGCTCCGCACTGCGCGAGTCCGCAGCCGAACTGCGGACCGCGAAGCTCGAGATCGTTTCGCAAAACGTAGAGTAGCGGAGTGTCGCCAGGCGCCTGCACCTCGTGCCGGACTCCATTCACGGTAATGGTGACCATAGAGACTCTCCTTCAAAGGCACATTTAGAATTCCGCCAACTTGCCCTTACTTGGCGCGGCGCTGATTCATGGCATCTGGACAAGCACCGCAACATCGAGCTTTGAATAATACTTCTTCACGTCGCCTTTCCCGTACTTGTCGCGGAACATGTCGACCACAGCCGACACCTGTTTGGCGTCAGTGATAGGGACAGCCTGTAATGCAGCATTCGCACCGCTCGCATCGATCCGGAGCGACGGATTCTTCAGCACGTTCTTGTACCACTGCGTATCCGACCCGTGCACCGGCAGGAGACAGAGCTTGTCTTTATCTTTGTCGAATACGAACCAGATCGGGTTCGAGATGGCGCGTCCTGATTTTCTTCCGGTCACAGTGATGTTGATTTCGCTGGATCGGGAAAGCCGATCTCTGAGGGCATCTTTTGGCGCTGGCATATGCACTCCTGCTTCTGACTATGAGCCTAAAACTACTTACAATATTGCTCCTCACTGACCTGTTCCATCCAGTCGCCTAGCGGCCTTTTCCTCCGGTTGATTGGCCTCAAACTCATGCAGCGGATGCTCGGTCGAAATCGAGTGACGTCGAGAGGTCCCGATTGGCGTCGATCTGCGCCTTCAGATCGGCGACCTTCTGCTCCGCGGTGGCAATGGCATCGGCGCCGGCGATAAAGCGGCGCGGCGGTGGCTCCTGGCTCGCAATGGTGATGAGCGCTCGCGCGAGCTTGGCCGGGTCGCCGGATTGCTGGCCATTCTGGGCCTTCCAGAACTCAAGCTGCTTCGCTCTGCGCTCGTCGTAGTCCTCGATGGACGGCTCGGCGTAGTTCGTCGATTGCTCGGTGAGGAGCTCCGTGCGGAAGAACCCTGGATTGACGATGGTGGTGGTGATGCCGAACGGCGCGACCTCGGCCTGCAGCGACTCCATCCAGCCCTCCAGGCCGAACTTCGACGCGGCGTAGGCGGTACCGAACTCGAAGCCCGACGAGGCCCGCTGACGAGGAGATCGAGATAATGTGGCCCGAGCGCTGCTTGCGCATCACCGGCAGGACAGCGCGGGTGACGTTCATCGGGCCAATGAGGCTCGTCGCCAACTGCCGCTCCATCTGCTCCGGCGTCAGCTCCTCGAAGTAGCCCGCGTAAAAGCTGGCAGCATTGTTGACCAGCACGTCGATGCGGCCGAACCGGTCGACAGCGGCCCGCACCGCCGCCTCGGCATCGGCGCGGCTAGTGACGTCCAGCTTGACGGCCAGCAGGTCGTTCGACTGTCCCAAGGCCTTGGACACGCGGTCGCTGTCCCGGCCCGAAGCCACGACCGCGTGGCCGGCCGCCAGGGCGGCCTTGGCGAAATCGACGCCCATGCCACGGCCGGCTCCAGTGATAAACCAAATCTTCTTGTTACTCATGACATCTCCTGCTTAAGTTCGTAATTGCTTCGCGAGTCGCTGAACACGCCTTCGTCAAACCGAGAATCCCGATTCGCACGCCGGCTTAGCGATTGACCAGTTTCTGCAGATTCTCCGGGTATCGCGCTCCCTGCACCGGAATCTTCGAGGTGGCGCTATCGATTTGTCGGAGATCGTCGGGTGTAAGTTCAATGGCAGCAGCGCCGATGTTTTCTTCCAGCCGGTGCAACTTCGTCGTGCCGGGGATGGGAACCATCCCGGGCTTCTGGGCGAGGATCCAGGCGAGCGCGATCTGCGCCGGCGTCGCTTTCTTTCCTGCGGCGATCTTGCCAATCAAATCCACGAGGCCCTGATTCGCTCTGCGGTTCTCCTGCGTGAAGCGCGGAACGATGTTGCGGAAGTCGGTCTTATCGAACTGGGTTTCATCGTTGATCTTGCCTGTGAGGAACCCTTTTCCCAAGGGGCTGAATGGAACGAATCCGATCCCGAGTTCCTCGAGGGCCGGTAGAATTTCCTGCTCCGGCTCTCTCCACCAGAGTGAATATTCGCTCTGCAGCGCCGTGACGGGCTGGACCGCGTGGGCGCGACGGATGGATTGCACGCCTGCTTCAGAAAGGCCGAAGTGTTTCACCTTACCTTGATGAATCAGGTCCTTCACCGCTCCTGCCACATCCTCGATCGGCACATTCGGGTCGACGCGGTGCTGATAGTACAGATCGATGACGTCGGTCTTGAGCCGCTTGAGCGAGCCCTCGACTGCTTCCTTGATGTGCTCTGTCCTGCTATTGAGGGCATTCCACTTGCCTCCATCCACCGGATTCGGCGCCCAGCCAAACTTGGTTGCGATCACCACCCGGTCACGGAACGGAGCGAGGGCTTCGCCCACGAGTTCTTCATTCGTGAATGGACCGTACACTTCGGCGGTATCGAAAAATGTGACACCGCGTTCGACGGCTGCCCGAATCAGGGAGATTCCCTCCTGCTTGTCGACCGCTGGACCGTAGCCGAAGCTCAGCCCCATGCAGCCCAGCCCTATGGCTGATACTTCCAGATTGCTTTTTCCAAGTTTGCGTTTCTGCATAATTCGTCATCCTTTTCACAAAGCTATGCGTGCAATGATTTCGGGCCTTAGTAATGTTCCCAGGCCGCTCTCCAGTGTTCATTCGGGCTAGGCGACTTCACGATAAGCTCTTTGCCGGAAAATTCGTAGACCCGCGTCAGGTCCTTGCCGATCAGAGTCCGAACCAGTGCACCTTCGACGTGAAAGGTAAAGTGGTGAGCGAGTTCGTCAATGTCATAGGTGCCAAAGGAAGCCTCGTAGCCGCCCTGCGTGTATTGCATGGGCGCAGCGTTCGTCGTTGTCTGCGAGTTGGCCTGCGGGTTGCGATACATCACCTGGACCGACATGTGGCCATCGCGGGTGTAGACGAGTAGGCCGGTGCAGTCGGCCCGGTGAATCTTCCCGTCGGCACCTTCCTCTTCGAGCCAGGCCAGCCGCCACGCTCCCACGAACCGGTCCTGGGTACTCTCCTTGCGACCGTGATCCTGGCCGGATAACGTCGCGCTTGTCATACCGAGGAGCAAAGACATTACACAGAGCGAAACCAGTTTTTTCATGTTCGACTTCTTCACTCGGGTTTCCCTTCGTGGTCGGGCCTTGCTTCCTCGATTAAGCGTGTTGAAAAAAAACTCATGTCGCTGTCTTTTCCATCCACACGCTCCACGTCACCGGACCGGCTTCGTCATCGCTGATTGGACGACCCATTAACTTGAGGGCCAGCTTGATCTGACCGTGATGGTAGCCCTCGTGCCAGACCATGTGTTGAATAAAGAGGATTGGGTGGTCGTAGTGAAGATCCATGGCGCGGCCTGCTTCCACCCTGCCCTTTACCGCTTCCCGCACCGCCCCAGCGCTGTCGTTCAGCATGGCCGCGATGCGGTCACGGTCGCCCTCGGCCCTCCACTCCGCCTCGGGCAGGTCCCGGGCAAACTCGGGTGCGTCCTCGGAGATGAATACCAGCCGTACATAGTGGATGTGCATGAACAGCTCCGCGACAGATGGGCTGCCCTTCATTGCTCTGGCCTCGAGTCCGCCGTCGGGGAGGGCACGGAGCAAGTTCACCAGGATGGTGTTATTCCGCTCCCAGGAGTCGAGCAGAGCATCGAGCAGGCGCTTGTCTGGTGCGTCCAACATATCCAACCGTGGAGTTGATGCGAAAATTGCCACGAATTCTACATGAGCCGCCGCTCAGAGACCGGTCTTTCGCTCAATGGCTTCCGGGCACCGAGCCCGTTGCACTGTGAATCCGAACTTCGTGGCTATCACTACGTTGATTTTTCCGAGTTTACGCTTCTGCATTTTTTCGCGGCCTGCCACGACAATGGAAGTCGAATCCAGCAGGTCCGCTGATACAAAAGGGTAGATTGCTGAGGTTTTGGGGGTTTGCCTATTTCGCTAGAGTTCTTGCCAGATTCTACGAGGCTCCACCGATTTCGTGTGCCTTGCTGCCAGGCACTTACTCGGGCGGCAACTCTGACACGGTTGGAGCCGCGATTTTCTTCAATTGTTCCACCTGGCCCTGGACCTTCGCCCAGTCTTTTGCCTTTCGCTTAATCGTGTAAGGCGCATCCGGATGCCCAAAGAATTCCAGCAGTTCGGCCTGAACTTGCGGCGATGCACCGCGGAAATCCTGCTTCGCCAGGGCATCGAGCAACTTTGCCTGCGTCTCGTCGTTGAGGCGATATTGTCCCGGGCCGGTCACTTGACCGGTGTCGAAATTCTCGTTCGCTAACTGAAGCCGGCCAGCTCCCACTTGGCCCAGCAATTCGCGATAGCGGTCCACCGTCGCGTTAAAGCTCGCTTCAAACATCCGCTCGGTTTCAGGCGTAGGTGTTCTGAGCTGCAACACTTTCAGCGGACCAAATTTGGGGAGAAGGCGAACCAGAAAGGCCAGAAATCTCTCCCCGAACGAAGGCTTCTGATATTGCTTTCCCCAGTTCTTCTGGTAACTGGCACGAGAAAGATTGTAAAGAAACTTCTTTTTCGTCATGCCGGGCTGGTCCTTGGTGATATCGTTCTTCTTCAGACTCCAGGCAATGCGAGTCGCCTTGGGAAGAAGTTGGCTGACATCGTGGCGGTACGAACCGATGACCTCCTCTTCGTTCGAGAGAACCGTTTTGAGATCCAGGCCGTATGTTTCCTGGAAGGCTTGTTCCAGTAGCGGAGCTGACACTCCGAAGCCGATGAAGTCGTGGTAACTGTCCGGAGCGTATCGCCCGCGCGCTACTTCCAGCACGTCGAATCCAAATTCCGTCTTTACGTGCGCCAGCTTGTCTTGCTCATAGGTAACAGAGTCGCCATATTTCTTTTTCAACTTGGGATACAGGATCGGCACCGCACGATTGGTACCCATAGGATGACCATCGTTGTCGGCGGCGTAGTGAGCCAGAGCACCCAGGGCAAAGGCGTAGCCATTGAGATCGCTGGAGTCGCGCAGAAGGGCCAGGACAAAATCTCCGCTTCGCACATAATGCGTCAAGTCGCTAAAGAAAAAGCTTCCGTGCGGATAATAGCCAAGGTCCTGAATGATGGCCCCGCCGTATGCGTAGCCGTGAGCCTCTTTGATTTCCGCTGCGGTCGCGCGAGGAAAGCGCTTCAGAAGTAGAGGTCGTATGCTGGCATCCCATACACTGTCAACGATCGCTTCATGGGCAAGAACGGCATAGGCTTCGGTTTCGGTGGGATATCCCAAAGCCAGGACAAGCGTTATGACGATGACCAGGGTTCTCACAGAAACGGATCGTCGACGTTTCATTCTGCCCTTTCAAACTTCACCGTGCCGCCACTTCGCACGAAACGCGTGAGATTTGGATGCCGCCAGGCCCGATATGGACGTACCGGGAATGCCGACCGCGGAGTTCCCGAGGCCGAAGTGCATCAATGTTAGTGCATTTTTTCGTTAGCGGAACCCTAAATATCGTCCCATGCCAAGATAGCCGACAACCCAGAACCAACAGTACGCCTCCAAGAGAGTCTCAAGTCTGCAATCTCAAGTGCTCACAACAACCCCGACACGCGGGTCACGATGGATTAGAGTGGCGATCCTGTCTGGGTTGGTACTAGGCCTTCTGACCATCGTCTTATTGATGGCGTTCTTTTGGCCATTTCGGATTGATGCCATCACAAAGGAATTGGCGGACGAGAGCGACAGCAAAGTAACAGCAGGCTCGTTTCACGCGACCTATTTTCCCCATCCCGGCTGCATTCTAGGTCAGGTCATTTTTCAGCACAATCCGGGCAACGGCGCTCCACCGCTGATCACCATCAAGCAATTGACGATTCGAGGCACGATTGCGGGAATTTTTGCCAACCATGTAAAGCTGGTTGTAGTGGAAGGCATGCATATTTCGATTCCTCCGCTGGGCACAGAGCACTTCAAGACACCCCCAAGATCGTCGGTTGTGATTGACGACCTGGTGGCGGACGGGACGATTCTGGAAGTGGCGTCGCGGCAGGCAGGCACTCCGCCTCTCCGGTTTGTGTTTCATGAATTCACCATCAGCGATGTGGGGAGCAGTGCTCCGGCGGTGTTCAGGGCTGCGCTCTCAAATCCGGAACCGCCGGGCGAAATCACTACAACGGGTAAGTTTGGTCCGTGGAACGCCGACAACGTCGGCCAGACTGATGTCTCCGGCGAATATCAGTTTAGAAACGCGGACTTGAGTGCCTTCCCGGGCATTAGTGGCCTGCTTGCTTCCACGGGGAAATATGCCGGCACGTTGAAACATATTGAGGTCCAGGGAAGTACTGATGTTCCGCTTTTCGCCGTGGCTCGGAGTTCGCACCACACAGACCTTCAGACCCAGTTTCAAGCCATTGTGAATGCTGAAAACGGTGACGTTATCCTGCAGAATGTAAGTGCGAATTTTCGCCAGACCACGATTTGGAGTCAGGGACGCGTGGCCGGAGAAACGGGTCAGGCCGGCAAAACTACATCGCTCACCATGGCCAGCAAAGAAGGAAGGATTCAGGATCTTCTATTGCTGTTCACCAAGTCGGCTCAGGCGCCAATGTCTGGTAGCGTCAGCTTCAACGCAAGAGTCTCCGTGCCGCCAGGGCAAAAGCCGTTTCTAAAAAAGGTGGAGTTGCAGGGCGACTTTGGAATTGACGCTGGCAGTTTCACCAAGATCGACACCCAGCAAGGCGTGAACAGCCTTAGCCTGGGTGCCCGGGGAGAGAAAAATCCAAAACCCGAGACGGATGATATTAATCCTCAGAACGTGCTCTCGAACCTGAAAGGTCACGTTCTCCTTAGTAATGGTGTCGCCACGTTCTCCGATCTCTCCTTCGGCGTCCCCGGCGCCTTGGCACAAATGCGCGGCACCTACAACTTGGTCAGCGAGAGAATTGACCTTCACGGAACGTTAAAGACCGATGCTGAGGTTTCCAAAACAACCCACGGTATCAAATCCCTGATGCTGAAAGTGCTGGACCCTTTCTTCAAAAAGAACCCTGGCGGCTACCAGGCTCCGGTCAAGATCACGGGTACCTATGACCATCCGCAATTTGGCCTGGACTTAGGGAGCCAGGACAACAAGGGCAATCAGAATGCAAAGGCACATACACCTTCCCTCCCGGATCGGGAAAAGCAGTGACAATTCGGCTATATAAACGCTCCCCCAGCCTACCTTCGGCGACAGAATGACATCAAATGTCGGTTATGATCAGGCTATGTCGGTTTGTCATTTTGCTGGTTGTCCTTGTAGCATGCACTCGCGAGAGCGCGAATTCGCAGACTTCGAATTCCCAATGGCCTGATAGTCCGTCCCACACCAGGGAGGCGTACGGAGAAAGCTCAGACTCTCCCTCGAACCGCGAGGTGTCGTGGCGCAGCCTGCCGAAGGATTTCCTGCACGATCAAAAAGGTATTTGGCTGTTGTTCCCTGCTCAATTGGCGAAAGGGCACTATTGGCTTCCTACCCTTGCCATCGCGGCTGGGACTGCCGGACTAATCGTGGCGGATCCCCACGCGATGCCTTATTTTCGTTCCCATGCACAAAATCTGGACGATGTGAACGACACATTCGACGCCCCGATTACCACTGCGGAGGTCATAGCCTTGCCGGCAGCGCTGCTGGTCGCAGGCTATGCTCGTCATGACTCGTACCAGGTAGGCACGGCATTGCTTGCGGGAGAAGCCTACGCGGACAGCGCGGTCGTCGATCTCGCAGTGAAGGCGATTACGCGCAGAAAGCGCCCGTCTGAAGTGGCTCCAGGGGCGCCATTTACTGACACCTTTTTTGCTGGCGGGAAATCACCCTTCAAAGGAAGTAGTTTTCCGTCCGGGCACGCCGCCGGCGCTTTTGCCGTAGCCACGGTCATCGCCACTCGCTACCATACGCACCGCTGGGTACCCTGGGCGGTATACGGATTCGCGACCGCGATCAGCCTTTCCAGGGTAACCACCGGCGCCCACTTCCCCTCAGATGTGTTTCTTGGTGCAGCCCTCGGCTATACAATCACGCGCTACCAAGTGCTGCGGCCCAGGTGAATTTATTAGGCGGTAGCCTCGATCGTAATTTGCCCCCTGCCGAAAAGGATTGCTTCTGGCAGTGAAACAGCCCGGTCTGGGCCATCTCTCACGATTAGCCGCGGGTTTTCAAAAGGCGGCAAGCTATGGTGCCGGGAGGGGAGTCGAACCCCCAAGACCCGAAGGTCGGCGGATTTTGAGTTCACAGGCGGATTCTGAATGGTTATGAAAATTCTCTACTGTACCCGATTCTTCAACCTCTTACAAACCGCACCTGTTGACCCGTCATGATCCAATATGCCTCGTTCTGAGCGTAGAACTACTACAGTTTTACTACAGCTCGTCGTCCACCGCGCGCAGGGGCAACAGGCTCGGGCTCAATAGAATTCTCAGGGCCAACAATCTGGAGTTGAACTCAAGAGTGGTCTCTGTCGCGATACTGCGTGTCTTCATCGCGCCCCCGGCGGCTCTTGGGTGGTGGGAATTCCGACTAGGTAGCGATAGAACGCAACGGCCCGGTTGACCGAGGACGACTCATTTCCTGCAATCAGCCCGTTGGCGTTCTTTCCTACGCGCACGATGCTGTAGTAGCGCCAAACGGTATCCGATTCGCGATCCAGAAAGTACATCGACTGCAAGTCACCCGGATGAAAGATAGGTATGAAGTAATAGCGCACCGTGCTGAAGTTCTCGACATCGAAGACGAGCCGGCTTGCCGAAGCCTCGACAATATGCATTCGGTAGATGGCTTTGCCAGAAAGGTTATCGATCTGTTCGAAGTAGAGCACCTTGCCTTCCTTCATCTCGTCGGACGTGAAGTCTTCGCGGCGTTGACCAGGCTGGGAGTCGGTCAGAGCGTAGGCGTCCACAATTAATGTTTGCCACTGCTTATGAGTGGTCGACCAGTAGCGCATGCCCGTGAGTTCTGAAATTGCCCCAATGTGGCGAAGCAAGCCCCCAGCTTCCGAGGTATGGCGAAATCGTGCCGCTATGGTTACCAACGTCGTAAATCCCACCTCAGTCCAACCGGTGCACGCGGGCGGTTTCCAGTCGCCGCCGAAATGAGGCTTGCTCCATGATTTCACGATGGCCAAATCATCCAGATCCGGATAGGGCGGAATGGGTCCATTTCCGCATGGCGGCTGCGGTCCTAACTGAGGCTCAACATCAATGAGCCGCCCCACCTGCAGCACAGGAGGTAAAAGCTGGAAGGGATCCGCCTCTTGGGCTGGATATACCGCAGGCAATACCAGGAAGAGCGCTGAAAAAGTCAGTGCATCTCGGAACCGGGGCAGTTTATTCTTCGTTCGCATGATGGCAATTGCCGCCTCCTGGATTCCGAGCCTGTTGATCAACAATTGCCATAAATCGTCGAAGCTACGCAGAGCCACGTCATCTCCTGAAGACTAACACCCTGCTCTGTGCTGAACTGGGTCAAACCGGTCTTGGTCCCAAGGTCGAGTCGCTGACAATGCTAAGTGGGCGGTAGTCAGGATTTCCCATGTCCTTGAGGGGCAGAACTCCTGCCACAAGAGCTCAAGACGAGCTACGATGACCAACGAGTGTGAAGAATCCGGCGAGCAGTAGCGCCCAAGCCGCTCCGAGTGAGATGCCGCTCACGACGTCGGTCGGATAATGAACGCCGAGGTACACGCGTGAGGCGCCAATCATGATAAGCACCGCCGACACGGCCACAAACATTGCTGCTCTCGCGCCCGTGTGACGTACATAACGTCCCGCGATGATCGCGATCGTCAGGTAAAGTGCGGAGGTCGAAACGGAATGTCCGCTCGGGTATGAGAAGCCCGACACTACGATGAGTTGCTGGGCCGCCGCTGGACGAATCCGTTCGATGAGGTTCTTAGCTACGAGCGTTAATATTCCTGCTCCCACCGAAGCCGTAAGCAACTGGAGGGCGCCCAGTCGGTCCCGTAAGACAAGCAACACCACGAGAGTGAAGACGGAGAACAATACCACCAAGGTGATCGATCCTAGGGCTGTCACGTCCACGGCCGTGATCGTAAGCCATGGGGTACGCTTTTTCGCCACAGCAAGAAGGATCGCGTTGTCCATGGCACTGACATCTCCTTCGATCAATTCCCTTGTAATGCGAACAAACGTCCCCAATGCGAGCGCGGCGCCGCCCAACCGCAGAGAGAGGCGTCCGGCACCGGCCGAGCGCAAAGTGTGACTCATGAATTCGAACCTCAAGAATAACTCGCGATTTCTGGCTCGGTTCACTGCTTAGAAAAACAAAGATTGACGAACGGAGGTTATTCGAAAAAGTGGGCCGAAGAAGAAGGTTAGTCCGCCTCTCCTGTAACCACGGCTGGAGCCGCCTTCTTCAATTGTTCAAGCTCGGCCTGAACTTTTGCCCAGTCTTTTGGCTTTTGCTTAGTTGCATAAGGAGCATCCGGATGCCCAAAGAATTCCACAAGTTCGGCCCGCACTTCCGGCGAAGCACCACTGAAATTCTGCTTCGCCAGCGCGTGGAGCCACTTTGCATGCGTCTCATCGTTGAGTCGATATTTCCCCGGACCCGTTATTTCACCGGTGTCAAAATTGTCGTTCGGCAAGTCCGGCTGGCCCGTGCCGACCTGGCTCAGCAGGTGCCGGTAGCGATCTAGAGTCGCGTTGAAACTCGCTTCGAACATTCGTTCCGTCTCAGGCGTTGGTGTTTTGAGCCGTAGTGCTTTGAGGGGTCCGATCTTTGGAAGAATCCGAGCAAGGAAGGCGAGAAACTTTTCGCCAAAGCTGGGCGGCTGATATTGCTTTCCCCAGTTCTTTTGGTAACTCGCGCGAGAAAGATTATAGAGAAACTTCTTTCTTGTCATGCCGGCCTGATCCTTCATGATCTCGTCTCTCTTCAGGCTCCAGGCAATGCGCGTCGCCTTGGGAAGAAGCTGGCTGACATCGTGACGGTACGAACCGATGACCTTGTCTTCGTCAGAAAGAACGCTTTTCAGATCTAGGCCGTAGGTCTCCTGAAAGGCTTGTTCCAGTAGAGGAGCCGAGACTCCAAAGCCGATAAAGTCATGGTAACTATCTGGGGCGTAACGTCCATGCGCTACTTCCAGAATGTCAAATCCAAATTCCGTCTTTACGTGCGCCAGCCGGTCTTGTTCATACGTAACCGAGTCGCCGTATTTCTTTTTCAACTTGGGATACAGGAGTGGAACGGCGCGGTTCGTGCCGATGGGGTGGCCGTCATTGTCCGCGGCATAGTGAGCGAGTGCGCCAAGGGCAAAGGCGTAGCCGTTAAGGTCCTTGGAATCCCGGAGAAGAGCCAGAACAAAATCTCCGCTCCGCACATAGTGCGCCAGGTCGCTAAAGAAAAAACTTCCGTGCGGGTAATAACCCATGTCCTGGATAATAGCCCCGCCGTATGAATAGCCGTGCGCTTCTTTGATTTCTTCTGGCGTCGCACTGGGAAAACGCCTCAACAGTAAAGGGCGTATGTTGGTGTCCCACACGCTGTCAATGATCGCTTCATGGGCAAGGACGGCGTAGGCCGCCGTCTTACTTGGCCAGCTCAAAGGCAGGAGCAGCGCCATGATGATGGCGAAGGCTCTCACAGAAAAAACCTCGCTGCCTCCCATTCTGCCCATTCCAACCTCGATGTGATCTTAGCTCGCTTTCTGTCTTCCTGAGAATTCGTTTGGGCGGCCGCCAACCCTACAGTCCCAATTAGGCCATAAGGGCAGCCTCCTGAGATGAGCTGTTGTGCACAGTTTTACCAAAACAAACAAACGATCATATTGACGTCTCAAGAGAGAGCAGTTACCCGCCAAACCAGACGGCCTGCCCTCTTGAGGCGGGTTCCCGGGACACCCCGGGCTGCAATTGAGGGGACACTCGAGGTCACCAATTATCTTTACAAGTGAGCAAGTTTGACCAGTCGCCCCACTGTGCTCACTCTTATCATCTCGACCTGTGGGCAAGTTCAACTCTTGGAGGGCTAAATGATAAATATCAGAATCGTGACCGGGGTTATGGCATTGTTCGTGTTTGCGGGCGCGGCCGGAGGGGCTACGGCACAGGAAACAACAAAGACCACACACAAGAAAACGCGGACGCTTACGGGCTGTCTTCAGAAAGGCGAGGATGCCAACGAGTACAATTTTGCCGCAAAGGGCGGCGGCACCTGGGAGATCAAGAGCGATAGCGTCAAACTCGGCGAACACGTCGGGCATACGGTCAAGATTACCGGTGTGGTATCGAACGCCACAGCCCACGGGATGAAGGAAGACGCTAAGGGAGAGATGCAAGAGCATGGCATGGATAAACACGACACCGAGCACGGTCATATGACGGTCACGGATTTGACCATGGTCAGTGACAGCTGCCAGAAGTAAGCAGCCCGACGCACCACAGGAGCCGCAAGGCGAAAAGAGGGCTGGATTGAAACGAGCTAAGCTTAAAAAAAACAGATTCCGACAAGGTGTCCGCATCCTAGATGGCTGAGCTTGATCCGAAGTTTCAATAAGGAAAAGATGCGAGCTCTCTCACTCTATAGACGAACAACGGGCACCATGGCAGTATCCCTCATCCTTGCGGCGGCCATGGGCTGCAGTCTCTCATCGCCCAGCAGTCCGCGACCAGGGCCCCCGCCGTCTACATCCGGCTCTGTCCCGCAGTTTGGCCATGTGGTTGTGGTGCTCGAGGAGAATCACAGCTATTCCGAAGTGATCGGGAATTCGGCCATGCCATATCTGAACAGTCTGGCCTCGCAGTATGGCTTGGCCACTCAGTACTTCGCCAATGCCCATCCCTCCATCGGAAACTACTTCATGCTTACGACTGGGCAGCTGGTTACCAGCGATGATGCGTTTGCGGGCACGGTTGGCGCGGACAATATCGTTCGTCAACTGATTGCTGCTGGCAAGACCTGGAAATCATATGCCGAGAGCATTCCTTCGACCGGGTACACGGGAGGCGATTCGTATCCCTACGCGAAGAGGCATAATCCTTTCGCGTATCTTACCGACGTCGCAAGTAGCAGCACCCAGGTGAACAATCTCGTTTCGTTAGCTCAATTCAATTTGGATCTGGCCAACGACCAGCTGCCGAACTTTTCCTACCTAGTGCCGAATCTTCTGGACGACGCCCACGATGGGCCGCTCCAATTGGCCGACGCATGGCTGCAACAGAACATCGCGCCGCTGATTGCCAGCCCGGCATTTCAGAAGGATGGTTTACTCATCATTGTCTTCGATGAAGCGAACACTAATGATTCGACCGACGGCGGAGGTCACGTTGCTGACTTCATGATCAGCACAAAGGCAAAGCAGGGTTATCAATCGACAAACCTGTATCAGCACCAGAGCACCTTGCGGCTGATTCTCCACGGGCTGGGCGTATCAAGTTACCCGGCGGCCGCGAGCACCGCTCCTGAGATGGGTGAATTTTTCTAAGTGGTGTGCAGCTACTTGCACGGATGGAATTGCGCCAAACGTGTTCAAAATTGAATTGTTTGAATTGTTTAACGACCGGTTTTATAGCACGCCAGGATATGCCAGTCGCTTGCTCGTATTGCCTGGCACCAAAACAATCGTATTGTAAAGTTCGTTATGCCCATCCGCCGTGGAACAAGTCTAATCGTTTTGGGACTCGCCGCGGCACTGTTGTTCGTGTTTGTTTTCGTTGTCCCCGCCCTCGTTAACGTAGATCGCTATCGGCCTCAGGTGATCTCCTTTCTTCAAGAAAAAACCGGGAAGCAAGTCGAAATCAGACGGCTGGCACTCACGTTTTTCCCTGTAACGATTCACATTGATCATATCGGCGTGAAGAACCCTCCGATCTTTCCGTCCGGTTATGTTGCCCAGGTAGCCCGGATCGATGCCGAACTTAACGTTGGAGCGCTCCTGCACCGGCAGGTGGTCATCAAGTCCCTCGTACTTGAGGATCCGGTCTGGAATCTGACTTCGGACCCCGACGGCCCGTGGAACTTCGAGAATCCTCAATCAAAGGTTTCTGCGAATGCTTTTCCTCTCGGCCCCATTTCGCGGGTGAAAATTGAGCGGGGGCTGATGATAGCCTCGAATCTTTTGCCGTCCGACGCAGCGGGCCCGATTTTTTTCGAGGCCCATGAGATCTCCTGTGAACTAGAGCAGGTGAACCTGGCCGGAATTATCAATCCTTCTTCGTCCTCGATGGACGGCCAGGGCAGCCTGAAGGTGGGTCTTCTGCGCTTCGGCGCCGTTAAGGTAAGAAATCTGGAGTCCAAACTGCGGTTGGAGTCGAGGCGCGTTTTTTTCACGGACGTCAAAGCGGGAGTCTATGGCGGGAGTGCCGTGGGTGGTCTCTCCTTCGACTTGTCGGAGAAAAACGCAAGCTTCATCACCAATGCGCGATTGAGCGGAATCAACCTAGCCCAGTTGCTGGCAGCCTTCCCAAATGGCGGTGGAAGGATGACCGGAAAGATGGAGGGAGAGGTAAGGTTAGCGGGAGAAATCGCACATTCGCTCCGACCGCTGGCGGGAATCCACGGGGCCGGACACCTGACGGTGCGCAATGGCCAGGTGCCGAGTCTTAAGCTCAACGCGAATCTGATGAAGTTGGCGCACTTCAACGATCTTGGTCCAGCCAAAAACGATCCTTCCTCATTTAACTTGATAACCACCGATCTGGAGCTAGCCGATCAGCGGATTTCTAGCAAGGTCATAGACATTGATGGCTACGGGGTCGATGTGGACGGCTCGGGCAGCGTCAGCGTGTCAGGCTCTGACGAGTTGAACTATCGCGGTTTGGCGGAGATTACAACTAAGGAGAATTTCTTCACCAACACCATTGCCCGGCTGTCCGGAGCCACATTAAAAGACGGTAAGCTGCAGTTTCCCTTTCGGATTGGCGGAACGATCGATAGTCCGGTATTTTCCAAGGGCAAGGGCGACAAGGACGTGGATGCTGCGCAAAAACATCGGTGAGGGACAATGGGAGTCTTTTAAACCCCTGGGCAACCCATCGGTCTTGTCAAAGACCGACCCGGAGGTCAGCCAAGTACAACGGTTTAGCAATACGCGGGTGGGTTCTGAACGGTTTGGAAAATGCTCTACTCTACTCCTCTTTTCAGCGGGTTACAAATCAGTCGATGTGATCCGTTCTGCTTGGAAATGATTCGTTCTGATCGTGCAACCATTACAATTTCATTACAGCCCTGGTTGGATGCCGGGCGCTCACTAAGGAGATCGGAGTGACAATAACCGACAATGCGACCCGGTGCAGAGAGTCAACGTGACAAATGCATTTTGCGCAT
Organism: Terriglobia bacterium; assembly: GCA_963813645.1. GTDB lineage: Bacteria > Acidobacteriota > Terriglobia > Terriglobales > Acidobacteriaceae > JAIQFF01. Next base: position 170,439 of record CAWEZS010000016.1, read on the forward strand.
CTCCAAAACAAAACGCCCCAGACTCGACTGAGTCTTGGGACGCTCGTTCGGACAGCCTCCCCCCGGAGTCTGCTCACACCCAACGTAGCCGGTCTTATTCTCCAAAACTGTATAAAATTGAACAGTCGCAGAGTCGTAAAACGGGTACGGTTTTGGTATGTAACTCCGAACAGCGCGGTCATGGGTTAGTGCCGGAATTGGACGTTTGACCCTCACGACCGCGTCAATGTCACTTTCAAATCTACCCCGTTAAGCGTGCCCTTCAGCCGAACCCGAGCGGGTTCGGTTTTTCGTCTATTCGCCGTGGGTCCCGGTCGCGCTTAAGGACTCTGTCGCCGAACCCCGAAGCCTTCTCGGCGATGTAGCCGAAAGTGCCTACCGGACATTCCCATCCTGAACGAAGCCGAGTATGCGAAGCTGCAATGGCCCTCGTCCTAGTTGCTGGCGGACAAAAGGGCTGAACTGTAGGTGATAGGAAGGTAATTGGACATGCCGATCATCACAGCGGTCACCTTACTTCTGGCAATCCTTGTGGCTCCCATCCTTCTAATCCGATTCCGCAAACGCTGGGTAGCAGCCTTCAATCTCGCTGTCACGAACCGAATCACGAGCCGATTCGCCTCCCGATTGCTCGGCTTCGGCATTCTTACGCATGTAGGTCGAAAGTCAGGCAGGGTCTACCGGACACCAGTGAATGTTTTTCGAGCACCGGAGGGATTCCTCATCGCGCTCACCTACGGTCGAGAAAGCGAATGGGTCAGAAATGTGGTCTCCGCTGGAGCATGCCAGCTTGAAACTCGTGGCGTGCAGTATCAGCTTTCCTCACCAACCATCGTGCATGATCCCACTCGCCGACGATTTCCCATTCCTGTGCGGATCGTGCTCCGGCTCATCGGTGCGGACGATTTCATGCAGCTTTCAACTTCTCAATTACCCCACTTTCCAGCGACGCTTGACACCCAATAATTGCTACAGCTTTACTACAGCCAGAGGGTTTGCACAGGACATCAGGTGCCGCATGTACACTCTAGACACCCGCAGGTCTTTCAAAACAAAAGGGAATTTGTGGTGCCGGGAGGGGGAGTCGAACCCCCAAGACCCGAAGGTCGGCGGATTTTGAGTCCGCTGCGTCTGCCAGTTCCGCCATCCCGGCGCTGCGGAGAAATAAAGCTTAGTTGATGAAGTTTGCCTTTGCAACTTATTGCGGGAAGGGTTTGTGTAGTGAAGAATCTGCAACCTTCAAAGTCAGCTCCAAAGTCAAATTCAAATATGACGGACAAGCCTGCCCTGAGCGAAATTGGAAGGAGTGTCCGTCCCACACATGTTTTTTTAGAGGATTCGCTCGTGGGAGTAACCGGCGCCTGAGAGAGCGGAGAGCAATTCGGCGATCTGATCTGGACCGCGGGTTTCCATGGTGATGTCGATGGCGGTCTCTCCCAGGTTCACTCCGTAGTAGGCGCGATCGTACGAAGTCTCCACGATGTTTGCGCGGTGCTCGGCTAGGATTCCTGTCAAGCGGTGCAATGCTCCGGGATAGTCGGGGAGATGGACTCGCAAGCGGACCAGGCGTCCGTCTTTTACCAGACCTCGCTCGATGATGCGCGACAGCAAGGTGACGTCCATATTGCCGCCGCACACCAGCACTGCAATCTTCTTTCCGGCAATTTCTATTTTGCGATTGATCAAGGCGGCAATGGCGGCTGCTCCGGCCCCTTCGGCCATGGTCTTTTCGCGTTCCAGCAGGAGAAGAACAGCGTTAGCGATTTCTTCTTCATCGACGGTGACGATTTCGTCCACGTATTTCTGCACCAAGGGAAGAGTACGGTCTCCCGCCCTGCGGACGGCGATGCCGTCAGCGACGGTCGCGGCCGGAGGTAGAGTGACCGGTTTGCCTTCCGCCACTGCGACCTTCATCGACGGGAGACGGTTGGTTTGCACTCCGACGATGCGGACTTTCGGATTTGTCTCCTTGATGGCACAGGCTATGCCGCCAATCAAGCCACCGCCGCCGATGGGGACCACAACTGCCTCAATTCCGGGATGCTGCTGCAACATCTCGAGCCCGAGCGTGCCCTGGCCCGCGATGACCGCGTCATCGTCGAAAGGATGAACGAAAGTGAGATGTTGCTGCTGGCTCCGCCGGATGGCTTCTTCGCAAGTTTCGTCGTAATTTGCCCCGACCAGGACGACTTCAGCTCCGTAGGATTTCGTCGCGGATACTTTGATCAGCGGCGTCGTGAGCGGCATGCAGATCTGGGCCTTGATGCCACGGCGTCCGGCGTGATAGGCCAGTCCCTGGGCGTGATTTCCGGCTGACGCTGCAATTACGCCCTGCTCGCGTTCCTGGGCACTCATGGTCAACAGCTTGTTCAGCGCGCCGCGCTCCTTGAATGCGCCGGTTCTCTGCAGGTTGTCGAGTTTCAGGTAGATCGAATTGCCGGTCAGCTGAGAAAAAGTGGCTGAAAGAGTGCACGGCGAAAGATAGATGGATGGGCGAATGCGCTCCAGGGCGGCTTGGACGTCGGCAAGAGTGATCATCAGATTTGGTAGGGGCATTCTACAGGGAGATTCGATTTTGGTGCAGGTGCGGCGCGGGCGCGTCCTAGCCCGCGAACGCTGACAGAGAAACGTCCAAAAGCCGCGGGTGAGGGCGCCCGCGCCACACAGGCACTTCAGGCCTCCAGGGGGGCGCCGGTCGCGACTGGCAACTTTGCTTCCTGCCAGGCGCCAAACCCGCCGCTTACGTTCACGACGTTCTTAAAGCCGGCGCGTTGCAGAAGACTGCAGGCAATCATGCTGCGGTAGCCGCTCTGGCAATGGACTGCGAGAGGAACATTGAGATCAACCTCGGGAGAAGAAATCCGGAAGCGATCGAGCGGCCACCATGCGGCTCCGTCAACGTGCCCGGCCATCCACTCCGCTTCGCGGCGGACATCGAGCACCTGAATTTTGTTGGCCGAGAGCTGCTGCTCTAGCGCCTGCACGCTGATCTCGTGAAGCGTCGCAAGATCCAATCCGGCGTGCTTCCATCCGGCCACGCCGCCATCGAGGTATCCGCGTTCGGCTTCAATGCCAACGCGGGCGAGGCGAAGGCGAGCTTCAGATAACTGTTCCGGCGCATCGGCAATGAGCACGGGACGCGACTGCAAACCGAGAATCGTTCCCGCCCAGGAAGCGAATTGTCCCGACAACGGAATGTTGATGGAGCCGGGCACGTGGCCGGCAGCGAACTCATCACCCGGCCGAATATCGAGGGCGATCCCGCCCTCTTCCAAGATAGCTTTCACTTCCGCCGGCGATATTGCCTTGAGCTCCGGCAGGTCGGAGAGCGCAGGGGCGCCTCCGCGATTGATCTCGGCGTCCTGCAGGAAATAGTCGGGACGTGCCGGCAGATTGCTGGTCAGCTGTGTGATGAATTCTTCCCGGCTCTGTATTTTGAGCGCGTAGTTGGTAAGGCGCTCGGTACCGATGGTGGACGAACGCTCGGCGCGCATGTTGCGGCCGCAGAGCGAACCGGCGCCATGGGCGGGATACACCAGCACTGCATCCGGCAGCGTCAACAGCTTGTTGTGCAAGCTATCATATAGCATGCCTGCGAGCTGCTCGGGCGAGTGGGTGCGGGAAAGATCGGGGCGGCCGACGTCACCGATAAATAGTGTGTCCCCGGTCAATACGGCCCAGGGCTTGACCGGCTGTTCATCATCGGTGACCACCAGGCAGATGCTCTCCAGCGTGTGGCCTGGGGTCTCGAGAACCTTGATCTGAGCTTTGCCGAAGCGCAGCTCGAAGCCGTCGTGAACGGGCACGTGGTCGAAGGTGACCCCGGACTGAGAGCCAAAGTAAATTTTTGCCCCGGTTCGGGCTGCAAGTTCCTTGTGTCCAGAGACGAAATCGGCATGCAGATGGGTTTCAAAAATGTGGCGGATCTCCAACCCGTGGTCTTCGGCCGCCTTCAGGTAAAGGTCTACGTCACGCTGAGGATCGACTACGACGGCTTCACCTTGCGACCCGAGCATATAGGAAGCATGGGCAAGACAGCCGAGATAAAACTGTTCGAAGTACATCTTCAGACCCCTTCCCCAGCAGTTCGTTGCTTTAGAAAACCGGGCAACCAATCATAACTCCTGGAATCAAAGATCGAGGCATTCACCGAAAAACTGGTGGTGCGAGGCGACGTGGAACGTTTTCCACATTGCTTTGAGTTAAGATCGCTCGAACCGGCGATGCAACCTGGAAAGTATTGCGCCGCCTGCTAGTCCCTTCCCCGGAGGTCTCACGATGTACCGGCCCGTATCTGGCAGCGCGCCTAATGTCAATTCATGGCTGGACGCGCAGTCCGCGATCCGCGGACTCACGCAGGATTTTGCCACTGCATTCAATACTGGAAACTACGATCAGGCGTCGGCCCTGTTTACGTCGGACGGTTTGCTGATGCCGCCAAACCGCGAGGGGGAGCAGGGTCCGAAGGCGATCGAGTTGATGCTTCGCAATATTGCAGAAGCCGGCTATGAGAATCTTCGCATGGAAACGCTACGGGTCGAGGAATCGGGCGACGTGGCAGTCGAAACTGGCCGCTACACAATTGCAATTTACCAGGTGAACCGTACCACCGTGGTCGAGCGCGGGAAGTTCGTGCACACCTGGCGCCGGCTCGGGGCCTGGCGGATGGCTGTGAATTGCTGGAACAGCGACTTGCCCACTGCGCGGTGAATTTTTCCAATATCTTGATTGGGTCATCCTGAGCTTGCGGAGGATCTGGCGTGCAGCGGACCTGCACGTGGAGGACGGGCGTCCCGCCCGTCATGTACCCGTCATGTACAGGCCATTACCTGACGGGCGAGGACGCCCGTCCTCCACTCACAAACGTTGTGGCGGTACGCGCGAGATCCTTCAGGACTGAAGTCCTTCAGGATGACGCCGGTGGCGGACACCCCGTTCGCCTGACATCTCGGGTCGCGTCCGTCTACAATAGCGGGGACGCAAATCCACTTCATAAAGATCAGGAGAGTCCCATGCAGCGCAAGGCAAACGCAATCTGGAAGGGCGGGCTTAAAGACGGTAAGGGAGTGGTTTCCGCAAGCAGTGGAGTGTTGTCCAACACTCCCTACTCGTTTGCAACGCGTTTTGAGAATACTCCCGGAACCAACCCCGAAGAGCTGATCGCGGCAGCGCACGCCGGATGCTTTTCCATGGCGCTTTCCGGACAGTTGGGCGCCGCCAGCCTCACGGCATCAAGCATTGAGACGACCGCGACGCTGACGTTGGAAAAGCTCGATTCCGGGTGGGCCATCACCACCGTCCATCTCGACGTCGTCGGGCGCGTGCCGGGCGCGGACAACGCAGCATTTCAAAAGGCCGCGGAAAATGCCAAGAGCGGGTGCCCAGTTTCCAAACTGCTCAAAGCAAATATCACGATGACTGCGAAGCTGGAGGGTTAAAAACCGTCGTCGGTCCTTGGCCGTTGGTCGTTGGCAAAAGCCAGCGCGGGCTTAGGCCTTGGCCAACGACGAACCCACTAGCTCGCTGAATTTAATATTTTCCTGATCTCACGATTGATGCGGGCGGCGTCGCGCGCGGCGGTGTCAATGGCTTGTGCCCACTTCTTGTTCTTGCCATCGAGTTTCGCCTCCTGCAAAAGGTACGCAGCCTGCAGCACCGTCTCCAGCGAGTTGCTGAGGTCGTGGGCGAGGGCACGGAGGTTAGCGACAACGTCAGCGGGCTTGGCGGCATTTTCCATTGCGGTCCGGGGTTTGACAGCCTACGCTCCCCCTGTAGAATATTACTCGTAGTCCTTTCCTGGAAGGCGGCCTTGAAAAGACAGCCGCATCCCAGTCACTTATTGCCATCGTGGCGGAATTGGCAGACGCGCATGGTTCAGGTCCATGTACTCGCAAGGGTGTGGGGGTTCGAGTCCCTTCGATGGCACCACGGTTTTAGGTTGTTGTAGCTCCTCTCTGAATGCGGCCGGTTCCGGTCGTATCCTGGCGTTCTTTCGGCGGGCCGGTTCAAGATATCCGAGTCCCAGAGTCGGGCGGTTTACTGCTGAGTCTGAACGACCGGTACAACCGCGGGATTCACCGCCGAGGGATTGTCCCGCAGTCTGATGTAGAGCAGACTGCCGTCCGGACGCGGCACGCTCAATGTGGATTCCGCAAATCCGGTTGGCACCGGCACGGAGTGTTTGAACTCGGGATCCGAAGCGACGGAACTGATCAGGAAGAGATTGGTTCCATTGAGTGCGCATTGCTTGTCCGGAGCCTCCGGACAGCCCACTTCCTTCAGGACGGGTAAGCGCACCAGGTTGGCCAGCGGTTGCCAATCACCTCGGGCATTCCCTTCCACTGCGCGGAAACGCAGCGGGCCGAAGGCCGATGGTCCGAAACTCTTCAGTGGATCGAAAATCGCCATCACCGTGTGCGCGTCCTGAGGAACAAGAGTACCCTCGTCCACGCTCAGGGCGACGCTGTAAGAACCGTCTGCCGTAGCTACCTCGATCTTCTGCGAACGCGTAAATGTTTCCGGGACCTCGACGCTCAAGAAGAACGAAATCTTCCCATCCTGCGGCAGCTGATCCTGATTGCTCAATCGAATAGCGGTCGGAGCCGGTCCGGGTTGAATGGTCTGGTTCAAAAGCGTCATTCGGGGACGCCGCCGATCGACAACGGTGTCGACACTCAACGTACGGCCATCCTTGAGAGTTACCTTGGCGGTGACTTTGTCGCCGGCATGCAACGTAGAAATATCCTTGGCTTCGGTACTCAGCCGGAGTTCATCTTTGTTGTCCAACCGCGAGAATCCAGCGGGAGCGAAATGGACACTGTCGAGTTCTGCGCCAGCCACCTCGTCCAGACGCGCTCCGGTAAGAGTTGCTTGGGAGTCGCCTGCATTGATTACGAATTTGTCCAGACGCGCGGCTTCGGAATAGCTGCGCAGTTCAACTTCGTCGGGTTTTCCAACGCCGTACTGTTTTACCAGCACCGTGATCTTTCCCGGGCTCTCGTCCTTCAAAGGAACTTTGAGTTCGAGTTCGTCACCCTTTGCTGAATTCCAGGTGGGCTTAATCGCCTTGCCTTGCTCATTCTTCAAGGTGACCGCTTCGACACAGGCTGCGGCGTCCGATTTGAAATGAACCATGTCCTCGCGGCCCACGACCAGCGCACTTTCGTCAGCCGAGGCTATAACCCACTTTGCCGGGTGTGAATTTTGCAGACGAAAAGAAGGCCCCTCGAAGGAGTCGAATCCCCAGTTTCCACGCAAGGTTCCCTTAACCTCGCCCTCCAACTTGTCTGCCGCGACGCCATGCGTGGCGATGGAAAAACCACCACGCGCCGCATCCGCCGTTGCAGGCAGATCAAACGCATGGCCCGACTTGTCGGTGATGTGCAGGACCATACTGTGGGCGTAATCGGTCGAGAAGACTACCGGAGCGCCGTCCGCAGCGAGCAGCAAGTCAGGCTTCTCCAGACAGAGCGCCTGGTGAGGATCCACGGGCCGAAGCGGGGGCAACTGCGCCGACTCCACTGCCGGCAGACTTACCACCATGACCGACATCGGTTTGCGGAACGAAGGCGGATTGTTGAGCTTCAGGTTTAGTTCATCGAGGTGAGGCAGCGCCAATGCTGGAATATACCGGTAATCGGGGGTATGAAAGCTTTCCAGCATTTTCGCCACATCCACCACCGCCCCTACATAGGGGCTGTAGGCGCCGCCGCCCGCCAGCCGGGTTGTGCTCAACTGTCCGACGAGATCGGGGCCGCTGCCAGAGGTGAGGGCCGCCACCATGGACTGGCTGTGACCATCATCGAGAACCAATTGATCGGTGTGTTGGGTCAGACACGATTCCTGCTGCTGCCGGGGCTTGTAGAAACAATCATTATCGAGCTTGATGTTGAGACTGCGGGCCAGCAGAACAGACCGGTCGTGCAGAACGGTATCGTCATCGCCGGACATTTCCCTGACCACGCTCAGATATTTGTCGAGACGCGAACGGTCCAGACCTGCCTGATTCAGGTCCTGCGACGCGCGCACGAATGCGCCTGGTTTGCCCCGCACTGCGGACCGTAGTGTGCCGAAATCGCCGCCCGTCTGCGGCGCCAGGAAGATCAACGCCTGTTGGGCGCCGGCTGGAACGGTAATCACGACCCCCTCTTCGCGGGCGTGTTTGTTCCAGGTTTCAACTTTTGTGAACCAGTCCTCGGGCGGTGGATTGGTCGAACCGCGCAGGAACGCGGCAATCATGAGGAAACGCACGGACTCCCCATCCGGCATGTCGGGATGGATCCAAATGCGATCCCCCGCCTGCAGATTTGGCACCCGAGAAATAGGCAGAGTCTTGCCGGCCCGGGTTACCCTTATTTCTATTCTTGGCCCGGCCAAGTCAAACGCCGCCGTGTCAGCGTGAAGCAAATTTCCAGGCAGAAGTACGAAAGCCAGGAGCAAGAGATAGACCCGACAAAACATGTCTTCATTCTAAGAGGTTCTAAGCCATTGATGGGGTGCCAGAAGGGCAGAATTCTGTTTAAAACCGCACTAAAGTAAGGTTTCCGAACTGAGAAATTGAGTCTGAAAAGCATCGCACAGGGACAAGTGCGGTGCATTCTCGCATGGAAAAATTGTATCGAGGGGCGCGGAGCGTGCTAACCTAGGCGGCGCGCAAGTTGCCATGTTACGGTTTCCACTATGATGAACCATAAAATGACAATGCTTTACATCCTGCTACTGACACTCTTCGCCTCTGCCGTGATGGGAAGAGAGACGGCGCCGTCAAAGCGCAAAGCTGAGGTTCGCAAGGAATCGTTTGGGAAAACCGGGGACGGGAGGCCGGTCGATCTGTATACCTTAACCAATTCAAAGGGCGTCGAAGTCCGCGCCATGACCTACGGGGGCATCATTGTATCGTTGCGCGTGCCGGATAAGAGCGGCAAGATGGGCGACGTTGTCCTCGGACACGACAAGCTCGATGGATATCTGGTCAACCCTCCCTATTTCGGCGTCATCGTGGGACGCTATGCCAACCGGATTGCCAACGCGACGTTCACCCTCGACGGGGTGAAATATACCCTGGCCAAGAATGACGGCCCCAACACACTGCACGGCGGAGTGAACGGCTTCAACAAGCAGGTCTGGGAGGCTAAAGAGTTTAAGAACGCAAAGGGGGTCGGAGTTGCGTTCAGCTATTTGAGCAAGGACGGTGAGGAAGGCTATCCCGGCAACCTCAAAGTCAAAGTCAGCTACACGCTGACGGACGATAATCAGCTGATTCTGGATTACGAAGCCACCACCGACAAGGCCACGCCGCTGAATCTTTCGCAGCACAGTTATTTCAATCTGGCGGGAGAGGGCAGCGGTGACATTCTTGGACATCACCTCATGCTCAACGCCGACCGCTTCACCCCGGTGGACAAGACGCTGATTCCGACCGGCGAGCTGCGTCCGGTCCAGGGCACGCCGATGGACTTCACCAAGCCGACTGCGATCGGCGATCGCATCAATGGAGATTACGAACAGTTGGTGGTGGGACGCGGATACGATCACAACTGGGTGATCAACCGGAAGGACAAAAGCCTGACCCTGGCTGCCCGAGTCCATGAACCGACCAGCGGACGCGTGCTGGAGGTATTCACCACCGAGCCGGGCGTGCAGTTTTATTCCGGCAATTTCCTGGATGGAACGATCACCGGAAAACAAGGGCACGTCTACAAACTGCGTTACGGCCTCTGCCTGGAGACGCAGCATTTTCCAGATTCGCCCAACCATCCCGATTTTCCGTCAACCATCTTGAAGCCGGGACAGACTTTTAAATCGCAGACCGTGTTCAAGTTTTCTACCCAGTGAGATAGTTGTGGAGACCGGGCGGGGACGCCCGGCCTCCACAATCGTACGTAGGAACCCAGCCCCGCTCCTGCAACGGTATTCCCGCTCGTTCCCGTATAATCTTTAGATTCCTTATGCTCACCGGCCTTGACCAGATCGTTGCGGCCACTCGTCGTCGAGTTGTGGATGCGAAACGCTCCGCAGACTTGCGTCAACTGGAGCAAAGAGCCGAGCGGCATGCTCCGCGGGGCTTCCGGCGAGCACTAGCAGCCAGGAGCAGGACCGGACCGGCAATCATCGCCGAACTGAAGAAAGCTTCTCCTTCCCGCGGACTGATCCGCGCCAGCTTCAATCCCACCAGCCTGGCTGAGGAATTGGCGGGCGCGGGGGCAGTAGCACTATCCGTACTTACGGACGAAGAGTTCTTTCAGGGGTCGCTCGAGAACCTGCAGCGGGCCTCCGCCAGCGTCAAGCTTCCTTGTTTGCAGAAGGACTTCATCGTCGACGAGTTCCAGCTTTTGCAGGCACGCGCCTGCTGTGCCGATGCGATCCTGCTCATCGTGGCCGTGCTTTCGCCAGCGGAGTTGATTGCCTTGAGCAAGAAGAGCCGCGCGCTGGGACTTGATGTTCTGTGCGAAGCCCACAATGAAGAGGAGTTAGGCCGCGCCGTGGACGCGGGTTCCGATGTTATAGGCGTGAACAATCGCGATTTGCGGACCTTTGAAGTGGATGCAAACACCGCTCTCCGGCTTGCAGAACTGGTTCCCCAGAATGTGATTTCCGTGGCGGAGAGTGGAATCAATAACGGTGCGGACATCGCCCGGCTACGCGCCGCCGGATACAAGGCATTCCTGATCGGGGAGTCCCTGATGAAGGCAGCATCGCCCGGAGAAGCCTTGAAGGTCTTGCTAGCCGATGCGGACCGCGAGGTAGCTGCACTCAGCACGAACGCTGAATAACTGAGAACTCCCGACTGACAACCGAGAACTGGGTTTCGTGACTGGGATTTTTGAATCGGAGTTCATAACTGGGGTCCATGACTTGGATCAAAATTTGCGGGACTACGAATCTGGAAGACGCGTTGACCGCAGTCGAGGCGGGTGCGGATGCGTTAGGATTCGTGTTCTACGAGAAGAGTCCGCGGAAGGTTGACCTGGAATCAGCGCGGGAGATTGTAAAGAACCTCCCGCCTAACATCGAAAGAGTCGGGGTCTTTGTGAACGAACCGGTTGAAAGGATTTTGAGCACTGTCGCACAGGCTGGTTTGACGGCCGCCCAATTGCATGGCGCAGAGTCCCGCAAGCCGGAGTTCATGGAAGCGTTGAAAATCAACCGGGACCTGAAACTCTTTCTGGTTCTGTCTGCTGCCGAAATCGGGGATGAGTCGAACGTGAATGGAGAGACAGGCATAAGCGCCGTTTTCTTTGACTCAGGGACGCCTCAGTTGCCGGGTGGAACGGGCAAGACATTTGATTGGAAGACGGCCGCCCCGGGGATCAAAACCATCCGCGAAAAGGTAAAGGTGGTCGTCGCTGGCGGCCTGAATTCGACCAACGTTGCGGACGCAATCCGCATACTGAAGCCCTGGGGAGTCGATGTGGTCTCTGGAGTTGAAGCCATGCCCGGGAAAAAAGATCCGCTGAAAGTTCGTTCCTTTATCAACGCGGTCCGAAACATAGAAGAGAAAAACTGAGATGGCAACGGCAAAGGTCCCACCCCGCCCCATGACACGAGTTGGCCGTTCAAGGCCGCTCTCGGTCGTTCCTTCGGCGGGACGCTTCGGCATCTACGGCGGACGCTATGTTCCCGAAACGTTAATGGCGGCCCTGGACGAATTGGAGCGTCATTACGAGAAGGCAAAGAAGGATCCTAGCTTTCAGCGCCGGCTGGACGAACTGCTACGGACTTATGCGGGACGTCCTACTCCTCTGTTCTTCGCGCAGCGCCTGACGAAACAGTTAGGCGGCGCGAAAATCTATCTCAAGCGCGAAGATCTGCTTCACACCGGGGCCCACAAGATCAACAACTGCCTGGGACAGGCGCTGCTGGTCGAGCGCATGGGCAAGCATCGCGTTATCGCCGAGACTGGCGCCGGGCAGCATGGCGTGGCTACCGCCACCGTATGCGCGCTGCTGGGCTTCGAATGTGTTGTGTACATGGGAACGGAAGACATGCGGCGGCAAGAGCTGAATGTTTTCCGCATGCGGCTGCTGGGCGCGGAAGTCCGCGGCGTGGATTCGGGTTCCCGCACATTGAAAGACGCGATCAACGAAGCCATGCGGGACTGGGTGACCAACGTGCGCACCACCCACTACTTGCTGGGCAGCGTGCTGGGCGCGCATCCTTATCCGACGATGGTGCGCGATTTTCATAAAGTCATGGGGCGCGAGGCCCGGGCGCAAATTCTTAAGGCTGAGGGCAAGCCTCCGAGGACCATCATCGCTTGCGTCGGCGGGGGATCAAATTCCATCGGCATCTTTCACGAGTTTATTAAAGACAAGAAGGTGCAACTCGTGGGCGTGGAGGCAGGTGGGCGTGGCCCGCGACTGGGCGAACATGCGGCACGCTTCAGCGGAGGATCACCCGGCGTACTGCAGGGAACTTATTCGTATGTGTTGCAGGATGATGGCGGGCAGATCGCGGCCACTCACTCCGTCTCGGCCGGCCTTGATTATCCGTCGATTGGCCCGGAGCACGCCTGGCTGAAGGACACGGGCCGCGCCGAGTACGTTTCGGCATCGGACAAGGAAGCACTCGCAGCCTGCACAGCGTTGGCGCGAACCGAGGGCATTATTCCCGCGTTGGAATCCGCTCACGCCGTCGCGGAAGCGATCAAGCGCGCACCCGGAATGAAGAAGGCGGACGTGGTGATTGTGAACATTTCCGGACGCGGCGATAAGGATATTGGGATTTTGCGGGAAAACCTGAAGTTGGATTGAGCCGGCCACGGACCGCGCCAAAAGCTTCGATGCCACTTTCTTTTAAACACAAGCCATCCCTGGTCGCCTATCTCACGTGCGGCGATCCCGATCTTGCGACGTCGCGGGACATCGCGCTTGCCGCCATTGAAGCCGGTGCGGATGTGATCGAACTCGGCGTTCCCTTCAGCGACCCGGTGGCGGACGGACCTGTGATCCAGCGTGCCAGCGAGCGCGCGCTGCGCCACGGGACTTCCCTGCTGCAGGTGCTGGAACTGGCCAAAGAAATTCGCCAGCGCTCGCAGGCGGGGCTTATTATTTTTACCTATCTGAACCCGGTCCTGCGTATGGGGATGGCAAGATTCAGCGCTGCGGCCCAGGACGCCTGCGTTGATGGCGCTTTGATCACCGACTTGCCGGTGGAAGAATCGCGCGACTATCTGTACGAGATGCAGAAACGAACTCTGGCGACGGCATTCCTGGCCGCTCCCACCAGCACCGACGCGCGACTGAAGCAGATTGCCCAGGCGTCGACTGGATTTGTGTACGCAGTTTCGCGCACCGGAGTGACCGGGACCCGGCAGCAGATGCCCGAAGATGCGCCGCAGTTGGTGGGCCGCCTGCGCAGGTATACTGACCTGCCGATTGCGGTCGGCTTCGGCATATCCACGTCGGCGCAGTTTAAGGCAGTGGGAAAATTTGCTGACGCGGCAGCGGTGGGCAGCGCGATTGTCGAGATCATCGAACGCAATCCGGGCAAAGAAGCGGAGAGTGTGGCACAATTTGTAAAGCAGCTTGTAGCCGTCAGTCGTCAGTCGCCGGTCGTCAGCACTCCCGCGCCAGTTGGCTAGAGAACGACGACATCTTTCCACAGCAATTGGTGGTCAGCTTCTGGCTGGTTGTGACCAAATACCACTGGCTGGACACTTAAACGACTGAAGACTGGCGACCGAAGACTGACGACTGCTCCATGGACATTTCCGACTGGCGCACCAAGATCGATGAGCTGGACCGCAAGCTGGTGGACCTTTTGAGCCAGCGGGCGCAGGCTGCCCATGAGATTGGCAAGTTGAAGCGCGGGGCGGGCATGCCGATCTACGAGCCCGACAGGGAGCGCAAGGTATTCGAAAATGTGAGAAACATGAATCCTGGTCCGTTGCCGGACCGCGATTTGCAGCGCATCTTTGAGCGGATCATGGATATCATGCGCGGGATCCAGCAACAGGAGATGGCCCCCGAAACCGCCGCAGACGGGGGACGCGATACGGAATTGGATAATGATGTGAATGATTGAGGGCAGCTCGTCAGTCGTCAGCTCATCAGCAAACGTTAGTCTTACATGACGAGCTGAAGCCGAAAGCTGACGACTATTGACTTACCTATGATTGTTGCCATGCAGGAATCAGCGACCGATGAGCAGATCCAGCAGGTGGTAGAACACCTGGTCCGGATGGGCTTCTCCGTTCACCGCACCACCGGCGAGCGGCAGACCGTGCTGGCGGCGGTTGGCGCACGCGTGGACTTTGACACTCGCAATCTGGAAGTTCTTTCTGGGGTGGAGCATGTTCACCGCATCAGCGCGCCTTACAAACTGGCGGGGCGCAGTTTTCGCCCGGGCGGAACCATCGTGGAATTTGCCAACGGCGTGCAGATCGGCGGCGACCAGGTGGTCGTCATGGCCGGGCCCTGTTCGGTGGAATCGAAGGAACAGCTTTTTACGGTCGCGGAGCAGGTGGCGAAAGCTGGCGCGCGCGTGCTGCGCGGCGGCGCCTTCAAGCCGCGATCGTCTCCTTATTCATTTCAGGGCATGGGCGAAGAAGGCCTGAAGCTGCTGCGCCAGGCCGGCGATCATTTCAACATGCTGGTGATCAGCGAGGTCATGGAAATCTCGCAGATCGGGCTCATGCTGCCCTACATTGACATCTTTCAAGTAGGCGCGCGCAACATGCAGAACTTCAATCTGCTGCGTGAGCTGGGCAAGGTCAAAAAGCCGGTTCTGCTCAAGCGCGGTATTGCGGCTACGCTGGAAGAGTTGTTGCTCTCCGCCGAATACATCATGGCGGGCGGGAACTACGAAGTGATTTTGTGCGAGCGTGGCATCCGCACATTCGAGACTTATACTCGCAACACGCTGGATGTGTCGGCCATTCCGATCATCAAGAAACTCTCGCACCTTCCTATGACGTCCGATCCATCGCATGGCACAGGGCTGCGCGACAAAGTGCCGCCCATGGCCCGCGCCTCGCTGGCGGCCGGCGCCGACGCGCTGCTGATCGAAGTACATCATGATCCGGACAAGGCATTTTCCGACGGCGCCCAGTCGCTCTTTCCTGAACAGTTCGCCAAACTGATGGACGAGTTGCGTATGATCGCACCCGCCGTAGGACGTAAGGTGGCCTAACCCCTTTTCACCACGGAGGCATAGAGACACGGAGAAATGCCAGTCATGCTTTCGCGCGCGGGCAGTGTCTTCGCCGTTCCGTTTATTCCTCTGTGACTTTGTGCCTCCTAGTTAAGTCAAATGGCAATTCGCCAGATCACCATCATCGGTACGGGCCTCATCGGCGGCTCCTTCGGGCTGGCGTTGAAGAAACGGCGTTTCCCTGGCCGGATCATCGGCTGCGACCGCGCCCCGGTGCTCAAGCAAGCGCGGGACAAGGGTGCGATTGACGAAGGACACACCGATCCGGTAGCCGCCGTAAGAGGCAGCCAGGTGGTGCTGCTGGCGGCGCCGGTGGGAGCAATCGTCGAACTGATCGGCCGGCTAGGGCCCGCACTGCCGCCGAAGACTCTGCTGACCGATGTCGGCAGCACGAAAACCGAAATCCTGGCCCGCGCAACGGCGACGTTCGGCAAGGACGTTGGCCGACGTTACCTCGCTGGACATCCCATGGCGGGAAAGGAGCAGTCTGGCGTCGAAGCTGCCGACCCTGACTTGTTTCAGGGCGCGGTATGGTTTGTAACGCCTGCTTCGGGGCAAAAAGTATTTGAAGGCGCAAGCGGCGAGTTTCTGGAATGGGTCGAGAGTATCGGCGCGGGCGTGGCCAGCATGGAAGCCGGTGCGCACGACCAACTCTGTGCCTGGATCAGTCACTTGCCGCAAATGATTTCCACTGCCCTGGCGGCAACACTGGTGGATGAGTACGGCGAGGACGCGCCCCTGCTCGAGACCGGAGGCCGTGCCCTGCGCGAGATGACGCGCATCTCGGCCAGCCCGTATTCCATGTGGCGCGACGTCGCGCTTACCAACAAGAAAAACATCGCGCACGCCTTGTTGAAGCTGGAACAGCGTCTGGCGCATATCCGCGAGAACCTTGATACACGGGAGTTGGCGCTCGAGTTCGAGCGGGCGCATCACTTGAGAAGAGCCTCACCACAGAGGCATAGAGACGCAGAGAAAAAGCCATCAGCTATCAGCCGTCAGTCTCCAAAGACACGCTGATGGCTGACAGCTGAGAGCTGACGGCTTCGTTTTCATTTAGAATTCTCCTCCGATGAATAAAGTCGTAGCCAACGCGGACGAAGCCATCCACGACATCTTCGATGGCGCCACTATCATGATTGGTGGATTCGGATTGTGCGGGATCCCGGAAAACCTGGTTCGCGCGCTGGTCCGCAAGGGAACGAAGAACCTTACCACCATCAGCAACAACGTCGGAGTGGATGGCTTGGGCAATGGTCTGCTGCTGGCGGCGGGACAAATCGTCAAACACATCGGGACTTACGTCGGCGAAAACAAATTGCTCGAGCAACTCATCCTGCAGCGCAAGCTGGAGTTGGACCTGATCCCGCAGGGCACTTTTTCTGAGCGGATTCGCGCCGGCGGCGCCGGTGTCCCGGCATTCTTCACACCTGCTGGAGTAGGCACTGTGGTTGGCGAGGGCAAGGAAGTGCGAGAGTTCGATGGACGCCCATACCTCATGGAGCTCGCCCTTAAAGCCGACTTCGCACTGGTAAAAGCGTGGAAGGGCGATAAGTGGGGCAACCTGGTATATCGCAAGACGGCGCGAAATTTTAATCCCATGATGGCAACCGCCGCCAAGGTAACGATTGCCGAAGTTGAGCACCTGGTGGAGGTCGGCGAACTGGAAGCCGATCTGATTCATACACCCAGCATTTACGTGAAGCGAATTCTCCAAGGCGAAGTGTACGAGAAGAAAATTGAGCGGAGAACGGTAAGGAAAAGATAGTCGTTGGGCATTGGTCGTTGGGCATTGGCCAAGACCCATAGACCTTGGGCTTGAGGCCAACGACCAACGGCCAAGGACCAACGACCATTTACGACCAACGACTGCATTTATGAAAGATGTCGACAAACGCGAGCGTATCGTGAAGCGCATTGCCCGTGAACTGCGTGACGGATTCTACGTCAATCTGGGTATTGGCATGCCGACCCTGGTGGCCAACCATGTGCCTGCGGGTATGGATGTGATCCTGCAATCCGAGAACGGCATGCTGGGGATTGGCCCGTATCCCATCGAGGGTGAGGAGGATTGTGACCTCATCAACGCCGGCAAGGAAACGGTCAGCGAGATGAAAGGCACAGCGTATTTTTCCAGCGCCGATTCATTTGCCATGATTCGCGGCGGCCACATCGACCTGAGCGTGCTGGGAGCAATGGAGGTGGATGAGGAAGGCAGCCTGGCGAACTGGATGATTCCCGGGAAGATGGTCAAAGGCATGGGCGGCGCGATGGACTTGGTGGCCAGTGCGCGCCGCGTGATCGTCGCCATGGAACACACCACCAGGGATGGTCAGCCGAAGATCCTGAAAAAATGCACCCTGCCGCTGACTGGAGTGAAGGTGGTGAATACGATCGTCACCGAAATGGCGGTAATGCAGGTCACGCCTACTGGATTGGTGCTCGAAGAAGTGGCGCCAGGATTGACGGCGGATGATGTGCAGCAGGTGACGGGACCGACGCTCATTCTTAGTCCGGCAATCAGGGTGATGGAAAACTGAGCTCGATGCTGAATCATGTAGGACGGGCGTCCCGCCCGTCCCGCCTAAGCGCGGGCGAGTCGCGCGCGACCACACTGAACCATTGAAGCTCTCAGTTCGTCCCGCTCTTCAGTCTTGCTGACTCGAACTCGTCGCCCTTTTCCCAACCGACGACTTTTGGCGCGCTTGCTGCCTCCCAGCCCAGAGCAAAACCGAAGCGGGCCATGACGGCAGGACCGGTGAAATCCATCTCGGGATGGTACTCGTCGCTCGGTTGATGGTAGTGCTTTTCGGTGTATTCATCTGCCTGCTCCAAACCCCACGCCGCATCGTGCCCCTTGTACTTGACGCCCTCATTGACTGAAAACGCAGGAATTCCGACACGGGCCAGGCTGAAGTGGTCGGAGCGGTAATAGTGTCCCGCCTCGGGATGCGAGTCGGGGCGAATCGCCAGGCGGAACTCCTGCGCCAGCGCCTGCACAGTGGGATAAAAAGTAGTGCGTTCACTGCCGGACAATTCGACTTCTTCAGGCGACCCGAGAGGTGGAATGTCGTCATAGTTCAAGTCAAGCGCGATTTTTCCTGCCGGTATTGGAGGATGTTTGCCCAAGTATTCCGAGCCCAACAATCCTTGCTCCTCCGCCGTCACCGATGCGAACAGGATGGAACGGCGCGGCCTCTGCGCCGCCGTTCCATAGGCGTGGGCTATTTCGAGCACAACACCACAGCCACTGGCATTGTCGTCAGCGCCGTTGTAGATATTGTCCCCTGGCATCTCGGGGCGGATGCCCAGGTGATCGTAGTGGGCGGTGTACATCACGGCTTCGGACTTCAGTTTCGGATCGGAGCCCGGCAGCATAGCAATCACGTTATTCGATTCGAACGGCCGAACCTTGCTCACCATGTGGGCCTGCAGCTTGACTGCGAGCGCCACTGGACGGAAGTCGCGCGAACGAGCATCGGCCATCATCTTGTCGAGGTCGAGGCCGGCCAACGCGGCCAGCGCCTTGGCCGCATCCAGGTGAATCCAGGAGGCGACTTGCAATTTCGGCGAACCGTCCAGCTTGAGATAGGATTTCTCTCCCGAATCTGAATTGCGCACCACGTCCCAGGGATAGCTCGCCATATCGGTCTTATGAATCAGAATGGCGCCCACGGCACCTTTGCGCGCGGCTTGTTCGTATTTGTAAACCCAGCGTCCGTAGTAGGTCAGGGCTTTGCCTTTGAAAAATTTGACATCGTCGGAAGGGGGCTCGTTCACCAACATGAGCAGCACTTTGCCCTTCACGTCAACGCCCTTGTAATCGTCCCACTGGTATTCCGGAGCCTGGATGCCGTAGCCCACGTACACAATATCGGCATTCACATTGGACTCGGCTTGCTGGGTCTCATCGTAGGCGGTGTACTCGGAAAGAAACTTGAGGTCCCGGGGAGAACCTTTCGCTGGGACCAGAGAAAACGTGGTTTCCGGGGCGAGCGTGATGCCGACCATGGGAACCTTTTGCATGTAGGTGCCGTTGTCGCCCGCGGGCTTCAGTCCGTCCAGGGCGAATTGTGTGGCAATGTATTCCGCCGCGATGTCACCGCCCCGCTGCCCGGTGCCCCGGCCCTCGAGCAGGTCGTGCGACAGAAAGCGCACATGAGCGCGGATGCGTTCCGCGTCAATCTTCTGAAATGCGGCAATCGCAGCGGGCGGGAAATGGACCGACATAGGCCGGGTGGCGTTCTGTGCCAGTACGCTGCAGATCAGAAAAATCAAGGACAGCAAAACCAAACTCTTGCGCATGCTTCGAGGCTCCGGGTGGGCTTCTGAGAACTTTGTATTGTACGAGATTTGTCATCCTGAGCGGAGTAGCTGCTTCGCTTCGCGAAGCAGCCGCGCAGTCGAAGGACCCCTATGAGTTTCTCGGCAGCTTCGATCTTGAGCGTGGTTGCAAATTGCGCCCAGGAGAATCCCATCCCGATGAAAACCTGTTGAGGTGGTAGGGGTCCTTCGACTTCGTATGAAGCCCGCGACGCGGGCTCCATACTCCGCTCAGGATGACAAGGGGAGAAGCTCGAAATGTGTCGAGCCCGCGACCGCGGGCTAGTTTTTCGACCCTCAACCGGCGCGGAAATCAGCGATCTGCTCATCTGGGCGGAACAGCGGCTTGATGGCTTCGGACGAGGCTTCTGCCGCCCGCTGGTTGAGTTCTTCCATCTCTTTTCTGATCCAGCCCACGCTGGAAATTTCGATTTCGCCATCCGGCGCGATCCAGAAGATGGTGGGGACATTTGTGAGTCCGTAGGCGTTGGAGACGGGATAGGAAGCTGTGTCGTCGAGCAGAACTGGAAAGGTTATTCCGTATTGTTTTAGAAAAGCAGCCGTATCTTTCTTTCCATTCTGAGAAATCCCCACGATAGTGACAGCGTTGTTGCCATGCGCCTCGTAGATCCGCTGCAGATAAGGAAATGCGTACTGACAGGTGGGGCAGGAGACTTTGAAAAACGCGCCGATAACTGGTCCCCGCGCCAGAGCTTCCTGCAAAGAAAACACTTTGTCGTCCATTGAGTGCAAAATGAAATCAGGGGCATGTGTTCCCGGGGCCAAAGCCGCCATCGTGCGTCCTCCGAAAAACTAAAGCTACCAAGGGGCCCATGACCAGCCCATTGTTTAGATGACCTGCGCCTCTCTCAGGATTTTTCGCGCCAACCCGGTGAGAGGTAGCCGCGGAATACGGGTGCTAAGCACCCAACGGCCCCGGCTTTTACCCGGCACCCGAGCCCGCATCACACGCACCCTGTAATCCGTGACTGTAATCGAGTGTCGTACTGTGACGCTGACCTCGCCGGACGCGCTCGACTCGGGAATTTCCGGCAGCTCCCACATGCCTGGCATCAGTGAGGCGTTTTGCGGCCTCTGCACCAGGAAAATTGAGCCGCCGCGATGATCGAGGGCGTAGCAAATGTTGCGCCGCCGCTGAGGAGCTACCTTCCGGGGTGCATCCAGCGCCCCGCGCGTGGCGCACAGGCTGATCACCGGACAGATGGAGCATCGCGGCTGGCGGGGCAGGCACACGAGCGCGCCCAGTTCCATCATGGCCTGGTTGAAATCGCCCGGGCGCCGGCGGTTCAGTAATGCGTCGGCGGCTTGCCAGAGGAGCTCGCCTGCCAATTCTGTTCCGAACACGCGTCCCAGCACTCGCTCAACATTTCCGTCCACGACCGCTGTCGGGCGCGTTGAAGACGATGCTGGCGATGGCGGCCGCCGTGTAGCGGCCGATGCCGGGTAGAGCACGCAGCTCTGCGATCCCGCCGGGAAATTTTCCTCCATGCTGTTTGACGATCGCCTTGGCGGCGGCGTGCATCATGCGGGCCCGCCGGTAATATCCCAGACCGCTCCAAGCCGCCAGCACCGAGGATTCCCGCGCCGAGGCCAGTTTCTGGACAGTCGGAAAGCTCTTAAGGAAACGGTGATAGTGCTCAAGCACCGCGGCAACGCGGGTCTGCTGCAACATGATTTCTGAAAGCCATACCCGGTAGGGATCGCGATCACGACGCCAGGGCAGGTCGCGCCGGTTGTGGTCGTACCAAGCCAGCAAACGCTGTCGCCAGCGACGGGTCTGAGAGCCATCGAATTTCAGGCGGCAGTCTGAATTCATTGCGGGGTCGTTTATCACGATTATGTAGCGCCGGCGTCCCGCCGGCTGTCGGGCGGGCATCCTGCCCGACCCCGGGGCAGGATGCCCCCGAGCCAGCCGGCAAAGCCTGCCCTGAGCGAAGTCGAAGGGATGCCGGCGCTAGGTTATTTATTCTCGGGCCCAAGAACAGAATGGGCAATCGCCATCCATCCGGCGCTTTCCTTTTGCCAGACCGTCATCATCCGTAATGGTTCGGCCGGCAGGGGCTGGCCGCCGAAGGTGCCGCGCATGACGATGGTGTAGGTCACGACAAAAGTGTCAGAGTTCATTTCGCCCTCAAGGTCGCCGAGGGTGTAGTCGTCCAACTGCAACTGCTGGATCTGGGCCAGCGCCGCCGCCTTATCGAGGCGGCCTCCTTGCGGAGAAATGGCGACATAGTTACTGGCGATGTGGTGCTCCAGTTCGTTCCACCTCTTGCCTTTCACTTCTCTCCAGAAACTCCGCTCCAGGCCTTCACCGCCAGTCGCATCGGTCCATTTGCTGCTGCCCGGGTGCTCGTGCCATACGGTACAAGCCTGCAGCAGCAGGGTCGCCGCCAGGAGCACAAGGATCGCGAAACGATTCTGCATGGCAGAATTCTAACAGCAGGCGTCGGACTTCAGTCCTCAGTCGTCGGCTACGACAGCGTAACATCCGCGGTCTGCTGACGGCCAATGACCTGCAGGCCTTTACTCGCTATGTTCCCCCGTTGACCCTCGGCCGACTGGAGGGAATAATGACCAGACCTGCCATCCGGTCGCGACGGGTGAGCATTTTTGTGCTTAGACGGCTACACTGTCAGCATGAAGGACTTCAACCGCAAGGTCGAGAACGCCTCGGCACGCGTTAACAAGTCGGTGGCTGAGGCCGCTGATCGCATGGAGAAGGAGACAGCGGAATTCATCACCTATCTCAACGACGAGGTAGTCCCGGCCGTCCGGCAACACTCCACCAAGGCGTTGCGGGTCGCGGCCGAGAAGATGTCGAAGCTGGCCGACTATCTGGACGAGGTCAAGTCCGAGCGCCGGTGAGGTTGCCTCTCTCCGCCTGCATCCTGATCGTGGTGCTGGTTGCAGCCATGCTGAGCGGCTGCGGCGGAAAGAAACAGGCGCGGGTCAACCCGCCGCCACCCCCGCCTTGGCCGAGCCGCCCACGGCCACGGTTACAGTTCCGAATCCCTCCGCACCGAAACGGACCGAGGCGACGCCGCAATCGAAAGTAGACAAGAAACAGGAGAAAGCGGACGAGATCGCCCGCGAACTTTCCGTTCCGGAAGGAGCGAAAGCTCTTTCCGTGGAAACCGGAAATGCCAGCTGGTACGGCGCACCGTATCACAATCGCCGCAGCTCGAATGGCGAAGTCTATGACATGCATGCGCTGACCGCGGCCCACCGCACGCTTCCCCTGGGGTCGACCGTGCGGGTGACAAACATCAAGACCGGACATTTCACCGTCGTGCGAATCACTGATCGCGGACCTTTCGTGCAGGGACGAATTGTGGATCTTTCACTGGCAGCTGCCAAGCAGGCCGACATATGGCAGGCGGGCGTGGCTAAAGTCCGGCTGGAAGTATTGCGGACGCCGGTGCCGTTCGACCAGGGTGGGCGATGGGCGGTGCAAATCGGCGCTTTTCCCGACGAAGGTGACGCGCGCTCCCTGGCCAACCGGCTTACCCGGCGATACAAGACAGCGAAAGTGATCAGCTTCGGCAGTCCGGTGGGGGACTGGTGGGTTCGGGTCAGAGTATTGCAGGACGACCGCAAGCGAGCGGAAGAGGTCGCCCGGGACACCAAGGCGGCAGAAGACAAAGTATTCCTGGTAAGGCTGGATTGATCGTGTGTGGGGCGGACACTCTTGTCCGCCGCTTTTGAAGTTGATTGTTGTGATCCCGAAAAGTACAAATCAAAGTCAAAGGGACGGACAAGAGTGTCCGTCCCACACATTCCACTATGCTATGGGTTCTCCGCCGATTGCTTATAAGTCCCGAACTTCTTTGCTACCGGTTTCAGCGTGGGATAAAACTGTACGAAGGAATGTTCGACGGCGGCGTGGTCCTCATGACACTGCCAGCAGGCATTTTTCGGATTGGCCTGCGCTGATTTTGAGCCTCCGTCAAAGTTGAAGTAGGCCCACTTCTCCGGAAAGCGGGTTTCGTCTTTCACTTCCACGCCGTATCCCATGACATCGGTTTGAAAGTGTCCGACTTTGTTGATCGAGCCTTTGGTTTCCGCAAAGCGTTCCTCCACTACGAATACCGTTTTGTCCGGCCACTTCCCGCTCTCCACAAACTTAGCGTAAGCCCACTGCGGCACAAAGACGTTGGTGAACATTACGTGATCCATACTTCCAGGGTTATAAGCCATGCCCAGGCCGGAAGACAGGAAGATCCATTCGCGGAAGTTCTTCGGCGGGAGCAGCTGATTGTCGCTGGTGTACTCCGGTTTGCCCGACCCCGGCTCCGGAGCCGCGGCCTGCATGAATCCTAGACATATAACAATTGTTAGGCACAACATCAGGATGCGCTTCATGGGCGTTTCTCCGTCAGCAGGCAATTAGACGTGAGCCGGACGCAAAAAGACAACAACCTCGTCGCGCCGCCGTCCTGGCGGCTGTCGTGGGGGCCGCGTTCGCGCCGGCACTAGGGAACGCCCAATCGCCGAGGGCGAGACGCCGGCGGGACAGCCGGCGAGACGCCGAAATTCCCTAGCTTATTTCGGTGCGCTTGCGCAGGAATGCCGGAACGTCGAGGTCTTCCTTCTCGAAGTTGGCGATCATGGCATCGCGCAGGGTGTCGACGGCCACGCCTTCGGTGTGAGCAGCAGCCATCGCACGTGGAGCCGCCTCCTCCATCACGATGGGCGGACGCACCGGCTCGGGCCGATATTCGGGCTCCGGTTCCTCGGTAAACGAAGAGACGACGTACCCGCTCTGCATCTCCGCCTGCCGTCGCCGGATGTCGGAATCCTTGAAGCCGGTTGCGATCACCGTGATCTTGACCGCGTCCTTGGCCTTTTCGTCGAGCACGGCGCCGAAGATGATATTGGCATCTTCATGCGCGGCGCCCTGGATGATGCTGCAAGCCTCCTGCACTTCCGCCAACTTGAGCGAAGTGGAACCGGTGATGTTGATGAGAATGCCGCGTGCGCCGTCGATTGCGCCCGCTTCGAGCAGGGGAGAGGCGATCGCTTTTTGTGCGGCATCAACGGCCCGCCGTGCGCCGCTGGCCGTGGCTGTGCCCATGACCGCGTAGCCCATTCCCGCCATGATCGCCTTTACGTCGGCGAAGTCGCGATTGATGATGCCCGGAATGGTGATGATGTCCGAGATGCCTTGCACGCCTTGCCGGAGGATGTCATCCGCGACGCGGAATGATTCGAAGAAGCCCGCGTCCTGGGCGACCGCCAGCAACTTTTCGTTGGGGATGACGATGGTGGTGTCGACCGAATCCATCAGCTCGGCGATGCCGCGTTCGGCCTGCTGCATGCGGCGTTTGCCTTCGAAGGCGAATGGCTTGGTGACGACCGCTACCGTGAGTGCTCCCATTTCGCTCGCGAGCGAGGCGATGATGGGCGCAGCTCCAGTGCCAGTGCCGCCGCCGAGGCCGGCGGTGACGAATACCATGTCAGCGCCTTCGAGCGCCTCGATGATCTTGTCGGAATCCTCGAGCGCTGCTTTGCGTCCGACTTCAGGGTTGGCGCCGGCGCCCAGGCCGTTGGTGAGTTTCACTCCCAGCTGGATCTTCATCGGAGCGCGTGACATGCGCAACGCCTGCAGGTCGGTGTTGGCGACCACGAATTCGATTCCTTCCATGCCGGAATCGATCATGCGGTTGACCGCGTTATTCCCGCCTCCACCTACGCCGATGACCTTGATTTTGGCGTCGTTGCGGGTGTCTTCGTTGAAGCTGATGCGGATGTCGTTTTCTTTTTTCATGTACGCCGCCTTCAATGGATTTTTTCTTGCCGTTCTGTCCTGATCTCACGATCTCGTCTCGTAACTCGCCCGGTAGCGCCGGCGTCCCGCCGGCTGTCGTGGGGGCGTCTCGCCCCCCACCGGCTAAAACCCAAACCCCGAGGGCGAGACGCCCTCGGGACAGCCGGCAAGATGCCGGCGCTACGAAACCCTATGCTCCCTTTCCTACGAACATGGCCTTCAGCTTGCTGCTCCAGCGCCCGTTCTGAATTCCCCGGGCGATACGGGCGCGGTGTCCGTAGAACACCATGCCCAGAACTGTCGCGAACTCCGGCTCGGCCAGCGTGGATGGCATCTTGGCCAGCGGCACGGGCCAGGCCAGGCGCAGCGGACGGTGCAGCACGGACTCCGCAATTTCGAGAATGCCGGGTAACCGGCATCCGCCGCCGGTCAGCACGATGCCACCGACGCAGAGCTCGAACATTCCCGCATGCCGCAAGTTGTCGCGCAGCATTTCGAACAATTCGCGAGAGCGAGGCTCGAGGATTTCTCCCACCATGCGCTGCGAAATCAGCCGCGACGGCCGGTCGCCGACCGAGGGAACCTCGACTTCATTTCCTTCGGGGATCAGGGTCACAATGGCATTGCCGTAAAGCCGCTTGATTTTTTCCGCCTCGGCGACCGGAGTGCAGAGTCCCACCGAGAGATCGCTGGTGAAGTGGTCTCCGCCAATCGGAATCACTCCAGTGTGAGCGACCGCACCTTCCTGGAAAACGATGATGCTGGTGGATCCGGCACCCAGGTCGGCGAGGCACACGCCCAGTTCGCGTTCGTCGGCACGCAAGACGGCATCGGCGCAGGCGAGGGGCTCGAACACCGTGTCGTCTACGTGAACGCCGGCGCGATTCACGGCCGTGACCACGTTCTGCAGGGCGCTGGAAGCAACCGTGACCATGTGCACCCGCACTTCGAGCCGCGCCGCCATCATGCCCAGCGGATCGTTGACGCCGGTTTGGTCGTCAAGAATGAATTCTTGCGGCAGCAGATGCAGGATTTCGCGATCGTCAGGAAGTGGAATGGCGCGGGCCTTGTCCACCGCGGCACGCAGTTCTTCCCGGCCAATTTCGCGCGCCCGCGCGCCGAAGCTCAGACCGCCGTGGCTGTTGATGCCGCGCGCGTGCGCCCCGGCCATGCCCAGCAAGGCGTGCTCAATAGGCGCTCCAGCCACGTCTTCGGCTTGCTCCACTGCCTTCTGAATCGAATTTACGGCTTTGTCCAGATCCACGATGACGCCCTTGCGCGAGCCGCGCGATTCCGCTACGCCATGACCGCGATAGCGCAAACCGTTGTCAGTAATTTCCGCGACCAGCGCGCAGGTCTTGGCACTGCCTACGTCGATTGCGGTCAGAAGGTGCTCGTGCTGGTTCGCCATTTCTATTGTGTTTCTCCCTTGGCAATCGCCGGGCTCGGTTTCGCCGCCGGCTTGACGGTCGCTACAGATTTGAGCGCAGTCTTGGGCTGGGTCTTTGCGGCTGCAGCAACGCCCAGCTTTGCTTTTGCTCTGGCCCTAGTCGAACTCCTGGCCCAGCGCACGCGGGGCTTATGATGTCCGGCCTTGACGGTTTTTACACTGGCGAGTGGCTTGGCTGGATTCGGTTTCGCAGGCGCGTGTCCTACGGTTTTCACCGCCAAGGTTGGAGATGGCCTGGGAAAAGTTGGGATTCGAGTAATCAGCGCGGCGGGCTTCACTCCGGCCGCCATGGCCTTCTTGGCGGCTTCGGTCGAGAGCGGCGGCTGCTTCATCGGTCCCTGCAAATCCGGATTCACGATGATCTGCCGGTCGTAGCGCAAGTCCACCGATTCCAGTTTGTCGAACTGCTGCTGCCATTCCTGCAGGTGCGTGACGTAGATCTTGTAGCGCTCGAGGTAGTTGGAAGATCCCAGATGGACCAGCACCTCGCCGGCGTGATGGTTGGCCATCACCTTCACATCGTCGGGATCAGAAAGATCAATTTCGCTAAGTTCCTGCGAGTAGCGCGCGCCGCCGGCATCGAGCTGGCTGACGACGTCGTTGTAGATTTTCATGCGCGCGGCCCGAGTAGACGGCGGCTCACCGTTATTCATCCCTACGATCACGGGAAAGGAATATTTCTTTCGGCCCTGCAAGTCCATCAATGTGCCGGCGCCATCCGTAAGCATGATCTTGGTTCCGACGCGCGCGAATGCCACCGGCGTGCGCTCGTGAATTTCCACCTTCAGCCGGTTGGGGACGAAGCGCATGACGCTGGCGGATTCGACCCACGGAATTTGTTCGAGCTGCGCCTTCCGCTGCGCCAGAGGCACGAAGAAAATGTTTCGGCCAATGTCTCCGCCCATCACTTCCATGACCTGCGCGCGAGTAACGTTCTGCAGCCCGCTGATGTCAATGTCGTCGCTCGATTCAACCCGGAAACGCCAGGAGCGCTCGCCGTAGTGATAAAGTGCGGCGACCGCCATCCCGCAAAGGAACACGACGCCGAGCACGACAGCAGCCCAGGTCAGGCGAGTAACAGTTTTCTTGGGAAGTGAACCGCGGCGGACGGAGACGCGCTTCTGTACACGCAGGAATGGGGCTTCCTGTTCCACGTCCAAGTCGAGCAGGCGCGCGTCTTGCACTCCTTCGCGCCCTGGCTCGTCGGCCAGTGGATACAACTCATCCTGCGAGATGGTGGGACCGGATTTCCGCGCCATCAACTCAGGTCAGTTGTCGTCAGGGAATCGCTTGAGCAAAAATACTATAACTGCTTTTGAGCAAGAGAGATACAAAAATTTGGCTGGTTTTGCACAGGCCAAGGCAGCGCCTGCTTCGCTCCACTGGGCAGATGCGGACATCTGCCCCACGTAGTTTGTGGAGGGCACTAAAAAGTCTGGGGAATTTCAATGACCACGTTTCGGGCCGGCAGGACCATCGTGCGTGGGACGCGTTTCAGCACCCGTACCTGCACTTTTATTGCCTGCAAACGAGCCAACTTAGCCTGATGACGCGCTAAGACGCTCTGTACACAAGCCAAGTGATTATCGACCTCGCCCTGGATTTCGTCCTGAAATTCATTCTGAAAGGCGGCCGCAAACTCCGCAGGAGGCATGGCGTCACCGTCGCTGTTTCCCCACAGCACGCCCGCGATCTGGGCATAATTCCTTACCGTTTCGGAGGCCTGCGACATCATGTAAATGGAGCGGTCGGCGATGCGGTCGCTCCATCCCCGGTGCCCGGTCACAAGCCCGGTGGTTGCGGCCATCGCGAGAACTCCCAGCGTCATCCAGTACATTATCTTTTCGGATTCCATGGCATTTCCCTTTGCCCCATTAGACGAGCCAGGAAAAAAGTCGTTATCAGGCCTGGAATGTTTTGTGAGCAGACCGGAAAAGAGTTCAGGGGGCCGACACTGCTGTCCGGGGCGGGGGTGAAGCGGCTTCGTTCGCCTTCAGTTTGGCCAGGATCATGGGGCCCAACTGGGACACGCTCCCGGCGCCCAGGGTCAAAATCATGTCTCCTGGGCGGGCAGCTGACAGCGCCAGAGCGACTCCATCGGCGAAGGAACTGGCGTAGGAGGCCGCCTTTGCCTTCTCAGCGATCCTGCGGGCCAGAGCTTCGCCGGTGATGCCCTCGATGGGTGCTTCGCTGGCAGCATAGATGTCGAGGACAACCAGCGAGTCGGAATCCTGGAACGCGCCGGCGAATTCGTCCATGAGATCGCGGGTGCGAGTGTAGCGATGAGGCTGGAATATGACGTGTATCCTGCCGTAACCGCACTGGCGGGCTGCTGCCAGCGTGGCACGAATCTCGGTAGGATGGTGGCCGTAATCATCGATCACGCTAACCCCTCCGGCCGTGCCTCGCAACTGGAACCGGCGATCCACACCGCGGAAGTTTTCGAGAGCCATGCGGATGTCATCGGCCGTGATGTCGAGACCGATTCCAACCGCGATGGCTGCGGTTGCGTTCAGGACGTTATGCACTCCGGGCACATGCAAGCGGAATTCGCCGAGGTCCCTGCCGTGGTAGGTCACATGAAAATGACTGATGGGCTGGCGTTCAGCCGACTCAAACGTGGACCTGCCCAGCTTAATCTGGAAGTCTGATCCACGGCGCGTCCCATACGTCACGGTGCGTCGCCGAATTTGGGCAAATAATCTCCGCAAAGGCGCATCGTCATTGCAGACCACAACCACGCCGTAAAACGGGACTCGATCCATGAAGTCGAGAAACGCCTTCTTCACGTCGCGCATGTTGCGGTAGCAATCCATATGCTCGCGGTCGATGTTGGTGACCACCGAGAGCACCGGGGAAAGCTTGAGGAACGAGCGGTCGCTCTCGTCGGCTTCGGCGACCAGGTATTCGGACTTGCCGATGCGGGCATTGGAGCCGAGGGCATCCACGCGCCCGCCGACTACGACTGTCGGATCAAGTCCGCCGGCGGCCAGGACCGCGGCAACCATCGAGGTAGTCGTCGTCTTGCCGTGCATGCCCGCAACCGCGATGCCGTACTTCAGGCGCATCAACTCAGCCAGCATCTCAGCGCGCGGGATTACAGGGATGTGGAGTTTGTGGGCTTCGACGACCTCGGGATTCTCTTGCGCGACTGCGGAACTGGTCACAACCACTTCTGCCCCGGCGATGTTTTCCGCGGCGTGACCTTCGAAAATCGTAGCTCCCAATCCCGCCAGCCGCTGGGTGACGGAGGAATTCTTCAGATCAGAGCCGGAAATCTTGTATCCAAGGGTCAGCAGCACCTCGGCAATGCCGCTCATGCCGATGCCGCCGATGCCTACGAAATGAATGCGCTGAATCTTGGCAAACATTCAATTTCTCTTGTCATCCTGAGCGCAGTTGAACGTTTCGCTCGCGAAACGTTCGACGGAGTCGAAGGACCCCTATCGTTGTCGAACTGCCGTCATCGTGCTCGGCATTGCTGCTTCCGTGGCGCTCACAACAACATCCCAACTTCACCTGGACCCGATTTTCCTATAGGGGTCCTTCGACTGCGTGCCCGTTTCGCTGCGCGAAGCAGCCACTCCGCTCAGGATGACTCTTCTTCAATTCCTGCCAGCCGGGCTGCCATCTCGGCAATGTCGCGGGCCGCGTTAGGGTGTGCCAGGCCTCGGGCGGCAGCGCTCATGCGTCGCAAGCGCACGGGATCACCCAGCAGGGCGGCGATGGTATCGGCCAGCCACACTCGCTCCAGCTTGGTCTCTTCTATAACGACGGCCGCACCGGCACGCTCGAGCGCCTGTGCGTTGACCCGCTGATGATCATCAGCCGCACGCGGAAAAGGAACAAAAACTGCCGGCTTGCCTGCAGCCGTAATTTCCGCAACCGTGCTAGCACCCGAACGGCACAGCAGCAGGTCGGCTCGGGAGAATACAGCAGGCATGTCCGTGATGAACGGAGCGACTTCAGCGGACAAGCCGGCCTGCTGGTACGCAGCCTGCGCGTCATTATAGCCGCGCTCTCCCGTCTGATGGATGATGTGGATATTCGGTATCTGTTTCACCAGCGCGGGCAAACATTGAACCATGGCCTGATTAATGGCGCTCGCACCCTGACTTCCGCCAAAGACGAGCAAGGTAGGATTGGTATTCGCGGTAGCCGGGTCGGCGATCTGGAAAAATGCCTCCCGCACCGGTACGCCGGTGACTTCAGCGTTGCGGAAGTACTGCGCGGTCTCCTCAAAATGAACCGCTGCACCTGAAACCCACCTCGCCACCATGCGATTGGCAAAGCCGGGCACAACGTTAGGTTCGAACGCGAGGGTCGGAGTTCCCTTGAGGATCGCCGCCAACATGGCGGGACCGGAGGCGTATCCGCCAACTCCAATCACAATATCGGGAAGAAATTCTGCGAGAATTCGGCGCGCGTCCCAGACTGCGCGGGGAAGATCGAACAGAGTCTTCAGCCGCGTCTTGAGGCTGACCTTGTTGAGAGCGCCCACCTGAACTAAGCGCAACGGAAATGCCGCTGCCGGGACCAACCGGTTCTCGATGCCGCGCGCCGTGCCGATGAACAGAACCTCGGCGTCGTATCGGTTCTGTAGTTCCTGAGCAATGGCGAGCGCGGGAATCACGTGTCCGCCGGTCCCGCCCCCTGCCAGAATTGCGCGCATAGTCTGACTATAAACCGGAAGTTGCAATGGCAGATGACCGAGAGTTGACGTTTAAGGAGCGCCAGAATAAGTGGAGGAAAGGCGTCCTCGCCCGTCGTGCAGACAAATGCCGAGCGTTGCTCGGCCGGACAGCGGGGGCGGCTGTCCCCACGTGGCCTGTGCCTCACTCAGTTTGCTTGGTGATGTTCAGCAGGACGCCCACGCAAGCCAGGGTCACGAATAGCGACGAGCCTCCGTAAGATACAAACGGCAGCGGGATTCCCTTGGTCGGCATGAGTCCCAAAACGACGCTCATGTTAATGAAGGCCTGCACCACCACCATGCTCGTGATCCCAACGGCGAGCAGGCGCCCGAACACGTCCTGAGTGCGGATCGCCGTACGAACACCACGCCACAGAAAGATTCCGAAAAGCAGCAGCACCACCAGCGATCCCAGCAGACCCAACTCTTCCGCGGTGACGGCGAAAATAAAATCGGTGTGCGGCTCGGGAAGATAAAACAGCTTCTGCTTCCCTTCCATAAATCCCAGGCCGGTGATGCCACCTGTACTGACCGCAATCAGCGATTGAATGATGTGAAACCCCTTGCCCTGTGGATCTGAATAAGGATTCAGGAACGCTGTAATACGGCCCCAGCGCCAGGCGACACGAGCAACCAGGAAATACAGCGGGAGCAGGGACAGCGCGAACCCATAACCCAGATATCTCAAGTCGAGGCCAGCCACGAACAGCATGCAAGCGGTGATCGCGGCGCACGCGATGGCGGTGCCCAGGTCGGGCTGCAGGACGATCAAGCCCAAAAACATCACGGTAGGCAAGACCGCGGGCACGAGGGTGTTTCGCACATCATTCATGGAGTTGATGCGGCTCTCCAGAAAGAATGCGAGGAACAGGATGACTGCGACCTTGGCCACTTCCGACGGCTGGAATGAGAAGCCGCTGAAGTGAATCCAGCGGTGAGTGTTGTGGGCGCGGTCGAGGAAGAAGACCGAGATCAGCATCAGGGTGGTGACACCCAATAACGAAAACACAACCCCGGGGTGCTTGTAGCGCCGGTAGTCAATCTTCATCGCAGCCACCATGGCCACGATCCCGCCGGCAGCCCATCCCACCTGGCGCAACAGGAAGTAGTAGCCGGACCCGTAGCGCTCTTTGGCCATGACCGCAGACGCGCTGAATACCATGACCAGTCCCAGAAATACCAGGATCAGAGTGACGGTAAACAGCCAGCTGTCGACGCTTACGCGCTTGGCCATGGGAAATTCATTTCACCACGGAGGCGCGGAGACACGGAGAAGAATGTCGGTGATTTCCGCGATGGTCTGTAACTATCTTGGTTCCTGTCCGCAATGTAGACGCGAGCGCCCCGCTTGTGCCTGCATTGGCTAGGGTCGGGCCTCTGCGGCGATGGCGTGCACTACCTCTTTGAAAACTCCGCCCCGGTGCTCGTAGTTCTGGAACTGGTCGAAGCTGGCACAGGCTGGGGCGAGCAACACGACATCTCCGGCTGCGGCGATTGCGGCGGCACGCCTTAGTGCAGTTTCCAGGGTCTCGGAGTGATCGACGTCCACTCCTTTAATCTGCGATTCGATCTTCTCCGCAGCCGCGCCGATGGTGTAGACGCGCTTGACCCGCTGCCGTAGCAGCTCGTTGAGCTGGGTGTAGTCGCTGTCTTTGTCCTTGCCTCCGAGAATCAGGTGGACATTTGCGGGGAACGATTCCAGAGCCTTAATGGTTGCATCAACATTGGTGGCTTTCGAATCGTTGTAGTACTCGACGCCACGGATCGTGGCCACGTATTCCAACCGGTGCTCGACCGCCTTGAAGTCGCGAACGGCTTTGCCGATGCGCGCAGGCTCGCAGCCCAGGAGAGCGCCCACACACACGGCAGCCAGCACGTTCTCGACGTTGTGGCCTCCCTTGAGTGGGATCTCCGAGACCACCATGATCTCGCGCTGACCTTTGGCATCGCGAAAGAAGATTCGGCCAGAGCGGACATACGCGCCCTGGCTGATCTCTTTCTCGCGGCTGAACCAGAAGACCTGTGCGCGCGTCCGGCTGGCCAGTCCGGCACAGGTGGGATCATCCGCGTTCAGAACTGCGGAATCTTCCGGCTGCTGATTCTCGAAGATACGCGCCTTGGCATCTGTGTAAGCCTCGAAAGTACGATGGCGGTCGAGATGATCGGGCGTGATGTTGAGCACGACAGCGACTCTTGGACGAAATGTCTGGATCGTCTCCAGCTGAAAGCTCGAAACCTCGAGAACCACGACGGTGTCAGGCTTGGCTGATTCGACAAGGGAGATCGCCGGGGTGCCGATATTGCCGCCGACGGCTGTCGAAAAGCCTCCCGCCGCAACAATCTCACCCGCCAGAGTTGTGGTCGTGGTCTTCCCGTTAGAACCCGTAATGGCGACGATGTTTTTCGGCAGAAACCGCGAGGCCAGCTCAATCTCACCGATTACGGACTCGCCCAGCGCGCGCGCCTGTATCAGGGGCGGGGAATCTACCGGAACACCAGGACTGACCACAATGAGATCCTGTCCTCGAAAAGTGCGCTCACCATGTCCACCGGTTTCGACTGCGATGCCGTGATCGAGCAGCACCGGAATGTCTTCGCCGAGCTGATCTTGCGGCTTGGCATCCGAGACTGTGACCTTTGCGCCTCGGGCCTGCAGGAACAAAGCGGAGGCCACCCCGGACTTCCCCAGGCCGACGACGAGAACGCGTTTGTTGGCGAGATCCATAGAATGCAGCTTCTAGCTCCTGGCTTCTAGCCTTGTTGCCCATGGTCTTTCGCTAAAAGCCAGGAGCCAGAAGCTGGGAGCGTTTATCTTAGCTTTAGTGTGGTCAGAGCGAACAGGGCAAACACCAGGGAACCGATCCAGAAGCGCACGATGATTTTTGATTCTGACCAGCCCAGCAGCTCGAAATGATGATGGAGCGGCGCCATTTTGAAGATGCGCTTTTTTCTCAGCTTGTAGGACGCCACTTGAAGAATCACGGACAGGGCTTCGATCACAAAGATCCCACCGATGAAGGGCAGAAGCAGTTCCTGCTTGATCATGACCGCAACCGTGCCGATGGCGCCGCCCAGTGCCAGAGAACCTACGTCTCCCATGAAGACTTCGGCGGGGTGGGCGTTGTACCACAGAAATCCTATGGAAGCGCCGACCATGGCTCCGCAAAAAATCGTTAGTTCGCCGGCCAGCGGCATGCGTTGCAGCTCAAGATACTGCGCAAACGTGGCATGGCCACTTACATACGTCAGTACAGCCAAGGCACCCGCAGCAATGACAGTGCAGCCGATGGCGAGTCCGTCCAGGCCATCCGTAAGGTTCACGGCGTTGCTTGATCCCACGATTACCAGCACGACAAAAGCAACAAAAGGAAGAAACGCCAGCGGCCACAATACAGGGTGGCTCATTAGCTTCTCAATCACCAGATCGGGGTGAAACTGCTTGATGAAAGGCACCATCAGCTTGGTGGAGTAGGCGCCCCGGGTTTGCATGGCGATCAGTGCCACGGCGATCAGGATGCTCACGGCAATCTGCAAGCCCAGCTTGGCTTTTGACGTGAGGCCGAGATTCCTCCGGTTCACGACCTTGATGTAATCGTCGGTGAATCCAATGGCGGCAAAGGCGCAGGTGGCGAAGACGGCGATCCAGATAAGGAGGTTGCTCAGATCAGCCCACAACAAGGTTGGGACCACGATGGAAATCGCAATCAGCAGACCGCCCATAGTCGGCGTACCGGCCTTTTTCTGATGCGCCTTCGGACCTTCTTCGCGGATGAACTGGCCGATTTGAAACTCGCGCAGACGGTTGATGACGATGGGTCCGACGATGAGTGCGGTGAAGAGCGCGGTCAGGCTGGCGAATGCTGTACGAAACGTCAAATAACGAAAAATACGAAATGGCGGAAAGTAGTGGAACAACTTCAGGTACAGCAGCCAGTAGAGCAATCAGCCTCCGTTTCAGTCGTCAGTCGGGTCAGTCGTCGGTCGTCAGTCGTCAGAAATTAGCCGTCTGCGGTCTTGGATTTGCTGACGGCTGAAGACTGACGACTGACGACTGCTTCCAAAGCTCGTTCCAGCTTCACTCCGCGCGATGCCTTTAACAGCACCACGTCTCCATCGCGCGTTTCCCGTACCAGCCACTCGCCCGCTTCTTCGGGCGTGGCGACGAATTCCGCCCTGATCCCGGCACGCCCGGCGGCCTCGACCATCGGTTGGGCCAGGCCTCGCACTCCCAGTAGGATGTCGATTCCCTTCTTCGCGATGTGCTCGCCCGACCGGCGATGCAGCTGTTCGCCGGACGGTCCCAGTTCCAACATCTCGCCCGCGACTACGATGCGGCGCTTCGCGGGCATCGCGGCCAGCGTATCTACCATCGCATCCAGGGCCGTTGGATTGGAATTGTAACAATCGTTGATGACGGTAATGTTGCCCACTTGGACGACCGCCCCCCTTTTATCTGCTGGAGCGAGAGTCGCCAAAGTTCCCACGGCTTCCGCCAGGCTCAGCCCACGTTCCATTCCGGTGGCGACAGCGGCCAGGGCGTTATAGATGTTGTGATTGCCTACCAGGGGCAGGGTCGCGCGTTCGCGATGGCCATTGATCACGACGTCGAACACTGATCCTGCGGCACCACGTGATGCGATGTTTTCCGCGCGGATGTCGGCCGACGGATGACGGCCGTAGCACACCACTTTGCCGTGAAAGTCACGGCCGAACTGGGAAACATATTCGTCGTCGGCGTTGAGTATCGCGGT
Source organism: Terriglobia bacterium (assembly GCA_963813645.1). GTDB lineage: Bacteria > Acidobacteriota > Terriglobia > Terriglobales > Acidobacteriaceae > JAIQFF01. The sequence continues at coordinate 206,597 of CAWEZS010000016.1, forward strand.
CCCGCCGGCGGGAAGGGACTCGATCAGTTCGTACTTGGCGCGCGCGATTTCTGCGACCGATTTGAAAAATTCCAGGTGGACCGGAGCCACATTGGTGACCACGCCAATTTCGGGCTGCGCGATTTTGGCCAGCGCGGCAATCTCTCCCCGATGTGACATGCCCATCTCGATGACGGCGGCCTCGTGTTCAGGTTCGATCTTCAGCAGCATCAGCGGCAGTCCGAAGTGATTGTTGAAGTTGCCCTCTGACTTCAGAACCCGAAAGTGGGAAGAGAGTACGTGGGCGATTGCCTCTTTGGTGGTGGTCTTGCCGGTGGATCCGGTTACGCCGATCAGCGGCTTCCCCCACAGGCGCCGGACAGCAGCGCCCAGGGTTTGAAGAGCGACCAACGTGTCCGGCACCGCCAGCAACGCGGTCTTCACTGCGTAGCGAGCCAGTTCGCCCTTGCGAACGACTGCGGCTACGGCGCCTTTCTCGAGCGCCTGCTGGACGAAATCGTGGCCATCCATGCGCTCGCCCTTCACCGCGAAAAATAACTGGCCGGGCTGGATGGTGCGCGAATCAATCGAATATGCCTGGGCGATGGCTTTGTGATCGAACTCCCCGGTAGCGGAAACGAATTCGGCGATTCTTGAAAGCGGGAGCTTCATGCTCGTTTTCCGGCGGCGGCGTTCGAAGACTTGCACTCGTATCCGGCATCGCGCAAAACCTTCTGCGCAACTTCAACATCATCAAACGGGACCGATCCGTTCCGCGTGATCTGTACTTTTTCGTGACCTTTGCCCGCGATCAGCACAATGTCTCCCGGATTCGCCTCGGCGACAGCCAGTGCAATGGCGGCTTTGCGGTCGGGCTCAGTCTTGTATTTCGTGCCCGAGCGTTGCAGTCCCACCATGGCGTCATTAATGATGGCAAGTGGATCTTCGCTGCGCGGGTTGTCCGAGGTCAAGATTACGAAATCGCTGCCCCGTCCGGCAGCTTCGCCCATCAGGGGACGCTTGGCCCGGTCGCGGTCGCCGCCGCAGCCGAAAACTGTGATTACCTTGCCCTTGTGTCCCGCCTGCTGAACGAATTCCCGTGCCAGCGCAGTCAGGTTGCGCAGAGCATCGTCGGTGTGGGCATAGTCGACGACCAGGGTGAACGGCTGCTGGCAGTCCACCCGCTCAAAGCGGCCCGGCACGCGGGTTAGAGCCGCCACCCCCTGCGCGATTGCCTCGGCCTCACAGCTCCGCGAGTACCCTGCACCCGCAGCCGCCAGAATGTTGTAGACGTTCACCTTCCCGATGAGCGGAGAGAAAAGCGGAATACTTCCCTTCGGCGTGACCAGATCAAATCGGGTTCCACGTGGAGTGATTTCGACTTTCTCTGCATGGAAATCACCTTTGGACAGTCCGTAGGTCAATACTTCGGAACTGCGCTTCCTGCTGACCTTCACCAGTTTCTGGCCGTACTCGTCATCAGTATTGAGCAAGGCGGCGCGAGGGGCTTCGGTGCCGCAGCCTTCGAACAATAACTGCTTGGAGGAAAAATACTCCTCCATCGTATGGTGATAATCGAGGTGGTCGCGGGTGAGGTTGGTGAAGACCGCAACGTCGAACGGAATTCCGTAGACCCGCTGCTGCTCCAATGCGTGCGAGGAAACTTCCATCACAGTTTCAGTTGCGCCCTGGCCCAGGGCCTGGTTCAGAATGCGATTCAGTCCCAGCGCTTCGGGTGTAGTGTGCGGCGCCGCCAAAGTTTTCCCGGCGACGTGATATTCGATGGTCCCGATCAGTGCGCTCTTGCGCCCAGCTGCGGTCAGGATGGATTCGAGCAGGAATGCGGTCGTGCTTTTTCCGTTCGTGCCAGTGATGCCGCTGATGGCGAGGCGCTCGGCTGGCTTCTTATAAAAGTTGGCGCTCAGCCGCGCCAGCGCCCGGCGTCCGTGGGGAACTTGCGCCCAAGCTACGTCCGCGCGGGGCCTTTCGGTGGCTGAATCCGTGACTACAGCAACCGCACCCGCGGAGATTGCCTGGTCAATGAATTTGTTTCCGTCACTCGATTCACCTTGCATGGCGACAAAGGCGTCGCCTGGCTTGATACGGCGCGAGTCGTATTCCAACCCACCGATCCCGGGATTGCCGCTTTGGGAGAGTACTTCCGCACCGTACAGGAGTTCGAGGAAAGTCATTGTTTGGATTCTAGTGCAGCGAGCCGACGAAACAAGTGTCATCGGAAGAGCAGGTTGTTGTCGATGGAGCAAGAAATTGTCATCCCGAGCGGAGTTGAACGTTTCGCTTGCGAAACGTTCGGCGGAGTCGAAGGACCCCTACCTCGAGTACATTGCCGCCGCTAGGGGTCCTTCGACTCCGCGTGAAGCCCGCGCGGAGCGCGGCTTCACACTACGCTCAGGATGACAGTCTTCCGAACTTGGTTACCGTCCAAACTTCACTGTCACCTGCGATCCCGACGCTACGTGAGACCCCGCTGGAGGCGCCTGCTGGCGCGCCAGTCCGCTGCCGACCACGTCCAGATCCAGGCCGCTGTCCTGGGCCATTTCTATCGCCGTTCTGACGCTCTTGCCCAGGAATGATGGAACTACAATTCCACCCTGCTCGACATCCAGCACGATCGTGCCGCTGGATGGAAGACGAACCGGAAGGCGCATCGCTTCGGGCGGTTTGTCTTCCAACATCGCAGTTTGCTTTTGTTCTGGAACCGGAGGCGCAGACACTTCACCCTGCCGCAAGGCCGCAGGCATCACGATACTGCCGGCCACCTGGGGTGTGGGCTTGGCGGACGCAACCACCGGTTGCGGATTCGAATCTGGCGGCGTCGCATCTACAGCCTCGAGGCTGTCTCCTAGCCGGTCAGGCGATCCCTCTTCGACATCCTGGTCTTTCACTCGCCGCTCAGCCATGAGCACCTGGCGATTTGTTGGGAGCTCAACATCGTGGGGAGTGTGCAGATATTCGAGGACCTGCTGCGTGACGCGCTGGAAAACGGGAGCGGAAACTTGTCCGCCTTGATGCAGTCCCACCGCGGAATCCAGAATCACGGCGACGGTGATGGCAGGGTCATTGACCGGAGCGAATCCGGCGAACGATCCCACGTACTTGGTGTGAGAATATGCATGCGTTGCGGGATCAACTTTTTGCGCCGTGCCCGTCTTCCCCGCCGAGCTGTAGCCTTCGAGAATTGCCTTTTTCCCGGTGCCGTGCAGGACCACGCCCTGCATCATCTGCTTCATCTGGGCCGCCGTCATGGGAGAGATCACGCGGCGCTGCACGCCGGGATGAAAGGCAACCATCTGCGGACTGCCTTGCGGTTGGGTGGTTCCGGCAATGATTCGTGGCGCGGTCCAGACGCCATCATTCGCGATGGTGGATACCATCGCCACCAGTTGCAACGGGGTCACTCCGATTTCCTGGCCCATGGAAATCGCTCCAATCGAAACTTTGGACCAGCGGTTCAATGGCTTGGTCAAACCCCGGGTCTCGCCCGGCACTTCGATGCCGGTTTGTTGTCCGAAACCGAAGGCGCGAATGTATTTGTAGAACCTTTCTTCTCCCAGGCGCAGCGCAATCTTGATTGCACCCACATCGCTCGATTCAGCCAGGACCCCAGCCACCGTGAGCAGCCCGTGCGGTTTACTGTCGCGAATGCGCATGCCGTTGATGACGATGGATCCCATCTGGCAGTCAAACACTTCGTTCGGATTCGTTAATTTTTCTTCGAGGGCCGCCGCGATCGTTACCAGCTTAAAAGTTGACCCCGGCTCGTACACGTCGCTGACCGCGTGGTCTTTCAATTTTTGCGGCGTGATGTCGCGGGCCAGGTTTGGATTGAACGTCGGACGATTGGCCAGCGCCAGAATTTCTCCGGTCTTCGGATTTTGCACGACCACCGTGCCGGACTCGGCATGGGTCTGCTGCATCGCGGTTTCCAGTTCGCGTTCCGCGATGTACTGGATCTTTTCGTCAATGGTCAGAACTACGTTCTCGCCCGGATCGGGCTGCTTCTCCACGCTGCCAAACCATTTGCGGCGCGCGTCCACGGAGATCAGCATGCGGCCCGGCTTGCCCCGAAGGTCGTCATCGTCCGCGCGTTCAATTCCGCTCAGACCTTCGTCGTCCATGCCGACGTAGCCCAGCACCTGCGCCGCCAGTTCACGTTTGGGATAGAAGCGCTTGGATTCTTTCTGAAAATAAATGCCTCGCAGATTCATGGATCGGATGCGATCCGCGGTTTCGGCATCCGCCTTGCGGGCGACCCAGCAGAAGGTGCGCGATGCTTGGCATCTGGCCAGGAGCTCCCGAGGATCGGCCTTGGTAATGCGTGCGACCAGAGATATGGTTCCCGCCAGGTCAGGAATGTCAGCAGGCACGGCGAACACGGAATCGACGGAGACCGACATCGCCAACTCGCGGCCGGCACGGTCGTAGATGATTCCGCGTTTGGCTGCGACTTCCGTGGTGCGCTGTTGCTGGCGTTGCGCTCTCTGTTCGAAATCGCCGTAGCGGAAAATTTGCAGATACACCAGGCGCAGGCAGATGGCGCCGGCCCATAGCACCAGGATTCCAGCCAGCAGGTAGAGTCGTTTGTTTGCGCGGTTGCGGGGTGCAGTCGTTGCCAAGGCCCAAGCCCCTTAGACAAACATGGCGGCCCAATTGTGCAGGGAGCCGCCATGTGAACTTTGTAGCGCCGGCGTCCCGCCGGCTGTCGGGCCGGCCAGAGGCCGGCGCTACCCTTATCGGGCCGGCCGGAGGCCGGCGCTGCTCAGGTTCACGCTGGCCATCTCCGGCGTTGCGGCGTCCGGTAAAACCGTATCCATATGCAATACCTGGCCGGCTTGCGGGGATTGCAATCCCAGCTTCCGCGCCAGCGTGTCAATGCGCTCAGGGTCGCGCAGCGAGGCTTCTTCCAGACGTAACGCCCGGTTCATCTCAGCCAGGCCGTCGCGCTGCACTCGCAGGGTCTCAATCTTGTAGCCGTACTCGATCGCTTTGAAATGCTGCCAGGCAAAAGTCATGACCAGCAGAAACAGGCAGCCCAGAGCAACTCCAAATTGTTTCATCTCGCGGCTGCGCTGCGGATTCTCTACTTTGACCAGCCGCGAATTGTCAATGGGCTTGGCAAAATAGACTTCCGGAGTCCCAGTCCACGTCCGTTTACGCCGCATGCTTGGAGCCGCGCAATGTGCTGCCGCCATTTATGCCACCCCGGCAAGACTGGATTCGAATTGCGCTACTTCCTGTTGCGCAACCGCGTACCAGTAGGCAAGTTTTTCTTCCTGGGAGCTCGCGTTCAAGCCTTTGTCGGATCGGATTTCGGTCCGGGCTTCGGTTCGGGCTTCGCTTCGCTCCACCGTGGCAATCAACTGGTCAATCAGTGTTCCCGTGTACATATGGTCTCCGTTTCTACCTTCCCATCTCTCCGGGACGGCACCGAGAGAAGGTAGAGAGTTGTGTTTCGCCCTTGTTTGTGAGAGGACGATGCCGCCCCGGAACTTTTATCCCGGCCCATCCGTCAACGGCTGTGGCCGGGGCCCTGGCTGGTTTTCCAGGGTTAAACTTTGTAGCGTCGGCGGGCGCTACTCAAATTCTTTCCGCGGCTCGCATCTTTGCGCTGCGTGCCCGCGGATTGCGATCAATCTCTTCTTCCCCGGCGGTCACTGGCTTTTTCGTCAGCACCTTGTAGTGACCCTGCTTCACGCCCTCGCGGAAGGCATCTTTCACGATGCGGTCTTCCAGCGAGTGGAAACTGATGATCACTATCCGTCCGCCCGGTTTCAGCACTTGCGGGGCGGCTTTCAGCAGCTCCCGCAAGTCGTCCAGTTCATGGTTTACGAAGATTCGGAGAGCTTGAAAGGTTCGCGTCGCGGGATGAATTCTTCTTTCCGCCTGATTTCATTGGCCGGGCCGCGGCCGATACGACGGCTGCAAGTTCCGCAGTCGTTCGAATTGGCCGCGACCGGACAATGGCTCTGGCGATTCTCCGCGACCTCCTTTCCTCACCGAATTCGTAAATCAGATTCGCGAGTGTGACCTCGTCCACCTGATTTACCACTTGTTCGGCGGTGGGCCCGGCTTGCGTATTCATTCGCATGTCGAGCGCGCCTTCCGCCTGAAAGCTAAAGCCCCGTGATGGTGTGTCCAGCTGCAGGCTGCTTACGCCGAGATCTGCCAGCAGTCCGTCGGCTGACGCCGGTGGGAACCGCTCTCCGATCTCCGCGAAGGAACCATGCAGCAGACTCACTTCAGGCCATCCCTCCCCCCCGGAAAGGATGAGCCTGATGCGGGCCTCATCCAGCGCCGCAGGATCTTTATCGAGCCCAATCAAATGTCCCGGTGCGCCGAGGCGTTTTGCGATTTCTAAACTGTGCCCGCCCAGGCCCACCGTGGCGTCGATATAAGTCCCGCCACGCTTGATAGCTAAAAAGTCGATCGCTTCTTTTAAAAGAACCGGGACATGGCCACTCTTGCTTCCACCATGCCCACCCCGCTCGGGGGTGTTTGTTAAACCCTCGTCCACTAGATGCCCAGATCGTCGAGCGTCTTCTCATCCTCAGGTGTGAACGCTTGCTCCTCGATCTCGGTGCGATACGCTTCCAGGTTGCGAACTACGAGATGGCTCAGATTGCCGGTCACCGCAACTTCGCCTTTGAGCTGCGCCGCTTCCCGCAACAACTGCGGTAGCAACAGCCGCCCCTGACCATCCATCTCGACCATCTGCCCGTAGTAGTTCACCCGGTCCAGAAACTTTTTCTTCGTAGGATTGAAGGTGGAGAGCCCGGCCAGCTTCTGCTCGATCCGTTCCCATTCCTCGAAGGGATATACTTGGCCAACCTTGCCATCCAGGCTGGTGATGTAGAATTTCTCGTTGTACTTCTCGTCGATCACCCGCTTGAACTCGGCCGGGACTTTGAGCCGTCCTTTTTCGTCGACGCGAGTTGGGTGATTGCCGCGAAACATGTGTTTTGCCCCTTAGGGCGGGAAATCTCTTGAAAACGGTTGCTGCCACAGCGAGGGAGGTTAAAGCGGCCAAAATGCCGGTGATTTCGGGTTCGTTCGGGCTTTTTTTGGGGGTGTCAGTCTCAAAATCCACTGGCGCCTCTCAAACTTCCAACGCTGCCCACGACCACTACCGTCTGTGACCACTTTCTACCACATTTGTCCACATCCTACGCCTAAAGCATTTGTTGTCAATGAGAAAGTTATGGGTCGCTATACGGAAGAATGAGGGTTTTTCGAAAACGCGATGGGTTGTGGCTAACTGAAATGGTGACCACAATAAGTGGGGTTTAGAGACTTGGTTCTGCTGGCGTTACCTGATTGATTTCGGCCCAGACCCTTCCCTTGCCCAGTGGAAATTCTGTGGAAAAATCTGGTTGCCGCGAGCAATAGGCAGAAAGAAAGCCTCGGCTAGCGCCGAGGCTCGACGATCTTAATGGTATGTTCCCTACCAGATCAGTTTTGCACCCAATTGGATGTGACGCGAGCCGCCCGAACCCACCACCGGATTCGCAACACCTACGTCAGGAGTCGCCTTCACCACCCCCAACTTGACTCCGGATCCGAAAGACGGGTCCTCATGGTGAACAGGTCGAAATTCGGGTGATTCAGGATATTGAAGAATTCGCCGCGCAAGCTGCAGGCTGATTCGTTCGGACAGATTCCAGCGTTTTGTAACTGACATGTCCAGGTTGGCGTAGGCCGGTCCGCGGAAGATGTTGCGGCGCATGTCGCCGAAGGTCCCGTACGCAGGAGCCGTGATGACAGCGCTGCCGGAGATGAAGCATCCCTAGAAATCGAGATCTGGATTTCGACTCTGGGCGGCGCAGCGGGGATTGCTGGTGGCGTCGCTGCCTTCGAGGTAAGTGATCTGCTTGTTGGCGTCGTTGGTCCAGTGCACATCGTTGGGATTTCCGGAGAAATCCCAGCGGTCGAGGAATTCTCCTGAGTAACTGATGTCGTTGCTGGAATCGTAAAAGTTGTACGGTTCGCCGGTCTGCAAGTTGACGATGCTGGTCAGCTGCCAGCCTTGCCCATCTGCAGCGGGGCGCGCAGGCTGGGCAGTTCGTAGCTCATGGAAAACGTGAAGCGGTGGCGGATATCGTAGTCGCCATTTCCCCACTCCGGTCGAAAGGTGCGGTTGTCCTGCGGGGTAGCCGGTCCGGTTGGTGGTGGCGTTATCGAGAGCGTGCGCCCAGGTGTATCCCGCCAGAAAGTTAAGCCCGTTGAATGCCCTCTGGGTGAGCGTGACTTGCAAACCGTTGTAGAACGAGTTGCCCAGGTTCTCCATTTCGTTGACGTAGCGCGGCCCAAGGCAAGCAGGGGCCGGACCCTGCGCTGCAGTTCAGAACGAAAGGACGCGTATCCTGGCGGCATCCGCGATAGGAGTCGTCGCCATTGTCGTTGCAGTGCCAGGTTCAGAGTTGGATCTGACTGGTTGATATCGCGGTGACTGAAGAGCTTGATGCCCCGATTACCGACGTATGCGACCTGTAGTGCCGTGGAGTTGCTCAAGGCCTGCTGCACATTGAAGTTCCAGCTGGCAACGTAGGGTGTGGAGAGATGGTACGGCACGCCAAATACATCGCAGGGGCTGCCAATGTCGCAGGGCGTAGCCTGGGCACCGGCAAACAGCGGAGTTTTTGCCTGCCACGCCGCGCCCAGCGCGGCCGTGTCGTCCAGTTCCCGTTCGACCAGGCTGATGTTTCCGTTGCCCGGCGTTACTCCGGGAAGCCCGCTGGGATTTTCATTCAAGCCGCCGCTGTCAATGAATTCGCGGATGGTGGGTTGTTCAAAGATGATGGCGCCGCCGGCGCGCAGTACGGTTTTCCCGGTCCCGAAACACGTCCCAGGCCACGCCGATTCGGGGTGAGAGATTGTTGCAGTCAGTGGCGTAGGGCGAACCGATTCCCTTTCCCACCTGGATCAGGCCGCCCCGGTCGGGAAGGAAGTTGGCGATCAGGTCGTTGGCATCCTTGATGGGCAGTGAGAGGTCGTAGCGCAGCCCAAGGTTCAAAGTAAGCCGGGGAGCAATCCGCCAGTCGTCGGACACGAACGCGCCGAACGCGGTCATAGTGACGTGGCGCGCGATGTCTCCGGTAAGAACTGAGGCGAAGCCCTGGTCGCCAAAGTTACCCTGAAGAAAATTGACCAGACCGGGAACCAGGACAATGTCAGAGTCGTTGGGATCGAAGGTGTCGTCGAAGAAAATAGTTCCCTTGCCATCGCTGGCGCGGAAAAGCTCAGTGCCACCATGCCGGAATTCGCCCGCCAAATTTGAGAGTGTGCCGTCCGTGGGTCAGAGAAACAGTGTCGAGGGCCTGATAGGTCTTGGTCGGAGTGGTAAGCAACGGCCAGCTCGAGTTTCCTCCCATCGAGAACTTTGTACCTATGTCGATCTCGGGAAAGCCGAAAAGCCTGGAATCGGTGACGCCCGTATTCAGTCCGTAGTCCGCGGCGCTCTTTTTGTAGTCAGCAACGTTGTCGAGTCTGCCAGTAGTGGTTGTAGCCAAAGCGCGCCTCGTTCACCCAGGCGGAGTTCGGCGTCCACGTCCAGTTCACCCCCATTACCTGAACTTTGGTGTTGGCAATCGATAGCCAGTCGGGCCGGAGGGGCGCGGTATCTTCCTCGGTCTGAAGGCTGTTGGCGTAGAAGAAACGGCCACTGATAATGTTTTTCTCATTGAGATGATAGTCCGATTTGACCACGAAGTTGTCTTCGCGATTCACGTTGTTGAAGTTGAAATTGATCTGAGCCGGATTCCCCGACGAGACGGTCGAACCCGGGTTGAAGAGAAACAACTTCGCCAGATCCATGCTCACCTGACTGCAGGAAGCGGGACAGCCGGCCGCCGCAAAGGCATCGGGGAGGCTAATCTCCGGGTCGCCGATAGGATTGCTGACCGGACTGATCACGTTGAACGGGTTCCCCACCTTGTGGCGCACGCCTTCGTAGTTGCCAAAGACGAACCACTTGTCCTTGATGATCGGCCCGCCCGCTGAGGCGCCGAACTGGTGCAGCAGCAAATCGGAAACGGGCTGCGGCTCAGGATTGAAATAGTTGCGGGCGTCGAGGGCGCTGTTGCGATGAAAATAGTAGGCGGTGCCGTGAACATTGTTGCTGCCTGACTTGAGGCCGACGTTGACCACTGCACCCGGCTTCCAGCCATACTCGGCGCTCTGATTTTCCTGGGTATTGAATTCCTGAATGGCATCCAGAGGCAGATGGCTGGCTGGCGTTCCCGATACGCCCGCGTCATTGATCACGCTTTCGCCGTAGTAGATGTCATTGTCGTCAGTTCCATCGACCGTGTAGTTGTTATCTTCGAAACGGTTTCCGTTGGTGGTAACGCTGTGAAAGCCGCCGCCCGGCGTGCGCTGGATTCCGGGACGAAGTTCCAGCAAGTTCTGAAAATCTCTGCCTTGCAGCGGAAGTTCATTGATCAGCTTGTTGCTCACAGTGCCGCCCAGAGTGTCGGTGATCGTGTCGATCGCAGGCTGTTCACCCGAGACTTCGACGACTTCCGAGATCTGCCCGGGTGTCAGCTGAAAATCGACGCCTACGTTTGACGCCACCTCAAGGCGAATACCCTGCCGCCGGAAGGTCTTGAAAGTTGATGCGGAAGCCGTGACGTCGTACATGCCCGGATTCAGATTGGGGGCGACGAATTCTCCAGCCGAGTTGGTTTCGAGCTCGCGTTTGATTCCGGTCTCCGTGTTGAGGATCAGCACTCTGGCGCCGGATACAATCGCGCCCGTCGCATCCGTTACGCGACCGACGATCCGGCCCTGATTGCTCTGCGCGGAGGCAATCACAAAGCTAGCGATGACGACGAATGCTACAAAGAAACCAGCTCTAAAGGATTTCATGTGTCTCCCAAATATGGAATTATGTGAGCGCGCGATGTTGGGTCAAGATTGGAGTCCTGACGCAAAAGTCTGTTGTGGGAGGTCAACGTGCCGATATCACAGCCCGGATTCGAGCTTCCCGACGTCAACCAGACGGACTACCTGTTTCAGCATATCCGCGGTAGTGGACAAGAGAAATGTGTTCGGCCATTCCGTGCCCCAAAACAGTGCGCCGTGCGCCGAAGTTTGTCAAAGAAGGTAGCGGAAGTCAATTGCTAAAACACCCCTGACCGATTGAAACGTTCGTTTCGGGAGCAGCATCAATATGGGGAATTGCCAGGACGGTTTGTACGAATCACGCCGTTCTCGACGGAAATCGTGTAGCTTTCGCCGCCGTCCCCGGTCCACGACTTGAGATCAAAATGCGCTCCGGCGGGAGCGCGGTAAACCGAAATGTCGTGAATTGTCAGAGGCGTATTGGGCCGGCAGACTTCTGGCGCCGACTTTACCCGCAGAAAATAGGCGCCACGTCCGCCTCCGACTACCGTGCCTTTACCATCCGGTTCGACCAGGACGGCGGACTTCTCGTCAATCGCAACTTCGCGCGGCGTCTTCGACCACCCGTCCTGCACCAGGCGAGAGAGAAAGACCAGGGTGCGCCCCATGCGGTCGCGTTTGGCGAAATGGCTGTCGGTGAGTGTGTTTTCCAAATTTGGGACCTTCAGGAAATCGCGGACCAGCGTGACTCGTTCGTGATAGGGGTTGGGCAGGACGTCAGTGGAGGCCAGGTCTTTGTCGTCCTCTTTGTCTTTCAAACAGGCATAGGCAAACTCGCCCAGAACGGCGAGGCCAGCGCTGGTGCCGCCGATGGGCTTGCCGGCGGCGACATTAGCGTTGATGGCATCTTCCACCGGCGTGCCGCCCCAGAAGTTGATGTAGCGAGACTGGTCGCCGCCGGCGATGAATACGGCTTCGGCGTGGCGAATGATGTCCGCAACAGCCGGCTCCTGAGCCGCGTTGCGGTCGGGAATGATCAGCGTGGCGACCGAGTTCAGCTTGCACAAGCCATTTACGTATGGATTGTAGTCATCGTCTCCGCGGGCCCGCAGCACCAGAAAATCGCCGCCGTTCGTCTTCTTGCAGAGCCAGCGAAAGGCTTCGTCGAGGTCCTTCCCGCCGCCCATCATGGCGGTTCCGGCCGCCGGAGTCGTGGTGACATCAGCTTTATCGCCCAGGCGAATGTATTGATAGGAGGACGCCGCTGCTGAGGTAGTGAAAAGGAGTATGGTCAAGAGGAAGAACAACATTGCGAGCCGCGCGAGTTTTGGAGACATGATTTTTGGGAGACGATTGATTTTCTTGAGATTGTTGAGAAATAAAGCTCGGACAATTTATCGCGGCTCCCCCGCCGCCGTCTACACTCGAGTTGCAGCGATTTCATAACAGGCTGGAATTTATGACTCACTTAGTTCAGTTCGAGCAATGGGTTCCGGTGCCGATTGAGCGCGTATTTCTTTTTTTTGCCAATCCCGACAACCTGCCGCGGATCATGCCTCCGCAAACCGGAACCGAACTAGTTCGGCTAACACTGGTGCCGCCCCCAGGGATTCCAGCAGAGAGCACAACCGTCACCGGACCGTGGCCCCGCTGGCCGGTGCCGGTTCTGAAATTGTTACCTCGTTCCGCGTGGTTCCTTTTCTTCCATTTCGGAAGCAGTGGACTGCCCTGATAACGGAATTCGAATGGAACCACCATTTCGCTGACGTCCAAAAGAAGGGACCGTTCAAGAGTTTTCACCATCGGCACGAGCTTAGCGAGGAAACGCGACACGGCATGAGGGGAACCGTCGTGCGCGATGTCATTAGATACGACGTGGGATTCGGGTGGTTGGGAGAAATAGCGCAGAGAGTTTTTGTCGGCAGCCAGCTGCAGGGAACATTTGAATATCGCCAGAAGGCGTTAGAGAAGCTCCTGGGGATAGCCACTGACCATGTGGGGACGGGTCCCTGACCCGTCCGGGCCGAGCAGGGCTCGGCGAGCCTTCTTAAGCCTCTAGATTCACGAAACGTACGGAAAATAGCCGAGCTTCGCTCGGCTTGGACGGGTCCCTTCGACTTCGCTCAGGGCAGGCTCCGACCCGTCCCCACACAGTCAGTGGTAAATCGCACATTCCGTGCGTTATCTGCTGGGTTCGACTACAACTGCCGTTCCGTAGGCCAGCACCTCCGTGACGCCCTGCATCACCTCCGTGGCATCGTAACGCGCGCCGACTACCGCGTTTCCGCCCAACTCAGCCGAATGCTGCAGCATCAGGTCGAAAGCCTCGGAGCGGGTTTTCTCGCATAGCTGGGTCAGCAGGGTGATGTTGCCGCCAAGAATGGTTTGCAGACTGGCCCCGATAGTCCCGAAAATCGAACGCGAGCGCACTACGATGCCGCGCACTACTCCCAACGTGCGCACTACGCGGAAGCCATCGAGTTCAAATTGCGTGGTGACCATGTTGTGGGCAACCATCCGTCCGGGCGCGCCGTAGCCTGTGGACATCGTGTTCATGCTTCCTCCAGGAAGTCAGCTTGCGGCTTCGCAGCTACTATAACGATTCCAGCTCCGCCGTAATCAAGAATTCGTGTCCCCCGGTATCGTACTGGACACGCAGTACATTCGGCTTGCAGCACACCTGGCAGTCCTCAACGTAGCACTGAGTGCGTCCGGCGGACTCGTCCACCGTCGTCTGATTCCACTCGCCGCAGCCCGCGCACTGGAATCCCGTTTCCATGAATGTTCATTTTCGATTTTCAGATGCCGATTGCCAATGCGAAATCAGAGACCCCCTATAATGGCCTTCCCTTTGATCGGAGGCTTCATGCTTTCAAGACGACACTTCTTGCAGACGGCCACAGTCGCGGCCGGCGCCGCAGCATTCCCGCCTTCACTCCGCGCTGCGGAAGCGTGTGCGCCGTTGCCACCGTCGATCACCAACTTGAAATCCATGAAAGGCCTGGCAAAGCCAATCACTGTGAATGAACGCGCTGCCCGCCAGGAAAAAGCGCAGCAGCTCATGGCGTCCAACCATCTCGACGCAATCCTTCTGGCAGACGGCACTTCGCTCGACTATTTTGCGGGAGTGCACTGGTGGGGAAGCGAACGCCTGTTTGCCCTGGTGCTCCCGGCCAAGGGACGCACCATCTGCGTTTGCCCAGCGTTTGAAGAAGGCCGGGCGCGCGAACAGCTGGCGAATTCTCCCGACGGAAAGAATGTAGACGTGCGCACCTGGCAGGAAGACCAGAATCCTTATGCACTGCTCGCGCAAGGATTCGCGGACCTGAAAATGTCTACCGCCAAGCTGGGCTTGGAAGAAACCGTGCGCTTTGTATTCAGCGATGCGATTGCCAAAGCAGCGCCGCGGCTGAAAATTGTCAGTGCAACGCCAGTGACTGCCGGCTGCCGCATGGTCAAGAGTGAGCATGAACTTGACTTGATGCGCCTGGCCAACAAGGTCACACTGACGGCCTATCAGGCAGCCTACCAGACGATTCATGAAGGGATGACGAAGCCGGAACTGGAACAGATGATCATGGCCGCGTACGGACAACTGGGTTTTCCCGGCGAGGTTGACATAGACATTGGCGAGAATTCGTCTTTCCCACACGGTTCAACCGTTCCACAAGTAATCCGCGAAGGCACGCTGGTGTTGTTGGACGACGGATGCACCGTCGAGGGCTACCAGTCGGATATCACGCGCACGTTCGTCTTCGGCAAGGCTTCAGAAAAGATGAAGAAAGTGTTTGAGATTGTGCACAGAGCGCAGAGTGCTGCTCTGAAAACCGCCCGGCCTGGTGTGGAATGTCAGGCGGTGGATGCAGCGGCGCGGAAAGTAATCAGCGATGCCGGGTATGGCCCAGACTACAAATACTTCACACACCGCGTAGGACACGGAATCGGAATGGACGGCCATGAATGGCCCTACCTTGTACGCGGCAATACCACGCTGCTGGCGAGAGGCATGACTTTCAGCGATGAGCCGGGCATTTACATTCCGGGGGAATTCGGTGTGCGGCTCGAAGACGACATGCACATTACAGAAAACGGTGCGGAGCTATTCACGCCGCAGAGTCCGTCGCTCGAAGATCCATTCGGAGCGCCATGACCACCGCTCTAACCACCTGTCATCCTGAGCGGAGTGGAAAGTTCGCTTCGCGACTTTCCGCGGAGTCGAAGGACCCCTATCAGATGAGTACACGAGCCATCAAGGGCTTTACTTGCAGGAAGCGCCGTCAATCCCAAGCCACCTTGCTATCGATTGACTTATAGGGGTCCTTTGACTGCGTGATTGCTTCGCTTCGCGAAGCAGTCACTCCGCTCAGGATGACAATCTAAGCTTCGGGCACGGGAGGGCATCCCGGAAAGCTGAGCAGGTACGTATTTCCTACGTAGCCGAGATACTTGATTCCAATCTCGCTGGTGAAAAATCCGTCGGCGGTCATCTCGCGCAGGAAGGCGAAGAACTCCACACCCTGGCTCAATCCGGCATCCTTTTCGGCGTTCTTTCTGTAGGCAATCAGATCGAGAATCTCTTTCTGCTGCTCCGGTGAACAGTCAAGATATGGTTTGCCGTAGCGATCGGTACATTCCGCGTCCAGCCACATCAGGCCGCCGCCAAGCTTCAGCTGATACTTGGGATTCTCGCTGGTGAGCAAATCAATAAATTCCGGCGCGCCCGCTTCTTTTGCTCCGCCGGAGTCGCTGTCGGCGGGAATGATCGCCTGGCAGAGGGCCTGGAGCGTTTTGTATTGCTGGGGAGAGAAGAACTTTGGCGCGTAAACACCTGCCGTCGTCGCGGCCTTTTCCGTTGCGACCATATGGTGCGCGTATTCGGCGGCCTGCGCCGGGATCACCCGCAGCACAGAACCCGCCATCGCTCCCATGGTCAAAGTCTTCAGAATGTCGCGACGCGAAATGGAGTTGGATGCCATGTTTCCCTACAGACTTCCTTTCTTTGCCTGATCCATCAGATACTCCGACGCGCGCCAGGAAAGTGCCATGATGGTCAGGGTCGGGTTCTTGTCCGGATTGGTCACGAAAGCCGCAGCGTCAGTCACGAACACATTGTTTACGTCGTGCGCCTGGCAGTATTTGTTAAGAACCGACGTCTTGGGATTGCTCCCCATGCGCGCGGTGCCGAGTTCGTGAATGATTACTCCACCATCTTCGATCCCGTAGGGACGGCGGCCGTCGGGCTTGGCTCTGCTGGTGAAGGTTCCGCCCGCAGTTTCCACAATCGAGCGAAAAGTTTCCTGCATGTCCTTCGCCATGTTGATTTCGTTTTCGCTCCACTGCCAATGGAAGCGTAAAACCGGAATGCCAAACTGGTCGACGACATCGGGGTCAATGTCGCAGTAGCTTTTTTCGTTGGGGATCATCTCGCCGCGGCCACCGAAACCTATGTAGGTGCCGTACCGGGTTCGACAGTGCTGCTTTAGCGACGCGCCGTAACCTTCGTGGTCGTTGCAGAGTCGGTCAAAGTCGCCGACACCGGGCATGTCCCTGCCGCCCCCGAACTCGATGTGGTATCCGCGGAGAAAATCGTTCTTGCGGTCGTATCTCCACCACGGCATGTACAAGTGCATTCCGCCTGTGCCGTCGTGATTGTGGGGCGGCATTTTTTCCAGTTGCGGAAAATATCCGCCAGCCGAGCTACCGACTGAGTCAGTCAGGTAGCGGCCCACCGCGCCGGAGGAATTGGCCAGTCCGTCGGGAAACAAAGTCGATCGTGAATTTAGCAACAGGCGCGCCGACTCGCATGCGCTCGCTGCCACCATGAAGGCGCGGGCATGCACTCGTTTTTCGGAGCGGGTGGCTTTGTCGATGTAAGCGACCGATTCGGCCTTGCCGTCTTTGCCGACCACGATCTCGCGCGCCATCGCGCCCGTGATCAGGGTGAAGCGCCCGGTGGCTTGCGCCGGCGGAATCATTACCTGGCTGGAACTGAAGTTGGAAGCGGTAATGCAGCCGCGGCCGCACTGGGCGCAGTAGTGACAGGCGGCGCGTCCGTTCAGCGGCTTGGTCAGGATGGCCAACCGCGAAGGCACACAATGAATATTGAGTTTGTCGCAAGCCTTCTTGATGATGGTTTCGGTACACCGCGGTGGAGGCGGAGGCAGAAAAATTCCATCCGGGGCGCTGGGAATATTTTCTTTGGTACCGAAGACCCCAATGTAGGACTCCACTTTGTCGTAGTAAGGCGAAACTTCTTCGTAGGTGATGGGCCAGTCGTCGCCCATGCCATCGGTCGAACGCGCCCTGAAATCCACCGGAGCGAAGCGAAGGGCAATGCGCCCCCAATGATTGGTGCGGCCGCCCACAATCCGTGAACGGAACCAGCGGAATTGCGATCCCGGCGCGGAGGTATAGGGTTCGCCTTCGATTTCCCAGGCGCCGTTGGGCGCGATAAATTCGTCATTCAGTTCATGCCTGTGCTCGCCCCCGATGCCAACGCCGCGATGAGGCAGTTGATAGGGCCAGACGTGCTCTTTAAAATCTTTTTCCGGATTCAGCGGCGGACCCGCTTCGAGCATGACCACGCTGAGGCCGCCTTCAGTCAGCACTTTCGCAGCGGTGCCGCCCGCCGCGCCAGATCCAATGATGCAGACGTCGTACACCTTGGGTGAACGAACAACTTGTGCCATCAGGTTCTCCGGGACCGACTACTCTTAAAACTGCTAGAAACGCACCTTGGAAAGATATTCGTAACTGGTGGTGATGCTGGCAAAAGGATCCTTGGGATGGTCGTGTTCGACAAAGTAGTGCTTGATGCCCGCCTTGCCGGATTGCGCGAAAATCTTCTTCCACTCGATGATTCCGCTGCCCACTTCAGTCATCTCGTCGAGCGAGTCGCCGAAGTTCTGTCCACCAGTAGCATCCGTTTTAGGAATCTTGGTCAGGTCCTTCACGTGGACCAGCGGGAAGCGGCCGGGATAGCGATTGAAATATTTGAACGGATCCTGCCCGCCCACCATGATCCAGCAAAGGTCCATTTCCATCTTCACCAGGTTGGGATCGCACTCTTCCAGCAGAATGTCGTAAGGAAGCTTTCCGTTGACCGGCGCAAATTCGAACCAGTGATTGTGATAAGCGAACTGAATGCCCGCCTTCTGGCTGGCTTCCCCGGCGCGGTTGAACGCTTCTGAGGCTCGCTTCCAGCCGTCGGGCCCCTTGCGGACTTCGTCGTCGATGTACGGGTTGACCAGATATTTGTGGCCGACCACGTGGGCTGCATCCAGCACGCTCGGAAATTCCGCTCCCAGGCTCTTATATGGAATATGTGCGGACGGACCGGTAAGCCCGTGGCGATCGAGCATGCCTCGCACTTCCTGCGGAGTATGGCCGTCGTACCCGGCAAACTCAACTTCGCGATAGCCGATGGCAGAGACCTTCGCCAGCTTGCCCTCGAAGTCGTCTTTCATCACGCTGCGAATCGTGTACAGCTGCAGGCCGACCTTATCAATCTTGTGCTCGCCGGCTGCCCAGGCCAGGTTGCGGGAGAGCACGCTGGCGGCGGTCATCGTACCTAGAAACGTTCTTCGGTCCATTAGATTTCTCCTCGCTTCATTTGACTGACAGCGTAATCGCAGGCCCGCGCGGTGAGCGCCATATAAGTCAGAGACGGGTTGACGCAGGAAGATGAAGTCATGCACGCGCCGTCGGTGATGAAAAGATTGCTGGCATCATGCGCCTGATTGTGAGCATTGAGCACCGACGTTTTTGGGTCGCGCCCCATGCGCGCCGTGCCCATTTCGTGAATGGTCAGGCCCGGAGCATTGTCTTCGATGAAAGGTTCGATGTCCCTGGCACCGGCCGCAGACAGCATCTCCGCCGCCGTGATTGACATATCTTTCAGCAGGGCGCGCTCATTCTCACGCCAGACGCAGCTGATCCTGAGCACGGGAATTCCCCAGGCATCCACTTTAGTCTTGTCGAGTTCGATAAAATTTTCGTGGTTTGGCAGGCACTCGCCAAAGCCGCCGAAAGTCATGATCCACGGCCCGGGCCGGCTGATGGTGTGCTTGAACTCCGCACCGAACCCGCGCATCTCCGTGCCCCGTTCCCACTTGGTACGCGTAGCGCTTCCCTGGAAACCGTATCCTCGAAGAAACAACGGGTGCTTTTGCTTCACATTGCGGAAGCGCGGCACGTAAATTCCATTGGGACGGTTTCCCAGCGAGATGTGATCTTCATTCCCTGGAATGCGGCCGCGGGCGCCGCCGCCCATGCAATGGTCCATCACGTTGCGTCCCAGCTCTCCGCTGGAATTGGCCAGCCCATTGGGAAATTCGGTGGTCGAAGAGTTGAGCAGAATGCGGGCCGACTCCAGCGCCGAGGCACAAAGGAAGACAACCTTGGCGCGAAACTCGATGGTGTCGCGCGTCTGCCCGTCGATGATCCGCACCCCGGTGATTTTCCGGTTCTTGGCGTCGAACATGAGGCTGTGCACGACGCTGTGCGGGCGCACGGTCACCTTGCCGGTACGAAGAGCCGCCGGGAGGGTCGAGTTCAAGCTGCTGAAGTACGAACGCGTGATGCAACCGCGGGCACACGGTCCACAGTAGTGGCAGGCGGCGCGGCCGTTGTGGGGCTGGGTGAGGATCGCGGTGCGCCCGATGGTCATCAGACGCTCGCCGGGAAAATATTTGGCGATGGCGTCTTTGATCACCACTTCCGCGCAGTTGAGTTCCATCGGCGGCAGGAAATGGCCGTCCGGCAGATGGGGAAGTCCTTCACGCTGGCCGGAGACGCCGATGAAATCCTCTACATGGTCATACCACGGAGCAATCTCCTGATAGCGGATCGGCCAATCCACGCCGAGACCCTCGCGTTGATTGGCTTCAAAGTCGAGGTCACTCCAGCGGTACGATTGCCGTCCCCAGATAATCGAACGCCCCCCGACCTGCCGTCCGCGAATCCATAAAAACGGCTTTCCTGGCTCCGTCGTATAAGGATTTTGCTTATCGTTGACGAAGAACTTGCTGTTCCACTCGTCCATTCCAGTGCAGGTTTCCTGCACCGGCTGGTTTTCCTGGACCTTCTTGCGGTCGCTCATCCCGCGAAAGCGCACTTCCCACTCGGGCACGTGCTCCGCGTAGTCCTGGTCCGGATCAATCGGGCGCCCGGCTTCAAGCACCAGCGTCTGCAGTCCCTTTTCACCCAACTCCTTGGCTGCCCATCCTCCAGTAATCCCTGAGCCGACGACGATTGCATCATAGGTATTGGTTGCCATGATTTATTTCGCCGCCTCCTCGTCTAGAGGGACGCAAGCAGCGTGACGGGCAGGAATAATTTCGCCATGAAGCTCCTGCTCGAACCCGATTTGCGAAGTGTAGTAACCGATCAGGGTGAGCTGTTTGATCATAAAAAAGAAATTTCGCTCGGGCGGACGCCTGCGGCTGCTTCCTCGTCGTACCTCGGCCCGGGCCTCAGCCACTTCATCATCCAAGGCGCGGAGAATCTCGGCCTGCAGTTTCTCCCCGCAATCCACAAAATTCTTTCCGAACAAGTCCCGGGTACGGGTGTCAACCTCGGTCAGCCCAGTCATGAATATGGATTTCTCCTCATCGTCGTACCATTCCGTGAGGATCAGGTCGATGAACTCGTTCACCCGCGCCGCCTTCGCGCCGGGAGTGTCGGTTTGCGGAATGATGATCTCGGAGATCGTCGTCACCATCGCGTTCTGCTGCGGGTTGAGCGTCCGCAGCACAGGCTGCTCCGGAAGCTGCTCGTGCACAGCCTGGAACATCGAAAATGCTTGACGTGACAGTAGTGGGAGGGCAGCGGCTGATGCCAGCAGTCGTAAAGCTTCTCGTCTTTGCATGCTTAATCCCGAAAATGGCCGGAAACGGCAGCTTACGCCGGAGCGGGAAGCAAGGTCAACGGTTACCCTGCAGAAATGTGCGATCCCCGCGGTATGAGCCGCGCTCCGAAGAAGGCAAGGGCCCATCGCTTCTCACTTCTGGTCAGCTTATAGGGGTCCTTCGACTCCGGAAAACATTTCGCAAGCGAAACGTTTTCCTCCGCTCAGGATGACACGGGCTTTAGGTCGTTCCCAGGATCTCGTTCCGCACATTTTTCAGCACGTACAACGCGCGCTCCACTCCCACTTCGCCGGAAAGAATGGGGTCTTCGTTCTCGACACTAAACATTCCCTGGTAGCCAACTTCCATGTAGGCGAGCATGATTTCTTTCCAGGTGCCGGCGCTGTGCCCGTAGCCCACCGCGCGGAATGTCTCCGACGGACCAGAGCGGTCGTTCTTATCGGAAGCGAAGTTCAGGACGCCATATCGGTCAACATTGTTTTTGTAGAACGTTGTGTCTTTCATGTGCGCATGAAAAATAGCGCCCTGTTTGCCCAGCACGCGGATAACTTCCACAGCGTCGCACTGCTGCCAGAAGAGGTGGCTGAGATCGCAGTTGGCACCGATCTCTTCGCCAACGGCCTCGCGCAGGCGCAACAGCGTTTTCGGGTTGTACACCACAAAATTTGGATGCATCTCGAGAGCGATCTTGTGGATTCCATGATCGCGGGCGAATTTGGCGGCCTGCTTCCAGTATGGAATTACTCTTTCTTTCCATTGCCAAGCAAGCATTTGGCCATGCTCAGTCGGCCAGGGATAGGTAATCCAGTTGGGCATCGTTTCGGTGGGACCGCCACCGGGGCAACCAGAGAACCCGACAATCACGCTTACACCAAGACGTTCGGCCAGCAACACGGTGCGCCGGAAGGTCTCCGCATCGCGCTCGGCAATCTTTGGGTCGGGAGACACGGGGTTACCGTGGCAGCTCAGAGTCGCCACCTGAATGTTGCGGTCTTCAAACTTCTTTTTCCAGGCGCGGGCCTGGGCTGGATCGTCGAGCAAATCCTTAACCGGACAATGCGTGGAATTGGAATAGCCGCCGGTTCCGATCTCCACCGCCTCCACGCCCCAGCCGGCAAACTTGTCGATCATCTCGTCTGTGGACAAATTTGGAAACGCAGGGTCGAAGACGCCGATTGGAATCTTGCGCAGGGTGCTGGCGGGTGTGGGTTGGTCGGCATCCAGTGCGGTGTTGCGGGCCAGCGCAGAGGCGGTCTTTGGCGCAGCCACCGCGGCGGCCAACAGGCTGGTGGTGGCAAGAAAATCTCTTCGACTATGGGAATTGGGTACGGACTTGGGATCCATGGAGTTTCCCCCGGCAGTGGCTTTGGGTATCGGCCCGCATTATACGCATCCAGCGAACTAAGCATCCACCACGAACCACATAGGGGCGGATGCCCTCATCCGCCGGCGGAGCGGAGCTCCGCTATTCTTTCGGGCCTATAGGAACTGCCGAGCTTCGCTCGGCTGGGCAGGCGGGGCGCCCGCCCCTACGTGACCCGTGGTGGTTGACAAGTGCGCCTGCTTTCCAACATGCTCTTCTGCCCGATGAAAAAGCCGCGGAAAATCGCGCGTCCGATTCCGGTGATGAGCCCGTCGGCGCGCATCAGCCTCCTCAGCCCCAAACGCCAGCAAGTGATTCGTCCGGTTTTCGAACGGCCGCGCGAGTTCGTACTGATGAGCGTGCGAGCATTGGCCAAGCGGCTGCGCACCGATCCGGCGACGATGGTCCGAATCGTTCGCGGAATGCAATTTGAGTCATACCGCGAGTTCCAGCACTACGTGCACGAACTATCCATCGCTTACGCTACCTCGCTGGACGCCATGCAAACCGGTCCGGCGGGAAAGTCCGCGATTTCGACACAAGTACGGGCGTCGCTCGACCAGGACGTCAAAAATTTGAACCGCCTGGTGCAGGGCATTCAGCCGCGGCGCATCGCGGCACTGGTGCGGCGACTTTACTCAGCCCGGCAGGTTGTCCTGCTCGGAGGCGATCTGGCAGCCAACCTGGTGAAGTTTCTCGAACACCTGCTGATCATTCTTGGGCTGCCAGTCACCAGCGCCACGTCGCCCGCGGAAGTTGTACACAAAGTTCGTTTCCTCGGGAAACGCGACCTGGTGATTGCGGTCAGCCATGGACGCGGCCTGCGGCAGACGGTGGAAGGCCTGCGCCAGGCTCGCGCCAATGGCGCTTACTGCGTGGGTATCACGGATACACTGGTTTCTCCCATCGGGCAATTCGCCCACGAATTCTTCCTGACCTCCATTGCCACCCCGTCATTTGGATCTTCGTATGTCGCTCCTATGGCGCTGTTCAACGTGATTGTCGTCGCCTGTGCCAATCACCGCCGCTCCCGAACCCTCAAGCTGTTCAAGCAACTGGAGCAGGAGGAGCGTCATGGCTTCCGCTGGTACGAATCATGACAAAGTGTTTTCGTCTTTCCCCCTGGGCTTTAACTCTGCTGGGGGTGACTTTCGCAGTGGCTTTGCCCGCACTCGCCGGCGAGCCTCCATCTCCGCCGACGTATGGCGTACGCATGGAGAACGCCTGGATTCCGATGAAGGACGGCGTCCGCCTGTCGGTGACGCTGTACATGCCGGACGGCGGTAAAACTGGCGAGAAGTTCGCGGCTGTATTCGAGTATCATCCCTACCGCAAAGACGACGCCACAGCCAGTCGCGACTATCCGATTTACTCTTACTTTGTGCGCCGCGGATACGTGTGTGCCCGTGTTGACATCCGCGGCTTCGGCGCCAGCGAAGGCGTTCCCACCGACCGCGAGTACTCGGAGCAGGAACAACTCGACGGCTTGCAGATCATCGCCTGGCTGGCGCATCAGCCGTGGTCCAACGGCAATGTGGGCATGATGGGCATCTCCTGGAGCGGCTTCAATTCTTTGCAGATGGCCATGCGGCACGCGCCCGAACTCAAAGCCATCATCGCAGTGGCGGCCACCGCAGAGCTTTTCCACGACGATGTGCACTACATGGACGGCATGGCGCACGTTGACGAGTTCGAGCTGAACATGGACATGGCGCCCGGCATGACCGGCGCTCCCGATTACACGCTCGACGAGAAAGTCCTTGGTCCACGCTTCGACGCTCCGCCGTGGTCGCTGGTCTATCTCAAGCATCAGCACGATGGTCCGTTCTGGCGAAACCCGGTGCGACCCTATAGCGAGATCAAAATTCCTTGCTTCGTCATTGGCGGGCTGCTCGATGGGTATCGCGACAGCGTCACCGACATGCTGCAGCAGACGAAGGCGCCATTGAAGGCGATCGTCGGTCCGTGGAACCATACCTTCCCGCACGATGCGGTACCTGGGCCCCAAATCGAGTGGCGTAACGAGGCGGTCCGCTGGTGGGACTACTGGCTGAAGGGCCGGGACACCGGAGTGCTGCAGGATCCGAAACTGGTCATTTATATGCAGCACTGGCATCCTCCGAATCCAAATCTGACCAACGTTCCCGGCGAGTGGCGGCGCGAGGATGGTTGGCCGCCCGCGCGGTGTTCGCGAAACGGTTTACTTTCCGCAGCCGAACCACACTCTTGAAACATCCGCGCCCACGGCCGATGTTCACCAACTCAAGTACATTCCTTCAGTCGGTGTAGAGTCTGGATTCTGGTGGGGCGAGTTGCTCAGCGATCCTCGCCCGGTGGACGCATTCAGTCTCGTGTACGATTCAGCTCCGCTTAAGGATGAGGTGGCCATCCTGGGAAGACCCCGCGCTTTGTTACAAGCCTCGGCGACAGCGCCTTTGGCGGACTGGTTTGTGCGCCTCTCCGATGTGGCTCCCGATGGAACCGTCACACAAATTACTGGCGCAGGCCTCAACGGCGCGCAACGCGAATCCATGGCGGAACCACAGGCCCTCGAACCTGGAAAATTCTATGCCCTCGACATCACGATGCACCTGACTTCGTGGGTCTTCCCCGCTGGTCATCGCATACGGCTGGCGATTTCGAACGCCTTGTGGCCGATGATCCTGCCCACCCCGTACGCCATGACTACGTCGCTCGAATTAGGAAGCAACGGCTCGCGGCTCATGTTGCCGGTTGTGCCCGCAGAGGGAGATGCAGCTCCCGCGTTTCTGCCGCCGCAACTTTCGGAAGAACGCAAAGACATTACCAGCGTTGGCTATCCCTGGCCCGGGGAGTGGACGCTCGAGCGCGACGAGGCGAATCAGAAAGCAACGGTGCACTGGAAGGGCAAAGCAGAAACCAACTATCCTTGGGGAAAAGAGACTGACTACGAGAGCCTGGTCTACAAAGCGGATGACGGGCATCCGGAAACCAGCGCGGTGAAAGGCGAAGCAGAGAGCGTGTTTGTGTTAAAAGGCCGCGAACTCAGATGGCGCGGACATTTATCCGTGACAACGGACCAGAAGAATTTCTATTACAAGTACACGCGAGAGCTGCTAAAAGATGGCCGGATGGTGAAGCAGAAGACGTGGGAAGAGACCGTTCCCCGCGACCACCAGTGAAACTTTAGGTTTTCCTGTCATCCCGAGCGTAGTCTCGAACCGCGCTTGCGCGGCGAGAGCAAGTCGAGGGACCCCTACCTTTCCACCGACTGATCAGCTTGTAGGGGTCCTTCGACTCCGTGCATACTTCGCAAAGCGAAGCATGCACTCCGCTCAGGATGACAGGGCGCTACTGCTTGTAAACTTTCCCATCTTTCATCACGAACTGGACACGCTCGAGCACGCTGATGTCTTGCAGCGGATCGCCGGCAACCGCGATCACATCGGCAAACTTGCCAGGCTTGATGTCGCCCAGAATATCGGAATGGCCCAGCAAATCCGCGGCCGAAGTCGTTGCCGACTGGATCGCCTGCATCGGCGTCATTCCATACTTCACCATGAAGGCAAATTGCCTTACGCTGCGGTCGTAAGGGCAGACACCTGCGTCCGTCCCGAACGAAAGCTTCACTCCGGCATTCACTGCCTTGCGAAAATTTCGCCGGTGCAGCTCCCCCAACTCCGCATCGTGCTGCAGAAAATCCTTGGGAATCTTCCCACGCCGGCCCGCCTCCTGGATGCACTCTTCATCGTAGATATCCATGTCCAGATAAGTGCCGTGTTGCTTGGCCAGGGCAATGCCCTCGTCATCGATCATGGTTGCGTGCTCGATCGAAGCCACGCCCGCGCGGATCGCATTCTTGATGCCCTCGGGAGAGTGGGCATGCGCCGCCACGCGCAGTCCGAAATGACTGGCTTCGTCCACCGCGGCTTGCAACTCTTCCGGAGTAAACTCCTGCGACTTCGGATTGCTGCCGTGGGTGAGCACGGCCCCGCTGGAGAGGACCTTGATGTGGTCCGCGCCGTCATGCACTAACTGGCGAATCCTCTGCCGCACTTCCCACGGGCTGTCCGCTTGTCCGTAGCGAAGGTCCCAAGGCAGCGTGATATCCGGTGCGAGGCCTGTCATCGCGCCGGCACCTCCGGTGATAGTCACATACGCGCCGGCTACATACATGCGTGGGCCTTCGATGAAGCCGTGAGCAATCGCGTCACGCATGGCTACATCATTCAACGCCCGGTAGACGCCGACATCACGCACTGTGGTGAAGCCTTCTCTCAGAAATGTGCGCGCGTTGGGAACCGAAGCAAATGCAGTCTGGGCGGCAGTCATTTTCAATTGTAAAAAGGGATCACCATCCTCGTCGGGCGCGTCCGCCAGGTGGGTGTGGCAATCGATCAGACCGGGCAACACCGTCATCTGCGAAAGATCAATCACCTTGGCATCAGCCGGAATCGCCAGCCCTTTACCGACGTGCTCAACCTTGTTGTCGCGGATGATGATGGTCTGATCGTTGAGCACAGTGCCGGCTTGCGGATCAACCAACCGGCCGGCTTTGATCGCTGTCACCTGGGCAGCAGCGATCGCGGCACACAACAGCCACAACCCCAGCCCTAATGCGAGAGTCCTTTTCAAGTGCATCACCTCAAGCCTTTGATTGTGTCGCGACAGAATCTTCAGATTGCAGATTTGCAGCTAATCGGCGGCCGCGGCAGTTGTTTCCGAACCACTCTTCAAATCCGCCGCCAGCAACCGGTGAAACAGATGTTCACCTGCTTCGCGTCGCACTGACAACCGTCCCGCTCCATAAGCCCGCGACTTCAGACCGCGCTGCACTGCCTCGCAAATGCCCAGGTCTTCGTCCTGCACTCGCGCTCCGACGGACACACTCTGTTCGTTGTACTCACGGCGAGTTTCGCTGATATCCCCGAAGTAGAAATCGAAAATCACGCGGCAGTGATCGACATCGAGCGGCAGCACCAGGTTGGTGTCCATGTAACCTTCGTAGCAGTTGATCATCAGGTTGGGATATTGCCAGAAGTACCAGGCGCGGTCGCCCTGGCGCGTTGACGAAGTAGCAGCATCCTCATTCCCCGCCACCATCGGACTCGACTGCAGGCAGTAACGGTCCTCGTTCTCAATGGTGTATTCCTTGTAGTCGAGTACCGAGCTCAAGCCTTTGTGAAGGTGCGGAACGTGGTATCCGCCGTCGAGGTAGTTATCTACAAAAACTTTCCAATTGCAGTGGATGTCGTAGGTGCGGCTGTCGAAGTAATGCAGCTTGCTTACGCCGAGCGGCGCCACGCGTTTGACCAGGCCACCGAGAAAACTATTGAGCGGAGGCGCCTGCGGCTCCAGATTCACAAATACGAATTTCTCCCAGGTTTCCGCTTTGACCGGCACCAGGCCATTCTGCTGACGTTCGAAGTTTTTCACGCCGTCGAATTCCGGCATACCCTTTAGCGAGCCATCAAGCCCATAGTTCCAGCCGTGGTAAGGACAATGCAGGATGGAAGCCTGTCCGCAAGGCTCGGTGACCACGGCCGCGGCGTGATGGCGGCATACGTTGTAGAAGCCGCGCAGCACGCCGTCGCTGCCGCGCACCACCACAATTGGTTCGCCGGCAATGCTGGCGGTGACAAACTGGCCGGGCTTCTCCACCTGCTCCACCCGTCCCACCATTTGCCAGGCCTTGCTGAAAACCGTCTGGGCCTCGAGCTCCGCAATTCGCGGGTCCACATACCAGGGCGCGGGAATGGTGGAGGCGTCCGGCAAGGCCGCCTTATCGTTGTAGCTCGCGAGAATTTCCGCTACCGACATGTGCCTGTTGTTCATGCTCCGATCGCTCTCTTCAGCACATCTAGAAATTGGGTAATGCGTGCCTCCTTCTTTTCCTCTGGATCGCCCTGGCGGCGGAACAGGCCCGGATCCAATTCTTCCGTGAGCAGCGCATCCTGAAAGCGCTCCATGGTCCAGTCCAAAATGGAGACCATCATCTCCTGGTCCATTTCGCGATGCAGTTCGCCGCGCTGCAGTCCATAGCGCACAAACGCAACCGTTCCGTAGGGATCTTCTGCCAGGAGAAAGCGGTTGATCTCGCGCTTGAGGGTAAGATCGGTACCGTAATTCCCCAGCAGGGACACGCGGTATGGGATCCAGTCTTCATGCAGCAGATGCTCGGTGCTTACCAGCCAGTAACGCAACACCTCGAAAAAGCCACGCTCGCGCACGTCAGCGGGCGCGTCCAGGTAGCGCGGAAACGAACGGACGGCCTTCTTGTAGACCTCGAAAAATAATCCATCCTTGCTGCCGAAGTGCTGGAAAATCGAACCTTTGGCGATGCCGAGCGCGGCCGCGATGTCCCCGACCCGGACGGCGTGATAGCCCTGCTCGGCAAAATGGCGCATGGCGGCGTCAACGATCCTGGTTCGCTTGCCCTCGGACCGGGGTCGAGGGGGCATGCTGCGGTAACGCGGGGGAGAAACGAGACTGCTTCCTATTCCACTCATATCTGACCTCAAGTCATAAGACTCTACAGAAATGCTGCCAGAATTTCAATTCTATTTGTTAACAGGATACGGTAATGTATCTTGCTCTGGTACTCGTGCAATAACCTAGAGTCACAATCGTGCCGTCGCCTTCGTCTTCTAAAATTTATGATGCCGTTATAGTCGGCGCAGGCCATAACGGCCTGACCGCAGCCGCCTATCTCGCACGGGCCGGACTCACCACGTTGGTGCTCGAACGCCGCGAGATTGTGGGCGGTTGCTGCGTCACCGAAGAGATCGCTCCCGGATGTCGCGTTTCCACCACTTCTTATATCGCGAGCATGCTGCGGCCGGAAGTGATTTCGGACCTGCGCCTCGCGGAATATGGATTGCGCATGGTCCCCTGCGATCCAGCCATTCAAGTTCCCTTCCCCGATGGACACGTCGTCCCCTGGTGGGCCGACCGCGAGCGAGCGAAAGCAGAATTCGCAAAGATTTCGGCCAAGGATGCGGAAACTTTTGTCGAGGTTGATGACCGCCTGAAAAAGCTCGCGCGCTACCTGCAACCGTTTTTCATGCAGCCGCCGCCGGAGATTGACACCCGAAGCATGCGCGGGTGGGGTGACCTGTTTCGCGTCGGGAAAAAATTCCGCGGCATTTCAAGCGATGAAGTATCCCAACTGATTGCCTTCCTGACTGGAAGCCTGGGCGAATTCCTCGATCACAATTACGAGTCGGAAAAAATAAAGACCATGTTCCTTGCCAACAACGTATACGGCAAGCATGGCGGACCTTATCAACCGGGCACTGCCATCGGCCTGCTCTTCCATCTCCTGAGCGGCGGCGAACACGAGTTGCAGGGGTTCTACGGACACGTCATGGGCGGCATGGGCGCAATCACTCAGGCCCTGGCGTCGTCGGGAAGAAAAATGGGAGTCGAGATCCGGACCTCGGCACCGGTTGCGCACATTGACGTCCGCGACGGCCGGGCGCGCGGTGTGGTGCTGGAAGATGGCACCGAGATTCGGGCTCGCATCGTGCTCTCCAACGCCGATCCCAAACGGACTTTCCTTAAAATGGTGGCGGCATCCGAACTGCCCAGCGAGTTTCTGCATTCGATTCGTGGCATTAAGATGGAAGGTCCCTGCGCCAAGGTAAATCTGGTGCTCGATGCCGAGCCTCGTTTCACTGGAACATCGCCCGCGGCAACCGCCCTCGAACGGACCTTCTACACCCTTGTCCCTTCCCTTGCATTTGCCGAGCGCTGTTATGACATTGCCAAGTTTGGCGAGGTTCCCGAAGAACTCTGGGTGGATTGTGTGGTTTCGTCGAATGCCGACCCGTCGCTCGCGCCCGCAGGCAAACACATCCTGACCTGCTTTGTGCAGTATGTTCCCTATCATTTGCGCGAGGGTAACTGGGATGAAAAAAGGGAACTGCTGGGCAATCGTGTGATCAAAAAGATTGCCGAGTACGCGCCGAACGTGTCGAATGCGATTATCGCGCGCCAGGTGCTGACCCCGCTTGACCTGGAACGCACATACGGATTGACCGAAGGCAACATTTTCCACGGAGACTTGCGCCTGGAGCAGTTGTTCTTCATGCGACCAGTTTCGGGCTGGTCGCAGTACCGCACCCCGGTGGATGGCCTGTATTTATGCGGCGCCGGTACGCATCCCGGCGGCGGCGTTACCGGGGCACCCGGACATAACGCAGCCCACCAGGTATTGCGTGACTGGAAAAAGGGAAGATTGAAGGAGGCCGCAGCGTGAGCAAAACCCCGGGAACTGAGATCCGAGAACTGACCACTGAAAACTGGTGGCCAACCAGCCGGGTCGTTCCTCTCGCGCTGGCGGTTGAATCGCCCAAAGTTCCGTCGAAATGAATCCCGCTCCCAAAAGCGCTGCCCGGAAGGACGCCAGAACCGCCACGGCGGACATTGTCATCCTGGGCGCCGGTGTGATTGGTGCATCCATCGCTTTCCATCTCGCGAAAAGAAACGCAGGGCAAATCGTCGTCATCGACAAGGGCCACGTCGGTCAGGGAGGCAGCGGGCGGTCTTCGGCGTTGATCCGCATGCACTACAGCTATCCGCCCGAAGTGCAACTCGCCCTGGTGAGTCTGCACATGTTCGAGAACTGGGCCGAGGTAGTCGGCGAAGAGGGAGATTTTCGCAAGACCGGATTTGTGCGCATCGTTCATCCCGGCGAAGGTGATCGCCTAAAGCAGAATGTGGAGATGCAGCGCAAGCTGGGCGTGAATGTAAAGCTCCTTGACCGTATCGAACTCAAAGAGTTGGAACCAGACTGGAAGGTTGACGAAGTCGAACTCGCCGCTTACGAACCCGATTCTGGCTACGGCGACGGGGCGGGGGTGGCCAATGACTTCCTGACCCGCGCCCGGGCCCTGGGAGTGGCTTATCAATCAAAGACGCAAGCGCTCGAGTTTCTGGTGGAGGGCGAGCGCCTGCGCGGAGTGAAGACCGAACATGGCGAAATCGCCGCGCCCGTAGTGATCGCAGCCACCGGGCCGTGGACCAGACCACTGTTTCAGAGGATCGGAATCGATCTGCCGATTGAAACCGAATATCACCAGGTCGCGATCTTGCGAAACGCGCCCGACATGGAAGGCGGTGGTTCCGCCTGCATCGACTCGGTCAGCGCCACCTATTTTCGTTCGGACGCTCATGACAAATTTCTTATCGGAGATTTCTACGGCCAGCGCGGCGCCGACCCAGACAATTTTCCGCAGCGTGCGTCCGACGACGGATTGGAAGAGATCATCGAGCGGGCCAGCCGGCGCGTGCCGAAACTGGAGAACGCGGAAGTCATGCGCGGCGTCACCGGAGTCTATGACATGACCCCGGATTCACGTCCGCTGCTGGGTGAAATTTCCGGCGTTGCGCGATTGTATGTTTGCGCTGGCTTTTCCGGAATGGGTTTCAAGATTTCCCCCGCGATTGGTTTGGTGATGTCGGAGCTGTTGCTCGACGGGCGCGGCAAGACGGTGGACATCAGTTCGTTTTGTCCCGGCCGCTTCGCGGCGGGCAAGCCGATCAAGGCGGACTTCGAGTACAAAGACGACTAGGTGTACGGACCGTGGAAGAAGGTCGGGGCGTGATCAGTCGCGCTCTCACCAGCTCGTTACAGTTTTGTCATCCTGAGCGGAGGGACTGGTTCGCTTTGCGAAGCAGCTCCGTAGTCGAAGGACCCCTACCGGGTCGGGACTGCCGGTGGCCGCGAGATTTGATACGAATGAGCAGATACAGCATTGCAGAGCAATAGGGGTCCTTCGACTCCGTTTGAAGCCCGCAGGGCGGGCTTCAAACTGCGCTCAGGATGACACGTGTAAATGATGGGGTAATTTGAAAACAGTTCAAAGGAGCACATATGGCGAAGAAGAAAGGTATTCTCGATCGTCTCAAGGACGGTCCTGTCCTGGGCGATGGCGGTTATCTGCTGGAGCTTGAAAAGCGCGGGTGGGTACGCGCGGGTCCGTTCACTCCGGAAGTCGCGCTGCTCCATCCCGACGCGCTGCGTGAACTGCATGTCGAGTTCCGCGAAGCTGGTGCCGATGTTTTGCAGGCGCTGACGTTTTATGCCAGCCGCGACAAGCTGGCCACAGTCGGCCTGGAGAACAGGCTCGAAGAGTTGAATCGCGCTGCCGTGCGGATCGCACGCGAAGTTGCCGGCGACCAGTGTCTGGTCGCGGGGAATCTTAGCCTCACCTGGATGTACGAGCCTGACAGTCCGTCAGCCGCCGACCGAGTGCGCAAAACTTTCGACGAGCAACTGGCGGTGCAGGTTGACGAAGGTGTGGACTTCATCATTGGCGAGACTTTTTCCTGGCTGGGCGAGGCCTTGATCGCGGTTGAGCGCGCCAAGAAAACCGGCCTTCCGGCGATGGTGACCATTTGCTTCGAGAACAAAGACGAGACCGCAGATGGTAAATCCGCTGCCGAATCCGCCAAGGCGCTGCTGGATGCCGGCGCCGACATCGTCGGCATGAATTGCCTGCGTCCTCCGCAGCACACACTGCCGGCGATGGAAGAGATGCGCCAAGCCGTATCCGGCTATCTGGCCTGTCAGCCTGTGGCATACCGAACACCGAAGGACAAGCCCGACTTCACCAGCTTGCCGGAATTTCCCTTGGGACTGGATCCGCTGCAGCTTACCCGGAAGGAAATGGGCGACTACGCGTTGCGCGCTCGCGAAATCGGGATCAACTACATTGGTTCCTGTTGCGGCTCGGTTGCCATCCATGTCCGGGAGATGGCTCGGGCTCTGGGTAAGCTTTCGGAAGATGGGGGCATCTGGAAAAGAGGTGGAGAGAAACCGATGTCGGCCTACGAGTACTACGGGCACGATGCGGTGACCGCCAAGAAACAATAACCCTAGTCCATCATGAAAATTGGGCCAGCCTTGCGGCTGGCCCGTTCTTTGTTGGGAAAGAGAAGATCACCACTTACAGCTACAGAAGTAGATCCCGGGATCGACCACTATGAACGGGCCAGCAGCGGCCGCCCGCTCGAGTTGTACTCAGGCTAAGCCGAATCCTGGCGGCAGTTGTCACATAATTGTCATTTTTGCGTCAAGTCAAGAAGCCGGTCGACCCTCAATGACGGTCGTAGGCCGGGGTGTCCGGGGCCGGTGAGTCATAATCACGGCCATACAGGTTCTTATGCGTGGCGGGCAAATTAGCTTCGGCCAGGCGCAACACTCCGAGGGTAGAACTGGACTCCGAAACCGTCACTTCCCGGGTCATCGCTCTTAATGTCTCGGGAAGGGCCGATTCGTACCAGACCCGAAGCGTGTATTTGCCGCTGGGAACATTGGCAATTACCACCTGGCCCCGCGAGTCCGAAATACCGTAATAAGGGGTGTCCAGCGCAACCACTACGGCGCTCATCTCGGGATGGATATTGCAAAAGATGTAGGAGATTCCCGTCCGGCTAAAGTGCACGTCGCGAGTGCTACCGGCCTCATACAGACCGAGATCGAAGCGCTTGCCCTCAAAGAGCGAAAACACATTGTGAAAGAAGGGATCGTGGTTCGGAAACGCCACCACCGAACCTACCGGCACCACCAGCACATGGGGTTCGAAGCTTTTGTTTCGCTGGTCCAATCGTGGCTTTTGTGTCTGCTGAGAGGGCGTCAACTTGACCGGGCCCGACAACGGTACAAGCCAAACCAGGACGTTGCCCGATTCGTGCGATTTTTCGGCCTTGTCGGCGTTCAGCAGCTCGACCCGCGCGGTCAGGGTGACTTCCTGCGCCCAAGCAAAATTGACCGCCAGCAGGGCCACGCCGACCCAGCGGCAACCGGACATGCCAAGTCTTCTCATCAAAACAGGATACCCATCATCAGGTTGAGTTGATCGGACGTGGGACTTCCCGCATCAATGTCAAAGGTTCTGAGGTGCCGGTATTCTCCGGAAAAAAGCAGGTCCGAGCGCGGCCGGTAAATCACATTGATCAGGGAACTGCGATTCTGCAGCAGGGGAGCGGGGAACCCCGCGCTTACAGGAAAGCCTCGCACATCCGCAGCGAACGGGTTGTCCACCCCGAAGGCACCGTTAAACTCCAGTCTGCTGGTGGCTGAGAATTTCAACTGCGACCATCCTCCCACCGAATTCAGGGCCCGCACCTGACTCGAATCACTGCTGAAGAGCACGCTTCTTCCCACCGCGCCGCCGAGACCGCCAATGGCGCGCCCGCGATAGAATTCGCCGGTGAGGCTGACACGTTGCGTCAGGGGGACGCTCCAATCCGTCATCGCGGCCCAGCCATCCATCCTGTGATCAAACCGCCAGTTCTGGCGGCCATAGTAACCGGCTGCGCCCACGGTCAGGGGCATGCCAAAAACATTACGCCTCCACGCCACGCGGGTGGCGTAGGCCGGCTGTCCCGAGCTTTCTCCCGCCTGCGCGAAGGGCTCGAAGGACGCCGGCAGCTCTCCGGTAACGTTGTCGATCACGCCGCCCTGCAGGGTGATGCTTTGCCCCTCTGAAAGACTGAAGCGGCGCTCGATGCGAACTTGTGGGATCCATCCCCAGAGGTTGCCGGCATAGCTGAAAGCGGGCAGGGCCAGCGAAGCGAATGAAGTGGGGGAGAGCGGAGAGAAGAAAGCATTGTCCTGTCCCGCGACGATGGAAGTATTTTTCCAATCCAGCCGCATGCTCGCGATCCGCAGCCGGGCCTGACCGAAATTGACTCCGTTGGGAACATGTGGAGATCCACCGGCGAAATCGAGTTGCAGGTTTCCCGAGGTCCTGGCGCCCAACAGATGTGGCCCGAATACTTCGAGGCCGATTTCCGACTGCCGCACGGTGGCGCCAAAGGTTTGCCCGGACACATTCGGAATCTCTGGAATCGCCCAGGTGGGGACGTCCTGCGCATCCAGATATCCGCGATTACTGAACAGGTTCAGCAGCACAATACCGGACAGCCGGACGCGATACTTTGACGCTGCCTCCACTTTGGTCTGGTATTGGTCGTCCACCTTGCTGGTGAGCAGTTCGGAAGATTCCTCGAGAGAGGCGACCCGTTCGGCCAACGGCGCCGCAGTGGAAGGGGCGCTGCCAGAGTTCGCCACCGCCGCTTCCGGAGCGGGGCCACGGGCCTCGAGCTGCTTTCGCAGTTGCTCGGTCTCGGCCCGGTACTGGCCGGCTTCCGAGCGCAATTCGACCACGGCGTTGCGCAATTCGCGCACTTCGTCCTGCAGCTGGCGGACGGCGTCGGTCATTGTCATTGCGTCGTTTTGTGGCGCTGCCGGAGCGGCCGTTTGTGTCCGGCCAGGGATGCTACCGGCCACCAAAAGCAATCCCGTCGCGCCGAATTTTCTGATCCAGCCAGGCAGACTATTCTTGTGGTTCACAATTCGCCTCCCCAGAAAAAGTACCAGGAGTTCCTTGCGGCGCCGCTCGGGTGAAATCTGCGACGCCAGCCTCACTGTCTGTTTTGGAATGTTACTCCGGTTGCGATTGTTCGGTGCGAGCCAGGGGCGCACGCGGAGGTCTTGGCTCTTGCCCAGACTCGAAGGAGGAAGTCAGGGGAAGCAGCAGCCGAAAAACCGTGCCCTCGGCCGAGGTTTTTTCCACGATCACGTCTCCACCATGGTCCTGGATAATCTTTTGCACCACAGTAAGCCCCAGCCCGGTGCCGTTCTCCTTGCCGTGGCTGACGAAAGGCTCAAACAGCTGGCCGCGAATTTTCTCCGGAATGCCGCGACCGTTATCGCTCACACGAATTTCTACACCACCTTGCACTTCGTTCAGCCCCACATGGATGCGCCCGGCTTCGGGCACAACCGCTTCGCAGGAATTTAACAGCAGGTTATACAGGACGCGTTCCAGCTTCCTGGGATCAAACCATCCCGAACTGTTGCCCTCCTGGCTGACCGTGATACGGACAGGGTGAAACTCTGGATGCGAACGTATCGCGGCAACCACACGCTCTACGGAATCCTTGACGTTGCCATAGGTCAGCCGCAAGGATTCGCGAGTACGTGAGAATTCCAGTAACGAGTCAATCAGGTCGGTCATCTGGTTCACTGCGACTCGAACTTCCTGATAAAGCTCTTCCCGCTGATCGGAAGATAGCCTGCTCTCGCATAGAAACTCCGCGTTGGCCACGATAGCGGCCAGCGAGTGGCGTAAATCGTGCGAGATCGAACTGGCCATGCGGCCGATCGTGGCCAGCCGTTCCGCTTCCAGCAGCTCCTGCTGAGTTTTGCGCAAGCTGTCGCGCATCCGGTTAAAAGCCCGCGTTACCTCGGCAACCTCGTCACCGCCGCGAGCGTCCAGAGCGTAGCTGAAGTCGCCTTTCTCCAGGGCTCGAACGCCTTCAACCAGGTTTCCCAGAGGCCGGGTGAAGGTGTGTGAGATAAAGAAGACCAGCGCACTGCCACCCAGCACCGCGGCCAACCCCAACGCCAGCAGGAGCCGGTTAAGGCTGTCTAGAAACGCGGTCGCCTGATCGTAGGATTTGAGAACGATCAGCCGTACGGAAGGATTCTTGCCGCTGGAGAGCTCGAGCGAAGTAGTCAGGAATCGTTCTTCGCCAAGCTGGGTTTCCTCTGGGCCGGAGTCTCCCGCGGGAGATTGAAGAACGCGCCGCCGGTCCAATTCCGATTCCTGCACCGGAGTCAGAGTGGTCTTCACTACAGCATCGCCGTAATAAAATGCCACCTGGCTGGCTGCAATCCGTCCCACCTGCGAGGTCACTCGGTCGTCAATTTCGTAGCCGATCACCAGAAAACCCAGCAAGCGGTTCTCCTCGGCCGGCCCAAAATAGATCGGCCGAAGAAAAACTTCGTAAAGATGCGTTCCGCCAAACCACCAGCGCCCCGAACTCTCGTCGCTGAGGGTGCCGGCCAGCGACTGTTGTGCCATCTCGCGGGTCAGGCCGGGAGACGCGGTGTGCAGGGCCACGACGCGGCCGGTCCGGTCCGCCAACAGGAAAAGATCGCTGCCCGCAAGCCGCCACAAGCCGCTGGATGCGTCCTGAATGGTGGCTTCATGTTGCGTGGTCATCAACGCGCGGAGGTTGGGTAGATCCGCCAGCAGCTCGGCGGCGTGCGTGAGGGTAAGTTCGCGTTCCCGCTGGAAGTTCTGGAAAGTGCTGACCGAATTGCGCAGGTCGGCGAAGATTTCCCCACGTATCTGTTTCTGTACGCTGTGCCGCACCAGCAGAAGGCTGGTGCAAGTGAGTCCCGCTGAAATCAGCAGCATGGAGAGCAGAAACTTGGTGCGCATCCGAAGTTTCAGCATGAGCCATCTCCACTGCTGCCGGCTGGCCTGGTACCGCGGCGTGTATCGAAATCAGGGTACAAATTTGTAGCCCATACCGTGGACCGTCCGGAAGTGCACCGGATTGGCCGGGTCCTTCTCCAACTTCTGCCGCAGCTTAAGAATATGGTTGTCCACGGTGCGCGTGGAAGGATAGTTCTGATAGCCCCAGACTTCATTCAGCAGTTCGTCGCGCGAAATCACGCGCTCCGCATTCTGCATCATGAACTTGAGGGTTTTGAATTCCTGTGCCGTGAGTGCGATTGACTGGCCGTCACGCGTAACTTCCATCCGAGTGAAGTCTACAGAGATGCCGTCAAATCCATTAACCTCGGTGGTCGCGGCCCGCGAAGTTCTTCGCAATGCCGCCCGCACACGCGCCAGAAGTTCGCGCGGGCTGAATGGCTTGGTGACATAATCGTCCGCGCCCAATTCGAGCAGCAACACTTTGTCGGAAACGTCACTGGCAGCGCTCAGAACGATCACGGGGAGGGACGGCGCTTGTAGCTTGATCTCCCGGCAAACGTCGCGACCGGACATGGCCGGCAGCCGGAGATCGAGCACGACCGCGGCCGGAGTTGCGGCGCGATAAGCGTCCAGCGCCGACTTTCCGTCTGCACTGATCTCGACCGCAAATCCTTCCGCCTCAAATAACCGCTTGAGCGCCTTCTGCACGGCCCGGTCATCTTCCACCACCAGAATGCGTTCCATCGGCCTCCCGGTATAAGCAACACCAAGGGGCGGCATCACCTCATCACGCTGAAGGGCTGCACCCCGGCTGGTTTCCAGTCTTATCAACACGAGCTCCATGCCTCAGAAGCTGAGGCGGTACTATCGGTAAAGCTTACTACCACTTATGGAGTGTCTAAGCTCTACGGCGCAGTGTTGACAATCTTTTTACAACTAGGGGAGCTGCTTTGGCGGCCATGCAGATCCCTACGCTCTCGTCCGGGTGGGGCTCGTTTCGTTTTCACAGTTGCGGAACAGGAAGCGCTGCCGAGCTACGCTCGGCCGAGCGGACGAGGCGTCCGCCCTACGTGGGCCGCTGTTCCCGCAACCTCCCGGGTCACTGCGCGACAAACAAATTCTCGGCAAAGGGCCATTCCTGGTCAATCCACTGGGCCTTGCAGGAGAAGCCGGTATCCGAGGCGATACGGGACATTTCTTTGGCGGAATACTTGTGGCTGCTCTCGGTCCAGATGGTTTCCCCGGCGAGAAATGGTACTGTCATCGACGCCCGGGGAATCGTCACGGTCTGTTCTTGCCGGGAACGCAACCGCATCTCCACGCTGCGTGCTTCCGGGTTGAATCGGGCGACATGCTCAAACTGATCCAGGACGAAATTCGCATCCAGCTCCCGATTGATGCGGGCCAGCAGATTCAGATTAAATGCCGCCGTGACTCCCAGCGGATCGTCATAGGCGGCCAGCAACTGCGGAATCGGTTTTTCCAGGTCGGTGCCTAGTAATAACGAATCGCCGGGCTGCAGAATCCGCCGCACTTCCCGCAGGAATTTCGCGGCCGCAGGCCGGTCGAAGTTCCCGATCGTACTACCCAGAAACAGCACCAGGAGATTCTGCCTCTCACGGCGTCGCGCCGCCACTTCGAGCAGTCCATCAAGATATTCGCGCTCGAAGCCCACGATGCTCATGCAATCAATGTCTCCCAGTTCGCGCTCACACATGGCCAGAGCGGTGGGAGAGATCTCAATCGGAAAGTAAGAAACGTGCTGCATCCGGCAAAGGGCCTTCAGCAGCCAGCGTGTTTTCTTACCGCTGCCGCTGCCCAGTTCCGCTACGGCCACAGGGCCCGGCACCTGCTCCACAATCTGCTGCGCGTGGCGCCGTAGCAGGCGCTCGTCCGCACGGGTTAAACCGTATTGCGGCAGAACGCTGATGACTTCAAACAGTGCTGAGCCGACATCGTCATAAAGATACTTGGAAGGCAGTTCCTTCTGTCCTCGCGTAAGCCCCGCGCGGACTTCCGCGGCAAACTCCACCGCCGGATCGGCCGTGATGGTGTGTGTCAACATGAAGTGCCCTTTGTGATTCATCTAAGACCTCACACAGCGGAATCCCGCGTAGACATACTGGTAATGCGGCTGGAACCAGTTTCGGAAGGAGCGGCGCAGCATGCAGGCCGCCGTGCGCGGGCTGCCGCCTTTCATCACGTAGTGCTGGCCATCGAAGAAATTGGCCGAATAGCCGGGATAGAACTCGAACGGCTCAAAACCGGGAAAGGGCGCGAACTCGGTGGCGGTCCACTCCCACCCGTTGCCCAGCAGGTCGGCGACGCCGAACGCGCTCGCTCCTTGTCGAAAAGCTCCGACCGGCGTGGGATCCCAGCTTTCGAAATCAAAGTTGCCGAATCTGCGATCGGGCGCTTCCGTTCCCCAGGGATACGGCCGCTCCATTCCCTCGGGCGTGCCATACGCGGCGCGATGCCACTGCGCTTCGGTGGGCAAGGCTTTTCCCGCCCAGCGAGCGTACGCACTGGCTTCGGCGTGACTCACGTAAACCGGCCAGTCGAGCGGCAGAGAAACATTTTCAAACATCGTCCGGTACTGCCATTCGCCGTCGACCAGGTTCCAAAAGACCGGATGCGAAAGATTGTGCTGCGTCTTCCACTTCCAGTCGGCGTCACGCCACAAGGCCTGGTTCTCATAGCCCCCGGCACTTATGAATTGGAGATATTCGCGGTTGGTGACTTCGTATTGATCAATGGCAAAGGTGGGCACTTCTATGGTGTGTGCTTCGTACTCGTTGTCCCAGCCGAACAGTTTGGTTTGACAACGCGGCAGGCCGAGCGTCGCGTTGCCCGCCGGAACCTGGATCATGCGCGGCTGAACCGGTCGCACCACCAACTCAGGGAGACGCGACTTCCGAACCTTATGATCGAAGGGCAGCTGGTGCAGCATGTACGCCAGAGTTTCCGCATGCATCAGGCGGTGTTCGATGGCTACGTTCAGCAGTTGGCTCGTGGAATGCCCGGCTTGGTCTAGCAACGCCCCGACCGCCAGACCCTCATCGAGCGCCCGCCGGACCTGCCTGACATACTCATGCACCTTGGCCAGAGAAGGCCAGTCGGACGGCTGATCAGTCGGCAAACCGCCGCCGACAGGATCGATGCCAAATGCAAACAGGTTGTCGAATTCTGAATGGAAGCTGGTCCGCCCCAAAACGCGCTCGCGCAGCAAGTTCCAATCAAACGCCTCCAGATGCCCGATGTAAAAGACGATGCGATGCCTTTCCGGAATTGGCCGCTGGTAAAGAAACTCCGGCTTTACGTGATCGAACAAGCGGTCAGACTCGGCGCGCGCCTGCTGGAGACGTGCAAGCAGTTCATGGTGGACGTCAACTCTATCCTGGGCGGCGAGCATTGCGACCTCCTGACCCTGGCGACACCAATCCCGCATCGCAGACTACTGAGATGACCGAGAGGCCAGAAAGTTGCTCGATCTTTAGACGACTACGAGGTTATCCGGCTCTGTCGAAGTTATCGATGCCTGCGGCACGGGACAGGCAATTCACAGGGGTTGTATCTTACTGCGAATGCCATGAAATGACCAACCAACTCGGATCGCGAAGGGCCAACTGCGGTTGAAGGGGACAAGCTCGCAGCCGCGAAGCGGCGGCTAGAGGTAGCTGAGTGCATAAACCCTGGTTGAGGATGGCGGAAGGCTAAGCCCCAAAGGGGCGAAAGAGAGCCCTGGATAGCCCGCGGATCAAACCGAAACCGACTGGTATTCCTGGTAAGCGCCCTTGAAGTCGGTAATCTGATGGTTGCCCTCGAAGTGCCATACGCGCGTTGCTACCTCGTCGATCAGGTCTTCGTCGTGGGTACACAAAAGTACGGTCCCCTGATAGCGCTGCAACGCAATGTTTAGAGCATTGATGGATTCCAGGTCCAGGTGGTTTGTAGGCTCATCGAATACGAGAACATTCGGCTTCTGCAGCATCAGTTTGCAGAAAATCAGCCGCGCTGCCTCGCCGCCGGAGAGTACTTCGGTCTTCTTGTCCCCATCCTCGCGGGGAAAAAGCATCTGTCCCAACAAGCCGCGAATTTCCTCGTTGGATGCGCCGGGCTCCCACTGATGCAGCCATTCGAACGCAGTCATCCCGGGCTGGATCAGAGCCTTGTGGTCCTGGGCAAAATATCCCACCGCAGCTTCGTGACCCCAGATAACTTTTCCGCTGGTAAGAAACGGCCCGTCATACCCGCTGGTCTGGCGCAGTTCGGCTTCCGGAATGGTAGGAGAATTTGCCAGCAGCGCATTCAGCAGCGTGGTCTTGCCCGCGCCGTTCCGGCCCATCAATGCGATCTTCTCTCCGCGCACGATGCTCGCGGTAAAACTTTGAATCACGTCCGCAGAGTCGTACGACTTGGTCACGCCCTCCAGTTCCAGAATGTGCTTGCCGGAAGGCCGCTTCTGCTCAAATTTCAAGTAAGGACGCTGAATGTTCGACCTCGCCAGCTCCGTCACCTGCAGGCGCTCGACTTCCTTGCGCCGCGATTGCACCTGGCTGGAACGAGTACCGGCAGAAAAACGCGCGATGAACTCATTCAGCTGAGAAATTTTCTTTTCGCGCTGCGCATTCTGCGATTCGATCTGCGAGCGAATCTGGGTCTTGGCCACCACCATGTCATCGTAAGTGCCGGTATAAGTGATGATGGTCTGATAGTCGATATCGGCGATGTGCGTGCACACCCGGTTCAGGAAATGCCGGTCGTGCGAGATGACGATCACCACGCCGTCATACTGATTCAGAAAGCCCTGCAGCCAGTGGATCGAGTCCAGATCCAGATGGTTGGTAGGCTCGTCGAGCAGCAGCGCCTGCGGGTGTCCAAAGAGCGCCTGGGCCAGCAGCACACGCACCTTTTGTCCGCCTTGCAGCTCACCCATCTTTCGCTCGTGAAGCGCGTCGGGAATATCCAGGCCTTCGAGCAGGATAGCCGCGTCACTCTCGGCGGTGTAGCCGTCTTCCTCGCCCACGACGCCTTCCAGTTCACCCAGCTTCATGCCGTCGGCATCCGTCATCTCCGGCTTGGAGTAAATCCTGTCGCGCTCTTCCATAGC
Source organism: Terriglobia bacterium (assembly GCA_963813645.1). Lineage (GTDB taxonomy): Bacteria > Acidobacteriota > Terriglobia > Terriglobales > Acidobacteriaceae > JAIQFF01. The sequence goes on from CAWEZS010000016.1 coordinate 248,999, forward strand.
CGCCCACAAGCGCTTGTTGCCCATGATGACGGTATCGAGCACGCGGTACTTGTCGAAAGCAAACTGGTCCTGGCTCAATACGCCCAGCTTTTTCGGACGCACAACAGTTCCCTTCTGCGGCTCCAGCTCACCGGTCAGAAGGTTCATGAAAGTGGACTTGCCGGCGCCGTTCGGTCCGGTCAGGCCATAGCGCTTCCCCGGCGTGAAGCCGGTGGAGACTTCGTCAAACAGAACTTTAGCGCCGTAGCGCATGGACACATTACTGACTGAAATCATGATATTTACGGGAACTGCGGGAAATTGCCCAAAAGGCGGGGACGCAGCTTCAGCACTAAGAATATCACGAGCACCGTCGGCGACGGGCATTCCCCACCCTGTCGCAACGCCGAGGTAACGGTACGAGAGGATAACCGACCAAGGGTGACGGGTGACGGCACGAAGGGGTGCTCCACTGACCTATCCCGGTTGGGATTCGAGCGCTGAAGCAATCCCACGCCGGCGCCGCACCGCCAACCACACCCCAAGAACCACATCAAACGTTAAACAGAAACCGGGCCACCAAGCCGGTACTCCCGGATTCTGAATCAACCAGTGATGGACGAAATCAAAAACTCCGTGGCCAACTATGGCAGCGATGGCGAACCAAAGGCTCTTCTTGAAACCGAGCACGGCAAACAGCAGGAAACCACTCGCCACAGTGATTTCAGCTAATAGCGCCCGCGAAGAACCTCCCACACAGCAAACAAGACGTAATAAGAAGCGATCACTATTAGCATGGTGGGATAGAAGGCGCGTTCGCGATCCAAACCGATCGCGATGGCGAATCCGGCCACTGCCACGGACAGTATCAAACCAATCAGGTATTCCACTGCGCTCCCTGCACTTATGACGTTCTCCCATTTTCCCGATTCCGCCGAACGAAAAATGGCTTCGATCACCGCCATGTTCTTGATTGCATCTTCAAGCGGCACGGGTACCTCGCCGCCATCGAGCACGGCGCGCGAAAACGCGTCGCCCTGCAACGTGTACTGGTCGCAGACAGGAAACTCCTCGACAGTAATGCCGCCACCAAATACGTCACGACCGTCGTCAACGAAGAGTCGGCACGGACGGTCGGGCGGAGCATTAAACGGGATTTCAATTTCAATGCGCCCCTTGGTTCCGAAGAAATGGCTGCGCTGATAAGGCACAAGCTGCATGCTGCAGGTAAAAGTGGATTGCCCTGAGGGAAAATCGAGCATCGCCGAAGTCAGCCGGTCCACTTTCATCTGCGGATCGCGCTCGACCAGCCCCAGCACCCGCGTGGGCTCTTCCCCAAACACGAATCGCGAAGTATTAATGGGATAGCATCCGATGTCCATCACGGCGCCACCGCCGCACTCTGGAATGTTGCGAATGTTCCTGGAATCAGTATTGAAGTAGCTGAAAAACCCCGTGGCGGCGCGCAACTGGCCAATCCGGCCAGAGGCGACCAATTCGCGAGCGCGCAACCATTGCGGATGAGTGCGCACCATGAAGGCCTCGCCGATCTTCACTTTCGTTCGGTCCCGCACCGCCAGAAGCTGCCTGGCTTCGGCCACAGTAAGGCTCAGTGGCTTCTCGCAGAGGACATGCTTACCTGCCTCCGCCGCCTTGATCGACCAGGGCACGTGCAGCTGGTTCGGAAGCGGATTGTAAATCGCATCAATCTGCGGATCGGCCAGCAGCTCTTCGTAGGATCCATAGGCCTTGGTAATGCCGAGTGATCGCGCTGTCTCCTCGGCCTCCGCAGGTCGCGCGAACAGATCGCGGCGATCTCGCAGAATTTGCCCTTTTGCATCCCCGGAATGACTTTCTTCACTCCGATCTTGGCGGTGCTCAGAATCCCCCAGCGAATTTTGTTAGCCATATCCGGAACATGATAGCCGCAAACCCACTCGGAGTGAATTTGTCCGAGGGCGGTTCTTTGCCCACTTTGCGACTCCTTTGCGACCTTTGCGGTTATGCTTTTCTTCGGCTGTTCTCGGGTCAAAACAGTTGGACCATATCTGCCACCGGCTGAGTTATGCTTATGCCATGCGGCTCCACGCCCCAGCGCGCGACCCCCAGCTGATTCAGATTGTGAATTCCGCGCTTGCTGACGCTTTCCAAAAGAGCAGCAAATGGCTGGCCTGCAAGCCCGGTTGCTCACAGTGTTGCGTGGGAGTATTCGCCATCAATCAACTGGACGCGATTCGTCTGAGACAGGGACTGGCAGAACTCGAGCAGAAAGATCCGCAGCGAGCCGCCCGCATTCGCGAACGGGTCAATGCCACCGTAGCGCGGCTATCTCCCGATTTTCCCGGCGATCCGACCACCGGGTTGTTGAGCACCGACGACTCCGACGAGGCCTGCAAACAGTGGGACGAGTGGGCCAATGACGTACCCTGCCCGGTCCTCGACCCCGAAAAGGGGACTTGCGAGCTTTATGAATCTCGTCCGGTCATCTGTCGCACTTTCGGCCCCGCGATGACGGTAGACGATGACCTGGGACATTGTGAATTGTGCTTCGTCGGCGCATCGGAAGAAGAAGTGGTCGCCCATGAGATGCATCCCGACCCGGACCATCTCGAAGAAGTCCTGGTGAAGGAACTCGAGGAAACCACAGGCGCCAGCGGAGAAACGATTATTGCATTCGCGCTAGCTCGGGGCTGAGAAGAAGCAATTGGCAATTGGCAATTAGCAATTAGCAATTGGCAATTGGCAATTGGCCAAAGCGTCGGACCCGCGATGCTCTCCCGTTAGTCAGCACTCCCTTAACAGTGTCATCCTGAGCGGAGTCACCCATTCGCTTGCGAATGGGCGGGCGGAGTCGAAGGACCCCCTAGCAGCTTAATGCACATTCGCAGAACTTTAGGATTTCTAGTTGATGCCTTCGGCGAGGTCGGTTGACAGGTAGGGGTCCTTCGACTGCGCAGCTGCTTCGCGAAGCGAAGCAGCCACTTCGCTCAGGATGACAAATTGCAGCTCTTGCTAATTGCTTCTCTTCTTTTCCAGCTCGCCCATCGCGCGTAGAGCTCGTCCACACTCTTCTGCGCCTCTCCATCTCGGCCTGCGCAGCAAAGACGCGGGCCGTCGCTGGCAATCGCTGGATCTTCAAGTTGGACGCGCTTGGCTTGCAGCACTTGTTCAGCATCGGCGACGCGCTCTTCGATCGTCGCGTACTCCCGCGCTTCCAGATACGAGAGTTTCTTCTTTGTCGGCGTGCCCGTAGTCAGGAATCGCGGCCCGAGCGCGCCAACCGCGCTGCCGTCTTCGCCGACGTTGCGTTCCGCCTGCCACGCTTCCCATTGCGCGTAGTCGGCGAAGCTTTCCGCGCCGCCCTGGCCATCGAGGCCGAGCACGATGGTCGACACGCGATCGAGCATGTAGCGGTCATGCGTGACCAGCACCAGGGAGCCGCGAAACTCGAGCAGGCTTTCCTCCAGGATTTCCAGCGTCGGAATGTCGAGGTCGTTGGTCGGCTCATCCAGCAGCAGCACGTCGGCGGGCTGCAGCATGAGCTGAGCGATCAGCACGCGCGCCCGTTCGCCTCCGGAAAGCCGTTCGACCGGCTGGTTGAGCTGTTCGCCGGTGAACAGAAATTTCGCCGCCCACGACGCCACGTGAATCACGCGATCCTGATAGATGACCGAATCGCCGTCCGGAGCCAGCGCGCGGCGCAGCGTCACGTTCGTGTCGAGCTCGCGACTCTGGTCGAAGTACACGATGCGCAGCCAGTCGGCGCGACGAATCTCCCGCCGGTGGGAGTCAATTCTCCGCGCAGCAGGCGCAGCAGGGTGGTCTTGCCGCTGCCGTTCGGGCCCGACCAGTCCGACGCGCATTCCGGCGGTAGATGATGAAGTTGAGCCGCTCGAACAGCGTTCGATCTCCGATTTCGCAAGTGACATTCTGCAGTTCGATCAGCCGCTTGGTCTTGCGATCGGTGGCCGAGAAATCAATTTGCGCGGTTGCGCTGCGGGTCCGTGCATTCAGGTCGGCGAGTTCGCCCATCAGCTCGCCGGCCTTGTCGATGCGCGCTTTGGACTTTCTGGTGCGCGCCTTCGCTCCGCGCCGCAGCCACTCGATCTCGGAGTGAACCAGATTTTCCAGCGCTTCCTGCCGCTTCGACTGCGCGTGCAGAAACTCTTCTTTCTTTTCCAGGAAGGTGCTGTAGTTTCCGCGCACCCGCAGCATGCCGTCGGGATAAACGCGGCTGAGTTCCGCCATCTCGGTGGCCACATTCTCCAGAAAGTAGCGGTCGTGGCTCACCACCACGCAGGCGAACGCTGCTTCTTCCAGCAGCGCTTCGAGCCATTCAATTCCGGCGAGGTCGAGATGATTGGTGGGCTCATCGAGCAGCAGAACGTCCGGCGCCTGAACCAGCGCTTCGACAATCGCGAGGCGCTTCTGCCAGCCTCCGGACAGCGCCGCCGCTTCCGCTTCGAGGTCCTCGAATCCCGCCCGGCCCAGGGTCTCGGCAAAGTGGGCGCCGCGTTCCGATTCGCGGAACCTCGCAACGCTCCAGCGCGCTTCTCGATCACCGACCGCACCGTCTCGCCGGCTCGAATCGCGAGTCCTGCTCCACGTAGCTGAGCCGCAGCGCGCTTGCGGACCGCGACTTCCCCGATCGGGATCTTCGTCGCCGGCCAGAATTCGCAGCAGCGTGGATTTCCCCGAACCATTCGGACCGATCAGCCCGATGCGGTCGCCTTCGGAAACCGTGAAGGAGACGTTCTGAAAGAGCGGATTTGCTCCGAAGGCTTTCGAGATTTTCTGTGCGTTGATGATCGGCGGCAACGGCGGCGGGCTCCCAGTATCTCTCTTGAGGTTATCAGGAAATTCGGTAGCTACGAACCACGTGCTACTTCACGAAGGTCAGTCCGTGCGGGACCGCATGTGGAAACACGTAAGCGTACAGCATCACGATCACTCCGACGATGGCGCCGAGAGCAACTGAGTGCCATACCACGAATCGGAAGATGACGCCTTCATTGCCCACCTGGTTGGTGGCGGAGGTGGCAATCGTGATGGATTGCGCATCCACCATCTTGCCCATCACGCCGCCCGCACTATTGGCAGCGCACATAAGAACAGGATCGATTCCGAGTTGCTGTGAAGTAATACGCTGCAAACTGCCAAACAACGCATTCGACGAGGTATCGCTCCCTGTCAGTGCCACTCCGAGCCAGCCCAGAAACGTGCCGAACGGATACGCCCAGCCGGTGCGGGTGAATGCCAGGCCCAGCACGGCATCCAGCCCGGAGTACCGGGTCACGTATGCCAGGCCCAGCATGAAAGAAATCGCAATCACCGCCAGGCGCATGCGCATCAGCGTTC
>CAWEZS010000017.1:0-97057 GCA_963813645.1 Terriglobia bacterium
GCCATCGGGTACGCCTATCAACACATCCAGGCGGGGGTGCTGCCAATGTTTCTGGTGGGCGGGGTGGATTCGCCAATAACCCCGGGCATCATCAAAGGATACTCTTTGCTGCGTGCGCTCACCCAATCCTGGAACCACGCTCCCGAAAGCGCCTCGCGACCGTTTTCCGCCGACCGCGACGGGTTTGTCATAGCCGAAGGCTCGTGGATGTTCATCCTCGAGGACTACGATCATGCCCGCGCGCGTGGGGCGAAGATTTACGCCGAGATCGCCGGGTATGGTTCGACTTGCGAAGCCTTCCACCGGGTGCGCATGAGCGACTCACCGGACGAACCGGCCCGAGCCATCACACTCGCGCTTGAAGAAGCCAGCCTCGCTGCGGAGGACATTCAGTACGTCAACCTGCACGGCACTTCCACCGAGATGAACGACCGGGTGGAAACCCGGGCGTTGAAACTGGCGCTGGGCGAGCATGCCCGAAAAATTCCCATGTCCGGATTGAAATCGCAGATCGGACATGCCCAGGGCGCCTGCGGCTCGGCCAGCCTGGCCGCGACGCTGATCGCGATGGAGCATGGCAAGCTTCCGCCCACCATCAATCTGGACGCACCCGATCCGGAATGTGATCTCGATTACGTCCCTGACATTGGCCGCAAGGCGCAGATCGAGCGTGCGATCTGCAACTGCGTGGGTTTCGGATCGAAAAACTCTGCTCTGGTGCTGAAAAAGACGGCTTAGCCGCCACGACTTACGTAGGGGCGGATGCCCTCCTCCGCGAGATTCGGCGAGCGTCGCTCGCTCGCCCAGATGAGGACATCTGGGCCTACGTGGCCCGTGAAAGCTTTTCCATCCTCCGCTCTCCTTTACTAATCTACTTAGGGTATCTTTGACCTATAGCCGATGGCCCAAGAAGAAGAGGTACTAGGTAAGGCATACGACAGCCGCCTGATGAAGCGGTTGCTCCAGTATTTGCGTCCCTATAAATGGCAAACCGGGATCGCCCTGGGCTCGATTCTGCTCAAGGTTGGTGCCGATGTTCTGGGCCCCTATCTCACCAAAGTCGTCATTGATCGCTACCTGTCGCCCGTTCCCGGCGGACACACGCTGCTGGATCGCTTCCTGAGCAGCCGGCCCCTGGTCGGCATTGCGCAGGTTGCCGCCATCGGTGTAGGTCTGCTCATTTTCAGTTTTGTGCTCGAATATCTGCAGGTTTATTTCATGCAGTGGGCGGGTCAGATGGTGATGTTCGATCTGCGCCGCGAGATTTTCCGTCACCTGCAGCGGATGCACATCGGCTTTTACGACAAGAACCCCGTCGGCCGCCTGGTTACGCGCACGACGTCTGACGTAGACGCGCTGAACGAGATGTTCACCTCCGGTGTGGTCTCGATCTTTGAAGATGTGTTCGTGCTGGCCGGCATTGTTTGGTTCATGCTGCGGATGAACCGGAACCTGGCGCTGATCACATTTGCCGTCCTGCCGCTGATCGCCTTCGCCACCAAGATTTTTCGCGACAAGGTGCGCGACTCATATCGCCGCATTCGCACTGCCATCGCCCGCATCAACTCCTATATGCAGGAGCACGTCAGCGGCATGGTGGTGTTGCAGCTTTTCAATCGCGAGAAGCGCGCCTACGACAAGTTTTCCGAAGTGAATGCAGTCCACATGGAAGCCTTCAAAGACGCGATCATGGCGCATGCGGTCTACTACCCCGTGGTCGAAATTCTTTCGGCGACCGCGATCGCCTGCGTGATCTGGTTCGGCGGGAATGACGTTATACGGGGAGCAACGACGATCGGTGTGCTGGCGGCTTTCATCCAGTACGCGCAGCGCTTCTTCCGGCCCATTCAGGATTTCAGCGAGAAATACAACATTCTGCAATCGGCGATGGCGGCCAGCGAACGAGTTTTCAAATTGCTGGATACTCCGGTTGAGATTACTTCGCCGGCGGTCACGAAGACACCGGCCGGTCCGGGGCGGATTGAGTTCGACCACGTCTGGTTCGCTTACCGGGATACGCCGGTTGAAGCCGGCAAGAACGCGGGCGAGTCGCCCGCGACCATACAGTCCAACGCCGGCAACGGCCGTGTGGGGACGGGTCTTCGACCCGTCCAGGCCGAGCTGGGCTCGGCTGCGGCGTCCGCCGAGCCGGACTGGATTCTTCGCGATGTATCTTTCACCATCGAGCCGGGCGAAACCGTAGCCATCGTCGGCCACACGGGCGCGGGCAAGACCACGATCATTTCCCTGCTCATGCGCTTCTATGACGTCCAAAAGGGCGCGGTAAAAATTGACGGCGTTGACGTAAAAGATATGGACCTCGCCGAACTTCGCCGACGCTACGGCGTGGTTCTGCAAGACCCGTTTCTGTTCACCGGAACGGTGGAGGGCAACATTCGTCTGGGCACGAAATCCATTACGGATGAGGACGTCGAGAAAGCGGCCGAAGATGTGAACCTTGCCGACTTCATCCGGGCTCTGCCCCAGGGGTTCAAGGAAGAAGTCCGCGAGCGCGGTTCGACTCTCTCCACCGGGCAGAAGCAGCTCATCTCGTTTGCCCGGGCGCTGGCCCACGATCCCAAGATCCTGATCCTGGACGAAGCTACCTCGAGCGTTGACACCGAGACCGAGATGCGAGTGCGCGAGGCGCTCAACCGCATGGTGGAGGGCCGCACTTCCGTGGTCATCGCCCACCGGCTTTCGACCATCCAGCGGGCGGACAAGATTATCGTCATGCACAAGGGCCAGGTGCGCGAGGTGGGTACGCACCAGCAATTGCTTGCCCAGCACGGCATCTACTACAAGCTTTATCAGCTTCAATATAAGGACCAGGAGATTCCGGTCGGCGCTGGCGGCCAGGTCACGGCCCGCGCGGACGACTAGCTCTTGGTAGCGCCGGCGTCTCGCCGGCTGTCCGGAGGCGTCCCGCCTTCCACTTTTAGCGGGAGGAATCCCCCGAGCTCGAAACTGTGACTGTCCCTTCCGGGTGAGGCGGCGGGACGCCGCCTCGACAGCCGGCCGGAGGCCGGCGCTACAAACCCGGTGTCCCCCTTTACAATGTCCTCCGTGCAGATTCTGATCTCCGCCGGGGAAGCTTCCGGCGAAATGTATGGCGCGCTACTGATGGACGCTTTGCAGCGTCTCGCGGGCGAGTCGCCCGCGGCCACACAGACCGTACTGAATCAACAACTTCAGTTTTTCGGGGTAGGCGGGGATCGCATGCGGGCCGCGGGTTGTGACACCGTGGTCGACGCCAAAGACCTTGCTGTCGTCGGTATCTCGGAGATTCTCAGCCACCTGCCTAAAATTTGGGGGCTGTTTCACAAGCTCATCGCGGAAGCGGACAAGCGCAAGCCGGATCTCGCCATTGTGATCGACTCTCCGGCTTTCAACTGGCGTGTCGCGCGCCAGATGCACAAGCGTGGTATTCCGGTGGTTTATTACGTTTGTCCGCAATTCTGGGCCTGGCGGCAGGGTCGGGTACGACTACTGCGGAAGTATGTCGACAGGGCGTTGGTGATTTTCCCCTTCGAAGAGAAGTTCTACCGCGAGCGCGGGGTGGACGCCGCGTTTGTTGGCCATCCTCTTGCCGACCTTCCCCGCCCTGCAGTCAACCGCCAAGCCTATGCCAGCCTCCACAACCTCGACCCGGCCAAAGCGTGGATCGCGCTTATGCCCGGCAGCCGGGTGAAAGAAGTGCGGATGAATTTGCCGGGAATTCTCGAATCCGCCTCAAGGCTCGGTGCGGACTATGAATTTCTGCTGCCGGTTGCTCCCACGCTGGATCGCAGCTTCCTGATGTCTTTGATCGGAGACCATTCGTCCATCCACCTTGTGCCTGAAACACTGCCGGCACTGGCGCAGTCGCGCGCCGGGATCATTGCCAGCGGCACGGCGACCGTCGAGGCCGCGATGATGGGGACGCCTTTCGTGATGGTGTACCGGGTCTCGCCCCTGACCTACCTGGTGGGGCGTCCGCGGGTCAAGGTTCGGTACTTCGCCATGGTCAATCTGATTGCTGGAGAGGAAGTTGTCCCGGAGCTGGTGCAACAGGATTTCACCGCCGATAAGGTCGTGGCCAGGCTCAATGAAATCATTGCCGATGGCCCTACCCGCAATAAAATGATCGCCGGGCTGGACGGGGTGAAAACCCGGCTGCGCGGGCCAACAAAAGACGAGCGACACCCGGTGGATCGCGCGGCGGAAGCCGTCCTGGCGGCCCTGGACACAGGCCGGCGCCCTTAAACTGGCTAAACCTTGTCCTGCCAGCATCTTTTGGGACACAATCTTCATCTTACGGATTATCGTACTTATGCCAGGAGACAGCTTTTGACCGATCTTCAACCGCAGCGCCCGCGTCCAGCCCTGTTGCTGTGCCTTGTCATTTCATTCCTGTTGATGCCGTTGCCGTCGTGGTCGGCCGACAAGACGAAGCTGCGGGTTGACGACTACCAGATTGACGCCGAGCTGACTCCGCATAGCCACAAGATCACCGCGCGGGCCAAAGTGAAATTCACCGCACTGGAAGATCTGAGTATCGCGACTTTCGAATTACACAACGGGCTGCGCGTGACCAAGGTGGCCGATGCGGCAGGCAAGCTGTTGAGCGCTGAGCGCGTCACCCAGGACTCGACCATTCGCGTTCCGCTCACCACTCCGGTGGCGAAAGACAGTTCGACCACGCTTACTTTCGAATACGAAGGCGTACTTGATTCCGCCGATGACAGTCCCGTGCAAGGCCTGAAGCTGGCATACATCGGCGACGACACGAGCTACCTGCTGTATGCCGGGCGCTGGTTCCCGGTCAATGCCTACGGCATCAACCGCTTTACCGCCACCATGAACATCACCGTGCCGGCGCACATGACCGTGATTGGCAGCGGGAAGGAGAGTCCGGGCGCGGCCCCCGCATCCAAGCGGCCTGCCGGGGCGCTGCCCACCAAGACCTTCGCGTTCAGCTGGGAAAAACCCAGTTTTCCCGGCACCATCGTGGCTGGCATCTTCCAGGAGTTCAAGAGCGATGAAGCCGGGCTGGACCTTCACGTCTTCTTCAAACCGGCGCATAAGACTCTGGGAGCCTCTTACGCCACTACAGCGGTCAAGGAATTTACGTATTACGTGACGCTCTACGGGCCCGCGCCATCGACCACATTGAAAGTAGTTGAAATTCCGGACGACACCGTGCCTGCCGCCTGGGCTCCTGAGATCGCGGCCATCTCCAGCCGGGCGGTCACTGAAAAGGTCAATTACCGGTTGCTGGCCAACACCATATCGCACCAGTGGTGGGGGACGTCGGTCAGCCCGGCTTCGCGGGATGACTGGTGGCTGAACGACGGCTTTGCCCGTTACTCCGAGGCCCGCTATGTCGAACAGGCTGCGGGTCAAGCTGGTCTGGAAGAGACTGTGAAAGATATGTCAGTCGGGGCGCTGGCTTATGACACCGTCCCGCTCTCCAGCGCGGGCAAGCTCGATGTGTTTTCGCCCGAATTCCAGTCCCTGGTGACCGACAAGGGCGCCATGATCCTGCACATGCTGCGCTGGGTGATCGGCGACCAGAAATATGACCAGACGATGCGGGCCTTCGCCTCCAAGTATGCGGGAAAGTCAGCGTCGCTGGATGATTTCCGCGCTCTGGCCGAGCAGAACTATGGTCAGCAACTGGTCTGGTTCTTCTCACAGTGGCTCGACTCCACCGGCGCGCCAGAGTTCAAGACCAAGTACACCATTTACCGCCTGGGCAGCGGAAAGGGCTTCCGGGTTGTGGGCCAGATCGCACAGGACCTCGATCTCTTTCGCATGCCGGTGGACCTCAAGATTGACACCGACGGCAAGACTGAGAACAAACGCATCGAAGTCGTGGGCACGAATTCTGCCTTCACCATCGAGACCTTCGGCAAGCCACGCCGGATCGTGGTTGATCCCGATGACCGGGTGCTGAAAAACTCGTCTGAGGTCAGGCTGAGAGCTTCCATCCAGCGCGGCCAGGGTCTGACCCAGCAGGGTGATCTCGCCGGCGCGCTGCTCGAATTCAACAAGGCGCTCGAAGTCAACAAGAACAGTTCGCTGGCCCACTATCGCATCGCCGAGGTGTTTTTTCTGCAGCGTAACTTCCAGGCCGCCGCCAACGCCTACCGCGACTGCCTGAACGGCGATGGCGAACCGCGATGGACCGAGGTCTGGAGCCATATCCAGCTGGGCAAGATATTTGACGTTACGGGACAGCGCGAGCGCGCCACCAACGAATACCGCCAGGCACTGCAAACCAACGACAACACCCAAGGCGCGCTGGATGAAGCGCGAAAGTATCTGCAAAAAGCTTTCGAACAGCAAAAGAACGGGTAGATAACCCACCACTTGTCATCCTGAGCGGAGTGACTGCTTCGCCTGGCGAAGCAGTCGCGAAGTCGAAGGACCTCTATAAGCTGATCTCTTGCTGGGCGCGCGGGTACTCGCTCGTGCCGGGTTCGTGGCGCTGCCACACGAGCGAGGGCGCTCGCGTCTACATCAAGGTGTCGTCGTAGTGCCGGCTTCCGGCCGGCCTGATGCGCGGGCGAGAGGCCCGACAGACAGCCGGCGGGACGCGAGGGCGGTGGTAAGCCAGGGGTCCTTCGACTCCGCAGACCGATTCGTTCCGAATCGGTCGGCTCCGCTCAGGATGACAAGCTGCGTTTTACGGCTAGCGTGACCATGGCTTTCGACACCAGCTTCTCTTCTGCATCTTTCAAAGCGAACACTTCTGCCTCGCAAATCACCAGCATTTTGCCGGCGCGCAGCACGCGTCCACGGCAACGCAGCCGGTCAGCTACCGCGGGACGCAGAAAATTTATCTTGAACTCCACGCTGATCACGTCACAGTCCAGCCCGACCGCGCCGCGGGCTGCGCAGCCGGAAGTGTGGTCCGCCATGGCGGCCATCACGCCTGCGTGAATCAGGCCGTGTTGCTGGCGGTGACGCTCGGCTGGAACCAGAATGGTTTCGCAAAATTCGTCTTCGATGCGGATCAACTGCATACCCAGATCGCGAACGAAGTTCGCACTGTCGAATATGTGGCGGACCTGATTTTTCAGCAATTCATCCATAGGGCGGCTCTGGCCAACGACATGTGTGGGGCGGACACTCTTGTCCACCGCTTTTGACTTTGATCTCGCGACCAGGGGCCCCAAATTCAAAGTCAACGGCAGCGGACTAGAGTGTCCGCCCCACATATTTTTAGAAGGCCCAGCGCAGCAGGGTCGCGCCTACCGTGAAGCCGGCGCCTACCGATGCCAGCAGCACCAGGTCGCCCTTCTTGAGCTTGCCTTCCTGCCGGGCGGTGTCCATGGCCAGAGGGATGGTTCCGGCGGTGGTGTTGCCGTAACGATCGATGTTGACGATCACGCTTTCTGGTTTCATGCCCAGACGGTCCGCGGTGGCGGTGATGATCCTCCGGTTGGCCTGGTGGGGAATGAAGGTATCAATGTCGCTGCCTTTCAGCCCGTTCCGGGTCAGGATCTTTTCGCATAGTTCCGCCTGCTTGCGGACGGCGAATTTGAACACCGCCTGGCCGTCCTGATGAACGTAGTGCATCCGCTTCTCCACCGTTTCCTGTGTGGAGGGATGCAGGCTTCCCCCGCCAGGCATGTAGAGCGAACAACCTCCTGAACCGTCCACTTCGTGGATGAAGTCGATCATGCCCTCGGCATCGTCCTCGGCGGGCTCCAGGATCACCGCCCCGGCGCCATCCCCAAAGATGACGCAGGTGGCGCGGTCGGTGTAGTCAATGATCGAGGACATCACGTCCGCCCCGATGACCATCACTCTCTTGTGAGCGCCGGTCGCGATAAATTGCGCCCCGGTCTGAAGTGCGTAAACGAAGGCGGAGCAGGCAGCGGACAGATCAAATCCCCAAACCCCTTTTGCGCCCAGCTTGTGCTGCACCAGGCAGGCGGTGGAGGGAAAAAACATGTCGGGCGTAACGGTGGCAACCAGAATGGCGTCCAGGTCGGAGGGTTCCAGGCCGCCCTGGGCCAGGGCCCGGCGGGCGGCCTCGGCGGCCAGATCGCTGGTGGCGACACCCTTGTCCACGATGTGCCGCTCGCGAATGCCGGTACGCTCCACAATCCAGTCGTTGGAAGTTTCCACCAGCTTTTCCAGATCGTCGTTGGTCAGAAGACGCGGCGGGACGTAGGCACCCAGGGCAGTAATCTTGGCACGCACCAATTGGCTCACTCGATCAGTTCTCCAGATCTAGTCTCAGCTTCGAAGCGAACCGTGTATTTTGACCCACCCGTGCGGCAATGTCCAATGCAGGCGCGAGCGTCCCGCTCGTGCGGAAGGGCCACCAACGCTGCCGCACGAGCGTGGACGCTCGCGCCTGCATTTTTGGTTACCCGGGTACATGTACCTGCAGCCGTAAAGTGCGCGACAGTGCTGGACCACTAGTGCTTCCGAATGTCCGCCTTGGAACCGAATTGGCACTAGTACCGGAATGGAACCATGGAGACCTTCGCATACTGAGAACGTTTCACTACTCTTCACCCTGCCACTCGAAAAACTTATGACGCGCCCTGTGACGCGCCCATTGAACGTTTCTTCTGTACTCGGATCTTCAGGAAAGGGGATCAGAGATGATCGGAACAGTTAAGTCTTCAGGCGCAAGATTGGCAGGCGCCATTCTTCTTTCTTTTGTCGTTCTGGTGTGGTCGGGCTGCGGCGGCGGTACGGTGGGCGGCGGCTCGAGCCCGGAATCTACCTCCAATGGCGTCACCATCAGCCCTCCCAGCGTCACGATGCGTGGCGGCGACAGCACCCAGTTCACCGCTTCAGTCCCGGGAAATACGAACCAGGCAGTTGCCTGGTGGGTGAATGGAGTGGCTTCCGGCAACGCAACTGTGGGCACCATCGACGGAAACGGGAAATATCACGCGCCGCTCGATCTTCCCTCACCAGCTTCGGTCACCATCAAAGCCACCAGCGCGGCAGACAAATCCCTTTCGGCAACCAGCACAGTGACTCTGCAGAATGCCATCCCTCAGCTGCAGACGTTGAGCCCAACCTTCTTGCCAGTCGGCAATTTCACGATCAATGTCGGGGGCGCAAACTTCGTAAAGGGTTCGAAGGTGCTGTTCGGCGGTACGGCCCTCGCCACGACCTATGTCGGCGCTACCCAGCTTACGGCCTCCGGAACCGCCTCGTCAGCTCAGGTCGGGACGACGGTCAAGATCATGGTCGAGAATCCCGACCCCGGAAAGAGCGATTCTCCTGCTTCCATGAACGTGCAGGTGGGCGCAGCCGGCCAGGTCTCTGTGCAAGTGATCCCGGCGACGGCGCAAATCACCGCCAGCTCCACGTTCCAGTACCGAACGGCTGTGAATGGCGCGGGCGGCAATACCTCAGTTAAATGGTCAATTAATGGAATCCCGAGCGGCAATGCGACCGTAGGCACGATTTCAGCGGGTGGAGTTTACACGGCGCCAGCCACCGTTCCCACCCCCAACACCATCCAAGTAATGGCGACCAGCCTGGCAGACACGACCGCGAGCGCCACCGGCACGGCGACGCTCACCAACCCAGCACCGATCGTGAACGCAGTGCTGCCGACCACGATTCCCGTCGGTGCTTTCACCCTGGTGGTCACCGGCCAGAAGTTTGTCCCCGGGGCAGTAGTGTCATTCGGCGGAACCTTCCTGCCCACTACGTTTGTCTCTTCCACTGAGGTCACGGCAACCGGCACCGCCACCAGCGCGCAAGCGGGTACGGTACAGGTCACGGTGATCAATCCCGACCCCGGTTCAACGACCTCGAACGCGTTCGCACTGCAGGTGGGATCTTCCTCCAATACCCTGAGCGCGGCAGCGGCGGCACGCCTGCTGGAACAGTCCACTTTTGGCGTAAACCCGCAGTCTCTCTCGCACGTCCAGGCCGTGGGTATGCAAGGATTTCTGAACGAGCAGTTCGCCGCGCCGGCTTCCACTTTCCCCGCGCCGGGCGCGAACGATGACATGTCGGTTGTGCAAAAGCGCTTTTTCACCAACGCGCTCACCGGTCAGGACCAGTTGCGGCAGCGCGTGGCCTGGGGGCTTTCGCAGATCTTCGTCGTCTCGGCGGAGAAGATCAACAATCCCAGCGCCTTCGTGCTCTGGCAAAACATGATGCAGAACGACGCCTTCGGCAACTTCTCCACCCTGCTGACGGACGTCACGCTAAGCCCCGTAATGGGGAATTACCTGGACATGGTGAATAACGACAAACCGGGCAACGGCGTGGATCCCAACGAAAACTTTGCCCGTGAAATTCTGCAGTTGTTCTCCATCGGACTGGAGCAAATGAATCCGGACGGCACCCTGCAACTGGACGGCTCCGGCAATCCCATCCCGACCTACGGTCAGGACGAGATCATCGGGTTCGCTCACGTCTTCACGGGATGGACCTACCCGACCAAAGCGGGGGCCACGGCGAAGTTCCGCAACCCCGAATTCTACGGCGGTCCCATGATCGCCTTCGACACCCACCACGACACGGGCGCGAAACTCCTGTTGAATGGTGTAACGCTGCCGGCGGGCGGCACTACAACGGGCGACCTGGCGGCGGCGCTGCAGAATATCTTCAATCATCCCAACGTCGGGCCGTTCATCAGCAAGCAACTCATCAAGCGGCTGGTGACCAGCAACCCCAGCCCCGACTATGTTGGCCGGGTGTCGGCAGTATTCGCCGACAACGGCACCGGAGTGCGTGGCGACCTGAAAGCCGTGGTCGCGGCCATCCTGATGGATCCCGAAGCACGGCGGGGCGACGATCCGGCGCAGGCGCAGCCCAGCGATGGCAAGCTCAAGGAACCAGTCCTGTTCATGACCAACCTGCTGCGCTCGATGAACGCCATCTCGGACGGCGCGGTGCTCTCCGACCGGGCCGACGACATGAAAGAACCGCCGTTCTTCTCGCCCACGGTCTTCAATTTCTATCACCCCGATCACGTCATTGACGGCACCACGCTGGTGGGCCCTGAATTCGAGATTTTCGACACCAGCACCGACATTGCCCGCATCAATTTCGTGAACACCCTGGTTTACGGCTCGGTAAGCGGTACCACCACCGTCGACCTCTCGGGATATGTTCCGCTGGCGGCAAATCCAGATCAACTGGTGACCGCCGTTGCCGCCGTGATGATGCACGGCCAGATCTCAGACAACATGCGGAGCACGCTGGTCACCACCCTGACCGCAATTCCCGACAACACCCGGCGCACCAAAGCGGCTTTCTATCTGATTGGAAGCTCATCGCAGTTCCAGGTCGAACACTAAAGGGAGAAACAGCCATGGCATTTTCACGACGAGACTTTCTGAAACGGACCTGCTGCACGGCAGCGGCCGGATTCGCCGCCGCCAGCTTCGACAAGTTCGGACTGGTGAACGCGCTGGCCCAGAGCGCTCAGGACTACAAAGCCCTGGTTTGCGTCTTCCTGTTCGGCGGCAACGACAGTAATAACATGATCGTTCCCATGAGCAGCTCGGGGTACACCGCCTATCAGCAGGCGCGCTCCGTCCTGGCACTGCCCCAGGCGAGTCTCCTGCCCATCGCCCCGCCGAGCGCGGGTGCCTTCGGGTTCCATACCAAGTTCACCGAGATGCAGACCTTGTTCAATCAGAAACATCTGGCCGTGCTGGCCAACGTGGGTACGCTGGTGCGTCCCACGACTCGGGCGCAATATCAGCAGCGTCAGGTCACCCTCCCCCAGAACCTTTATTCCCACGACGACCAGCAGGCACAAATGCAGACCGGCGCCCTGGGAGGCAACGGACAGACGGGATGGGCGGGGAGGACGGCGGACAAGATCCAGTCCATTTTTGGCGGCAGCTTCCCCATTATCATTTCGCTGGCGGGCACCCAGATTTTTTGCGAGGGCCTGACCGCTCGCGCCATCCAGTCCAGCGGCGATCCCACGAAATTGCTTTCCGGCTTTAGCAATTCGGCGGAATCCCAGAGCCGTATGTCGGCCCTGCAAAACCTCCTGACCTTCGACACCGGCGTTTCTCTGATCCAGGCGGCCAGCACAACCACCACAAACTCGCTGGGGGACAGCAAGGCCCTGGCCGACGCGCTGGCTGCGAAGCCAACCCTGGCAACGGTTTTCCCCAACACCGGTATCTCTAACCAACTCAAGCAGGTGGCGCAGATTATCTCGGTGCGTTCTGCCCTGGGAGTGCAACGGCAGATTTTCTTCGTTTCGATCGGCGGCTTCGACACCCACAGCGACCAGCTGGTCGCTCAGAACAACCTTTTCACCCAACTCAGCCAGGCCATGAACGCCTTCTATCAGGCAACGGTCGAAATGGGCGCGGCTTCGCAGGTCACATCCTTCACCTTGTCGGACTTCAGCCGGACCTACGCTCCGGACAGCACCAACGGAACCGACCATGCCTGGGGTGGCCACCATCTGATCCTGGGCGGAGCCATCAAGGGAGGCGATTTCTACGGCACTTTCCCAACCCTGGCAGTCGGCGGCCCGGACGATGCCACCAACCAGGGACGCTGGATTCCGACCACCTCACTCGACCAGTACGCCGCCACTCTGGCGAACTGGTTCGGTGTGCCGACGGCAGACTTGCCGACCATCTTCCCGAATCTGGCGAACTTTACGACGCCAGTGCTGAACTTTGTGGGGTAGTAAAAAATCCGGTGAGAGACCAGGCCTGATAAAGCCAGGCACCGGACACCCACTGCACACGCAAGAGCCCGTTACCGTTGCTTCCTTCCGGACCTGGCGGGGTTGGCGAGAGTGCGTCGCGCGGGACCGATGCCTGACCGCTTTCGATTCTAACATCGAGCAGTCGTCAGTCCTCGGTCGTCAGTCTTCAGCGGCCGGTCGTCAGTCGTCAGCGAAACGCTTGTCATTCCGAACCGGCTTCAGCCGGTGAGGAATCTGCTTTTGTCATCACCACAGAACTGTCCCCAGCACCGGCTGTCATGCTCAGTGCGTCTTTCGTCCCGCGAAGCGGGACGAAAGCAAGCGAAGGACCTGCGCATTCCGCGCCTCCCTCATCTCCTGTGTCGGCTCAAGTCCAGAGCCGAAGCGCATCAGCAGAACGGACGGGGTTTGGACGGTACTATCGCCCGAATGCATGGGTCCTCGTCGGGAGCCCTTCGCCTTGCGAAGGGCTCCGCTTCCTCAGGATGACAGGGTGCTAGTTGTCCGGAAGGATGTCTTCCAGGGAGGGATTCAGACGCACATAAGCCGTGAGGTAAAGAGCAGCGCCACGGCACAAAGGTGCCATTGACCAGCCCAGCACTCCCACGTTAGCGTTCGTGCGCGCCGCTCTTCGAAAAAAATAACCTGATTTTGCAGTGGATTCGCCTCCTCTGTTCCAAGCTGCGACGTCTTAGGACCCCAAGGTAAGGCCCAACCAAAAGTGCAGACGACTATGAAAGACCCTCAGTAGCTCCGCAACCACCCGCGGTGTTGACTCAATCGCGATGAAAGTCGGCCGGGCATCCGACCGACGGAGGCCGCCGGGTGGCCTTGTGAAGTGCGAGGGACGGGAAGAGCACCATGTCGATCACAAACCCCGCCGAGGCTGATCGGCTCGAGCGGTGGGTTATCAAGAACTCGAACTGGTTGTCGCTAGGGATCATCGCTGCGGCATTCGCGATACGGCTTGCCTATGCTGGATCCTGCTACCTCAACCCCGACGAAGCCGAACACTTCGGCGCGGCCAGGCCAGCAAGTTGGTTTGAAGCCTATAGGGCAGCACTCATGTTGGCGCACCCGCCGCTGTTCATCCTGGTGCTGCACGGACTTCTCGTCTTCGGGCGGTCCGAACTGATTCTCAGGTTGCCGAGCCTCGCCGGCGGAACCGCGGCACTCGGTCTCGCATTCGCATGGCTGCGCCGCAGCCTCGGGGAGATTGCCGCACTTGCCGGGCTTGGGTTCATGGCGATCGCCCCAGTGGCAATCACTGCCTCCACCGAAGTGCGTCAGTATGGTCTTCTACTCTTCTTCGTTTGCGGATCTCTCTACGGGACCGAGCGAGCATTCAGCGAGCGCTCGACACTCTGGGCGATGGTTCAGGCACTTTTCCTGACGGGCGCCTTGCTGACGAACTACACGACGATCATCGTTCTTGGCTCTCTTGGCCTGTATGTCGTGGTCCGCTTGCTCCAGGGCGACATGCCCCGGCGTTTCATTTCAACGATGATAGCGAACCAGTTTGTCCTCGCGGCATTGCTAGGCGGCTTGTATGTTGGACATATTCGCCGGGCGAGTGTGTTCAATCCCAGCGGCAGTTTGAACTATCTCACGCCCTACTTTTACGCGCCGGGAGGGGAGACGGTCCTCGGGTTTGTGTGGAGATCGTTCTTCGAGACCTTCAATTACGCCACCGGCCTGCGCCCATTGGCGCTTCTGTTCATGTTGATCTTCGTAGCTGGGCTCGCCGCGCTGCTGACAGGCCGGACCAAAGCGCCGAAGCTCACGGGGCTCCTCGTCATATCTCCCTTTGTAGTGGGTTTCATCGCTGCGCTGTTTCGGGTGTTTCCATTCGCCGGCTCCAGACACCAGACCTATCTTCTGCCCTTTCTCGCAGCGGGTATTTCAGCTGCCTTCGCGTGGGTGCCGCGCGGGCGTGCAGTGCCGATATTGCTATTGGGTGCCGTGGTCGCACCATTCTGGGCCATCCACTCCTCGCCCGAGAATGACGCCCGGGTCATACCGATCAGCGTCATGACCGCCGCGATCAGCTACATCGGCCGGACGGTTCCGCGTGGTACGCCGCTGTTCACAGACGATATGACTCGGGATGTGCTCAGATACTATCTCTCCCGAAACGACAAAGCTCTGGACATCGTGCGCTTCGGAGAAGGCTCGGAGGAATGGCTCGGCGGTCACCGTTTTGTCATACCCCCGACCGCCCCTACGGCTTTTCGTCCTGACGAAGTGGTCGAAGAGGTCACCGAGGCGGCGCGAATGATCGGAGTGCCACCCGGTAATCGCTTGTCCGTGGTTTCCGTAGCCTGGAAAGAACCGTCGCTGGCCTCCCGGCTTCCGAAGGGAAGGGACCGCGAGGTCAAGGAATTTGGGCGGATCAGCCTGATCAGCATCGCCTTACAAGAACGATGATCCTCTAGGTGAACCGCCAACACTACATGCATTGACCCAGGGGTTGTTACGTTGTTCTGACGTGCCCTCCGTACTCTTCCCTTCCGGGGCCCGGGCGGGCAACAATCGAGCAGCCATGGCTACCGCCGGCAAACTTCATCCCACGACGGCTTCGTCGCCCGGCGCCCTCCAGCGCTACTTTGAGATCGCCCTCTATCTATTAGTGTTTACAGCTTTTGGCACCCTGGCTTCCACGGGCGGACTAGGCGTTGTAACGGTCGTCCTGGTCAGTGCGGCCCTGCTTTTCCGGGGATACTTGTTGTTCCATGGTCGCGCCTGGCTCATTTCCGAGCGCTGGACTTCGCTTCTTACCCTCGGCTATGTCGCGTTCTACCTGGCCGATTACTTCCTGATCTCGGGTGGTTTTCTCAACGCAACGGTCCATCTGGTTTTGTTCGTAATGGTAGTGCGCCTGTTTTCGGCGCAACGCGATCGCGATTTCTACTTTCTCTCGGTCATTGCGTTTCTCATGGTGCTGGCCTCCGCACTGCTCACCGTGGACAGCGCTTTCCTTCTGGCCTTCGCGATCTTCATGCTGATGGCGGTAGTCTGCTTCATCCTGATGGAGATGCGCCACATCTCCGCCAAGGCGGGCGTCCATGCGCGAGAGGCGGGGACGGGGCTGACTTCCCGAAACATGGCGACCTCCCTGGCTGTGGCATCGCCTGTGCTGGTGCTGTGTATTCTGCTCGGTGCAGCCGCGATTTTCTTTCTCTTGCCACGCGCCTCCGGCGGCTACCTGGGGGCTTACGCTCCCGGCGGAGAGATCAGCACGGGATTCGGCGACACAGTTGAACTGGGTCGCATCGGCGAGATCCAGCAGTCCGGTTCCCTGGTCATGCATATTCAGATTGACGGTGATGAGCAGGGCAGCTTCGATCTGAAGTGGCGCGGAGTGGCGCTGGGCACATTCGACGGCCGCGTCTGGTCAAACAACCGGGCGCAGCACCCGCTCTTCCGGGAGCTGGACGGACATTTCGCTTTCCCGCCACCCGCCGCTGTCCAGAAGACCACTCCTCGCCTTATTTCCTATCGCGTGCTGATGGAACCGTTGGGCATGAACGTTTTTTTCCTGGCCGGCACGCCGGAGAGTCTCGAAGGCTCTTACGGACACCTGGCCATGGACGACGGAGGGGCGGTTTTCGATCTGGATCCAGAGCATCCCGTCAACCGCTACCGGGTGTCTTCCGACATCGAGCAAGCTGCAGCCAGCGATCTGCGTACGGCCGGCACGTCCTATCCGCCCGACGTGGTCTCCAGCTATCTCCACCTGCCCGCGCTTGATCGCCGTATTCCGCAGCTCGCCGAACAAATTACCGCTACGGCGAACAACAACTACGACAAGGCCAGGGCAGTTGAGACTTATCTTCGCACCCACTTCGGCTATACCCTGCAGCTGTCGCGCACCGTGCCGCATGATCCCCTGGCCAATTTCCTCTTCGAACGCAAACAGGGGCACTGCGAATACTTCGCCTCGTCGATGGCGGTCATGCTGCGCTCCCTCGGAATTCCCTCGCGAGTCGTCAACGGATTTCGCACTGGCGAGTTCAACGATCTGACCTCGCAATATGTCGTCCGCGCAAGCAATGCCCACTCCTGGGTGGAAGCTTATTTCCCAAACTATGGCTGGGTGGCATTTGATCCTACGCCGGGGGCATCCTTTCCAGCGCGCACGGGTTGGAGCCGCGCGTCCTTGTACGTGGATGCGATGGCGTCGTTCTGGCGGGAATGGATCGTGAATTACGACGTGGGCCACCAGCAATCCCTGGCGGAAAGCGCGGGCAATCGCAGCCGCCAATTGTTTGGGGCCTTGCGGCATTGGTGGCATCACTACTATAAGCGGCTACTGGCAGCTGCCCGTCACACCGGAGGCGCCATTGCCGGCTCCCCGCTGCGCTGGAGTCTCGAAGCAGGGATGATCGCCGTCCTGCTTCTGTTTGCGGCCAACGCGAAGGGACTCCTGCAAGCCTTGGGGAAATTGCGTTTGGCGGCGCGACCGGAAAAGTCTCCCAGGCGAGCAGCAACCATCTGGTATGAGCGCATGACGAAACACGTAGCCCGGCGGGGCTGGAAAAAATCGCCGACCCAGACTCCAGATGAGTTCGTCTCCGGAATTGACGATGCCGGTGTCCGGATGAGGGTGGCGGAATTTACCCGCCACTATCAGAGCGCACGCTTCGATGATTCCGTCGAAGATGTGCGGCGCCTGCCAGAATTATATGAGGACTTGTGTGGGGCTGACACTCTGGTCCGCCGCTGTTGATTTCGATTTTATGCGGCCAGCAATTTCGCGCGGGCAGGGTCTGCTCGGAACCACACGAGTAGAACAAAACCAACTTCAAAGGCGGCGGACAAGAGTGTCCGCCCCACCCAATCAGAAGTGCCAGACTACTCCGCCGCCCACGAAGAAATTATGCTGGCGGCTCTTTCCCGTGTCCACGTTCAGCTGGGGAACGCCGGAGAAAAAATCGCGCACTTCTCCGCGCACGCTGAGGCGGCTGAGCAATTTGACATCGAGACCTCCGCCGACCTGGAAAACTGCGCTTGTGGTCCCGGTTTTTCCGGGGTTGGGCCCGGAAAACTCCAGCGAGGAACTCTCTTTGAAATAGCCGAAGCCTCCGCCCACACTTACCCAGGGCGAAAGTCCGTTGTCGGGGAAAAGATTAGCCCGCAATGAAGGCGTAACGAAAAATGAGCGGTAGTCCTTGGGGATGAGGTTCAGTTCGTAATGAACATTTTCCTTTACGTTTACTACGAAAGGCACTTCGGCGGTCAGCCCCACCAGGCCGAGATCCATCAATCGCCGTCCATAGTTGGCTTCGAAGCTCAGGCCGTGCCCCGAGGTGAGAAGAGCGCCGGGCGTGCTGGGAACGCCTTGGTCGCTGACGAAAGTACGGCCGACCAATCCCGTCAGCTCATTTTTTTCCTGGGCGCCGGCAACCGAAATCAGGGTCACCAGCGATCCCAGAACCGCAGTCAACAAAAATGTGCGCTTCATCACACCTCCCCGCGAAGTTCCCATGACCAAGGCTGTCCCAAGGTTAGCACGCGAAACCCGTGCTGGTTTCGCTAAACCGATACTCGATTGGTCCACCCGGACCCCGCAGTACCAATCCGGCAACAGTGTTAAAATCAATAGATTGCATGCCTACGAAAACATTATCTGAGCCGCTCCAGGACGCTACCCATCACGCAACCAAGGCCGCAACGCCCATGCCCGGCGGTCCCACCCGGGTAGGTTTCGTAAGCCTGGGCTGTCCCAAGAATCTCGTGGACAGCGAAGTGATGATGGGCATGCTGCAGCAGGCCGGAGCGCAGCTGGTGTCAGGCGCCGAAGACGCCGATGTAATCGTGGTCAACACCTGCTCGTTCATCGCCAGCGCGCAGCAGGAGTCGGTTAATACGATCCTGGAAATGGCGAAACATAAGACTACCGGCCGGGCCCGGAAGCTCGTGGTCGCGGGCTGCCTGGTGGAACGCTTCCGCAACGATATTCGCCAGAACATTCCGGAAGTGGACGCAGTGGTCGGAACGGGAGAGCTGGAAACCATCCTGGCAGCGGCCGGAGTGGCCCCCGCGCCAGCAGCCGGGTCTCCGTTCAGGATTCTGCAATCGCGGGCCGAGGGCGACGCCCGCGCTTCGCAAGGCCGCTTCTCGCGCGAGACCTGGGACGGCGCCATCGCCGACTTACCCAACTATCTGTACGACGAAGCCACGCCCCGCGTGCTGGCCACGCCCCGCCATACCGCTTACATCAAGATTGCCGAGGGTTGCGATCATCCCTGTACGTTCTGCATCATTCCTCAACTACGCGGCCAGTTCCGGTCGCGGCGTTTTGAGTCGGTCATCGCCGAGGCGGAACGCCTGGCGCAGTCGGGCGTGCGCGAAATCACTCTCATTGGCCAGGACACGACCTGCTATGGCGAAGACTTCGGCCTGAAAGACGGCCTGGCGCTTCTGCTGGAAAAGCTGGCGGGAATCGAGGATCTGCGTTGGATCCGCTTTCTTTACGCTTACCCCAACAAGATCACCGGCCGATTGCTTGACACCATCGCGTCCCACGAAAAGATTTGCTCCTACATTGATGTACCCCTGCAGCATGCGTCGCCCAGCGTTCTGAAACGCATGAAGCGGGGCGCGGGAGCTGATATCTTCCTGCGCTCGATTGAAAAAATGCGGCGCACCATTCCCGGAGTCACTCTGCGCACATCGTTCATTGCCGGATTTCCGGGTGAGACGGAAAAAGAGTTTGAGGAGCTCTGTCAGTTCGTGCGCGACTCGGAGTTCGACTGGATGGGCGCATTCGGTTACTCCGACCAGGAAGGCGCGGACGCATTCTCCGAGGAAAAGAAGTTGCCCGAGCGCGAGATTGAACGCCGCCGCAAACACCTGATGGGAATCCAGCGCAAGATCAGCAAACGAAAAAAGAAAGCGCTGGTGGGCAAGGAATTTGATCTCGTCCTCGAAGGCATCTCCGACGAAACTGACCTGCTGCTCGAGGGCCGCACCCCCATGCACGCGCCGGAAATAGACGGCAAGGTCTTCGTCAACGACGTTCCTGAAGGCGTGGAACCGAAGACGGGCGAGTTCTATCGCTGCCAAATCACCGAAGCCCACGATTACGATCTGGTCGCCCGGATCGTCTGAAAATAGGATCGTGTAGGAAGTCCCATGGCTCGCAAGCTCAAGCTGAAGTGCCCCATCTGCAAGAAGCCCGTGACCAGCCAGGAAGCAGAGTTTCCTTTCTGCAGCGACCGCTGCCGCCTGATTGACTTGGGCAAATGGGCCAGCGGCGCGTATGTGATCTCGTCTCCGGTGCAGGATGCGGGAGATGGGATAGAAGATCTCTCGCGAGAGTCTGATGAAGACTCCTGAGGGTGGGCGAGACGCCCACCCGACAGCCGGCGAGAAACCGGCGCTACGAAAAACCGAGGCCTCGCTGTTGACGCCAAAAAACGTTCCCGCTTCCGAACGTAGCGCCGGCGTGCCGCCGGCTGTCGCGGGGGCGTCCCGCCCGCGCTGTCCGCTCTGGGCCACGGTGGTTGCCACTTTCTTCGGGATCGGCCATCTTCGTCCAGGACCTGGCACCTGGGGTTCGGTAGTAACGGTACTTCTATGGTTGCTCGTGGGACGCTGGATCGCGCCCGGCTCGCAACCCTGGGCAGCGGCTCTACTGGCTCTAGCCGCGGTTCTGGTTGGAATTCCCGCTGCCACACGTGTGGCGCGGGCCAGCGGCGGCAAAGATCCGCAATTCGTTGTGATCGATGAAGTCGCCGGCCAACTTGTCACTCTGATTGCGGCTCCGATCGCATGGCAATCTCTGCTGCTGGGCTTTATACTTTTTAGAGCCTTCGATATCGTCAAGCCGCCGCCGGTGCGTCAACTCGAACGCCTCCCCGAGGGAGTCGGCATTGTGGTGGACGACGTGGGAGCCGGCCTTTATGGTCTGGCTGTAATGCAGATCGTGCTTCATTTCGGTCTGCTGCCGCGCTAGAAGGGTCCTGAGGAAGCTGGAGTTTATGGGAATTTCCGAGCGATTGCTGGGCAAGAAGAACGTCAATGGCCATCCCCACATTGAGGCGGTGCATCCCAGCGCCGCTTTGCCCGGAGGTGAAGTTCGCATCGTGGGCAAGAGCCTTCGACCTCACGAACTGCGCCGGCCTCAAGTGCGCTTTGGAGATGTTGAGGGCGCGGTGGTCATCAGTTCCGACGAGTTTCTGGTGGCGCGTGTTCCACCCGGCGCGTCTTCTGGACCCGTGGTGGTATCGACGAACGGCACCGCGAGCAATCCGCATCAGATCAAAGTCGCCGCCCCCATCGCTGAGAATCTGCATCCCGTAACCAATCCTGCGCTCGACGCCGACGGCAACATTTACGTCACTTTCTCCGGGTCGCGTGGCCAGAAAGTGCCGGTCGCCATTTTCAAGATCGACACCAATTACAACGTCAAGCCCTTCCTGGCGGAGATGACCAACGCCACCGCTATCGCTTTTGACCGCGCCGGCCAGATGTACGTCTCCTCACGTTTCGATGGGACGGTGTACCGGGTGGCGCCGAATGGCACGATGTCCACGTACGCCGAGGGTATGGGCGTTGCGACTGGCATCGCGTTTGATCCGAATGAGAATCTCTACGTCGGCGATCGTAGCGGGACCGTTTTCAAGATCGGCAAGGACCGCCAGATTTTCGTTTTCGCCACGCTCGAGCCCAGTGTTTCCGCATACCACATGGCATTCGGTCCAAACGGAGACCTGTTTGTCACCGGGCCCACGACCTCGAGTTTCGATTCCGTGCACAAGATCGATTCTCACGGCAGCGTTTCAACTTTTTACCGTGGGCTGGGACGTCCGCAAGGCATCGCATTTGATATCGAAGGCAATCTTTACGTGGCGGCTTCGCTCTCCGGCAAGCGCGGCATCGTCAAAATCACGCCCGACGCAAAGGCTTCGCTCGAAGTCGCGGGCCCGGGACTGGTGGGTCTGGCCTTCGCGCCGGGCAGGTCCGCCGTGCTGGCTACAACCGGTGCGGTACATCATCTCTCGTGGGGAGTGCAGGGAGCGCCGCTGGTGCCGGAGTTGGTTTGAGAACAGCTCTTAGCTATCAGCTATCAGCTCTCAGCTGGAAGATTGCGGCTCGAGCGTCCCGTCACACCTCGTTGGCCTCCGTGGTTCATTTGCAGTCAGCCCGGCCCGTCGGTCGTAAGCTGACGACTGACGACCCACGACTGACGACTGGTTTACACTCTTAGCCGTGAATGCCGAGATTGTTGCCATAGGCTCAGAGCTGCTGACTCCCTTCCGCCAGGATACGAACTCTCTCTACCTCACGGAAAAGCTCAACCTGCTTGGCGTCGATGTCATCTTCAAGACCATCGTCGGCGACAACCGCGAACACCTCACGGGTGCGGCCAGCCTGGCGCTTTCTCGCGCCGAAATCGTGATCTTCATGGGTGGCCTGGGACCTACTGAAGACGATCTCACCCGTGAAGCCGTGGCGGATGCGCTCGGACTCGGACTACGCCGTGATCCTGATATTGTCACCGGTCTGGAACGCCGCTTCGCGGCGCGCGGCTGGAAGAACATGTCGCCCAACAATCTCAAGCAGGCGGACGTGATTGCCGGCGCGGTGGTCCTGCCCAACGCGAATGGCAGCGCGCCCGGGCAGTGGATCAGCGGCAAGTATGAAGGCGAAGAAAAAATCATCCTGCTGCTGCCCGGTCCTCCGCATGAGCTGAAGGCCTTGTTTGACGAGCAGTGCATGGACCGGCTGCGAGCCAAGCTGCCGCCGCAATTCATGGCCACCCGGGTTCTTAAAATCGCGCTGATGCCCGAGTCGCAGTGCGATGCACGCGTTGCACCCATCTACAAACGTTACACGGACGTGCAAACCACAATCCTGGCCGGAGCCGGGGAAATACAGTTGCATCTGAAAACCCGAGCGGCGTCGCTCGAGGTGGCGCAACAACGTGTAGACCAGTTGGCCGAGGAAATCGAAGAAGAACTCGACGAGAGCGTTTTTTCCGACAACGGAGATTCGCTCGAACAAATCGTCGGTTATTACCTGCAGATGCGCAATGCCACGCTGGCGGTGGCAGAGTCCTGCACCGGTGGCCTGCTGGCGGAGCGTATCACTTCAGTCAGTGGCAGTTCGCGTTACTTCCTGGGCGGGGCGGTGGTTTACTCGAACCAGTTAAAGACCGCTTTTGCCGATGTTCCCGCTGAGCTGATCGAAAAGCACGGCGCGGTCAGTAGCGAGGTTGCGGTCGCGCTCGCAGAAGGTATCCGCAAGCGTTGCGCCTCGACCCTGGGAATTGGCATTACCGGTGTGGCAGGGCCGGCGGGCGGCACGCCAGAAAAACCTGTCGGCCTTGTCTTCATCGCTCTGGCGAGCGAAAAGGGGACCGAAGTGCAGGAGCGGAATTTTCCGGGCGACCGCAAACGTATCCGCTTTTTCTCGAGCCAGCTGGCGCTGGACATGATCAGAAGAAAATTGATGTAGGGCAGTCGTCGGTCGTCAGTCATCAGTTGTCAGCAAAGACCGCTGGGCTGAAGACTGACGACCGACGACTGACGACTGGTATGCGGGTCTTTGTCGCTCTCGATATTGATGACGCCATCCGCGCTCGCCTGGAACAATTTCTCGACGGCGTGCGCGGATTTTCGCCTGAGGCGCGGTGGGTACGTTCCGAGTCAATGCATGTAACTTTGAAGTTCATCGGGGAGAAACCTGCCGCCGCTGTGGAAGAGATCAGGCGGGCTCTAGGCGGTATCCGGGCTGGCGCGATCGAGATTTCATTTCGTGGTTACGGATTTTTTCCAACTTCGAAAGCCCCTCGTGTTTTCTGGGTTGGCATTGCCGCCGGCCCCGAGCTCTCCGTTTTGGCGAAATCGGTGGATAAGACCACGGCTGCGCTTGGCGTTCCCGAAGAAGAGCATGCGTTCAGCCCGCATCTCACTCTGGCTCGTCGAGGAGGCTCGGGCGCGCCCCGCTGGCGCAAGGGTGACCGCGAAAATCCGGTGTTTCAGCGCTTGCAGGAGAAATTGGCCGCGATGCCGGCACTCGAGTTTGGTACGATGACCGCCCGTGAGTTCTTCCTGTACCAGAGCCAACTGATGCGGGGCGGCGCGCGATACACGAAGATTGCCAGCTTTGGTTTAGAGTAGCGCCGGCGCTACGAGATCGATGAGTATTTTTCTCACCGTCGCGGTCAGTTATCTGCTGGGATCGATTCCCTTTGGCTTTATCCTCGTGAGCATTTTCCGCGGACAGGATATAAGAAAAACCGGCAGCGGCAACATCGGCGCCACCAATGTCGCCCGCTCGTCGCCGGCCCTGGGTCTCCTGACGCTTGTTCTCGATGCGCTCAAAGGGCTGGCCGCGGTGGCACTCACTCGCGCCTTCTTCCCCGGCCGGAGTGTGCTAGCCGGCCTGGCAGCGTTGTTCGCGATCGTGGGACACATGTTTCCCATCTGGCTGAGGTTTCGGGGAGGAAAAGGCGTAGCCACGGCGCTGGGATCTTTCGCGCTGTTGGCTCCTGCTTCCCTGCTGGTGAGCGCGGGGATCTTTGTTGGCGTGGTGCTGGCGTTTCGATACGTATCTCTGGGCTCAATCGTTGCCGTGGCACTCTTTCCAGTGCTGGCCTGGCTGCTGCGCGACTATGCGGACGCGCCGCAGGTCCTGGGTTTCATGGCTATCGCCTCCCTGCTGATCATCGCCCGGCATCACCAGAACATCCGCCGGCTTCTGGCCGGAACCGAACCTCGCTTTCAGTGGAGGCGGGGATGAGCCGGATCGCGATTATCGGCGCAGGCGCGTGGGGTACGGGTCTCGCCATCGTGATGGGACGCGGCGGCCATCATCAGGTCCGGCTCTGGGCACACGAGAAAGAAGTTCGCGATTCGATCTCGTCCCGTCGCGTCAACGAACTGTTCCTTCCCGGTCAATCCATACCGGCAACGGTCTTGCCCACCGGCAATCTGCAGGAAGCTTTGGATGGCGCTGAGATGGTAGTCAGCGTCATGCCTTCGCAGCATTGTCGTCCTCTGTTCCAGCAGATGTTGCCTTGCCTCACGCCCGCGATGCTGTTCGTCAGCGCAACTAAAGGGCTGGAAGAGACCACGCTTTTGCGGATGACCGAAGTGGCCGCGCAAGTCATCGGGTCGGGCCGGGGTTTTGCGCCGCGCATCGGAGCACTCAGTGGACCATCATTCGCCAAGGAAGTCGCTCGCGGCGATCCTACAGCGATCACCGTCGCGTCGCAGGATGCCGAGCTGGCGGAAATCGTGCAGCGCGAATTCAGCGACCCCCGGTTTCGGATCTACACCAATGACGATGTTGTCGGCGTGGAGCTCGGAGGGGCGCTGAAAAACGTGATCGCCATCGCGGCCGGCGTCTGCGACGGGCTGGGATTTGGCCACAATTCCGTCGCCGCTCTCATTACCCGCGGCCTGGCTGAGATCACGCGTCTCGCTGTCGCTTGCGGCGGACGCCAGGAAACCATGTCCGGTCTCGCCGGCCTGGGAGACCTCGTTCTCACTTGCACCGGCGGTCTCTCGCGCAATCGCAGCGTCGGCGTCGAACTGGGCCGCGGGCGCAAACTGCCCGACATTATTGCCGGCATGCACGGAGCGGTCGCCGAAGGCGTGTTCACTACCCAAGCCGCGGTTGGACTGGCTCGCGCCCGCAGCGTCGAGATGCCGATTACCGAACAGATGGATGACATTCTGCATCGCGACAAATCTCCCGCCGAAGCGATTCGCGATTTGATGAACCGTAGTGTGAAGAGTGAGACAGGGTTTAGCTCCTAGCTCCTGGCTTCTGGCTTTTAGCTCTCAGCTCCTCGCTTGCTGGCTTCCAGCTCTCAGCTCTCACACGTTATCGGCGGCGGCCTCTTCGCTTTTTACAACCACCAGTGTTTGCAATCGACTACCCGGTCCGCCCACGGCCAAGGCGAGCGGACGATGCTGAACTTTGGTAATAGGCATTGGCCTTCGGTCTCGAGCCTGTGGCCGCTTTCCCCAAGTAAAATTTCAAGAGGAAACTATTGCCTCCAGCCGTGTCTAAAGCGGGGGGCTGGCCCACTTTGTCTTGAAACTGCCCCTTCCATCTCGCATCCCCATTTTGTACGTCATCCTGAGTGTGCTCGCGCTCATCAGCGTGGTGCCGATGTATTTTTACTCGGAACAAGTGGAAGCGATTAACCGCGAGCGCCTGATCACCAACGAGCGGCTGCTGCAGAACACCGTCACCCGATCTCTGGCGGACGACATTTCCCAGCACCAGGAATCGTTGCGCATGATGCTGGCCAACCTCTCATCTGCCTTGCAAGTCGCGAGCGGCGGAGACATTACCGACGAGCATGTGGAAGCGCCCGAGCTGCGCGCTCTGCTCGAGCATTTTGTTTCTTCCTCGGGAGACCTGGCCTACGCCACATTGCTGAACTCGGAGTCCAAGGGGATTTCAGCCGGCCGCATCGCTCCCGACGCATTCTTGCAACGCGACCTGGTGCGGGCCTATGAAGCCGCCCGCGAAGGCCGCGCCTACAGCGGTCAGGCGTTGGTGGTCGGAAGCGGAACGTCCGCCCGCACCGTCATGCTGGTCAGCACTCCGGTGATGTATGGCGGACGCTTTCTGGGAATGATTGGAGCTGTGGAGGATCTGGCGTTTCTGATCCGCCGTTTGCAGGAAGTTAATCGTGGCGGGCTGACCCCTTACGTGGTCGATAGCGAGGGCCGCCTGGTGGCGGGCGCCACACCCGACTACGCCACCGGTCAGGACTTGACCAACTCGGAGATCGTCCGCAATTTCCTGGAGCAGGGGGGCCAGTCTCAACTGGTCGCGGCCACGCGTGAGTTCAACGTTACCCAGGGTAAGAAAAGCACGAAGATGCTCGGCACCTACAGCCCGGTAGGCAATCTGGACTGGGCCGTGATCGTGCAGAAGCCGCGGGACGAGGCTTACCGCGGAGTATTCGAGATGCAGCGCAGCGCCCGCCTGCTGGCGCTGATGGCCATTGTGTTGAGCGTTGGCATCAGCATTTTTGCGGCGCGCGTTATTACCAATCCGCTTGAAGTACTGACTGCTTCGAGCCGCGCCATCGCTCGCGGAGACTTTTCGCAGCGGGTCAAGCTGAAGAGCCGCACTGAAATTGGGGAGCTGGCGGCGACTTTTAACACCATGTCTCAGGAACTCGAGCACTTCGTGCTCGACCTCAAACGGGCCGCGACTGAAAACCGCGATCTGTTCATGAGCTCCATTCAGATGCTGGCCGGCGCGGTCGACGAAAAAGATCCCTACACTCGTGGACACTCCGACCGCGTGACGCGCTACTCGATGTTGATCGCGAAAGAGATGGGCCATCCCGAGGAATTTCTGGAAATTGTGCGCGTGTCCGCCCAGCTGCACGACGTGGGCAAGATTGGTATTGAAGATCGCATCCTGAAGAAACCGGGCGCGCTGACTCCAGAAGAATTCGAGATCATGAAGACGCACACCACCAAGGGGGCCAACATTCTGCGCCCGGTGGCCCAGTTGAAGGACATGATTCCCGGCATCGAACTGCACCACGAATCGCTCGACGGACGCGGTTATCCACGAGGGCTGCAGGATGCGGAGATTCCCTTGCTGCCGCGCATTATCGCGGTCGCCGACACCTTCGATGCGCTGACCACGAACCGTCCTTATCAGCAGGCGCACGATCCGGAAAGTGCGCTGCGCATTATCCACAACCTTTCCGGCAAGCGGCTGGATCCCAGCGCGGTGGCAGCACTGACCGCAATCTACAAGCGGGGCGAAATTCTAATCCAGCAGCCGAAAATCTCCGTGCCTCCCACGCCCGCATCCAACCTGCCAGCTCAGTCTGCGGTCACGCCTTCGTCTGCGCCAGAGGCACGGGCGGCGGTGGCTGCTGCAGAAGTCTCGGGACGGTAGGGGACAGCAATTAGCAATTAGCAATTAGCAATTAGCAATTAGCATTTGGCATTTGGCTAAGTGCCAATTGCTAATTGCCAATTGCCGGTCTCACTCCTCTCCCCCGCCCGCTATAATTGGTCTCAGCACCCTCAGGTCCCCATGATTCAGACCCTTTTTGGCAGCCTCGACGAAGAGCAGAAACCCAGTTTCCTGGATCGCATGAAGGAAGCGGTCACCCGCACGCGGGAAAATCTGACTGAGCGCATCGAGGCGGTAGTTTCGCTCGGCAAGGAGATTGACCGGAACACGCTGGACGACCTTGAAGCCACGCTACTCGGGGCTGACCTGGGCATGACTACGACGCAGGAAGTACTGGAAAAGCTCCGCGAAAAAGCCGATCGCAAGCAGATCGCAAATGTGGAAGAACTCAAGCGGCTGCTCAAGGAAGAAATTCTTGCCATCCTGAATGCCACCGATTCTCAGCCGGTAAGCAGGGTCGATGGAACGCCTGAGGTAATTCTTGTCGTGGGCGTAAACGGCACGGGAAAAACAACCACCATCGGCAAATTGGCCCAGGTCCTGCGTGCAGATGGCAAGACGGTTTTGCTGTGCGCAGCCGATACGTTCCGCGCCGCCGCCATCGAGCAGCTTGAAGTCTGGGGAGATCGCACCGGCACTGAAGTCATTCGCACCAAGGCGGGTGGAGATCCGTCGGCCGTGCTCTACGATGCGCTGCAGGCGGCGACTGCCCGGCACACCGACTACGTCATCGTGGACACCGCAGGACGCCTGCACACTAAAACCAATCTGATGGCAGAACTTGAGAAAATGCGACGCACCGCGCAGCGTATCATCCCCGGCGCGCCCCATGAGACCCTGCTGGTCATGGACGCCACCACCGGTCAGAATGGTTTGCAACAGGCACGTCAGTTCACCCAATCCGCCGGCGTGACCGGCATCGTGCTGACCAAGCTCGACGGCACGGCCAAGGGTGGCGTGGTGGTCGCGATATCGCGCGAGCTCGGGGTTCCGGTGCGCTATGTGGGGGTGGGTGAAAAGGTCGGAGACCTGTTGCCCTTCGATCCCAAGGATTTCGTCGATTCCCTTTTCGTTTAGCCTCGGGCGCTGCATCAAACTTTATAGAGCCCCAATCATTTCTCCATGACTTCCAGGAAATCGGTTAAACGCGAGAGCCGGAAAACGCCGAGAAAATCCTCGCCTCCGGCTCCGCCATCCTCGTCGAGCCGTGAGAACGATGAATACTTTCTCCGCCGCGCACTTGAGCTGGCCCGGAAAAGTGTCGGCTTAACTTCGCCTAATCCGTCTGTGGGCGCAGTGGTTGTGAGTCGCGAAGGACGGGTAATCGGCGAAGGTTCGCACACCTTTGAAGGCGTCAAGCACGCGGAAGTCCGCGCCCTCGAGCAAGCCGGCGACAAGGCCCGCGGCTCGACTGTTTACATCAATCTCGAACCTTGCTCGCATCAGGGCCGCACTGCGGCTTGCTCCGACACCGTGATCGCTGCCGGTGTCCGCCGCGTGGTGGCGTGCATGCAGGACCCCAACCCGCTGGTTGCTGGTAAAGGCTTCGAGCGTCTGCGCAATGCCGGGGTCTCGGTGGCTTCGGGCATTTTGGAAGAAGAGGCTAAGGTGCTGAATGAGGCCTTCGCCAAGTACATTCGCCATCACACACCGCTGATCACACTCAAGTCGGCCATGACGCTTGACGGCAAGATCGCGCCGCCTCCAGGCGAGTTGCCCCACGCCGCGGCACTGGGCGGCGGAGGGGCCAGCGGAGGATGGATCACCAGCGAAGTAGCCCGCGGCCACGTGCAAGAGCTGCGTCACCTCAACGACGCCATCATGGTCGGGGTGGGCACGATCATCGCGGACGATCCGTTGCTCACCGATCGCAGCGGCCTTCCGCGACGCCGGCGGTTGCTGCGGGTCATCGTGGATTCGCGGCTGCGCCTGCCGCCGGAATCGCGTGTGGTCAAAACCGCCAAAGACGATGTGCTTGTGCTTTGCTCTTTCGCCGAGGAGAAACGGAAGCGGGAGCTGCTGGATCAGGGCATCAGGGTCGAGCAGGTGCCGGTCGGCGTCGGAGACGGCCGTCCCGACATGATACAAATCGCCCGCCGCCTGGGGACCATGGAGATCACCAGCCTGCTGGTCGAGGGCGGAGCCATGATCAATGGAGCGGCGCTGGCGTCGGGTATCGTCGACAAGGTATTCCTTTATTACGCTCCCAAGATTCTCGCGGGCACGGGTTCGGTGCCGTTCGCCACCGGCCCCGGCTTCGCCCACATGAGCGATGCGGCTTACGTGAAGTCGATACGGCTGCACCGCTTCGGCGAAGACTTTGCGGTCGAAGGATATTTGCGGGATCCGTACGCAGAAAACTAGCAATTAGCACTTAGCAATTAGCAATTGGCACTTAGCTAAATGCCAATTGCTAATTGCCAAGTGCTTTCTACCGCCGGCGCTACAATACAATCCATGTTTACCGGCATCATCGAGGAAGTCGGACACGTCACCAGTGTCGCGCAAGAAAACGGCAACCGCCGGCTCACGGTCAGCGCCAGTCAATTGAACCGCGAACTGAAGCAGGGTGACAGCATCGCCGTCAGCGGCGTCTGCCTCACCGCGGTCGAAATCACGCCCACTTCATTCGCAGCGGATCT
Source organism: Terriglobia bacterium (assembly GCA_963813645.1). GTDB lineage: Bacteria > Acidobacteriota > Terriglobia > Terriglobales > Acidobacteriaceae > JAIQFF01. The sequence goes on from CAWEZS010000017.1 coordinate 30,223, forward strand.
GGCGTCCGAGACCTGGACACGCACTTCATTCTCCCGGATCAAGACAGGTGCGCTGGTGAATCTTGAGCTGCCTATGCGCGCCGACGGACGCTTCGGCGGACACATCGTGCAAGGCCACGTGGATGGCACCGGCAAGTTCCTCGCATTGGACCGGGTCCGAGGCGCGGACGACTACTGGCTGCGGATTGAAATACCGCCGGAGCTGGCGCGCTACGTGATCTTCAAAGGCTCGCTCTGCATCGAAGGCATCAGCCTGACCGTGGCGCAGATTGAAAGGACAAAAGTGACTGCCGCGATTATTCCACACACGATAGCGATGACCAACTTGAAGTCGCTCAGGCGGGGAGATCCGGTAAACCTCGAAGTGGACATGGTCGCGAAATACGTGGAAAAGATGATCAAGGGGGGATCGGCGAACTCCATGCTCACCGTGGAGCGGTTGGTGGGCGAGGGATTCTGAGCGAGGGATCGGTTGTTAGCAATTGGCAATTGGCAATTGGCAATTGGCAATTAGTATTGCGATTGCCGCGGACCTACGCCTTAGCGGGAGTTCGCCACTGGCGTCCACTGGACCGTGGAAGGGCACGGCTTCAGCCGTGCCGATCAGGGCTCTGCGCGATCGGCTTTAGCCGCTGTGGCGCGGCATCCACTGTGAACCTCCGCTCGCAGGATCAACTTAAACGGCGGCGGACAAGAGTGTCCGCCCCACGACTCACTGCTAATTGCCAATTGCTAAATGCTCCCGGCTTATCCGTTCACTTCTATGGACGCCGTTATCCCCGGCTCATCCAGTTTCAGAAACTCCTGCACGATCGGCTCATCGCTTTGTTCCATCTCGCTGTAGGTGCCAACGAAGATGGCTTTCGCCTCGTGGAGAAACACGATCCGGTCGGCCAGCTTCTTGGCGAGGCGCATATCGTGAGTTACGACCACGCTGGTCAGATGCAACTGGATTTTCAGCCGCTTGATGAGATCGCCGAGCAATTGGGCCATCAACGGATCTACCATGGTAGTGGGTTCGTCATACAGGACACACTCCGGTTGGGCAGCCAAGGCGCGCGCGATCGCCACCGAGCGCTTCATCCCGGTGGACAAATCGGAGGGCAACTGGTCGCGCATCTCTTTGACTCCAACCATGTCCAGCAAGCCGTCCACGATCTGATAAATCTGTTCCTCGGAGAGCTGGCGCCGTTCGCGTAGTGGAAAGGCTACGTTCTCGCCTACGGTCAGCGAATCGAACAACGCCCCGTTCTGAAAGACGATCGTCACTTTCTTGCGGATGCGCTCCAAATCTACTTCGCCGTAGTCGGTGATGTCTTCGTGGGCCACAATCACGCGGCCGGAGTCGGGCTTGAGAAATCCCATGATGTTCATCAGCGAGACCGACTTGCCTACGCCGCTGCGGCCCAGAATGCAAATTGTTTCTCCGTCCATCACGCTGAAGCTGACATGGTCGAGGACACGATTGTCGCCAAAGGCCTTGGAGACATCCATGAACTCGATGTACGGTCCGAATTTTTCGTCGCTGGACATGATCAGTCGTCAGTCTTTGGTCTTTACTTTGCGTCCTTTGCGGTCCATCTTTGGGCCTTTGCGGTTAAAAGCTCTTCACCGCAAAGGACGCAAAGGAAATCGCAAAGGTCGCTAAGGTGTTCTTGCTCGTGATCGCCCTAATCATAAATCCTTCTCGTCACTCAGGCGCCCAGCTTCTGCTTCGCTTCCTGCCAGTCTTGGTCAGTGTTTAGATTGCGGAACATTTCGTCCGTGAAGCCGTTTCGTTCCAATTCTGCCTGCTCGAGCACCAGTGTCTGGACTTCAGGAAACAAACTGTCGACCTTGTGTTTTCCCGCGCGTAGCGATCGTTCCGCTACTTCGGCGAAGTCTTTTCGGTAGATGGCACAGAGAGGCTGCAGGCGTCCGCCCATTTTGGGCACTACCACCACGGCCTCGCTTTCACGCGCCCGAGCGATCAAATGCTTCAAGAAATCGAGCTCCAGAAATGGCATATCCATGGCCGTGATCAAGTTCAGTTCGGTGCGGGTAGCAGCAAGAGCGGCCTGAATTCCAGCCAATGGTCCACGTCCGGGATACTTGTCTTCCAGCACGGAACCGAAGGCGGCAAACTTCTCGGCGCCTCCGACAATCCACACGTTTCCAGTTACGGCCTGTGCCAACTCCAGCGCATGTGCCAATAAGGTGCGTCCTCCTAATTGCAGAAACGCCTTGTCCTGGCCCATGCGCGAGCTTTTGCCGCCCGCCAGGACGAAGCCGGTTACGGATTCCACGCCGTGATCATACACGCCCCGATCTTCTCCTTCGCGCCATGGAGGACGGCGTGCCGCCGTCATACAGAGTCCGTGCCCGAGGGACTGGACGCCGTCCTCCATAAATATCGCCATTATTTCCAGTTAGTTGCGGAAGGATACTTCATTAGACGAAAGTAACCTAGCCCAACTGCCAACCACTGATGGATGATAGTTACTCCCGGCGATCCCCTTCCGGAAGAAACGACCATGCCTCAGAAGTTGATGGATGTCCTCATGCTTGGCCGCTGCTCCCACGAATTTTCCTGGCCCCGGCGCGCTGCCGATGGTCACTATTACCAGGTATGTCTGCTTTGCGCCGCAGAGTACAAGTACGACTGGAAAACGATGAAGCGCATCAAGCGCGTGGCCAGCGCGCCCGAAGCGGGCGCCGAAAGACAACGGGAAAAGATTGGCAAGAAGCCGACCTGGGTTCCGCGCGCGCGACGTTTATCATTGCAAACCCCCGTCCGCTATCGTCCCAAGGGCCTGGGGACATGGCACGAGGGCACGGTCGAAAATCTCAGCCAGTCCGGCGTGCTTCTGTTCGGACCGCAGCAATTGCCGGACAACACGCTGGTCGAAATGGTGTTCGAGATGCCAGAGGAAATTTCCGGCCAGAAAAACAGCACGGTTCTCTGCCAGGGCCGAATCATTCGCCGCAAGGATGTTCGCGATTCCGAGTCGGTTGGCCTGGCGGCATCAATTCTCGACTACAAATTCCTGCGCCAGCACTGATCCGCCGGATTGGCGGCGATGATTGGGGCTCAAGACCGGCCTTCACATTGGACCGCAAATTGTTCTCTACCGTACGGTTACAGACTTTAGTTTTCCGCGCTCTTCAGTCATAATTTTGCCCAAGACCAGCAGCGTTTCTGCATCTAAACTGTCTATAATCGCTTTTACTTAATCAGGAGCATCTTTCTATGAAGGCAAAACTCTCCCTGTACATGACTGGCCTCCTGCTGCTCGCGATTCTGACCGTGGGCGTGGGTTGCACCAAGGCGCCGAACGACGCCGAGCTTACCAGCAACATTCAGACGAAGCTGGCTTCGGATTCCGGTCTGACCGGCAAGCAATTGGGCGTGAAAGCCGAGGGCGGGACCGTAACCCTGACCGGCACCGTGGACAATGACGCTGAACGCGAAGCCGCGGCACGCTACGCGGCCGCCGAGCCGGGCGTCAAGCAGGTCATCAATAATTTGCAGGTGGCGCCATCAACAGAAACGGCACAGGCTACGCCGCCGCCGGCTCCGGCGCCGGTTGAGGAAGCCAAGCCTTCGCCGTCGCCCAAGCCTCGCCGGCGTGAGCCGCGGGTGCGCGACACGCCGCCGCCTTCTAACAACAGTGCTCCTGCTCCCGTAGCTTCCATGACACCTCCCGCGCCCGTTGCGGCAGTGCCTTCCACACCGCCTCCTCCGCCTCCACCCAAGAGAGTGACGATCCCTGCGGGGACAACCCTGGCGGTGCGGCTGGTTGACAGCATTGATTCCGAAACCAGCCAGCAGGGCCAGACTTTCCACGCCACGCTCGATTCTCCGCTGGCCGTGGAGGGCGAGGTGGCAATTCCTGCAGGCTACGACGTTGAAGGTCACCTGGTGGAAGTGAAGAGCGCCGGCAAGTTCGCTGGTCAATCTGTGGTGGCTTTGCAGTTGGATCGCATTTCCGCCGGAGGCAAGTACTACAGCCTGCAGACCGATCAATACCGGCGGCAGGGCTCGTCGCGCGGCAAGAACACAGCCGCGAAGGTCGGCGCGGGCGCTGGCATTGGAGCTATCATCGGCGCGATTGCGGGCGGAGGCAAAGGCGCCGCCATCGGCGCCGCCGCCGGCGGCGGCCTGGGTGGCGGCGTGCAAGCGGCCACCAAGGGCCAGCAGATCAAGCTGCCCTCGGAAACCGTCCTGAACTTTACCCTGCAGGCTCCGTTAACCGTGGTTGAGGCCAAGGGTCCGAATCGTGGCCGCCACCGGCTGGACACCAGCCAGTCTGATCCCAATCAGGATCCGAACCAGTCGGACCCTAACCGGCCAGTCCTGAACCGGCCCAATAGCCAGCCCGATTCGAATTCGCCAGACCCGAATCAGTAAAGTTCTGTAAATCTTTGCCAGGCCGGCCTTTAGCCGGCCTTTTTTCTTGAATAAAACAATATTTACCGACCAAACTAGAGATCGCCTCATCGATATACTTTACCGGGAAGTAACCTTCAGAGGTTTTCATGTGGATTGTTGCGCTGGCGCTGCGCCGGCCTTACACCTTTGTCGTTGTCGCGCTGCTTCTTTTGATTCTGGGTCCGATTGTCATCTACCGGACGCCTACCGATATTTTTCCGAATATCAACATTCCCGTGGTCAGCATCGTCTGGAACTATGCCGGTCTGAATTCCCAGGAACTGTCCAACCGGATCGTGAGCCAAACCGAGCGCGCTCTGACCACGACGGTAGACGACATCGAGCACAGCGAGTCGCAGTCGCTCAACGGGATTGCGGTGGTCAAGGTTTTTTTCCAGCCTAATGCCAATATCTCGAAGGCCATCGCTCAGATCACCGCCATCTCTCAAACCCAGTTGCGGCAGTTGCCGCCGGGAACGACGCCCCCGCTGGTGATCACCTATAACGCGTCCACAGTACCGATTCTGCAACTGGCCCTGTCGGGACAGAAACTATCCGAGCAGCAGCTGTTTGATTACGGCACAAACTTCATCCGCACTCGCCTGGTGACAATTCCCGGCGTCGCCATTCCCTACCCCTACGGCGGAAAACAACGGCAAGTCCAGGTGGACCTCGACACCAATGCGCTGCAGGCGAAAGGCCTGGCGCCGATTGATGTGGTCAACGCCATCAGTGCTCAAAATCTGATTCTGCCCTCGGGAACATCGAAGATCGGACAGTTCGAATATGACGTCGATCTGAATGGCAGCCCGCAAACCGTGCCCGAGTTGAACGATCTTCCCATCAAGAGAGTAGGCAACACCACCATCTACATCCGCGACGTGGCTTACGTCCGCGATGGTTTCCCGCCGCAAACCAACATCGTGAGGGTGGACGGACAGCGGGCTGCGCTGCTCACCATTCAGAAGACGGGAAACGCCTCGACCCTCGACATTGTTTCCGGAGTCAAGGCGTTGTTGCCCCGGATCAAGGCTCAGGTACCGCCTGAGCTGCAGATCAAGCCGCTGGCCGACCAGTCGCTCTTCGTCCGCGCCTCCATCGACGGGGTGGTGAAGGAAGGCCTGATTGCTGCCTGTCTCACCGGAATCATGATCCTGATTTTCCTGGGGAGCTGGCGCAGCACGGTCATCATCGCGGTTTCCATTCCACTTTCGATTCTGACTTCTATCATCGTGCTGAGCGCTCTGGGCGAGACCATTAACATCATGACCCTGGGCGGACTGGCGCTGGCGGTCGGTATCCTGGTGGACGACGCCACTGTCGAAATTGAAAACATCAACCGGAACATCGCCGAAGGCAAAGAAATCCAAAAAGCGATTCTGGACGGCGCGCAGCAGATTGCTGTCCCGGCCTTCGTTTCTACGCTTGCCATTTGCATCGTGTTTCTGCCGATGTTCTTTCTGACCGGGGTCGCGCGCTACCTGTTCGTTCCGCTGGCCGAGGCGGTGGTGTTCGCCATGCTGGCGTCCTACCTGCTGTCCCGGACGTTGGTTCCGACCATGGCAAAGTATTTGCTGCGCGGCCATGAGCAGGAAGCCGGGCATCTGAACACCACCAGCCGCAATCCCCTGGTGCGGATGCAGGTCGCCTTTGAACTGGGATTCGAAAAATTCCGCGACCGCTATCACGAAATGCTGGAAGGATGCCTGCATCATCGAGCCACCTTCCTGTGGGGCTTCGTACTCGTATGCGTCGGCTCGTTTGTGCTGCTCGTGCCCTGGCTGGGGAGCGATTTCTTTCCCCAGGTGGACGGCGGACAATTCAAGTTGCACGTGCGAGGGCGGGCCGGCACCCGGATTGAAGAGACCGCGAATCTATGCGACCGGATCGAAGGCTTCATCCGGGAACAGATTCCGCCGCGCGAAATCTCCAGCATCATCGACAACATCGGTCTGCCCTACAGCGGCATCAACCTCTCGTACAGCAATTCCGCGCCCACCGGGCCCGCCGATGCGGACGTTCTCGTTACCCTGAATGCAGGCCATCAGCCGACCGAAGAGTACGTCCACGATTTGCGTTTGAAGCTCCGCGAAACATTTCCCGGAGTGGATTTTTCCTTCCTGCCGGCGGACATCGTAAGCCAGATTCTGAACTTCGGACTTCCCGCTCCGATCGATGTTCAAGTGACGGGATACGACCTGCAGAGTAATCGGCAATTCGCCAATAAACTGTTGCGGCGAATCGAAATGGTTTCCGGCACGGCGGACTTGCGCATCCAGCAACCCTTCGACGAACCGCATCTGCGTATTGATGTGGACCGGACCAAGACGCAACTGGCGGGCTTCACCCAGCGCGACGTTGCCCAGAACCTGCTGATCTCGCTCAGCGGCAGTTTCCAGACGTCGCCGACCTACTGGCTCAATCCCAAGAACGGCATCAGCTATTCCATCGCGACGCAGACTCCGCAGTACCGCGTGGACTCGTTGCAGGACCTGGAGAACATTCCAATTACCGGGCCTAGCGGAGCGAGCCCGGCAATTCTGGGATCGCTAGCGTCCATCCGGCGCGGCACGGGGATGGCGCTGGTCTCGCATTACGACATACAACCTGTGATTGACATTTACGGATCGGTGCAACGACGCGATCTGGGCGGCGTGGCTGACGACATCAAGAAAATCGTTGACGACAGCCGCAAGGAATTGCCCCGCGGCTCGGAGATGGTGATTCGCGGCCAGGTTCAAACCATGAAGTCCTCCTACTCGGGGCTGATTTCGGGGCTGGCATTTGCCATCCTGCTGGTATATCTGCTGATCGTGGTGAACTTTCAATCCTGGCTGGACCCGTTCATCATCATTTCGGCCCTGCCTGCCGCGCTGGCGGGAATTGTATGGTTCCTGTTCGTTACCAAGACCAACATCAGCGTGCCCGCCCTGACCGGATCTATCATGTGTATGGGCGTGGCCACGGCCAACAGCATCCTGGTGGTCAGCTTTGCCAAAGAACAAATGGACGAAGGCAAGGATGCGGTGACCGCCGCGATGGCCTCGGGGTTCACCCGCTTCCGTCCGGTCCTGATGACGGCGCTGGCGATGATTATCGGTATGATGCCTATGGCCGTGGGCCTAGGCGAAGGTGGCGAGCAGAATGCGCCGCTGGGCCGCGCGGTGATTGGCGGGTTAATTTTTGCCACGGCTGCGACCCTGTTCTTTGTTCCCGTGTTCTTCAGCCTCCTGCATGACAAGCGCGAGGCAGCCGGACAAGATTTGAAGACAAGACGCGAAGAATGAATCCGGGCCTCTAAATAAGACCATCGATATTTTGATAGATTTGGAGCTTTGATGAAGGTCGAGAACGAAAGCGTCATTTCAAGGCAAGGCGGCTCTGAGACGGTGTCGCCTCCGCATGATCCGGGCGAACACCGCCGCTCCCACTGGTGGATTTTTCTGCTGCTGGTTGTGGTCGCGGCTCTGCTGATAGTCTTCGGCATTTTGCCGCGCATCCAGGCGCGGACGGCCTTGCGCCAGGAAACCCTGCGCATGGCTGTTCCTACGGTGGCCGTGGTGCAACCCAAGCGTTCGGCTCCAGCCCAGGAAATCGTTCTTCCCGCCAACGTGCAAGCCTTTGCCGACGCTCCGATATACGCCCGCACCAACGGCTATCTGAAGCGCTGGTATGTGGACATCGGCAGTCGCGTGAAACAGGGCCAACTGCTGGCTGACATCGATACTCCCGAAGTAAATCAGCAACTGCGGCAGGCCCGCGCCGATTTCGGCACGGCGCAAGCCAATCTCAATCTTTCGAAGATCACATCCGACCGCTATCAGGGACTGCTGAAAACCGATTCGGTTTCTAAACAGGAGTCGGACAACGCCGCCGGAGACTACGAAGCCAAGCAGGCCAGCTTGCAGTCCGCCCAAGCCAATGTGAAGCGATTGGAGGAGTTGCAATCTTTTCAACGGATTTACGCCCCGTTCTCCGGCGTAATCACGGCGCGCAACACGGACATTGGTGCACTGATCAATTCCGGCAGCACGGGCGGCAATGGCAATGAACTGTTTCACATTGCGCAACCCGACAAACTGCGCGTCTACGTGAGCGTGCCCCAGATCTACTCTCAGGCGGCCAAGCCGGGAATTACTGCCGACCTGACTCTGGCGGAATTTCCCGGACGCCGCTTCCAGGGAAAGCTGGTGCGCACCGCCAACGCAATTGACCCGACGTCGCGTACCCTGCTGGTCGAGATTGCAGTGGATAATCCGACCGGACAGCTCTTCACCGGCTCCTATGCCGAAGTGCACTTCAAGCTGCCGACGCCAGCTAGTTCTCTGATCCTGCCGGTCAATACGCTGCTCTTCCGCTCCGAAGGTCTACGTGTAGCTACGGTCGGCGAGGGCCAGAAGGTGACATTGAAGCAGATCACGCTCGGTCACGACTTCGGCAGCGAAGTCGAAATAGTTGCAGGCCTGGAGGGAAATGAGAACGTGATCGTCAATCCTCCGGATTCAGTCGTGGATGGTGAGGCAGTTCGCATCGCCCAAACGCCGCAGGGGGCACAGTGAGGAAAGCGGACCTCGGGCGCCGGACCTCAGACTTCGGACGTCAGACCTCGGACTTCGGACCTCAGACTTCGGCCCCTGCGGTTTTTGGTCGATGGCCGCGGTCTGACGTCCGACGCCGGTCTTCCCGAGGTCCGCGGGCTGCGGTCGGAGGTCTGGCTTTAGCCCTGCTTTTCAGTGGCTGCACAGTTGGCCCGCGCTACGCGAAGCCCACCACACCAGCGCCGCCCGCTTACAAGGAAGTCCCATCGGACTGGAAAACAGCGCAGCCCAGCGATCAGATTGCGAAGGGCAAGTGGTGGGAAATTTTTCAGGACCCGCAGCTGAACGCGATGGAAGAACAGATCAACGTTTCCAATGAGAATTTGAAAGCCGCGGAAGCGCGATTCCAGCAAGCACGCGCGCTGGTGCGCTTTAACCGGGCGGCTTACTATCCCACGGTCACTGCGGGCGCGTCGGGCGCGCGCGAGCATCTTTCCTCACATCGCCCGCTGGTCCCGGCATCCACCAAGGTTAACGGAACTGACCTGGTGATCCCGGTGGATGTCTCCTACGAAGCCGACGTATTTGGACGAGTCCGCCACAGCGTCGAAGCCGCACGAGCAGATGCGCAGGCCAGCGCCGCCGATCTCGAGGCCGTGCGTCTGAGTTTGCATGCAGAACTCGCCTTCGACTACTTCGAGATGCGCACGCTCGATGCGGAAGAACAACTCCTGCTATCGAATGTCACCTCGTTCGAGAAAGCGCTGGAACTCACGCAAAGCCGGTACAACGGCGGAGTCGCCTCTGCGGTCGACGTCGCGCAGGCCCAGACTCAACTGGAAAATACCCGGACCCAGGCAATTGACGTGATGGTCCAGCGCTCGCAGAACGAACACGCGATCGCAACGCTAATCGGACAACCCGCTCCTACGTTCACCTCGCCTGTGGCGGCGTGGAATGCTCCGCCGCCTGATATTCCGCCGGGAGTTCCGTCAGAATTGCTGGAACGCCGCCCCGATATCGCGGCCGCAGAGCGCCGTGTGGCCGCCGCCAATGCCCAGGTGGGCGTGGCCCGGGCGGCGTACTTCCCCATCTTTACTCTGACCGGCTCGGGTGGCTTCGAGAGCACTGCGATTACAACTCTCATTCAGGGTCCCAGCGGATTCCTGACTGCCGGCGCCGCCGCAGCCGTGACGGCCTTTGATGGAGGCAGACGCCGAGCCGTCTCCGATCAAGCCCGTGCCGCCTACGACGAGTCCGTGGCCAACTATCGCCAGACCGTTCTCACCGCCTTTCAGGAAGTGGAAGACAGCCTGGCCGTCCTGCGCATCCTCGACGACGAAGCGAGGGCCCAGCAGGCCGCAGTGGCGGCGGCTGAGCACTCCCTGGAGCTTTCCACCAACCGCTACAAAGGCGGCGTGGTCAGCTACCTGGAAGTCACCACGGCGCAAAGCACTGCCCTGGCTGACGAGCGTGCAGCAGTAGACATTCTGCGCCGGCGCATGACAGCCAGCGTCTCCCTGATCAAGGCCCTGGGCGGAGGATGGAATTCCGCTAACCTACCCGTGGTCAAAGTCGATTCTCGTCTACAAACCGCGACTGGCCAGTAGGTGGTTGTCCGGTTGCACCGCTGGGTTTAGTACCAAAGTAATGCACGATCTCCCGGATTGTGGCGCGCCCCACCTCAGAACATCATCTATACGTTTAGCAAATAATTTCAGGAGTATGCGCCATGCCCCTGATCAGGAATATTGAAGACGCCAGGTTCGTAAAGCAGTTGGACCGGCTCGAGCATAGCAACCAATTTATTCGCGAGCTGGCCAGGATTGTACTGGCGGAACGCGAAGGCTTTGAAAGCGTCTGGTCGATCGCGAACCGGGTGTATGACCGGCACTGTTCGAGTCAATCAGAAGCCGTGAATCGATCGAGTTTTTGCCCGCCGGAAGCCACCGCGCTCAGCGCGTAAACAGCCAGCGGCCCCGGGGGAGTACGGCTTTTCGTAGCGCCGGGGGCGTCCGCCCACCCACGGTGCAACAATCCGGTGTCAGCGTTTTGCGGTAAATCGCATTCCTCCGACGGCCTTCGCCGCGGCGGGCGAGGACGCCCGCCGGACAGCGGCGGGACGCGATACAAGAAGCCAAGCCACCCTCAGCGTTGCGCGTGGAACGGAGCGACTGTATGCTCTCCCTCCATGGTTCGCCCTCTTCTCTTTTGCCTCATTCTCCTGTCAGCCACGACTCTGGCGTTCGCCCAGCAGCCGTTTCTTTCCTCCGAACAATGGGTCAAGCTGCGCGATGAAGCCAGCGGCGCGGCTCCGTACGAAAATCTGCGCTTCCTGACTCGTCTGCATCGCGTCCCCGCCACCGCCGAGTTCGACCAGGCCGCGGGCTTCATTCTGCAGCGGGCGCGCGAGTACGGATTGGCGGAGGTACAGAGTGAGCAGTTCCCGATTGACGGGCAAACTCATTACGGACTCATGCGTGCCTATCTGGGTTGGCGGGTCGAGGCTGGCCAACTGTGGGAGGTGCGGCCGCGGCACCTGTTGCTCGGCGACTGGGCCACAGATCCGATCCGCCTAGCTGACTACAGTCACTCGGCAGATGTAGAAACCGCGCTGTTGGATGTGGGCGACGGTGCTCATGAATCCGACTACGCCGGCAAGGACGTGCGGGGGAAGATTGTCCTGGCCGATGGGATGCTCGCGCGGGTCCAGACGCTGGCGGTAGCCAAGTACGGGGCGGCCGGTATCGTGAGCGACATGGCGAACCAGACCACGGCGTGGTCAGGCGTGGATCGTACTGTAGTGCGCTGGGGCCATCTGGAAGCACGCCAGCCCGCGGGATTCGCTTTCATGGTTTCACGGGACACCGCGGAGTCATTGCGGGCGCGCCTGCGAGCCGGAGAGCAGATCGTTCTCCACGCCCAGGTGAAAGCCGAAGTCGGTCCGGGCCAATGGACTGTCGTGACCGGCGTCATTCCCGGCACCGATGCGGCCAGCGGCGAAATTGTTTACAGCTGCCATCTGGACCATGAGCGGCCAGGAGCAAACGATAATGGCAGCGGATGCGTAACCATTCTTGAATCGGCTCGAGTCCTGGCGCGGCTGATCAGCAGCGGAGCGCTGCCGCATCCGAAACGCACGCTGCGCTTCGTCTGGGGGCCGGAGGTGGAAGGCACCATGGCCTACCTCAGCCGCCATCCCGACATCCGGGCGCGGCTCCGCGCCGACATTCATATGGACATGGTCGGCGGCGATCCGTTCAAGAACAAATCCATCCTGCATGTGACCGGGACGCCCTGGTCTCTGCCCAGTTTTGTCACCGACGTTGGGGCTACCCTGGCAGAGGTCATTCGCTCGGGAGCCGCCAACTACGCGGAAAACGGCGACGCCCCGGACGCGGCCGTGGTCGAGACTCGCGCCGGCGAGCCAGGCACGCGCAACCAGTTTCTGGCCGACGTGACACCGTACGCCGCCGGGAGCGATCACGACGATTATGATTCCTCCACCATCGCGGTTCCGTCGCTCTACCTGCGCGACTGGCCGGACATCTACATCCACACCGACCATGACACGCTGCAGCAAATCGATCCCACCAAGCTGCGCCGGGTAGCGCTGCTGGGAGCCGCAGCAGGATACGTGTATGCCAGCCTCGATGCCGAAAGATCACGGGCGCTGCTTCCCTTCTACACCTCCCAGTCCGAAATACGGCTGGCGCAGATTTTCCAGCATGCTCAGCAAGTGGCCGAAGATCCGAAATTGGATTCCGGCGCCGCATGGTACGAGGCACATAACTTGATGCGGCAGGGCCTTCGCCGCGAGCTTGCGACTCTGTCTTCTCTACTGCAGTTTGCCGGCTCGAATCCGCCTGATTCCTCAGCGGAAAAGGTTCTCGCCGATCAAGTTGCTATTTTCGATGCCTGGATCGCCAGCCGAGCCAGGACTCGAGGCGCACAAGGGGCGCAGCCGAAAGCAGTCTGGGCGGGAGAAGCAGCCGCGCAGAAGATTCCCCTCCGCGTCGGCGACTTCGGGCCGCTTACCTATCAGAATGACAACGTGCTGCAGGCGCGCCTCGGGCCGGAGCGCGTAGCGAAAATCCGGCTGCTGAACAGCGAAGCTACGCCATTGCTCAATACGCAAGATCTTTCGGAACTCTACGCGTACGAGATTGTGAACTTCGTGGATGGGAAGCGCAGCGTTGGAGAAATACGGGATGCGGTCTCAGCCGAGTACGGGCCCTTGGCGATCGATCTGGTCGATGATTATCTCAACGCATGCCAGGACGCGGGACTGATTGAGTGGAAATGAAAAACGCCGCCAAGAAAGGCGGCGCCACGAACCACGTGGGGACAGCCGCCCTCGGCCGTCCGGTCGAGCGAAGCTCGACTTGGTTTTGGTGGCACCCCCGCAGCGGAGCTTTCGCTCCGCAGGACAGCCGAGGGCGGCTGTCCCCGCGCGGTTCGTGCCGTTTGCCTCAGAACGTGTAGATCAGATCGAACTGCATTCGGTCCAGCCTGGCATCTTCCTGGCCCGGCGCCACTCCTGTTGACCTGGTGGCATTCTGCAGGGATGTGTTGAGCGTACGCCCGAACCAGTAGGTATAAGCCGCGGTAACGTTGCTGCGCACCCTCCACAGGCCGTAAAGACGGTTTTGGATGACGTTGGTCTGAGTGCGCTGGTCGCTTTCGACAAACGGAGCCAGCACCGCGTCTTGCTCAATGCGGTTCCAGGCGTAGCCCACCTGAATGTCGTTCTTGTTCCTCTGCTGGCCGATACTGACGTCCACCATGTAAGCCTTGTTCTGGCTGCCCAGGTCAGCGCGGAAGTTGCCGCTGGAGCCCAGCGGATGCTTCACAGCTTCGGGGTTGACGATGAATTCGCCCAGGACGCTGAGCGGCAAGCGCGCCCACGGAGTCTTCACCTGATTGTTCAGGATGAAGTCGATGGGAAGGAACTGCGAGAAGAAGTGGGGAGTGCCGATGGTGCTAACAGCGTTGGTAAAGTTGTTTGGAGCAAAGACGCAATTGGCGCCACCGGTCGAAACAGGCAGACCCTGGACGCCGCCTTTGCAGCCCGGCCCCTCTCCCGGAGACTGGGCAACCGCAAACGCAGTGGAATTGAGCAGGGCATCAATATTGTTCCATTTCAAGGCCGACAACGACGCCGTGGTTGACCAGAAGCGCCCAAGTTGCAGCTTGGTTGAGGCCTGTCCGCCGATGGCATAGGAATCCTTGCCTCCGGACGCCTCATTGAACAGCAGCTGCATACCCATCACGGTCAGGTTCTTTATCACCGGGGAATGCAGGTCGAAGGAAAGCTTCTCGCTGAATCCCTCCGGGTTAAGATCGGAGTCGAACGTCATCGGAGTCCGGATCCAGGTATAGGCAAATTTGCCTCCGGTCACTGAAATCCACTTGTGGGCCACAGGATTGTAGGTGATGTATCCGCGGTCGATAGCGATCGTCTTGCGATCAAAGAAGTTGGTCAGCGTCTCGTTGGTGGACGTCGGATCACCAAGAGACCCACTGCCCAGAGCGATGCCAGCAATAAAGTCATCATTCAGCTTGCCGTCGAAACCGAAGCGGACCCGGATACGGGCGCGATTCCGGTCCTGCGTGCCATTCTGGAAGAAACTCTCACCCCGGACTCGCACATCGCCATTGAAGCGGAAGCGGCCCACCAGACCCTCCAAGGCCGACATGCGCTTCTGCTCTTCCTGGGTGCCGACAGCAGTATTGGTCAGGGTCGTCTTCACATCGGCCATGTCGCTGTCCAGCTTGACCACGGTGTCTTTCTGACTATTGGCTGCGCTTTCAGCCGCGGCGGCCTTGCTCTGCGCGTCGCTGGCGGCGGCCTGGGCCTGTTGCAGCTGCTGTTGCGCCTGCTGCCAGGCTGCGTCTTTCTGTTGCACTGCTTGCTTAAGCTGCTCGATCTGTTGCTGCTGCGCAGCCAGGGCATCCTTTAACGATTGGATGTCCTCGAGAGTTACAGCCGGCTGGGCAGGCTTGGCTGCCGCCCGCCTGGCTTTGGGCTTAGCCGCAGTTTGCGCCATCAGCGTTCCAGCCAACAGCGGAACCACGCACCACCTGAGTACGGACTTCATTATTTCTCCTTTGGCCTCTGTTTGGGCAGAGACCCCACAGAATCGAGTTTGTACTGCAGTCTTACAGGCGTTGGCGGCCATATTCGTCGCCGCTAAGAACACACCAAGGGCCGAAGAGGAAGCCCAACCGGGTGATTGCCCCGTGATTCTTGAGTAACGTCACTTTTACTTCCGTAGTGTTACGGGACGGTTACAAGATGGTGAAAATCTGATGAATTGAGCCGCTTGGCGAGGGGAACGGGTCAAAGAGGCACGGCGAAGGGCTCACAGTCAGCTGGAGGCGCGGGGCGGAATCGAACCGTCGATGAGGGTTTTGCAGACCCTTGCCTTGCCACTTGGCTACCGCGCCGGGGAAGAACGCATGCGGAAGAAAATGATAAGCAAAACAGCCAAATATGTCTACTAATATAATAGACATTATAGACATACCCGAGTAATATGTCGGCGTGGGTCAAGGGCATAGCGAAACTCAGTTGAACGAGAGTCCGTCCAAGGTCACTGTCGCCATCATCGGCGGAGGCTTTAGCGGCGCCATCCTGGCGGCACATCTTCTGCGGCACTCCGATCCATCGTTTTCCGTGACGGTGGTGGAAAAAACTTCATTGGTGGGCCGCGGCCTGGCCTATGGAACCGAGTGCGCTTCTCTGCTGCTCAACGTGCGCGCCCGGAACATGAGCGCATTTCCAGATGACCCTCACCATTTTCTTCGTTGGACGCAATCGAACTATGACCGGGATACCGGGCCCGGAAGTTTTCTCCCACGAGCGGTATACGGGCGCTATGTGCAGTCAGTCCTGAATGAGGCGGCGCAATCCGCCGGCAGACCGCGACTCAATTGGATCCGGGACGAAGTGGTCGACCTCTCGCCAACCAGCGCCGGGGCCACGGAAATCCGCCTGCGCAGCGGCCGTCGGCTGCACGCCAGTCGCGTGGTCCTCGCCCTGGGAAACGCTCCTCCGGGCGATCCTTTGGCATCCTGGGATTCCGGCAACAGCTCCCGTTATGTTCGCGACCCCTGGTCGGCCGCTGCCTTTGAAGGAGTCGACGGTCTCGGCAGCATCCTCCTGGCAGGTTCGGGTCTGACGAGTGTGGATGTAGCCGTGCAGCTGCGCATTCGGGGGTTTCGGGGCAAAATCCATGTTGTCTCCCGCCACGGCCTGTTACCCCAACCTCACCGGGCAACGGACGCATGTCCTCCCTTCTGGAACGAATCCTCTCCAAAAAGCACGCGCGGATTGCTAAGCCTGGTGCGGAAACAAGTGCGCCAGGCCGAGCAACAGGGCATCGAATGGCAGAGCGTGTTCGACAGCTTGCGACCGTTGGTAGCACGCATCTGGCAATCTCTGCCAGAACTTGAAAGGCGCCGCTTTCTGCGTCATGTGCGGCCCTACTGGGAAGTACATCGGCACCGTGCGGCCCCGCAGATTGCCCGATCTATTGCGGAGCAGATTTCCGCCGGACAGATTAAAGTGCACGTCGGCCGTATCATTGATTACTCAGAAACGGACTACGCAGAGGACGATCACGGGGCCAAGGTCACCTACCGCGATCGGAAGAGTGGCACAGCAAGGTGTTTGGAAGTCGATCGGGTCATCAACTGCACCGGACCGGAGAGCGACTACCGGCGTCTGCAAAGTCCCTTGATGTCGGTTCTGCTCGCCGCGGGTCTGGCGCGTCCTGATCCGCTTTTTCTTGGCCTCGATGTCTCCCTCGACGGAGCTCTCATCGGTCGCGATGGGAGTGCTTCTCAGGTGCTCTACACCGTTGGGCCAGCCCGAAAGGGTAGCCTTTGGGAGTCCACTGCGGTTCCCGAACTGCGGGAGCAGATACACAGATTGGCTCAGCATCTCATAGGTATGAGCCTTCAATCCTCCGAAGCAAGCGACGAGTCTCTTGACTCGCCTCCCTTAGAACCTTTTGACCACGATCGGCTTCCCGCCGGCTACCTGGAGCACAGCAGACCATAAGCCGTCTGCGTCCCACAGGCACCATCGCGTCTATGCTC
This sequence comes from Terriglobia bacterium, assembly GCA_963813645.1. Classification (GTDB taxonomy): domain Bacteria; phylum Acidobacteriota; class Terriglobia; order Terriglobales; family Acidobacteriaceae; genus JAIQFF01. The sequence goes on from CAWEZS010000017.1 coordinate 47,278, forward strand.
AAGCGCGGGTCATGTCCAACCACCACACGGATCGGACAGACGCGAGGCCCGACTTGCGGAGGCTCGCAAATTCGACCTGGTGCTGGTCAGCCGTTATCTGCCCGACCTGGCAACACCACTCGACAGTGCGGTAAAATTTCCCCACTTGGGGAGGGTAGTATGGACCGCTCGGTAGGTATTCATGCAGGGGACGTCTCCGCCCGTCCGCCCTCTGACCGCGCGCACGTCCTGCTCGAGATCGACAATGCAATTGTCTCCCATCTGGATATGCCCCAGCTCCTGCGGGCAATCTCAACCTGCCTGCGCCGCTTGATACCGCACGATTTTGCGGGCCTGTCCCTCTACGATCCTCAAAGCAATCAATTGCAGGTGCATGGCCTCGCGTTTCCTCCGAACCAGCAGTACCTGGAAATGGGTCGGCTCATTCCTCTTGAGGGAACGCCGCCGGGCCTGGCCTTCACGACCCGTCAACCCGTCCTCCGACGCAGCCTTGACGTCAATGAATTTCCCGCTGAGGTCGTGAAGGAGTTGGTCGCCAAAGGCATAACCTGCAACTGCATCGTCCCCTCTCATCTGTCACGGAAAAGCCGTCGGCACTCTGGGAGTGGCGAGTTTTCGCGAGGGTGCTTTCACCGAGGACGACGCCGATCTGCTAAGCCAGATTGGCGGCCAGGTGGCAATCGCGGTCGAGAATGCTTTGAACTTCGAGCAGACCCGCCTGGCGCAGAAGCAGGTGGCGCAGGAGCGCGACCGGTCAAAATTGTTGCTGGAAGTAAACAATGCGGTGATCTCTCATCTCAATTTGACGGATCTGTTGAAGTCTTTCACCGCCAGCCTTCGCGGGGTCATGCAGCACGACTCAGCCTTCATCAACCTCTGTGCTGACGGCGGCACTCAGATGCGGCAGATGGCGGTGGATGTGGGAAACCTCGAAAACGTGGTCTTTGACAAAGGGTTTCTGATTCCGCTGGAGGGCACCCCGGAGCAGAAAGCGATTGTATCTCGCCAGCCGGTGCTTTTTGCTTCCGTCGCGGACCTGGAGAAATTCAGTTCGCCCTGGGTGCGTTATGCCATCGAACACGGTGTCAAATCCGGCTGCATGCTTCCGCTGATCACTTACGGCCGTGCTTTCGGCGCCCTGGGCGTGGTCAGCTTGCGCGAAGGAGCATTTACCGAGGATGACGCGAAGCTGCTCGAGCAGTGCGCGGCTCAGATGGCGATCGCGGTAGAAAACGCCCTGAACTTCGAAAAGGCCCGCGACGCCGAGCGGCAAGCCCGGCAGGAGCATGAACGGTCACGACTGCTGCTCGAAGTAAATAAGCGGGACCGCACGCAATTGCTTCTGGATATCAACAACGCCCTGGTGTCTCACCTGGATTCGCACGAACTGGTGAAGGCTGATTTCTCTCAATCTGCGCCAGGTTCTCCACCACGATTCTTTCAGTCTTGCCCTGTATGACGACGAAAGTGGGCATATGTTCGCCCGTGCCCTCGATTCTGCTTCCCAGCCCATCGCTGAAGGAATCAGATACGCGCCTGAAGGAACCGTGAGCGGGATGGCCTTCGTCACCGGCCGGCCCGTCTATCTTCCCCGGCCGGACCCGGAACGCTTCCCCTCGCCCGTATCAAAACAATTCTTCGATACCGGAATGAAAAGCCTCTATTGCGTTCCGGTCAGCGTGCACGGACGCAAACTAGGGGTGATCACCTTCGCCAGTTCGCGGGAGAATGCCTGGATCGAAGACGAACAGGAACTGTTCCAGGAAATCACCAAACAGGTCGCCATCGCCGCCGCCAACGCCCTGGCCGTCAGAGATCTCGAAAGCCTGAAGAACAAGCTGGCCCAGGAGAAGCTTTACCTCGAAGATGAAATCCGCAGCGAGTTCAACTTTGAAGAGATCATCGGTCAAAGTGCCGCGCTTCGCGAGGTCTTGCGCCTGGTCGAAACCGTGGCGGCCAGTGATTCCACGGTACTGTTGCTGGGGGAAACCGGGACCGGTAAAGAACTCATCGCCCGGGCAGTTCACGAGCATAGCCGCCGCAAGTCCAGAACCTTTGTGAAGCTGAACTGCGCGGCCATCCCTACTGGCCTGCTGGAAAGTGAGCTGTTCGGCCACGAAAAAGGGGCTTTCACCGGAGCCATCGCGCAAAAAATTGGGCGCCTGGAACTGGCGGACCAGGGAACGTTATTTCTCGATGAAGTGGGCGACATCCCGGTCGAGATTCAACCGAAACTCCTGCGCGCTTTGCAGGAGCGCGAATTCGAGCTGGCTGGGCAGCACTCACACCAAGAAGGTAAACGTGCGGCTGGTGGCTGCCACCAATCGCGATCTGGAAAAGATGATCGCGGACCGCGAGTTCCGCAGCGACTCGTACTACCGCCTCAACGTCTTCCCAATTCGTATTCCCCCGTTGCGCGAACGCCCTGAGGACATTCCCCTGCTGGTACGCTATTTCGCGGAGAAATTTGCGCGCCAGATGCAGAAGCCGGTCGAATCCATTCCCGCCGATTCCATGGAACCGGCTGCAGATGTGGCATTGGCCGGGGAACGTGAGAGAACTGGAGAACCTGATCGAGAGAGCGGTCATTCTGACGACTGGGAAAGCCCTGCAGGTTCCGCTCTCCGACATGAAGCCGCCGGCAAATGCAGTCCCCCTGCCCTCCGTCCCGGCCTCGACCCTGGAATCTACCGAGCGCGATCTCATCGTCAAGGTGCTGCGTGATACCAGGGGAATTCTGGCGGGACCGAACGGCGCCGCATCCCGCCTTGGTTTAAAGCGGACGACGCTGCAGTACAAAATCAAAAAGCTGGGGATCACACGCGACCACTGGTGGAATCCTGGCACATCATTCGATGTCGGGCTGTGTCATGCAGCGCGACCAGGCTCAGCGGGTGGGAAGAAACCGTTTCCGTGATTTCGCGGAGCCGCGCCCGAAGAAAAGAAGGAGAACTGCAATTCATGATGGGGATCCAAGCTGGCGTCAGTAAAGTTGCAGACCCAGATTCCCATCAGGCTGTGGCCATCCGGAGGTCTGAACCGGAGTGACACTCTCGGAACTGAGCAATCGGCGCGGCGGCCGCCAGGTCCACGCGTCCCGCCAATGAACAATTCCGTGAGCCGTCGTAGATATGGTAGGGCGTCGGAACCTCGCCGACGGAAATCCTGGCCGCGTCCCTGGAGGGGATATTGTTTGAACAGACTGATGTACTCTACGTCATGTTCATGAACTGCTCCTGCCTAAGATGCTGAAGATCAGCGGGACAGGTTGCAACTGCTGCTGCCAATACAAGGGACGGCAAGGCGGGGCCATAGAGGCAGGTGTTGCTTCAAGGAGTCGACGAAAGCCCGGAGATCCTTATTAGTGCACAGTGGTTTGCGCTGCGCGCGCCATCATTGCCCCTGAATTCGGCCGGCACATAGCCATCCTCGTGCCGCTGCCCAACTACTGGCAGAGTGCCAAACGATTGGGCAGCCAGGTTTGGCACTCGTCGTTACTCCCGCTGCCGCAAGACATCGCTGAAACTCCCGCAAAATCAATGGTCTTCAGATTGGCGCGCGGCCGCTCGCGATTTGGCACGGCAGATGCATTTTGCGATGGCATGACACCGACACTCATCGAGAACCTGGAGATTCGCAGCACGCGTACCGGACGCGTGAGCAAGCGGCCGAGCTACGGGAAACGCTGCGCGACGGCCTACCAGTCGCTCTCAGTCGGAAGGCCGGAACCGGCTGAAGACGGACGTTTTGGAACTGGCCGGAAATCCAGGTCAAGCAACAGACAGCTTTAGGAGAGGTGATGCTTCGAATCAGTGTTGTGAACGATCTCGCGAGCCAACGCGGTTAAAACTGGAAGGCAAGCTGGCGCACGAATGGGTGGAGCGAGGCGGAAAAGGCGTGGTCAGCACTCTCGGCCCTGAACGGAAGAAAGAGAGTGAGTGATCGATCTCCATCGGAGGTTTCCGTTTGTAGACGAACCTGGGACAGGCAACTGCTGGCGGCGATGCACAGGGCCGGCGCCGAGCTGCTGGGCAGCGGACCGATGATTTCCGCCGTGATTGAGGAGATCCAGCAGTCAAGAGATCGAAGATGCAGCAAGATGGCTCGAGCGCAGGATTTGGCAAGACTACATGGACAGCCGAGAACCGGAGGTCGAACCGTGAAAAGGACATTCAAGCCAACGACATGTGCGAGCAGAACGATTTCGCCGGACTGTTCGGCATCATCTGCCAGCCAGCTTCACTGGCTGTGCTACACCCTGACGGGCGACGAAGAACTCACCGCCAAGGTTCTCGATGCGGCGCTGGAACAATCCTTGAAAGGCGCCGACGGCGTCTTCCGCGAGTGGATGTTGAGCTGGGCGCGGCGCCTGACCATCAAAGTTTGCGTCAGCAATGCGTTCGCCCGGCGGCAGTCGAACATTGCCCAGCGTCCGTATTTTTCGCAGCTGATGACACCGGGCCTGGTGAACTCAGCTCGACCTGGAAAAACGTGTTGAGCCAGCCGGTCTGAAGTGCTGCAACGGAGCCTGCTGGAAGCTAGACGCTGTTTCGCGCTTTGTCTTCGTCCTGAGGGCTCGTCGAGGGTTATTCGCGCCGCGACACCGCGTTGCTGCTCGACCTCGATGACAGGACTTGCGAATGGACTTACTCCCAGGCTGCTTGGGCGCTTGCAGGCGGCTGCGGACAGGGCGAACGAGCGTTGGCGCAGAATCGGAAACCGCCAACTTGCGACCAGGCTTTGGTACGAACTCAATCAATGCGAGGAACAGAATCGGGCGTCACAGCGTAACAAATTCACGGTAACCAATTGCAGGAATGTTGGGGATGATTATGAAAAAGAAAATCGCGCTTATCGCAGGCGTTCTCGTCGTTGGAAGTCTTAGCCTGGCGTTTGCCTGGAAGAGCCAGCGCGACCGATCAGCTGGTAGCCTCGGGCACGCTGGAGGCGCGCAACATCAATGTCGGCTCGAAAGTCGGCGGGCGGGTCATCCGCGTGCTGGTTCGTGAGGGCGACCATGTTGAGCCGGATCAGCTGCTGGTGATGTTCGACAGCGCCGAACTCGAAGGCCAGCTCCTGCAAGCGCAGGGACGGGTCGCAATCGGCTCGCGCCAATCTGGCAAAGATGCTGCGCGGATCACGTCCGGAGGAGATCGCCGAGGCACGGGCCGCGTCGGACGGATATCGCGAAGCAGAGCTGGCGCAAGCGCAGGCGGACCTGGAACGCGGCGCGCGCCGACGAAACCAACGCCGATCGCGGAACTGGCACGCGTACCGAGAGACTAGTGACTGTCGAGGCGCAATGGCGCAGCAGGCGCTCGGACAATGCACGGGACCGTCGACCGTTCGGCGAAGGCACAAGTGAGTGCTTCGAGCCAACGCAGTGGCCGCCGCCGAGGGCCGGTTGAACGCCGCCAAAGCTGTATGCGGACAGGACGCAGCGCGGTTTTCGCTCCGAAGACATCGCTGCCGCACGTGCCGAGCTCACTCTGGCTGAAGGACAGTTGAAGGAAGCTCAGGCCCGCTGGGCCGAACGTGAGGTTCGGGCTCCCGCTGCAGCGGTGGTTGAAACCATGGATCTGCGGCCCGGCGACTTGCTGCCCGCTAATTCGCCGGTGGCGCAGTTGCTCGAATCCGACCAACTCTTCCTGATGGTCTACGTACCGGAAACGCAAATCGGAAGCGCCAGCGTGGGGCAAACCGCCCAAATCCACGTGGACACGTTTCCCAACCAGACTTATCAAGGCTCGCGTAGAGCAGATTCGCCAACAGTCCGAATTCCTGCCCGCGTAACGTGCAGACCAAGGAAGAACGAGTTCACCAGGTGATCGGCGTGAAGTTGCGCGTTGAAAATCAGGACAACCGGCTACGCGCCGGCGTTAGCGCGGACGTTCAATTCGCTTCGGAGACACGGTAATGCCCGCCATCCAGACAAAACAGCTGACCCGACGCTTCGGAAACTTCACTGCGGTGAACAAGGTCTCGATCACGGTGGAGAAGGGCGAAGTCTTCGGGTTCCTCGGTCCAAACGGCAGCGGGAAGACCACCGTGATCAAGATGCTGACGGGAATCCTGCCCATCACCGAAGGCGAAGCTTCGATCGAAGGGCTCGATGTGCGAACGGACGCGGACGCAGTGCGCGAGCGCATCGGGTACATGAGCCAGAAGTTCAGTCTGTACGACGACCTCACGGTGATGGAGAACCTGCAGTTCTACGGACGTGCTTACCAGCTCAAAGGGACAGCGCTGGACAAGAAAATTGGCGAGACCATCGAGGCGAACAAGCTCGAGAACTACGTCAATCGCCTGGCGGGCGTCTTTCCGGTGGATGGAAGCAGCGTCTGGCGCTGGGCTGCGCCCTGATGCATCAGCCGACGGTCCTGTTTCTCGACGAGCCGACGGCGGGTATCGATCCGGTCGCGCGCCGACAGTTGTGGGACCTGCTGTTCCAGCTTTCCGGACAAGGCATCACATTTTTCGTGACGACGCACTACATGGACGAGGCGGAGCGCTGCAGTCATCTCGCCTACATCTACTACGGCGAGTTGATCGCCGATGGCACGCCGGACTCGCTGCGGGCACTGCCGGAGGTAAATCCGCCGGGCACGCATCGTTTCGAAATATCCGCACCCGCGATGACGACGGCGCTGCGCAAAGCCAAAGAGATGACGCTTTTCAAGAGCGCGACGATCTTCGGACGTTCGATCCATGCGCTGGTGGACGAATCGGTTGGCCAGCCGGAACTGGATCACGAGCTTCGCGGACATGGCATCGACGTAGAAGAAATTCGGCCGCTGATTCCGACCCTCGAAGACGCGTTCGTCGAGTTGAGCCAGCGCCGGCAGGCACAGATGGAGGCGGCGTCATGAAGAACCCAGCCCAAGGGATGGGAGCGATCTTCTACAAAGAGGTCCGGCACATGCGCCGGGATCCGATGGCGGTTCTGTTCGCATTCGTCCTGCCGGTCTTGAAGATGATCATTCTCGGCGCGGCGATTGACACCAATATTCGCCAGGTTCGCACCGCCGTGTACGACGCCAGCGGAAGCGCAATGATGACCGAGGTTTCCGGCAGTTCTGTAAGCCGCGCGTTTCTGGACCGGCTGCGCAACTCCGATACTTTTCGCGTCTACAAATACGTGCACAGCGACCACGAGCTGAATGAAGAGATGGTTTCGGGCCGGGCGAGCGTGGGAGTAAAAGTCCCGATCGATTTCGACCGTAATCTGCTGAAGGGAAATCAGGCGCAAGTATTGGTGATGGTCGATGGTTCGGACTCGAATGTCGCGGGACAGGCGGTGAACGTCTCCGGGTCAATCGGCCTGGACGAATCGCTGCGCCGCATGACGACGCCAGGCCAGCAGAACCCGATCGAAGTGCGGCCGAAGATGATGTTCAATCCGGCGTCACGCTCTCCGAACTTTCTGCTTCCCGGCTTAATGTCCGTTCTGCTGATCATGGTCACGGTGATGCTGACCGCTTTTTCCATCGTGCGGGAGAAGGAGCGCGGCACGATCGAACAGCTCCTCGTCACGCCGGTGAGGCCGCTGGGACTGATGCTGGGCAAGATCATGCCGTATTTCGTGACCGGAGTCGTGGAGTTCAGCGTAATTGTTACGTTTATGCGGTTCGCCTTTCATATACCGATTCACGGCAACGTTCTTGTCCTGGCGGCACTCACCACAGGTTATCTCTTCGTGAACCTGGCGATCGGGATGTTGATCTCGAGCAAAGCAAATTCCCAGGCTGAAGCACTGCAGCTTTGCATGGTGGTGATGCTGCTCAGCATCTTCCTTTCGGGCTTCATGTTTCCCCGCGAGACCATGCCGTTATGGGCCTATCTGGCGAGCCACTTGGTGCCGGCAACCTACATGATCCAGATCGCGCGCGGAGTGATTCTGCGCGGAGCGGGGCTGGCGCAGTTGTGGATCAATGGGTTGGTGTTGTTCGGAATGGGCGTGGCTTTGCTGCTGCTGGCGGCGAAACGATTCAGCAAAATGACGGTGTAACTGCAACGAATTAGGGCGTTTAAGCGCGGAGAAACCAGATGCGGAAGCGATTGACAATTAGCGGCTTGAAGCGTAATTTGCTCTGCACTTGGCACGGGGCGTGCCGGTCGGACAGCTCGACTGAACTTGGTCGGGAACAATTTTTCGCGCTCCATCCTCGAGTTGCCTTCCGGCAAGACCCGGCGCTCTGCGGTGAGGTGTTTGTGTCCAGCCAAATTGTTTCCCGCTACAGCTATCCCTGCCTGGGCGAACATTCGCCTGTCCGGCGTTCGCGCCACTGGCTCTCGACGTTAAGGCTTCTTTCAACTTGGGTTGCGGTACTAAGCGTTCTTTCGAGCGGTATCATCGCGGCCCAGGAATCGGTCTCAGCCGCTCGCTTGCTGTCTCTGGAAGAGGCTATCCAGCTGGCGATTGCCAACAATCGTGCACTGCAGATCGCGACCCTGGATGTGGACAAGTCAAAGTGGGAGATCGCCGAGTTCAAAACCAAGCGATTGCCTACCTTGAATGCGACTGTCCTCGGGTCGCAACTGTTGAATGAAATCAGCTTTACCTTCAAACAAGGCGCGTTCGGAAACTATCCGGGGATCGGCCCGATTCCGTCGACCGACTCGAAGATCACTACGCCGCGTCAGCCGACAGCCTACGTGGTCGGCCAGGTGACCCAGCCGCTCTCGCAGCTCTACAAGATTCATCTCGGCTTGCGCGCGCAGCAGTTGTCCTCGCAGCTCACTAGCGAGAAGCAACGCGCGGAACGGCAGTCCGTGGTCAAGGATGTGAAGCAGGCTTATTACGGTGTGCTGCAATCGGAGAGCGCGCTCGAAGCCGAGGAAGCCAACGTCAAGCAATACCAAGAACTCGATCGAGTCGTTCTGCAGCGGGTGTCACAGGAGGCGGCCCTGAAATCGGACAGCCTGGATGTGAAAGCCAAACTGGCTCACGAACAATACACCCTGGTTCAGCTGCGTAACACTCTCAACACCCGCAAAGAGTATCTGAACGACCTCCTGGGCCGCGACATACGCACTGATTTTCGCACCGAGCAGGTCCCGGTCGCCTCGTTCGAAGAAGTCGAGCTTAAGGTGGCGCAGGAGCGCGCCTTGACGCAGCGTCCTGAGCTCAAGCAGGCCGAGATCAACGTGCGCCGTGCCGAGTACGACCGGCGCGCGGCCAAGGCCGACTACATTCCCGAGGTAGGTGTAACTTTCAACTATATTTCGCCCTTCAACGTCGAAGTCCTCCCGACGAATGTAGCCAGTGTCGGTTTCCAGTTGAAGTGGGAACCGTGGGACTGGGGCCGCCGCAAGGACGTCATCAATGAGAAGAAGGTTACGGAGAACCAGGCGCAAGCCCAGCTGCGCGACGCCCAGTCGAAGGTCTTGATGGACGTGAACAGCAATTTCCGCAAGCTGGAAGAATCGCGAATTCTGATTGCGGTGGCGCAGGCAGAACGCGAGGCGTCGCAGCAGAAGCTGCGCGAAGTGACCAGCCAGTACGAACAGCAATCGGTATTGCTGAGAGATGTGTTGCAGCAGCAGGCGGCCACCGCTGGCGCGCTTGACGATTACCGCCAGGCGCTTGCTGGGGTTCTGGACCGCAAAATCCGACTTTGAAAAGTCGTTGGGAGAAGACCAATGAAGATTCGCCGGACAGAATTGCAGATTCTCGCCCTTGCCGCGCTTTATGCCATCGCCCAGGTTGGATGCAGCCGGGCAAACTCGGAACCGAGGCCTCTGACGCCGGTGCGGACAGCCGCGGTCCAGACCCTTTCCACGGGCGCCGAGACCCGCTATTCCGCCAACATCGTGCCTAATGCGCAAGTGGATCTGGCGTTCAAGTCCGGCGGCTACGTGGAAAGCATCCGTCAGGTGCGAGGCGTGGATGGCCGCATACGCAATGTTGACATCGGCGACTGGGTAACCAAAGGCACCGTGCTTGCGGTCGTCGAGGCAGAAGGATTACTCCGACCAGCGCGAGCAGGCCAAAGCGCAACTGGCGCGGGCGCAGGCGGACTATGATCACGCGAAGCTGAGCTTCGATCGCACTTCGAATCTCTATTCAACCCAAAGCGCCACCAAACCGGACTTCGACTCCGCCAAGGCCCAACTTGAAAGCGCCTCCGCGTCGCTCTGAACAACGCCAGAGCAACTCTTGCCGAGGCGCAGACCGCACTTGACGATTCGTCACTGCGTGCTCCTTTCGACGGATGGATTATCAAGCGCAGTGTGGACATCGGGGCGCTCGTCGGTCCTTCAGTTGCCGGCTTCACGATCGCAGACACCCATTCGGTGAAAGCCGTGTTCGGAGTGCCTGATACCGCCATGGGGCGCGTCAAGCTGGGGCAGCGGCAAGCGGTCACGACCGACGTCTTCCCCAGGCCTTCGCCGGGCGTGATCACTGCAATTTCTCCGGCGGCGGATCCCAAGAGCCGGGTGTATTCGGTCGAGGTCACGCTGCCCAACCCCCGCAATCAACTCAAGTCCGGGATGATCGCGTCGCTTGGCCTTTGGCGGTGAGATATTGCCGAGTTGCCGTACTGGCAGTTCCACTGAGCGCGGTAATTCGCGATCCGCAAAAGCCCGAGGAGTTCGCTGTGTACTTGACCGAAGGGACCGGTGATCCGGCTACCGTGCGCGCCCGCACCGTCGAACTGGGAGACGCGTACGGCAACATGATCCAGGTTCTGGGCGGAGTGAAGGCGGGAGAACGGGTGGTCACCACCGGAGCCACGCTGGTGAAGAACGGCGAACAGGTTCGCATTATTCAGTAACCGCAGCTCGCATTTGATTGCTAAGCGAACGGGAAGGGCACGGCTTCAGCCGTGCCGCCAAGGTTGCAGAGTTTGGTGGCTTTAGCCGCTGAGGTGGGCTTCGAGAGTACCGGCAACAACAGATTCCTCGCGCGCCAAGGCCGCGCTTCGGAATGACCTCAGGGCGCCGGACCGATCCAGTTCAACGGCAATTTTGGCGACACCGCCGCGCTGATGCTGACGGTGGCCAGCCCCCGGCCAGCGATGATCGACGTTGCTCTAGGGCCCGCACCGGTGAAGAAAGCGATCGAGAAACTGCGCCTCGATCAAGCGAAGAACGCGCCGCAGCCGCGCGTGAGCATCGTGGTCTCCTTTCCCGAGTCCGTAGCGGCGGAAGAGGTGCAGATGTCGTTCCGCCTGGTTGGACCAGCTCGGGGTCGGATAGCGGAGCTTTTCGCGACCCCCATCTCTTTCAAGGCCCGGGCTTCATCGGAATTGACGTAAGCACGCAGCTGGACGACGCCGCACTCCGCGCCTGGGGCGAACGCATCACGCAGGAACGCTTTCACCGGTCGGAGATCCATCCCGACTCCTGGCGGCCGGCGTTCATCCGGGATCCGAAGGACACAGAAACCAGGCTGGCTGCAGTGGCGGGCGAAAAGTACTCCTACCGCGAACTGGATGACTTCACCGCTCTGATTCAACGGACGCTGCAAGGCACGCCGGAAGTTTCCAAGGTGACCGCAGCGGCGTGCTGGCCGAGAGGATCTATCTCGACTACTCGCAGCAGCGACTGGCCGAGTACGGAGTGCAGCCGTCCGGCCTAGGCAGGCATCTCTCCTCCCGCAACATCACGCTGCCCGGCGGCGTGCTGGAAGTGGACAGCAAGAACGTGACCATCGATCCTTCGGGCAAGTTCGAAACGCCGAGGGCGATCGGCGACGTCATCATCAGCACCGCGGCTAACGCTTCCAACAGCCCGGTTTACCTGCGCGATCTGGTGGACATATCGCGCGGCTACGAAAGCCCTGCGCGCTATCTGAACTACATCACACGCGACAGGACAAGGACAGGCGACTGGCACCGCAGCCGCGCCGTGACGCTGGCGGTCCAGATGCGTGACGGCGAGCAGATCGCCCAGTTCGGCAAGAGCGTGGACGAGAAGCTGGCCGCGGTCCGCAACTATCTGCCCGAGGATCTGATCATTGCCCGCACCTCCGACCAGCCGCTGCAGGTCAAAGAGAACGTCGACCTGTTCATGGGCGCACTCTATGAAGCGATCGTGCTGGTGGTGCTGGTTTCGCTGATCGGGTTCTGGGAGTGGCGCTCGGCTGTGCTGATGGCGATCTCGATTCCGATCACGCTGGCGATGACGTTCGGCATGATGTACATGCTGGGCATCGACATCCAGCAGGTGTCGATCGCCACGCTGATCATCGCGCTGGGACTGCTGGTCGACGACCCGGTGGTGGCGGGAGACTCGATCAAGCGCGGGCTGGCTGAGGGGCAGCCCAGCGTCGTCGCTGCATGGCTGGGGCCAACCAAGCTGGCGACGGCGATCATGTTCGCCACGGTCACCAACATCGTCGCCTACATTCCGTTCCTGCTGCTGACCGGCACCATGGGCGAGTTTCTCTACAGCCTGCCGATCGTGATGACCTGCGCGCTGGTGGCGTCACGCCTGGCTTCGATGACCTTCGTGCCGCTGCTCGGCTATTACCTGCTGCGGCCGACAAGAAGCCAGAGAAGCCGATCGAAGAACGCCGCACCACCGGCTTCACCGGCTACTACGCGCGGGTCGCGCAGCAGCGCGATGGACCACCGCTGGAAAGTTTTCGCCGGCTCGCGTCGTGTTTCTGGCGTTGGGCGTGTTTTTCATGTCGCAGCTGAAAACGTCCTTCATGCCCGACGACGTTCAGTACTGGTCCTACGTGGATGTCTGGCTTCCCAACGACAGCAACCTGGACGCCACCAACCAGACGGCGCAACAAGTGGAACAGATCGTGCGCGAGGAAGCGGAGAACTACGGCCGCGAGCATCCCGGCAAAGACGGCAAGCCGGAAGCAGATTTTGAAATACGTGACCACGTTCGTAGGCGGAGGCGCGCCGCGTTTCTGGTTCTCGGTTTCGCCGCAGCTCCAGCAACTGAACTATGCGCAGATCATCATGGAGGTAACGGACAAAGAGGTCACGGGCGAGTTCGTGCAACACCTGCAGCCCATCGTCTCCGCGAAAATACCGGGCGCGCGCATCGACGTCCGGCAATTGCAGTATGCCGCCATCGATTTCCCGCTCGACATCCTGATCTCGAACAACGCCGATGTCAGCGCGCGCAGTCAGCCGAGGATATCCGCACCCTGCGGCGGCTGGCCGGACAGCTCGAAGACATCTTCCGCTCCCTTCCCACCACCGCCGGAGTGCGCAATGACTGGGACACCGAAAGCTCCGGAGTAAAACTGACGATTGACCCGGACCGGGCACAACCTGGCCGGGATCACCAACCAGGACGTCGCGACTTCCTCCACCTCCGCCATGAGCGGAGCGCAACTGACCACCTTGCAGGAAGGCAACAAGGAAATCCCGGTGGTCGCCCGATTGAAGATCGACGAACGCGCCCAGCTTTCGGACCTCGCAGAACCTCTACGTCTATGCCATCGCAGGGTACATCGAAGATTCCCCTGGTGCAGGTCTCGAAGATTGAGCACTCGATGCAAACTGAGCGCATCATCCGGCTCGATCACTTCCGCACCATCGCCGTGCGCTGCTTCCCCCGGGCAGGTGTGCTGTCTTCCGAAGTGCTGAAAGCCGCCGAGCCGAAGCTGGACGCGTTCGAGAAAGCCCTGCCTCCCGGATACAAGATCCGGATGGGCGGCGACTATTACCAGCAGCACCGAGGGTTTGGCGAGCTGGCGATCGTAATGGGCGCTTCGATTTTCGGCATCTTCCTGGCGCTGGTCTTCCAGTTCAACAGCGCGGTCAAGCCGCTGCTGGTGTTTGCAGCGGCCCCGTACGGAGTGGTGGGCGCGGTGGCGGCGTTGTGGATCATGGGCACTCCCTTCGGCTTCATGGCCTTTCTCGGAGTAGCGAGCCTGATCGGGGTGATCGTAAGCCACGTCATCGTGCTCTTTGACTTCATCGAGGAAAAGCACGAAGAGGGAGAACCGTTCGAAGAAGCAGTGATCGACGCGGGCATCATCCGGCTGCGTCCCGTCATGATACCCGCGCTAATTCTTTTGGGATTTCAGATTACACCCCGCTGCCTCTCTTAACGCCCAATCACTTCCACGATTTCAGAATCCGGCGCCGTCCAGGCCGACGCTCCCTGGTGGTCCAGCGTGTGCGTGGTGTCGTTCCAGCGGAGCTGAGTGATGCGGCTGTCTCCATGTTCGTAGGCGTAGGTTATACCGTCATCCTGATAGAGTGCGAACTCGGCGTCGGCCCCCGGATAGACTCGCACCTTCGCGATCTTCTGCACCTGGCTTGTGCTTTCGATGGCGTCGCCCAGTGGCAGGATTGATCCGGCGCGAACAAACAACGGCAGCCGGTCGATGGGCGCATCCACCTGGATGGTTTGTCCACCGTGAAGCCGCTGGTTCGTCCAGTAGTTGTACCAGTCGGCGCCGGCGGGAAGGTAAACCGTCCGGCTGGTAGCGCCCTGCTCGGTCACCGGGGCGACAAGAAACGCCGGGCCAAACATGTATTCATCACGCAAGTCGGCCACTTTGGGGTCGTGGGGAAAATCCATGAACAACGCGCGCATATACGGAGCGCCCGTCTGGTAAGTGTCGTAGCCAAGAGAATAGATGTACGGCATCAACTGGTAGCGCAGCTTGAGATATTTCACCAGAATCGGCTCCGCCTGTTTGCCGTAAGACCAGACCTCGTTGTAAAGGCGGCTACCGTGGGCCCGAAAAATCGGCAGAAAAGTTCCATACTCGAACCAGCGGGTGTAGAGCTCCGCGTAGTCTTCGTATCCGCCGATATTGTCGCGCGCGTCGGAAGCATCGAGCAGCGGCGGGTGTGCGGGACGGTGCTCCTGCGGCAGATACTGCCAGCCGCCGATGTCCTGCGTCCAATAGGCCATGCCGGATGCGCTGAAGCCCAGCCCAGTAGGAATCTGACGCTGCAGCGTGTCCCACGTGGGAGAGATGTCCGACGACCAGAACATGCTGCCGTTGCGCTGCGCGCCCAGATAAGCATCCCGCGACAGGATGAGCGCACGATGCCTGGTGTCGCGGCGGAAACCATCGTAGAGCGCAGCGGTGTGAACTAAAGGATAGATATTGTAGTAGCGCGTGCCCGGCCCAACCGAAAAGTAACTGCCGTTCGGAGGCAGGTCGGGCTCGGTCTCATCGGCCCAAAGCGAATCGAAACCTTTGCTGATGATGTTGTCGCGAATTGTTTCCCAGAACCAGCGTCCGGCTTCCGGATTGGTGGTGTCGATGTCCGATCCGGCCCGGTCATACGGAAGTCCGTTTGTGGGGGTGCCGTCGGCGAGGTGCTCGAACCATCCTTTCTTCAGAATGAAATCGTAATAGCGGGACTCTGCCACAAAGCGCGGCCACACGCTGATCATGGTCTGGAAGCCCATGTCATGCAGCTGGCGGTTCATGGCGGCTGGATCAGGCCACTTTTCCGGAACAAAATCCATCTGACCCATTTTTGTGTAATAGAACCAATCCACTACCAGGATATCGGCGGGCAGATGGCGTTCGCGATATCCCCTGGCCACGGCCAGCAGTTCATCCTGTGAGGAATAGCGCTGCTTGCACTGAATGTAGCCATATGCCGCTTTCGGCAGCAGGGGCGTGGAACCGGTCAGCAGGCGATATCCCGAGTAGATTTCGTTGAACGTGCTCCCAGCAATTACGAAGAACGATACACGGTCACCCACCTCGGACGTCCAACGGGTCTGCTCGTTGAATCCCGGCTCAATCACGGTTTTGGAAGGATTGTCCCAGATGATTCCATAACCGTAGTTCGTCACCATGAAGGGCACGCAGACAGTGGGCCCGCCGGTCGCGGTGTAGTTGTGCCAGCATTCAACCCGGTGTCCGCGTTGATCGAGAAACCCTTCCTGATTTTGCCCAAGGCCATAGTAGTGCTCGTCATCGGGCGAAACGAAGATGGCGCCCACTTGAAAGAACGGAGGATCTGACGGGCGCTTGTCGTTCAACACTCCGGCGGTACTGTCTTTGTGGTTAGGCACGGACATGGACCACCCGGTCATTTGCAGCAGGGTCTTGCCATCCGGAGTTTGGATGGAAATATTCGCCGGGGGAGCGGAACCGTTGAAAAACTTCCCAATATCAATTTGGGTCGCCAGCGGCTTGCCGGGATGGTTTACCGCGACCTTCACGACCAGGCCAGAGGAGCGGTAGACGTCTCCCTGCTCGTTCTGCTGATGTGTCCAACCCTCGGTCGCAGGCTTCCCTACAAAACCATAACCGGGCGCAGCCAGAGCCGAGTCTTTGTTCAGGCTCAGGGTTACGCGAATGATATTCGTGGCATAAGGCTCCAGTACCACGGTGCCGCCATTCCGGTCCATTACGATACGAGGGGCCTCCGCGTCGGCTACACCCGTGCACAGGACAATGACAATAAGGACAAGACAAGCCAGATGCGCAGAGTCCGCTCGGCCTTTCGATGCGGTTGGAGTATCTTGCACGCTCGGACCCCCCTTAATAGCGATTGGCAATTAGCACTTAGCAATTAGCAATTGGCACTTGGCCTGCCGTTCGTGGAGATGGAGAAAATCTTATTCGGCCACGTGGGGACAGCCGCCCTCGGCTGTCCGGCGGAGCAAAGCTCCGCCATGTTTTTCTCCCATAATGACGTGACGCACTCTCAAGAGTTCTTCGGAGGCCACACACTCTGGCCACCGTGGTGGTATGCCAAGTTGCCCAAGTGTCCTGCTCGCGCGGCAGCGACTCCGGCCTCCACTGGCGCGGTCGGCTCTTTGCGCGTCTTGATGCACTCGAAGAAATTTTCCATGTGTGAAATGGTGCCGTCGCGGACGCTGTGTTCGGTGAGAACCGGATTTTGCCCGCTGGGCACACCCTCGCGATAAACCGTAAAGCCAGTCCGATCGATCTTCAAGGTCGCTTCCGTTCCGCGGAATTCCAGGCCTCCATCATCGATGGAGGAACTCATCATGCCTTCATACACGACGTCAAACCCGGGATAGCGGAAGGCCGCCTGTATGGTGTCGGGACAATCCCACTGCTCGAAAACGTATTTGTCCGCCAGCACATGCGCCTCGCGTGCCTGGTCGGCTTTCATGGCCCAGTGCACCACATCGATCCAGTGGGTGAAGAGATCGGTCATGGCGCCGCCGCCAAAGTTCCAGTACCAACGCCAATGGTTATATTTTTCCTCGCTGAAGGGCTGGTCCGGGGCGCCTCCGAGCCAGAGCTTCCAATCCAGCGCCTGCGCGTCAATAGGCTTGGGCACCCAATTCCGGGTGTAGTTCTGCCACCAGTAGGTTCGCACCTGCGTGATGCGACCAAGACTGCCTCCCTGAATCATGTTGACCGCATCGCGAAAGTGAGTCCAGCTGCGCTGCTGCATACCGCACTGCAGAATCTGCTTGCCGGATCGGACAGCCCGGGTCAGGGTGACGCCTTCCTCAATCGTGTGGCTCACCGGCTTTTCCAGGTAGACGTCCTTGCCGGCCGCCAAGGCGTCGACTGCCATGCGGACATGCCAATGGTCAGGGGAAGCGATAAAAACCGCATCGATCTCCTGGGCAAGCACTTCACGATAGTCCAGGTGGGTTGTCGCGGTGCCGTTGGACCGTTCCTTGACGGCGTCGCGGTGCGGTGCATAGACGTCGCTCACGGCCACGATCTGGTAAGGGCCGACCTTGTCAGCCGCATCCAGCAGGCCGCGCATCCGGCCGCCGGCCCCGATTACTCCGACGCGAAGGGTATCGTTTGCACCCAGCACTCGGGTTGAGGCAAGGGCAGTAAGTCCACTCGCGATGATGAAACTTCGACGATTCAGCATGGTTTGACCTGGCTCCTCCGTCCGCTTTGCGCGTCGATCTTTTCGCTTGCAGTGTGGCGCGAGACAGCTTATCAGAAAACGTAATAATCGCAGGTCTCCGGCTGGTTTTAACAGGTCAAAGCCCGATGAAGAGACACGAAGGACTGATTGCCACGCCTCGCAAGGGCCGCGAGGGGCCCCGATGTTCTCTTACCACTCGTAGACAAGGGATTCATAGGGCCGCAGCGTGGCATTTGGCAAAGGTGGCGTGGAGTAATTGCCCACCAGGATTTTCGCTTTGCTCAGGTCGAGACCGGTCGTCACGGACGCAGGCCGATCTTTGAAGTTCAACAGGACCAGGAGCTTTTTCCCGTCCAACTCCCGAGTGTAGGCGTAAACGTCGGGATTGTCCTTGTCGAGGAGAGCATACTTGCCATAGATCAGGACAGGATTGCTCTTGCGCAGCTTCACCAGCTTGCGGAAATAGTTCAGGCAACTGTTGGGATCCTTTTCCTCGGTGGCGACATTGACCGACGTGTAGTTAGGATTTACCTTCAGCCAGGGCGTGCCCGTCGTGAAGCCGGAGTTGGCGGTAGCATCCCACTGGAAAGGGGTGCGGCCGTTGTCACGTGCGGTAATTTTCTGGGCCTCGAGGAATTTATGGACATCGCCTCCGGAGTTTTTCTCCAGTTTGTACCAGTTGAGCGATTCGATGTCGCGATAGTCATCGATCCTGTCGAATTTGATGTTGGTCATCCCTAATTCATCGCCACCGTAGTAGTACGGCGTGGCCCGCATGGTCAGAAGAAAGGTGGTGAGCATCTTGGAAGACAGCTCGCGCCATTGCGGCGAGTCGTTGCCCCACCGCGATGTCATGCGAGGCTGGTCGTGATTGCCCAGGTAAATTGTTCCCCAACCCTTCTCGGCGAAGACCGCATCCCACTTGCTATAGATATTCTTGAACTCGACCAGGCTATATCCTTTGGGATCGGGAATCTTATGCGAACTCGGCAGGATGCCAAGGCCCACGCCTTCAAAGTGGTAAGCCATATTGAGTTCGTGCCGGTCCGCGTCAACATATTTCAGCGCGTCGCCGGTGGTGACGCCAATGCCTTCCGCCACCGACATGACGTCGTACCTGCTCAGCACCTCCTTATTCATTGCCTGTAGATATTCGTGGGTATGCGGGCCATTGGCATAGTACCGGACGAAGTCGCCGTGGTATTCGGCTGGAAGCTCTGGAAACGAAGTGTCCTTCGAGATAAATGGGATCACGTCCATGCGGAAGCCATCGACGCCTTTGTCGAACCAGAAGCGCATCATCGAAAAGATCTCTTCGCGCAGCTTCGGGTTCTCCCAGTTCAGATCGGGCTGCTTCTGTGAGAAATAGTGCAGGTAGTAGCTGTTCGTCTTTTCGTCGAACTTCCAGGCGTCACCGTTGATGTCGAAGAAGCTCCAGCGGTGTGCGGGCTTCCCTTTTTCAGCGGGCCACCAGTGGTAGTAGTCACGGAACGGGTTGTCTCGCGAACTGCGCGACTGCTTGAACCACTCATGCTCGTCGCTGCTGTGGTTCACCACCAGATCCATGACTAGCTTCAGACCCCGCGCATGCATTCCTTTGAGCAGCTCGTCAAAGTCCTGCATGGTACCGAATTCCTTCATGATGCTGCGGTAGTCGCTGATGTCGTAACCGTTGTCGTCGTTCGGTGAACCGTAAATGGGATTCAACCAGATCACGTCAACGCCGAGGCTTTGCAGATAATCCAATTTCGAGATGATGCCCCGGAGATCGCCTACGCCATCGCCATTCGAGTCCTTGAACGACCGTGGGTAAACCTGGTACACCACGGCTTCTTTCCACCATTTGCGATCATTGCCGGATTTATTTCCCGACGTAACGGCAGACGTGGACGCGTCATTCGGTCCACGTTTGTCCGTGCATGCCGCACACGCCAGCAGAGCAACGATGGATGCACACACCAGCAGGAGCTGCGTCATAGAACGTCCCATCATGCGAGGACCGCCTCAGCAGTCATGACCAACCATCGTAAGACGATGGTCCATCCTACGCAAACGCGTAGTGGCCCGATAGTGGGTCGGTTCAGAAGAATTCACCTATACAGGCGTCATCCTGAAGGACTTCAGTCCTGAAGGATCTCGCGGGCACCGCCACATTCGTCGTGAAGGTGCGCATGCGCTGCGCGCTGGATCCTTCGCAAGCTCAGGATGACCCCATCATGGAGAAGTGAGATTCAAAGTGAACAACTACTGATGCACGATTAAGATAGAGTCTCTATGATGGCAAAACGCGCACCTGTTCGACGACGTCCCCGCAAAGCCAAGCCCGGCACCAGGGGCCTCACGCCGGCAGACAGCAGGTTAGAGCGACCCGAGGGAGCTGCCGCGGCAGCCGCCGCAGTCGTCGAGCAAGCTGGGGGCTTCGTGGTCGGCCTCTACAAGGAACCGCTTGGCGGTCATCAGACCCTCGTTGCGATTCTCCCTATCGATAAAATCGAGCCCACGCCGTTTCAACGCGATCTCTCCGACGCTCACCATAAGAGGCTCGCCGACGTTATTAATAAGACCGGGCGTTTTCTCGACCCGGTCATCGCTGTCGTGGCGCCGGGCGGTGGTTTTTGGACTCCCAACGGCCGGCATCGCCTGGAGGCCATGCGCCGCCTTGGGGCTAAGTCCATCACAGCCCTGGTAGTCCCGGAACGCGAAGTGGCGTGGCAGATCCTGGCCCTGAACACGGAGAAAGCGCATAACCTCAAGGAACGTTCACTGGAAGTCATACGAATCTACCGCGGACTGGTCGACGAAGATGACTCGCGACCCGAATCTGGCTTCGCCTTCTATCTCGATCAGGCCGCTCTGGTCACACTAGGGGTGTGCTACGAACGAGTGACGCGCTTCGGTGGCGGGGCGTACCATCCGATCCTACGGCGTCTTGAGGATTTCAGCGATGACGCATTGCGCTCCGCCCTTAAGCAGCATGAGAAGCGGGCCTCAATGGTGCTGGACCTCGAAGAAAAGGTTGCCGCAGTGGTCAAGAAGTTAAAGGAACGCGGACTGGTGAGTCCATACCTGCGATCTTTTGTAGTAGCCCGCATCAACCCATTGCGATGGATCAAGGGCGATGCCCCGCCTCTCGAAGATGTTCTGAGGACGATGCGCGAGCGGGTCACGAAATTCAACGTCGAGAAAATCAAGCCTCAGGATCTTGCCGGCGCTGCGGGTCCTCCTGACGAAGACACCTAACTAAGGAGAACCACGAATGACAGTCAATTCCGCCAGAAAACATGCAGGGCCGGGGCCAGCGAGTGACCAGCCGCCGGTTCCCGAGCCCACGTTCGCCGAGCGTGCGCGCACCTTGGTTTATTTGGGCCGCATCGGCAGCCTCTCGACCCTGTCGCGGAAACAGCCGGGCTTTCCGTTTGGGTCCGTGATGCCCTACGGGTTGGACGGACATGGGCGTCCAATTTTCCTGATCAGCACCATGGCCATGCACACGCAGAATTTGCAGGCCGACCCCCGAGCCAGCCTGCTGGTTACGCAGGATAGCGCCGACGGCGAACCGCTCGGAGCATCGAGGGTCACGCTGGTAGGAAATGTTCAGCTCACGCCGGACGCCGAGGTGGCCGCGGCTCGTGAGCTTTACCTGGCGCGTCATGCCAATAGTAAGTATTGGGTAGATTTTGAAGACTTTTCGTTTTATCGCATGAACGTGATTGACGTTTATTACGTCGGCGGCTTCGGAGTCATGGGCTGGGTATCGGCTTCCGAATATGGCCGAAGCCAGCCCGACCCTCTGGCGGACTCAATGGCTGAAATCATTCAGCACATGAACGCCGACCACAAGGATGCACTCATCTCGCTCGCCCGGATGTATGCGCACGTGGAAGCACAGGAAGTAACCATGACAGCAGTCGATCGCCTCGGCTTTCAGGTGCGCATGACCACTGGGGATGGCATCCGCGGCTCCCGTATCGCATTCGTGCGCGCAGTAAAAAACTCCTCCGAAACCCGGGGAGTCCTGATCGAAATGGTACGGCAGGCATCGCAAGCGTGAGGCGTCTTACGCTGGCGCGGTGGGCGGGACGCCCACCGGACAGCCGGCGAGACGCCGGCGCTACTTTTATAGTGCGTGACAAATATGCGCCTGAGCAGTCGCCGAGACTCGCTACTCGTCCTCGGCCTTGAGGGCTGACTTGAAGCCCCGGATACCCTCGCCGATTCCTTTGCCCAGCTCGGGAAGCTTCTTAGGCCCGAATACCAACAGTGCAATTCCGAAAATCACGAGCAGATGCATCGGTTGAAACAGTCCTTCGAACATATATTCTCCTTAATTTCTCGTCATAAAGACGGCGAGACATATGATGGTTGGCCAGCGTCAGACCCCGTAACCCCCGTATCAGCTACATTGCGATGTCATCCGAAGCGAAGGATCCGTGCATTTTGCATCGCAACAAAAGTCAAATACATGGGTCCTTCGCTTCGCTCAGGATGACAGCGTGAAGGCTGTCCGGCGAAGGACGCCCACTCTCCACTATCACTGCACCACAATCTTGCCGGTCATCTTGGGGTGCACCGAGCAGAAGTAGGGATAGGTCCCGGCCTTGGCAAACGTGTAAGAAAACTTTTCGTCGGTATCCCGCACTTTGGATTTGAAAACTCCATCGGTGCTTACGACGGTGTGCGGAATATCATCACGATTAGTCCAGGTCACGGTCGTGCCCACCGGTACCGTGAGCGTCTCCGGTCCAAAACTGAAATTATCGATTTTGACCTCCGCATTTGCGGCTGAGGGCTGGTCGTTCGCGGCCAGCCCCGTTGTTCCCAAGAACAGCAGCATCGCGGCAATCATTACCGGCATCGCCAATCCTGCAACGCACACATTCTTCCTTGTCATGTTCTCTTTCCTTTCTAGGTTCGATTCTTGCTTGATTCCTTTGACCACCCCGATTCTCCGCGATTTATGCCAGTGTCGAATCAACCACCGCCAAGGAGTGCTGCCCATGGACGTAGTTGACATCGGTGATTCCGAGCACGCTCCTCAACTGCTCCGCCGGGACTTTCATGGGTCCGGGAGAATCCGCCTTGCCCGGTTGCGGTTGGGGAAAGGCCGTTGACATCGCGGTATGAAACGTCACGTTTCCTTCGACCTTTTGCATGGTCTGGTGGATGTGACCGTTCAGCACCGTGACGGATCCGAACTTCTTCAGATAGCCCAGCGCCTGCGCGCTGTCCTGCGTGCCCCAACCCCAATCCGGATACACCGACCACAACGGGATGTGTGCGAATACCACGATCGGCGTGCTGTGCTTCAGGTGCTTGACGTCTTTTTCCATCCATTCGAGTTGTTCGCTGCCTAGCGAGCCCAGTCCAGCAGCCTTGAGGTTCATCACGTTCACCAGCCCGATGAAGTGCACGCCTTTCTTGTCGAAGCTGTACCACCCAGCCCCCTGGGAACTTTTCCCGTAGCGCTCGAGGTAGGACTTCCCGTTGTCGTCCAGCACATCGTGTTCGCCGGGCACAAAGAAGACGTCCTTGGCACTGGCGCTTTTCAGGATCTGGTCGACGCTGTCAAACTGCTCCTGCTTCGAAAGGTGGCTGATGTCGCCGGTGTGCAGCAGAAATTCCGGAGGCTGCGCCAACCCATTGATCTTGTCCACGGCCGCCTGCAGGGTCGCGACTACATCCGGATTGGCAGGCTTGTTGAATCCCATGTGGCTGTCACTGATCTGAACAAAGCTGAAATCGCCTTGGTGGGCATGACGATCCATACTCTTGGCGAAGGCCCGGGATACCGGAATGCCACTGTTCACGGTCCACAACAGTCCTGTACCCGCCCACGCCATACACTTCAGAAACCCGCGCCGGTCGATACCATCGTTGTTGAGGTCCTGCAATTTCTGGTCGATAAAATCTTGTTTTCTGTCAGTCATCTCTCCTCCTCGGTTTGCAGCGCTCTGATGTGATAACTGGCGCGAGTGATTTTTATTCCAGCAGGTGGTTTTTTCTGACGTAACCGTCGGCTGTCCCTAGCCGGGACCGTTCACGCCGCTCAAAAAGCCGCCCAGGTGGCCGGTCAGGGCGATGATCCCGACGCCCAGAATTTCAACCGCCAGGCGGTAGCGCGGCAAGACTCCTGCCCGCCGCCGGGCGCGGAAATGCATCCACCACACCAGCCAGATCATCCCGCTTGAGACGAACCCAAGCACCAGGTGCAACAACAGAATGCCCTTCAACGTCTGGCCCTCGAGCTGAAGCTGCCAGGCCAGCACTCCGGTTGCGACAACCGGTAGCGTTGAAATCGCTGCCACCAGCAGGTTGTAGTAAGCGGCGTCCGCAAGATTCGGTCGCTTTGTCCACTGCGCTACGAAGTCGAATGCCACCGCCGTGATGAACAATGCAATCGGAAAATGGATCAGCACGACATGTTGTGCGTGCCTGGCCAAAAGCATTGTCTTGAGATCGAAGGGGTTTATCATGGCTGCGCTCGTTCCAGGATGTGTTCCATGCCTTTGTTGGATGGAGGACGCCCGTCCAGCCGGACGAGACACCCGGCCTCCACTCCTTAACTTATGTGTCTGCAAAGAACGAGGCGCGGCACGAACGTATTTCTCGGGCCACGCCCCGACCAACTGCTAGTTTCCTGTCATGGGAGATTCGCCGTTAGCATCAGCGCGACTCTCGATAGCCATCTCCACAGCATCATCACCGGGAAGTTCCATGTACATGACATGCTTTTTCAGGTTGACCTGGACCTGCTGATTAGGGGCGAAGGTTGAGGGCAGATCGCCGAAAGCAGAGTCGTAGCTGCTTCGATACACAGTACCGCCCAACCGGATGTCGATGTCATAGGAGCTAACCACCGACTGTAGCGGCGCATCGGATGGGTTGCCGCCGTCATTGTTGGATGGCGTCGCGTGCCTCACCACGCTGACTACAGTTGCGGGTTGATATCCAGCTTTCGTAGCGGCATTCATGCTCGTTACCAGCGTGCCGGACACGATTGCAAACAACAAAAGAGTGTTTTTCATATCTCCTCCATCAGCGCCGTAAAGTCATTGCTGTCCGGCGCTCATGATGGATAACTGACCAGGCGGTTTTTTATTCCGACAGAAAATCTCGATGGACACCGCTTTGGGATGGAAGAAGATAGCTATTTGGCGGGGAAGGTGGGTTCACACCAAATCACAATTACCTGGGCCTGCGCTCTTTTTCGGCGGGACGTTGGGTCTAGAGTTTCGTCACGCTGAGAACCGCAGTCATCTTATGTTCCTTGCCTGGCGCCAGGTTGACGGCAGCGCCCAGGATATTGCTCGCTTCGACACAGAGAAACTGTCTCCATTCTCCGTCACCCAGGTCTCGCATTTTAGCCGCCGCCTCGGCCCACGGATTCCAGACCACGGTCGTAAGTGAATTGATCTTCCTCACTCGAATCCGACGCCGCATCGTTGGATCTATCAGATCAACCGCATTGGGGGTATTCACGTACGCACTGTCGGTTGGTGAGGCGATCGCCACGTCACCACTCTGTGTCTTTTCCTTGTTCGAGTCAGTGTTGTCCAGAAAGCACGCGGTATCCAGCCCCTGCAAACGGGCGTCCCGGACGTCCGCCACGCGGTTGTAAGTGTGGAGGGCTTCCTCGAAGCGTATGGGTACGGTGCCCGTATTGTTGCACACCAGTTCGAGACTAAGCTCAGAACCAAACAAGACGCGATGCTCGACACGAAATTCAACAGGCCACCAGCGCCGGGTCTGGTCATCGCTTTCGGAAAACATGCTTACGGCAACTCCGTCTTTGTTTTCGACAATGGATTCGAGCTGCCACATTTTTGTACGCAGGAATCCATGCGCTGGAGCGTGCGGATCGTCTGCCTTGGCGCGGAACCAGGGAAAGCAGATCGGGATTCCACCCCGGATCGCCTGACCTTCTTCCCAATGCGATTTCGTGCTTACAAAAAGCACTTCGTCGTTGCCCGTTGGCTTCCAGGACGTTACATGGGCACCATGGAGATACATCTCGCCTTCCCCCAGGGGGCCGGTGATGTGCACCCGGGGCAATCCGCCATTGCCTTCGCAAACTGTGGCGATACCTGGGATCCCGAACCGACGGTCCAGTTCTGCGACGATGGAGATTGCGCACATTGAAGCTTCCTTTCTTCTTCCAGGGGCAAGACGCGAACCGATGCGAAACGCTCGCCGGGCATGTGCAGGCCCGATGGCCCAACAAAATTGCCGACCGGGAAGAACGCCGCCAGCGAGTCATTGTATGGGTTTTATCAGGTTCAAAGAATAGGGCAGGACTGAGTTTTCGTAGAGTCGGGACGTGATAAGCTTGGACGGTCGCGAGGAAGCCACGAACCAAATATTGACGCGCACCCCGCTGGACGGACCCATCCGGGATTCACCGAAACGGTTGTCGGCGTGGTAATAGGGCTTGCAGTTCTTCCATCCTGAACGTGGCTAGTTCAGGAAAATTCTCGAGCGACCGCGCCATCGCCCAATTCGCAGTGGAAGTATGGAAGGTGGAACCGTGCCCCATACCCTGGAAACACAGCCAATGGCAGGCCCAGCACTCTCACCGCTGGCCGGCAAGCCTGCGCCAAAAGAGATGCTGATTGACGTGGCCCGCCTCGAAAAAGAGTACTTCGAGCGCAAGCCCGACCTGAGCGATCGCAACCAGTTGGTCAGCTTCGGTACCAGCGGACACCGCGGCTCTTCCCTGCACGGCACGTTCACCGAAGCTCACATTCTGGCAACCACCCAAGCGATCTGCGACTATCGCCGAGCGCAAGCTATCGATGGCCCGCTCTACATGGGAAAGGACACTCACGCGCTCTCCGCGCCCGCACAGCGAACCGCTCTCGAGGTGCTGGCTGCGAACGGAGTTGAGACCGTCATCCAGGAAAATGACGGCGTAACTCCGACCCCTGTCATTTCGCGCGCGATCCTGGTTTACAACCGAGGCCGCAAAGAGCACCTCGCCGACGGCATTGTCGTCACGCCTTCACACAATCCGCCGGAGGATGGCGGCTTCAAGTACAACCCACCCAACGGCGGCCCTGCCGATACCGACATCACGCGCTGGGTCGAGGACCGGGCCAACGAGTTATTGCGCGCGGGAAATGCGGGAGTCAGGCGCATTCCGTTCAGCCAGGCTATCCGGTCGGCGAGCACGCACCAGGAAGACTTCGTTTTGCCTTATGTTCGCGATCTCAAGAACGTCGTGGATATGGACGCCATCCGCGACGCTCGCCTCAAATTGGGCGTCGACCCATTGGGCGGAGCCGCACGGCCGTATTGGGAGCCGATCAATTCGGTTTACGGACTGGACATTACTGTCGTCAATCCAACCATTGACCCAACCTTCTCATTCATGACGGTGGACCACGACGGCAAGATCCGCATGGATTGTTCCAGTCCGTATGCCATGGCCAGCCTCGTGGGACTGAAAGACCGATACCAGGTAGCCTTCGCCAACGATCCCGACGCGGACCGGCATGGAGTTGTCACTCCCGTGGCTGGGCTGATGAATCCCAACCATTACATGGCGGTAGCGATCCAGTACCTGCTCACGAATCGCCCCGAGTGGCGGCCGGATTCGGCGATCGGAAAAACGCTGGTGAGCAGCAGCATGATCGACCGGGTAGTCAAGAAACTTGGACGCCAGCTGCGCGAAGTGCCGGTGGGCTTCAAGTGGTTCGTGTCGGGCCTGGTGGACGGCTCGTACTGTTTCGGTGGCGAAGAGAGCGCCGGAGCAAGTTTTCTTCGCCGGGACGGTTCGGTGTGGACGACCGACAAAGACGGTCCGATCATGGGCCTGCTGGCTTGCGAGATTACAGCCCGCACTGAAAAGGATCCCGGCGAACACTATCGCGAACTGACAGAAGAATTCGGCACACCTTATTACACGCGCATTGACGCGCCGGCCACGCCCGAACAGAAAGCAAAATTGCAAAAGCTCTCACCCGATGCGGTCAAGGAGTCAGACCTGGCGGGCGAGCCAATCACTGCCAAGCTGACCCGGGCTCCGGGCAACCAGGCGTCGATTGGCGGACTGAAAGTCGTGGCAGAAAACGGCTGGTTTGCGGCCCGGCCCTCCGGCACGGAAAATATTTACAAGATCTACGCCGAGAGCTTCACCAGCAAGTCACATCTCGATGCGATCGTGAGCGAAGCGCAGGCGATGGTGAACAACGCACTGGGTTCCGGAACCCGGCCCTGACGGGCAGTGACACGCCCGTATTGTCCCCCGATTTCAACCCGAAGACCAGCTTTCCCTTGTTGTTAGAGGTCATGTCTCTGCCGCCATCGGCCTATCGCGGTCATTGTGACTCCTTAAGTTTGCGGTAGCGGCGAATCAACGTATTGGTGGAACTGTCGTGGTGGAGCGCCGGCTCGGCAGTGTTTTCGAGTTCCGGGATGATGCGCTGGGCCAGAACCTTGCCGAGCTCAACGCCCCATTGGTCGAACGAGTCAATGTTCCAGAGCACGCCCTGGGTGAAGACGGAATGCTCGTAAAGGGCGACCAGCTTGCCCAATATTTCCGGCGTAAGCCGGTCAGCCAGAATCGTGTTGGATGGCCGGTTGCCTTCGAAGACCCGGTGGGGCACCAGCCAGTCCGGCGTGCCTTCCGCCTTCACCTCCTCGGGCGTTTTGCCGAAGGCGAGCGCCTCGGCCTGTGCGAACACATTGGCCAGCAGGATGTCGTGATGCCGGCCAAGCTGATTCAGCGGCTTGGCGAAGGCAATGAAGTCGCATGGGATGAGCCTCGTCCCCTGATGGATCAACTGGTAGAACGAGTGTTGCCCGTTGGTTCCCGGCTCGCCCCAGTAGACGGGACCGGTATCGTGGGCGACTTCTTTCCCCTTGAGCGTGACATGCTTTCCGTTACTCTCCATCGTCAACTGCTGCAGATATGCCGGGAACCGTTTCAGGTACTGCTCGTAAGGCAAAACAGCGACAGTCTCTGCGCCGAGGAAGTCGTTGCACCACACGCCTAGAAGGCCCATCAGCACTGGCAGGTTCCGCTCGAAGGGGGTGGTGCGGAAATGCTCATCCATCTGGTGAAAGCCATCCAACATGGCGCGGAAGTTATCCGGGCCAACGGCGATCATGGTCGAAAGGCCGATCGCCGAGTCCATGGAGTAGCGGCCTCCGACCCAGTCCCAGAATCCGAACATGTTGGCGGTATCAATGCCAAACTTCGCAACCTCGGTTGCGTTCGTCGAAACCGCCACAAAATGTTTGGCAACCGATTTCTCGTCGCCTCCCAGCCCCGCCAACGACCAGGTGC
Organism: Terriglobia bacterium; assembly: GCA_963813645.1. GTDB lineage: Bacteria > Acidobacteriota > Terriglobia > Terriglobales > Acidobacteriaceae > JAIQFF01. The sequence goes on from CAWEZS010000017.1 coordinate 76,330, forward strand.
GGGCGGTTTGAGCGTTGGTCATGGTTTCCAGGGTCGTAAACGTTTTTGAAGAAACGATGAACAAGGTCTCTGCGGGATCGAGATCCTCCACAGCCTCCGCGAAGTCCGTTCCGTCCACATTGGAAACGAAACGGAATGTCAGAGACCGCTCGCTGTAGTGCCGCAGTGCTTCATAGGCCATGACTGGCCCGAGATCGGAACCACCGATCCCGATATTAACCACGTTTCGAATGCGTTTCCCGGTGTGCCCTTTCCATTCGCCACTGCGCACCCGATTGGAAAAGGCCGCCATCTGGTCGAGCACAGCATGGACTTCAGGCACGACGTTTTTTCCATCCACCAAAATCGAGGCGTCCTTTGGCGCCCGCAGGGCCACGTGGAGGACCGCCCGCTTCTCTGTGATGTTGATCTTCTCCCCCTTGAACATGGCGTCCATTCGCGCGCGCAAGCCAGACTCTTCGGCGAGTTGGAGAAGCAGCTTGAGAGTCTCGTCGGTAACTCGGTTCTTGGAATAGTCAAGGTATAGGCCCACTGCCTCGACCGCCATACGCTGTCCGCGCCCGGGATCGTCCGCAAAAAGCTGCCGCAGATGCAGATTGGAAACCGTCTTGTAGTGCGCTGCCAGCGCCTTCCATGCCGACCGCTTGACCGCGCGCTTTTTTGCCGGCGGTTGAACTGAGGTTGCCATGACGATGCTCCTTTTCGTTCAAGACTTCCTGAATCAAGTCGTCTCATGGTACCCGCCCGAGCGACAAGAGGGAAGGTCTTGCTTATGTGCCGGGTGATGTTTCTCAGACTCTCAACGGGAAAAGACTGCGGATTCGATTTTTCCGTGCTCTCAACAGAACCAAGAATGAAGCCAACCTATGTGAGGCTTCCGCTCCTGGCTTGACGGGCAATGTAATCCGAAGCGCGGTAGGCGAGGGCCTGGATCGTACAGGTCGGTTGGTTTCGCCCGCTGGTCACGAAACTGCTTCCATCCACAATGAAAAGATTCGGGACATCGTGGGCACGGTGGTGTTTGTCCACCACCGACGCTTTCGGATCGTTGCCCATGCGGCAGGTACCCATCAGGTGCACGGAAGCCGTGGTTTCCTGCGGTTCGAGTGCCCACTTCTTCTGTGCTCCCGCCGCGTCGAGTAGTTCAAGTGCCCGGTCGCTGAAGAAAGCCATGTTCTTCAAGTCGTCGGGATGATTCTTGTAAGTCACACGCATCGCGGGCAGGCCCCATGCGTCCTTGACTTCCGGGTCCAGCGTGATGGTGTTGGACTCCAGCGGCAAGGTGGTGAGATGAGTCAGAATCATGAGCTGCCGGTTGTAGTTTTCCCGCAAGGAACGCTTGAAGCCCGCTCCCCATTTCGGTGTTCCGGGCGGCGTGCTGAACAATGCGTACTCCACAGGATAGGCCTCCAGGCGAGCGTCCATCCCTCCACCACCATAAAAACCACGCTTCGGATCGGAGTCGTAGAAATCGTGGACGACCCGAGTCACAACCACGCTCTTGTACTCGTTCAGAGGATGCTCGAAGATGCCATTCGCTCCGGAATCGCAATCAAACATCAGATACTTGCCGACGAGTCCATTCGAGTTGGCCAGCCCATCGGGAAACAGGTTGGATTTCGAGAGCAACAGCAACCGGGGAGTTTCGGCGCCGTTGGCGCAAAGGACGACCGCCTTTGCTTTCTGAAATTGTTCCTGACGCTGGGAGTCGAAGTAGACCGCTCCGTCAACCCGCCCGGCTTTGTCGGTCGAGATTTTGCGAACATAGCAGCCGGTTCGGACTTCACAGCGTCCGGTTTCCTCGGCCATCGGGATTACGCTGGCCAGCGTGCTGGACTTCGCGCCCCACTCACACCCGAAGAAGATACAGTAGCCGCAGTGGTGGCATGCCTCCCGCCCACGATAAGGCTGAGACAGGATGGCCATCGGCGCCGGGAAGGAGTGCCATCCGAGTTTTCGCGCACCCTTGTCCATTAACACGCCGGCGGATTTCACCGGCAAGGGCGGTAAAGGATAGGGTTTGGAACGCGGCGGATCGAATGGGTTCGCACCGGCCAGGCCGGAAATGCCCAGGTCCCATTCCGCCTTTGTATAGTAAGGCTCCAGGTCGCCATAGGTGATGGGCCAATCGGCAAAGCCGGTTCCTTCGATCGGACCAAAGCGACTGCGCTCGATGAAGTCAATCTCGTGGAAGCGCCAATAGTTGGCCGTAAAGTGAACCGACCCTCCCCCGACGCATCTTCCGTATTGCACGGCGGGCGCCACCACGGCCTTGTCCTTCGCGGTCTTGCGGAAGGTATTCGGTTGCAACGAGTGATCGTTGGTCAGGATGTCTTGACCAATGTACGGTGGAGACCAGATCCGCTTCTTCTTGAGTTCATCGTGTTCGAAATCCTCGGCTCGCAGGTAGGGTCCCTGCTCCAGCACCACTACCTTAAAACCAGCGGTTGAGAGTTCTTTTGCAACCACGCCTCCCGCAGCGCCGGCCCCGATGACTACAAAGTCGACGGGGGTTGCGGTTTCGAACCGGGTCATGCTTTGACTCCTAAGCTTGGCTATTTCCCTTTTACGATTTCCGCGTCGTAGTAACCGAAGGGGGGAGAGTAGACACCTTTATTCTCGAACCCGATCAGCTTCCATCCCACTTCGCCGTGGTTCCCGCCGTAGTCCGGCCGGGCAAGAAATCCAATGATAGTGTGCACCCGCAGCAATTCGAAAAACTCAGTCTGCTCGATTGCCTCAAGAAGTTGCACCTGCTGGGCTTGCGACAGGCTCGAAAACTTGTCCGCCTGCGGAAAAAGGGATTTTGTCTTGTTCTCAAGGTCCTTTAACCCCTGCGTGTAAGCAGGCTGCTTGTCACGGTCAAAAGTGATCAGGGCGCGATCAATAAAGTGAACGACCTGCGCCTCGCGCGCGCCGGGCGTATCGTCTGTGGGAATGACTTGCGCGGTGACGGCTTCAATCTCCACCGCTTGCTCAGCGGAGAAAAATTGCAGAGGCGCGGGCACCGGCGACTCAGCCGCCCGGTGCGCATGGTCCTGAGCGGCAAGAACGGCGGGCCAATGCAGAGTCAGCCAGGCGGAACTCAGTCCTGCTCCCGAACGGATTAGGAATTGCCGTCGTGTCCCACTTCCGTTGTTCATACGTGAGCACCTAGGGAATAAATTCGCGGACAATTCGCAGCGGCATAATATCACCTGCTGGTAAGATTTCGCCCGCGATCAGGGCCATTCCGGCCAACCATAATTTACGCCACCTGGCGCCACCAATCTTGTTTTGCGTTTTCGAAACGCCTGACTTAGACTTCCCCAGGCTTCACACAAGGAGGGAGCGATGCAGACGACGCGAAGAATCTTTCTCGGGACTGCAGCCGCGACGGCCGCTCTCGGGATGGTTGGAGCGGGACCAGTTGCAGAAGTGCCGGACGCCCTGCGCACAACTCAGGCTTCCGCCAGTACCGGAGACAAGAGTCTATTTTGGGTGGCGGCTCTGACTCCCTGCGACAAAAACCTGAAGTTCGATGAGGCCATTTACGCGGAGATGATGGCCTATTTCAAGGCAACCGGGGCCGATGGCGTCGTGGTGCTGGGCACGACCGGGGAATACCCATCTTTTTCTGTGGCCGAGCGCAAGAACGTTGCTGAGACCGCTTTCAAGCACCGAAACGGGCTGAACATCATAGTTTCGCCCGGCACTTCGAATTTTCCCGAGACCATCGAGTTGTCACAGCACGCCGCCGTCAACGGCGCGGATGGTCTGCTGATCATCCCGCCTTTCTACTACAAGCATCCATCACTCGAAGGCTTGAGCAGGTATTTCTCGTTAATCTTCGAGCAGGTAACCATCCCCATCAACCTGTACCACATTCCTGATACCAGCGGTGTGCCCATATCGACCGAGTTGTTGCACAGCCTGGAAAAGTATCCCAATCTTGCCGGGATCAAGGACTCTGACGACAGTGTTCCGGACTACCAGCGATTTGTGCGGGAGTTTCCCAAGCTGAACATGAGGACCGGCACCGTGACCAATCTCAGGCCTGCTCTTGAAAATGGCATGGGCGCCATCCTGATGGAAGGTAATTTGTTTACCCGGCAAATAGCGGCGGTGTTCGCGGCCAAGCGGGCGGGAAAAAGTCTCGATGGACCTTTGGCCACGCTGGATGCCGCGATAAAGCTTCTGGAACCAGCGGGCGGTTATGAGTTTGGCGCAATGAAGTACGCTCTCAGCGTTCAAATGGGGACTCGACAGACTTACCAGCGGCCGCCTCACGCCGACGTCACGGATGATCAGAAAGCAAGAATGAAGGTTGCGTTAGAGAAGATGAAGCAGTTGGGGTAAGAGTGGATTGCTGTTTTTACAGCGGGGCGAACGTGCGTCTGAGAAAAAACAACCGGTGGAACGTGATGGTCTGGTCGGTCGTCTTTGGGATCGCCGGGATGCCGACTGGCACGTACGGCCAGTATCACTCCAGGGAAACTGAGTGGCCAACCTACGCAGCCGATCTTGCCGGTACCAGGTACCGGCCGTTCGACCAGATTAACGCCTCTAACTACAACGACCTGGAAGTGGCCTGGCGCTTGAAGACTGACAACTTCGGCAACCGTCCGGAATACAAACTGGAGGGGACGCCGCTGATGGTCAATGGCGTTCTTTACACCACGGCTGGGTCACGCCGGGCCGCCATCGCCGTCGATGCCGCTACCGGCGAGTTGCTCTGGGTGCACGGCGAACACGAGGGAAAACGGGGCGCCGCCGCCCCCCGTCAACTGTCGGGCCGTGGATTAGCCTACTGGTCTGACGGCAAAGAAGAACGCATTTTCTATTTCACTCCGGGGTATCGGCTCGTCTGCCTAAACGCCAAAACCGGAGCCCGAATACCTTCTTTTGGAAAAGATGGGATAGTCGATCTCAAGCTGGACGACGATCAGACTATTCTTCCGGACTTGGAGACCGGGGAGATTGGCCTGCATTCGACGCCGATCGTGGCCGGAGACACGGTCATCGTAGGTGCAGCTTTTCGGGAAGGCTTTACTCCCAGCAGCAAGCGCAACAACAAAGGTCACGTGCGAGGGTTTGACGTGCGCACCGGGAAGCGCCTCTGGATCTTCCACACCATCCCAAAGGAAGGCGAGTTTGGCTACGATACCTGGTTGAACGGTTCCGCCGAATACACAGGCAACACGGGCGTATGGACCCAGATCACCGTAGACGAGCAGCTCGGGCTGGTTTACTTGCCAGTGGAGTCCCCGACGGGAGACTTTTACGGTGGGCACAGGCCGGGCAACAATCTGTTCGGCGAGAGTCTGGTCTGTGTCGATCTGAAAACCGGAAAGCGGAAATGGCACTTCCAATTGGTGCACCACCCGCTTTGGGACATGGATATATCTTCGGCGCCGATCCTTGCCGACATCACGGTTAACGGCCGTGCCGTAAAGGCGGTCGCCCAGCCGAGCAAGCAGGGTTTTCTTTATGTACTCGATCGAGTGACTGGCAAGCCGGTCTGGCCGATCGAGGAACGGCCGGTGGAAGGTGGCAGCGTACCCGGCGAATGGTACTCACCAACTCAGCCGATCCCGACCAAACCAGCGGCCTACAGCCGTAACGGTGTATCGATCGAGGATCTGATCAACTTCACGCCAGAGTTTCGCAAACAGGCTGAAGCCCTGGTCTCGAGATACCACCTCGGGCCGGTGTTTACGCCTCCGGTGGTGAGCAAGATCGACGGCCCGCTGGCCACGCTCACTCTGGGAACCGCGGACGGGGGGACGAACTGGCCAGGCGGCTCCTATGATCCCGAGACGCACGTCCTTTATGCTTTTGCCTGCAATGCCTGCCTTGAGCCCATCGGACTCGTGCCTCCTCCAAAAGATCTCTCGGACATGAATTATGTTTACGGCACGGCGGGGAAAGAAGTCCGAATGATCAACGCGGCGGGCACCGACTCCAGCGCTGACGCCCTGAAGCCTGTCAAGAAACCGGCTGGGAGCAATGACGAGTGGACTGTTTTGAGTGTGGATGGCTTGCCCTTGATCAAACCGCCGTATGGAACGATCTCCGCGATCAACCTGGACACCGGCGAGATAGTTTGGCAAATCGCGCATGGTGAAACGCCAGACTTGATCCGCAATCATCCCGCGCTAAAGGGACTCAAGATTCCACGCACCGGGCAAGAGACGTGGAACGTCGGCACGCTAGTTACCAAGACCCTGGTGATCGCCGGGGACGGCATGGTCACCACGGGTCCGGACCATCCCAGAGGTGCCATGCTGCGGGCATACGACAAGAAGACCGGAAAGGAAGTCGGCGCGATCTACATGCCGGCTCCCGAGAGCGGCTCGCCCATGACTTACATGCTGAACGGCAAACAGTACATCGTGGTTGCCGTCAGCGGCGGCAACTATTCAGGCGAGTACATTGCGTTCGCACTTCCGTCCGAGGAGCAATGACCGTAGAGAGAGAAACAAAGCTCCGAAGCCAGGATGAATGAAGATGAGAGTGGGGGTCGTGGCGATACTGGTTGCACTAACGATCGGGGCATCTTGTCGAGCCCTTCGGGCACAAGCTCCGCAACCGGAGCCCACCTCGGATACGCGTTCGGTTTGGGACGGAGTGTATACGGAAGAACAAGCCCAGCGTGGCGAGTCGCTCTATCGTGCAAACTGCGGGTCGTGCCACGGCGATACCCTGAAGGGATCCGGAGAAACACCTCCGCTTTCAGGCGGGACTTTCATGGCCAATTGGAATGGTCTCACGCTCGGCGATCTGTTCGAAAGAATTCGTAGAACCATGCCGCAAGACAAGCCCGGGCGGCTGAGCCGGCAGTCCAAAGCAGATATCGTGGCTTACATGTTGAAGTTCAACAAATTTCCCACGGGTAAAACCGAACTCGAGCACCAGACGGAGTTTCTGAGAGAGATCCGGTTCGAGGCGGCAAAACCAGATGGGAAATGACGTCGCCACTGGAAAGAAGTCCTGGAGTCGCGATTTCCATCAATCGAGGTGTGACCCATGAAAAGAACGCTTCCCCTGATCGTAATCGGTGCCGCGATGATCGGATACGTCGCCGGCCATGCCACAAGGCCGGTTTCGCAGCCAGTCCTCACTGGTCACTTTGACGATTTGTCGGTGGTTCAACACGCTCTCGCGCAGAGCAACCAAGCTGAAGTCATGCCCTTCGGGTTCAACGATCCCCGAAATCCTCCGCTTGCGCCCGACGCGCCGCCAATCACGCATTGGAGTATTGACGACATCAAAAAAGCACACGCCGAGATGGCGGAGAAGGCGTCCAAATTGCTGAGCCAGCCCGGCAGCGGAAGCAGCCAGTCTTTTGGCGGCGGACCCGTGGCGGTAAGCACTCGCAATTTCAGCATGTTCATGCTCTACCGCGTCCATCGCGACCAGCCGGTGCTCAGTCTCACCAAAGTAAACAGTGTGTGGGATGACGCCGAGCAGCACGCCGGCGCCTACGACTTCTATGTTTTTACTGGCGGCTCCGGTCAGATGATCGTTGGCGGGAAGATCGAGAACCGGAAGAACCTGATGGATAAGGACGGCCCGGTGCCGGGTGAATATCGTGGGCAACCCGTGGTCGGGGCGCAGACCTTCAACGTAAAGGCAGGCGACTGGCTACTCATTCCGCCCGACACTCCGCACCAGCCCAAACCTGACACCGGAGGCTTCAGCTACATGATTATGAAAATCAATGTCGGCGTCTATCCCTGGAACCTCATTCGCTAGGCAAGGGAGACCAGAGCCCCAGTGAAAGTGCGCGCCACATCTTTTCGTGTCCCGCAAGGCGTTCGTGCATCATCAAGGCTCTTGCCGGCAGACTTCAAGTACTGCTCGAACTCGGTCTTGGCCTTGGCTTGGCCCAGCGTGTTCAGCGTGGCTAATCCAGAGAGACTAGAATTTTCGTGAATCTTGACGGATTCTCGCTCCACGAACGCAATGCACTTGCCGCCTCGTGAAGAGGAACGACCAGGCTCACAAACCGCTCCACAGGGAATTTCCGGCCCTCGAGGAGGCGGATCACCGCGTGGAAATCTTCCGGCTGAGCATTCCTCGACCCTAAAACATCCAACTCCTTTTGCACGAATAGTCTGGTTTCGTAGCTGACGGGTTCTTTGGCATAGCCGATGTAAACGACCCTGCCAGTAAACGAAACCTCTTCAACGGCGGCCCGAAATGTTGCCGCCCTACCCACAGCTTCGATCACAACGTCGGGACCACGCCCCTCCGTCAGTTCCACCAAACGATCATGCAGCGACTCCCGTTGGCTGTTAATCGAGTGAGCGCCACCTGCAGCGCGTGCAAGTTCCAGCTTGTCATCGTCCACGTCAATGCAGATCGTACGCGCACCGCGAGAACTCGAAGCAACAACGGCGCCCAGACCCACGCCGCCACAACCCATCACTGCGACCGTGTCGTCGGCGGTGACCCGTCCCCGTGACACCGCGTGAAATCCAACTGTCAACGGTTCAATCAGGCACAGTTCCTTCGTCGTGAGTTTTGCCGGATACAATTTATCGGGGGGCATCACGATGAACTCGGTGAGAGCACCGTCCCTTTGCACTCCGAGAGTCTGGTTGAATTGGCAGGCGTTCGGACGTCCCCGGCGGCATGAGGCGCATTTACCGCAGCTTGTGTACGGAAAGATAGCCACGTCCGTCCCTGGAGAGAGCCTGCCATCTCCGCCGCCATGCACGACCGTCGCCGACACTTCATGCCCCGGAATCCGCGGAAAAGTCACCAGCGGATTCAGACCGCGAAAGGAATTCAAATCGCTTCCACAGAGGCCCACCATTCGGATCTTCAGCACGATGTCTCTGCCGGTCCCCACGGGTTCGGGAACCGTCTCGATCGATCCCTGGCCTGGATTGCGAAGTACGAGTGCCTTCATGTAGAACGCGGGTCTCCTGGACTAGCGATCAAGCCGAGCCTTTCTCGGTCGTAGCTGACGCCCGGGAATGCGGGGAAATTCCCTCGCGAAGCCGCCGGCTCGGGTCTCGATTCGATCGCCGCCTCACCCGATTTCTTGATGACGAGGGACCCAAGCTGGAATTCTAAAGAGGCACCCCACGCCGATGGAGTCGCGAAATTCCCGCCGTTTTCCCCGCCAGCCATCACGGGCCCGGACTGCCGGCGCACAATCCGCACTTTCGCCAACCCCGCTCAAACGTCATATTATAACGATACAGTAATCGATATCTCCTGGATTTTTATTTATGGCGGCGCTTATTACCCCGGATCGATGTAACGATTGCGGTTTGCCTTCAGGAAAAACGCCGGGGCAAAAGCTGATTGGAGAACACTGTTGACTGCGAGACTGGACTTACTTCTTAGACTAGTGTTGACGTTCTCTCTTGCAATCTCGCACCCCCTATCCTTTGCAAGCGGACCGTCCGCTTACGGTGAACCTTCGCCGCCGGCAACGGGTACGAGAACAGCATCGTTTCATATTGAAGTGCAAGATGCACAAGGGATGCGAATCGCAAGCTCCGACGTCGAGACCGCGTCGGTGACAAAAGATTCGGCTGTGCTTGTCTTTAACCACCAGTATCAACCTGGCGATCGCATTATTTTCGGCGGATCGCAACGAATGGCGGTGCGACTGGACGAGAGTATGCCCGAATGCATCGTCTATCTGCCTAACTCCGCTCGACAAAACGTTTCGTACGAGATTCCCTACGGTCGCGAGGAGAAGCAGACAGGTAGTGCCTATGCACCAGAAAGTTTTGCGGGCGAATCCCATCGGGTGGCAGTTCGCGCTTTGAAGAAGCATGAACTGGCCGGCTATCGTAACCTCGCGCTGAATCCGTGCGACCTTCGGCAAGTCGAGGAGGCAGCGACCCAACTCTTCCCCCATGCCAGCACAAACAGCGTTTCACGAAGCTTGTTCGATTTCGAGGCGCGAAATGCGATTGACGGTGTTACCGAGAATGGTCATCACGGAGTATGGCCCTTTCAGTCATGGGGGCCGCAGCTACGGACAGACATTTGGTGGAGGGTGGACTTTGGCCGGTTGGTTGAGTTGAACAAGATCCGCTTGATGATCCGCGCAGACTTTCCACACGACAGTTACTGGAAGGCCGCAGATGTGGAATTTTCCGACGGAAGCCACATATCCATCCAGATAGGATCAACCGCCAAGTTCCAGGATTTTTCCTTTAAGAAACGCAGAGTTTCGTGGTTTCGGATAACCAGCCTCGTGCCCGCAGACCCGAGCAGGTGGTGCAGCTTTATCGAAGTGCAGGCATGGGGGCGCGACAGACCCTAAGTGCCCCACGAAAACATGCCTGTTCGGAGGTCGTGTGTGACCGCTGGACGATTTTGTGACTAAATTGCGGCGGAAGGAACTGAGGACGACGTGAAAGAGCGTCCGAGGGAAATGGTAATCGCGCGGCGGCGGAACGAGGCCATGGATCTCAGTTCGCAGCTTCGACTATTGGGAGAATAACGGTATCAATCCAACTTTCGCCTTCACCATCCCGAACGTCCTTGAAGAGCCACCAATGCTCGGTGTGTTCTGCTGTGTCTCCTGGTCTCAAGACCCGAAGTGGCCCCAAAGTTTCGAGTTCGAGCGCTTGCGCATCGGTGAATACCTCGAAATTACAGCCGAAGTCGGGGTATTTTGCAGTTTTCTCAACCTGGGCTTTCTTGACGAATAAATGGCCCTTGCGGAGGTAAGCGCCCCATCCGAAGGGATTGAAGACCCCGATCATCTGCTCCTTGAATTGGCCTGCACAGTCGCTAGCCTGGCGTAACTGAATGTAGCGCGTACTGATCTTCAATCGTGGATCAGCCAAATCCGTGTAGCACCAAAGAGCCAGGACTCCTTCGGGCAACAGTCGGTCGGTCGACATTGGTGCCCGCGGCGGAAGTGGGACAATGGCCGTCCCACCTGCCGCCATCATGGAGAGTGCCCACGGAGCCATGTCGGTGGGTTCGCCTCCTACGTTGCGGATGCGATGGGTGACTGTAACCCGCGCTCCGGTTTCCGCAAGTTTGATCTCAATCTCTTTTTGCAGATTCGTGCCGGGAGGTGCGGATTCCGGAGGTGCTGTAAACACGAAGGCATCGTGTTGCCTCCGCGCTGCCACCGGGACATTGTCGGGATAGTACGTGCGGGAGATTTCGGGTGCTACCCAGAGGCGGTGTCCCCCGTAAACTCTAAAGGTCTGATCACCAAGTGTGCCGGTATGTTCAGACACTTCGTGAAACTCGTTATCTCCGTCCCGAAAACCAAAAAACAGAATTCGCGGTCCGGCTTCTGTCAAAACGACAAGGTCCACAGTACCGTTGGAAATTCTGAGAGCCTTTTTCCATCCGTTGTGTTCTACTTCTTCCACCTTTACCGCCCCGACTCCGGCAATCTCCTGCATGTCCTTTCGCCTCCACGCTCGATCCGTCGGACCCCGCTTTCGCCTCTCGTGTTCATCTAGAACGCTTCCTTGAAGCTTTCCGTTTCCCGGTTGCACAGGGCCGAGCTACGACCGTAGTCAATCGGCCGGAATCATGCGGATGTCACCCTCATCAGCAGGGATTTCGAAGTTCACAAACTCGCGTCTGAAACCTCGCGTGTTGTAGGCGCCATAAGCCAAACCCGCAACCATCCATGCGATGCCCAGCTCTTTGGCACGCCAACTGAGGCTGAGCCACAACAGCATGCAGATCACAAAACCCAATGCCGGGGAGACGAGATTAAACCAGCGCTTGCGTGTGTCGCGAAAGTAGAAACGCGTCAGTGCTGCAAGGTTGACTCCCATGAATGCGAGCAAGGCCCCGAAATTCAGCAATTCCACGCCGCGCTCGAAGCTGAGGATCATCGCGCCGATCAGTGCAACCGCACCGACAAGCAGCACGTTGTTCCGTGGGACACGCTTCTTGGGCTCAATTGCTCCAAAAAACCTGCGCGGCAAGGCGTTGCTTCGCCCCATGCCGTAAAGCAGCCGTGCAGCACCCAACTGGGCCCCGAGTGCAGAACCGACCGTAGCCACCAAGAGCGTCACATTGATGATCGAAAAGAGCCAGCGACCACCAGCTTTTCCGGCAACGAACACGAATGCCGTGTCTATGTCGGGAAAGTTCTGGGGGCCGGGCCAGATGAGCTGGGCCGCGTAGACCTCAACGGACGCCAACACGCCCGTCAGTAAACACACCAAGACGGTAGCCAGCAGAATGTTGCGGCGGGGGTTCCTGGCTTCCTCCGATAGCGTTGAAATGCCGTCGAACCCAATGTAGGTCAGTACAGCCAGCGAGGTTCCACCCATGATGGCCCGGACGGAGAAGGTCTGCGGATCGAAAAACGGGCGGGTAAAGAAACCAATTCCATCATGAGGTGTCGCAAGTACGTAGCGAGCCGCCGCCGCCAGGAATAAAAGAATGACGACACCCATTACTGCCACAAGAGTCGAGTTGATGCGCGCCGACGTCTGAATCCCTTGCAAGTTCAACAAGGTGAATAGAGCGACGAATGCAACCACCCACAATCCGTACGGGATTCCCGGATAGAAGTTCATTGCGAACTTGCTGCACAGGATTGTGCAGATCAGTGGATTGAGCACGTAGTCCATGGCCATGCTCCACCCGGTCACATAACCAAGGATCGGATGAATTTCGCGACCTACGTAAGTAAAAGCAGACCCGGCGCTGGGATACGCGGAAGCCATTCTCCCGTAGCTGATGGCGGTAAACAGCATGGCGGCCATGGCGAGCAGCACTGTGACCACGGCGTAGCCATGAGAACGTGCACTCATCACTCCGTACACTGGCATGGGTGCGGTCGGTTGAATAACAATGAGCCCGTAGAGAATCAGATCCCACAACCCCAGTGCTCGACGAAGCTGCGGCCCAGCCGTTTCTGCTACAGACTTGGACATGAGTTGGGCCTCGAGTCCCTATGTAACATTCGGAAGACTCTCCCGAAGCCGCGGTTCGCATTCATAGCACGCGGAACGGACTGACTCAGAAATACAGGCCCCATGCGAGTCCGCAAAGACGAACAGGTTCTCCAGCACCGCGTCGGGGTGGATCGTATGTGGCGACGTGACGCTGAAGCTCCCGTTCAGAACCCCGAGGTCCAGTGCTGTCCGCAGGACTCGCCCGGAAAATGAACCGTCGTACTCGTTTGGCCGGATGAAGGGGAGACCGGCTGCTAAGCCACAGAGAACCCCCGCAAGGAGGGCATCTCCGGCGCCGGCGGTAGACACGGGTTGAAGCATTGGCGCAGTACAGAACTGCGAACTTCCCCGCTCGAAGCCATACGCCCCGTTTTGTCCGGCGCTAACAATCACACGCAGGGGCGAGTGAATCGCTGTTATTTCAGCCACGCGCTCCATCAACAAACCGTCATCGACAATGTGACCAGGACTCTCTCCGAGCAGGACCGAAGCTTCGTCACGGTTCAACGCCAAGAGATCCGTGAGAGCAATCAACCCCATCTTCCGCGCTTGTTCAATCTCTCCGAGTACGAAAGAGCAAACGCGGTAGTTGCCACAATCCGATGCGAGTTCAAGGAATTCCCGCCGCAGTTCTAGGGGAACCTCGGGAAGGCAAAGCGCCACTCCGCGTGGTCCTGCAGCTTTCATGTAAGGCAGGGCGGCAGTTAGATCAGCGACGGCCAACGCACCAGCAGCCGAGTTACTGCTGGTGATGTTTCCGCCCGAACCGTCGGGATACATAAAGCAAACGCTAAGAGGGGTCCTCAGCACGGGGTGGGTCCGTATAAACCGCGTATCCATGCCGGCAGAGCCCATCTCAGCCAGGATTTGACGTCCTGCCGCGTCATTTCCGACAACCCCGATCGGCCAGACCCGAAACGAATCTGTCTCACTGCTGCAGCCACCCATGAATCGGGCAATGTAGTGGAGCGCGATATGTAACTTGCAGTAATCCCGGGAGTCCAGTAGTTCGCCCAACCTACTTTCATTCCGGCCCAGGTCATGATTGCCCTGGAGCACGTAGACCATGCCCGCTCCGATGCCGCCGATACCGATGCCACATGTAAATCCACGTTCCGCATTTGCGCGCAGTGCCAGCATAGATCTAGAACAACTCCCAATCGGGGTTTTCGCTGATCGGATGGCGAGCCGTTTCCAGAGTTGACGTTATGATTGCGTCGGGATGCGCCTGTAGCAACGTCATCGGGTATTCCGGTGTCGGCGCACTGAACAAAGCGACCCGCAGCGCAGTTTGCTTCCAGGCGCCCGTGTCGCTATAGACGCGAACTTTTTTTGCAGAAAGGCACTCGCGCATCCCCAGCGTAATCGACATGGGCGGGACGAACTGGTAGGCAGCACCGAACGTTCGCTGCGCCAGTGCGATGATTGTGTCAATATTGTTTTCCTGAATTCGGATCGTGGAGTTTGCAATATCCTCCAACGTGGCGTGGTGGAAGGGATGGCGGCGGGCCTGGTTATAAGCGACGTGCCCGTCCTGACCCCAGCCACCCACTGTAATGTCGAGCGGTGCCTGGTTTATGGCCTTGAGTACTTGTTCCATCGTCCCCGGCAGCAGCCAATGGCGCTGCCCACCGGGAACCGCCAACTCGGGATGAATGCCTCCGTAGAAATGCTTTTCCATGAAGGTCTTGAAGTTGTATGGATGAGCGGATGGCAGCGGTTTGCCCTGCCAGTCCAGACATTCGTCCATGTGAAACACGTGCAGCCGTTTCAGCGATACTCTGCTCTGGTTCACCAATAAACCAAACGGTTCGTACCAACAGGCAGGCCCACAAGGAATAATGGCGCGGGTTGCCTGTCCTTGCTTGTTGTTTTCCTCGATGACTTCGACTAACTCCCTCGCCATGAGGGCGCCCAGCTCGGCGGAATCAGCTACCTGCCGATAACGCACGCGCAATTCCGGATGCCCGAGCAAGTCCGCTGCCGGGATCGCACACCAGCGCCGCAGGTCTTTCGTACTAACATGAGAATACGAGTCCACACCTGGTTGTCTTTCGTTCATGTGAGAGGCACACAATTCTTGCAGCTTCCTGTTCGCATCATTGGTAAAGAGCAGCCGCAGATCCTATTCAATGTGAGTCGAAGTAGGGGGCGTGTTATATCCTTCGAGCTTGATCCAACGCGCATCTGCCGCCTTCGAGACGGTTGCGTGAACCTCGGCAGTTTCGCCGGGATACACGGTGATGTAATTGTCGTCATACTCGACAGGGAGGATCTCGTCCCCATTCTGGGATGAAGACACGGTAGCCCGCTCGAAGAAGGCGACGTGTTCGGATGGATTATGCAGCCGGATTACGACGTGCTTTTCGCCGTGTGACGTGTTCTGCTTAGCGCTGATCCCCAGCTGCACCTGAGGCATGGTATTCAGCGACGTCATGTCTGCCCAGCTGGCTTGCTTTAAGTCAAACGCGGAGTCGTTCTTCCGATCTCCCATGTCGTCATCTGTCTGGGATTGCCAGTAGGTGTTATCGACCAGCAGCTTTCCGGCGCTATCAGACAACTGGCAGCGGACGAAGAACACTGGAGAACTCCCGGAATACCGCGGCAGAGCCAGGACTTGGCTTGTGCCATTGAATGGAACTTGGATGGTATCGGCGGAGCGGTCGTCGAGAATCTTGCCATTCAAATCGTAAACCCGCACGCGTACACGAAGACCTTGGACGTCAACGGGAGTCTGGTTGAAGACGGTGATCTTGGCCTGACTGTGATCCCCGGTTGCGTAGGCATCGAAAACCACCGATAACGGGCGCAGGCCTTTCTTCGCGCCGTAGTACGCACCACCCGGACTCAGATAGTAGTCAATGATGTGACCGTAAAAAGAGGGCCAGTGGCTGTTCAACATCCAATAGAGGGTCATTTTGTGATTGGCCCAGCCGTTTGCGGCAAAGTCTTCGAATTGCGCGCGCGTGTTCTCGTAATGCGAGACTTGCGCCTTGCGCACGAACTCCTCCACGCCGCTGGAAGGACCGTAGCGCCGATCCACGGCTCGCTGCACGTTCATCAGCACGTTGGTGTTTTCGATTGCTCCTGCATGGAAAAACCAGGTGTCGTTGATCGGCCAGAGCTTATCGGCAGGAATGAACTTCTTCAGGCTCTCCAAGGTGGGGATACTCTCATTGTCGCCCTGCTCCGCGGAAGAGCCCCGGGATGGGACGAATCGCCCACTGAACCAGTATGTAGGCGGGCGCCAGCTGTACGGGCCTTCCATGATTATGCCGTCCCAAAGACGTTCTCCCTTGTCGTCCTTGGCGAACGATGAAACCGTATCTACGATCGCGTTTTGCCAGTGTAGCTCAGACAGGATCTTGTGGTATTCATTGCGAACAGTCTCGGGCGGCCGGCCATCGCTTCCATTGGCCCAGATGAACACGGATGCGTGTGGGCGCAGCATGAGGATCTGCGAACGAAGACTCTGCGAAGCGACGCGGTGGTCTTCCTCGTTCCACTGTTCCCACTTCTCCCACTGGTTGCAGCACATCCAGCCGAGCATCAGAGGAATGCCCTCTTCGTCGGCGAGTTCGATAATGTGCTCGCTGGAGATCTTCGATTCCCAGCGCAGCATGTTCATGCCGAGGTCTTTCACGTAGCGCAGGATTTCGGCTTCGCGCTCAGGATCGTAGCGATATAGCAGGTCCGGTGTGTAATCGGCGCCGCGCACGAGGAAATCTCGACCGTTGACTTGAAGATAGAAATTTCCGCCCTTGCCCTTATCGGGGAATTCTTCGTCACTATCGCGGTGTTGGGTAATGCTGCGTATGCCGAAACGAATGTGAGAACTGTCAGATGTTCTTTGAGCCTGCACGAACTTCAGACTCAGCTCGTAGAGGGCCGGCTGACCCATGGTGTACGGCCACCAGAGGTCGGGATTGCTTACGACCAGGTTCGGATATTTTTCTGGATCAAGGGCGACTTCGCGAGTCTCGCCGGGCGTAAGGGTGAGGCTCTGTTCGACTTCGATGCTAGTCTTGCCTTGCCGCGAAATTGTTCCCTTCAGAGTGCCGGTGACGGCTTGCGCGGCAAAGTTATGCAATGTCGCATAAACCGTAAGCCGCGCGGTGGCTTGGGGCAGGGACAGTTCAGAGTTGACCGCTGGGTTTTCGAGCGCAACGTCACCTGTCGTTTTTAAGTAGACCGGCTTCCAAATGCCTGCGTTTCTGTCAGGCACGAAGGAGGCATCGAACTGATGTTTTCTGGTGTACTCGCCTTTGTATCCCAGATATTTCCAGTTGATCCAATCGAACCAACTGTCCGCCAGTTCCACGCCGTTGACGTCTTGAATCAGTTGCTCGGGTGTGACTTTCACGGCCAGCGCATTCTGCGCTCCTGCCTTGATCCACTGCGTGACATTCAGTTGGTGAGCGGCATACATGCCGACGATTTGCGTCTTGTCCGCGATCTTCTGCCCGTTGATCCAGATTTCGGCGCGGTAGTTAATTCCCGGGAATTCGAGAGTGTAGGTCGAGAAACCAGCCGGCGCAGTGAATACAGTGCGATACCACCAGTCCTGCTGGTACAAATCCTGCGGGACCTTCTCGAGCATGTTCTTGCCGACATACAGGTTGGGGTAGACACCATCCTCCTGCAGGATTTCGAGAACCGTTGCGGGCATGCGACGGATCGGATGCCACGCCCGGTCCTGGTAGTCGGACGTGGAGATTGCTGCACCTTCTGCTCCCGTGTCTTTCGCAGCAGACAATTTCCAGTTGTTCGACAACTCCAGTTTGCCTGGGGCCGCCGCACTAACTGCAGGCGAGACGCATAGGCACAGTAATAGCGATACTGCGCAAATCACGCGAAACATGTTCTTCTCCCTCTCGGAGCACACGAGAATGATGATCTGCGTCGGCCAAGGTGATTGTCGCCTCCCGTTGCTGACGAGTCGCTGGTTACTCCCACTTAGAATCCGTCGAAACGATGCAGGGGCATTGTTCGAGTGCTCCTTCGCTCATGAAGGCGCGGCCAACGAGCCCTCCAGCCTCAGAAATAAAGCTTCAGTGCGAATTGAATTTCGCGCTGATCGTTTTGCCCATCGCGGGTCGACGTAATCTTCCCGAAATTCGTGGGATTGTTGTAGTTCAGTGCTCCGGGGGCCGCCGGTACACCGTTCAGCGCGAATCCAGGATTTGAGAAGTTAGGATGATTGGTCAAGTTGAAGAACTCGGAGCGAAACTCCATCCGGAAACGGTCGGCTACCTGGAACTGCTTGAACAAAGAGAAGTCCAGGCGATGAAAACCCGGTCCACGGAACTGGGCCGGTCCACCGCCCAGGGGGCTGTAGTCGGTTTGCCCAATAGTCGTCGCCACTGGAGGCGTTGCGAAAGCCGCCGGATTCATCCACTGATCCACATTATGCTTCCCGGCATAGAGATCGGC
Organism: Terriglobia bacterium; assembly: GCA_963813645.1. Taxonomy (GTDB): domain Bacteria; phylum Acidobacteriota; class Terriglobia; order Terriglobales; family Acidobacteriaceae; genus JAIQFF01. The sequence continues at coordinate 94,662 of CAWEZS010000017.1, forward strand.
GCCAGGAACCGTCAGCGCGTAACACCCGAACCCTGAAGTCGTCGCGATGGCGCATGGGACCGTTCCCGGTTGACCGTCCTGCAGGGTCAGGATCCAGTTGGTGTCCCAGCCGCCCGCGATCGCGTTGACCACACCGCTGCTGCCGCCCAGGAAATGCCGCCCATGTCCGAAGGGCAGTTCATACGTCCCGCTGAAGTGAACTACTTTGTTGATGTCGAAGTCGCACCGTGAGTAGTCCCCGTGTATGCCAAAATTTGGAAGGAAGGGAGCGCGGTAGCTAGGGCCCAGTGCGGTTGGATTCAGAACGTCCACGGCATCGCTCAGACAACTGGCCCAGGTGAAATTGCCGAGAATACTCAAGCCGTGGCCGACCCGTCGTTCGTAGTTGGCCTGGAGAGAGTTGTAATGGCTATTGCCTGAAAATGTGGAATAGACCATGTAGGACGAAAAATCAGGATAGGGAGAATACGATAAAGCATCCAGTCCAGGCGGAAGAATCTGCCGTGGAGTATTCGGGTTCACGTACGTGCCCATATGATGGACGGTATTGGCGACATAGCCCACTTGCACTGTATCGTTGGGGCTTAGCGCATACTGCACTGTGAGGTTATACCCCTGGGTGTAAGGGGTCTGCAGGTGGTAATCCTCTCCCGTGAAAGACACGCCTCCCGGTTCAACGGCGCCCGAAGTCAGAGGAATGCCCGTGATTCCAGTCTCAAGCGTGCCAATGGAGCCGTTGCCGAAGGTAATCGGTGCATTGGGCACCTGATTGCCATAGCCCAGCGTATATTGAAAAGGAAAGTCCACATAAGTTTCGATCACCGAATTTTCGAAACCGCCGTAGAAGATCCCGTATCCTCCTCGCAGCACTAATTTGGGAGCGACTTGATAGGCAAATCCGAATCGCGGCGAGAAATTTCCCTTCTGCGACACCCCGAGACCCGGCTGGCTCGAACACGCGATATCAATGCCATCGGCCGCAGCCGCAGTGGTGAAGTCGGCAGACAATGGAACGGTGCAGCGTTTTTGGGTTAGCAAGAACGTCGAGTGCCCATTTGCCCCGGCCAATTGGAAGTTCGATTGATTCCCATAGTTCTCTTTCAACTGGCCGAAATATTCGTACCGCAGGCCCAAGTTCAGTGTCAGTTTTGAGGTCACTCTGAAATCATCCTGAAAATATCCTGCGTAGTACCGGTGCTGCATCGACGTATTGGCGATGTTAGACGCGCTGATCGAATCAGCTCCTCCTACGAAATCGGCGGCGCCTGGCACCGTTCCCGGAATTGGCGTCAAAAGCATCTGCGCCAGCCCGGTATTGCCTCCGGTCGTGGTCGGGACTTCTGTATACAGACCGTTGAAAGCCCAGGTTCCCCGGGCTGCGATCGGCTGCAGAATGGAGAAACCCAGGCGCTGCCATTGGAATCCTACTTTAAGAGTGTGCCGCCCAATTGTCTTAGTCAGGTTGTCCGTTATCTGCGATGTGGTGCTTAGTTCGATCGAAGGCAAGTATTGGCTGCTGCCCAGCGAGTTAAGGCCTGTGAAGTAGATGGAACCCAGTCCGCCATTCGAATTGCCTTGCGGGATGCCCTGGATGCCGAACTGCTCGGGAATTCCTGATGTGTCGGCGTTAGGCTGAACGCGGGTCGCCCGCAGATGGTTGTATCCCAACCGGAACTCGTTCACAAATGTCGGTGAAAATGCATGCGATTCGCTGAGCGCCGAGTTCCAGGATCTCGTGTTCTGATCCCCGGCATAGAAGGCACCGCCATCCGCTATGCCGCCGAAAGGTCCCGGAATGAGAACCGGATTTCTCACATAGCTGAGGCGACCAAAAGCACTGTCCTTGGAACTGAGGTTGTGATCGACGCGCACATCGAACTGATCGGCGTTGTTGTTGATCGCTGGATTGGACAGGTAGTTATTGAACAGGCCTGACTTGTTCGGAGCTGGATACAAGTTCAGGAGTTTGATCGCGTTCGCATCCAGGCGTCCTGTGGGAAGCAGATTTCCGGCGAACGGCTCTCTGGCAAAACCGATCTGGCTGCCGGATGCGGTCCCGCTGGGGCAGGGCGCCGTCATTGAGGACACGGGATCTGCCACTCCGCAAAAAATGGCACGCGTGGTGGATGGGTCGAAGACTTGTCCAAGTGTAAAACCCCGCCCTAGCACATCACCGACGCAACCCGATTGGCTTGGATCCTGGATACAGCTGGTCGGAGCAGGTCCCTGGCTGAGCAATTCGGAGAGGTCTGTATAACCGCTGCTGCGCTCCAATGCAGTTGGCACCGTACTCGTGTAGGGGTTGGCTTGGCGAATACGCGTGCCTTCGTTGAATCCACGAAGAAGAACGTCTTGTTGCGGCGGATCGGGCCACCAAACGTAGCCCCGAACTGGTT
>CAWEZS010000018.1:0-40826 GCA_963813645.1 Terriglobia bacterium
TGCCGAGGGCGACATCGACAAGCTGGTGCGGGATGCCAAGGAACGAGCGATCCCGGTAGCGGCGCTGGTCGCCCGCGAGGAGAGCCAGCTTCGGCAGGTCGACCGGGATTTGCGCTGGAGCCGGAAGGACGGAATCTGGTTGCTGCGAACCACGCGCCAGTGGGTCGCCCGTGACCTCGACTTGCTCAAGCCAATTTTCGAGCGCATGCGGGTGCATGGTTTCGACCTACTGGAGAGAAACGCAGTTCTCGCCGAGGAACTCCGACGCACGTTCCCAGAAATCGACCGGATAGAGAGGGAATTGGGGAAGGCGGCAAAAGCGATCCAGTCCGTGTCAGCACTCGTCGTGCGCTACCGGGAGCGGCTTCGTGATCTCAGCGACAGCCCTGCGAGCGCGAAGATCACCCCTAAGCCGGAACGCGACGGCGGCATTTGCCAAACGGCCGGCGCGTAGCCCTCGGCGGGAAAAGAACATGGGAGGAAACAAAATGGATGCCAATATGCAAATTGCCGACGACGTGCACTTTCTGACGGCACCGTTCCGGTTCGTATTCGGCATCGTCAGGGCGGCAATTTTCCTCGCGATCTTCCCGCTCGTGATCCTCGGACTTTACTTCCATGCCGCCATGACGGCGGGCCGATCATGGACGACGACATGTGGTTCCTGACGAAAGTGCTGTTCTGTGTGCTTGCCCCATTCGCCGCCGCGCTGATCGCTGGCATGTTGTCCAAGGGCAGCCTCGTCGGCGCGTGGGCGAAGGAATTCCTCGTGCTGATCTTGTCGTTCGTCGTCGTGGCTGGCTTGCTGCGCTTCGGCGTCGTCACCTTCAATGACGGCGACCATGCCCCCGCGATCTGGACGAACCCGGAGTACGACTACTCCGACGTCTACAAGGGCGGGAGCGCCTTCAAGATTGGCAGCATGGAAAACGGGAAGTTCGAACTGTCTTATGAAGAAATCCAGCAATTGCGCAGCGATTGCCTCCACATGAGAGACGCCAGCCGGAGCGCGTCGTGTGTCAAGTCAGTCGATTGCATGACGCACAGCGCAGCGCCGGACGAGTGGAAGGCGCAGCATTGCGGTCAGGTGCGTCGGAGGGAGAGATGATGGAATTCGTCCATGTTTTTGTGCTTACGTCGCTGGCTCTCGACAAGAAGGGCGATGTCAAAAGCGAGAATGTCGCCGCGACTTTCGACCTGTTCGAAGCCGAAGATCACCGCAACAAGGGCGTAGAGAACGACTACGATACATTTGTCGTGCCCTGCGACTGGCGTGAGGACGCTGAGCAGTCCGAGCTGATTACTGCGATGCGCGAGTTCCGGGACATGGTCAAGGCAGATGCAAGATGAGGCGCTGCGGTGAAGCAGATGAGAATCTGTCAAAGTCCAGATTCGTCGCAGGCGTGCCAGTGCCTCAAGCGGCTCTACTGGCAGGTGCATGAGCCGGAACTCGCGGCAGAGCCGGACGATGCCGACCGAAGCGATCATGGAGCAGGGTCGCGAAGTGGGCATGCTTGCCCGCCAGTTGTTCCCCGGAGGGGTGGAAGTCGTCAGTGACGGCGGGCTCGATCAGGCGATCCGCGCCACACGAGAGCTAGTGGCGAACCCTGAAGTTCCAGCCATCTTCGAGGGCACTTTCGAGAACGGCGGCGTGCTCGTGCGTGTGGACGTTTTGCAGCGCCGTCGCGATCACCGATGGCGTCTGATCGAGGTCAAGTCCACCACCAGCCTCAAAGAAGAGCATCTTGACGACGTCGGAATCCAATCCCGCGTCGTTTCCCGGTCGGGGCTGGACTTGGCGTCGGTCAATTTGGCGCATGTCAATCGCGATTATGTGTTCGACGGCGGCTCGATTGATCCGCGCAAGTTTTTCAAGATCAGGAACCTGACGCGCCGGATCGCGAGGTTGCAGCCCAAACTCACTTTCCAGTTGCGTGCGGAGTTCACCGTCCTAAACATGCCCAACGCTCCTGATCTTCCACCGGGACCGCACTGCACCGATCCCGTGACGTGCGAGTTCTTCGACCAATGCAATCGCCCGCGCCCCGACGATCACGTCGGCTACCTGCCAAGAATCCAAGCCAGCGCGGTTGAGGAACTGGAGGAGATGGGCGTCCAGTCCATTCAGGACATCCCGGATGACTTCCCGCTCAACGAGCGCCAGCGGCGTGCGGCTACGTGCGCGCCGCTGCAAAAAATGCGCCGCTGTTCTTGGAGGCATTCCATGATGCCTGTGAATCACTGAGGAAGCATGACGACCTGTTTGCTCCCGATGCCAGCATGATAAACGAGGTTTGCGATCAAAAGAGCATCGGCTATATCATTCAAGCCGCCGAATTTGGTTCCACGCAGTTCTGCCACGCTTGTAGAGGTGCCTAAGGAACCACCATCGCTGGAGGAGAGCGCGGTTGAGATATACCAGCAGTCGTTGAAACGGTCGGAGGAACTGTTGCGAGATGGGCACGGGCGGGAAGCTGTCCAAGAAATGTTGTGGTTGCTGGAATCCGTCGTGAATGGTTTTAAGGGTCTGGAGACAGGCAGTGACACTATCCAAGGCAAATATTTCAATCAAATTGTGAAGGTACTTGAGAAGGTCCCATCCGGGCACCGGGCTGGACAGAGTGCTGGAGTGGACTACCGCCTTGCATGGATATTTGTCTTCTCCAACAGGCGGCGGTGTTCGCCACGGCATTGACCTAAAAATGGGGATTGCACTGGACGTTGAAGAAGCCCGCCTTTTCTGCAATCTGATACGGAGCTATCTTGGCTTCCTTCTTGCCCGACACGCACAGTTGGCGCGAATCGATGACATCCCACTCTGAAGATGACCGAGCGTTCATAAAAACGCATGAACAAAAGCACTGCAACCACACCGACCAAGCCGTTGCTGGCACGAAAAGGAGACGAGACTGAGCGCGGGTACTGGGGACACCTGTCAAAGTTGATACCGCATTACGAACTATTTTGGCGCTACCACGTTTTCCCTCTGCGTGTGCCGAATCAGATATGGCTAAGAGATGGGCTTGATCCCCAGTTCGAAGCTGTTGCCATCGCGAACTACTCCACGTGTGTCTCTCTCGGCAGAGCGCGGCAGAAAATCTTCGTCAACCATGAAGACTACAAGTTCGTCGAGGAACACTACGCGGCTTTGCAGCGGTCCTGTGAGTTGGGGAAAAAGCTGATCCAGAGGTTCAACGATCTTTACGAGTCGCTAACTAAACGGCATTCTGGTGTCTCCGCTGCAAAGCTGGAGCAATTCATCGAAAAACGGCTGGATGAATATCGCAACCTCCTGCACGACGAGATGCTCTCAACGCCGAAGGATGAGCAGAAACGAAGGCTGATTCCGAAATTCGAAAAGATCGATGAGTACCGCAACTGGACAAGTGTCATGTACCACCTCAATCGGTCTGACTTCGTAGTCGCATCAGACCAACTGAAAGCCGACTTCAAGGCGACCTGTTCTCGCCTCGAAGACGCTTGGGAGCAGATGTGCAAAGCTTCAGCCGGAATAGTCCAGTTGAACGAATACCTGCGCCGGAGAGATCGCGGGACGGCTGTCGCCTGCGTCGGAAACCCGCTTAGCGCTTCGGGGACATTTGTTGTGCGGAACACATCGAACTGAGGTCAGCGCGTCTGCCGCGACGATTGCCAGCACGCCACTGAAGCTGCTGTCCCCGAACAACTCTGGGGAGAACTACCTGCCTGTCTGCTCCTGCGTAGGCTTCACAGGGTGACGCCGATCAATTTCTTCCATGATCCGCTCTGCCCACCGGATCGAATCGGCAATGGCGCTCACCGTGGCAGGAACCCGTGCTCCGCTGTCGTACTGCGCCAGCTTCCGAGCCGCGAGGATGCTGGCGGCGATCAGCAGCACGCGCTTGCGACCCTCGTCCACACCGCCAGTCTAACACTTTCGCCTTGTATTCGCCCAACACGTGAAGTAAACTGAATTTTCGCATCCCAGCCGTGCGATGGCTGTATGAAAGGAGAGTTGCGCGTTGGCAACTGACTGGGAGCAGACATTTCGCAATTGGAGCAAGCCGTCGAGTGACCATGAGTGCGAGAAGCAGGAAAATGCTGAGCGCATGATCGGTGATGCTGTCCGTTCGTACCAGCCGCTCAAGCAGCGAGACATCCAAATCATTCCTCAAGGCTCTTACCGGAACAACACGAATGTTCGTCAGGAGAGTGATGTGGACATTTGCGTCTGCTGCACGGAGCCATTTTTTGACGACTATACTGTTGCTGATTACGGTCGGCTCGACGCTGGCAACTACGCGCATCCGTATACCTATGCTGAGTTCAAGAACGACGTGCAGTCCGCATTGGAAGCGAAGTTTGGCAAAGCCGGAGTCACACGGGGCGACAAGGCTTTCGATGTTCATGCAAACAGTTACCGGGTAGATGCCGACGTGGTTCCTGCGTTCGCGTACCGACTCTACAAGAAGAAGGAATACAACTTCCTCCTCGGTGCGCAAGTGCCCTCCTACGTGGAGCCACAGGGAACGCGGTTCATTTCCGACTCTGGCAAAGCAATCATCAATTGGCCGGAGCAACACTACTCAAGCGGCGTTCAGAAAAATAAGGACACTGGTGGCAGGTTCAAGCTCATAGTGCGTGCGGTAAAGAGATTGAAGTTCTATCTGATTGCTCAGAAAGTCGAGGTCGCCGAACCAGTGGCTTCGTACCTTATAGAATGCCTGATGTACAACGTGCCGACATCTGTCTTCAATGGTGATTCATACAAGGAAAATGTGCAGAACGCGCTGCTGACGTGTTTCAGTGCGACCCAGACTGATGAGGGATGCAACAACTGGGATGAGGTCAGTCGAATGAAGTTTTTGTTCCGCCCTACCCAGCCGTGGACGCGGCAGCAGGCGTACGACTTCGTTCTCGCAGCGTGGAGCTACGTGGAGAACAATTGATGACAAGCACGCAAACCAAGGTGCTGGTCGGGCTGATCGTCGTTATCTGGGCGGTCGTGTTGCTTGTACAGGGTCATCCTGTGCCTCTCGACTACATCAAGGCGTTTTCCTACGCGGTAACTGGCGTTTCTTTTACTCTGCTGTTGTGGAACCGCTGGCTTTGGTCTTGGAGAATGTTTCGACCTTGGCTGACGACAAGACCCGATTTGCGCGGCACATGGAAGGGGCGTCTCGTCAGCAGTTGGGTTGATCCGAACACCAAGCAGGGTCGCGGGGAGATTGAAGTCTACTTGGTAATTCGACAGACGTATTCCTCCATTGATGTGAGGCTGGTTACCGCAGAATCCTTTTCCGTCAGTTTGTCAGCCAACATTGTCGCAGACGGCGAGGGAGTTCACACCGTGGCAGTCGTTTACCGAAATACTCCACGGGCGCTCCTTCGCGAACGCAGCCCAATTGGGCACGGCGGCATGCTTTTGTATGTTCGCGGAACTCCGATTCATCAGTTGGATGGTGAGTATTGGACGGATCGCGGGACTAAAGGCGAACTGACTCTGGCACTGCGCACAAGTGGATTGAGCCACGATTTTGCTGAAGCGCAGAAGGAGGATTACAAAGGTGTGTGAGAAAAGAAAGTACTGAACTGCAGCCGTGGGGTAATACCGGGTCATCATCGTTCCCCATGCCGTCGCGGGCTTGGTCACAAAGGCTGCCTGCACCTCTGAAACGCCCGAGCCGACCCGAACCCTCTCCGGGCAGCCAAATCCCCGCAGAATCGGCTTCCTGAGGGGTCACCCAAGGCAGACCGTCCGTGGGAAAATGAATCCCCAGATGAATGCCGCAATCCCAGAACGCAGACCCGCGACCGAGGAAATCTCCGGTCTGATCGAGCGCGTCACCTTCCACAACGACGAAAGCGGCTTCTGTGTCCTGCGCGTGAAAGCACGCGGGCAGCGGGAGGAGACGACGGTCGTCGGGTCGCTGCCTTCGGTGACCGCCGGGGAATGGCTGAGCGCGGAGGGCTGGTGGGTCAGGGACAAGGAACACGGGCTGCAATTCAAGGCGACGACCATGAAGACCGTGCCGCCGACCACCGCCGAGGGGATCGAGCGGTACCTCGGCAGCGGCTTGGTCAAAGGGCATCGGGCCGATTCTCGCGAAGAAGCTGGTCGGGCGGTTCGGAGCCGAGGTTCTAGCCGTGATCGAGAACCGAGCCGCCGAACTGCAAACGGTCGACGGGATCGGCCCCAAGCGCCGGGAGCGGATCGCGCATGCATGGCAGGAGGCAAAGCAAGTCCGCGAAATCATGCTGTTCCTGCACAGCCACGGCGTGAGCACCAGCCGGGCGGTGCGAATCTTCAAGACCTATGGCGAGCAGGCAATCGAGAAGGTGCGGAGCAATCCGTACATGCTGGCGAAAGACATCTACGGGATCGGCTTCGCGACCGCCGACCAGATCGCGCAGAAGGTCGGGATTCCGCGGGACTCGCTCAACCGGGCAAGGGCGGGCATCGACCATGTCCTGCTGGAAGCGACTTCGGACGGACACTGTGCCCTGCCTCTGGAGAAACTCAAGCTCGCGGCAGTGAAGCTGCTGGAGGTGCCGGAAGGGACAGTCGAGCAGGCGTTGTCGCAGATGCTCACGAGTGGCTCCCTGCTGCTGGAGGAGATCGACGGCGAGCCCCTGATCTTCCTGCCGCACCTCAGGAGGGCGGAAGAGGGCATCGCGGCAAGGATCAAGAGCCTAGCTGAAGCGGAGCCGATCTATCCGCCGATTGATTTCGAGAAGGCGGTCGCGTGGTGCGAGCAGCGGACGGGCAAGACGCTCGCCCCCAGCCAGCGCGAGGCGCTGAAGACGGTTCTCGCGAACCGGGTCGTGGTCATCACCGGAGGACCGGGCGTGGGCAAGACGACGCTGGTGAACTCGATCCTGATGATCCTGCGTGCCAAGGGCGTGAAGTGCCTGCTGTGCGCCCCAACCGGACGGGCGGCGAAGCGGCTCACCGAGACCACGGGCTTGGAAGCGAAGACGATCCACCGCCTGCTGGAAATTGATCCCGCAACAGGGCGGTTCAGCAGAAACGAGTCGAACACGCTCGCCTGCGGTCTTCTGGTCGTGGACGAGACCTCGATGGTGGACGTGCCGCTGATGCACTCGCTGGTGCGGGCTGTCCCCAACCGCGCCGGATTGGTTCTGGTCGGCGACGTGGACCAGCTTCCGTCCGTGGGACCGGGCACGGTGCTTCGGGACTTGATCGAGAGCGGGGTCGTGCCAGTCGTGCGGCTCACCGAAGTGTTCAGGCAGGCTGCGGACAGCCACATCATCACCAACGCGCACCGCATCCGCCGAGGGCAGATGCCCGATATGCGCGGAGCAGACCCGAGTTCCGACTTCCATTTCGTCGAGCGGGACGACCCGGAAAAGATCGCGGCAACGCTGGTCAAGCTGGTGCAGGAGAGAATTCCAGAACGGTTTCGTCTCGACCCGATCCGCGACGTTCAGGTTCTTTGCCCGATGAACCGGGGATCGCTCGGCGTGCGCGAACTGAACACAGCCTTACAGAAGGTATTGAACCCAGCCCGACCCGGTCAGCCTGCCGTGGAGCGGTTCGGATGGCGATTCCAGATCGGCGACAAGGTCATCCAGACGGAGAACGACTACGACAAGGACGTGTTCAACGGCGACATCGGGATCGTCGAGCGGATCGATCCGGTCGAGCAGCAGGTCACGGTCCGCTTCGACGAGCGGCTGGTGAAGTACGACTTCGGGGAATTGGACGAGATTTCGCTGGCTTACGCGATCACGATCCACAAGTCGCAGGGATCGGAGTTCCCGGCAGTGGTGATCCCGCTTGCGACGCAGCACTACATGCTGCTGCAGCGCAACCTGATCTACACGGGGATCACGCGGGGCAAGCGGCTGCTCGTGCTGATCGGGCAGAAGAAGGCGCTGGGCATCGCGGTCCGCAATGACCGACCGCAGAGGCGGTATTCGGGGCTGCTGGCTAGTCTGAAGGGCAAGAGGGGCACAGAGGGAAGTGCCGTCGAATCGAAAACCGCCAGCCAATCGAGGGTGGTATCGTAACCGTTGCCAAGAACATTTGGAAATGCCACCCAAATTTTCTTTGAGAATCAGTTGATCGGAGGAAGCTTTATGCTAGCGGACTTCGCAGTAGTTCCTATGGGCGTCACAGGTGGCGTTAAAAACTTGGTAGCCGAAGCCCTGAAAATTGTCGATGAATCTGGCCTTTCCTACAAGCTGGGAGCCATGCACACCACCATCGAAGGAGATTCAGATCGCGTTATGGACGTAATTCTCCGCTGTCACCGCCGCATGCTGGAGTTGGCACCTCGGGTGCTCACCAGCATCACCATCGATGATCGGACAGGCGCAACTGGCCGTCTTGAAGGCAAGGTCAGAGATGTGGAGCAGGTACTCGGCAAGCCGCTCTCGCGTGTCTGAGAACAATGTTTACCATCGGGTACGAATGAATCTTGTGTGACGCCCGTGGGAGTGGGGTCATGAAGCGCAGGTGTGATCGCTGCGGGCGAGAGCAGAAGACGGATTCAAGTCAGCGGGTATGCGGGTCACCTGCAACTAGAATCCCGGTGGCGCACAAAGCCCACCAACTTCGCCACACCTCACCGGTTGGTTATTTCCGTCCTAACTCTTCTTTTCGGTCACGGCATAAAAAGCAGTCACTTCTTGCTCAACATTCTTGCTGCCGCACTTGGGGCATTTCGCGTCTACTTCGTGTTCCTTGAGTGTGAGAATCAATTCGAAGGTTTTGTGACAATCGTTGCAAACGTAGTCGTATACGGGCATGGGGGCCTCCCGCTCGATTGCGATCACGAGCTATTGTTGGAATTGTAGCGCTAACACCCGCCCCTCGTCCGTGAGCCTGAAATACAAAAAGTGCTGCGGCGGAGCGACGGTGAACTGACTCCCACTTCCTCCCCGAATCATCAACCGCTTTCGGCGCTCTTGATACAATCCCCGGCGAGGGGGAATTCATGGCTAACTTGGCTGGTGTTGTCCAGCAGTTGCGGAAAGAGCGGGATCAGGCGGCAAGAACAGTCGAACAACTGGACGCGGCACTCGCCGCGCTCAATGGCGGTTCGTACGGCAGAAGGACAGGAACTCGGCGCCGTTTGTCGGCGGCAGCAAGGGCGAGGATCGCGGCTGCCCAGAGAGCACGATGGGCAAAGGTGCGAAGGAATGGCGGGCAGAAACAGAACGTCGTCAGCATGCCCAAGAAGAAAACGATGTCAGCCGCTGCTCGAAGGAAGATTGCCGCAGCCCAACGAGCGAGATGGGCGAAGGTGAAAGCTGCTCGAAAGAAGTCCGCGTAAGCACAGCTTCGGTTCGCAATGGGAAAATTCTCACCAACAAAGCTACACGGCGACTGCGAGGAGATCGCCAACCCGTCCACCGCCTACGGTCGGCGTCGTCGCAACTGGATTGACGCCCACGGTTCCGTCCCTGCCGGGCAAGTTGTCGATGCCTCGTGCGGCAACGAGCACTGCATCGCGCTGCGACACGCCTATCTCCGTCCACGCGTCGAGCAACCGGGCAAGTACCGCAAGATTGCCGACCGTGTTCACAGGCTGAAAGTCGGTCAGCACTTCGATGTTCCGGGCGTCGGCACGGACGAGAGGAGCCGCAACCGATTCCGCTCCGGCTTGTACGCGGCTGCGCGGCTGGACAAGGTCTCGGTGCGCGGGCAGCCGGACGGGAGCGTGCGCGTCACGAAAGTCGGGGAATGGTCTAGCGTGCGGGTGAACGGCTGAGTTTTTGAAGTCCTTGTTACTATTTTGTTACTTTTTTCGCGTATAATTCGCCGTGTTTCGGCTGCTGTGGGCTTCGTTAACCACCGTCGGACTTCATGGCAGCGATCTTAAAAGTATCTGCGATTACAAAGGGATAGAACGATTTTTCCATTGTTGCTGTGATTTCTGAAATTGGTCGGAACACAATCCCACTCTCTCCGCCAGTTTTCATTCCAAAAGACTTGCAAAATCGTTGCAACTACAAAGGTGTGCACCGATCTTTCCGGGACTTTTCCCGAACCCCTGATCTTCCGCGATCTTCCGCCATGCTCATCAGCATGTTGGTTTTGCGCAGCTTGCGTTCCCAGCGAACGCCCATTGTCCGTTGGTTGCCGAAAACATCCTCCGGTCGTGCCGTCGGCGTGGAATCTGTGGCGGATGCCGCGGAGATGGAGATTAGGCAACGTAGACCACAACGGCAAAAGCAACTTTGCGTTGGTATAGCTTTCGAGCAGCGGCCCGTTGTATAAAGCGGGTTGCGACCAGTTGACGTAGATCCAATGGGACCCTGGCATGACTCTCGCGAGGCCGAGAGACTCCGGATAGACGTTCGCGGCGCGAATCCTTACTTGTGAAAGGAGGCCCTCAGTGATCGCTGTCTCTGCCGTCAGCCAACTGAAATCCAACTTTCGCGGCGAACTGATCGCTCCTGGTGACCTGGGGTACGATGCCGCACGCACCGTCTTCAACATCACGATTGACCGGCGGCCCGCCCTCATCGCCCGGTGCGCCAGCCCGGACGATGTGGCCCAGTCCGTAAATTTCGCGCGCCAGCAGAGTCTGCTGGTTGCGATTCGCGGCACCGGCCACAATGTCGCGGGTTTCGCCGTGTGCGATGACGGTTTGGTGATCGATCTGTCGAGCATGAAGGGCATCACGATTGACGCTCCTGAGCGCACGGTGCGTGTGGAAGCTGGGTGCACATGGGGTGAGGTGAACGACGCGCTCCAGCCCCACGGCCTGGCCGCGACCGGTGGCTTTGTCTCGGTCACTGGGGTTTCGGGGACTGACCCTCGGCGGCGGCCTCGGCTGGCTGGTGCGCACAAACATGGTCTCGCACTTGATAACTGCTCTCCGCCGAAGTGGTGCTGGCTGATGGCCGCATCGTTACCGCCAGCGTGCGCGAGAACGAGGATCTTTTTTTGGGCGATGCGAGGCGGAGGGGGCAACTTTGGCGTCGTCACGTCCTTCGAGTTCAAAGTGCATCCGGTGGGGACGGTGCTTGCGGGCATCGTGCTTCATCCGGCCGCGGCTGCGCCAGGGGCCATGCGCCGGTGGCGCGACCTTGAAGCTACGGCGCCGGAAGAATCTACGCAGGGTGCTCTTCTGTTCCATTTTCCTGACGACCCTTCCGCCCCCGCGCCGATGCGTGGGGCAGCGATCCTCGGCATGGGCGGCGTCTACGCGGGAGCTGTGGAGGACGGCGAGAAGGTTCTGAAACCTTTGCGGGAATACGGACCTCCGCTCGCCGACATGTTCCAGCCGATGCCATACAACGCAGCGCAGCGTATGGCTGATTTCCTTTGGCCTGCCGGCCTCCATAGCTACTGGAAATCCAGCTATCTGAAGGCGCTAAGCGACGCCGCCATCGATGTTGTCGTCGATTTCTTCGCGCGGGTTCCATCGCGGCATACAGTGATCGTCCTGGAGCACAATGGCGACAGCGCATGGGACCGCGTGCCGGATTCTGCCACGGCGTTCGGACATCGCACATGGCCTTACAACTTCGTGGTCACCTCCGCCTGGTCCGATCCGAAGGATGCGAAAGAGAACATAGCCTGGACCCGCGCCTTCTTCGACGCAATGCGTCCGTTTGCCGCGCCGGGTGCCTATGTAAACTACCTTGGATCCGATGAAGGCGTTGATGGAATCAAGGCGGCCTACGGTACTAAGCTAGCCCGGCTCGTGGCACTGAAGTCGAAGTTCGACCCGGAAAACCTGTTCCGCATGAATCAGAACATTGCACCCGCCCTCGTAGGCGCAAGCCCGAGAAATGGCGGGTAACCGGCGCTGGCAGCGTGTCACCCTTGGCTGCTATAGAATCCATATGTTTGAAACCGCGGGGGCAGAGTCCCCGTCCACGCTGACGGCCGTCTCCGCTGAGCGCTGAATGCCGACCTCTGACACTCAATCCGTTGCGACTACGCTTCCCGCCCGCTACTACACCGACCCGGATTTCTTTCGCGACGAGCTCGAACGTTTCTATTGCAATAGCTGGATCTGCGCCGGGCGCGCCGACCAGATTCCTGCGCCGGGCGACTTTTTTGTGCGCGAGGTGGCGCGTGAAAGCATCATCGTCACTCGTGACGGCGGTGGCTCGGTGCGCGCGTTTTTCAACGTGTGCCGGCATCGCGGCACCCGCATCTGTGCCGGCGTCGAAGGACACTTCGCGGGACGAATCCAGTGCGGCTATCACGGTTGGACCTACGGACTCGACGGGAGCCTCATCGGCGCTCCCCACGCGCAGGATGGCTTCCGCCGTGAAGATTATCCTCTCAATCGCGTTCCAGCCGAGGTCTGGGACGGCCACATCTTTATTAACCTCAGCGCAGAGCCTGCGCCGCTGGCCAGTCAGTTGGAAGATTTGCCGCAGAAGTTCGCGCACTGGCAAATGGCTGCGCTGAAAATGCATCGGCGCATCGAGTACGACGTGAAGGCCAACTGGAAGCTGATCATGCAGAACTACAACGAGTGCCTGCACTGTCCCATTTTGCATCCGGCGCTCAGCGCCATCAGCGACTATCTTTCTGGCGAGAACGACCTGCCCCATCGTGGATACATTGGCGGCTCCATGGAATTTCAGGCCGGAGCCCGCACCATGAGCAGGGATGGCAAGCTGCGGCGCGCCTATCTTCCCGGGCTCAGCGATGAGCAACGCAACAAAGTTTACTACTACTCGGTTTTTCCCAATCTGTTCCTAAGCCTCCATCCGGATTACATGATGACGCACACGCTCTGGCCGCGCGCCGTGGATCGTACCGCCATCATCTGCGAATGGCATTTTCATCCTGACGAAATGGCCAAGCCAGACTTCGAAGCCAATGACGCGATCGAATTCTGGGACGCTACCAACCGGGAAGACTGGGCCATCTCGGAGCTCTCTCAGGCTGGAATCGAGTCCCGCGCCTACAAACCCGGCCCCTATTCCCGCTGCGAATCGCTCCCCCATGCCTTCGATCAGATGGTGCTGGATCGCGAAAAACAAGGACTCAAGAAATAGCTTCGCTAGTTCAAATCTCAGAAGTCTCTGCGTCCTTTGCGGATTTTCTCTGCGATCTTTGCGGTTCAGAGCTCTTACCGCAAAGGACGCTAATCAATTCGCAAAGGACGCAGAGAAACCCAACAGCCCAAAGGGTGCTGAAATAAAGTTAAAATCGGCCTGGAGGATCTCCAGCATGCCACGAGTAGCGTTCCGCTTGCGAATCAAGGCTGATGCCATCGAAGGATACGAGAAAGATCACGCGCACGTGTGGCCGGAACTGCTGGCCAAGTTAAAAGAAGTCGGGATTTCGGACTATTCGATATTCCGCCGCGATCAGGACCTTGTACTGGTTATGCGAGTGCGCGACTTCGATGCAGCCTGGGATGCGCTGGCCACTGATCCCGTGAATCTCCGCTGGCAGGCGGAAATGGCAAAGTATTTTGAGCCTGTACCGGGTCTTCAACCGGGAGAACGGTTCGCCATGATGAAAGAAGTTTTCTTCATGGAGTAGCGGCAATGGCATGGCAAACCGCGCTTCGTTCTTAAGAATTATTTCTCCAGCAGAGTCTTCCAGCGTACCCACGCGTCCTGGCGGGCCTTCTTGTTGGCATCGCTTGCGTCGGGCGCCTCGCCGGCGCGCATGAAGCCGTGTCCTGCGTCGGCGTAGATTACCGGTTCGAAGGCCTTGCCGGCGGCGTTCATTTGCGCCGTGGTGTCGGGCAGGGTGGCATTAATACGCGCGTCGTTGCCGGCGTAGAAGCCATAAACCGGTGCCTTGATCCGAGTCATGGCATCCTTGTCGGGCGGGCCGCCATAGAACACAAAGGCCGCGCCGAGATCGGGGCGATTGGTCGCGAAGCGGAAGGTTTGTCCGCCGCCCCAGCAGAAGCCTCCCACAAAAAGCTTGCCGTTAGAGGCGGGAATTTTCTTGGCATAATCGGCGACAGCGTTGAGGTCGCCGGTGACCTGGTCCGGATTCAGGTGGCTCACTGCTTCGGTGACCTTGTCTGCCGCAAACGCAGAACTACGTCCACCGTTGGGGCCCATTCCGGAGAGCAGATCCGGCGCGACGGCGATGTAACCGGCCGCGGCCACCTGGTCGGCAAGGTCCTGGACCCAGTCCGACATGCCGAAGATCTCGTGAATCAGAAGGACGACCGGCTTCTTGTCTTTCGACTCGGGATACACGACGAACGTCTCAACCGAGCGGCCATCACGCTTCACCGTCACCCATTCTCGATGCCGGGGAGATTTTTCCAACTGAGTGCGTGCCCAGTCCTGTCCCCAGAGAGCTTGTGTAAACAGGAGAATCAAAGCGAGAGCAGCGCGTTTCATAACTCCCTCTTTCTTACGTAACGCAGTTTTTGCCCGCCTCGCATTTTATAACCTACAGTATGTCCGGTATCGCACGTTTTTTGGGCTTCTGATATGGTCTGCGAATCTTGACTGTCGCGAAGCGCAATCTACGGGTTGCCAAATGGTTGGGGACCATCCCGGCCGTCGGGGTGTGCACCTTTTGCAATCGCGAATTCAAAGTTCCTCTGAGCGCCATGAAGAGGGTTGCGGATGCTCAGGAGAGTCTCAGGGCCCAATTCACCGCACACAAGTGCAAGACCGGTGCGATCCCGGAGACTGCAATCGGCGACTGATGAATTATTTCGCGTCTTCCGGATTGCGGCCTCGCGCCAGCCTGGCCTGTCTCTCGGCCAGTAGGCGATTAATCTCAGTCACAAGTTGCAGCAACTTCCTGGGATCTCTTTCGACCGAGGCCTGGCGGCAGAGTTCGGTCCAACGCTCCGGGTTCGGCGCTAGCGGGTTTTGTCCCTGCTGATTCGCTGTCTCGGGATTCGCTCCCGGGTTCGCGATCTCCGGCTCATCGTTCATGCCCGTTTTGATGCAGCCACCGGATGTTGGCCACCCTTAGAACGTTCAGAATGTTGCCGTAGAGAGGCGAGGAAAAGCCAGTGGACAAACGGGTGGGACAAACGAAGATAGAAGAGCTGCATCCAAGAGTTTGGGTCGGAGGCCGGCATGGACAGCTACCTGACAACCGTTGCGTTTATTCTGATTGCGATTGTTGCAATTGTTGTGGCCCTCCGCGAGACTCCCACTTTCCGTCGCTAATGGTTGTGTACGCGGACGCAGACTGTTGTAGCGCCGGCGTCCCGCCCACCGCCGGGGGCGAGCTCCCGAGCCAGCCGGCAAGATGCCGGCGCTACGAAAACCGATCCACCACCGATCCACGTAGGCGACGCCACGGAACACGATTCCAGCCTTATCCCGCTTGCCTGCTTATGTACGTGCGCCCTAGATCGAACGGTGACGTTGGAGGCGCAGCAGCACGAGCGAGGCGCTCGCGCCCACATTTGGTTACGGGATGATGACCGCCGCTCCGTCGATTGAGTCGCCTTTAACGGCGGCCAATGCGTCATTGGCTTGGTCGAGAGCAAAGGTCGTTACCCTGGGTTGCAGATTGATTTCGGCCGCAAGTTTGAGGAAGTCGCGAGCATCTGCGCGCGTCATGTTGGCGACGCTGCGTATTTGCCGCTCTCCCCAGAGCAGGCGGTCGTAGTCGAACTCCGGAATGCGATCGAGGTGGATGGCGTTGATGGCAACCACGCCCCCTTTTCGCAAACTGGAAAGTGCCAGGACGACCACGTCCCCACTGGGAGCGAAGGTGATGGCGCGATCGAGTTCCACTGGAGGTTTATCCGCTTCCGAGCCCACCCATTTGGCACCCAGTGATTCGGCCAGCCTGCGATGCGACGCTCCGCGGGTTGAGACGTAAACATCACACCACCAGGCCTGGAGAACTGCGATCGCCAGATGAGCGGACGCTCCAAAGCCGAACAATCCGACTCTTTCTCCGCGTTCCACACCGGCGACGCGGAGGCTGCGAAAGCCGATGATGCCGGCACACAGCAGCGGCGCGGCGTGTATGTCATCGAGCGCCGGAGGCAGAGGAAAAACGAAGTCGGATCGCGCGGCCGCGAACTCCGCGTATCCCCCGTTTACCGCATAGCCGGTGAAGGTCGGCGAATCGCAAAGATTCTCATGGTTGTTCGTGCAATACCAGCATGTGCCGTCCGTGCCCCCGATCCACGAAACACCCACCTTTGTCCCCAGAGCGAGTTCCGGCGTCGCCCCTTGAATAATCTCTCCGACGATCTGGTGACCGGGAATCAGAATTTCCCGCAAGGGAGGGAGTTCGCCTTCGACGATGTGAAGGTCGGTCCGGCAAACGCCGCACGCCCGCACCTGCAGCAGCACCTGTCCTGCGGATGGTTCAGGCTTTGCCACCTCCTCGATGCGCAGAGGCCGTTTGGTGACCCCGCCTGCCGAAGCGAGCACTGCGGCTTTCATTGCGAACTCCTTGAAGTGAGGCGCGATGTGAGAAGCGGTTTTCACCGCCTGCGGTCAGACCCGCCCACGAAACTGGATGATTCTGCGGCGATCGCGTTTTGACGGTCTGCCTGCTGGCAACTCTTCGAACTGCCGCATCGCCTTGCGCTCGGCTGCCACTTTGAGGCGAAGCTCCTTGCTTGCCTCCGTCTCGCGGTATAGGGTCTGGGCAACCGAGGCCGGGCCGCGAATCTCGCTCAGCAGCAGGACTTCCACCTGAAAGTCGCCGCCGTCGTTGGTCACTCGCAACATGTCTCCGATTCGGACATCGCGCGCGGCTTTCGCGGGCTGCCCGTTGGCTTGAATCCTGCCGAGTTGGCAGGCGCGCGCGGCCAATGATCGCGTCTTGAAAAATCGGGCGGCCCAGAGCCACTTGTCTATTCGTACGGAAGTCATGAGCGGGGAACCTTCGAAGAGCCAACACCGTGAGTGATGTCACGCACGCGCTTTGTCGATCATCTCTTCCCAGATGCCTTTCGATTTTAGAACCAGTTCGATGGCTTCGCGGACCGCGCCGTGTCCGGCCAGAGCTTTTGTGGTGTAGTGCGCAGCTTTCTTTACTTCGGGGACGGCATCGCCGACGGCCACGGCCAGGCCGGCGCGGCGCATCAACGGGATATCCGGAAGGTCGTCGCCAATGTAGGCAACAGCAGAATCGGGAACCCCTGCCTTCTGGAGAATTTCTTCATACGCCGGCATTTTCAGCGGTTGTTTCATGTAGATAAACTCCATCTTCATTTCCTGGGCACGGCGGAGAAGGGCAGTGCTTTCGCGGCCGGTGATGCAACCGGTGCGCAGGCCGGCGGTCCGAGCGAGGGTAAGGCCCTGGCCGTCGTGCGCGTCAAAGGTTTTGATTTCGAGCGCGGTGCCGGCTTGCGACAGCAGAGTGACACCACCGTCTGTCATGGTGCCGTCCACGTCCATGAGGATCACTTTGATTTGCGCGGCGCGTTTCTTGATTGCGGGAGAGATTTTGGGAGCACGAGCCAAAGAAGCCTCCGGGAAGATGGGTGAAGAGAGAGTCTAAGGCAAAGGGCAGTGATGCGGCCACCACCTTGTGAGCTGCGCCGTCGATAACCGCCTGGATCGCTTGCGATGCTCAACTCCGACCATTGGCGCGGCCGGGTTCTTCGGGCTGGAGGTGACGTCCGAAGGCCTGTAAGAAGGCGATGGCCGCGGCCAGCCCGCGTCGGCTGTCTTTACTCATCAGTCGCCGCAACAGCGTGAAGAGGCCAACCGGTTTTTGCTGGTCCGCGCTCGCTCGCGCCAGACCCTCGGGAATTGCCTGGAAGATGCCCTGGAACCACTCCGGCTCGATGCTGCCAAGAATGCGCCGCCAGTAAAGAAGGTTCCGGATTCCGCGCATGGCCTCGGGCGTTTTTGCATTGTCGACGACCTTCTCCAGAAGTTCGTCCCGCGCCGCGACGGCGGAACGCATGATGTCCAGCACTCCCTGGTCGTGCAGTTGCTGGAGCAATTCGTAGGCCGCCAACACAGCTTCGGCATGTTTTTCGGGGGCGCGTTCCACGCGGGAGCGCAGGTCGGCACGAGGATCGCGCGGCGGAATTTCCAGAGGAATTGGTTGAGCCACTTTCTTCTCCTGTGATTATTTTGTCTGGAGCTGCACCAGTCCATTGCCCGGAGCCGAATAGTCTGAGCGCTTCCACTTGCGTTCGACTTCCACGCCCTGCTGCGGCGTGGGATGGCCGAAGCGAGAATTGACGCGGGGCAGGGGACTCTCGCCGACTTCCGGCAACACATTCAGATGAACACTGGTCTCCTTGAACGCGGGCGTGTTGGTGACGGGATCGGTGTGGCTGCTGGTCAACCGGTTCACCGGGCTCTCAATCGAGTTCATCGGCATGTACAGCTCGCGGCCGGTGACGCGGTCTGTCACCAGCGCTCGTACTCGTACCTGTCCGTAGCGAGAAATCAGCTGCACCCAGGTGCCGCTCTGAATCCCGCGCTCCTCGGCAAGTTCAGCGGAGACTTCGACAAACGTGTCGGGGACCTTCTCGCGAATTCCTTCGGTGCGATAGGTCAGGTTGCCTTCGTGAAAGTGTTCGAGCAAACGGCCGTTGTTGAGATGTAGGTCAAATTCTGCATTAGGCTGGTCGGACGCGGGAATCTGTGAAACTGGGAACAGCCGAGCCTTGCCATCGGGAAAAGCGAAACCTTCGGTGTAAAGCAGCGGCTGGTCGGTGCCATCGGCTGCGACCGGCCATTGCAGTGACTTGTATCCCTCCAGCCTGTCGTAGCTGACGCCGGCGAACATCGGAGTCAGGGAGGCGATTTCATCCATGATCTCGGAAGGATGTTGATAGTGCCAATTCGCGCCCAGCCGATTGGCGATGTCCTGAACGATCCTCCAGTCGGGCCGGCAACCCTCGAGCGGCTCGAACACCTGATAGAGCCGTTGAATCCGCCGCTCGGTGCTGGTGAAGGTGCCTTCCTTTTCGAGGCTGGGCGCTCCCGGCAGCACAACATCGGCAAAGCGGCAGGTGTTGCTGAAGAAGATGTCCTGCACCACGAAGAAGTCGAGCTTGGCGAAAGCGTCGCCGACATAGTTCGAGTTCGAATCTACCAGGCTCATCTCCTCGCCGAACAGGTACATCGCCTTGAGCTTGCCTTGATGAATTGCATCCACCATCTGGTGGTTATCCAGCCCTTTGGTCGAAGGCAGTGTCACTCTCCACCCTGCTTCGAAACGCTTTCGCACTTCCGGGTCATCCACTGACTGGTAACCGGGCAGCATGTTCGGCATGGCCCCGTGGTCGCTGGCTCCCTGTACATTGTTGTGGCCGCGCAGCGGATAGGCGCCGGTGCCGGGTCGCATGTAGTTTCCGGTGATCAGCAGCAGGTTTGAGATCGCCGTGGACGTGTCGGAGCCCTGGGTGTGCTGGGTTACTCCCATCGCCCAGAGAATGCACATGCTCCTGGCCTCGGCGATCGTGTGCGCGACTTGGCGCAGGGTTTCTTCCGGGAGGCCGGTGATGCGGGAGGCGAAGTCCAGAGTGAACGGCTCGAGGCTCTTGCGGTATTCCTCGAGCCCATTCACCCATTGGTCGAGAAACTTTGAGTGGGCGAGGCCGTTATCCAGGAGGTAGCGGCTGATCGCGCACAGCCAGACGATGTCCGTGCCTGGCTTGGGATGCAGGAAGAGATCGGCGCGCCGCGCCATTTCGTGTTCCCGCAGGTCGGAGACGATCAGCTTCTGGCCATGCAGTTTGTGCGAGCTCTTTACGCGGGTCGCGATCACCGGATGGCTCTCCGCGGTGTTGCTGCCGATGATCACAACGAGGTCCGCCATCTCGATGTCTGAGATCGATCCGGAATCGCCGCCATAGCCGACGGTGCGGAACAAGCCCGTGGTCGCCGGCGACTGGCAGTAGCGCGAACAGTTGTCGATGTTGTTCGTGCCGACCACGGCGCGCGCCAGCTTCTGCATGAGGTAGCTCTCTTCGTTCGTGCATTTGGAAGAAGAGATGAACGCGAGGGAGTCGGCCCGCTGCGCGCTTTGATTTCCGACAGCCTGCGCGCGATGCAGATCGAGCGCTTCGTCCCAGGTGGCTTCGCGGAACTTGTTTCCCTCGCGGATGAGCGGCGTGGTCAGGCGGTCCTCGCTATTGACGTAGTCCCAGCCGAACTTGCCTTTTACGCAGGTGGAGATTCCGTTGGCGGGACCGTGTTCGGGCTCGATTTTCAGGATGTGGCGGTCTTTGGTCCAGACGTCAAAGCTGCAGCCCACACCGCAGTAGGTGCAGACCGTCTTGGTCTTGCGGATGCGATGTTCCCGCATGCGCCTCTTCGGTTTCGGAGACCTGCAGGATCGGCTCATAGCCGGTTTCGGGCTCAACGCCTTTGACAATGTCGATCATGCCATTGAGCGTGGACTTTCGGCAGACCGGTGAAGAAGCCTGCGTGTCCCAGCATGGTTTTTTCCATCAGCGCGTTGCAGGGGCATACCGTGACGCAGTGGCCGCAGGAAACGCAACTCGATTCGCCGATGGTTGAGCCGCCGTCCCACAGCACGCGCGGATTCGGATCTTCCCAGTTGATCGACAGCGTTTCGTTCACCTCGACGTTCTGGCAGGCCTCGACACAGCGGCCGCAGAGAATGCATTGATCGGGATCGTAGCGATAGAAAGGATTCGTGCTGTCGACTTCATAGGGCTTTGGACGAAAGGGAATCTTCTGGTGCTCGATGGCCAGCAGCTTGGTGGTGTTGTGAACGGTGCAGTTTCCGTTGTTGTTGTCGCAGACCGTGCAGTACAGCATGTGGTTGCTCAGAATGCGGTCGAATGCTTCCACTTGCGCTGCCCTGGCCGTTGCCGACGTGGTGGAAATCGCCATTCCGTCGACGGCTTTGGTGGCGCAGGCGCGGACGAGGCGTCCGCCTGCTTCGACCATGCAGGTGTCGCAGGTCTGAATCGGGCCCAGTTGCGGGTGATAGCACACGTGGGGAAGGGTGGTGCCAGTCCGGTTGATCACGTCAACGAGCAGTTCGTTCGGCTCAGCTTTCTGAATGACACCGTCTATTGCGACGCTGACCACGGCTCGGCCTCCGGACAGTACTCTACCCTTCGAGTGAAGACGAAGATTTGCGGCAAGTATAAGCGCCGGTCCGGTTTTGTGGAAAGCGTTCGTGCTTCCCGCTGGTGGGTCAGTTTAGAAGCGAACAGGGGACAGGGATGCAGCGGTCCTGCGCTTGCTTTTGTCCCGCTTCGCGGCAGAAGAGACCGTGGGCAGGATGGCAGCCTCACGTAGAGCCAGAGATTTGTGGGATGGTTCACGGAAAACGGCTTGAAATTGCCAGTCGAAACTGCAATCTATGGTGGAGCCTTGCTCCGCTGGGACAGCCAACGGCGGCTGTCCCCACGGTCTTTCTTGCTTCCTGCTAGAACGCAGCCCCGACTGGCTCCAACACGCTTTCCGGCTCTTCGTCGCCTTCGGAAATGTGGGTGTGAGTCTTGGCTACCAGCATGTAGATCGAGGGCACGATGAACAGGGTAAACAGCGTTCCAATGATCATGCCGCTGACCAGCATGATGCCGATGCTGTTTCGTGCGCCTGCTCCAGGTCCCTTGGCAAGCACAAGAGGGAAGTGGCCGATTACGGTGGCGGCAGTGGTCATCAGAATCGGCCGCAACCGAGTTTCAGCCGCCTCAATAATCGCACCCAATTTGCCCTTGCCCGTCTCTTGCAGGTGGTTGGCAAACTCCACAATAAGGATGCCGTTCTTGGACACCAGGCCTACCAGGGTAATCAATCCGACCTGGCTGTAGATGTTCAGCGTCGTCAGCCCCAGGAACGAGAACAGCAGCGCTCCTGAAATCGCCAGCGGGACTGACCCCGCGAGAATGATGAAGGGATCGCGGAAGCTCTCGAACTGCGCCGCCAGCACCAGGTAGATGAGGATGCCGGACAGCAGGAAGGTCCCGAGAAATTTGCTGCCTTCAGTGCGGAGTTGGCGCGACTCACCTGCGTAGTCAACCGTGAAACCCTGGGGCAGGATCGCCTTGGCCTCGTCTTCCAGCACACGCAGTGCCTGGTCCAGCGGCACGCCGGGGGGAACTACTCCCTGAATCCGAACCGCGTTGAGCTGCTGAAATTTCTTCAGGTCTCGCGGCTCTGTGGTCGTCTTCAAAGAGGCGAAGGTGGAGAGCGGCACCAGCTTGTTTTGGGATCCGGTGACGTAGATCTGCGATAGTTGGTCCGCGGTCAAGCGCTCGGCACGTTTGACCTGCGGGATCACTTTGTAACTTCGCCCCTGGATGCTGAATCGGTTCACATAGTTTCCCCCCAGCAAAGTGGAGAGATCCTGTCCAGCCTGGCTCAGGTCAACTCCCTGGGAGCGCAGCTTGTCGCGGTCGAAGACGACCTCGGTCTGCGGCTGATCGTATTTCAGATCGGAATCGGCGTAGATAAACAGCCCGCTGGCGAAGGCCTTGGCTACCAACTGCTTGGCAAAGGCGACGAGTTGTTGCGGCTCGGCGGGTGAGGCAACCACGAAATCAACCGGGAAATCTCCACCACCGGGCAAGGGTGGCGGCGTCAGCGGGATCACACGGATACCAGCGATCTTCGATAACGGTCCGGTGGATTCGAGCAGGAGCTGCTGCGCGGTCTTCTTCCGTTCGCTCCAGGGCTTGGTCACCATGCCACCAAAGCCGCCGGTCGGCGACGTGATCTGGAAAATGCTCTCGTTCTCGGGGAACGAATGATAGACGTCGTAAACCTGGTTGGTGTAAAGCCGGGTCTGATCGATGGTCGAGTTGGGAGAAGCCTGGATCACGCCGAACACTACGCCCTGGTCCTCGGCCGGTGCCAACTCGCGCTGCGAGAACATGTAGAAGGGAATCATCAGTACGGCAACGATCGCCCAGAGGGTCAAGACCACTGGCCGGTAATGAAGCGTTCCGGTCAGGGCTCGTTCGTAAAGCCGTCGGACACGCTCAAAGCGACGGTTGACCCAGCCTGCAAATCCCCGCTCGGTGTCTCCCGCGCGCAACAGCTTCGATCCCATCATTGGAGACAGGGTCAGAGCCACGATTCCGGAGACGATTACAGCTCCCGCGAGCGTGAACGCGAACTCCCTGAACAAGGCTCCGGTCAAGCCGCCCTGAATACCGATAGGCGCATACACTGCGGCCAGTGTGATGGTCATCGAAATGATGGGGCCGACCAACTCACGCGCGGCGTCAATGGCGGCGCGGAAGGGAGTTTTGCCCAAGTGGATGTGGCGCTCGACGTTTTCGACCATCACGATGGCGTCATCCACCACTAGGCCGACCGAGAGCACGATGGCCAGCAGGGTCAGCAGGTTGATGGTGAAGCCGAACGCGAGCATCAAAAAGACGGCGCCAATGAGCGAAATCGGGATGGCCACGACGGGAATAAGAACCGAACGCATCGAGCCAAGGAAAAGGAAAATGACCACGACAACGATGAGCAGGGTTTCGGTAAGCGTCCTCAGCACTTCGTTGATCGCGTCCTGGATGTAGGCCGTCGAATCGTAGGGGATGCCGACCTTCATCCCGGTAGGCAATTCTGCCTGGATGCCGGGAACGGCCGCGCGAACCTGCTTGATGACTTCCAGCGAGTTGGCCGTCGGCAGAACCCAGATTCCCATGAAGGTCGCGGTCTCGCCGTTGAAGCGGACTTCGGAGTCATAGTTCTGGGCGCCGAGCACGACATCAGCAATGTCGCCGAGTCGCACGACTACGCCGTTGTTGTTCTTCACCACCAGTTGCTTGAATTCTTCGGCGGTTCGGAGATCGGTGTTGGCTACCAGGTTGACCGACACCATCGAACCCTTGGTGCTCCCGAGCGCCGAGAGGTAGTTGTTGTGCGCCAGAGCGTCGTGGACAGCAGAGGCTGAAATGCCGAGCGCCGCCATCTTGTCCGGCTTCAACCAGATTCGCATCGCGAAAGTGCGATCGCCCAGGATATCGGCGCGTTGCACACCGCTGATGGCGCTCAATTTAGGCTGAACGACGCGAGTGAGGTAATCGGTGATCTGATTCTGGTCGAGATCAGGCGACGAGAACCCGATATACATCGCGGCAAATTGATTATCCGCAGTTTGCAGGTCAATGACCGGCGCTTCGGCTTCCGGCGGCAGGTCGTTGCGCACCTGGGCCACCTTTGCCTGAATCTGGGTAAGCGCCGCGTTGGTATCGTAGTTGAGCTTCAGGTGCACCGTGATGGTGCTGAGGCCCTGAGCGCTCGACGACTCCATGTAGTCAATCCCGTCGGCACTCGCGATCACGCGCTCCAGCGGAGTCGTGATAAATCCGCGAACCAGGTCGGCGTTTGCGCCCACGTAAACCGTCGAAACCGACACCACGGCGATGTCGCTGCGCGGGTACTGACGCACACTTAGCGAGCGTATGGACTGCAGCCCGGCGATCAGAATAACCAGGCTGACGACCATCGCGAGGACGGGTCGTTTAATGAACAGATCCGTGAACTTCATTTAGCTGTCCTCAGGCTTTGGAGCTGGGTTGTTTCCTGGTTGAACCTTATTGTTGACCTGGACCGCGGCGCCGTTGCGCAGCTTAAACACACCGGACGTTACGACTTCGTCGCCTGGGTTCAGGCCCGAAATCACTGCCACCTGGTCGCCACGCGATCCTTCGACTTTCACAAACTGCTGACGCACGCCACGATAGGTGCGGCCTTTCGGATCCTTGAGGTCAGTGATCACGAAGACCGAATCGCCGTATGGGGCATAATTGACAGCGGATGCCGGCAGCGGGACTACCGCACGACTTGCTCCCAGGACCACCTCGACCTGCACAAACATTCCGGGCTGCAACTTGCCCTCAGGATTGGCCAGCGTCGCCTGTATCTGAACGTTGCGGGTGGTCTCGTCAATCACGGAGTCGAGCGCCGTGACTTTGCCGGTAAAAACCTTCCCCGGCAAGTCTTCGGACGTGACCTGCAAACTGCGTCCAACATGGACCTGGGTCAGTGCCTGCTGCGGCAGACCAAAGTTGACGTAAATAGGATTCAGGGCCTGCAGTTGCACCACGGCAGTGCCCGCGGACAGATACTGGCCGAGATTGATCTTGCGAATGCCCAGCGTGCCCGAGAACGGGGCGCGAATCGTTTTTCGCTCAATGGTGGCGCGGATTGCGTTCACATTGGCTTCGGTTTGTTTTTGCTGGGCGGTGGCCTGGTCGAATTCCAGGCGGGAAACGACGCCCTCTTTCACGAGCCCCTCCCATCGGCCATAATTGATCTTCGCCAGATCGCGCTGGGCCTCGAGAGAGGCAAGCTGCGCCCGTTCCTCGCGGGTGTCGAGCTCGACGAGAACATCGCCTTGCCGTACGGCCTTGCCGGACTCAAAGTTGATCTTCGCTACAGATCCTGGAAGGTCGGCGCTGACCATCACGCCGTGAACCGCTTCCATGGTGCCGATTACGCCTGTCGTCGAGGGCCACTTCTCCGCCTGCACTACAACACTGGTGACCGCCTCTGGGGGCGGCGTATAGGCAGCGGCTTGCACCGCCGTTTGCACCTGCTTGAACTTAAAGAAGCCTAGGGCCGTTAGCAGGGTTGCTGCCACAGCCAACATCAGGAACATTCTCTTTGCCATTGAAATCCCCTTAGCGCAAAGCAAACCGTTGAATACAAACAGCTAACGAAGGTCGGCGCCCTGCAAACAGCTGTACATCGAGCGTATCTGACAACAATTGGAAGTACTCGTTCGAACTCCGCCCCAGGTAGGGGCTCTCAGTACTGTGATTGGATTCAGAAATTACGCCAGGGATTCGGCTAATTCATCGTCCATTCCAAACAAACACAGTGTTGATGTAGGCGCGAGCGCCCCGCTCGTGCGGCAGCGTTCGAGAAGCAGGAGCACGAGCGGGACGCTCGCGCCTACATTTCAACGTTAAGGCGTTGGCAGGCCCGGAATTTCCAGCACCGGCCGGATTTCTACCGAGCCTTTGCGGGCGCCGGGAATCCGTCCAGCGATATCCTTCGCTTCGTCCAGGTCCCTGGCATCCACCAGGAAGTATCCGCCCAGCTGTTCGCGGGCTTCCGCGAAAGGGCCATCGGTCACCAGTCGTTTTCCATCCCTCACTCTGACCGTGGTAGCAGTCGCTACCGACTGCAAGGGAGCAGTGGCCAGGAACTGGCCTTTGGACTGGAGTTCGTGGGCCAGCTTTGTCGATTCGCTATAACACTGGGTTCGCTCGGCCTCGGTCCAGGCTTGCTCGTCGGCATAAATCAGCAGCAGGTACTTCATTGGCATGTCTCCATGCGTATGTCGAATGGCTGACTTCCAAATCGACACTTCCGGCAGAATAATTTCTGCATTCGATTAACCTTCGATGCGATCCCGGTACCTGCCGGCCTCGGAATTCGACTACGCCGCTGTCTAAATAGATCGACGGATGCCGGGCTAAATCGACACTCCCCACATAGAACAATATTTACGATAATTCAGATTCGCCGATGGAGGCCCATCCTCAGTAAACTGGAAATTTATGACGAAATCTCTTGCCGGCATCTTCCTGCTTGTCTGCTTCACTTCGACCGCAATCGCCGGGATGACCGCCGATTCCAAACAGGTCGCGGAGGTGGAGAGCGTCTACGCGGATTTTAGCGATGCCTTTACCATCATCACGACCATTGATTCCGGTTTATTCACCAGCTACCGCGGCAAGGATCGCGTCGCCTGGAGCGCGGCTTATCGCGAGAAGCGTAAGGAGTTTTTTGAACGCCTGGCAAAATTGCCGAGTCATGGCCTTTCGGAGAACGACAGGAACGCAGTTGGCGCCATGCGTACTCAGTCGGCGACGTACTCTGAAACTGTTTCGGCTCCCTTTAGTCCGGGAGGAACGGGAAAATGCCAGGACGCAAGTGGTAAAGACCAGGACTATGCGTCTCTGAGAATGGCCCTGCTGGCCTGCTTCACGGAGAAAGCCAACGATGTCAGTTTCGAGGGCGGGAAGATCAATCGCCAGTCGGTGCTTGACCTGCTTCATGAGATCGAAGAGCCGGAGCGGCGCAAGGCCGTTTTCATGGCGCTCGAACCCTTGTGGCGGGCGATCAACGGCAACAACGAACCGGACAGTCCTTATCGGCGCATGATCGCGCTGGCTGCGGCCGATGCGGCGAAACATGGCTCCGAAGTTGACGCTGCTGCCCGCGACGCCGGAGTGAACACCGCCGATGTCGAACGATGGCTGGAGCAGATTCTTGATGCCTGGCGCCAGGTCAATCCCGACGACCCGGTTGAGCCGTGGAGCTTCAGTTTTTTGAGCGCCGAGGCCGACCGCCGGCTCGCTGGCGCCATTCCACGCGAATCGCTTCAACCTATCAATCAGCGCTTCTACCAGGATCTCGGGTTAGACCTCAAACAATCAGGCACGTTGTACGACCTGGATCCACGACCCGGGAAGGCGCCGCTGGCTTACACCGACTACGTCACTCATGGAAGGATGGTCAACGGCGCGTGGCAGCCCACCATCGCCCGGGTTTCCGCCCCCTATGCGCGAGGCGGGTTATTTGTGCTGAATGAACTGGTACACGAGAACGGCCACGTGGTGAACCTCACCGCGATCCGCAATCGTCCGGCTTTCGTCTACTGGCCCGGCGATCTTTTCGTGGAAGCCTTTGCCGATGTGCCCGGATGGAGCACTTATGAACCTGCCTGGCAGCGCCGCTACCTGGGACGCGAAACTTCGCAGCAAGCTTCTCTGCGTGCCTTGTACGGCGTGGTGGTGTTGGATGTTGCCTGGTCGCTCTTCGAACTGCGAATGCTGCGCGCTCCCGCGACCGACCCGAATCTCCAGTGGACCGAGATCACGAACCACTACTTCCATATCGTGCCGCATCCCGAGCTGTCCTGGTGGGTGCTGCGGGAGCAATTGGTGGATACGCCCGGTTACATGATGAACTACGGGCTGGGCGCGGTGTTGACCGCCGAAATGCGTCAACACATTCGCGAGGCCCTGGGGCCCTTCGATACGGGCGATCCGCGCTGGTACGGGTGGCTGCAGGAGCAGCTGCTGCGCTATGGATCCGAACGCGATTCGCAAACCCTGATGAAGGATTTCCTGGGGCGTCCGGTTTCTCCGCAGGCCCTGCTCGATCAGATTCACCGGCTGGCGCCGTCGGCGAAGTAGTTCCATCCAAAGTCTGTCGCTTATCCCATGCTTCATGCCGAGCTTGCGAAGCATCTTGCGCGCAGCGCATTTGCAGCGTGCCCACACTCGTGCAGTACGCGCGAGATCCTTCGGGACTGAAGTCCCTCAGGATGACGCCGGGCGGGAGTAGGGCAGCGCGAGAGTTTGCTGCCGATACAAAAGTTGATACCTTTATCTCGTCGTAATCACGAGGATCTCACCCATGCTCTACAGAAAGACCTGTGCGGCCGCTCTCGGCTTGATGCTGACCACGTCATTGCTTTACGCTGCTCAACCCTACGAAGTAACCATGGAGCGGGGTGCCACCGCCACCATGCGCGACGGGGTAATTCTTCGCGCAGACATTTACCGGCCGAAGGCAGACGGCCAGTTTCCGGTTCTTTTGCAGCGCACTCCTTATAACAAGAGCGGCGGAGCGGCTTTTGCCTTCAAGGCTGCGGCGACGGGATATGTTGTCATCATTCAGGACGTCCGCGGCCGCTACACCTCTGATGGTGACTGGTATACGTTCAAGCACGAGTCGAACGATGGTTACGATACCGTGGAGTGGGCGGCGGCGCTGCCTTACTCGAACGGCAAAGTAGGCATGTGGGGCGGATCTTATGTGGGCGCAACCCAGATGCTGACGGCCATTGCGCATCCTCCGCATCTCGGCGGTATTTGCCCGGTGGTGACTGCCAGCAACTATCACGAAAACTGGACTTACCAGGGTGGCGCCTTCGAACAATGGTTCAACCAATCCTGGACCTCGGGCCTGTCTCAAGACACCTTCGATCGGAGCGTGCAAAAAAACACCAACGCTCTCGGAGGAGCATGGAAACTACCGCTGGCTACCTATCCCTTGTTTAATTTTTCTGATCCTTCCGCAGCGCCGATTTCCACGGCGTCCCTGGCCCCCTATTTTCTCGATTGGTTAGCTCATCCTACCTATGACCAGTACTGGAAGCAGATTTCGATCGAAGAGCACTTCGGTGACATCAACGTTCCCGTGCTCTCGATTGCCGCGTGGTACGACATTTTCCAAGGGGGCTCGCTGCGCAACTACATCGGAATCAAAGCGCACGGTGGAAGTGAAGCGGCACGCAAAGGGCAGCATCTGTTTGTGACCATTGGAGGCCACGCCGGAGGCGGCAGAAAAATCGGTGAGGTTGATTTTGGAGCCGCCGCCGCCGAGTACGATGAAAACGAAGTTACTTTGAAGTGGTATGACTACCTCTTTAAGGGCGTGCAGAATGAATTTGCCGGCAAGCCGGTAAAGATTTTCGTCATGGGCGCCAACCAGTGGCGTGAAGAAGATGACTGGCCGCTGGCTCGCGCGCAGAGCACCAAATATTTCCTGCATTCCACCAAGGGCGCCAACTCCCTTCGCGGAGACGGCAGTCTTTCGACTGTGTCTCCTCGATCGGAACCGTCAGACCACTACGTCTATGATCCGTCGAATCCGGTTCCAACGATCGGCGGCCCGCTATGTTGCGATTCGCTACATCTGGCGCCTGGTCCTCGCGATCAACGTCCGGCGGAGGCCCGCGACGACGTGTTGATCTACACCACGCCGGCGTTTGCGCAGGACACGGAAGTCACGGGGCCGGTCGGCCTCGAACTGTTTGCTAAATCGTCGGCCGTGGACACAGACTTCACGGCTAAGCTGGTGGATGTGGGGCCGGATGGATTCGCCCAGAATCTGACAGAAGGAATCATCCGCGCCCGTTATCGCGATTCGCAGGAGAAGGCCAGCCTGATGAATCCGGGGCAGGTTTACAAGTTCACCATTGATTTGTGGTCTACGAGCAACGTATTTCTCAAGGGACACATGCTGCGGGTGGAGATTTCCAGCAGCAATTTCCCTCGTTTCGACCGGAACCTGAACACAGGAGAAGATCCCGCGTTCGCCCGGAACTATGTTTCGGCGGCGAACACGGTCTATCACGATGCCGAGCATCCTTCGACGCTGATTTTGCCCGTGGTGCCGGCGCACTGACCCGTCCTCCAACCCGATCTTGGACCATGTGGGCGCAAGCCCCGTTCGTGCGGCAGCGCCACGAACAACTCAGCACGAGCGGGGCGCTCGCGCCCACACTGCCGCGCCGCTCCGGCGCTAAACTTCGGTAACTTTCGCGCAATTTTTACCGGTCTAGAATCGTCTCTGTAGCGAGAGTAGAGACCGGCGGCATGGCTTCGAAAAAATCCCCCATTGATAGTGATAACGAGAGCATCCCGCTAGCGGCCCCGATCCAGAGATGGCAGATCGAGTGGCGCGAGTGGTGGCTGTGGGGGCTGGCCGTTCTCGTCACCCTTGTCCTGACTTTTGGAATCGTCTCTCTAACCTTCTTCCAGTTAGGTCCGCAAACCGAGGGCTCCTATTGGACCGACCTCAAGGAATGGGTCCGCGGTCTGGCCTTTGTGGTCATGTTGTTCGACATCTACACCCTCTACCAGCATCTGCAACTGCAACGCATGCGGCGCCGTCTGGCCGAGCGGGACGAGCTTTTTCAGCTGATCACCGAGAACGCGGCGGACATGATTGCGGTGGTAGACGGCACCGGTAAGAGGATTTACAACAGCCCGTCCTACCACAACGTCCTCGGGTATTCAGCCGAAGAATTGAAGACTACCTCATCGATTGACCAGATTCATCCCGATGACCGGCAGCGCGTATTGGAAGCGGCGCACAAGGCCCGCTCCACCGGCCAGGGAGAAAGGCTGGAATACCGGATACGCCACAAGGACGGTTCCTGGCGCATCCTGGAGTCGACTGCCAGCGCCATTCGCAACGCCAAGGGAGAAACCGAAAAACTGGTGATCGTGAACCGTGATATCACCGAGCGCAAGCGCGCGGAAGAGTTGCTGGCGCATAACGCCTTCCACGACGGTCTGACCAATCTTCCCAACCGCGCGCTTTTTCTCGACCGGCTGCAGCGCGCTCTGGTGCTCTCCAAGCGCCACACCGACTACAAGTTCGCCGTCCTATTTATTGATATCGATGAATTCAAGGTTTTTAACGACAGCCTGGGACACAAGGTCGGTGACGAGGTTCTTATTCGGATCGGCCAGCGACTGACTGCATCACTGCGTGAAGTGGACACGATCGCCCGTCCGCAACTGGGCCCGATGAAGGACGATACGCTGGCCCGGCTCGGCGGCGATGAATACACCATCCTTCTGGAAGATGTCCGAAGCCCCAGCGATGCGATCCGGGTGGCAGAGCGTCTGCAGGCCAGGCTGTCCGCTCCCTTCACCGTGCAGGGATACGAAATCGTGGTGAACGCGAGCGTGGGAATTGCTTTCAGCACACCGGCCTGTGCGCACGCGGAAGACTTGCTGCGCGACGCGAGCATCGCCATGTACCGCGCCAAGCGGGCAGGAAAGGCACGCTGCGAAGTCTTCGATACCGCCATGCATGAGGGTGCGGTGCGGCGTCTGGAACTGGAGACCGAACTCCGCAAAGGCCTGGAACTGGGCGAATTCAGAACCCACTACCAACCGATCGTTTCCTTAAAGACCGGCAGGATTACAGGCTTTGAAGCTCTGACCCGCTGGCAACACGGGGAGCGCCTGCTGGCTCCGGCGGCGTTCATTACGGTCGCGGATGAGACCGGCCTCATCATTCCGATGAACCGGGTATTGCTGCGCGAGGCATGCGAACAGCTGCGCACGTGGCATGCGCAATTTCCCGCCGAGCCGCCGCTCAGCATGAGCGTCAACATAACTTCGAAGGAATTCGCCAGTCCCAACCTGGCAAAAGGGATTGCGGAGACTTTGAAGCAAACCGGGCTCGACCCCAACAATCTGCAATTGGAAATTACGGAGACCATCGCGATGGGCGACCCGGAAAAGGCGGCTTCCGTACTCTCCGAACTCAAGTCTCTGGGGGTGCGTCTGAGTGTGGACGATTTCGGCACCGGATATTCATCGCTCAGCCGCCTGCAGCAGTTCCCGGTGGATTCGCTGAAGATTGATCGCGCTTTCATCTCTCATATGGACAGCGACGTGGAGAGCCACAAAATTGTCCAAGTTATCATCATGCTCGCCCAAACCCTGGGCTTAACCACCGTCGGAGAGGGTACCGAAACAGAAGAGCACGTGAACCAGCTCAAAGCGTTGGATTGCGGCTTTGCCCAAGGCTACTACTTTTCCAAACCGGCGGATCACCAGGCTATTTCGGACCTGTTAATGAAAGTGAACGGCTCTGGTTTTGCCGCGGTGAAAGCTCAGGCGGCCACGGCCGGAGTTTAGTGTCATCCTGAGCGGAGGGGCTGCTTCGCGAAGCGAAGCAGCCGCGCAGTCGAAGGACCCCTACCCACTTCGGGTGCTTCCGGTTTAACGGCGTTGAGCTGATCGTTCCTCCCTGACCGCCTCAACCCAAATTCCCACGACAACTTTTCAGTGCGTAGCAGCTATAGGGGTCCTTCGACTCCGCGTGATCGCTCGCAAGCGAGCGATCCTGCTCCGCTCAGGATGACAGGTTTACCAGGATGCGAGCGGGGCGCGCTTCCAGGTGTTTTTAGCCACGCAGACGTAAACGAAATTGGCGTCCCAGGTTTCCGTGCCTACGGTGCACGGGTCGGTGGCGTGGGCCGGGGCGGCCGAGGGGATTGAGACCGGAACTGTGAACATCTTGAGCGTCAGGGTAAGGCGCTCCAGCCATTTTTTCCCATCCCCGGCGTTTCCGATGTAGTTGGATATTGATTGCGGCGCTCCGAAGCTGATTCCCACGCGCGTCGGGTTGCCGTCCCCCTGGTCGTAGCCAATGAAAGCGTCGTTGGCGTCATTTGTGGGACGGTTGTTTGCCGTCGCGACTGTCTTCTGGAAATTGGAATCGGACAGAGTGATGATGTGCCCGGGCCCGGTCCCCAGTGTCGAGAAATTCATCCGGCCCTTGAGGTTCGTCCACTGCCCGCCATCGGAATTTGGCTTGACCGCCATCAGAAATGCTCCCTGCTGAGAAAAAGACGTCGGAGCCATGGCTGAATAGCAGCTCACCCACAAAGGTGTCCAGCTTCCGAGCGAATCGCAATTAGTGGCGATCAATGCGGGGGCGGTCGATCCCTGGACTGCAACGACGTTGCCGGGAGCATTGTCCATCCAGGCGCGGGCGCCCGCCAGAACACTGCCTGAATCTCCACTTGATCCCAGCACCAGATTTCCCGGCCAGAAGTCGAGAAGGGGAAAGTATGTTGGAACCGCAACCGTGTAGGGCTGCGGCGCGGCCTGAGTGTCGGTAAATGTGCACATGCCCTTTGAACACACTGAGCTGCGGGAAACGTGGGTCAGCACCGCGTAGTTTCCCGTGCCATAGGGTCCCTGATCGCGCTGGCCCGCCACCGCAGTGACACGAAGCAGGTCGAAACTGGCAGCGCCGGTGATATCGGCTGTGGTTACGACGATGCTTCCTGCTCCATTCGTCAACGCTCGGCCAGCGTAGAGCGGGTTGGATGTTCCGAACGTGGCGTGCCGGGCAACAATGTAATAGCGATAGTCGATGTTCCCCGAGGAAGCGAAGCGCGGAACCCATCCGGTCGGAGCTTCTCCGCCATGAATCTTCACACTGCCACCTTGCGCGATCACGCCGGCTTGTCCAATCTTGCCCAGGGGGTTCTTGCAGTTGCCAACTTCCTCGTACACATTGGAGAGCTCGAAGCCGCCGTACCCGCCCCGCTTCGTGCCCGCCCGGACGCCGTATTGCGCGTAGCCCTGAATGACGCTGTCCGAAATCCGCAGCGTGTTTCCGGCCTGCCAGTCGATTCCGTTGGCCGCGCACTGCAGGGAGATGTTGAGATTCTTCAGCCACCCCACGCCGGGAAAAGTACCAAACGGTCCCGGCGCGTAAATTACCGGATTGCATACCGTCGCGTCGCAGCGCACTCCGTAATTGCCTGCTCCGCCGCCCAGGCTCGTGTCCAGTCCATCCAGTAGAAAGGCCTCGTCGTCGTCTACTTGCACAAAACTGCCGAATGTCCCGCCGCCTGAATTGATTCGCGTCGACACGTTAAACAGCCTCGTCTTCTGCGCGTTCACTTCGATAAACGGCTTTTGCCCGTTCATCACCGTGGGGCGCCCACGCGGATTGATCAACGTGATGTCCACATAGGCATTGGCATTCGTAGGATCGCCGACGAAGATGCAGGTATCGTTCATCCAGCACTCGAGAATGGATCCGGAGAAATCCACGGTGAGGTTGGACGAGCGAATCGATACCCGCGCGAATGCCTTCAATTCCCTGGGCGGAACAACGACTACGCCGGACTGTGAAGTGCCAGTGGGATTGGTGGGCACGTAGCGCGCTGCGATGAGCGCCTCTTGCAGCCCTCCGGAAGCGCTCGAAATAGTTTCTCCTCCGGCGTGAGCGCCGTGACTCATGAACTGCAGGGTTCCGGGGCGGCCGTCTCCTGCGCAAGTTCCGCCAGTGACCTTGGCCGGCTCCGACCCGTTGATAAGGATCCAATACTCCGGCTCGTTTCCCTTCACGCCTGGGGGACAGGCTGCGAGATTGACCGTTTTGGCGCCCGGCTGACCCAGTTCCTTAGACGGGCTCATCGACCAGTCATACTCAGTTGCGTATTTGATGGGCCGTCCGACCGGAGTTTGAGCGGCGCACTGTAGCACAAACATTGAAACACTCGCTACGCGGAAACAGACAGTCCTGAGAAAGCTGGACATTGCGATCACCATTACACGCAGATTTCAGATGAGCTTGGTTTTTAGTCATATCACAAGCTGCTGCTCCTACGCGTGGTGGAGACGTCCCACCCGTCAGGCCGAGACCGTGCCCGACGGGCGTGGACGCCCGTCCCCCATTTTGTCGCCGGGGCTCCGGTATAATCGCGTGTTCGTAAATCCGAGTGCAGTTCAAGAGGATGCATGGCGCGAACTGGTTCTCCCGCGGGGAATTGCCAATGAGCAGGGCGGCACGCGCGGTGGCATCTCCGCATGTCGTAAGTATTGGAGATTTCCGGCCTTTGGCCCGTCAACGACTGCCGCGGCCGGTCTTTGATTATCTCGATGGCGGCGCCGATGGTGAAATCACGCTGCGGGAAAACTGCCGGGTGTTTGATGACGTGACGTTCCGGCCGCGCTATGCCGTGCCCGTGTCCGATTGCGATTTGCGGACGCGGGTGCTGGGCTTCGACATTTCATTTCCCGCCATTCTGGCGCCGGTGGGCTACAGCCGGCTGATGCATCCTGACGGCGAGGCCGGCGCAGCGCGCGCCGCCGGAGCCGCGGGCACCGCATACATTCTGTCCACCATCTCCGGACACCGCGTAGAAGACGTTAAGGCGGCTTCAACCGGCCCGGTGTGTTTTCAGTTGTATCTGATGGGAGGACGCGAGGCCTCCGAAGCTGTGATCGACCGGGCCCGGGTGGCGGGCTGCGCCGCCCTGGTGGTTACGATTGACACGCCCGTCGCTGGAATGCGCGAGCGTGACTTCCGCAATGGCATGAAAGAACTGATGGGCGGGAGCCTCGTATCCAAAGTTCCGTTTCTACCGCAAATGTTGGCACGCCCCGGATGGATTGTCAGTTACCTGCTCGATGGCGGTCTCTCGAAATTGCCAAATGTAGTGGTCCCAGGGAAAGGGCCGATGGAGTTGGTTGATGTCGGGGCCGCGCTGGCTCGCTCCGCAGTGACCTGGGACGATCTGACCTGGATGCGCAAGCATTGGCCGGGACCGATCGTCATCAAGGGCTTGCTTACCGGAGACGACGCTTGCCGTGCCGTGGATGCAGGTGCTGCGGCCGTGGTCGTTTCCAATCATGGTGGACGGCAGCTCGACGGTGTTTCGGCGTCGCTAAGAGCGTTGCCCGAGGTCGTGGCGGCGGTGAACGGTCAGGTCGAAGTGCTGATGGACGGCGGCATTCGTCGCGGCTCCGATATCGTAAAGGCCATCTGCCTGGGTGCGAAAGCCGTCTTGTGCGGGCGTGCCTACGCCTACGGCTTGGCGGCCGCCGGCGAAGCGGGGGTCACTCGCGCGATTGAAATCCTGCGCGCTGATGTGGACCGCACTCTCAAGCTCCTGGGATGCACGTCGGTTGCACAGCTGGACCGCTCGTACGTGGATGTGCCCACGAATTGGAAGTAGCGCCGGCCTCTGGCCTGCTCGATGGGCGGGCGAGACGCGCACCCAACACGCCGGCGCTACGGTTGTTGACGAGGACGCACTGTGCATTGGACCCAGGTCTACGACCCTTTCGGGCGCTGGTGGCTCTCCACGCTGGTTGCGACTCTTCCCATCCTTGTATTGTTCGGATTGCTTGTTGGACTGAAGGTCAAGCCGCACTGGTGCGCCATCGGGGGCGCGACGACTGCAGCACTCGTCGCCGTCATATTTTTCAAGATGCCGGTGGTTTTGGCAGTCGCGAGTTTTGCTTATGGCGTCGCTTTTGGCTTGCTGAAAATTGCCTGGATCGTCCTGGCCGCAGTTTTTCTCTACGACATTTCTGTAGAGACTGGCCAATTTGAAATCATGAAGGAATCGGTCGCCGGGATCACCGCCGACCGCCGCCTTCAAGTGTTGCTGGTGGCCTTTTGCTTTGGCGCTTTCATCGAAGGCGCCGCCGGATTCGGAGCGCCCGTCGCCATCGCCGGGGCTTTGATGATCGGGCTTGGCTTCCGGCCGTTTCATGCGGCTGCGCTGAATCTGATCGCCAACACCGCGCCGGTGGCATGGGGCAGTATCGGAATTCCCATTCACACCCTGGCAGCCGCTTGCGGTCTGCCGGAGTCGGACCTGAGTGCCACCATTGGTCGTATCCTCCCCCTCACCGCGGTGATCGTGCCCTTCTGGCTGGTCCGAACTATGGTGGGTTGGAGCGAAACATTGGAAGTGTTCCCTGCGATCCTGGTTGTCGGCGTCTCCTTCGCGCTCACCCAGTTTTTCTGGTCGAACTACGTAGACAGCAGCCTGGTGGACATCATGGGCGGGGTGGTTTCGATCCTGGCCTCGATCGCCTTTCTTAAGTTCTGGAAGCCGAAGAAGATTTGGCGCTTCGACTATGACGAAAGAAAAAATCCGCCGGCACCGGCCACTAAAGAAGTGGCCGACTCGTTTGGAGGCGAGTGGGCGGCGGAGGATTTCGACAAGAACCTGGAAGTCCGCTCTTATCCGTTGGGAAAAGTGTTGAAGGCATGGATGCCGTTTGGGATCTTGTCGGCGGTCGTCCTGGTTTGGGGTTTGCCGCCGGTCAAGTTGGCCTTGAACCGGGCCACTACTCCGGCGTTCAAGGTCGTAATGCCGGACGGCACAGCGCGGCCCGGCCCGCCGGGTTGGGACCTGCCCTATCTGCACAACGCTATCTATCGTGCCGCTCCCGTGGTAACCAAGCCGGCTCCTGAAGCTGCACGCTATGACCTCAACTGGCTGTCTGCAACGGGCACAGGCTGCTTTCTGGCAGCCATTGTTTCGGGACTGCTTCTGGGTTTGTCTCCCGCCCGGATGGGAAAAGTTTTCTGGCACACGCTGATGCGCATGCGCCTGGCGGTGATTGCGATTTCTTTCATGCTGGGCCTGGCATACGTGACCCGTTATTCCGGGCTGGATGCCGTGCTGGGCCTGGCATTCACCCGCACCGGCTGGGCGTATCCGTTTTTCGGTACGTTTCTGGGCTGGCTCGGAGTGGCACTGACAGGGAGCGATACCTCGTCGAATGCGTTGTTTGGCAGTTTGCAGCGTATTACTTCACAGCAACTCGGAATCGATCCTGTTCTTATGTGCGCTGCCAATAGTGCGGGCGGCGTGATGGGCAAGATGGTGGATGCGCAATCCATCACGATTGCCACCTCCGCCACCAACCAGGTGGGCAATGAAGGCGTCATCTTCCGATTCGTGGTATGGCACTCAGTTGCTCTCGGCGCCATCGTCGGAGTGATCGTGATGCTGTACGCTTACGTGTTTCCACATGCGGTCCCGCACGGACTGACCTTCGTGAAGTAGCACGTGGTTCGTAGCTACCGAATTTCCTGATACCCTCAACAGAGATACTAGGGAGACCGCCCGCCGTTGCCGCCAATCATTAACGTACAGGGAATTTCCAAAGCCTTTGGAGCCAACCCGCTCTTTCAGAACGTGTCGTTCACGGTCACGGAGGGCGACCGCATCGGGCTCATTGGCCCGAACGGTTCCGGCAAATCCACGCTGCTGCGAATTCTGGCCGGCGACGAGGATCCAGATAGCGGGGAAGTCGCGTTCCGCAAGCGCCTTCGAGTGAGCTACGTCGAGCAGGATTCCAAGTTCAAGTCTGGCGCGACCGTGCGCTCAGTCGCGGAAGACGCGATGGAGCGGGGCAAGGTTCATTCGACGGAGCGCGGAACTCGTTTTGCCGAAACCCTCGGCCGTGCCGGATTCGAAGACCTCGATGTGGAAGCGGCAACGCTGTCCGGCGGATGGCAGAAGCGCCTGGCGATTGTCGAGGCGCTGGTCCAGGCGCCGGACATTCTGCTGCTCGACGAGCCTACCAACCATCTGGACCTGGCGGGGATCGAATGGCTCGAAGAGTTGCTGGCGCAGGCAGCGTTTGCCAGCGTGATCGTCAGCCACGACCGCTATTTTCTCGAAAATATTGCTACCGACATGGCGGAGCTGAGCCGGGTCTATCCCGACGGTATGCTTCGGGTGCGCGGAAACTACAGCACCTTTCTCGAGAAGAAGGAAGAATTTCTGCACGCGCAATCGAAGCGGCAGGAAGCACTGGAAAATCTGGTCCACAACGAAATTGAGTGGCTCCGCCGCGGCGCCAAAGCCCGCACCAGGAAGTCCAAGGCGCGTATCGATAAAGCCAACGAGTTGATCGGGCGAACTCGCGGACCTGAATGCACGAACCCGCACCGCAACCGCGCAGAATCGATTTCTCGGCCACCGATCGAAAAACCAAGCGGCTGATCGAACTGGACGATGTGTCTTACGAGATCGAGCGATCGAACGCTGTTTGAGAAACTGAATTTCATGCTGACCGCCGGCATGCGAGTAGGACTGGTCGGGCCGAATGGCAGCGGCAAGACGACATTGCTCCGACTACTGCGCGGCGAATTGACGGCCAACCGGCGGCGAGATTCGCCGCGCCGAGTGGCTGCGCATCGTGTACTTCGACCAGACTCGCGAGCTCGATCCGAATGTAACCTTGCGCCGCGCGCTGGCTCCGGAAGGCGATTCGGTGATTTACCAGGACCGCGTCATTCACGTGGCGTCATGGGCGGCCCGCTTCCTGTTTACTGGCGAGCAGCTCAATCAGCCGGTCGAACGGCTGTCCGGAGGCGAACGGGCGCGCGTGCTGATTGCTCAACTGATGCTGCAGCCGGCCGACGTGCTGCTGCTGGATGAGCCGACCAACGATCTCGATATTCCCACGCTCGAAATTCTGGAGGAAAGCCTGCTCGAGTTTCGCGGCTCACTGGTGCTGGTGACGCATGATCGCTACATGCTCGATCGCGTGTCCACCATCGTGCTGGGCCTCGATGGACGAGGCGGCGCGGACAGCTTCGCCGACTACTCGCAATGGGAAGTGTGGCAGGCTGAAGGCAACCAGTCGGCCAAGACTGCAGCGCGGTCGGCTCCTCGGGCTGCGATTCCCGAAGGGATGATCGCCGACAAAGAACAAGCTCTCCTATCTGGAGGCGCGCGAATATACGACGATTGAGGAGCGCGTCGCCGATGCTGAACGAGTGCTGCAGGCCAAGCGCATCCAACTGGAAGACCCGGCGATTGCCAGCGACGGCCCGCGTCTTCTGGCTGCGCATGCGGAGATGGAGGAAGCCCAGAACAGTGTGGACGAGCTTTATGCGCGTTGGAGTGAGCTGGAAAAGAAGAGAAGCAATTAGCAAGAGCTGCAATTTGTCATCCTGAGCGAAGTGGCTGCTTCGCTTCGCGAAGCAGCTGCGCAGTCGAAGGACCCCTACCTGTCAACCGACCTCGCCGAGGCATCAACTAGAAATCCTAAGTTCTGCGAATGTGCATTAAGCTGCTAGGGGTCCTTCGACTCCGCCCGCCCATTCGCAAGCGAATGGGTGGACTCCGCTCAGGATGACACTGTTAAGGGAGTGCTGACTAACGGGAGAGCATCGCGGGTCCATGCTTTGGCCAATTGCCAATTGCCAATTGCCAATTGCCAATTGCTTCTTCTCAGCCCCGGCCAGCGCGAATGCAACGATCGTTTCTCCGCTGACGCCTGTGGTTTCCTCGAGTTCTTTCACCAGGACTTCTTCGAGATGGTCCGGGTCGGGGTGCATCTCATGGGCGACCACTTCTTCTTCCGATGCGCCGACGAAGCACAACTCACAATGTCCCAGGTCATCGTCTACCGTCATCGCGGGGCCGAAAGTGCGACAGATGACCGGACGAGATTCATAAAGCTCGCAAGTCCCCTTTTCAGGGTCGAGCACCGGGCAGGGTACATCATTGGCCCACTCGTCCCACTGCTTACACGCCTCGTCGGAGTCGTCGGTGCTCAACAACCCGGTGGTCGGGTCGCCGGGAAAATCGGGAGATAGCCGCGCAACGGTGGCATTGACCCGTTCGCGAATGCGGGCGGCGCGCTGCGGATCTTGCTGCTCGAGTTCTGCCAATCCCATTCTCAGCCGGATCGCGTCCAGTTGATTGATGGCGAATACTCCCACGCAACACTGTGAGCAACCGGGCTTGCAGGCCAGCCATTTGCTGCTCTTTTGAAACGCGTCGGCCAGAGCGGAGTTCACGATCTGGATCAGTTGCGGGTCGCGGGCTGGGACTTGAAGCGGCACGCGATAAGGATAACTCACTGAACGGGCGGTTTGATCTAACTGTTTTTTGAATGCACCTCAAAATCCCTAATGGC